>CAWHZA010000047.1:0-83070 GCA_963833665.1 uncultured Alphaproteobacteria bacterium | reverse complement strand
CGCTCCGACCTGGATGCGATCCGGTCAGGATCGCTAGCCGCGCATGAAGAAGCTTTCCTCGACGATCTTGCCGTTCTTCACCGTGTAAAGGCCGACTTCATCGAAGCTCATGCGCTGCTTGCCCTTGGGGGTGACGTCCATCTTGAAACGAACGACGAACTGATCGCCGTGCACATAGGGACCTTCGACGGTGACATTGTGCACATCGTGGTTCGCATACCACCATTCGCCTTTTCCTTCGACCGCCTTGCGCCCTTTGAGCACCGCCATGTCGCCGGTCATCGGTTCGCGGCTGACGACATCGTCGGACCAGAATTTCTTACCGGCGGCGTCGAACTCGCCTTTCGCGCACATGTCGGTAAAGCTCTTCGCGAGTTCTTGCGTGTTCATGATGTCTCATCCTTTCTGAGGCCAGCCCGGTCATTGGTAGGGGCCCGTTGTGACGCCTCCATGGCAACGGCGAGCAGGCGATCGCGGATGGGCCGGCGCGTTCGGCCAAGATGCAAGCCCCGCCGCAAGAAATTGCCAGAGCGGCGTCCGATCACGAATGGGTTACACGCCTCTTATTTGGCGCGTCGCCCAACCCGCCGTTTCGTCGACGAGCATGGTGAGGGCCCACGCCGGATGCTCCGCGCCGCGCCGAACCAGCCATCAGCCTGGCTGGTAACGCGTACCGATTGAAGGTTTGCTCTGTCCGAGGCCGGGCAGTTCCCAAACGCCCGCTCCCGCCGGATTGACGTCGGCGGCGATGTCGACGTCGATCAGATAAGGCTTGTTCGCGGCAACGCCGCTCCGCACAGCCTCGGCCAGGTCCGCGGCCCGATCGACGCGGACGCCTCCGACGCCCGCGGAGCGCGCCATGGCGGCAAAGTCGGGATTGTAACGCTCGCCGGTTTTCGGATGGTGGAAGTCCGTGGCCAACTCGCGGCCGCCGAGATAGCCGCGCTGCAGTCCGCGGATCGATGCGTAGGCGTAGTTGTTCCACACCACCCAGACGACCCGCAAATCGTACTCCACCGCAGTGCCGAGCACGTTCGCATGCATGAAGAAAGCGCCGTCGCCGCATACCGACACGCAAGGCCGGTCGGGAGCGGCGAACTTGGCGCCCAAAACTCCTGCGACCCCGAAGCCCATGGGTCCGATTCCATCGAGCCGATCAACGAATCCGGCCGGCGCGGTTTGCGGTAACCGAGCAGCCAGTTGTGATGGACGCCAATGTCGCTCACCAGGATGGCGTCCTCAGGAAGACCGCGGCCGATCTCAAAGGCCGCGCGTTGCGGATTGATCGGCCGGCTGTCATCGCTGAACCCTGCGGCGACCAGCTTGTCCCATTCCTTTCGGTAACCGTCGATGGCCTCGAGCCACTTCCGCCGCGCGTCGGCGCGCTCGCCAAGATCAGCCCGCCGGTCCAGTTCGGCGTGCAGCTGGCGCAGGAAGGTACGCACATCGGCCATCAGACCGAGCGCGACCGGGTAGTTGCGGCCAATCTCCTCGGGATCGATGTCGACATGAATGAGTTTGGTCGGGGGAATGGTGAACGAATAGCCCGGAATCCACGAACTCGAGGTCCGGTCGTCGAAGCGCACGCCGAGCGCCAGCAAGACGTCGGCTTGGCGCGCCGCGTGGTTCGCCTGGTAGTGCCCGCCGCGTGCCACCAGCCCCAGCGCCAAGGGATGATCCGGCGCGTCAATGGCGCCGAGGCCGCTGGCCGATGCGGCCACCGGAATTTGCAGGCGTTCCGCCAGCCTCAGCAATTCAGTGCAGGCACCGCCCCAGCGCACACCCTGTCCAGACGAGAATGACGGGCCGCTCGGCGGAAAGGAGCATGTCGACGGTCTTGATCACGCCTTCCGGATCGGCGCCGCAACGGCTCGAAATGTTGGCGTTCCATTCTTCCGGTTTCGGCGCCTCCTCGGCGGCTGCTTCCATGAACACATCGAACGGCACGTCAAGCACCACCGGTCCCGGCCGTCCGGTCACCATGGTCTTCCACGCCTGGCGCACCGCGAGCGGCACCATCTCGCCGCGCGTCGGCTGGAACACCCGCTTACAATAGGAGCGCACAGTCGACGGGAAGTCCGCCTGATAGTGGCGGTACAATTCCTGGAAGGCGCCGCGATTGAACTGACTGGTCGGGACGTTACCGGTCACCGCCATGAAGGGTACGGAGTCGAGGAAGGCATTGGCGAGCGAGATCGGCAAGTTGGCCGAGCCGGGGCCGCACGAAGCAAAAGTCGCGGTCGGCTGGCCGGACACGCGATAATACACGTCGACCATAAAGCCCGCGACGCTCTCGTGGCGCACCGAGACGGTCTTGATGTCGTTCTTGCGCTCGTACAAAGCGTCGATGAACTGGATATTGCCGTGACCGCAAAGGCCGAAGACACTGGGTACCTTCTGCCAGATCAGATAGTCGACGATGATCTGAGCTCCGTTGAGCTTGTTGGTCGACATTTCGGTCTCCTGGAAAACGCGGCGCAATACGGCGGACGGTGAGTGCGGCCGGCGCAAGCTATTTGTCGTAATACTATGCGTCAATTGATATTGCGATATTCCACGCGCAGCGCCCGACTTCGCGAGCCGCCTACCTTGTCAGCCAGCAGCAGCGGTGCTCGACCCAAGCCGTGGTTCGTTGCAATCTGCAACCCCAATGCAAGCAGCTCCTGCACGGAGGCCCCATGATTACACTCTATTCCTATCCCGAGCTGTTCGGCGTTGCCGACAACAACGGCTACGGCCTCAAGGTGTTCGCCTTCATGCGGCTTGCCGGCGTGGCGTTCAGGCATGAGCACATCTTCGATGCATCGGCGGCGCCGCGCGGGCAACTTCCCTACGTCGTTGACGATGGCGAGACGGTCGGCGACAGCGAGTCAATCATCGGCCATCTCGTCGGCAAATACCGTCTGACCATCGACGCCGCCCTGACCCCGGCACAGCAGGACGAGAATGTTCTCATCACCCGGATGCTCGATGATCTCTATTGGGTCATGTCGTACTCACGCTGGAAGGACGAGCGGTACTGGCCGGCGTTCCGCAGCGCGCTCATGAAGGAGCATCCCAGCGTCACCGAAGCCGGACTGCACAAGGCGCGCGAGTACAATTTTCAGCGCTACCACTTTCAAGGCATCGGCCGGTACCCGCCGGATGCCGCTTACGCCCGCGGCCTCGCCGATCTCGGGGTCCTGGCCAACATGCTGCCGGCCGCAGGCTATGTGCATGGGCCTCAGCCGACCGGCATCGATGCCGGCATCTACGGCTTCATTGCCAATATCTATTTCTATGACATCGACACACCTTTGAAGCAATTTGTGTGCTCGCATCGCAATCTCGTACGTCACTGCACTGACATTCACGCGGCAATCGCGGCGTAGGAGGCCTCAGGTTTAGTCAACGACGATCGCGGCAGATGCAATGCCGGGCTGCGCCTGGCTGTCTATCCCGCACAGCCACCAGGATCTGCAGTGCCTAAAATCCGATTCAAAGCCGGCTGCGGTAACGAACTGGAGAGCGAAGGTCGTGAGCGATTGCAAAAGCGATCGGCAAGGGCCACGTGAGCAACAGCAAAGGCAGGGCGAGGGCCCGGCGAGCCGGAGAGAAACGTCAGCCGGACGCGGAGCGTCCGCCAATGCTGTTGCGGCAATCGATCCCGTCGAATTTTCGGGAATGAGGCTAGGAGGCCTGACCATGAGGTACGCGAAACACGCTTTAAAGCCGGTGAAGACTACTCTCCATGAGGAGGAAATCTCCGACGTCACGCTGGCGACGTTCCATGTTTTCGACAAGGACGCCTCCCGAGCGCGCGAACGCGCGGCCGGCGGCCGCCGAGGTAGAGCCCTTGGTGGCGGATGCGGCGGCTGCGGTTGCGGCCACGGCTCGACGGCCGGCTAAACCGTAGCCGGTTTTTACTACCGCGGCTGATGATCGCAGCGCGTTCGGCGCCGCAGCGCGGCGTCGGGCGCGTGGTTGCCGCGGTGCAAGCGCTGCGCGTCGGCCCTGGCGCTTTCGCGTACGCTTGCGTGCGTTTGTCACCAGACGCGACGCGGCAGTCTTCGTGAACCAGATGCGGTTTTCAGTTCAGCCGTTGGAGCTGAATGTGCGCTCCTTGGCATTGTTCCCCAACCGAGGCGCCAGCCGCCACATCAGAATCCCGGCGAGAATGATCCAAAGCAGCAGGACCGAGCTCGCCGTCATGCTTATCGTCATCGCCAAGGCGGAAAAGCCGGAAGAGGCTTGCGCGCCCCCGGCTGCCACCATCCCCAGGCCATCGAGCAGACCGATCACCCCCACCCAATGGGGATAGCGCATGCTGACGAGCATCGCGAAACTGAAAGCGATCAGTGCAAGTCCGGTCGTTACACTCAGGAGGGCCGCCAGACCGATCTCAATCTGGCGCACCGCGAGCGCCGCTTCGTAGACGACCGCGCGAACGTCCCCGGTGGCCGCTGCCCAGCGGTCCACACTGACCTTCAGGGCAATCCCATCCACGGCCTGGAGCGCGGCGGCGACCGCCACGCCGGCTACGGCACCGGCCAGGCCGATGCGCGCCCAAGCCGCCGCTCGACCCGGCTCGAATGTTGCCGCGAGTGCGACCAACGCCGCGCCGAGTAGTGCAAATCCTGCAAATTGACCGAGATAAGTCCAAACATAGAAAAAGTCGGCCGCATATTCGGCAAAAGCCTCAGGCGCGTTGTTTGGATCACGGCTCATTGGATGCAGCAGCGTCGACGCGAAAAGCACGGCCGCCCCGGCGACAGCGGCTACGCTTCCAAGACGGGCAAGTGACTGATTGGTACTCATCGATGGCCGCGGGAAAATCCATTCACAGACTGGCGCTCGGTACAGGGCGCCGGCGCGCGCTGACCGGTTCGCATCCTCAGCGCTTCGCCCGCGATCCCGTGTCGGCGCGAACCGAGTTGTCAGGCGGGCGAGCGAGATCGGCTTCGATCAGGGCGCGCAGCTCGCCCGTCACGTCGGGCGTCCGGCCGAACCATAGCGCAAAGCCACGGACCGCCTGATGCAGCAGCATGCCGAGTCCGTCGGCGGTCCGCAGATCGCGGGCGCGGGCCGCCTTGAGCAGCGGGGTCACGAGCGGCACGTAGACGAGGTCGGCGACGATGGCGTCGGCGGGAAGGAGCCCGACGTCGAGGTCGAGATCGGGCTGTTTCTCCATGCCGAGCGTCGTGGTGTTGACCAGGAGCCCGGCGCCGGCAAGCGCGGCGGCCAGCTCTTCCCAGCGCGCCGGTTGCACGGCGGCGCCGAACATTTGGCGCAACGCTTCCGCCCGCTCGAACGTGCGATTGACAACGACAATGCGCCCGATGCAGCGCGCGAGGAGACCGTGGGCGACGGCGCGCGCGGCGCCGCCGGCGCCGAACATGACCACTTGCTTCAAGTTCCGATCCCAGCCCGGCGCGCAGGCGTCGAGATTGGCCAGAAATCCTTCGACATCGGTGTTGGTCGAGCGCAGGACGCCATGGTCGAGCCACAACGTGTTGGCGGCCCCGACGGCGCGTGCGCGATCGTCGGGCTCCGACAGCGCCAGCGCCGCCTCCTTGTGCGGCACGGTGACGTTGGCGCCGACATAGCCGCGCGCGGCGAGCGATCCGGCGAAGGCGGCAAAATCCTTCGGCATCACCGCTTCGCGCCGATAGTCGCCGGAAATCCCGTAGTGCTTGAGCCAGTAATTGTGGATCAGCGGCGAGCGCGAGTGCGCGACTGGCCAGCCGATCACGCAGGCCGCGGGCGCGACGCGGTTGGCGCCGCTCACGCCTCGTCCGCCACGGAATTGCGCAGCACGCCGATCTGCGGGCACTCGACCTCGATCGTATCGCCCGGCTTGAGCCATACCGGCGGATCGGCCTTCGCCCCCTTCTTGACCGGCGTGCCGGTGACGACGATGTCGCCGGGCTTGAGCGTCATGAAGGTCGTGATGTAGGCGATGAGGTCGGCGAACGAGTAGACCATGTTCGCGGTGGTGTCGTCCTGCGTCACCTCGCCGTTCTTGCGCACGACGAGGTGCAGCGGCTTTGTCAGCTCCACTTCGGTCTCGATCCACGGCCCGATGCTGCCGCTCGAGTCGAAGTTCTTGCCCTGGGTGACGTTGAACTGGCCGTGGCGGAGCCAGTCGCGGACCGTGCCTTCGTTGCACAGCGTCAGGCCGGCGATCACTTCGAGCGCGCGCTCCTTCGGCACGCGCTTGCACTCGCGGCCGATCACCATGGCGATCTCGCCCTCATAGTCGAGCTGTTCGGAAACCTTCGGCCGGATGAGGTTCTGACCATGCCCGACCAGCGAATTGGGCGCGCGATAGAACATGCTCGGGTATTTCGGGTTTTCGCTCAAATTGTAGTCCTGCCCGCGGTTGGCGTAGTTGATGCCGACGCAGAGGATCTTTTCCGGCGCCGCGAGCGGCGGCAACAGCTCGGCCTCGGCGAGCGGTGCGTCGGGACGAACGCCCGCGGCGGCGGCTTTCGCCTGATCGAGCGCCTGGGCGCGAAAGACTTCGATGAGCGTGGCGTACCGGCTCAGCCGCGAGCGCAGGTCGACAATGCCCTCGCCGACCACCACGCCGAAGCTCGGCCGGCCGTGCAGTTTGTAGCTCGCAAGGCGCATCATGCATCTCCCCGCGCGGCACCGCGGCGGTCGGGCGGCGGGCTGCCGATTTCCGGGCGATGTGTTAGAAGTCGGCGCAGTCACCGTCAACGGCACCCGAGCATGCCGATCCGCGATCCGGTTTTCGATCCGCCGTTCGCCATCGTGCGCGCGAGCCACGTCGAGCTTGGCGTCCGCGATCTCGCCCGCTCGCGCGCCTTCTACGTCGATTGCCTCGGACTTCTGGTCAGCGACGAGACTGGGGATGCGCTCTACCTGCGCGGCGTCGAGGAGCGCAACCACCATTCGATCGTGCTGAGGCGCTCACGCGGCGGCGAGGCGCATGCGCTCGGCTTCAAGCTCGCCAGCGAAGAAGATCTCGACCGCGCCGCATTCTGGTTCGGCCGCCGCAACCTGCCGACAGCGTTCCCTGAGCTGCCGTACCAGGGCCGGACGCTGCGCACCGCCGACATCTTCGGCATGCCGCTCGACCTCTATGCGCGGATGGACCGTTCCGAATGCATGCTGCAGAAATACGCCGCGCACCAGGGCGCGCGCATCCAGCGCATCGATCATCTCAACTGCTTCACGCCCGACGTGCAGGCGAGCTACGACTTCTATTCCGAACTCGGCTTCCGCCTCACCGAATATACCGAGACCGACGCTTCCGGCGGCGAGCTCTGGGCGGTGTGGCTGCAGCGCAAAGGCAACGTCCACGACCTCGCCTTCACCAACGGGCTGGGCCCGCGGCTGCATCACGTCGGGCTGTGGACGGCAGGCGTGCTCGACATCATCCACATTTGCGACGTGATGGCGACCTCCGGCTATCTCGCCAACATGGAGCGCGGGCCCGGACGCCACGGCATTTCCAACGCGTTCTTCCTCTACGTGCGCGATCCCGACGGCCACCGCGTTGAGCTGTTCTCCTCGGACTATCTCACCGTCGATCCCGACCACGCGCCGATCCGCTGGTCGCTGAGCGACCCGCAGCGGCAGACCTTGTGGGGCCAGCCGGCGCCGGGGTCCTGGTTCAAGGAAGGCTCGGCCTTTTCCGGCGTGGCAACGCGCGAGCCGGCGCTTGCGCCGCAGCCGGTCGTGGCGATGTGAACCGGGTCCGCGCTGCCTGCCGTTTCAGTCACCCGGCGAGGTCGCGGTGCGAGATCTCGACCACGCGAGCGCGCGCGGCAAGCGCGTCGACCAGCGCGTCCGCCTTGGCCTTGTTCGCCGCATCGAGGTTGGCGTCCCACTCGTCGAGCAGATAGACCTGGGCGTCGGTCGCATTGACGATTTCCTCGAGCGACTTGAGCTGGCGCTCGCCAGTGGAGAATCCGAGCTTCTTGTCCATCGAGTTGGCGACCACGATGGTCTCGCCGTCGTGACCTTCTTCGACCTCGACCGGAACGACGCCGCCGGCGAACTTGAAGGCGAGCCGGTCGGAAGGCGGCCAGTAGAAGGCGCGCCGCCTCATCTCGGTCTTCAAGCTCGCCAGCAGCGAGGACTTGCCGGTGCCGTTGGCGCCGCGGATGTTGATGCGGCCGGTTGGCTGCGCCGCGACGATGCGCAGCGCGTCGTTCACCGACGAGACGACGTTGGTGTGCTCGCCCTCGCGCAGCACCAGCCGATCGAATTTGATGCGCTCGTCGAAGGTCGCCGCGGGCTGCGGCAGCATGTTGGCGGCGACCCCGCCGAACCGCGTCCAGATGGAGATGAAGTCGTTCCAGCCGCTGGCCAGCAGGTGCAGCTCATAGGTCATCTCGATCTGCCGCGGCAGCGTCGTCGCCAGCGCGATCAGCAGGGCCATGTTGCCGGCGTTGTGTACCGCGACCACGCTCGTGGTGGCGAACACGATGGCGAGGCTGACAATGCCGCTCATCGCGCTCATGCCCTCGCGCGCGACAATGGCGCGGATTTGCGCCGCCAGCGCCTCGCGCAGCCGCGTCTTGAAGCCCGACAGCCAAAGCCGCAGATTGTAGCCATTGCCGCTGAAGATGTTGTCCCACGCGGTGTAGCCCTGCGCGGTCACCCTGTTGTTCATGCGCTGGTTTTCCAGATAGGTGCGCGCGATCGGGTTTTGCAGCGCCCACTGCAAGAACAGCAGGGCGGCGAACGCGCCGACATAGGCGAACGGCAGGCTCAGGTCGATTTCCGCGCCGAGCACGAGCGCATTGAACACGAGCCCGAGAAAGAGTTTCAGCGCGAATTCGAGCTCGTACACCAGGTTGAAGAAGCATTGGAAGGTCTCGCCGGTCAGGAACGGCTCGACTTGCTCGCGCGCCGGCCGGTCGTTGAACAGCTTGACCTTGCCGCGGTTCTCGCGCGCGAAACGCAGCATGAATTTGCCGAAGCCGCGGTAGCCGGCACGCTCGGCGAAGACCCAGCTGACGACGCCGGCGACGTAGGAGGCGGACTGCGCGGCCAGAATCCAGATCAGATCGCTGAGCAGGAATTGGCCGCTGGCGACTTTGCGCCCGGCATTGATGACGAGCCAGGTGGTCCCAGCGGCGAGCATGGCCTCCACCGTCATCAGCGCCAGCATCACGAAAAGTGAAGGCGACAGCAGATAGCTCGCCAGCTCCACGCGCGAAATCTGCCTTTGCTTCATGGTGATCCCGGATGAGAGAGTGGAATGCCTTAGTCGGCGGTGCAGTCTAGTGGCATCCAGCTTCGAAATAAATTAAGCGTGCGCGCAGCGGCCGCAAATTCGGCTGGCGATACGAACTCCGGCGGCGTAATTTGCCGTCAATGCCGGCTGCGGATCGTTAACGCGCGGCCGCCGCCCAGGCCCGCCTGATGTCAAAAGGCACGCTCTCCTACGTGACGCATTTGACGGCGCCGTGGCGCCGTCTCGGCGGCTCCGCGCTGGTGCCTCACGGCGTGGTCGTCGTCGGCCTGATCGCGATGACGGCGTTCACGGTGCCGGAACTGCGCCGGTCGGCGGGTACCTGGCTCAGCCTGGTGTTGTGGGGCTGCTTTGCCTTTTTCCTGATCGAGGGCCTGCTGCGCGCGCGTGCGACATTCCGCGCCGAAAAGGTCGAGAGCGGCCTGTTCTCGGCCTCGGGCTTCATCGACCTCCTCGGCGTGCTTCCGATCCCCGTGGCTTTGCTGTGCGGCGTGCCGCCGCCGACGGCATGGCTGTTCGCATCGCTTTGGGTCATCAAGTTCGCGCAGAACTCGCGTGAATTCGCCCGGCTCGGACGTGTCTTCGTCCTCGAGGCAAAGCCGCTGGCGAGCGTGGCGGTGCTGTTTCTGATCGTGTTGTTTCTGGCCTCGGCCGCGATGCACGTGATCGAGCGCAAGGGCCAGCCGGAAGCGTTCGGCACTGTGCCGCATTCCCTGTGGTGGGCGGTGGTGACGTTGACGACGACCGGCTACGGCGACGAGGTGCCGCAGACCCTGCTCGGCCGCTTCCTCGGCGGGCTGGTCATGGTTTGCGGGATCGCGACCTTCGGATTGTGGACCGGCATCCTCGCCAACGGTTTCGCGGCCGAGAGTCGGCGCAGCAACTTCATCCAGACCTGGGACATCGTGAGCAAGGTGCCGTTCTTCCAGACACTCGATCCGAGCGCGATCACCGAGGTCACCCATATGCTGCGCCGCGTGGAGATGCCCGAACGGACCGCCGTTGTCCGCCGCGGCAGGGTCGGCGATTGCATGTATTTCATTGCCGAGGGGGAGGTGCAGGTCGACATTGAGCCGACGCCGGTCCGTCTTGGCACGGGCGCCTTCTTCGGCGAGATGGCGCTCCTCGGCAATTCGGTCCGCAGCGCCAACGTCTCGACGACACAGCCCTCGACGTTGCTGATTCTCGACCTTGCCGATTTCCGCACCCTGACGGCGCATCATCCGGAGCTTGCCCGCATCATCGAAGCCGAGGGCAAACGGCGTCTGAGCGACAATCAACGCCGGCGCGAGCTGCAGCTGCACGGCGGCGCATCGTAAACCGCTGCCGTGGTAGCCGCGCAAGGGGCGATCTTGCCTAGGTTGGTCAAATGACAGTCCCGCTGAACGAGACGCACGATCCGGCGCGCCGAAGCTTCCTCGAAAGCGCGAACGCCGCGGACTGCGATTTCCCGATCCAGAACCTGCCGTTCGGCGTGTTCCGCCCGGTGCCCGGGGCGACCCCGCGCGTCGGCGTGGCGATCGGTGACGCGATCCTCGACGTCGCCGCAGCCGCTGCCTCTTTCGCCGGCGTCGCGGCCGATGCCGCGCGCGCGTGCGCCGCACCCTCCCTCAATCCGCTGATGGCGCTCGGGCCGCCGGTCTGGTCGGCCTTGCGGCTGGCGCTGTCGCGGGGTTTGAGCGCCTCGCATGGCGAGCAAAGCCTGCGCCGGAATCTTGTCCCGATGGCGCAAGCTGAACTTGAGCTGCCGGTGCGGATCGGCGACTTCACCGACTTCTTCGCCTCGATCTTCCACGCCACCAATACCGGCCGCGCGTTCCGGCCGGACAACCCGCTGCTGCCCAACTACAAATACCTGCCCGTGGCGTATCACGGGCGCGCCTCCTCGGTGCGCGCCAGCGGTACGGCCGTGCGGCGGCCGTGTGGGCAGCGCAAACGCGCGAACGAGACGGCGCCGAGCTACGGTGCTTCGCGCAATCTCGATTTCGAGCTCGAGCTCGGCTTCTACATCGGCGTGCCGAGCCGGTTGGGCGAAACCGTTCCCATCGCCCGGGCGGCAGAGCACATTTTCGGCTTCTGCCTGCTCAATGACTGGTCGGCGCGCGATATCCAGGGCTGGGAATACCAGCCGCTCGGGCCGTTCCTGGGCAAGAATTTCGCCACGACCGTCTCGCCCTGGGTGGTGACGCAGGAGGCGCTGGCGCCGTTCCGTGTCGCAGCGTTTGCGCGGCCCGCCGACGATCCGCCGCCGCTGCCGTATCTCGACGATCCGGAGGATCGCACCCATGGCGGCCTCGACGTCACGCTTGAGGCCTATCTTGCGAGCGCGGCGATGCGGGAAGCCGGGAACGCACCGTTGCGCCTCGCGCAGAGTTCGTTCCCGACGGTCTATTGGACCGTGGCGCAGATGGTGGCGCACCACGCCAGCAACGGCTGCAACCTCGAGACCGGCGATCTCATCGGCTCCGGCACGGTGTCCGGCGCGGAGAGATCGAGCTGGGGAAGCCTCCTCGAACTCACCGCGCGCGGCAGCGAGCCGATCGCATTGCCGAGCGGCGAGAAGCGCGGCTTCATCGAGGACGGGGATGAGATCATCTTCCGCGGCTTCTGCGCCAAGGCCGGCTATCCGCGCATCGGCTTCGGCGAATGCCGAGCCATCGTGCTGCCGGCGCAATAGAGCGCCGCGGTCAAATCATTCGATCGGCACCCATTTCTGCAGCCGTTTGCCGGTATCGACTTCGCCCGTATAGAAGTTGCCGCGCGAATCGAACTTGCCGACGTGCACCCAATGGAATTCGCCGGCGCCGCGGCCGGGCCGGCCGCTGGTGCCGACGATAGCGCCATCGTGGCGGCGGACGATGTCCAGCACGTTGTTGGTGCCGTCGATCACGACGAAGTAGTTTTGTTTCCTGTCGCGCGGCGAGAACGCGATGCCCCAGGACGAGCCGGAGCCGCGCGTCTTCGGGTCGAACACGAACTGCCGCACGAAGCTGCCGTCCTTGCGGAAGACCTGGACGCGATTGTTGGTGCGGTCGCAGACATAGACGAAGCCGTCCTTGGCAAGGGCGATGCAATGCACCGGGTTGGCGAACTGCGGTGAATTGGGGTTGTACGTCGGCAGATTCTCGTCGGTCGGCGGATTGCCGTAGGCGCCCCAGATCCGCTTGATCTCGCCGGTGTCGGCGTCGAACACCGCGACCCGGTGATTGCCGTAGCCGTCCGCCGCGTAGATTTCATTGGCCTGCGGATCGAAGTCCAGCGCGGCCACCTGGCCGAATTGGGTGAGGTCGGTGCTGCTCGTCAGCGGCCCGCTTTTGCCGATTTCCTTGACGAACTTTCCGTCAGCGGTGAACTTCAGCACCATATTGTCGCCCTTGCCGTTGCCGCTGAGCCAGACGAACCCCTTGTTGTCGACCAGAATGCCGTGCTCCTGCAGCGGCCAGTCATAGCCCAGATTGTCTCCCGGCCCGCCCCACGACTTTACGAGGTCGCCGGCCTGATTGAACACGAGCACCGAGGGCGCCGGCACGCAGCACTTCGAGCGCGGCGGATCGAACGTCGCACCCTTCTCGTCGTCGGTGAGCGAGCGCGGCCGCTGGAACACCCAGATGTCGTCGTGGTCGTCGACCGCCATGCCGCCGACCTGTCCGAGGATCCAGTTGTTGGGCAGCGGCTTGGGCCAGTACGGATCGACCCGGAAAAGCGGGCTGGCCGCGTGCGCCGGCGCTGCTCCCGCCAGTGCGAGCGCCGTCGCGAGGGCGAATACGAGCGAGCGGATGTCAAGCATGGGTGTCCTCACCACTCAGACCTCAAGCCCGAGCGCGCGCAGCACGCGCTCGGGCGTGATCGGCATTTCCACGATCGGCGCGGCGCCGAGCGGGCGCAACGCGTCGTTGACCGCGTTCATGATGCACGCCGGCGCCCCGGCAGTGCCGGCTTCGCCGGCGCCCTTGGCGCCAAGCTCGGAATCCGTAGTCGGCGTCACCACGTGGCCGACCTCGATATCGGGCATGTCGGGCGCCATCGGTACGAGATAGTCCATCATGTTGCCGTTGAGGAGCTGACCGTCGTCATCATAGACGCAATGCTCGAGCAATGCGGCACCGATGCCCTGCACGATGCCGCCGCGGATCTGCTCGTCGACGAGCTGCGGGTTGATCACGGTGCCGCAATCCTCGACGCACCAGTGCCTGAGCAGCGTCACGAAACCGGTCGTGGTGTCGACCTCGAGATATGACGCCTGCACGCCGTTGGTGAAGGCGAACGGCCAGGCGCGCGGGACGTAATGGCGCGTCACCAGCAACTCGGCCTGGAAGCCGGGCGGCAGGGTGTCGGGGCGGAAATAGACGATGCGCGCGACTTCCTCGATTCCCATGCGCTCGCGGCCGGTGTCGGCATCCACCACGACGCCGGCGCGGATATCGAGGGCCTGCGGATCAGCCTGCAGGATCGAGGCCGCAGCCGCGAGCACGTTGGCGCGCAGCGCCTTGCCGGCCTGCCAGGCGGCCTCGCCGCCGATGCCGGCCGCGCGCGACGCCCAGGTGCCGCCGCCATAGGGCACGTTGTCGGTATCGCCGGTGATGACGCGCACGCGCTCGATAGGGACGCCGACCGCGCTCGCCACGCACTGCGCGACGACCAATTCCGCGCCCTGGCCCTGTTCGGTGACGCCGGTGTGGCAGAACACGGCGCCGGTCGCGTCGAGGCGGGCGGTCGCGCCGTCCTGCGAAGAGATGCGGGCGCCGCCGACGCCGTAGAACGCGGCGGACGGATTGGTCACCTCGACGAACGAGGCGAAGCCGATGCCGCGGTGGATGCCGCGCTCGCGCAGCCGCGCCTGCTCGGCGCGCAGTCCGGCGTAGTCCATCATCGCCAGAATCTTGTCGAGCGAGGCGTGATGCGAGAGCTTCTCGAACCTGATGCCGGAGGCGCCGGTTGCCGGGTAGCCGTCGTCGGCGATGAGGTTGCGGCGCCGCAGCTCGACCGGGTCCATACCGATTTTCGCCGCAGCCAGCTCGACGAGACCCTCGGTGACCGCGGTGGCGATCGGGTGGCCGACGGCGCGATACTGGCACATCACGTTCTTGTTCTGAAACACGACGCGGGCGCGGGCGCGGTAGTTCGGGCAGGCGTACGGGCCGCCGACGAGGTTGACGACCTGGTTCGCCTCGATCCCGCTCGTGCGCGGATAGACCGAGTAGGGGCCGATGCCGGTCAGATCGTCGATCTCGAAGGCGGTGATCGCGCCGTCGCGCTTCACACCGATCCGCGCCTTGACGCGGTGATCGCGCGCATGGATGTCGGCGACGAAGCTCTCCAGCCGGTCGGCGACGAATTTCACCGGCCGCTTGAGCAGCTTGGCCAGCGCCGCCGTCGCCATCTCGTCAGCGTAGACGTGCACCTTGATGCCGAAGGAGCCGCCGACGTCCTTGGTGAGGACACGCACCTGATGCTCCTCGAGGCCAAGGTGCTTGGCAAACAGGTTCTGCATCATGTGCGGCGCCTGCGTGCCCTGATAGACGGTGAGGCGTTGCTCGCCGGGATTCCAGTCGGCGACAATGGCGCGCGGCTCGTTGGTGACACCGGTGTGGCGGCCGAACACGAATGTCGCCTCGGCGATCGCGTCCGCCTCGGCAAAACCGTTGTCGGGGTCGCCGCCGACGAGCGAGCGCTCGAAGGTGAGATTGTCGGCAAGTTCGGGATGAATGACCGGCGTCGCCGGATCGAGCGCCGTTTCCGGGTCGGTGACGGCGCCGAGCGCTTCATAGTCGACGTCGATCAGCGCGCAGGCGTCCTCGGCTTCGGCGCGCGTTCGCGCGACGACCGCGCACACCGCTTCGCCCTGCCAGCAGGCGCGCTCGACCGCAATGGCGTGCTGCGGTGCCGACTTGATGCCCTTGAGGTGCGTGAGCACGCCGACCCACGGCGTGATCACCTTGGCGAGTTCGGCGCCGGTCGCGACCGCGACCACGCCCGCCGCCTGCCGCGCTGCTTGCGTGCCGATGCTTCTGATCCGCGCATGCGCGTGCGGCGAGCGCAGATAGGCGACGTGCGCCATGCGCGGCAGCACCACGTCGCTGACATACTGGCCGCGCCCCTGCGTCAGCCGCGCCAGATTGGGCCGCGGCACCGAGCGGCCGATGTAGGAATTCGGCCGGTCGAGCGCGCTGAGGCCGGAAGGCTGATCAGGGGAGATTTTCATCGCATTCTCAGCCCATCATTCCGCGGCCGAGCGCAGCGAGGCGCCCGGAATCATATTCCCTGACCTGTGACTATGGATTCCGGGTTCGCGGCCTTCGGCCGCGCCCCGGAATGACGTTTACAAAAACCGCGTCGGCCACATCAGCGTGCGCCACATATGCGCCGACGGCGAATTGTCGAAGCCCAGCCCTTCCTTCGGCTGCTTGAAATTGCGGCCGATGATGTCGACGAAGTCACTGAGATCGACCTTGGCATCCGGATCGAAGGAATAGATGTCGTTGAGCGTGATCAGCCGCGCGCTCATGTACCATTTGTGGTTCCGCGCGCGCTCGTATTCGGCGACGATATAAGGCTCCGGTTTGTAGTCGGCGCCGAAGAACTTGACGTACATCTGCGGATATTCGTAGCCGACCGACGGATCGGGGAAAAAGCGCAGCGCCTGGTGCATGCGCACCGCCCAGCTCACCTCCTCCTCGACGTAGGGTTCAAGCATCTGCGCGCCCCAATAGCCGTGGTCGCAGCGGATGAAGCTCGCGACGCCGATGTCGTGGAGGAGGCAGGCGAGCACGATCTTCTCGCTGTGGCCGCCCTTGAGCGCGTGTGTTGCGCTCTGCAGCATGTGGCTGGTGGACGCGAAGCGGGCCTTGAAGAAGTCGATCAGCGTCGGCTTTTCCGGCATTTCCGGCAGCCGCGGATCGGCGCCCATGAGGAAGTGCTTGCCGGGATTGGCGGCAAGCAGCGCCTGCCCGTTGTCGATCTCGACCCTGCCGTCGGCCATCCGAAACAGCACCGACTTGGTGATGATGCGTTCATTCAGTGCCTGCATCATCTGTTCTTCAAGCTCGTCGGCGCGTTCCGACAGTGTCAGCGGTCTTGTGTGTTCGTTCATTGTCAGCTTGCCTTTCCCGCGCGCATCTGCGCGACGAACTCGATCGCATCGACGATCGCCTGGTATCCGGTGCAGCGGCAATAATTGCCGGAGAGATGCTCGCGAATTGTGTCGCGACTGGGAACGCCGCCGGCGGCCAAGAGCTCCTGGGCGCCGATGAGCATGCCAGGCGTGCAGTAGCCGCATTGCAGGGCGTTCCGCCGCTGGAACGCCATCTGCAGATCGGCGATGGCGCCGGAATCCGACAATCCTTCGATGGTTTCAATGCGCGAGCCGTCGCACTGCACGGCAAAGACGAGGCAGCCGCGCACCACCTCGCCATCGAGCCGCACGGCACAGGCGCCGCAGACGCCGTGCTCGCAGCCGACATGCGTTCCGGTCAGGCAGAGATCGTCGCGCAGGAAATCGACCAGCGTTTTTCGCGGCGCAATGCGCGCCTGCACGTCCTCGCCGTTCACGCGCATGTTAATGTCGAGGTCGAGCGTATCCATGCGGGGCCTGGGAGCCGCAGCGTCCCGCCTATTGTTAACATCGGGCACGCGCCGAGACCACCGCAGCGGCGCCCCGGTCGATTTTGCAATTGCGCGGTCGGCCGCTTGCGGATTTGCTAGGCGCGCCGGGCAGCCCGAGTGGCTGCCGCGCATGGAGACCGACCGTGCCGCAAAGCTTGAGGGATCTCGTCGCCGAACTCGCGCTGGCGAACCGTATCCTCGCCCATGAACGCGTGCTCGATGCATTCGGCCATGTCAGCGTGCGCCATCCGGCCGATCCGGGCCGCTACCTGTTGTCGCGCTCGCGCTCCCCGCTGCTGGTCGAGCCGGCCGACATTCTCGAATACACCCTCGATTCGGAGCCGGTGAAGCCCGCCAAGGTGCAGCCCTACGCCGAGCGCGTGATTCACGGCTGCATCTATCAGGCGCGCAGCGACGTGATGGCGGTGTGCCACCATCACGCCGCGGCCATCATGCCGTTCTGCGTCACCGGCAAGCCGATCGCGCCGGTCTTCCATCTGGGCGCGACTATCGGCGAGGAGACGCCGTTCTGGGACCAGCATGACGAGTTCGGCGACACCAACCTCTTGGTGGTGAAGCAGGAGGAAGGCCGTTCGCTCGCGCGTGCTCTCGGCCGGCACGCGGTGGTGCTGATGAAGCGCCACGGGGCGACCGTGGTCAGTGGCGGATTGAAGGAGCTGGTGTCGCGCGCCATCTTCCTGTGCCAAAATGCCGAGTATCAGATGCGCGCGCACATGCTCGGTACGCCGCAGCCGTTGCATCGCGGCGAGATCAAGCTCGCCGGCGCCATCAATCTGATGCCCGGAGTCGTCGCCAGAACTTGGGAGTACTGGAGCACACGGCTTAAAGCCGCCGGAGCGCTGCCGCCGGCGGCACGCGGCAAACTAAGGACGCGGAGGTGAACGTCGGTCTCGGTCGGGACCGAGGATACTGTCCATTCCTTGCCAGGGAGCATCGGGCCGGCGAGCGGGTTCGGCGTCGTTGCCGTGCCGCGCGCAAACTGAGGCGGCCAGGAAACTGAATGATGACGATGTCGCGCCGGAATCTGCTGGCTACCTTCTCGGGCTTGTTCGGCGCAAAGCTGGCGCTGCGCCCGGGCTCGGCCACGGCTGAGGACCTCGTATTCCCCGCCGACTTCGTCTGGGGCGCCTCGACCTCGAGCTATCAGATCGAGGGAGCGGTCGATGCCGACGGGCGCGGCAAGAGCATCTGGGATGTTTTTTCCCACACGCCGGGCCGGATAAAGGGCGACGACACCGGCGATGTCGCCTGCGACCACTATCACCGCTGGGCCGAGGACATCGAATGGCTGGCGCGCGGCGGCTTCAACGCCTACCGCTTCTCGACTGCGTGGCCGCGCATCCTGCCGTCCGGCGCGGGTGTCGTCGAGCACCGCGGCCTCGACTTCTATGATCGCCTCGTCGACGGGCTGATGGCGCGCGGCATCGCCCCCTGGCTATGCCTCTATCATTGGGATCTGCCGCAGGCGCTGCAGGACGAGGGCGGCTGGCTCAAGCGCGACATCGCCGAGAAATTTGCCGATTACGCGCGCGTGGTCGGGCGCCGCCTGGGCGATCGCGTCAAGCACTGGGCGATGTTCAACGAGCCCAACGTCCACGCACTGTTCGGCTATGGCGCCGGCTCGCACGCGCCCGGGCTCACCGGTCTCGCCAACATGCTCGCCGCCACCCACCATCAGAACTTGGCCCACGGGCGCGCGCTGCAGGCGCTGCGGGCCGAGCATTCCGGGCTCCGTCTCGGCACCGTGATCTCGCTGCAGCCGGTACGGGCGTCCTCGGACAGCCCGGTGGACCGCCGCGCCGCTGAACGCTTCGACGCGCTCTGGAACGGCGCCTTTGCCGAGCCACTGCTCCAGGGCTTCTATCCTGCCGCCGTCGCCGCGGAATTCGCGCCGCTGACGGCGTTCGGCGATCTCGCCGTCATCCACCAGCCGATGGATTTTCTCGGCATCAACTATTACAGCCGCATGTACGTCGCCAACGCGCCCGGCAGCCTGTTGGGAGCGTGGTGGGGCCCGATACCGGGCGTGACCCGCTTCACCGCCATGGGTTGGCCGGTCACGCCGGAAGGGCTCCACGAAGAGCTGACCAGCCTGCGCGACCGCTACGGCGATCTGGAACTCTATGTCACCGAGAACGGCGCGTGCTTCGACGACCGCGTCGATGCCGACGGCACCGTGCATGACGATGACCGCATCGCGTTCCTGCGCGATCATCTCGCCGCGGCGCATCGGGCGCTCGCCGACGGCGTCAACCTGCGCGGCTATTTCGTGTGGTCGCTGCTCGACAATTTCGAGTGGGCCGAGGGCTACAGCCGCCGCTTCGGCGTCGTCCGCGTCGATTTCGCGTCGCTCAAGCGTACGCCCAAGGCGTCCTTCGCCTTCCTCGCCGACACCATCCGCCGCCGCGGCTGAACCGGGGGCAATGAAAGGGTCGTTGAGATCAGTGTCGGTCGCGCGCGGCCGCGCTGATCGCGCTCAGGATCGCCGTGCGGTCCTGGTGGAGAACCTCGCGCACCGGTGCCTGTGCGCCGACCTGACCCATCTCGCGCTGGCGCTTCACCGTCGCCAATGTCATCAGCGGCTCGACGCCGAGCTCGCGCAGCGTTTCCGCGACCTCTTCCATTTCGGCGGCGCGGCGCTCGCCGTGCACCGCCATGCGTTCAAGATTGTAGGGGACGATCTTCGACCAATCGAGGCCCGGATAGTTGTTCTTCAAAGAGTTCGCGACCTCATCCACGACGCCGGCGCGCGCGGCAGCGAGAAAGCACTCGAGCGTCAGCGCCTCGATCCCCTTCACGATCACGCTGCGCACCATCTTGATCGCCGCCGCGGCGCCGACTTCGGTCCCGGCGATATACGCGCGCATGCCCAGTGCGGCCAGCATCGGTGCGACCGCCGCGGCATGCGGTCCGGCGAGCAGCATCGGCGTCTGGTGCCGCGCCGGATGAATGGGCGCGAGCACCGCGACATCGACGTAGCGGGCACTGTCACCAAGGAGCTTGGCAGTCTCCTGTTTGCGCCCGGGCGAGACGGAGTTGATGTCGAGCAGAAACGGCTGGCCGGCGAGGTGCGCTTTGACCGATTGTGCCGCGGCGACGCTCGCGGCCGCGGTGACGGCGGATATGACGATCTGCGACTCGCGTGCAGCATCCCCGGCGGAGGAAGCACAGCGGACGCCGGTCGTTTCGCCGGCGTGCCTGAGCCGTTCGCCCGCGGGCTCGGGAAACAGAATGTCCCACGCCGTCATCCGCCCGGCGCCGGCCTCGCGCAGTCCGGCGGCGATCGCCCGGCCCGCTTCGCCGAAACCGATGAAGCAGATTGCCGGCTTCACGTCTCCCATCGTCATCGCCTCTTCAACATCGGCACTCGCCGATGATGGCAGGATCGGTGTATGGTCCGCAATGGCATCACGCCACCCGCCGCAACAGCAAGACGCACCGATGAAAATCCTTTCCTGCCGCGATCGTCTCGAACATGCGCTGTTCCGCATTGCCGAGCCGGACGGTGAGGGGATGCGCGCCTGTCTCACGGTCTATTCTGAGGCGGCGCGTGCGGCCGCCGACGCCGCCGATGCGCGGGCGGCTCTCGGCATCTCGCTCGGCCCGCTTGACGGCGTGATCGTCAGCATCAAGGATTTGTTCGATGTCGCCGGCGAGCCGACCCGCGCCGGCTCGAAAGTTCTTGCCGAGGAGGCGGCGCCGGCGATTGCCGATGCGCCGGTCGTACGCCGGCTGCGTGCCGGCGGCGCCGTCATCCTCGCCAAGACCAACATGACCGAGTTCGCCTTTGGCGCCGTCGGCGCCAATCCGCATTTCGGCACGCCCGGCAATCCGGCCGACCGTACCCGCGTGCCGGGCGGGTCCTCGTCCGGCGCCGCGGTAACCGCCGCCGACGGCATGTGCGAGATCGCCATCGGGACCGATACCGGCGGCTCGGTGCGCATCCCGGCGGCGCTCTGCGGCATCGTCGGCTTCAAGCCGAGCCGGCAGCGCATCCCCACCGATGGCGCATTTCCGCTGAGCTATTCGCTCGATTCCGTCGGGCCGCTCGCTCGCAGCGTCGCCGATTGCGCCAAGGCCGATGCCGTCATGGCGGGCGAGGAATTTGTGCCGCTCGAGCCGGTCGCGCTCGCCGGTCTGCGGTTCGGCCTTGCCGAGGGTCTGCCGCTCGACCGGTTGGATGAGATCGTGGCGTCGGCGTTCGATACGGCGCTGAAGCGGCTCGATGCCGCCGGCGTGCGCATTGGACGGGAAAAGATATCGCTGCTCGACGACATGGCCGGCGTCAACGCCTACGGCGGCGTCGTGCAGCCCGAAGCTTGCGCCATCCATCGGCAGCGCCTCGAGCGGCGCGGTCAAGACATCGATCCGAATGTGCGGGTGCGCATCGAGCGCGGCTGCACCGTTTCGGGGGCCGACTACGTCGACATGCAGCGCCAACGCGCACGGCTCGCGCGCGCCATGGATCAACGGCTGGCCACCTTCGATGCTCTGGTGATGCCGACGTCGTCGATTGTTGCCCCGACGATCGCGGAGGTGGCGGATCCCAAAGTCTACGCCGCGCGCAACGCGGCGCTCCTGCGCAATACGTCGATCGGCAATTTCTTCGATCTGTGCGCGGTATCGCTGCCGCTTGCGGCCTCGCTTCCGGTCGGGCTCATGCTCGTCGCCCGCAACGGCGACGACCGCAGGCTGCTGCGTATTGCCGCGGCCGTGGCCGACCTCTTTCAGACCTGACCGGCGTTGCCGCAGGTCGGGCTGCCGCGTAAGATTTCACAAAAATCCCGGAGGAGAACGCCATGACCCGCACTCGCATGCTGGCCGACCGCCGTCACGTGCTCGCCGGCGCCGCCGCAACCGCCGCCGTGCTCGCCGCCCCGGGGATGGTGCGCGCCCAGGGCGGGGCGTTGAAGGTCGGCGTGCTGCTGCCGCGCTCCGGCTTGCAGGCCGGTATCGGCCAGGATTGCCAGCGCGGCGTCGACATCGCCCCCGCGATCCTGAAGTCGCTGAGCCTGCCCGATCTCGCGATCATGAACGCCGATACTGAATCGAACGTCGACACCGCGCGCGCCCGCGCCGAAAAGCTGATCAGCGAAGGAGCGCAGCTCCTGATCGGCGCCTTCGATTCCGGCCAGACCACCGCGATTGCCCAGGTCGCCGAGCAGAAAGGCGTTCCGCTCGTCATCAATATCGCCGCGTCCCCGGCGATCACCGAGCAGGGCTACAAGTTCGTATTCAGGAATTTCCCCACCACGGGAATGATCCTGAGCGACGCCTTCGCCAACCAGAAAGAAGTCTTCGCGCTTGCCGGCGCGGCGCCGAAGACGGTCGTGTTCATGCACGTGAACGACACCTACGGCACGGCGATGGCGAAGGGCATCGGTTCGGTCATGCCGAAGTTCGAGATGCCCTACACGATCGCCGAGGAGATCGCCTACGATCCGGCGGCGCGCGATCTCTCCGTCGAGGTCGCCAAGGCGAAGGCCGCCAATGCCGACGCGCTGCTGATGGTCAGCCGTCTGAACGATGCCATGCTGCTGACGCGCGAGCTGGTGAAGCAGCGCTGGACGCCGCAGGCGATCATGAGCATGGGGCCGGGCTGGTATGAGGATCAGTACCTAAAGACGCTGGGCAAGCTCGCCGACGGCCCGATCAGCTTCGTTCCCTGGTACGACCCGCACAAGAAGCTCACCCCGGTCCTCGAAGCCGCCTTGGCCAAGGCCGATCCCGGCGTCAATCTGAACACCAACCACATCTTCACCTTCGAGGCGCTGCTGGTCGCCGCCGATGCCCACAAGCGTGCCGGTTCGACCGACCCCAAGGCGCTGGCCGATGCCATCCGCAGCACCAACATCACCGACAATGTCAGCATCGGACCAGGCATCCAGTTCGATGCCAAGGGGCAGAACGACAAGGTGAAGAACGGCGCCGTGCAGAACATCGGCGGCAAGCTCGTGACGCTGGCGCCGAAGGATGCCGCCAATGCCAAGCCGGAATGGCCGCTGCCGTCGTATCAGAATCGGGGGTAAGTCGACCCCCAGCGCGGCCGGCGTGGATAACGTTTGCGGCCGAATTGACTCACCTCCCGCTCATTCCCGCGGGACGCGGGAATCCAGATGGGGAGTCCCGCATCGCGTTAAATTCGCTGGTTTCCCGCGTTCGCGGGGACGAGCGGGTGCGACTTGCTTTAGGGCAGGTCAGAAGGCGCGCCGCAGGCGCTCCATGAGGACGCCGAGCGCCGCCACGCGCGCGCTCAACGGCGCCAGCGGAAACGACTGCCGCAGCCGACGATAGACCTCGGCCGCGGTCGGCGCTTCGACATCGGCAAGGGCCGCGGCCATCGCGCGGGCCATGGCGGCCTCGGGCTGTCCGCTCAGCATTGCTGGGACCATGGTCACATCGCCCAAGGGGAGGGGTGATTGCACGCGCAGGGTGACACGGCGAGGCATTGGCGGCTCCACTCGGGTTGAGGTCGCCTGCCAACGCGCGAAAGCTCGTCCGAGTTCCATAAGACGAAGCAACGAGCCGGGGGCGTGACCCGATCATGGGCCCCCTTCGGCCCATTCGCACGCTGACATCACGCGCACGACACGGAACTGTCGTCAGTCCGTCATCCGACCGCGGCTGGCTCGCGTGCCGGCGCCTGCTCCTTGAGTTGCAGGCGGTAGAACGAGGCGTAGCGGCCGCCCTTGCGCAGCAACTCGTCGTGCCGGCCGGACTCGACGATCAATCCGCTCTCGACCACGAGAATGCAATCGGCATGCATGATGGTGGAGAGGCGGTGGGCGATGACGATCGTGGTGCGCCCCTTGCACAATTCGGCGATGGCCTCCTGGACGTGGCGCTCGGATTCGGAGTCGAGAGCCGCCGTAGCCTCGTCGAGCAGGATGATCGGCGCATCCTTGATCAGTGCGCGGGCGACCGCGATGCGTTGGCGCTGGCCGCCGGAAAGCTGCAGTCCGTGTTCGCCGACCTGCGCATCGTAGCCCGCCGGCAAAGCGAGGATAAAGTCATGCGCGTGCGCCGCCTTGGCGGCGGCGACGATCTCCGCTTCGCTGGCGTCGAGCCTGCCGAGCGCGATGTTCTCGCGGATCGTGCCGCGGAACAGGTGAACGATCTGCCCGACATAAGCGGTTTCCTCGCGCAGCGAGCGCCGCGACACGGTCGCGATGTCCTGCCCGTCGATCAGGATGCTGCCGGCATCGGCGTCATAGAAGCGCAGGATCAGGCTGAGCACCGTCGATTTGCCGCCGCCGGAGGGCCCGACCAGGGCCGTGAGCTTCCCCGGTTGGGCGACGAAGCTCATGCCGCGCAGGACCGGCGTGCCGGCGTGATAGGCGAAATGCACGTCGGCAAATTCGAGGCGCGCCGTCGTGAGCTTGAGCGGCGGCAGGCCGTCGTCGCTCGGCTCGCCCGATGGGCTATCGATCACCTCGTAGAGGACGCGCACGCCGACCAGGTTGTTGTTGAGGTCGATGTTGAGCCGCGCCAGGCGCTTCGCCGGCTCATAGGCCAGGAGGAATGCGGCCAGGAACGACACGAACTCGCCCGGCGTCGCGCCCGTCTCGATCACCCGGTAGCCGCCGTAGATCGTCGCCAGCGCGATGGTAAAGCCGCCGAGCGTCTCCATCAGCGGGCTCGCGCGGTTGGCCGCGCGCGCCATCTTGTTCGACTCGTGCTCGACCTCGGCGACGCTCTTTGCCAGACGCCGCCGCATCTCGTCTTCCAGGCCGAACGCCTTGACCAAGGGCATGCCCTGGAGCGCCTCCTGCATCGTCTCGATGATGCGCGTGCCGCCGGTGAACTGCATGCGCGCGATGCTGCGCACGCGGCGGATGAGCTTGCGCAGGAAAAACAGGGCTGGCGGCGCCATGATGAAGCCCATGAGCGACATCACCGGATCCTGGATCACCATCACCAGGGACAATCCAAGGAGCGACATCAGATCGCGGCCGAACGCGGTGACGAGCAGATTGATCACGTGGCTCACGGCCGTGGCGCCGGTGGTCAGCCGGGCGATGAATTCGGATGAATGGCGGTCGGCAAAGAACGCCATGTTCTGCCGCAGCAGCTTGTCGAGCATGCGCCGCTGGTTGTCGGCAATGATGCGGTTGCCGATCGAAGACAACATCACCGCCGCGCCGTAGGTCGCGAGGCCTTTGACGGCGAAGATCGCCGCCGCGATGAAGCCGATGACGACGATGCCGTGATAGTTACGGTTGACGTAGGCCTCGTTGGTCATCGTGCCGAGGAGGTAGGCGCTCAGCGCCGTGCCGGCGGCAGCGATCCCCATCAGCATGAATGCGACCGCGTAGCGACGCCAGTGCTGCAGCGCCTCGTCGGCGAGAAGACGGCGCACCATAGCGAACGTCGAACTGTGATCTGAGAAGTCCGGCCGGGAAAGCTTTCATGCGCGATCCGATACATCCCCGCTGCGGCCGAAATGCGCGGGGCGGCGCCCCCGCCGCGTTCAATGCCCGGAAGGCGTGGGATTTTCAAGCGCTTTTGGCAATCAGCGGGGTGCGGAACCGGCGGGCGCGGCGGTCGCGGTTTCGCGTTGCGGGCGGCGATCGGTGCGCGCCGCGCGGCGTTGCATCAGCGCGCGTTCCCACGCCAATGCGTGGGCGACGATCACTGAAAGATCGTCGAACCGCGGTTGCCAGCCGAGCGTCGACCGCACCTGCCGGCAGTCGGCCACGATCTGCGCCGGATCGCCAGCGCGCCGCGGCGCCATCTCGACCTTGAAATCGACGCCCGAGGCGCGTTTGACCGCTTCGATCACTTCGCGCACCGAGAAGCCGTGGCCGTAGCCGCAATTGAGCGTCAGCGATTGGCCGCCGGAACGCAGGTGACGCAGCGCATCGGAATGCGCGCGCACGAGATCGGTGACGTGAATGTAGTCGCGGACGCAGGTGCCGTCCGGCGTCGGATAGTCGGTGCCGAAAACCTGCAGCTTGGGGCGCAGATCGAGAGCCGTCTCGACGGCGACCTTGATCAGATGCGTGGCATCCTTGCTCGATTGCCCGCAGCGGCCGTTGGGGTCGGCGCCGGCGACGTTGAAATAGCGCAGGATCACGTAGCGCAGATCGTGCGCGCGGCCAGCGTCGCGCAGCATGGTCTCGCTCATCAGCTTCGACCACCCATAAGGCGAGATCGGCTGCGTGAGTGACTCCTCCTTCACCGGAATCTCGGTTGGATTGCCGTAGACGGCGGCGGTCGAGGAGAAGATGAAATGGCGCACGCCGTTGTTCACCGCGCATTCGATCAGGGCGCGGGTGTTCATCGTATTGTTGCGATAATAGGCGAGGGGGTCGCGCACCGATTCGGGAACCACGACCGACGCGGCGAAGTGGATGATGGCCTCGATCCCATACTCACGGATCAGGCGCGCGACCAAGGCCTGGTCGCCGCTGTCGCCGGTGACCAGCGGCACGCCTTCCGCGACCGCCCATGAAAAGCCGGTCGAGAGATTGTCGAGGACGACAACGCGCTCGCCGGCGTCGCCGAGCTCAAGCACCATGTGGCTGCCGATATAACCGGCTCCGCCGGTGACCAGTACCGTCATCGCTTCGTCCGTGTGTGCTCGGTTCCGCCTACTCCGATTTGATGAAGGCGGCGTTATTCCGCGAAACGAATTCATCCTTCGCGGCGACCGCGGCGAGGGCGCGGCGGGTTGCCGCTAAAACTTCCCCCGCGGCGATGTCGCGCATGCAGCGGTGATGGCCGAGGCGGCATACCGGTTTGTGGCATGGCCGGCAGGGCAGCTCTCCCATCATCTCCATCGTTGCCGCGAGCGGGTTGAGCGGCGCCCAGTGCCATGGACTGGTCGGGCCGAATATGCCGATCGCCGGCGTGCCGAGAGCGGCGGCGACATGGAGCAGACCTGAATCGTTCGAAACCGCGACCGACGCCGACGCCAGCGCCAGGATGGCGTCGCGCAGGTCGGGGCCGGTGAGATCGCGCGCCGGCGTGTCGCCGATGATCTCCGTCGCGAGCGGTTTCTCGTCGGGGCCGCCCAACACCCATACGGCAACACCTTCGGCCGCAAGCCGGCGCGTGAGGGCGGCGTAGGAGGCGGCCGGCCAGCGCTTCGAGGGCCCGACCGCGCCCGGGGCGAGCGCGATCACCGGCCGGCCATCGGCGGTCAAGCCGCGCTTGGCGCGCCAAGCGGCCGCCTCGGCTGCCGGTACGTCGAGCCGGGGCGCTGGCCAGGCCTCCGGGAGTTTGGCGCCGCGCGGCAATGCGAGGGCCGCACACCGGTCGACCATGCGCGGCAGCACCCGTTCGCCGAAGCGCAAGTCGTTGAGCAGAATGACTCGGGCCTCGCCGACAAAGCCGGTGCGCTCGGGAATGCCCGCGAAAAACGGCGCGAGCGCCGCTTTCCATTTCCGCGGCATGATGAGCGCCGCGCCATAGCCCTCACTCTGCAAGCGCCGCCCCAGCGCCTTGTGGTGGGAGAGACCAAGGCGCTTCCGCGGAAGATCGACGACAATGGCCTTGCGTAGGCCGGGCATGTAGTCGGCAAGGGGCGCGCAGAGCGTCGTCGACAGCATGTCCACCGGGCGTTCGGGAAAGCGGGTGCGCAAGAGCTGCACGACCGAGTGGCAGCGCACGAAATCGCCGATCCACATGTAGGGCACGATAAGCGCCGGGCTGGAGTCCGGCTCGACCTTCCGCCCATTGGCGCGAATCTGGGAACCTTGGTTCATTATTATATGTGAATATAGATTCACTTTATCGTCGATGGCGGCGAAGGCGTTAACCGGTCGCGCCGCCGCTGTCCAGTTGCCCCGCCGCCCAGACTGGGGCAAATGAGCGCCACGGCCAAGCGGGGCCGATCAGCTCAAGCGGCACCAGGCTCGATGCTCTTGGTCACCGGCGCGGCCGGTTTCATCGGATCAAACGTGGTCGCGAGCCTCAACGAAGCCGGGCGCAGCGATATCGTCGTCAACGATGTTCTTGGCGGCGAGGGCAAATGGCGCAATCTCGCAAGCCGCCAGTTCGCCGATTTCATCCCGCCGGCCGATCTCATGCGGTGGCTCGAAGGGCGCAAGCTCGAGGCCGTGGTGCATCTCGGCGCCATTTCGTCAACCACGGCGACGGACGGTGATCTGGTCATCGAAGCCAACTTCCGCTTGCCGCTGCGCCTGTTCGAGTGGTGCGCGTCGGCGCGCACGTCATTCATTTACGCCTCCTCGGCCGCGACCTACGGCGACGGGGAGGCGGGTTATTCCGACGACTGGTCGCGCGCCGCGCTGCGGCGGCTCAAGCCGATGAACCTTTACGGCTGGAGCAAGCACGTTTTCGACCTCGCCGTCGTCGAGCGCGTCGCGCGCAAGGACAAGGTGCCGCCACAATGGGCCGGGCTCAAGTTCTTCAATGTCTTCGGCCCCAACGAATACCACAAGGGCGAGATGATGAGTCTCGTGGCCAAGCGTTTCGACGACGCCAAGGCGGGCAGTGCGATCCGGCTGTTCAAGTCGCACCGGGCGGGCATCGCCGACGGCGAGCAGAGGCGCGATTTCATCTACGTGGACGATGCGGTCGCCGTCGTCCGCTGGCTCTTGGAGACGCCGTCGGTATCGGGCATCTTCAACGTCGGCACCGGCAAGGCGCGCAGCTTCCGCGACCTGATGACCGCGATGTTCGCGGCGCTCGGCCGCAAGCCCGCGATCGAATATATCGACATGCCGGCTTCGATCCGCGACAGCTACCAGTATTTCACCCAGGCGGAGACAACAAATCTGCGCCGCGCGGGGTATAATGCCGACTTCACACCGCTCGAAGAGGCGGTGCAGCGCTACGTGACTGGTTATCTCGATCGGCCCGACCGCTACCGCTGACACGCATGTTCGATTTCGAAGAGGCCCTCAAGCTCGTCGCAGCGCAAACGGTGCTCTGCGTCGGCGACGTCATGCTCGATGACTTCGTCTACGGCGAGGTGTCGCGCATTTCGCCCGAGGCGCCGACCCCCGTTCTCGCGGTCAGGCACAATGTCGCCGAGATCGGCGGCGCCGGCACGGTCGCGCGCAATATCGCCGCGCTCGGAGCGCGCTGCATCTTTGTCGGTCTTGTCGGCGATGACGCCGCAGGCCTCATGCTCACCAACGCACTCGCCAAGTTCGATGGGGCGATCGTCCCCGATCTCGTGGTCGACCGCACGCGGCAAACCACGCGCAAGGTGCGCTTCGTCTCCGAGCATCACTCGACCCACCTGCTGCGTGCCGATTGGGAGGACGTGGAGCCGGCGAGCGCCGAGAGCCAGGCCGCTGTCATCGCCTATGCCGAAGCGGCGCTGCCGCAGGTCGGCGCGGTGGTGCTCTCCGACTACGTCAAGGGCGTGCTGACCGAGCGGGTCATCCGCGCCGTCATCGACGCGGCGCGCCGGCGCGGCACGCCGGTCATCGTCGATCCGAAGTTCCACGATTATCGCGTCTATCGCGGGGCGACCCTGCTCACGCCCAACCGCAAGGAATTGGCCGCCGCCGTCCACCGGCCGGTGACGAGCCAGGACGAGGTTGCCGCCGCGGCGGCCGAACTCGCGCGCCTCGTCGGCAGCGAGGCGGTTCTGGTCAAGCGCAGCGAGGAGGGGATGACCCTCCACGTCGAAGGCCACGCGCCGGTCCATGTTCCCGCGTATGCGGTCAAGGTGCGCGACGTCTCCGGCGCCGGCGACACGGTGGCCGCCGTCATGGCTGTGCTGCTTGCGCTTCGAGCGCCCTTTGAGGCGGCGATGCGCGCCGCCAATGCCGCGGCCGCCGTCGTCGTCGGCAAACGCGGAACATCGACGGTTTCGTTCGCCGAATTGCGCCACCGCATTCTGCCGGCGGCCTCGCTCGCGCCGGAGGACAAGATCGCGTTCGACTGGGCGGTGCTCGACGAGCGCCTCGCCGAGTGGCGGCGGCGCGGGCTGCGCATCGGCTTCACCAACGGCTGCTTCGATCTCCTCCATCGCGGCCATATCCGGCTCCTGGCCGAGGCGCGCGCCGCCTGCGATCGCCTCGTGGTCGGGCTCAACAGCGACGCCTCCACGCGGCGTCTCAAGGGCAATGCCCGTCCGATCAATCCGGTGGAGGCGCGCGCCGACGTGCTCGCCGCGCTCGAAGCCGTCGACCTCGTCGTCGTGTTCGAGGAGGACACGCCGCTCGAGCTGATCCGGCGCGTGCAGCCGGCGGTGCTGGTCAAGGGCGGCGACTACAAACCCGAAGAGGTCGTGGGGCGTGAGGTGGTCGAAGCCGCGGGTGGCAGCCTGATTCTCGTCGATCCGGTGCCGGGTCACAGCACCACCGCTATCGTCAAGCGTGCGCAGCCGGTGAAAGAGCCGGCCGGCGAGTAGGGCCGCGCATGCGCACCGTCTTCCCCGACAGCGTCGAGGACGAGCTCAAGGCCGAATTCTTCGGCAGATCGCCCGCCGGTTTCTTCGTTGAGGTGGGAGCGAACGAGCCGCGGCATGGCTCGCAGACCTGGCAGTTCGAACAGGCCGGCTGGAACGGCGTCCTGGTGGAGCCGCAGCCCGAACTCGCTGAGCGGCTGCGCGCGGCGCGGCGCGCCCGAATTGTCGCCGCGGCATGCTCGTCCCCTGCCAACGCCGGCGGCAAGATGACGCTATTCCTTTCCGGGCCGCATTCGTCGCTCAAACGCGACCTCGTCGTGACCGGGGTCGCTCCGCACGGAACGATCGAGGTTCCGGCGCGTACGCTCGATGACATTCTCGTCGAGACCGGCGCGCCGACGCCGATCGACTTCATCTCGATTGATGTCGAGGGTCATGAGGTCGACGTTCTCAGCGGGTTCGATGTCGCGCGCTGGCGGCCGCGGCTCATTCTGATCGAAGACCATGTTTCGAGCCTGGCGACGCATCGCTTCCTGATGCGCGCCGGCTATCAGTTGATCCGCCGTACCGGCCTGAACGGCTGGTACGTGCCGCGGTCGGAAGCTCCGCGCGTCGGGCTCGGCTGGTGGCAGCTCGCGCGCAAATACTATCTCGCGCTGCCGTTCCGCGTGCTGCGCGACCGCAAGCGGCGATGGCGCGATCGGCTGCGTCAACGCCTTGGCCTCGGCGCGTGGCGCCGACACTCACCGCTAGCCCGCGCCCAGCTCATGTCGATCATCATGACGACATACAACCGCGATGACGCGCTCGAAGCGGCGTTGCGCGCGTTGTCCCGGCAATCGGACCGCAATTTCGAGATCATCGTCGCCGAGGACGGGTCGCGCCCGGAAACGGCGCGCGTCGTCGAGCGCTGGGCGCCGCGCCTGCCAGTCCCACTGAAGCACGCGCGGCAGGAGCATGACGGCTTTCGCGGGGGCGAGATCCGCAACCGCGGCATTCGCGCCAGTGCCGGAACCTATTGCATCTTCCTCGACGGCGATTGCCTTCCGCGCCCGGACTTCGTCGCCACGCACCGTGCGCTGGCGCAGTCGGGATGGTTCGTGACCGGCAACCGCATCCTGTTGTCGCGCGAATTCACGGCTGCCGTGCTAGCGGACGGGACCGCGGTAGAAACCTGGAGTCTCGGCGCGCTGATGCGCGAACGCCTGCGCGGCGGCGTCAATCGCCTGCTGCCCGCCCTGCGCCTGCCGCTCGGACCGTTGCGCAATCTGCCGCGCGGCTGGAAGGGCGTGCAGTCGTGCAATCTCGCCATCGCCAGGGAGGACCTCTACCGCATCGACGGGTTTGACGCCGCCTATACCGGCTGGGGCCGCGAAGATTCCGATCTGGTGGTGCGTCTCCAGCACGCCGGCGTGCGCCGCAAGGACGGCCGGTTTGCCACTGGCGTGCTGCATCTGTGGCACGTGCAGAACGATCGCTCGCAACTGCCGGCGAACGAGGCGAGGCTTGACGCGGCCATCCGCAGCGATCGCGTGCGTGCCTTGAGAGGGCTGTCCTTCCTCGGCGACGACGTTGAAACAAGGGAGCCGCCAACCTTGCTCAGGCAAGGCGGATGACGGATATCGCCGCGGCCGCGCGGCCGTCGACGCGGATGAATGGGCCACTGCGCTCCATGAAGCGCAATGATATAAGCGGCCGAGCCTGATCGAGGCTGACTTTCGCTGGCGGGCCCATGCGGTTTCTTTGTGTCGTCGGAACGCGTCCCGAAGCGATCAAGTTGGCGCCGGTCATTCTGGAACTGGCGCGGCATTCTCATGTGACCACGCTGTGCTCCGGCCAGCACGGCAAGCTCGCGCAGGAGCCGCTGGCATGGTTCGGCATCAGGCCTGACGATCAGATCACCGTCGGGTCAAGATCGAAGACGTTGGCGACACGCACCGGCGCCATGCTCGCGCCGATGGAGCGCATGATCACCAAGCACCGCCCGGACATCGTGATCGCCCAAGGCGATACCACGACCGTCTTGGTTTCGGCTCTCACGGCGTTCTATCTAGGCGTTCCGTTTGCCCACGTGGAGGCCGGACTGCGCACCGGCAATTTGCAGGCGCCCTTCCCGGAGGAGTTCAATCGTGTCGCCGCCGACCGGCTGGCGCGCTGGTATTTCTGCCCGACGCGCGGCGCGGTTGCGCACCTGCGTGCCGAGCGGGTCGATGCGTCGCGGATCTTCCTGACCGGTAATACCGGCATCGACGCGCTGCGGCTGGCGCTCGAACGCCTTGCACCTGCGCCGGAGACCGACGGCAGGCGGCGGCAAATCCTGCTGACGGCGCATCGGCGCGAGAACCAGGGGCGCCGCATGGAAGCGATCTGCCAGGCGGTCATCGCGCTGGTGAAGGAATTCGATGACGTCGAGTTTACGATCCCCGTCCATCCGAGCCCGGCGGTTCGCAGCACCTTCGAGGCGCTGCGCGTGGCGCACGACCGGGTGCGGCTGCTGCCGCCGCTGACGTATGAACGGCTGGTGTTGGAGATGGCGCGGTCGCACCTCATCCTCACGGATTCCGGCGGCATTCAGGAGGAGGCGCCGTTCCTGAAGAAACCCGTCCTCGTGCTTCGCGACGTGACCGAGCGGCCCGAAGCGATCGAATTGGGCGTGGCGCGGCTCATCGGGACCGAAACAGCGGCGATCGTCGGAGCGGTAAGAGAGCTCCTGACCGACGAGGCGGCATACGCCAAAATGGCCGCCGGCGGCTCGCCGTATGGCGACGGCTATGCGGCGGAACGCATTGCTGCGGCGTTCGGCCTCTGCCAGCGTCCGGTGAGCGCGGTGGGATAATGAAAACCATCAAGTCCTGATCCGAACAGACCTGCATCAATGCCAACAACCCGGCGGGTCTTTATCGGACTTCCTGCGTACAACGAGGAGATCGCGCTCCCGCGCCTCCTCGACCGCGTCGAACGCCTCACGACGTCAGCAGCGCTGCCGATCACGGTCGTGATCTACAACGACGGCAGCACCGATTCGACCGTTCCGATTGCCCGAAGCCGGCAGCAGCAGATGCCGCTCGTGATCCTCGATTGCCCGATCAACAAGGGGCTCGGCGCAGGCCTGCGCGCACTGGTCGAGTACACCGTGGCCAACGCCGATGAGGACGGCGTTCTTGTCGTCATGGATTGCGACGACACCCATGATCCCGCGCAAATCGTGGACATGCTGCGGGGCCTCGACACAGGCGCCGACGTAGTGATTGGCTCACGCTACGTGCGCGGCGCGCTGGTGCGCGGGGTTCCGCCACTGCGCCGGCTCACCGCGCTCGGCGCAGCGGCCTTGTTCAAGCTCGTTCACCCGGTGCGCGGCGTGTGGGACTACACCTGCGGCTATCGCGCCTATCGCGCCGGCGTGCTGAAAAAAGCAACGAGCCGCTATGGCGATCAATTGATCGCGGAATCAGGCTTCGCCTGCATGGTCGAATTGCTCCTGAAGCTCAACGGCCTCGGTGCCCGGTTCGCGGAAATTCCCCTGCAGCTGCGATACGATCAGAAACCGACCGAAACCAAGATGGGTGTCGGCCGCCACACGCGGCGGCTGTTGTTGCTGCTCGTTCGCTGGCGGCTGCGCGGTTTTCACGAAGCTTGAGACGGCGGCGCGAAGCCGACTGCACGGCGCGTTATCTGTCAAGCCGCAGAACGCGCCACGCCTGCACGCCGCTCGGCGTCACCTCGCGCAGGTTGCTCCGCGGCCGCGACAGCAAAGCGTCGGCGTCGGCGGGAGGCAGCACCATCCAAGCCGGAGCCGCGACCGTTTCCAACTCGCCGGGCGTCACGAAAAGAATGCGGCCCGGAACATACGGCAGCACGTTGAGCGCCGTCGCGCCGATCGTGTAGATCGGCGCCGGTTGAGCCTGCACCAGTTCGGTGAGCCGCGTGGCTTCCATCTGCGTGTGGCGGAAACGTGCCGGCAGAAAGGGCGACGCGACGGAGTAACCGAGCGCGTAGATGAGGAGACCCGCCGTCAGCAGCAGGACCGGCGCCACGATCTCCGGCCGCCGCGCGTTGAGCGAATCGTAGCCAACGCCGCCGAGAACGCAGAGCGGCAGCACCATCGGGAAGAAATAGCGTGGCGTCGAGCCGCCTGGCCAGAACAGAATGATCAGCGAGGCAGTAAAAGCGTAGCAAGCGATGGCCGGCAGGAAGCCGGGATGTGCAGAGTTCACGCCGCGAAATCTCCGCCCAACGACGAACAGCACGGCGCAGAGCATCGCCGGCAGCGTCTCAGTCACGAGATTGAAGCTTGCCACGATCGGTCCCGGCAGCAGCGCGACCGGCCGCAGCCGCATGAAGGCCGCCCATTGCGCTTCATCGCCCTGCGCATACACGGCGCCGTACCATGCGGCGAGCGGAATGACGCATACGATGCCTGCGACGATCAGCCCGGGTATCTGCCGCCACGAACGGCTGCCGAGGACGAACAGGCCGATGCCGAGCGCGAAGTAGCTGACCGGCTGCGGTCCTTTCATCAGGCCGGCAAGCGCCAGCACGAGGCCGATCGCGATCCACCGTCCATAACCGATCGAGCCGCGGGCATAGCCATCCCACCAGAGCACGAAGGCGAGAAACAACAGGACCGCGAGCGGCATGTCCGCCGTGATCATCACATAGGACCGCATCACCAGCGGGCAGGCGAGAAACAAGGCCACGCCGAGAAGCGCCGCCGCAACGCTGGCGGCAACTTTTCGCAACAGCGTGTAGATCAGCAGGCAGCCGAGAAGCAGGAAAAGAGCGACCGGAAGGCGCGCTGCAATCTGGCTCACCTGGCCGAAAGGCTCGCTGATGGCGGCGATGATCCACGACAGAAGCGTCGGGCGCTCGACAAACCGGACATTGAAGGTATGCGGACTGAGCCAATAACCGTCCTCGAGCGCCGTTCGCGCAATAACGACGGCAAGACCCTCGTCGGAATTGTAGCCGCGAAAGAAAACGAGCGGCAGCGTCAGCACCGCCCACGCGCCGACGATGAGGGCGACAGGATTCCAGCGCGTCGATACAGTGTTCCAGGACGCGACGATTCGCGCCGGAATCGTCGACGCGTTCAGGCGATCGGCCGGCAAGGCCACAGATTCGTCCGGCAAAGCGCCTGGAGGTTCAATGCCGCGTCCCACTGGCGATCCCGGCGGCGGTTCCCATCCTCTGCATCCCCTTCGGATATACCGCCAAGGCCGATTTTGTTAGGGTGAAATTCATCTCGCGATATCCGTAGAGTTCTGCAATGAAGGCTCTTCCCGAACGCCCACGCGTTCTTGTCATCACGCTGCGCCGTCTCGGCGATGTGCTGCTGACGACGCCGCTCATTCGCAGCATAAAGCGTGCGCTTCCCGCCGCCACGATAGAGGCGCTGGTATTCGCTGGTACAGAGGGAATCCTTTCGGGAAATCCCGATCTCGCGGGCGTCATCGCGATCCCGCAGCGTCCCGATGCGGGTGAAAGTTTTGCGCTGCTGCGGCGGTTGCTGCGGCGCTACGATCTCGCGCTGTCGACGCAAACAGGCGATCGGCCGACAGCATGGGCGTGGATCGCGGGCCGGCAGAGCGCCGGCGCGGTCGAGGCCGACGGAATTGCCGCGGCGCTCAAGCGTCTTGCGCTCAGCCTCGCCTATCCGACCGACCGGCGCAGGCATCGCGTTCTCGAAGTGCTGCAGCTCGCCGAACGCCTCGGCATCCCGGCGTTGCCGGAGATCGTCTGTCCGGCCGGCGATGTGCGTTCGGGCCTTATCCCCACGCATCCTTATGCCGTTGTGCATGCCGCCCCGATGTACACCTACAAGCGCTGGACGGCCGCCGGCTGGCGCAAGCTCGCCGCAGCGCTGCGCGAGCGGGGCCTTGCGACCATTGTCTGCGGCGCCGAGGGGGATGGCGGCTATCTCGACGAGGTCTGGGGCGAATGCGATGTGGCGCGGCTCGACGGCAAGCTCGAATGGCCGGAGCTGTCGGCGCTGATCGGCGCGGCACGGATCTATGTCGGGCCGGATACCGCCGTCACTCACCTTGCCGCCGCGACGGGCACGCAGACAATCGCCTTGTACGGACCCACGGACCCGCGGACCTGGGGCCCTTGGCCGGCCGGCGGCCTCGATCGGCCGTGGGCCGCCTCCGGCACGATCCAGCATCGCGGCAATGTCTGGCTTGTGCAAAATCCATTGCCGTGCCTGCCCTGCCAGGAAGAGGGCTGTGAGCGACGCCTCGACAGCCATAGCCGCTGCCTCGATGAACTCTCGGCTGTGCAGGTTCTGGTGGCCGTGGACCGCGCGCTTGCCATGCGCCGGGCGGCATAGGCTCAAGCTCGCGCCTGCGAGCTCGCGCCGACGCGCCGCGCGCGAGAGGGTGACCGCGCGGCTAGTACAAAGGGCTTTGAATGCCGGGCCGCGCGGTCGCGGTCCCCCTCATCGCATCGAACATGGCATAGCTCTGCTCATCGCACGCGTCGGTCACAACGGCATAGCGGCCGTCAACAACCCTGCCGTCCTTGAGGAACACGGAGTACACCCGTGGATGGCCCTGATCCTGGAAACGAACACAGGTGAGCCAAGCCCAGCCTTTGAGCGAGTGCACCCAACGAAATGGCGATATTTCGAACGCATCGTAGGATGCCTGATTCTTGAACAAGGTTTTCAGATGGTGGGCGACGATGTTGACGTAGCTCGGATCGGCGCCCGCTGCCGGCATCTCTTCGCTCGGCAAAGCGAGTTCGCTGCATCCGGGCAACAAGAGCAGGGCCAGCAGGAGCGCCGCGCAGGCGGCCTGCTGAACGGACGTCGTGTCTTTCCATTCCCCCAGGATCAAGCGCAGCGATCCCTTGATCATCGGATGAAGGACTATTCGGAAAGCCTCGGCGAAGCAATCCGCCGGCCTTTCACTAAAGCCTTAACGGCAAAAGGGGGTCGATCCGACCCGCAGCGGCGATAGGCCGGCGTGTTAGGATACTGCGAAAGGTGCGCCGCCAAAGAGACACAGTCCCGCCATGAAAGCTTTGCATCTGACGATCCTCGGCCGTTCCAATGGCCGTTCAAAGGCGCCATGACGCGTTCGGGTGTAATGTTCGGGAGTGCACGAGATCGAGCCGCCCGCCGGGAAAGACCGACGCTCGGCGCGTCGCCCGGGATAGTGAAATCGATCGTCGCGCCTATGGCGGTCTTGTGTCTTGGCCTGATGCTCGGTTCCTGCAGCTCGTTTTCCGGATATGTGGCCGATCACTGGCCGCGCTGGGCCGGCGGCATGCCCGACGACGTTCCGCCGCGCCCCGGGGCACCTGGCTATGAAGAGTTCGTCGCCCACGGGCAGCCAAGCAATGTTGCTGCAAGGCCGGTCGCGACCGACGTGAAGCCTGCCGCTGCGGACGTGAAGACGGACGCTGCGCCGATCCCGGCTCAGGAGCAGTCGGCCAACGCACCGAACGCCGTGCAGCGGGGCGGCCTCTACTAGCGCCGGCGCGTTATGAGATCGCGTGCAATCGTCGTGCCCGCGTTTGTCGTGGGCATCGACGTCTGAATGGCACGCCAAAACGAAGACCTGGATGGCCGGAACAAGTCGGAACAAGTCCGGCCACGACACGAACTATTGCTTTCGGCCGAAATTCATCCGTTTGGCCATGGGCCGGGCGGCTCAGGCGACGCCGGCGCGCAAGAGATCGTGGAAATGCACGATGCCGACCGGCCGGTCGCTTTCCACCACGATCAGCGCCGTGATCTTCAACGAATTGATAAGTTCCAGAGCCTCGCTGGCCAATTGCCCGGGCCGAACCGTTTTCGGCGATGCCGTCATCACCTCGCCGACCGGCGCCCGCAGCAGATCGTCGCGCATGTGGCGGCGCAGGTCGCCGTCGGTGATGACGCCCAGGAGCCGGCCATCGCCGTTGGTAACGGCGACGCAGCCAAAGCCCTTGGCCGACATTTCCACGATCGCTTCCGACATCAGCGCGTCGCGCCCGATCAAGGGAACAGCCGAGCCCGGGTGCATGACATCGCGGACGAACTTCAACGCCGCGCCGAGCTTGCCGCCCGGATGAAACACGCCGAAATCGACGGCAGTAAATCCCCTGCTTTCGAGCAGCGCGATCGCCAGCGCGTCGCCGAGCGCGAGCTGCATCAGCGATGAGGTCGTGGGTGCGAGATTGTGCGGACACGCTTCGCGCGCCTGCGGCAGCACCAGCACGATGTCGGCGGATTTGCCCAGGGTGCTGTCGGCATTGACGGTGACGGCGATGAGGGCGATGCGGAACCGGCGCGAATAGTTGATCAGGTCCTTAAGTTCCTCGGTCTCGCCGGACCATGACAGCACCAGCATCACGTCGTCTGACGTGATCATGCCGAGATCGCCGTGGCTCGCGTCGGCGGCATGCACGAAGAAGGCCGGCGTTCCCGTGGAGGCGAGGGTCGCGGCGATCTTGCGGGCGACGTGGCCCGACTTGCCCATACCGGTCACGATCACGCGGCCGCGGGCCGCGCGGATCGTGTCGACGGCGGCGACAAAGCGCGGCCCCAGCCCGTCAGACATGGCGGCCGCCAGCGCCGCGACACCCTCGCGCTCGGTTTCGAGCGTACGTAGCGCCGAAGCGATGAAAGCGTGCGGCTTGGCCTTCAGCGCCAACGCGTCGGCCGAGCTATTCGCTGTTGCTCCCAACATCCCCACTCCCGCGACCGACGTCGAGCCTGGACGGCTCACTTCTTTTCCCAGGCGGCGAAAGCCTCGCCGAAGGCGCGGTCGCCGGGCGGGCCCTTCTCCATCGCCAGGATGGCGCGGCCGCCGTTGGTGTAGACGATCGGGATATCGAACCACGATCGCTCCTTGAGCAGTTGCATGTTGCGCTGAACGTCGGTGTCGACCGCGGAAAGCCCTATCAGGAAGAAGCCGTTGGTCACCTTGACGGCGAGTCCGGAGAGCGGGGTGCCGCGCGCCTGCTCGGCCTGCTTCATCAGGATGCCGGGTACGTTGGCGATGCCGCCGCCGGGAAAATCCGCCGGAAGGTTGAACATGATCTCGATCGTGTGGCTTGCCGGCAGCGCCTTGTCGGTATTGCGGCGCAGCGACCAGGTAACGGTGATTCTACGTTCCGGGATTTCCACGTCCGCACGGATGGCCAGCTCGGGAGCAAGCCCCGGACCCGGCGATATGGTCTCCGTCCGCCAGATGGCGGAGCCGACATAGCGTCGACCCTGCTGATCGTTCGGGTCCTCCTCGTAGAGCACGATGCGCTGCGCCACGGCCGGGGCCGTCTGCGCACTCGGCGCCGACGTGCCCGGCGCCTGCCCGGAGCTTTGTTCCTGCGGAACGCGACCAGAGAATTTGGGCTGCGCCGACGGCGTCTCGTGGCCGGCCTGGGTCTGCGGCTTCGATCCGATATGGCTGACGTATTGGTAGAGACCGGTGATTGCTGACCACTGCCAGAATATCGTCGCGACCACGCCAGCGAGGATGATCAGCACCACGAGAAGTCGCGCCATGCCGCCATAGGAGATCGGCGGGCGTTTCCGTTCATATTCCTCTTCCGCCGGCGGCGCGGCGCTGCGCGGTGAGTAGCGGACCGGTGCTGCGGGGACCGGGTGCTCGTCTTCCCGCTCGTAGGCCGGTTCGAGGTCGCGCGACCGCGTGTCGTACTCGACCGAGTTCAACTCCTCGGGGTCGAACTCCGGCTCGAACCGATGCGAGGGTGCGGAAGGTTCTTCCGGCGGGTATTGCGGCGCCTCCGGCTCAAAGGCTTCGCGCGTGTGGCGTGCCGCTTGCGCCGCTTTGGCGGTCGCCGCGCCAAGATCGTGCACTTCGCCGACGACATCGCGAAAGCCTTTGACCCCTTGCTTCTTCAGCGAGGACCGCCCGCTCAACAACCGCTCGCGCGCGCTGGGCAGCACCGCGGTCCATCCGGCGCGCGGCAGATCGGCCGGGGGCGGACTGGAGCGGTCCCGCCGCGGCGCCCCTGAAGCGCGGCGAACCTGCGCAGCCCCTTCAGGCGCGGCGGCAGGCGCGGCGGCTGCGCGCGGCTCCGTTCGCTGCTCTGCTCGCAATTCGTTGCGCGACTTGCGCGCCGCTTCCGCCTCGACCCTCCGGATAGCTTCTTCGAGTGCGAGGCGCTCCTTGGTGATATCCGCCTCCGACAGCGCCGGCTGGTTGGAGCGCAATTGCGCGACCAACGCGTTGCGCGCCCGTTCGTAAAGCGCCCGGCGAGCCTCCCCGGTGCTCCTGTCCAGCCCCTCCACGGCGCGGGCGATGAGCGGATGATAGTCGGTCATCGGCTGAGCTTACGCTCGGTTGCGGCGATTTTCACTCGGTTTATGTCTCGAACGGATTCTGCATCAGGATTGTGTCTTCGCGTTCCGGACTCGTCGACAAGATGGCTGCGGGACAGCCTATCAGTTCCTCCAATCGGCGGACGTATTTGATAGCCTGCGCCGGCAAATCCGCCCAGGACCGCGCATGCGCGGTCTTTTCCCGCCAGCCGGGGATGGTCTCATAAATCGGCTCGACGCGGGCCTGCGCGTGCTCAGCCGCGGGGAGATAGTCGATCTCACGCCCGTCCAGGCGATAGCCCACGCAAACCTTGATTTCGTCGAAACCGTCGAGAATGTCGAGCTTGGTGAGGGCCAGGCCCTGGATGCCGCCGGTGCGCACGGTCTGCCGCACCAAAACGGCGTCGAACCAGCCGCAGCGCCGCGGTCGGCCGGTCACCACGCCGAATTCCTTGCCGCGCTTGCCCAACGCACGGCCGACCTCGTTGTCCTGCTCGGTCGGGAACGGGCCTTCACCGACGCGGGTAGTGTAGGCCTTGCAAATGCCGAGCACATAGCCGATCGCGTTCGGTCCGACGCCGGAGCCGGTGGCGGCCTGGGCGGCGACCGTGTTCGACGACGTGACGTAGGGGTAAGTGCCGTGATCCACGTCGAGGAGCGCGCCTTGGGCGCCCTCGAACAGGATGCGCTTGCCCTCGCGGCGTTTCTGCTCGAGCAGCGACCATACCCTGTCCATGAACGGCAAGGCGTGCGGCGCGACCTGCATCAGGTCGTCGCGGATGGCGCGGGCCGAGAGGGCTTCGAGGCCGAGCCCGCGCCGCAGCGCGTTGTGATGGGCCAGCAGCCGTTCGATCTTGGCATCAAGGGTGGCGCCGTCGGCGAGGTCCATCAGGCGGATGGCGCGCCGCCCTACCTTGTCCTCGTAGGCCGGCCCGATGCCGCGGCGGGTCGTGCCGATGCGCGTCATCTCGTTTGAGGATTCGCGCAACGCGTCAAGCTCGCGATGGAGCGGCAGGATCAGCGTGGTGTTCTCGGCGATCCGCAGATTGTCCGGCGTAACGGCCACATTCTGCGCCTTGAGCCGCTCGATCTCTTCGAGGAGCGCGTGCAGGTCCAGCACCACGCCATTGCCGATGATCGACAGCTTGCCAGGTCGCAACACGCCGGACGGCAGCAACGAGAGCTTGTACGTGATCCCGTCGATCACCAGCGTGTGGCCGGCGTTGTGGCCGCCCTGGAATCTGACGACGATGTCGGCCTGCTCCGACAGCCAATCGACGATCTTGCCCTTGCCCTCGTCCCCCCACTGGGAGCCGACCACGACAACGTTTGCCATGAGGAACTTTCCCCACCAGGCCGATGGATGCTCATATAGGTTGGATACCGGCCGCAGCCTTGGTCCCGGATACTGGATGACGTCCCGCGAAGCAAGGCAAAGCAACAACCCTCCGGCCAGGTGGTGCGACGCCAAGCCGCTGCAATTGCACGGAATTTGCGCGAATTTGCCGCTTTGCGACAGCTGGCGCCGTGGCGCCGAAACTTCAGAAGCGCAACGGTTTGACCTGCTGCACGTTCGGGATTTCGAGCACCTGTGCCAGCACGTCGGCCGCGACCATGCCATCGACCTCGACCAGGGCGATGGCGTTGCCGCCCGCGTTGTCGCGGCCGAGATGGAAAGTCGCAATGTTGATGCCGGCGGCCGCCAGGATTGTCGCGAAGCGGCCGACAAAGCCGGGCTTGTCCTGGTTGGTCACGTAGAGCATCGACGGGCCGAACTCGGCGTCCATGCGGATGCCCTTGATGTTGACGATGCGGGGCCGGCCGTCGGCGTAGACCGTACCGGCGACCGAGCGCGTCTGCCGGTCGGTCACGACGGCAACGTTGATCAGACTCTCGTAGTCGCCTTCCGCTTCGCGGCGCGTCTCCTCGACGATGATGCCGCGCTCCTTTGCAACGATCGGTGCGGAGACCACGTTCACGTCCTGCAGCATCGGGCGCAGCAGGCCGGCGATCGCCGCCGAGGTGAGCGCCCTCGTGTTCATCTGCGCGACTGCGCCTTCGTAGGACAGCTGCACCTGTTTGATGCCGGTCTCGGTGAGCTGGCCGGCGAACGAGCCGAGCTTCTCCGCCAGCGCCACGAAGGGCTTGAGTTTCGGCGCTTCCTCGGCGCTGATCGAGGGGAAGTTCAGGGCGTTGGTGATGGCGCCGCGGATCAGATAGTCGGACATCTGCTCGGCGACCTGGAGCGCCACGTTCTCCTGCGCCTCTGTCGTCGAGGCGCCGAGATGCGGCGTGCACACTACGTTGGGCAACGCGAACAGCGGGCTTGCTGTCGCCGGTTCCTCGACGAACACGTCGAGGGCGGCGCCGGCGACGTGCCTCGCGGTAAGCGCATCGAACAGCGCCGCCTCGTCGACGAGCTCGCCGCGGGCACAATTGATCAGGCGGACCCCCTTCTTCGTCAAAGCGAGGGATTCCCGGCTGATAATGTTGCGGGTCTTGTCAGTGAGCGGGGTATGCAGGGTAATGAAGTCCGCCCGGCGCAGCAGCTGCTCGAGCTCGACCTTTCCCACCCCGAGACCGAGAGCGCGCTCGGCCGACAGGTACGGATCGTAGGCGATCACCTTCATCCTCAGCCCGATCGCGCGGTCGGCGACGATCGAGCCGATGTTGCCGCAGCCAATGATGCCGAGGGTTTTTCCGAACATCTCGACGCCGAGAAACTTGTTCTTCTCCCATTTGCCGGCGCGCGTCGACGCGTCTGCTTCGGGAATTTGCCGTGCCAGCGACAGCATGAGCGTGATCGCGTGCTCGGCGGTCGTGATCGAGTTGCCGAACGGCGTGTTCATCACGATGATGCCGCGCGCGGTCGCAGCCGGTATGTCGACATTGTCGACGCCGATGCCGGCGCGGCCGATCACCTTGAGGCTTTTCGCCCGTTCGAGGATTTTCGCCGTTACCTTGGTCGCAGAGCGGATGGCGAGCCCGTCGAAGCCGTTGATCGTCTCGGCAAGCTTCTCCTTGTCCTTGCCGAGACCGGGCTGAAACTCGACCTTAACGCCGCGGTCTTCGAAGATCGCGACCGCGGCGGGCGAAAGCGCGTCGGAGATGAGTACTCTGGGCTGCATGGGATTTCCTGTCGATGTCAGGTGCCGCGGCCCGGCTCTTTCATGTGCTGCCGCAGGACGACGAGTTGAAAAATCATGGACGTGGTGGCCTAGGCCGCCTCAGCCAGCGCGTTCTTGGCCTTGGCGTAGGCCCAATCGAGCCATTGCGTGAGCGCCTCGACATCGGCGCGCTCGACGGTCGAGCCGCACCAGATACGCAGTCCCGGCGGCGCATCGCGATAGGCGTCGATGTCGTAGGCCACGCCTTCCTTCTCCAGAGCCGCGGCGATGCCCTTGACGAACGCCGCCTGCGCCTCGGGCGCAAGCCGACCGACGGCCGGATCGACCACTTTCAAACAAACCGATGTGTTGGAACGTGACGCCGGATCGCGGGCGAGGAAATCGATCCACTTGGTGCGCTCGACCCATTCGGCAATGACTCGCGCGTTGGCGTCGGCGCGGGCGTGCAACGCCGACAGTCCGCCGACCGATTTCGCCCATTCGAGCGTGTCGAGGTAGTCCTCGAGGCACAGCATTGACGGCGTGTTGATGGTCTCACCCTCGAAGATGCCCTCGTTGAGCTTGCCGGCCTTGGCCATGCGGAAGATCTTCGGCAGCGGCCATGGGGGCGTGTAGCTCTCAAGCCGCGCGACCGCGCGCGGTGAGAGGATGAGCATGCCGTGCGCGGCCTCGCCGCCGAGCGCCTTCTGCCAGGAGAAGGTGACGACGTCGAGTTTCGGCCAGTCGAGCGGTTGCGCGAATGCGGCCGAGGTCGCGTCGCAGATCGTGAGGCCGGCGCGATCCACGGCGATCCAGTCGGCATTGGGGACACGCACGCCCGAGGTCGTGCCGTTCCAGGTGAACACGATGTCGCTTGCGGCGTCGACCCTGGCGAGATCGGGCAGTTCGCCGTAGGCGGCGCGAAGCACCGTCACGTTCTTGAGCTTGAGCTCCTTGACCGTGTCGTTCACCCAGCCTTCGCCGAAAAACTCCCACGTGAGCATGGTCACGGGGCATGGGCCGAGCAGCGACCAGAGCGCCATCTCGACGGCGCCGGTGTCGGAGGCCGGCACGATGCCGATGCGGTAGTCGCCCGGGACCTGAAGAACTTCGCGCGTCAGATCGATGGCGCGCTTGAGCTTCGCCTTGCCCGGTTTCGAGCGATGCGAGCGTCCGAGGAAGGCACCGTGGAGGGCTTGCAAGCTCCAGCCGGGGCGCTTGGCGCAGGGGCCGGACGAAAAATGCGGCACAGTCGGCCGCACGGCAGGCGGGGCAATCGTCATGGTCTATCCTTGCAGATAGGCGCCCCTCGTTGGGGAGGGGTGTCCCGCGGACGCACATAAGGAAGCGGCCGAGACCCGTCAAGCCGGTTGGCGGATTGGTCGTGTCTACCTCGACAACGCCAAATTTTCGGGCTCCGAAATGACGGACCCCGCCGCCCGCTGCTACAAAGGCGAGGATTTTTCGCACGCGGATCTGGCGCCGGCCCCGCAGTGAGGCGGATTTGTTGCCTGCCTCAGGGGAAGCCACTATTCGTGTTTAAGGTGACCCTGTAGCCTCGCGCGGCAGCCAATAGGACTGGAAAGCGCACGACATGGTGCGGCGGCGCATCGCTCCACAGCCGACGTCACGGCTTGCCCTTTGGGCGCGGCGGATCGCGCTGTTTTCGCTCGCGGCGACTTTCATTGCCGTCGTCGTGGTGCGTTCGGGCGCACTCGATATCGTGCCGGCTCTTTCCACCCTCGCGGGCGGATTGGCGCTCGCCGTGATCGCGATCCTGCTGGCCTTCGGCGCTGGCATCGTCATCTGGCGGGAGGGCATCGGCGGGGTGCGCGAGGCCATCACCGCGCTGCTCATCGGGATCGCGCTCATCGCTTATCCGCTCTATCTCGGCGTGAAGTCCTACCGGCTGCCGGCGATCTACGACATCACGACTGATCCGATCGACCCGCCGCGGTTCGAGGTGATCGCGCGGCTTCGTCCGCGGGACGCGCACCCGGTCACCTATGCCGGCCTCTACGCCGCGGAACAGCAGCGCGCGAGCTATTCGGACATTGAGCCGGACCTGACCAATTCTTCGCCGGTCGAGGCCTATGAGGCCGTGCTCAAGGTCATCACCAAGCGCAAATGGGCGATCGTCGATGCCCGCCCGCCGCAAGGGGCCGGCTCGCGCGATGGCCATATCGAGGCGATCGCCCACACCATGATCCTCGGCTTCCGCGATGACGTGGCGGTGCGCGTGCGCGCGACGGTGGACGGATCGCGGATCGACATCCGCTCGGCCTCGCGCTACGGCCGCAGCGATCTCGGCGCCAACGCCGCGCGGGTGCGCGACCTCATCTCGGACATCGATGAGGTTCTCGCCGCGCCACAGCCGGAGAAAAAGGAGGCGCCGGCGAAACCGACTCACGCGGCGGGCAAGGGAGGCTCCCCCAAGCGGTAGGTGCCGCCGATCGCCGGCGCTCCCTCGGTCGAGACCGCGCCGCGCGCGACCAGGTCTTCGAGATGCGCGAGCACCGAGAGCGATGCCGCGCCGACGAGGCGCGGATCGAGCCCGATATAGATCGCCCGCACCAATGTCGGGATGTCCGCCGCGCCCTTGCCGAGGCGGCGCAGGATCGACGCCTCGCGTCCTACGCGATGCCCGATCAGTTTCTGCACGAAGCGCGGCGCCTCGCGCACGAGGCCGCCGTGCCCGGGCAGATAGATCGGCTCGCTTCGCCGGGCGAGCTTGGCGAGGGAATCCATGTAATCGCTCATCGCGCCATCCGGTGGCGCGACGATCGATGTCGACCACGCCATCACGTGATCGCCGGAAAACAGCAGATCCGATTCCCGCAAGGCATAGGCCAGGTGGTTCGCGGTGTGGCCCGGCGTCGTCACCGCTTCGAGCGTCCAGCCGTCGCCCGACACCACCTCGCCGTCGCCGAGCGCGATGTCGGGCCGGAAATCAAGGTCGGCGCTGGCATCGAGCCGGTTGGTCTCGCCGATATGCAGTGGCCGCGCCGCGCGGTGCGGGCCTTGCGCATAGACCATGGCACCGGTCGCGGCCTTGACCTTCGGCACGGCCGGCGAATGATCGCGATGGGTGTGGGTGACGAAAATATGGGTCACGGTTTCGCTGCGCACCGCATCGAGCACCGCCGCGATATGGGCCTCGTCGTCCGGGCCGGGGTCGAGTATCGCCACCTTGCCGCGGCCGATGACGTAACTGACCGTCCCCTTGAAGGTGAACGGACCGGGATTGTTGGCGACGATCGCGCGCACGCCCGGCGCCACTTCCTCGGCGCGGCCGGGCTCAAGATCAAACGCCTTGTTGTACGGGATGTCGTCGTTCATGCCGAGAGTTCTATTCGTTGCGGAGCGCCGCGAAGCAGCAAGTTCGCAATCCATCACACAGTTATTGCCGCGATCGGCTCCAAATTTCTTCTTCAACGCAGCGATTGCGGATCAAAGCGCACGGACCTCATCCAGCCACCTCGTCCGGCCAGTACACAAATCGTCCTACTTCCGCAGCCACACCTCGAAACCCATCGGGTCCAAGCGGATGTCGCCCTGCCCGAACCGCGACCGTGCGACCAATTCCGCCATGCTCTCCTTCGTGTAAGCCCTTTTCTTCAGCATGGTGTTGAAAGTCAACTTGATGAAGGCGCCGGCGATCACGCCTCTGTCTCGTACATAGGCATTCACTGCGTCTCGCGAGAAATCCTGGCGCAGGTCGATGATCAGCGCCATCCCGCCGTTGTTGAGCACGCGGTGCATTTCGTCGAGCGCCGCGAGGGGCCGCGCAAAATTCTTGAAGGCCGCCCGGCACACGATGAAATCGAACAACTCGGCGGGGAAGGGGAGATCGGCGGCATCGCCGTGTTCAAAATCGATGCGCAGCCCGGCTTGGCGCGCGTTCTCGCCGGCGATGCGCACGAAGGTGCGGCTGATGTCGAGCCCCACCAGGTGGCAGCCGGTGAATTTGACGAGTTCGATGGCGAGGTAACCGGGCCCGGGCGCGACTTCGAGCACGCGGGCGCCGGGGCCGACGTGAGCAGCGATCCGGCGCGCGATGCCTTTGAGTTCATCGAGGTCCTTGGCTGTTTCGCGCGCGTACCAGGCGGCGATGAAGCCTTCCATGCCGACGCCTTTGTGCGCCTTCGGCCGCGCATCGGCCATGGTGCTCTCTCGCCGGTCTCCGTGGTGAAGCGAGGAGCGAGCGGAAAGCGCACGCAAGCGTCTGCAGGATGGCGGGACGGGGGCCGAAAAATGATGGAGCCCCGGTGCCGGGATCGCCGGGGCTCCAGCAACCTCATTCAACACGAGTTGTGAGATCGAGATCGCCGCATTGGGTCATGCAAGCGGCGGGCCAAGTCGAAGGATTGCGCGCACGCGAGCCGTCATGGTTGAGGATTGCGTCCGCCAGCCACCTCTTTGAAGTAGCTTGGCTTTTCCGGATTGTCCGCGCGGCGCGGCCGAGCTTGGCCGAGCAGAAGGAGCATTGTCGACCCCGCCAGGGCCGGCTGATCGCATAGCAGGCGCGCGCTGGTCAAATTCCAGGCAGTTCCCGCGGGAACTCCGGGCTAGAACGGCGTGCGGCTGCGGATCGCGGCAGCGAGCGTCCCTTCGTCGAGATAGTCGAGTTCGCCGCCGACCGGTACGCCGTGCGCGAGCCGCGTCACCTTGACGTTGGCCTCCTGGAGGAGGTCGGTGATGTAGTGGGCGGTGCTCTGCCCGTCGACCGTGGCATTGAGCGCGAGCACGATCTCGCTGACGGCCGGATCGTGGGCGCGATTGACAAGCGCAGCGATGGATAGGTCATTCGGGCCGACGCCGTCAAGCGGCGAGAGCGTGCCGCCCAGTACGTGATAACGCGCGTTGATGGCGTGCGCGCGTTCGAGCGCCCACAGATCGGCGACGTCGGCCACCACGACGATAGCCGACGGGTCGCGCCGCGCGTCGGTGCACACCGTGCACGGATTTTGCGTGTCGATGTTCCCGCACACCCGGCACACCTCGATCTTCTCGATCGCGGTCTGCAGGGCGGCGGCGAGCGGCGCCATCAGCGCCTCGCGCTTCTTGATGAGGAACAGGGCAGCCCGGCGCGCCGAGCGCGGCCCAAGCCCGGGCAGGCGGGCGAGGAGCTGGATCAGGCGTTCGATCTCGGGACCGGCGGCGACGGCTGGCATTACTGTTCCCCTCCCCCTTGTGGGGAGGGGCTGGGGGTGGGGGTCGGGAGGCAGCGCGGTTGCTTTGCGGCTTGCGTACAACTCCGGCGCGGGCATCTGGACGCGCGCGCGACCTCCCGACCTCCCTCTCCCTCTCTGCCCTCCCCCGCAAGGGGGGAGGGCATGAAGGAGCGGCGCTGGCGCGGTTCGATCATCGTCATCAAAACAGCTTGAGCCCCGGCGGCAACGACAACCCGCCGGTCAGCGCCTGCATGCGTTCCTGCAGGAGGGTTTCGAGCTTGCGGCGAGCGTCGGCGTGGGCTGCAACAATGAGGTCTTCTACGATCTCGCGCTGATCCGGCTTGAGCAACGACTCGTCGACGTGCGCGGCTTTGATCTCCCCCTTGCCGGAAAGCTTGAGGGTGACGAACCCGCCGCCGGCGGCGCCTTCGACCTCCATGCGCTCGAGCTCGGCCTGCATCGCCTCCATCTTCGATTTGAGTTCGGCGGCCTGCTTCATCATGCCAAGAAAATCGGCCATCGCGGCTCCTGCTCAAGGTTCATCGTCGGCGCGGCCGGGCTCCCCGGGGGCATCGAACGGCGTTTCGTCCATGGTGACGGGTTCGCCCGCGGGCGGCCGCACGTCGACAATCTCGGCGCCAGGAAAGCGCGTCAGCACGGCCTGCACCAGCGGATCGCCGCGTACGCCATCCTTCAACTCGGCCTTGCGCGACTGCGCCTGCGCGCGCAGCGTGGGCGCGCCGGGCTCGGCGGAAACGATGACCATCCAGCGCCGCCCAGTCCAATCGCCAAGCTTCTTCGAAAGATCGCCGGTGAGAGTCTTCGCCGCACCTGGCTCGAGCCCGATCTCGATCCGGCCGTCCTCGAAGCGCACCAGCCGCACGTCGCGTTCGAGCGCGCTCTTCATCCCGAGGTCGCGTTTCTCGCCCGCGAGCGCGATCAGTTCCTCGAAGTTGCGAAGGGCGCGGGCCGGCGCGTTCGCCGCGTCGTTTCGCGCCGCCGGTTGGCCCGCCGCCGGCAGTGACGCGGGCGCGGCGAGCGTAGCCGCCGGCGCCAATGCGGCGCGCGTCGCGCCGCGCGGCGCTTCCGCGCGCGGCGCGGCCGGGCCGGGCGATGCCGGCGTCGCGGCGGCGCCCGAGCCATTGCCGCGCGCCGCATCGCCGAGCGCGCGGATCGCTTCGTCGGGCGTTGGCAGGTCGGCGGCATAAGCGATGCGGACGAGAGCCATCTCGGCAGCGGCCAGCGGCCGACCCGCGGCCGCGACCTCTTCCAGGCCCTTGAGCAGCATCTGCCAGGTCCGCGCCAGCACGCGCATCGACAGTTTGGCGGCGAAGGTGCGGCCGCGTGTGCGCTCCGCCTCGGTGAGCGAAACATCCTCGGCAAGCGCGGGCACGGCCTTGATGCGGGTGACGAAATGCGTGAACTCGGCGAGATCGCCAAGCACCATCGCCGGGTCGGCACCGGCATCATACTGGTCGCGTAGCTCGTGCAGAGCGCGGGCGAGATCGGCGCGCATCAACGCTTCGAAGAGATCGATCACGCGGGTGCGGTCGGCAAGCCCGAGCATCTGCCGCACGTCATCGCCGCGCACCGGCCCCGCCGCGTGCGCGATCGCCTGATCGAACAGCGACAGCGCGTCGCGCACCGAGCCTTCCGCGGCGCGCGCGATCAGCGCCAGCGCCTCGGGCTCGGCGGTAAGCGTCTCCTTGGCAGCGATGCCTTGCAGATGCTGCACCAGCAAACCGGCATCGATCCGGCGCAGGTCGAAGCGCTGGCAGCGCGACAGGACCGTGATCGGCACCTTGCGGATCTCGGTCGTCGCGAACACGAACTTCGCGTGCGGCGGCGGCTCCTCCAGCGTCTTCAGCAGCGCATTGAAGGCGGCGCCGGAGAGCATGTGCACTTCGTCGAGGATGTAAATCTTGTAGCGGGCGGATACCGGCGCGTAGCGGATGGCGTCGTTGATCTGACGGACGTCGTCAACGCCATTGTGCGAGGCGGCATCCATCTCGATCACGTCGAGATGCCGGCTTTCCATGATCGCCTGGCAGTGCACGCCGAGCACCGGCATGTTGATCGTCGGGCCGGTGACGGAGCCGTCCGCAAGCTCGTAGTTGAGCGCGCGCGCGAGGATGCGCGCAGTCGTGGTCTTGCCGACGCCGCGGACGCCGGTGAGGATCCAGGCCTGCGGAATGCGCCCGGTCTCGAACGCGTTCGAGATCGTGCGGACCATCGCATCCTGGCCGATCAGGTCGGTGAAGGTCGCCGGCCGGTACTTGCGCGCGAGCACACGGTAGGAACCGGCAGCAGCGCCGCTTGCGGCAGCCTCGCTCCTGGTCGCGGCGTCGTTCATTGTGTCGGGGACCCCGCCGCTTCGCATCCGAGTTCCGTCGGCCGGAACTGGCGAAGATGAAACACAACGAAATCCCGGTTCCCGTGCTTGAGTTCGATCGCGGCACCCCGCATTTCGCTGCGCTTCATGCGGGCTACGTACGAGGTGTGAGAAAGTGGGAGGCTGACGAGCGACCCGAACCGCGCTCGTTAGGGCTGCTTCCTTCCGGACCTGACCCGGTTGGCGAGTGGCTCGTCCACCGCCAACCTCCCGCGTCCTATATCGGCCGCAGTTGGGGAGAAAGCAAGCGCCGCCCGCACCTCGCTAACGCCCCAAGTCTATCGCCCTACGTGTGCAGCACGTATAGTAGCCAAGTGGCAATGTTTTAGGACGTGAATGAACCCCCGCAGCATCATCCTCGGCGTCCTGGTCGTCGCCGTCTCCTTCATCGGTGCGACCCTGGCGATGAATGTCCTATGGCCGCGCTCACCGGCTTCGCTCAAGGAAGGACGGCCGGCGCTAGCGGCGGTGCCGCCGCTCAAACCGCTGGCCGGCGTATCGACGGTGCTCGCGCCCGCCGCCGTCACCATGTCGGCGATCGGCGAAGCGCTCAATACACAAGCCCCGCGCAATCTTGCCGGCAAGCGGCCCGGCGCGGTCTCGCCGCTGATGCCCGACGCCGACATCCACTGGACCGTTACCCGCGGGCCGCTCAATGTTTCCGGGCAGCCTGACGCGCTGGTGGTGACAACGCCGCTCTCCGGCGCGTTCCAGGCGCGCGGTACGATCAGCACCGCGGCCAACGCCGTCGGCGGTGCGGTCGGCAACATCATCGGCACCGTCGCCGGCGGCGTCGGCCAACAGGTGCAGAACCTCGTCGGCAAGACGTTCGATCAGCGCGCCGACATCCGCGGCACGGTGATGGCGACGGCGCGGCCGAGCATCGGGCCGAACTGGCGGCTGACGCCCAATCTCGCCGCCCAGATCAATGTCGCCGACGTCGTTGTCCCGATCGCGGGCGTGATCAAGCTCAGCGTCGCCAAGGAGGTGAAACCTTTCCTCGACAACGCAGTGCACGAGCAGACAACCGCACTGGAAACGCGGCTGCGCAACGATCCGTTCATCGAAAACGCCGCCCGCAACGAATGGAGCAAGCTCTGCCGCTCGATCTCACTCGGCGCGGCCGGGCAAGGCATGCCCAATCTCTGGCTCGAGGTGCGTCCGACGCACGCCATCGCGGCGCAGCCGAAGATCGACGCGAATGCGCTCACGCTGTTCGTCGGCGTGCAGGCGGAAACGCGCATCGTGCCGGCGGAGACCAAGCCCGATTGCCCGTTCCCCGAGCAGCTCGAGATCGTGCCGCAGGCCAACGAGGGCACGGTGGAAATCACCGTGCCGATCGACATACCCTTTACCGAGGTGAGCCGGCTCATCGATGCGCAGCTCAAGGACAAGACTTTTCCCGAGGACGGCAGCGGCAAGTACGCGGCCACCATCAAGCAGGCCGAAATCGCCGCCTCGGGCGACCGCCTGCTGATTTCTCTCCTGGTCAACGTGAAACGGGACGGCTTGTTCAGCGTCGGCGCCGATGCGACGGTGCACGTCTGGGGACGGCCGGTGCTGGACCAGGAGCATCAGCTCCTGCGCTTCACCGACGTCAAGCTCGACGTTCAATCCAAGACGGCGTTCGGGCTGCTCGGCGAAGCGGCGCAGGCGGCCGTGCCTTATCTGCAGCGCACGCTCGCCGAAAAGGCGGTCATCGACCTCAAGCCCTTTGCGGCGGAGGCCAAGAAGCGCATTGCCGCAGCCGTCACCAATTTCACCGGCCAAGCCGGAGGCCTTAACGCCGACGTCAACATCAACGCGCTGCGGCTCACCGACATTGCCTACGACGACAAGGCGCTACGCGTCATCGCCGACGCCGACGGGACCGTGAATGTGACGGTCTCGTCGCTGGGCATGCAATAGACTGCATCATTCGGATTACGCTGCCGCGGGCACGCTGTGACGACGGTTCAGTGGCGCGCGGCCTCTACTGTTAAGGACCGGCGGTTGCTCACCGCCAGAACAGCGCCAGCAGGATGATGATCGGGATAGGAACGCCAAGCAGCCAGAGGAGAATGGCTCTGCCCACGGGAAATGCTCCTTAGATCGGCCGGGGGGTGAGGACCCGTTCGTTCCATGTGCCGTCGCGCAATGCGCCGCCTTCGGCCGCGGCAAGGCTCGCGGCAAAGGCCCCGAACAGCATGGCTGCGGTCAACCAGAACGAAAGCCTGGCCGCGCCCCGGCGTGCCTTGTCAGTCGCCGCCTTGGCTTCCGTGACCACCTCGTTGACGCGCTTCTCAGCGTCGGCCGGGCTGAGGCCGGTCCGCGCGACCACGACTTGCGCCACATAAGCCTTGTCGCTTTGGTTGAGATCCTGATCCTTGGCGAAGTCGGCGGTCCACAGGCGCAGGATTTCACTTCGCGCCTGGTTCGGATTGGTGGCGCCGCCCGGCGCCCCGGCGCTCGCCGGGGTGGTTGCCGTATTGGCAGCGGCTGCATTCGGCTCCGCCGCGGACGCGGGCGCCGCCGCCTGCGTCGAGCCGGGAGCCGGCCGCAGCAGCTTGTCGACGTAGACTTCCGCGGGATTGATGGAGCGCGCCGCCTGCGCGAGCGCGCCGCCGGCGCCTGCCGCAACGCCGTTCGCGACATACGCGGTGCTCGCGGTCAAGATCGTCGCGCTCAGCAAGGTCGCGAAGGCCCAGGCCAGAAAGCCGTGCGCGGTGTCGCGAAAGAACACCTCGTTGGTATGGACTCCGACCCATTTGGTGCGCAATCGGCCGGCGAGATAGCCGCCCACGGCCGACGACATGACGGCGACAATCACCAGATAGATGCCGGTGCCGACCTCGAAGGTGGACCCCGATACGCCGGTGTCGCTCCACGGCGATATGGACGAAAAGCCGATACCGGCCCCGAAGGCGACGAGGAGAAGCGTCAGCGCCGCCGCTGCGACGGCTCCCGCGGCGACTGCCGCCCACGAGACGCCGGATTGCGCGTCCACGGTCGCGGCTGCCGCGCTCGCCGTGGCCGCTGGATAGACAATGGCTTCCATTGAAAGAACTCCCGGAGAGCAAGGGTTGCAAAACCCTCGCGCAGTTCAATGGCATCAATTCGATTGTTTGCGGAAAGTTCCGTCGGCGCGCTTCCTGAAAGTCGTGATCCCGACTTGGATGCGGTCGACCAGCGGCAACTAACAAATACTCCAAAACTGGGGTCGTAACGTTGTTAGGCGGGAGAAAATTTGGGGCTGAAACAACGCCGCCGCCGGCCCATGGGGTGGGCGGCGGCGGTGACGAGTTGTCGCGGCGCTTCAACGGCGGCCGGCCGGCGGCGAGATCGGCTGGCGCGTCGCCTTACGCCGCGGCTGCGCCAAAACCGTTTGGAATCTCGATGTCGACTTCGAGCGTCGATACCGATTTGCCGCGATCCATCTTGATCTGCACCTTGTCCGGCTCGAACGAGACGTGCCGGCTGATCACGGCGAGAATCTCCTCGCGCAGGAGGCCGAGCAGGTCGGTCTGGCCGCGTGAGGCGGCGCGCTCGTGCGCGAGCAGGATTTGCAGGCGTTCGCGCGCTACCGGCGCGGAGCCGCGGCGAAGGAATCTGAACAGGCTCATGCTGCTTTCCGTCCGAACAGCTTGTTGAGAATGCCCCTGCTTTCACTAGGAACAGCCATCGCGAGTTTCTCGCCCTTGAGTCGCCGGGCGGCGTCGAAGTAGGCCCGCGCCGGAGCGCTCTGCGCATTGTTGAGTGTTACCGGTGAGCCGAGATTGGAAGCGCGCAGGACTTCCTGGCTTTCGGGAATGATACCGAGAAGCGGGATGGAGAGGATTTCGAGCACGTCCTCGATCGACAGCATCTCGCCGCGGGCGGCGCGTGCCGCATGGTAGCGCGTGATCAACAGGTGCTTTTCGACCTGCTCGCCGCGCTCCGCCTTGACCGTCTTGGAATCGAGGAGCCCGATGATGCGGTCGGAATCGCGCACCGACGATACCTCGGGATTGGTGACGATGATCGCGGCGTCGGCGTGCCGCATGGCGAGCGTGGCGCCGCGTTCGATCCCGGCCGGACTGTCGCAGATGATCCAGTCGAATTTCGTGCGCAGCTCGGCGATGACGTCGGCGACGCCGCTATCGGTGAGCGCGTCCTTGTCGCGCGTCTGCGAGGCCGGCAACAGGCAGAGATTGTCCAGCCGTTTGTCGCGAATGAGCGCCTGCGTCAGCTTGGCGACGCCGTGGATGACGTTGATCAGGTCGAAGACGACGCGCCGCTCGGCGCCGAGCACGAGGTCCAGGTTCCGCAGGCCGACGTCGAAATCGACCACCACGACCTTGTCGCCGCCCCGGGCCAGCGCCGCACCCAGCGCCGCCGTCGAAGTGGTTTTGCCGACGCCGCCTTTACCTGATGTCACGACCAAGACCTGGCCCATGTCGCTACCTTTCGTTGTCCTAGACGTTCTGATCCTAGTTAAGGGCGGAAATTTTCAGCGTTTCGCCTTCGAGCCAGGCCTGGATCGGCTGGCGGCGCAGGCTGTCCTCGATCTCGTCAGCGGTCTTGTAGTAGGAGTTGATGGCGAGCAGCTCGGCCTCGACGCGTTGGCAGAAAATGCGGGCGCGGGAATTGCCGTTGGCGCCGGCCATCGCCCGCCCGCGCAGCGTGCCGTAGATGTGGACCGAACCTCCGGCCACGATCTCGGCGCCCGATCCGACCGAGCCAAGCACAGTCACGTCGCCGTCTACGAATACGACCGATTGTCCCGAGCGCACTGGCGTCTCGATCAAGAGCGACGCCGGCTGTTGCCGCGGCGGCGCGGCATTGACGACGAGGGTCGGCGCCTTGGGCAGATCGGGCGTCGTCTGCTGCGGACCGCGGCCGCCGCGCAGGATCGGTGGCAGCCCTGGTTCCTCGATGGCGGGATCGACACCGGTGATGCCGAGCACGCGGATTTTGCGCTCCGCCAGGTTCTCGACGAGATGCATGATCGCGGCGGCGCTCAAACTGACCGACGACAGATCGAGCGCCACCGGGTGTCCGGAGAAGAAGCTCTCGGAGCGTTCCAGGCTGGTGTCGAGTTCGGCGAGCCACTCGACGATGGGCGCCTGTGGCGTAATCGCGAACGCCATGTAGGAGCGCGCCCGGAACATCAGCGACTGGCGTTGGCGGACGGCGCTTGACACTGGCTTCTCCGCGTCGGTGCGATTCTGATTGGTTAACAAACTGCGCATGGAGGGTTAACGGCCGGTTAACGGCCTGGAGCCCGCGAACCGGTCGCGCCTGGTTTGCGGCTTGGTGTGGTGGGTAGGGCACAGCGAAATGGGGGAAAACCGCAGCGCCGCGACCTGCTTGACCTCGATGGGCGCCGCGGGTTCTATCGATGCAAGGGCCCGCGACTCGGAGGAAGCATGACATTCGGCCTCGCCCATTCGCCGCCGACGCCGTCCCGCCCCCGGCTGCTGCGCGACCTGGCCGGATGACCGCTTCCCCGCCAATCGTGCCCGCTGCCCCCAACCTCCGGCTGGAACCGCGCCTCGCCTATGCGGGGAGCGGCATCGAGCGTGCCGCGTTCCGGCGCGACGACGCGGCGGCCCTCGCGGCGCTGACGGGGCACCAGCACGCCGGTTTCTACGCGGTCGCCGGCGAAATCGTGATGCTGAAGAAGCCGGGCGAGGAGGCCGACCCGCTGTTCTCGTTGGCCGAGGCTCGCGCGCTCGGCGAAGCGCGCGAAACCGTGTTCCTCGGCCTGCTCGGCGAGGCGCCGCGTTTCGGCATCGGCCTCGATCCGGCCGCGGTCGATCCGCTGAAGGGCCGCAACGATCTCAAGCTCGTCGACCTGCGCACCATCGCGGTGCACGCCGTCGTCGCCGCCGAACATCTGGCGCCGCTCGCCGAAGCCAAGGCGCTGCTCGGCTGGCATGCGCGCCACCGCTTCTGTCCCAATTGCGGCGCGCCCACGAACCTGGTGCAGGGCGGCTGGCGGCGCGACTGCCCCGTCTGCAAGGCCGAGCATTTTCCACGTACCGATCCGGTGGTCATCATGCTGCCGATTGCAGGCGAGCGCTGCGTGCTCGGCCGCTCGCCGCGTTTTCCGAAAACCATGTGGTCGGCGCTCGCCGGCTTTGCCGAGCCCGGCGAGTCGATCGAGGAGGCGGTGCGGCGCGAGGTGCGCGAGGAGGTCGGCGTTGACTGCGCGCGCGTGACCTATTTCGCCTCGCAGCCCTGGCCCTTTCCCAGCTCGCTCATGATCGGCTGTCACGCCGAGGCGCTCACCGATGAAATTGTCATCGACAAGAGCGAGATCGAGGAGGCGCGCTGGTTCGACCGCGAGGAGCTCAAACTGATGCTGAGCCGCCAGCACCCGGACGGGCTCGCGGCGCCGCCGCCGATCGCCATAGCGCACCACATCATCAGCGCCTTTGTCGAGAAGGGCGGCGATGTGCTCGACTGACGTCACCGAAGACTGAGGTCTCGGCGGACAAATGCCTGGGACCGAGAACTCCGCGCGCGACGTGCGTCCAGCGCAGGCGCGCGCACCACGCATCCTGTGCGCCGGTATCATCGTGCTCGACGAGGTCTTTTACGTCGAGACTTTGCCGCCGCCCGATGGCAAGGTGGAGGCAAAGGAATTTTTCATCGTCAACGGCGGTTGCGCCGCCAACGCCGCGGTCACAGTGGCGCGGCTCGGCGGCCGCGCAATGCTCGCCGGACCGATGGGCTCCGACGCCAACGGTGACTTCGTGCTGGCGGCGCTCGCGCGCGAGAAGATCGACTGCGCGGCCTGTCAGCGCGTTCCCGGATTGGCGACGGCGCTGTCGGCGATCTTCATCGACGCGCGCGGCGACCGCACCATCGTGACCCACCGCGACGAGCGGGTCGCCGCCGTCATCCCGTCCGACCCCGAAGCGCTCGCCGCCGCCGCCGACATCGTGCTGGCCGACAACCGGTTTCCCGTTTTCGTCGGGCCGATCTGCGCGGCCGCGCGGCGGCGCGGCCTGCGCATCGTGCTCGATGCCGACAAGCGCACGGTGGTGGACGATCCGTTGTTGCGCATCGCCACCCACGTGGTCTTTTCCTCGGAGTGCCTCATCGCTACGGCCGGCTGCGCCGACTTGGCCGAAGGACTGCGGCGCGTCGCCCGGTACACCGATTCCTTCCTCGCGGTCAGCAACGGGCCGAACGACATTCTCTTCCTCGAAGAGAGTTTGCTTCGGCGCGTGCCGGTATTTGCAATCCGCGCCGTGGACACGCTCGGAGCCGGCGATGCGTTGCACGGCGGTTTCGCCCTGGCGCTCGCCGAAGGACGAGGCGAAGCCGCGGCGCTGCGCTTTGCTGCCGCCGTCGCCGGGTTGAAGTGCACCCGTTTGGGCGGCTCCGCCGGCCTGCCGACGCGCGCCGAAGTCGATGCGTTCATGGCGCAGTACGACCGGGAAGCCGCGGGCCGGCGCGTCGAGGCTGGCAGCGGCCCGGCTTGATTTGGAATATTTTTCTATCTAGACTGACTTTGCCCGGCCAGATTGAAAAAATATTGTCAAAGCGGGTGCGCCGGAATTTTCCCGAGGCCTGCAGCCCATGGACGCCATCGACCGCAAGATCCTCTCCGTCCTGCAGGAGGACGCCGCGCTTTCGGTCGCCGAGATCGGCAGCCGCGTCGGCCTGTCGTCGACGCCCTGCTGGAAGCGGATTCAACGCCTGGAAACGGAAGGCGTCATTCTCAAACGCGTGGCTCTGGTCGATCAGGACCGCATCGGCCTCGGCATCACCGTGTTCGTCTCGATCGAGACCGATGATCATTCGCAGGATTGGCTCGACCGCTTCGCCAAGGTGGTCGGCGCCATGCCGGAGGTGATGGAGTTTTATCGCATGGCCGGCGACGTCGACTACATGCTGCGCGTCGTGGTATCCGACATGGCCGGCTACGATACCTTCTACAAACGGCTGATCGCCGCGGTCCCGCTGAAGAACGTCACCTCGCGTTTCGCCATGGAGAAGATCAAGTCGACGACGGCGCTCCCGATCGCGTGAGGCGTCACGGCCCGGCTTGCCGCGCCGGCGACTCCCGTCCGCGCCTCAGCGCCCGGCGCCCGCGGCGGCCGCCTGAGCATTGCGGGTCGTGGTCTGCTCGATCGTCTTCTTGAACGGATCAAGCTCCTGGAAGGTGTCCTTGTCGAAGTAGTCCTTGCCGGTGTCGCCCAGCGCGACCAGGGCCGAACATTCGGGCGTGCAGCTGTAGGTTTGCCGCGTCGAGCCGCGATAGACCACCACGGTCGGGCCGGCCGGCTCCTTCACCTCGATCGGCCGTTCCATCAGCACGATGCCGGCGCCGTCGAGGGCGACGATGTTGGTGGTCCCATGGCCCTTGGCGGTAACGACCGCGACGCCGCCGCGCTCGACCGTAACGTCGGCGATGAGTGGATTGCCGATGACGAGAGTCGCGGTTCGGTCGGGAATCTTCAGGATGCGGGCCTGATCCATCGGCACGAAGATCGGCTCAACCGCGCCCGCCGGCGCCGCGGCAGCGAAGAGGAAGAGAACCGCCGAGAGGAAGCGCAGCGAGGAAGAAGCTGCACGGGCTCCTGCGCATCCCGACATCGAAACACCCCGAAACGCTACGCGGACCAAAACGATGCAACGAGAGCCGCATCACCGGTTCCAATTGCCTCCAAATTGGTGAACGAACTGCAAACGCAACGAACTGCAAACGCCATGTCTTGCGGGCCGGGTCGTCAGGCGGTGACGCTTGCGCAACGACGACGGCGCCCGCGGCAAACAGCGCGCCCCATCCGGCGTGCTATTGCGTGAACGGACGCAGCAGCTGCGCGCCGAAGCTCGTCGGAAACTCACGATCGGCGATGCCGTACCGGTCGGGCTTTTCGCCGGCGGGCATGTAGAAGGTGCCGAAGATCAGGTCGAGGACCGGGAATGTCGCGGCGAAATTCTTCTCGCCGCCGCGATCGGAGGCGGTGTGATGCCAGTGATGGAAGACCGGCGTCGCGATCACGTATTTGAACGGACCGAAAGTCCAGTCGAGATTGGCGTGCACGAAAGCGGAGTGGGCGATGGTGACCGGGCCCAGCACGACGAACACGTTGGGCGAGATGCCGGCAATGAGCAGCACGACGTCGGCGATCACCGCGCCGAAGAACAGATTGATCGGATGGAAACGCGCGGCTGAAATCCATTCCAGCTCTTCGGAGGAATGATGCACGGCGTGGTACTTCCACAGCCGTCCGCCGTGGAAAAGACGGTGCGTCCAATAGGTGATGACATCCTCGCCGACGAGGAAAATCAGCATCTGCACGACGAGCGGCAGCGCGGCGAGCGGTCCGTGGCCGTTCTCGTAGAAGGCGATCAGGCCGTCGGCGGTGGTGATGTGGAAGAACACGGCGGCGCCGGCGATCAGGAGCCCGATGCGGAAATAGCGGGTGACGACCGGAATGAAGAACCAGTAGCACAGATCGGTGACGAGGTCGCGCTTGCGCCACCAGGGCCGGCCCGGATTGCAGGCCCAGAACTGGGTCAGCACGGTGAAGACCGCTGCAAGCGCCAGCGAGATCGGAATGCTCTTCATAAACATCCGACCGATATCGACGACGACGGCGAGAAGTTCTTGGTTCATGAGACGAGCCGCATTTTAGTTGTTTCGCGCGGCCTTGCTGCGCGTCGGCGCGGCCATCCAGGTGGTATCGATGAACCAAATTAATAGGCCATGAACGGCGTCGCGAAAGTAGCGCGGCGGCGGATTGCCGAGCTGCGGCGATCGACGGTCGGCAAATTTAGCGAACGTGACAAATTCCGGGCCAGTATTAGCCTGCGGTTAGGCATCCGACGCTGCGCCGCTCGGGCGCCGCGACTAAGACGCGGTGGCACCGGCGAAATGTGCGGTTAACTATGTTGGCCATGAAAGTGTTTCCACGAGGTTTGCGAGATCGGTTTAACCGCATTGCAATTTCTCATGATTAGGTTTCGACGCGATCCAAATAGCCCGACGAACGGGCATTGGGTCACGCTCAGTCAGACAGCCAGTTGTGGAACTAAGGAGCCAACTATGAAGACCCTCGTTTCTCGTTTCGTGAAGGACGAGTTGGGCGCTACGGCCATTGAGTATGGCCTGATCGCCGCCGGCATCTCCGTTGCGATCATCGCAGTTGTCAACGGCCTCGGCACCAAGCTGAATGGCTCGTTCAGCAGCCTTACGGGCCAGCTGAAGTAAGCGGCGTCCGGTGCTCGGTTGCGACGGGGCTCCGGTCGCCACCGGGGCCTTTTCGCATTACTGCGGCGCCGCCGCGCGCCGTTCGCCGATCGCCTCGCGTTCGGCCGTGGAGGCACTGGGACGACGCCGACGATGTCTTGGTCATGCTGACTGAAGCGATCAGATTGACGGTGTTCCCGGCGGTCATGGCGTTCGCCGCCTTGAGCGATCTGTTCACGATGACGATCGCCAATCGCGTGTCGCTTGTTCTGGTCGGCGGCTTTGTGCTGCTTGCCGCGCTCGGCGGAATGAGTGCCGCCGACGCTCTCTCGCATGCCGCCGCCGCGGCCTGCGTTCTCGTTGTCACCTTCGGCTTGTTCGCTTGCGGCTGGATCGGCGGCGGCGATGCCAAACTCGCGGCAGCCGCGGTGCTCTGGATCGGTTTCGCACACCTTGCCGAGTATCTGCTCTATGCGTCGCTGCTCGGCGGCGCGCTGACGCTGCTGCTCCTCCAGTTTCGCGCCCTGCCGCTGCCGCGGATGCTGGTCGGCCGCCAATGGGCCGAGCGCCTGCACCGCCGCGGCGGTGGTGTGCCGTACGGCATCGCGCTCGCGGCGGCGGCGCTCGTGATCTATCCGCAGACCGAGTGGATGACAGCGGCCGGCGTCTAGCGTCGCGGAGCCGAGGCGTAACGCGTTATTAACGCGCTTTGGATACGCCTTATTAACCATGCCTTGACGTTTGGCTGGTGAAATCCGGTGCTGCCGGTGCCGCCAGCCGTTCGCGTCACCAAGAAAGTGAAGCGTAATGAGACCTGCGCGCTTGATCGTACTTGGTATCGCTCTCCTCGCCGGCGGCATTGCCGCCTGGCTCGCGAGCGGCACGCGCGCGCCCGAGCCGCCGAAGCCGGCGCCGGCCCCACCGCCGCTCGCCACGGTCGAAGTGCTGGTCGCCAAGTCCGATCTCGGCGTCGGCCAGGTGGTCGGCGACCGCGATGTCGGCTGGCAAACCTGGCCGGCGGACGCCGCCAATTCGAGCTTCCTCAAAAAGTCCGACCGGCCTGACGCCATCAAAGATTTCGTCGGCGCCATCGTGCGCAGCCCGGTCGCGGCTGGAGAGCCGATACGCGACAGCAAGGTCGTCGTCGCCAAGAGCGGCGGCTTCATGGCCGCGATCCTGCCGCGCGGGATGCGCGCGATATCGCTGGACGTGGCGCCCGACACCGGCGCCGGAGGCTTCATCCTGCCCAACGATCACGTCGACGTGGTGCTGACCCACCGCGACAAGGCCGCGGAAAAGACCACAGGCGTCGAGAAATTCATCAGCGAGACGATTCTGCGAAACGTGCGGGTGCTCGCGATCGATCAGACGATCGGCGAGAAGGACGGCCAGAAGGTCGTGATCGGCAAGGCCGCGACGATCGAGCTCGATCCGCAACAGGCCGAGACGCTCGCGCTGTCGCGTCAGCTCGGCACCATCTCGCTCGCGTTACGCAGCATCCTCGATTCACAATCGCAGACGCCCGAAGGCGGCGACGACGAACGGCGTGGATCCATGGATACGGTGCGCTACGGGGTCAGCACGCAGACGACGCGCTGATCGGCACGGAGGGATTTTACATGGCCACAGGGACTTCGCTCCGCGCGGCGGTCGTCACGATCGTGGCTGCCGCGTCGTGGACTGCCTCGCATCGCGCCGCGGCGGCGGCCGACGCGCTGATCGCCAACCCGCGCACGCAGCCGATCACGATCACCGCCAGCGACCTTGGATCGCATTCGGTTGCGCTCGGCGTCGGCAAATCGGTGGTCATCGACCTGCCGCACGATATCAAGGATGTGCTGGTCGGCGATCCCAAGATCGCCAACGCCGTGATCCGTTCCGCGCGCCGCGCCTACATCGTCGGCAACGGGGTCGGCCAGACCAACGTGTACTTCTTCGACGCCGAAGGCCGGCAGATGGCCGGCTTCGACATTGCCGTGACCCGCGATCTCAACGGCATCCGCGCGGCGATCAGACAGGTCCTGCCGGAGGCCGATATCCGCGTCGAGGGCATCGGCGAGGGCGTGGTGCTGAGCGGCACCGCCTCGAGCCAGGCCGAGGCGCAGCAGGCCTACGACATTGCGGTGCGGCTGCTCGGCGCCGGCACCGCCGACACAGTTTCCCTGGGCAGCAAGGTCGTCAACGCCATCATCGTGCGCGGCCGCGACCAGATCATGCTCAAGGTGACAGTTGCCGAGGTCGAGCGCGACATCGTCAAGCAGCTTGGCATCAATCTCTCCGGCACACTCGGCTACGGCACGGCTGTGGTCAATTTCAACAACATCAATCCGTTCTCCGCCAGCGGCCAGCCGCTCAGCGCCTCGAACATCACCGGCGGGTGGCAGAACATCAGCGCCACGATCCAGGCCATGGAGCAGGATTCACACGCTCGCCGAGCCGAATCTGACGGCGACTTCCGGGGAAACCGCGACCTTCGTCGCCGGCGGCGAATTCCCCGTCCTCAATGGCTTCTCTTGCACGGCCGCCAGCAGCGGCACTGCGCTCGTGAATGCAGCGTCGGTCTGTCAACCCTCGATCACGTTCAAGAAGTTCGGCGTGAGCCTCAACTTCACGCCGGTCGTTCTCAGCGAGGGCCGCATCAGCATTAAGGTGATGACCGAGGTGTCGGACCTTTCCAGCCAGAATTCGCTAACGATTTCCGTCCCCAACACAACGCAGAACGCGACGGTTCCCTCGATCCGCACCCGCCGCGCCGAGACGACTGTGGAAATTCCCTCCGGCGGCTCGCTTGCAATGGCCGGCATGATCCAGAACGACACCAAGCAGAACATCAATGGTCTGCCCGGCCTGATGGAGCTTCCCATTCTCGGACCGTTGTTCAAGAGCCGCGACTACATCAACCAGCAGACCGAACTTATGGTGCTGGTGACTCCCTACGTGGTGCGGGCCGTAGCGCAGAAGGACCTGTCGCGGCCGGACGACGGCTTTGCCGACGCCAGCGACCCGGCGACTGTGTTGCTCGGACGGTTCAACCGCATCTACGGCATTGGCGGCATGCCCGATCCGCCCGACAACTATCGCGGCAAATACGGATTCATCCTTGATTGATCCGCCGCGCAGGGAGACGACGATGCAAACCGTCTGCACCATGATCGGCGCTCGCCGCGGCATCGCGGCGCCGGCACTGCGCGCCGCTCTCGTCGCCGGCGGTGCGCTGCTGACCTGCGGGTGCAACACCACTCAGCAGGTCGCCGGCGTCCCCGAAGTGCCGACCGACTACCGGATGCGGCACCCGATTGCGATCCGCGAAGCCGACCGCACCTTGCAAATGTTCATCGGCTCCAACCGCAGCGAGCTGACGCCGTCGCAACGGGCTGAGCTCCTCGCCTTCGCGCAGAGCTGGCGGCGCGAAGCGACCGGCGGCGTGGTGGTCGATCTGCCGGTCGGCGGCAGCAACGAGCGCGCCGCCGCTGACGCCTTGCGCGAGATCCAGTCGATCGTCGTCGCCAGCGGCGTGCCGCCGCAGGGCGTCGTCGTGCGCAACTACCGGGCAGGGGACCGCACGCTGGGAACGATCCGCGTCACCTATCCGAAGATCGCCGCGCAAGCCGGACCCTGCGGCGTGTGGCCGGAAGACATCGGGCCGAGCTTCAACCGCGACTACTTCGAAAACCAGCCGATGTACAACAACGGCTGCGCCAGCCAGCGCAACCTCGCCGCGATGGTCGATAACCCGGCCGATCTGGTGCAGCCACGCGCCGAGACCCCGGCCTACACGATGCGGCGCACCACGGTTGTGGAAAAGTACCGGCAGGGCGTCTCGCCGGCCACCACCACGGATCAGTCGACCAGTGCGGGCAAGATCAGCGACGTCGGCAAATGATGCGGCTTGACGATGAAACCGGTTAGCGCAGCCGCGGCGGCAGAGACCGCGGCCGAACTCGTCGGGCGCGAACAGCACATCGCGCCGGCGCCGCGCGTTTCCGTGCAGGCGTTCTGCGAAACGGTCGAAACCGCCGCGGCGATCCAGGCGGCCGGCGAGGATCGGCGCCTGTCCAAGGCGCATCTGCGCATCCAGATGGGCGGGTTGACCGCGGCCATCGAAGCCTATCAGAACTCACCGACGCCCAACGTCATCATGCTGGAAACGGAAAGCCGCAGCGACGATATCCTCGGCGGCCTCGATAAGCTGGCCGAGATCTGCGATGCCGGCACGCGCGTCGTCGTCATCGGGCGCATGAACGACGTCACGCTGTATCGCGAGCTGGTGCGGCGCGGCGTCAGCGATTACCTGATCTCGCCAGTCGGCCCGTTGCAGATCGTGCGCTCGGTGTGCGGCCTGTTCTCGGCGCCCGACGCCAAGCCGGTCGGCCGCATCATCGCCGTGGTCGGGGCCAAGGGCGGCGTCGGCGCCTCCACCGTCGCGCACAACATCGCGTTCGCCATCTCCGACGACCTCATCCTCGATGCGGTCGTGACCGATCTCGATCTTCCCTTCGGCACCGCCGGGCTCGATTTCAACCAGGATCCGCCGCAAGGTATCGCCGAGGCGGTGTTTTCGCCCGACCGCATCGACAACGCCTTCATCGACCGGCTGCTGGCGAAGTGCACCGATCACCTGAGCCTGCTCGCGGCGCCGGCGGCGCTGGAACGGGTCTACGATTTCGGCGCCGATGCGTTCGAGGCGATCTTCGAACTCGCTGCGCGCCACTGTGCCCTGCATCGTCGTCGACGTCCCGCATCAGTGGACCGGCTGGCCAAGCAGACGCTGGTCGGCGCCGATGAAATCCTGATCGTCGCCGCGCCCGACCTTGCCAACCTGCGCAATACCAAGAACCTGTACGACCTGCTCAAGGCGGCACGGCCGAACGACCATCGTCCGCTGTACTGCCTCAACCAGGTCGGGGTGCCGAAACGGCCGGAAATCAAGGCGGCCGATTTTGCCAGGGCGCTCGACGACCAGCCCGTCGCGATCATCCCGTTCGAGCCACAACTGTTCGGCGCGGCGGCGAACAACGGCCAGATGATCGCGGAAATATCGGCGAGCCATCGCACCGCCGAACTGTTCCCGGCAGCTGGCCCAGCAGTTGACCGGGCGCGCGGAGCCGAAGAAGCAGCGCTCCGGCCTGATCCCGCCGCTCATCGAGAAACTGCTGCAAAGGTAACCACAAACCCAGTTGGAGTTGCGTTCGTGTTTGGCAAGCGTCCCACTTCCGGCAATGCCGCCGCCGTCGCCGAGCGACCGGCGCCGGCTCCTGTGCCAGTGCTGCCGTCGGCGGCACCGCCCGTAGCTCCCTCGGGCGCTGTCGCCGAGGGCGGCCGCACGCCGTTCCCGTCCGCGGGCCTGGGTGCGCCGATCCTGGCAACCCCGTTGGCGCAACCCGCCGGCGGGCAGAAATCGGCGCAGCAAATTCCTTCCGCCGTCGATTCGCGGCGCTCGGAATCATACTACGAGGTCAAGGGTACGATCTTCGGGGCGCTGATCGAGGCGATTGACCTCGGCCAGCTCGCCAAGCTCGACGCCGATTCCGCGCGCGAGGAGATCCGCGACATCGTCAACGAGATCATCGCGATCAAGAACATCGTGATGTCGATCTCGGAGCAGGAGGATCTGCTCGACGACGTCTGCAACGACGTGCTCGGCTACGGGCCGCTCGAGCCGCTGCTGGCGCGCGACGAAATCGCCGACATTATGGTGAACGGCTCGGGCACGGTCTACATCGAAGTCGACGGCAAGATTCAGAAAACCGGCATCCGCTTCCGCGACAACCAGCAGCTGCTCAACATCTGCCAGCGCATCGTCAGCCAGGTCGGGCGCCGCGTCGATAAATCCTCGCCGATCTGCGATGCCCGCTTGCCCGACGGCTCGCGCGTCAACGCCGTCGTGCCACCGCTGGCGATCGACGGTCCGGCGCTCACCATCCGCAAGTTCCGGAAGGACAAACTCACGCTCGAGCAGCTCGTGAGGTTCGGCACGATATCGCCGGAAGGATCGGAGATCCTCAAGGTGATCGGCCGTTGCCGTATCAACACGCTGGTTTCCGGCTCGACCGGCTCAGGCAAGACGACTTTGCTGAACTGCCTGACGCGCTACATCGACGACGGCGAGCGCATCGTGACCTGCGAGGACGCGGCCGAGCTGCAGCGCAGCGCGCACGTGGTGCGCCTGGAAACGCGGCCGCCCAACCTCGAAGGCGAGGGCCAGATCACGATGCGCGATCTGGTGCGCAACTGCCTGCGCATGCGGCCGGAACGCATCATTGTCGGCGAGGTGCGCGGCGGCGAAGCCTTCGACCTGCTGCAGGCGATGAACACCGGCCACGACGGCTCCATGGGCACGGTGCACGCCAACAGCCCGCGCGAGGCGCTCTCGCGCCTCGAATCGATGATCATGATGGGCGGCTACGCGCTTCCCTCCCGCACCATCCGCGAAATGATCTGCGCCTCGATCGACGTCATCGTGCATGGCACGCGCCTGCGTGACGGATCGCGCCGCATCACCCACATCACCGAGGTCCTAGGGATGGAAGGCGAAGTCATCATCACCCAGGACCTGTTCGTCTACGACCTGCTCGGCGAGGACGCGAACGGCAACATCGTCGGACGGCACCGGTCGACCGGCATCGGCCATCCGAAATTCTGGGATCGAGCGCGCTACTACGGCGAGGATCAGCGGCTCGCGGCCGCGCTCGATACAGCGGACATCGAGCGCTAGCCGCGCAGTTGCGGGAACGACGAATTGCCATGAACGGATACGCGCTTTTCTTCCTGGTGGCGGTCGCTGTCGGCGGCGTCACCTGGGTCTTCATCTACCCGATCATTTCCGGCGAACGGCACGCGGAGCGGCGCAAGGCGAGCGTCGCCCGCGCGGAGCCGATTGCGATGCGGCCGACGCGGGCCGCGCAAAAATCGCGCCGCGAACAGGTCGAAGGCACGCTCAAGGAGATCGAACAGCGGCAGAAGATCGCGAGGCGCGTGCCGCTTGCCATACGCATCACGCAGGCGGGACTGACGTGGTCGAAGCGCCGCTTCCTGCTGACCGCCGGCGCGCTCGGCGTGGCCGCGTTTCTTCTGGCGCTGCCGACCGGCGCCGGACTGCTGGCGGCGCTCGGGTTTGCTTTTGCGGCCGGCGGGGGACTGCCACTGTGGCTGCTGTCGTTCCTCAAGAGACGGCGGGAGGCGCGTTTTCTCGCCACGTTCCCCGACGCCGTCGACGTCATCGTTCGCGGCGTCAAGGCCGGCCTGCCGCTGCTCGACAATTTCAAGCTGATCGCCACCGACGCCCAGGAGCCGGTGCGCAGTGAATTCCGCACCATCATCGAGACGCAGACCATCGGACTGACGCTCGGTGAGGCCTGTCTCAAGCTCTACGAACGCATGCCACTCCCGGAAGCGAATTTCTTCGGCATCGTCATCTCGGTGCATCAGCGCGCCGGCGGCAATCTCTCGGAAGCGCTAGGCAATCTTTCGCGCGTCCTGCGCGACCGCAAACGCATGCAAGCCAAGATTCAGGCCATGTCCATGGAGGCCAAGGCCTCGGCGACCATCATCGGTGCACTGCCGATCGCGGTCATGGCGCTCGTCTATTTCACCAGCCCGCAATACATCGAGCTCTTGTGGACGACCCCGATGGGGCACGTGATGCTGGCCGGCTCCGTGCTGTGGATGACCATGGGCATCCTGGTGATGCGCAAGATGATCAACTTCGATTTCTAAGGCGTGATCAATGCTCAAACTCATTATGGAACTGCTCGATCCAAAATTTTTGACTACGGTGTTCGCCGCTATCGCCGCCGCCGCGACGGTGCTGACACTGGCGATGCCCTATCTGGTGAACAATACCTTGTCCAAGCGGATGAAGGCGGTCGCCTTCGAGCGCGAGAAGATCCGCCAGCGCGAGCGCGAGCGCCTGGCGCAGGGCAGCAGAGCGGCGCTTCGGCAATCGCCGCGCGCCTACATGAAGACGATCGTCGACAACTTCAACCTCAGCAAATGGGTCGGCCATGAGGAAGCGCATACCATGCTGCTGCAGGCGGGCTACCGCGGGCAGGCGCCGTACGTCACCTACCTGTTCTTCCGCATGGTCATGCCGGTGGTGATGCTGGTGCTGTCGTTGTTCTACGTCTTCGTCGTCATCGAGTTCGATCAGCCGCCCTTGATCAAGGTCGCCATCTCGATCGGCGCCGCCTATTTCGGCATGCTCAGCCCCAACCTGTTCCTCAGAAACCAGATTCAGCGCCGCCAGGCTTCGATCAAGCGCGCCTTCCCGGATGCGCTCGATCTGCTGCTGATCTGCGTCGAGTCGGGAATGGCGATCGAGCCGTCCTTCCGCAAGGTCAGCGAGGAAATCGGCACCCAGTCTATCCCGCTCGCCGAGGAATTGGCGCTGACGACCGCGGAATTGTCCTTTCTGCCGGACCGCCGCCAGGCCTACGAGAACCTGGCGCGGCGCACCGGCCTCGAAGGCGTCAAGGCCGTGTGCCTCGCCTTGCAGCAGGCGGAACGCTATGGCACGCCGCTCGGCACCACGATGCGGGTTCTCGCTCAGGAGAACCGCGACATGCGCATGTCCGAGGCCGAGAAGAAGGCCGCCGGCTTGCCGCCGAAGCTGACGGTGCCGATGATCCTGTTCTTCCTGCCGGTGCTGTTCGTCGTGATCCTCGGTCCGGCCGCGATTCGGGTGATGGAGCTGCAATAGGCCGCCGCCGTTTGCGTTCGGGCACCTGTTGGCCGCGCACGCAAGCGGCCCAAAGGGTCAGGTGGCGCCGGTCTTCGCGTGAGCGCCGTGGTCCGGGGTCGCCGCGCTGCCGCGATGCGCGAGCATTTGCCGCAGATAGGCGACATTAGCGGCCGCCTCTTCCGGCGGGAGCTCGGCACGCGCGATCGTCTCCGCTTCCGCGAAGCGGCCCTGTAGCCCGACGACGAGCGCGAGGTTCTGGCGCACGCGCGGGTTGACCGGCCGGCGTGCCGCCGCGCGGCGCAGCGTCGTCTCGGCGTTCGGCAGATCCTTGGCAAGCGCGTAGGAGAGGCCGAGATTCGACAGCACCGAGGGTTCCTCGGGAACGATCTTGAGGGCGGTGACGTAATAGCGCTGCGCTTCCGCGTGGCGGCCCATCTGGTCGAGCACGGCGCCCTGGGCGGAGAGGACGTGCCAGTCGGGCTGGTCGGGCGAATGGGCGCGGCCGAGTACTTCCAGCGCCTGATTGAAATTGCCCGCCTCGGCCAGCGCGCGGCCGTACGCGCCAAGCACGGTCTTGTCACGCGGGTTGGCGAGCGAGACCCGCTCGAGGACAGCGACCGCCTGCGCGCGCTGTCCGGTAGCGCGCAATGCCTGCGCGTAATGGAGCGCCGCGTCGACATTGCCCGGGTTGGCGCGATATTGCTGGCCATAGACCGCAAGGTCCTGCCGCCAGTCGGCGTCGGAGCGGTCGGCCACGGCCCTGATCGGCAGCGCGGCCGCGGTCGGCGTGCTCTGCGTGGTCTGACAGCCAGCGGTCGCCGCGGCGAGGGCGGCGACGACAGCGGCCGCGGCGAACCGGCGTGCAGAGCGTGATCCGATCAAACGCATCGCGATCGCTGACAGAAATGGGCCGCATGGCGCCGAACGCGCTGACACGGCAAGCGCGTCAGCAATAGACCGTTAACCCTAATGAGCAGTTAACGAGCGAGACGGCGTGGCAATGGCCAGCTAGGTCGGGAAGCGCCGCCGGCCTAGGCCGGCACCTTGGCCGCCACGACAGGGCTCTCGCCGACATAGCTCGACGTGTCGCCCTTGGGCCGCTCGCCGGCGATGGCGTGGCCCGCGACCATGTAGTGCACGGCTTCGGCGATATTGGTGGCGTGATCGCCGATGCGCTCGATGTTCTTCGCGCAGAACAGGTGATGGATGCACATCGAGATCGTTCCGGGATCTTCCATCGTGTAGGTCAGCAGTTCCCGGAACAGCGAAACGTAGAGCGCGTCCACGTCCTTGTCGGCCTCCCAGACGCGGAGCGCCTTGTCGGGGTTGCGGTCGACGAAGCTGTCGAGCACGGAGGCGAGCTGCGCCACGACGAGCGAAGCCATATGGCGGAGCCCGCGCATCAGCGTGCGCTGCGAGTTGTCCCCGCTCACCGCGATGACGCGCTTGCCGATGTTTTTAGCGAGGTCTCCGACCCGCTCAAGGTCGTTGGCGATGCGCAGCATCGCCACCAGACCGCGCAGATCGACGGCCATCGGTTGGCGGAGCGCGATCGTGGCAATCGCCTTCTCCTCGATCTGCCGCTGCAGCTCGTCGACTCTTTCGTCGGCCTCGATGACGCGCCGCGCCAGCGCGGTGTCGCGTCGCGACAGCGCATCGATCGCGTCGGTGACCTGCTTCTGGGCGAAGCCGCCCATCTGCGCTACCAGCTGCGTGAGCTTGATAAGGTCGGAATCGAAGACGCGCGTGGTGTGATCAGAAACATTCATGGGCATGGCTGCGGTCGTTGGCGGTCCTCTCCTGGGCCAACGCTGCTGTCGCAGGCACAATGCGGCCGGCGCACGCGGCGGGTCCAACGCATTGATGATTTTACGATTCGTGCGTGACGATCCGATGACACGGCCGGCAAGCTTCGCGCGCATGCTTTGTTTGCTGCACGCTGTCATCTCGCTCACACCGAATCACGGATAAATCCCTGATTCGCCGCGCCGGCACGCGAAGTTCGTGAGGGAGCGCAATCGCTTCGGGTCGTGTCGCATATCCGGCATGCTCAAAAAACCGGGTTCGCTGTTCGGAGGATGCGCAGATGTCGCACACGGGGATTGAATGATGGCGCCAGCGGTCGTCGATGCGGTCGGTGCGGCCGGCGCCGCACTGACCACGCTCTGCTGGGTCCCGCAGGCGGTAAAGATCATCCGCGACCGGGAGACGCGGGCGATTTCGCTGCCTGGCACAGCGCTGTGCGTGATCGGCGTGCTGCTCTGGCTGGTCTACGGGATCGCGATCACCGATGGGCCGCTGATCGGCTCGAGCCTCGTCACCTTTGCGATGACCGGGGTCATCCTCGTGCTCAAGATCCGCCACGGCTGACGCACGAGGGGCACTGGTTCATGCGGCGGAGCCTTGCTGGAGCAGCGCCAGAAGACCTTGCAACAGCTGCAGCGGTGTCGGGGGACAGCCGCGGATGTGAAGATCGACAGGAACGACGGCATCGACGCCGCCGGCGACGGCGTAGCTGCCGGCGAATATGCCGCCGTCGGCCGCGCAATCGCCGACCGCGACCACCCACTTCGGGTCCGGCGTCGCTTGGTAGGTGCGCTCCAGCGCCTCGCGCATATTGCGGGTGACCGGGCCGGTAACGAGCAGCACGTCGGCATGGCGCGGCGAGGCGACGAAGCGCAGTCCGAAGCGCTCGAGGTCGTAGAAGGCATTGTTGAGAGCATGGATTTCCAGTTCGCAACCGTTGCAGGATCCGGCGTCAACTTCGCGGATAGCGAGGCTGCGTCCAAGCCGGCGCCGCGCGGCGCGGTCGACGCTGGCGGCCAATTCAGCGAGCGAGGCGCCATCGGGTGCCGGCGGCGCCTCCGTCAGCGGACGGCGCGTGAGGCTCTCGAACAAGGTTCTGCGCATGCAATGCTGCCTTCCGGACGTGCGCTAGAGATCGTGCCCCGAATAGGAGCAGTTGAACGATTTGTTGCAAAGCGGGAAGTCGGCCACGATGTTGCCCTCGATGGCGGCTTCGAGCAGCGGCCATTGAAACCAGGATGGATCGCGCAAGTGACAGCGCGCGACCTTGAGCGCGACGAGCCGCACCCAGACGAACACGTCGCCGCGGAAACCCTCGGCTAGTCCTAGTCCTTCGCTGCTGCCGCCGCCCGTCTCGCGGTCGCCGTCGCCGATCGCAACCACGATCGGCCCGTCCGGCAGTCCCGCGAGGATTTGCTCGATGAGGCTCAGGCTCTGCTCCACTTCGCGAATGCGAATCCAGACGCGCGCATTCACGTCGCCAGCGGCGAGCACCGGGACGGTGAATTCGAGCCGATCGTAGGGCGGGTAGCCGGGCGCCTTGCGGGCATCGAAATTTCGTCCGCTGGCACGACCGACGTAGCCGGACGCGCCGAATTGACTCACGAGCTCCGCGCTGACGATCCCGGTCGCAGCGGTCCGGTCCTGCAGCGAGGTGGTGTTGTCGTAAAGCTCCACGAGAGGCGGAAACCGCAGCCGTACGTCCGCCAGCAGAGCACGAATCAGATTGGCGCCGTCTACGTTGATGTCGGCGGCGACGCCGCCGGGGACGACGCGATCCATCATCAGGCGATGGCCGAAGCACGCGGCGGCTGCGCGCAGCACCTGCTCGCGCAGGATCCCGCAATGCGCATGCATGAGCGAGAACGAGGCGTCGTTGCAGACCGCGCCGATGTCACCGAAGTGATTGGCCAGCCGCTCGAGCTCGGCCATCAGCGCCCGCAGATGGCGTGCCCGCGACGGCGGTTCGACGGCGAGCGCCGCTTCGATGGCGTGGGCGAAGGCGATCGAATAGGCGACAGTGCTGTCGCCGGAGGTGCGCGCGGCAAGCCGCGCCGCCCGTTCGATGGTCGCGCCGCCCATCAGCGACTCGATGCCCTTGTGCACGTAGCCGAGCCGCTGTTCGAGCCGCACCACGGTCTCGCCGCTGGCGGTAAAGCGAAAATGGCCCGGCTCGATGATGCCGGCATGCACCGGGCCTACAGGAATCTGATGCAGGCTTTCGCCTTCGACCGGCAGAAACGAATAGGGTAGGGGCGATGGCGCTACGCCTTCGCTCCTCTGCGGCGAGTGCGCCTCGCCGCGCTGGGGAGAGTCCGATGCAAGCGGATGCTGCACGTTCCAGAAGCCGAGGTCGAGCCATGGCCGCTGGTCAACTGCGCCGACTGCTTCGAACCCGTAGAGACTGTGGATTGCGCGTTCGAGCCGAATGGCGGGCGGGTGCAGCGCCCCGACGGAGGGAAATGTACCAGCCGGACAGGCGAGAGTGAGCACGGCAATCTCGCCGGTCGCCTCTGCCATGATCGCCATGTGGACCGCTGGCGTGGCGCCGGAATCACCCCAGAGCCCGAGCAGTGTCGCGCGGCCGGCGGCGAGTGCGCCGGTGACATGGCGCCAGCCGTCCGTAGTCACGATGACGCGCGGCCAGGGGCGATGGCTGTCCACGCGGTCCCCGTGCGGGATGATGTCGGCCAGTGACGGCATCAGCTAACCCAGCAATCCGGCGACGTTCTGGAACCAGGCGACAAGTGCCGGCGGCATGTAGATACCGGCGGCGAGCACGAGCGCGAGATGGGCGAACATCGGCACATAGGAGGCCTGCGCCTTGGCACTCTGACCGCGCGGCTCGCCGAAGGCGATGCTGTTGAGCCGCAAAAACAACCCGGCGAGCCCGACAAGAAGCCCGAAAACCAGAATGATAGCGAGCACCGGGGCGCGGGCGAAAGTCGAGCTCACCACTAGGAACTCGCTCATGAAAATGCCGAGCGGCGGCAGTCCGGCGATGGCGACGACGCCAAGCGTGAGGCCCCAGCCGAGCACGGGGTGGGTCACGGTGAGGCCGCCCATGTCGGCGATCCGCTGCGTGCCTTTGACCTGGGCCACGTGGCCGACGGCGAAGAAGATCGCCGACTTGGTGAGCGAATGCATGGTCATGTGCAGGAGGCCGGCGAAATTGGCGAGCGGACCGCCCATGCCGAATGCAAAGGTGATGATGCCCATATGCTCGATCGACGAGTAGGCGAACAGCCGCTTGATGTCGCGCCGGCGGTAGAGCATGAACGCGGCGAATACGAGCGAGATCAATCCGAGCGTCACCATCAGCGGGCCAGGTGCCAGCGCCGCGGCGTTCACCGCCAGCAACATCTTGAAGCGCAGCAGTGCATAGAGAGCGACGTTGAGCAGCAGACCCGAGAGCACTGCCGAGATCGGCGTCGGGCCCTCGGCATGTGCATCGGGCAGCCAGGCATGCAGCGGCGCGAGCCCCACCTTGGTGCCGTAGCCGAGCAGCAGAAAAACAAAGGCGACGTCGAGCAGCGCCGGGTCGAAGGCGCCGGCACGCTTGACGAGCACGGTCCAGACCATGGCGTCGAGGCCTTCTCCCACCACCGGCCGCGCCGCCATGTAGACGAGGATGGTGCCGAACAGGGCAAGCGCGATGCCGACGCTGCCGAGGATGAAATATTTCCATGCCGCTTCCAGCGCCTCGTGGGTGCGGTAGATGCCGACCATGAGCACCGTGGTCAGTGTCGCCAGCTCGATCGCCACCCACATCAAGCCGATATTGTTGGCGACGAGCGCAAGGTTCATCGCGAACATCAGCACCTGATACATGGCATGGTAGAAGCGCACGTACGGCGGGGTGAGCCGACCGATCTCCAGCTCGTGACCGATATAGCTCAAGCTGAAAACGCTGGTGGTAAAGGCGACGAAGGTCGTCAGCACGATGAACGTGGCATTGAGGTCATCGACCAGCAGATAGGAGCCTGACCTTGGTCGCCAAAAGAACAGCGACAGCGCGCAAAGGAATGTCAGCGTCGTCGCCGCGACATTGAGCCGGGCCGTCGCGCGATAGCCGGGCAGTGCCGCCAATAGCGCGGCGGCTATCGCGGGAATCAGCAGAACACCGGTCAGGGCATCGATCGTCATCGGCGCTCTCCGCGGTAACGGTCGAGCGCCTGTACGTCCACAGTGTCGAAGCGCTCGCGGATGCGGAACAGAAAGATCCCGATCACGATGAAAGCGATGAGGATGGAGAAGGCGACGCTGATCTCGACCACGAGTGGCATGCCCTTGGCGCCGGTCGCCGCCAGAACCAGACCGTTCTCGAGTGACATGAAGCCGACGACCTGGCTCGACGGCGTTGCGTCGCGTCACCATCATCAACAGCCCGAGCAGCACCACGGAGAGCGCGAAGGCGAGGTCCTCGCGCGCCAACGGGTCGGCCTCATGGGTCACGCGCAGCATCACCACCATGGAGAGGGCGACGAGCCCATGCCGGCGAGCATGGCCGTACCGACGCCCACCACCTTCTCGATCGCGCGATGGATGCCGAGCCGCACGATGATCCGATGCAGCGCCACCGGAATGACGATCGCCTTGAACAGAAGAGCGATCGCCGCGGTGACGTAGAGATGCGGCGCATCCTGGATGAACGCCTGCCAGGCGACCGAGGCCGCGAGCACCAGCGCATGCGTCGCGAACACATTGAGCAGCGCGTAAAGCCGATCCTGGTAGAGCTCGAGGAAGCTGATCAGCACCAAGAGGCCGGCCAGCAGATGAGCGATATCGAAATCGATCCGGCTCATCAGAAGCTCACCGACACGAAGCGCAAGAGCGTCGCCAGCAACCCGAGCATCAGCGCCACGCCGAGGAATTCCGGCACGCGGAACACGCGCATCTTGGCGATCGATGTTTCGAATAGGGCGAGCAGGAAGCCGCCGATGGCGAGCTTGCCGACATAGGCGGCGACCCCGACGGCGAGCGCCGGCGGCGTCGCGCTCGCCGCTGCAATGCCCCATGGCGCAAACAGGCAGGCGAGCAGCGAGACGTAGAGGACGAGCTTGAGCGAGGCGGACAGCTCGATCAGCGCCAGATGGCGCCCGGAATATTCGAGCACCATGGCCTCATGCACCATAGTCAGCTCGAGATGCGTCGCCGGATTGTCGACCGGCACGCGGCCGTTCTCGGCGATCGCCACCATGACCAGGCCGACGACGGCGAGCCCGAGCGAGACGCGTACTCCGACCTGCGGCGAGGCCATGAATTCCGCCACGGTCGAAAGCTGCGTCGAACCGGCGATCAGGGCGAGCGTGAACACGATCATGATCATCGCCGGTTCCGCGAGCGAGGCGATCATCACCTCGCGGCTCGATCCGATGCCGCCGAAGCTCGTGCCGACGTCGAGCCCGGCAAGCGCCAGGTAGAAACGGGCGCTGGCGAGCAGCGCGATGATCGCGATGAGATCGGCCGACCAGGAGAACAGCAGGCCGGTACGGAATGTCGGCACCAGCGAGGCCGCGACCCACGTGGCGGCGAAGACGAGATAGGGAATGACGCGGAACAGCCAGGAGGCGGAATCCGCCAGTACCACCTCCTTGCGGCTGAGCCGGACCAGATCGAGGTACGGCTGAATGAGCGGCGGGCCCTGTCGGCGCAACAGTCGCGCCTTCACCTTGCGCACGAAGCCGGTGAACAGCGGCGCCAGCAGCAGCACCAAGAGCATCTGCACGCCCTGGATGGCGAAATCGCGGATCAGGACCATACGGCGAGCACCAAGAGGAGCGCGACGAGGGCGCAGAAGACGAGGCTCAGGAACTGGCGGATGGTCAGGAACTGCAGGCGGTTGAGCTGGTCGGCGGTAAAGCCGATTGCGGCGGCGAGCGGCGCGTAGAGCGAATCCCAGACCGGATCCGAGAGCGTCACCGTGAGCCGTGCCGGGCGCGTGTCGCCCGGCGGCGGCATCTCGCCGGTCTCGCGGGCGCTGAACACGACGGTGCCGAATACGCGGCGGATCGGCTGCGCAAAGCTCATCGCCGTGTATTGCGTCGCCGGACTTGCGTCGGGGTAACCGCAGTCCCAGGCCGGAGCGCGGCGCAACCGATCAGAGGCGAGGCGGTGGATTGCTGACGCCGCCAGTCCGCCCGAAATGATCATGAACAGAAAGACGAGCAGGCCGTCATAGGAACTGCGGCTTGCGGCGATCGGCACGATCGACAGCCATTGCGCGCCGATCTGCGCCGGCATGCGCTCGCCGATGAGTGCGGCGCTCACCGGCGCCAGCGCATCGATGAACAGGCCGGGCAGTATTCCCGCCAGCAGGCAAAGCGCCGCCAGCAGAAACATCGCCGCCAGCGAGAAGCGGTCGGTTTCCGCCGCCGTTTGCGCGACGTGCGTGCGCGCGCGGCCGAGGAAGGTCACGCCGTACGCTTTGACGAAGCAGGCGGCGGCGAGCGCGGCCGAGAGCGCGAGCAGCGCGCCCACCGCCGGCACCAGCAGCTTGAGCCCCCATGACGGCAGCTGTGGGCTGAGCAGGATCGCCTGGAATGTCAGCCATTCGGAGACGAAGCCGTTGAGCGGAGGCAGCGCCGAGATGGCCACGCAGCCGATCAGGAAAGCGAACGCCGTCTGCGGCATGCGATGGATGAGGCCGCCGAGATGCTCCATGTCGCGTTCGCCGGTCGCGGTCAGCACGGCGCCGGCGCCGAAGAACAACAGGCTCTTGAACAGCGAATGATTGAAGACGTGAAGCAGTGCGGCGGTGAACGCCAGCGCCGCGGCGAACAGCATGCCGTGCGCCTTGAAGGCGAGCGCGAGGCCGAGGCCGATGAAGATGATGCCGATGTTTTCCACCGTGTGGTAGGCAAGCAGGCGTTTGAGATCGTGCTGCATCAGCGCATAGAGCACGCCCATCACCGTCGTGATGCCGGCGAGCGCCAGCACGACGATGCTCCACCACCACGCCGGCGGCCCGGCGAGTTCGAACGCGATGCGCACGAAGCCGTAAACCGCGACCTTGGTCATCACCCCGCTCATCAGGGCGGAGACGTGGCTCGGCGCCGCCGGGTGAGCGAGCGGCAGCCACACATGCAGCGGCACGATGCCGGCCTTCGAGCCCGCCCCGACCAGCGCGAGGATGAGCGCAAGGGCGCCGAGCATGGCGGAAGGATGCGCGGCACGCATTTGCTCGAACGCATAAAGTCCGTCAGGCCCGGCGAGCAGGCCGAAGGCGAGCAGCAGAGAGAGCGTGCCGAAGCTCGCCATCACCAGATAGACGAAGCCCGCGCGCACGTTCTCCGCGACACGATGGTGCGACATCACCAGCGCCCACGAGGTGAGCGACATGAATTCCCAGGAGACGAGGAACGTGAACGCGTCGTCAGCGAGCACCACCAGCGTCATGCCGGCAAGAAAGGCGGGATAGAACGGCAGTACGCGCTCGGGCGCTTCTTCGTGCGCGCCGTAGCCGAGCGCGAACAGGCTGGCGCTCAAGGCACCGAGATCGATGACGAGGAGGAAAAACGCAGAGAGCGCATCAAGGCGAAAATGGGCGCCAAGCCATGGCACGCCGAGCGGCAGCACGAGGCTCGCGGGTGCTGCCCCGGCGATGAGATTTGCCGCCGCGGCGACGAGCGAAATCGCCGCAATCGCGGTGCTCGCGCCGTAGACGAAGCGCGTCGCAGCCGCCGCACGTCCGATGGCCACGGCAACCGCCGCAAGCGCCAACAATCCCGCGGAGCAGGCTAGCGCTACTGTCAGCGTCACGGTGTCGGCCTCTTGAGCCGCACGCCCCGGCCGCCGGAATGGCTCGCGGCGTTGGCCGAGATGAGCTCAATGCCGAGCGCGTCGAGCGCGCCGATGAGCTTCATCAGCGAATCCACGTTGCCGCGGATCACACCCTCGCTTCGCTTCCATGCGCTGGATGGTCGGCAGCGACAGCCCGGCCGCTTCGGCGAGCTTGCGCTGATCGATGCCGAGGAGCGCGCGCGAGGCCCTGAGTTGGGCGGCTGTGATCATGGGATAGACGTCGGTAAATGATGTCTAGAACATCTATATTTGTCAATAATATCTATCTTCAGCTGCTACAACTATTATTTTCGATGTGTGCACAGGATAATATGCTGCATAGCGTCGGTCCCCCGCCCAGGCCTTGACTTTTGTCAATTGAGACGGTGAGGCCCGGCCGACGACCGATAACCCGGACAATCGTGCCGCCGCGCCAGTACGTTGGGGCCGCGGCGTTTCAGAAGCCCTGCAGGTGCTTCCTCGACATGTTCAAGGGGCCGATCAATGCCGAGGTGAACGACCTGGTGATCAACTCCGACGGCGAGATCGCGTACTCGCGCAGCGTCCAGCACGTCTCGGGAACGACGAACGAGGGCAAGCCGTTCGATGCGACGTTTCGCATCACGGATGTCTATCGCAAGAGTCACGGCAAGTGGGTGATCGTGCAGGAGCACATCTCAGTGCCCCCAGACGTCGCCCGGTGGTGAGCACCAGATAAGAGTGAGGCGAGCGAGCGGTCATTTCGTCCCGGATCACGACTAGCCAAGGAGAGCATCATGTCATTGTTGTATTCGCCGGCCAAGGTGGGTCCGCTCACCCTCAAGAATCGACTGGTCATGAGCCTCTACTTCCTCGCCGCGACCATGAAATACTTGGCTGATTCCGTGATAGCCAAATTTCTATCTAGTGCCAATGATCGCTTGCATTCGGCCATACCCTGCGACGCACGATTGGAGGCGACTTGGACGCAGCCTAAACAGTGATGAGCCAATGCATGCTCGGGAGCCCGCGATAGTACCTTGGTCGAAGCGCCTTCGGCCGCCGCGAGCAGCGCGGCCCGGTTATCGGCCAAAAAAGGCAATGCAACGCGTATAGTCCACAAATGCCGTACCCAATAGTGCCTCGATATTACCGGATCGGTGGCGCGAAATGGCGCTTCGAATTACTGGGAGCCGCGAACTTGCCAATGCGTCGCGAGTGCTTCCGTTAATTCCAACGCGGCGCTTTCTGATATCCGCACAACCATCGGACCAATTGACGTTCGAGTGGGTATCTGTAAAGACTTGGGTATATTAGAAATCAGCGGGACCTCTCCCGCTTCGATCCCTTCAATCTCAAGAATGACTGGCGTTGCTAACACGGCACGGCTCCGAGGCTGGGGCGGCTCCTTTATTAGCCGAAAGTCGTATAGCTCCTTTATTAGCCAAAAGTCGTATACTGCGGTCGGGTTCGCGATCCGCCCCTCGCTCCTTTTTCTAAAATCATATAGGGGCTGCGCATCACAGAATGTGCGCGTAGTCACGGACCCGCGCCAGACGGCAGGGGAGGATGACCATGGCTGCTCATGTTCCGCAGAACTTCAGACGCGTGATCACCGCGGCAGCGGGGGGAAACGTCATCGAGTGGTATGATTTCTATATCTTCGGCAGCTTGGCCGCGGTCTTGTCGGTCAAATTCTTCGAAAAGAGCCACCCCGTCGCGGCGCTGCTCAGCACCATCGCGCTGTTCACCGCCGGATTCCTAGTCCGTCCGTTGGGGGCCTTCCTATTTGGCTGGATGGGCGACCGTGTCGGCCGTAAATATACGTTCCTCATTACGCTCAGCGGCATGGCTCTGGGCACCGGAGCGATTGGGTTGATTCCGACCTTTGAGTCGATCGGCCTGGCCGCCGCATTCATCCTGTTTGCTTTGCGGATGATCCAAGGTCTTTGTCTGGGCGGCCAGTATGGCGGCGCCATCACCTACGTCGCCGAGCACGTATCGGACGAACGCCGTGGCTACTATACCGGCTGGCTGCAGACTTCACCCACCCTCGGCATCGTGCTGTCGCTGATCGTCATCATTGCCGCACGCACCTATTTCGGCAATGAGGCGTTCAACAACTGGGCGTGGCGCATCCCGTTCCTGTTCTCGTTCCTTCTGGTGTTCATCGCCATGTATATCCGGGTCAACTTTCAGGAGTCGCCGATCTTCGAGGAGCTCAAGGCCAAGCAGGGGATGACCAAGAATCCATGGAAGGAGGCTTTCCTTAGCTCCAATATCAAGTTCGTGCTGATCGCGACTGTCGTTGTGCTCGGGCAGGGCGTGGTCTGGTACAGCGGCCAGTTCTGGGCGCTGTACTTCCTTCAGCAGGTTTCCAAAGTAGACGCGCTGACCACGGCCTATATCGTGGGAGCCGGGCTCATCATCGGGACGCCGACGTTGATCTTCTTCGGCTGGCTGTCCGACCACATCGGCCGCAAACCGGTGATATTGGGCGGCATGCTGCTTGCGGCGGTCACTTACTATCCGCTGTATGCGTGGCTCGGATCGGCCACGCAGCCGGGCAATATCAACTATCCGATTGCGATCATCATCATCGCCATTCTCGTCGCCTATGTTGGGATGGTCTACGGGCCGATCGGCGCGTTCCTCGCTGAATTTTTCCCCGCCAGGATCCGCTACACGTCGGTGTCTGTCCCGTATCACATCGGCAACGGCTGGGGCGGCGGATTGGTGCCGTTCATTACTACGGCGGTGTACCAGGCGACAGGTAGTATCGGCTATGCCCTGATCTACCCGATCGCTGTACCTGCAATATGCTTCCTGCTCAGCCTGTTCCTGATGCCGGAGACTCGCATGATGAAAATCTGGGAGCCAGAGGCGGCAACGGCATAGACTGACGCCGCGCAACGACGTTCGCAAACTCAAGCATGTCAGGTCCAGAACGACCTGTGGCATCGGCAGAGGGTACTTATCCGATATGCGAGCATGCGGGTCGAGCGAGTTGAGAATTTATTTGGTAATCGACAAGAGGTCGAAGCGATGTACAAGCATATTCTCATCCCCACCGACGGCTCCGAATTGTCGAACATGGCGATCCGCCATGGAGTCGCCCTTGCGAAGGCAGTGAATGCAAAGGTAACCGGAATCACCGTCACGACTCCGTTTCACGTCATTGCCATGGATCCGGAGACACTCACCGATACGGCCGATACCTACAAGAAACGCACTACCGCGCTAACAGCGAAATACCTGAAACAGGTAAGCGATGCCGCAGCGGCAGCCGGTGTTAGCTGCGCTGTGATCCATGTCGAGCACGAGCATCCTTACCGCGCCATCATCGATGCGGCAAAGAAGAACGGCTGTGACCTGGTCGCAATGGCCTCGCATGGCCGACACGGCCTCTCGGCCGTCGTGCTTGGCAGCGTGACCGTAAAGGTGCTGACGCACAGCAATATCCCCGTTTTGGTCTATCGATAACGTCGTGCTGGTGGGTCATTGCTCCATTTCAATTGTTGAGGAAGCTCCTGAGTAAG
>CAWHZA010000046.1:0-194793 GCA_963833665.1 uncultured Alphaproteobacteria bacterium | reverse complement strand
CGGGCATTGGGTGCAGCAGGAGCAGCCCGAGAAGGTGTGCGAGCTGTTGCTCGCGTTTCTGCTGCAGCGCGATCGTTAACGGAACGTAGCTTCTCCGCGCGCAGGCCGATCTGGGACCGGCGGCCACCCGAGAGCGGTCAAAAGCCGCTCACCGGCATGCCTGGGTATGCGCGTGCAACGCATTCAGCGCGTTTTTCGTGACGTTGTGATGCCGGGTTCTCTGCTCAGCAGCGATCGATCCTATCGACGCTTTCCGGCTGCCCTGGACATGCATCCTTGGCTGGACAATCATGCAAGAATCCGGAGCTAGAGCATGATCCGGAAGAGTGGAAACCGATTTTCCGACAAGCTCTTGCTCCACTAGGCAAACCAGAGCGCAATCGATCCAACTCGAAAACGATTGCGCTCTAAGGTGCCATCATGGACGTCGCAGGCTGGCTGCGGAACCTTGGCCTTGAGCGGTACGAGGCGGTCTTTCGCGACAACGCCATCGACGAGACGGTCCTGCAGCATCTCACGGAGGGTCATCTTCGTGAACTCGGCTTTCCACTCGGTGCGCGGATCAAGCTCCTCAAGGCCATTGCTGCACTCCGCGTAGACACGCAGCCGACCAGCTTCGCCGCCGACGGCGCCGCGGCGGGCGTGCCCGTCGATGCCGCCGAGCGTCGGCAGGTTACTGTGATGTTTGCCGATCTGGTCGGCTCTACCGCGCTCTCCGCACGCATGGACCCCGAGGATTTGCGCGAGGTCATTTCGGCTTACCAGAGATGTGTCGCCGAGACCGTCCGCCGCTTCGGCGGGTTTGTGGCGAAATATATGGGTGACGGTGTTCTCGTCTATTTCGTATTCCGCAGGCCCATGAGGACGATGCCGAGCGGGCCGTGCGCGCGGTGCTGGAGCTCATCCCCGCCCTGGCCGCGGTGGAGACTTGCGCCGCCTTGCAGGCTCGCGTCGGAATTGCCACCGGGCTCGTCGTCGTCGGCGACTTGATCGGATCAGGCGAGGCGCAGGAGCGCGGCATCGTCGGCGAGACCCCGAACCTCGCTTCGCGCCTGCAGGGGATGGCCGCGCCGAACACGGTCCTCATCGCCGAGAGTACCCGAAGGCTTCTCGGCAAATTCGTTCGAACTCGAGGAAGTCGGGACAAGCGGCGGGTCCAGGGACTGGCTCGACCGCTGCGGGCCTGGGCAGCGCTGCGGGTGAGTTCGGTGGCGAGCCGCTTCGAGGCCCTGCACGCAAGCGGCTTGATCGATCTGGTCGGCCGCGAAGAAGAAAACGAACTGCTGCTGCGGCGGTGGTCACGCGCAAAGACCGGCGCAGGCCAAGTGGCGCTCCTCGCCGGTGAACCCGGCATCGGCAAATCGCGGCTTACCGCCGCCTTGCTCAAGAGCGTCGCGCCGGAGCCGCACACGCGTTTGCGCTATTTCTGCTCTCCGCACCATACCGATAGCGCCTTCTATCCGGTCATCGGCCAGATGGAGCGGGCGGCCGGGATGGCATACACCGACACGCCGAAAGCGAAGCTCGACAAGCTCGATGCATTGCTCGCGCTGACCTCGACCTCGAAGCAAGACGCCGCCTTGTTCGCCGAAATGCTGTCGCTGCCAAACGACGGGCGTTATCCCAAGCTTCAACTGACCCCCGAGCAGCGCCGGCAAGGCATGCTGGAAGCGCTCGGCGCTCAGCTCAAGGCGCTGACAAACAAAAACCCCGTGTTGATGATCTTCGAGGACGCCCATTGGACGGACCCGACCAGTCTGGAAGCCTTCGGCCGTGCGGTGAATTGGGTCGCAACCCTTCCCGTGATGCTGATCGTGACCTTCCGGCCGGAATTCGATGCGCCCTGGATCGGAAGGCCGCACGTGACCGCGCTCTACTCTCAATCGGTTGGAAGAGCGCGAAGTCGCCATCCTCATCGACCGCGTTTCTGGCGACAAGCGCCTGCCGCCAAACGTCCGTCAGGACATCATCGAGCGAACTGACGGCATTCCGCTCTTCGTGGAAGAGATAACCAAAGCGGTGCTTGAAGCGGAGAGCCACGGGGCGACCGAGCAGACTTCTTGGCGGCAATTCCATTCTCGGCGCTTGAGGTGCCGGCGAGCTTGCACGCGTCGCTCCTGGCGCGGCTCGACCGACTTGGCCCGGCGAAGGAGGTGGCGCAGGTTGGCGCCGCAATCGGGCGGGGGTTTTCCCACGCGCTGCTGGCTGCGGTAATGCGCAAGCCGGAAGCGCAGCTCAATGAAGCGCTCGACCGTCTCGTTTCGGCAGGCTTGCTGTTCCGCCAGGGCTCGCCGCCGACCGCGACCTATCTGTTCAAGCATGCTCTGGTGCAGGACGCGGCCCATAGCACGCTGCTTCGCGAGCCGCGGCGTGCGCTTCACGCCCGGATTGCCGAGGCCCTCGAGAGCGAATTTGCTGACCTTGTCGAGCGCCAGCCGGAGCTGCTGGCGCGTCATTGCACGGAGGCCGGACTCATTGAAAAGGCCGCGCCGTTGTGGGGCAAGGCAGGCCAGCGATCGCTCGACCGTTCGGCGTTGCTGGAAGCCATCGAACAGATCACACGCGCACTCGATCAGATCGCCGCCTTGCCAGGCTCGGCCGCCCTGCGCCGCGAACAGATCAAGCTTCAGGTCGCGGTCCTTACCCCTCTCATCCACGTCAAGGGCCATGCGGCGCCGGAAACCAAAGCTGCGGCGGAGCAGGCCCGCCTCCTGATTGAACAAGCGGAAGCCATTGGCGAGCCGCCAGAGGATCCATTGCTGCTCTTTTCGCTTCTGTACGCTTTTTGGGTTGCCAGCTTCGTCGCGTTCAGAGGGGACATGATGCGCGAGCTTGCCGCGCACTTCCTCGCTCTTGCGGAGAAACAAGGGTCGACGGTGCCGCTGATGGTTGGGCACCGAAACATGGGTGTTTCCCTGTTGCACACGGGCGATATTGAAGAAGCGCTTGGGCACATCGATCAAGCGATGGCGCTCTATGACCCGGTCGAGCACCGGCCGCTGGCCACACGATTTGGGCAGGACGTCCGGGTGGCGCTCTCGTTCTATCAGTCGTTGGCCCGGTGGCCTCTCGGCTATCCTGAGGTCGCGCTTGCCGACGCCGACCGCGCCATCAAGGATGCGCGCGATATAGGCCAGGCTGCCAACTTTGATGGCAGCGTTGACGCTCACATCCCTGACCCACATCCACTGCGGGAGTTATCCGGCGGCGAAACTGCAATTGGACGAAGCGATCACGCTGGCCGACGAAAAGGGCGCTTTGTTCTGGAAGACTGGTGCGATGCTGGTCGCGGGTTGCCTGTTGGAGCTGACCGGCAAAGCTGCGGACGCCGTTTCCATGATCACTTCCGGGCTCAGTTCCTGGCGTCAAACAGGAACAACGGTGTGGACGCCGGCCTACTTTTCGTATCTGGCAAGAGCTCATGCGGACCTCGGCCATTTCGATGAGGCTTCGCGCTCCATTGGCGAAGCGATGTCCGCGGTCAAAACAACCAGGGAGACCTGGTACGAAGCGGAGATCCATCGCATTGCCGGCGAAATCGCACTGCGCCGCGCCGAGCCTGACGTGACGAAGGCAGAGCCTGTTTCGAACGCGCGCTGGCCGTGGCGCGCGCGCAGCGGGCCAAGTCCTGGGAACTGCGCGCCGCCATGAGCTTGGCGCGGCTCAAGCGCGATCAAGGCAGGCCCGATGTGGGCCGCAATCTCCTCGCGCCGGTCTACGAGTGGTTTACCGAAGGGTTCGAGACGGTCGACCTGAAGGAAGCAAAGAGCCTGCTCAAAGCGCTGGGGTGACGAATGCCGCAAAAACAGCCGCCTGCCGTCGGTACCGCGGCAAGACGAACGTAAAGAACGCGGGCGTCTGCTCGAACAGCCGAGTGACTGAGCTACAGCACCCCGCCCGGAAACAACAGGAACTGAAGCGGATCGGCATACTGCAGCAGCGCCGGACACGCTTCGTCGAGGGCGAGGGTCCGCAGATTGTCCGCCATGGGGTGTTTCTGATTCCCCGACCTTCAGGACGAGCCGTCCCCACTACTGATCTGGAATGGGGTCATTGTCCGTATAATGGTCCTCATCGCTCGCCCGCCCAGCATGCTGAAAGTGGGAACGTCCATTGGAGGCGTTGGGATCGAAGCGGCGCGCGCGCCCTCCAACGTTAAGATGAGGGCGTCGTCGGGATCACGCAGCGCCGTCGCGAACGCTTTGTGATCGCCTTGCACGTCGATTGGGGCGACGAATTTGTTGTAGCCCCAAATTTCCCGCCCCGCGCGGTGCGCCAACGTCGTAGTAACCGGGAGATCCGACACATAGAGCGCTGGGATGCGGTCGCCGGGCGCTAGCGCCCAGACACCCAAGCAGACTTCGTTGTATGGGCCGATATCCGTCGTGCGATACTCAAAGCAGGCCACCATCGTCAGGGCCCCGCCGTCCTCCTGCACCGCGACCTCAAGACCCGTGCGGTCAAGCAACAAGGCGGCACGCTCCTGGTCGGTGATGAACGAGGCTAGCAGGCATTGAGCGTCGAAGAAGCGGATTGGCAACGCTACTTCCGTTCCATCGCTCGAGGAGGCGCCGTTGCAGAGGCAGACCAGATGACCCGCTTTCGCTGCCGGTAACGCGTGGAAGCTGCGGTGCGTCGACGCATCCGGCTGTGTCGCTAGTCACCCGCCGCCGCTGTGGCGGACCCCATGGTTGGGCCTTTTCGTACGTGATGTTTTCTTCGGCGAGGATCGCCAGGGCCCGGGTGACGAGCTCCTGCGCGTCGGCCTCGGGCATCGCCGGCGTGGAGGGGCCGGCGTGGCTGCGGTTTTGCGATGGCGGTCTCAAGCCGTGCACCTGAAGGCAAAAGGCCCCGTTGCTGTCGAGGAGCTAAGCGGGAATGCAACGTGTTGGCAATGATCTTGTCATCTATCGCCGCTTTTCTTCTCCCTGGAGGTGACGGCTTACCCGCGCGGCCGAGGTTAACCATCTAAGACGATACATTTACTTGAATTTCTGGCGGCGCCGGCATCACGAGCGTATTGGCTGCCAGGAGCAGGTGCACGTTTACAGGCACGAGGGGGATTTGTATTGTTCCCTTGGGCGAGAGAAATTCAACGGTCTGATCCGGGGCGCTGAGATGGCACAGAGCAATCCGCTGGTACCGTGGACCGACGAGCAGTGGGCCCGCGTCAATCAGGTCATCCAGGAGGAAGCGCACCGCGCGCGCATCGCGGCGACCTTCCTGCCGCTGTATGGACCGCTGCCAGCGAACGCCGACTTCGTGCGGACTGAAAGCGTCTTTTATAATCCCCTGAGAATTGCCGACAAGAATACGACCCAGTTGGCGACGCTGCAGCTCAGCGTGCGAGTCCGCGGCGAGCAGTTGGCCGATCCGGAAATGGGCAGCGTGTTGACGCTCTTCCGTCGCGCGGCGAACGTCATCGCTCGGCTCGAGGATGCCCTGGTTTTCAACGGATTTGTCGGATACGACCCGGACTATCCCGGAAATGCGGGGAATTCCGGCTTTGCCCTACAACTCTCCCAACGCCGGTGAGCAAATCTGGGGCGGCAAGGCAGCGGGCCTTCTGCTTGAGCCCAACTCAACGGGCGCCCCAACACTAACACCAAAAGAGAATATTGAGGTCTACAACGACGGCAACGACGTGGCGGACAAAGTAGTCCGGGCCATTGGTGATCTGGAAGGTAGCGGCCACTTCGGGCCATTCGCGGTGGTGCTTTCGCAAGATTTGTTCTCGACAGTGCAGACGCCCGTCCACGTTGCGAGTATCCTCGCCCGCGACGGTCACACCGGACCGTCATCTGTACCGCAGGATCGAATAGTCCCATTCCTTGGCGGCGGTCCGTTGCTCCGCTCGTCGACTCTTCTTTCGGACTACGGCGTGGTGGTGGCGCTTGGCGGCGCGCCGATCGAGCTTGTCGTCGCTACCGACATGTCGCTCCAATTCGTGCAGGTGACCGAGCCTCCGGATAGTCCGCAAATGGATGGCCCGTATTTCCTCTTCCGCGTGTACGAGAAAGTAGCCCTCCGCATCAGGGAACGGAACGCGATCGTGGGGCTCATTCCACCAACGGGGCCCACGGGCGGTACGGGTGACACAGGCGGCACGGGCGGCACGGGTGCCACAGGCGCCACAGGCGGCACGGGTGCCACAGGTGCCACAGGTGCCACAGGTGCCACAGGTGCCACAGGCGCCACAGGCGGTATGCAAGCTTCTCGAATCCGGGGTCCGTCCAAGTAAAGCAGATTGGGGTCGTGCTCCTACGCGGTACGAGCCGTGAGCGCTCAAATACCTAAGTGATGGCGACGCATGCCGACCAGGGTCATCGTTCTCGGCGGCGGCGTGGCGGGCATGAGCGCGGCGCACGAACTGATCGAGCGCGGGTTCGAGGTGGTCGTCCTCGAGTGGCGCGACATTGCTGGCGGCAAGGCGCGCAGCATCCCGGTGATCGACGACGGCACCGGCACGAGCGGACACGAACGCGCGGACACCGGCACAAAATCCATTCAGCACCGCCTGCCCGGTGAACACGGCTTTCGCTTCTTTCCCGGCTTCTACAAGCACGTGATCGACACGATGCGGCGCACCCCGTCGTTCGACGGGCGCCAGGCGTCGGATCACCTGGTGCCGACGACACGGGTGGGGTTCACGCAGTACGGCAAGCCCACATTCCTCATTCCGTCGATCTTTCCGCAGAAGCCGGCCGATGCCGGCACGCTTCTGCGCGATATTCTCCTCACGTTCAGTCCTGTGATCGACCTCACGCCGGACGATCTGGCGCTCTTTGGCGCGCGCTTCTGGCAGATCCTCACCTCATGCGAGGAGCGCCGGATCGGTGAATACGAGCGGGTAGGGTGGTGGGACTTCATCGGCGCCGAGGGGCGATCGGCCGCGTACCAGAAATTCCTGGCGGCCGGCTTTACGCGTTCGCTGGTGGCGGCCAAGGCGCGCAAGGCAAGTGCGCGCACCGTGGGCGACATGTTCGAGCAGATGATGTTCACGGTCCTCAATCCGACGGAGGGAGCGACCGATCGCCTGCTCGACGGACCGACCAACTTCGTCTGGATCGATCCGTGGCTGAGCTATCTCGAGTCGAAAGGCGTCCGCTATCTGCGCAACATGAAGATCGAGCAGATCTTCTGCGACAAGGTGCGCATCACCGGCGTTGGTGTCCGCCACGGTAAGAGGCGGACCGTATTTTACGGTGACCACTATGTGGCGGCGCTGCCGCTTGAGCGCATCGCGCCGCTGGTGAACCATCAGATGCTGTACGCCGATCCGAAGCTCGCCGATCTGCGGGTGCTGGCGCCGAACGTGGAATGGATGAACGGCCTGCAGTTCTATTTGCGGCGCGACCTGCCCATAGCTCATGGGCATGTGATTCACATCGATACCGAATGGGCGCTGACGAGCGTCTCCCAGGTTCAGTTCTGGCGCAGCATGCCGCCCGCCGACTTCGGCGACAGCGACGTGCGCGGAGTCATCTCGGTCGATGTCTCCGACTGGGACGATCCGGGGTCGAACGGACGCCCCGCCATGCAATGCACGCGCGAAGAGGTGATGCGGGAAGTATGGAAGCAGCTCAAGCGCTCGATCAACGTCGACCGCGAGCTTCTACGCGACGAAGACTTGCACTCGTGGTTTCTCGACCCCGACATTCGTGCCAGTCGTGCCTACCCGCGATTTCTGCACAATGCCGAGCCGCTGCTGGTCAACCTCATCGACACCTGGAAACTGCGCCCCGATGCGACCACCGCCATTCCGAATCTGTTCCTGGCGTCCGATTATGTGCGCACGCATACCGACCTCGCTACGATGGAAGGCGCCAATGAGGCGGCGCGGCGGGCGGTGAACGGACTCCTCGACGCGGTGAAATTTGCCGGACCGCGTTGTGAGGTGTGGCCGCTGCAAGCGCCCGAGGTCCTGGCGCCGTGGCGGCTGCACGATGCGGCGCGATACCGGGCCGGGCTGCCCTGGGACAATTCGCTCATGCAGGTCGCGGCCCACGCCATCCGCAGTGCGTCGCCGCTGCTCGAGCAAGCGCGTCCGCTGCTGGAGGAGGTCGCGCCGTTCGTGAGCCGTGCGGCTGACGCGCTCGAGCGGAGCGAGGGGACTGTCCCTGGTGTCACCGAGCTTTCGCGCCGCGGCGCGATGGTGAACTCCGGCTCGGCCGATGCACCGAGGCTCGAACCCGAGGCGATGATAGTCGGCGCCGCGCCGGTCGCCGGCGATGGCGCAGGGCCGGCGGGATTCCTGGAGCGGCTCTCCTGGTACCGCGAGATGTTGACCGACACCCTCGCGGTCGGGATACCGACGCATGAGCCGCAGCAGCACCTCTATCGGCTTGTGAAAGACTTCATCGACCGTTCTGGCAAGGGGCTGCGTCCGGCGCTGTGCATCGCGACAGCACGCGCGCTGGGTGGCCGCACGGAGGACGCATTTCCCGCCGCCGCCGGCATCGAAATGCTGCACAACGCTTTTCTCGTGCACGACGACATCGAGGACGGCAGTGACTCGCGGCGCGGCGCGGCCACGATGCATCGTCGTGTCGGGATACCCATTGCCGTGAACACCGGCGACGCCATGAATGCCCTTGCCATGCGCTTCTTCCGCAAGAGCGTCGAGCAGCTCGGGCCCGCGGCGGCGCTCCGCATTTTCGACGAAGTGGATCACATGCTTCTGCAAAGCCTGGAAGGACAGGCCACCGAGCTTGGCTGGGTGCGCGACAACGATCTGACCGTCGGGACCGACGAGTACCTGCGGCTCGTGCTCAAGAAGACCGCCTGGTACAGCTTCATCCACCCGATGCGCATCGGCGCGCTGGTCGCCAACGCCGACGACCAGAACCTCGATCGGTTCGACCGCTTCGGCTTTCTGCTCGGCGTGGCGTTCCAGATCACCGACGACGTTCTCAATCTCGTCGGCGACGTCGGCCGCTATGGCAAGGAGATTGACGGCGATCTATGGGAGGGGAAGCGGACGATCGTCTTGGCTCACGCGCTTGGTCACGCCGATCAGGCCGACCGTGCATGGATGGCAAGCTTTCTGGCACGGCCGCGCGAGCGGCGCCTGCCGCGCGAAGTGCTGCGTCTCCACCAGATCCTCGCGAGGAGCGGCAGCATCGCCTGGGCGCAGCAGTCGGCCGCAACCTTCGCGGAGGCCGCACTGCGCGAATTTGAGGGCTGCGCCTTCGCCGGTGTGCCGGAGGGTCCTGATCTGAACTGGCTGCGCGCCTGCGTGGATTTTCTGGTGCAGCGCGACGCTTAGCTCGGACCGAGCAACGGATGACGCGCCGGACGGTGCTGCCACCGCGGCCGGGCCCGCTTGTCCGTGCGAGCGCATAAGGAGCGCGGAGGGATCGACGCGTGGTGGCGGCCGGTCGCAACTGCTGGATCATGAGCCATACGCCGGTGAACGGCCGATAGGCATCGGATCGCACTTGTCGGCATGGAATTTTGCGTTCACCAGTCCCCGGAATGACCTGTTCAGCCGTACAAACAGCGATGCCGCAAGCGCCAAGGGATTGCGTGGCATGAGCGATCTCGCCGGCGAGGCCGCGGCGCTGCGGCGCTGGCTGTTCGACGTCGCGCTGCCGTTGTGGTGGGAGGTCGGGGCTGACCGCATCAATGGCGGGTTCTACGAGGCGATCGATCTCGACGGCAAGCCGCTGGCGCGGCCGCATCGCGCGCGCAGCATCGCGCGGCAGGCCTTCGCCTATGGCGAGGCCGGCCGGCTTGGCTGGGACGGGCCTTGGCGCGACGCCGCGCAGCACGCGCTCGATTTCTTCGCCCGATATTTCGTCAGCGCCGACGGCACCGTTGCGTCGGTCGTCGATCTCGACGGCAAAGTGCTGGACGCGAGGTTTGATCTCTACGATCAGGCCTTCGCGCTGCTTGCTTTCGCGAGCGGCCATCGCTCCTTCGGCGCGGCAACACCATGGCGCCCACATGCCGTGGCGTTGCGAACTGCGCTCGAACGAGACGTCGCGCACGCACAAGGCGGATTCCGCGAGGATCGCGCCGGCTCGCTGCCGCAGCGCGCCAACCCGCACATGCATCTTTTCGAGGCGGCGCTCGCCTGGATGGAACTGGACGCCGATCCGGGCTGGCGGCGGATGGCGGATGGCATTGCGGCGCTCTGCCTCGACAAGTTCATCGATCCCGCGGGCAGCGCGCTGCGTGAGAATTTCGCTGCGGACTGGTCGCCGGCCCCGGGCATAGCGGGCCGCGTCTGCGAGCCCGGCCATCACTACGAGTGGGCATTCCTGCTCGACCGCTGGTCGGAGCTTGCCGGCCGGCCGCGCCCGGCCGCCGTGGCGCGGCTGATCGCCTTTGCCGACGGCCGCGGTGTCGACGCCCAGCGCGGCGTCGCCGTCGGTGCCGTGCTCAGCGACGGCGCAATGCACGATCCGGTGGCGCGGCTGTGGGCGCAGGCTGAACGCATCCGCGCCTACGTGATCGACCGGCAGCCGGGCGATGGGAAGCGGATTGCCGCCGCCATCCGCGGCCTCCGCCGCTTCCTTGCAACCCCGACACCCGGCCTGTGGTACGACCGGTTGGACGGCGATGACCGCTTGATCAGCGAACCGGCGCGGGCAACGAGCCTCTATCACATCATCGGCGCGGTGGCGGAACTCGAGAAGCTGCAGCTTGCGGCGCCGGCCGCCACGCGCACGAAACCGGGAGCGGGAGATCTACGCCCGCCGCGGCTGGTCTACCTGGTCACCGAAGATTGGTATTTCATCTCGCATCGCCTGCCGATGGCCCGCGCCGCGCGCGACGCGGGCTACGAGGTGCACGTCGCCACCCATGTCGACCGCCATCGCGCGGCCATCGAAGTCGAAGGTTTTTCGCTCCATCCGCTCAACTGGCGGCGCGGCAGCTTTGATCCGCGGGATCTGTTGCGCGTGATCGGCGAGATTCGCCGTCTCTACCGCCGGCTTCAGCCCGATCTCGCCCATCACGTTGCCGTTCAGGCAGCGCTCGTCGGGTCGCTGGCGGCGATCGGCCTGCCGGTCGTCTGCCTCAATGCGGCGACCGGCCTGGGCACGGCCTTCCTTGGCAACAGCGCCAAGGCCCGCATTGCCGGCCCAGTCGTCGCCGTGCTCATGCGGGCGTTGCTCAATCGCTCACGCTCGGCGGTACTGGTGCAGAACAGCGACGATCGGGCCGAGATCGAACGACTTGGCGTCGAGGCGGACCGGATTGCGCTCATTCCCGGGTCGGGCGTCGATACCGACGTCCTCAAGCCCGCTCCCGAACCCGCCGGCCCGATCACCATCGCCTTCGCCGGACGGCTCGTCGAGGACAAGGGCATTCGCACCCTCATCGCCGCGCATGATCTTCTCACCTCCCGTGGCCACGACATCCGGCTGTTGATCGCCGGGCTTCCCGATGCCGCCAACCCGACCTCGATCCCGCTTGCCGAGATCAAGGCCTGGAGCGACCGGCCGAACCTCAAGCATCTCGGATTCGTGGAAGATATCGCGGCATTCTGGGCGTCCGCCCACATCGCCGTGCTGCCGTCCCGGCGCGAGGGATTGCCGCTGACGCTCCTCGAGGCTGCCGCCTGCGGGCGGCCGCTGGTCGCCACCGACGTGCCGGGGTGCCGGGAAATAGCGCGGGCGGGCGTCAACGCGCTGCTGGTGCCGCCGGACGATGCGCAGGCGCTCGCCGACGCGATCGGCCTGCTGGCGGCGGATCGGGGGTTGCGCGCCAGGTTCGGCGCGGCCGGCCGCGCCCTGGTCGAGCGCGAATTCTCCAGCGCGCAAATCGGGCGCGAGGTGGTCGATCTCTATCGCCGCTTGCTCGAAGGGGGCGGCGCCTCAGGACCGTTGCGAGCCCCGCGCCGGACACGCTAGAGGTTCGGCATTAGAGCATGATCCGGAAAAGTGGAAACCGGTTTTCCGACCAGATCATGCTCCACTGAGGAAAACCGGAGCGCAGTCGGTCAACTTGAAATGATTGCGCTCTAGTACCAGGGGCTTAGTTCACTCGTGTCGCACGGTCGAAAGCTCGCCGTCATCGGGCTCGGCTATGTCGGTTTGCCGGTCGCCGTCGCCTTTGCGCGGCAGGGTACGCCGGTCATCGGCTTCGATATCGACGCCGGCCGTATCGCCGAGCTCAAGGCCGGCCATGATCGTACCCGCGAGGTCGAGACGCACGACCTCGCCCACACGACTCTGCGCCTGACCGCGGATGCGGCCGAGATCGCCGGTGCCGACTTCTTCATCGTCACCGTCCCGACCCCGCTCGACAAGGCGCGCCGACCGGACCTCACCGCCCTCATCGGCGCGTCGCAGACGGTCGGGCGGGCGCTGAAGAAGGCCGATATCGTCGTCTACGAATCGACGGTCTACCCCGGCGCCACGGAAGAGGATTGCGTGCCGATCCTCGAGCGGGCCTCCGGCCTCGTCGCCGGCCGCGATTTCACCGTCGGCTATTCGCCCGAGCGCATCAATCCGGGCGACAAGGCGCATCGCTTCGAGACCATCACCAAGGTGGTCTCCGGACAGGACGAGCGCACCCTCGACATCGTGGCGGCCGTGTACGGCTCAGTCGTCACGGCCGGCGTTCATCGGGCGCCATCGATCAAGGTCGCCGAAGCCGCCAAGGTAATCGAGAACTCGCAACGCGATCTCAACATCGCGTTCATGAACGAGCTCTCGGTCATTCTTCACCTCCTCGACATCGACACGGCCGAGGTGTTGAAGGCCGCGGCGACCAAATGGAATTTTCTCAACTTCACGCCCGGCCTGGTCGGCGGCCACTGCATCGGGGTCGACCCCTACTACCTCACCGACCGCGCCCAGAAGGCCGGCTACCATCCGGATGTGATCCTCGCCGGCCGGCGCATCAACGATACGATGGGAGTGCGGATCGCGCGCGAGTGTGTGCGCCGGCTACTGAAATCCGGGATGCGCGCCGAAGCCGTGACCGTGCTCGGGCTGACGTTCAAGGAGAACGTCGGCGACATCCGCAATTCGCAGAGCGCCGACATGATCCGCGAGCTGCAGTCATTCGGCATAGCGGTGCAGGTGCATGATCCGCTCGCCGATGCGGCGGCGGCCATGCACGAATACGGACTGAGGTTGTGCTGTGAGGATGAGCTGGCGCCAGCCGACGCCGTGGTGCTGGCGGTCGGCCATGATCGCTATCGCGCCGCCGGCTGGCCGCTGATCTGCCGTCTGCTCGAAGGCGGCCGCGGGCTGGTGATGGACGTGAAGGGCACGCTCGATCCGCACCAGCGGCCGCAACAGATCGAACTGTGGCGGCTGTGAGCGGCCGTCACCTCCGCCGGACGGCCATGCCCGCGGCAAGACGCGGCAGCGGATAGAGAAGCCAGACGACCAGCCCCGGCAGCACGCCGATCACCGCGACCAGTCCGAAGCACACCGAAAAGATCAGCGCCCGTTCGGGTGCAAGGCCGTGGGCACCCAGGAGCGACACCACCGCCAGTTCGCGCAGGCCCCAGCCGCCGACCGAAATCGGCGCGAGCGCCACGCCGACCATGACGGTGAACAGAACGGCGCAGTCGAATACCGGCAGCGCCAGACCTTGAGCGCGTCCAACCAGCCAGATGACGAGGATGGTCAGCACATGGATCAGGGCCGCGGCGCCGAAGATGATCGGCGCCCGTGGTCCGAGCAGAACCCGGTGCGCATCAGCCGCAAACGTGCCGATCCAGTAGGAATACCGCCAGCGCTGCAGCAACGGGGCGAGGCGTGGCGTGGAGAAGAGCGTCAACGCGCCGACGATGAGCGCCGCGCCGAACACGAAAAGCATGAGATCGCGGTAGCCGGAAAGCGCCGTCAGCGCCGACGGCAGCAGCAGAATGACGAAGGCGAAGGCGATCAGCACCGCGACCCCGACCGCGCGGTCGATCATGACGCTCGTCAGAGCGGCGCGCCAGCCGCAGCCGAACCGGGTGAGCATCCAGGCGCGAATTCCTTCGCCGACGACGCTTGGCAAGACCTGCGCGAGCAGCGCGTAGATCGCCGAGACGGCGCTGGTGGCGAGATAGGTCAATCGCGCGGCGTTCGGCGTGAGTGCGTGCACGACCGACCATAGGCGGAGCGCCAGGAGCAGGATTTGCGCCATGGCGACGGCGACCGCGAATGCCGCCCAGTGGAAATCGAAAGTCGGCAGAGTGCGGACTGCTTCGCTCACATTGATCTGGCGTAGCGCATACCAGAAGCAGGCCGCGCTCACGATCAGCTTGCCGGCGAAGAACAGCGCCGTGGTGAAGGCGTTCCTCCGATCGGGCGGCGGCGCGTCTATATCGTCCGCGAGCCGAGGCGTTCCTAGCACTTGCGTGTCCATGTGGAATTCGGGCAGTACGTTGTTGCGCCTGAGGCTCGTCCGCCAATTGCCTGACCATATCGCCCTGGGGTACAAGTCCCGGCGCTTCCATTCAAGCGGCCAAGCTGGGCCTGCCGCTGCAAACCTTGGATCCAATGAATCACGCCGCACGGTTCCTGACCGACGCCGAGACGATCTGCAAGCAGATACCGCGCGAGAAGATCGAGCTGTTGGCGGACGGGCTGGCGCAATTGCGCGAGCGCGGCGGGCGGCTGTTCCTGCTCGGCGTTGGCGGCAGCGCCGGAAATTGCAGCCACGCAGTGAACGATTTCAGGAAACTGTGCGGCATCGAAGCCTACAGCCCGATCGACAACGTTTCCGAGTTGACCGCGCGCACCAACGACGAGGGCTGGGACAGCGTCTTCGCCGCCTGGCTGGAGACCAGCCGGCTCGATGGCGACGACGCGATTCTGATATTTTCGGTCGGCGGGGGCGACGCCGAGCGCAACGTCAGCACCAATCTTGTCAGTGCGATCGACCTCGCGAAGAAGCGCGCCGCCAAGGTGTTCGGGATCGTCGGCAGGGATACCGGATACACCGCGCGACATGGCGACGTGGTCGTCGTCATCCCGCAGGTGAATCCCGCCTGGGTCACGCCGCTGTCGGAAGCGTTCCAGGCGGTGGTCTGGCATTGCCTGGTCTCGCATCCCAAGCTGCAGAAGAACGCCACCAAGTGGTAAGCGCCGTCTTCCTCGACCGCGACGGCGTCATCAACGCCAACCTGGAGCGCAACGGCAAGCCCGTGGCGCCGACGAACCTTTCGGACTTCCGCATTCTCCCGGGCGTTGCCGAGGCCACTCGGCTGCTCAAGGAGGCGGGTTTCCTCCTGGTCATCGTCACCAATCAGCCCGACGTCGCCAACGGATTGACGCCGAAGGCGACGGTCGAGGCGATGCACGCGGAAATCATGCGGCAACTGCCGATCGACGATATCATCGTCTGCTTCCACGCCGACGCCGACAATTGCTCCTGCCGCAAGCCCAAGCCGGGGATGATCCTTGAAGCCGCCGCCAGGCACCGGATCGACCTTGCCGCGAGCTATCTCGTCGGCGACCGTTGGCGCGACGTGCACGCCGGCCGCAGCGCCGGCTGCCGCACCATCTTTGTCGACTACGGCTATCCGCAGGACCAGCCCCATCAACCGGACAAGCTGGTCCATTCGCTGCGCGAGGCGGCGGATTTTATTTTAGGGCGCGGCGTACCGCATTGACGGGGCGCGCTCCCGCGGACTTTGAGTAGCGAGTGCGCTGAGCTTGACGCCGCATCGGCGCGTAGCGCCGGTCAGCAGATTCGCCGCGTCACCTCTTCAAGGACCTGATCGGCCAGATCTATGGGCGCGCGGCCCGCGGCCAGCAGATGAATTTCGGAATTTTCGGGAGCTTCGTACGGCTGATCGACGCCGGTGAAGTTTTTGATCTCGCCGGCGAGAGCGCGGCGGTACAGCCCCTTGGCGTCGCGGGCAATGCAGACGTCGAGCGGCGTATCGACGAAGATCTCGATGAATTCGCCAGCGTCGAGCAGTTCGCGCACGCTCTGGCGCTCGGCGCGGAACGGCGAGATGAACGCGCAAAGCACGACCAGGCCGCGCCTCGGTCATCAGCCTCGCCACCTCGCCGATGCGGCGGATGTTTTCCACCCGGTCGGCCTCGGTAAAGCCGAGATCGCGATTGAGCCCGTGGCGGATGTTGTCGCCGTCCAGCATGACGGTGTGAATGCCGCGAGCGTTGAGACCTGCCTCCACCAGGTTGGCGATCGTCGATTTTCCGGCGCCCGGCAGGCCGGTGAACCAGAGCACGGCCGGCCGATGATGCATGAGCTGCGACCGCTTGGCCTTGCTCACGGTGAGATGCTGCAGGTGCACATTGGTCGCGCGGCGCAGCGCAAAATTGATCATGCCGGCGGCGACCGTCTCGTTGGAGAAGCGATCGATCAGAATGAACGCGCCGGTCTCGCGGCTCTCGGCGTAAGGATCGAACGGCAGCGGCCTCGCAATGGACATGTTGCAGACGCCGATCTCGTTGAGCTCGAGCGTCTTCGCGGCGAGCTTCGACAAGGTTTCGATGTCGACCCGGTGGTGCAGATCGGTCACGGTTGCCGCCACGGTGGCGTGATTGATCTTCATCAGGTAGGAGCGCCCGGGCAGCAGCTTGTCGTTGGACATCCAGACCAGGTGGGCGGCGAATTGGTCGGCGACCTGCGGACGGTCGCGCACGGCTGCCAGCATGTCGCCGCGAGAGATATCGATCTCGTCGGCAAGCGTGATGGTGACCGAATCTCCGGCCTCGGCGCGCTCGAGCTTCGCCGCCGGGACCGATGATCGTCCTGATCGTCGTGCTGCGCCCGGAGGGGAGAGCGGCAATCTCGTCGCCAGGACTGGCGCTGCCGCGGACGATGGTGCCGGAAAACCCACGGAAATCGAGGGTTCGGCCGGTTGACCCATTGGACCGGCATGCGGAATGGACGCGCGGCGCGGTCGTCTCCGGCGTCGACGGTTTCCAGATGTTCGAGCAGATGACAGCCGGAATACCACGGCGTTCGACTGCTGCGCGAGCAGACGTTGTCGCCGTAGCGGGCGGAGATCGGGATGGCCTTGATGTCCTTGAAGCCGAGTGGGGCGGCGAAGTTCAGGAAGCCGTCGGCGATCCGCTCGAAAACGGCGCGGTCGAATTCGACCAGATCGATCTTGTTCACCGCCAGGACGGCGTGGCGAATGCCCAACAGGCTGACGATGATGGCGTGACGCCGCGTCTGGGCGAGAAGGCCCTTGCGTGCATCGACCAGAAGCACCGCCAGCTCGGCAGCGGACGCGCCGGTCGCCATGTTGCGGGTGTATTGCTCGTGGCCCGGGGTGTCGGCGACAACGAACGCCCGCCGTCGGGTCGCGAAATAGCGATAGGCCACGTCGATGGTGATGCGCTGTTCGCGCTCGGCCTCCAGCCCATCGAGCAGCAGGGAAAAATCGATCTCCGGTCCGCTGGTGCCGTATTTGCTGGAATCGCGCTCGAGCGCGGCCAGGTGATCCTCAAGAATGAGGTTCTGCTCGTAGAGCAGCCGGCCGAGCAAGGTCGATTTGCCGTCGTCGACCGAGCCGCAGGTGAGAAACCGCAACGGCGGGCGCTCGCCGGCGCCGTCGAGCCGCGCGGCCGCGTCGAAGGCGATCGCTTCCGCGCCGCTCATCAGAAATAGCCCTCGCGCTTCTTCTTCTCCATCGACGCGGTTTCGTCGTGATCGATGAGGCGGCCTTGCCGCTCCGAGCGGGTCGACGCGCGCATTTCGGCGATGATGGCGTCGAGGGTGTCGGCGTCGGAGCGGATCGCGCCGGTCAAGGGGTAGCAGCCGAGGGTGCGGAAGCGTACCTGCGTCATCAGCGGTACTTCCCCCGGCAGAAGCGGCAGGCGTTCGTCGTCGACCATGATCAGCGTGCCGCCGCGCTCAACGACCGGGCGCTTCTTGGCGAAATAGAGCGGCACAACCGGCACGTTCTCCGACCGGATGTACTCCCAGACGTCGAGCTCGGTCCAATTCGACAGCGGGAACACCCGCATCGACTCGCCGGGCTTGATCCGTGTGTTGAACAGCCGCCACAACTCGGGACGCTGATTGCGTGGATCCCAAGCGTGATTGGCCGAGCGATGCGAGAAGATGCGTTCCTTGGCCCGGCTCTTTTCCTCGTCGCGCCGCGCCCCGCCGAAGGCGGCGTCGAAACCCCATTTGTCCAAGGCCTGGCGCAAGGCCTCGGTCTTCATCACTTGCGTGTGGACCGCCGAGCCGGAGGCGACCGGCGAAACGCCGGCGGCGAGCCCGCTTTCGTTGACGTGAACGATCAAGTCCATGCCCAGCCGCGCCGCGGTCTCATCGCGAAAGGCGAGCATCTCGCGAAATTTCCACGTCGTATCGATGTGCAGCAGCGGAAACGGCGGCTTTCCCGGAAAGAACGCTTTCTGCGCCACGTGCAGCATGACGCCGGAATCCTTGCCGATCGAATAGAGCATGACCGGCTTGGCAAACTCGGCCACGGCTTCGCGCATGATGTAGATTGCCTCCGCCTCAAGCCGGCGCAGGCGTATCGGGAGGGAGGCTGATTGCGTTTGCCGTGGGCTGGTCAGCATTTGCCGGTGAACCTCAAGAAGGCGATGCACTATCCGAGCAGCGAAGTTCGCTCAATAGGCCGGTCGCAAAAGATCCGGCGCCATGCGGCACTCCCTTCCGGGCGACAAGTTTGACATCGCGCGGGTGGTCAGCAAGGATGCCCGCCTCCACGCTGGTGAAGGCAATGTAAAGACGGCGGACCGCTACGCAGCTGCAAAGCAGGTACTCGTCTCGTTACCGGACCCCGGTGAGGAGATTCACGGTCTGCTAGTTACAAATCCTCATGGAAGAAGTTCACATGCGCACTGCGGCAAGACCGTGTCGGGTGGCGGCCAAGCTTCGGCAACAACGACTGCAGAAAAGTATTGTGAAGACCTCAAGCTAGTTACCTTCCAGTAACCCGCAATTTTTCGCATTGAGAGTACATAACTGCATGATCACCTTTAACGGGGCGTTCGAGTGAAATTGCCCGGATTGCCCGGGGCTGCTGCCTCGGTCCATCGAAGCATTCGCTTCCGTCTCATTATGGCGCTTGTTGTCGGACTCTCGGTCGTCGTCGTTTCCTTCGGCTATTGGCTCAACAAAGACTGCCTGATGATCGGGCTCGATGGCACGAGTTGGCTGACTTATCTAGGGTACCAGCACAACGACCGGCTACCCTTCGCGCAGATCGGAGCCGACCCGGTACAGGGAAATTTCGACGCCTACTTTCCCGTGGCAAACGAATATCTTCTGCCGGAAGCGCTGACGCGGCCGTTTGCGGACACGACTGCGGCTAAGGCGTTCAACTATTCCATCTACTATCTGTTGATGATGGCGGCTTTCTACTTGATCGTTCGCTCGATAGCCATCCCATGGCAGACAGGACTTCTCGCCGCGAATTTGTTTGCCGTTCTGGGATTCCCGGGACTAATGCATCTCAACAGTCAGACCTATGGCCCCTTTAATTTTGCCCCGCACATCGCGCAGAGCATTGCCTTGTCGATGTTCATCGTCGCGGCGTTCTGGGCCCTCAATCCAAGACGCATCGGCCGGCCGACCGTTTTCGCTCTGTTGGCGGTGCCAACCGTCTGCTTTCTCATCGATGTCGTCAGCTTGGGGGCGCAAGTTATTTTCATAGTCCCGGCGACGGCCTTATACGGGGCCGCCTCGTTGCTCGAGGCTGAAAACTGGCGGGACGATATCCCGCGGATTGCGGCGGTGGCCGTGATGGTGCTGGTCGCCTGGGTGCTCGGTATATTCGAGTATTTCCACGGGCTCATCGGATATTCGGCGTTCAATTTTTTTTCGAATGAACTTGTGCGCTGGGCGTTCGATGCGAGTGATGCCTCGACGTTCTGGTTTTCTCAGCTCGGGCGACTGACGATCTTGTTTGGACTCATGGGCGCCGCCTGGTCGGTCTGGTTCGGCACCGGCCGTGCTCGCCTTTTTGCCGCCACCCACATTGTTGTGACGGTCCTCTTCATTCCCGTCGCCTACGCTATTGTCAGCCTTGCGAAAAACTACAACGGGACCATGCCAGCGCGTTTTGAGATGTGCATGTGGCCCTACGCCTTGGTTTTTTCCAGCGTCGCCATCGTGCAGGCGGTGAACTCCGTGCTTGATCTTAGTCGTCCCTTTCTGCAGGGGCGGTTGCGGTCTCTGCGGGGCTACGGGGCTCCAGTTGCGCTTGCGGCGACGCTCGCAGCGATCGTCGGCTACAACGCCGGGCAAGGCCTGGCGTCATCCCGGCCGGCAGTGCGCGCAAGCGTTCTCGCCGATCCGAGCGACGCCGATTACCGACGTGTTGCAGCACAATATCGCACTCGCGCCCGGTGCCACCTTCAACGGCGTCGTGGCCACGATCGAGGGCGTGAAGGACAAGCCGTCGGTCAGCTGGCTTGACCTACATTTTCACGACTACCAGCTATGGCAGCGCACCGGCAATGACCACCGCCTTGTCGGGCTTTGGCACTTCGGCATTCCGACCTTGTTTCAGTATTTCGCCTTTACGACGCCGCCCTATTACCTTCTGCTCACCGAATTTCTTTCACGCCCTGAGGACAAGCAGTTCCGCTCCGGACTTGTACTGACGAGAGTGGATGAGAAAATGCTGCGCCTGTGGGGGGTGCGCTATGTCATCACCGATGGCGACTTATCGGTCGGGCGCACCATCGTCGACCTGCCGGTGGCGGATCAAGGCTCGCTTCGGCTAGGCGACCTTGCCGAGGTAAATCTCGGCGACTATTCGCCGACCGAAGTTCGGCGCGTGGCGGACTACAGGTCTGGCATCGCCGCACTGCATGAGCCGGACTTTGACGGTCGGCGCACCGTCGTCACAGAGGCAGACCTGCGAGGCACCCTGACCGGCGCTACCCGTGCCCATCTCGTTTACACGAAATACGGGCTTGATCTCCATGCGGAGAGCCGAGCCCGCTCCCTCCTTGTTTTGCCGGTGCAATACAGCCACTGCTGGTCGGTGGAGGGAGGAGGCGACGCCCAGCTTTTCCGCGCCGACATGATGCAACTGGGCGTGATTTTCACCGGAACCGTGGATCTAAAGCTCGTTTTTAGATACGGCCCCTTGCTCGCCGGGGCCTGCCGAGTCGCCGATCTCCATGACATGACCACGTTGCGTGTTGCGGAGGGTCGGGCCATGCCGCGAAGTAGCCGCGACAGTAGCGCCCGGTCCTGAATCGATTAACCGCCATCGAGCGGCATCGGATTGCTCATGCGCAAGCTAAGCGGCGAACGGTAATCCGTCCGCTCGGCGTCGCGTTTATGCGCCAACAATATCGTTGATCCGCCGAAGGGAAAGCGAACACCCCTGGCAATGAGCCAGCTTTCCATATTGAGCGTGCGTTCGAACAGCGAGTTGACAAAGCCGGGCGGCACCAGGTCTTTCGCGTAGGGTCCCTGCTTCGGCGTCCGTGACAGCCGCGCCATCGCCATGAGCGGCAGCAACGCGCTGACGAACGAGCTATTCACGACAACCTCCAACCCGGCGGCGCGGCACTTATCAGCAAGTTCATTTCGTCGATAGCGCCGCTTGTGCCCGGAAACCTCGTCGACCGCGCTCCACAGGAACGGATGTTGAGGAACGGTAATCATGATGGCGCCGTTCGCTTTTGCCGCTCTCGACATTTCCGCGATCACCGCCATGTCGTCATCAATGTGCTCGATCACGTCGAAGGCGCAGACGAGGTCAAATTCCTCCCGGTACGGCAGATGCCGAGCATCCATTTGCAACAGCTCCGCGCGCCCATTCAGGCGTTGCGACGCAAGGCCCAAGGCGTTGACGTAAATCTCGCTCCCGACAAGCTCGGCGTCGGGGACTGTCTCGGCAATCGCGTTCAGGACGTAGCCGGTTCCGCAGCCTATTTCCAAAATACGCCGCGAGGCCCCGGCATATTGCGCGACAATTCGCGTAATCAGGTCGTTTCGACCCCGGAACCAGAAGCTGCGCGGTTGGATCGCGTCCAAGGCATGGTGCGCGTCCGCCGGGAAGTCGTCACCGTGCGCCGCCAAATCGGGGGCGAAACAGAGAAACCCGTCTCTCTGGTCCGGGCTCCAGCCGCATGCCTGACAGCGCCAATCCTGGCTCGAAAAAAGACTGTCGCACGCCAGGCACCGTTTCATGGATGTGGGCCTCTTGCCTGATAGAAGATGCGCCTCATGCGCGGACGCCGCACGGTGTAAGCAACAGGCTTCGTGACTGCGGTCCGCAATGCGCGATAAGATCGATGGCCGAAAGGTGCGGTATGAAGCCTTCATCTCCCTGATCGTAAACCGGGTGCCTGTAATCCTGGAACTCGGCCTCGATTCCCGCGTTAGCGAAATATTCGATATCGATGAACTCCTTCGCGGCCTGTCCGTCGTATAGCCGCGTCGCTCCCACCGACCGGCATATCTCGATAATTCGATCCACCTTGTTCTGCGACGACACGCTGAGCGCCGACGAAAATACGCAGGGCGTCGTGATCTGAAAGCACTCGCGCAACTTCATGGCGAGCCGCACATCCAGATCGACGAGAAACTCTTCGCGGTCATCGAGTATCGGAAAAATGGAATCCGCAAGCCATGGAAAATAGGGTGCTTTCCGGTAGGCGCTCTCGATCGCGCTGCGATGCTTGCGGAGCCAATTCTGGGAATAATCGATCCGCATGTCGCGAATGCTCGTCCCGAGCGGCTGTTTGAGTACGGGCACGCTGAGCCAATGCGCCTTGTCATGCAGCCTGATCCGATTGCGGCTCCGCCAGTCCTTGCGGGTGAAAGGCACGTCGTCCATGTGCACGAACACGTCGGCGCGTTCCATTTGTTCGAAGTATCCGAGCCAGGGGAGATAGCCGGGCTGCAGAATCGCCACGGTCGTCATTGGCTCAGTCGTTGCTCGCCGGTCACCGCAACAGGAAGGAAAGGCTTGCCGCCAGCTAGGACGAGCGTTTCGCGAAACAGATTGTCGACCCACGCTTGTTGCTGGGCAAACTTCGCATTGTTCAAGGCGATCTCGTCCGGAGCATAGAGCTCCTCCGCCGTGCGCACCCGGCGGGCGTTATACCGATCAAATACCTGGCGCGCTGCCTGAGCGAGGGGACCGAGACCGAGGCGGCCGATTGCGTGCACCAGCCAATCCCGGCTCAAGAGATAGGAAACGATCCTTACATTGCGCCGCCCGCTTGCATTGATCCTAATGTCGAGGACGTTCTCGGCCGAGAAGTACGGCTGCAGGCCGCAGAACTGCTCGATGATCTGCAGAGCCTGCACCGGATTATTCCTGGTAATCCGGTACGACATCAGCAGCAGGCGATCGCCGAAGCGGCTCATCATTTGTCTAATGCGGGTCGGCACGAAGTCGTTCTCGAAACGCACGGTGATCATGCCCGAGCCATGGGTATAGGTATGGCCGCGAACGAACTCCTCGAATGACGGCGTCGACGAGTCGAAGGATTTGAACTGGGAGTAGAAACTGAGGCACCACTCCAGGGGGTCGCGCACCATGACAAGGATCTTGGCTTGCGGAAAGTGCTGCATGATCCGCTGATCGGCCTCCGGATCAAGAAATGTTGCCGGGGACACATCGAACGTTATCTGGTAGGGCGCAGCATCCTTGAACAACTCGACATACCAGTCTATGCCGCGATCATACTTTGCAACGAAGTAATTGATTTCCTTGATGTAGGGCGTGAAGATCTGCGGGTGGCGCTGCAGCATGTGGTAAAGATAGGTCGTGGCGCTGCGCGGCATTCCGGCGACGATGACGTGATTCCTGTTCATGCGTTTCTCAGCTGCGTCCGGCGTGGTGGCCGCCGGTCAGCCCCGCGAGATAAATGCTCCAGACTTGCCAGCCATAGTTGGCAGTCCCGGCGAGGGTGTCCTCCACCATCTTTTGCAAGATCGGTCGCGACAAGGCGATGCCGGTACTGTCCAGCCAATCGAGGTCGAGCCGTCGCAGAATTTCCGTGACCGTGTATTCGCGCAAGTAGGCCGATATGTCAAAGGACAGGCCGCGCTTGGGCTGATCGAGCAGATAGGCCGGGTATGTGTCCTTGAACAATTGGCGCAGGATGATTTTCTGCTCGCCGCCCGCGATTTTTGCCTGCGCCGGCAAATCGCAGGCCGCGATTTGTAGTTCGGCGTCGCAAAACGGCGCCATCATCTCGACGCGAAGATGTCGCGAAAGCTGCGCGTCGATAAAGCACCAGTCGCCGCCAAGCGTTGCCAAGTCGTACTGCAGGCGCCGCCCGAGGCCGTGGGAGTGGGCGAAGAAGCTGTTGTAGTTCGCCTCGGCGTCGCGCTGCCAGTGGGGAAAAAGCGCGCGCATCAAATCCGGAGGGGTGGCCCGCACACGATCATGGTGAGCGCCCCCGGTGAATTCCGGCAGATGCCAGGGATAGCCGGCGAACAGTTCGTCGGCGCCTCGGCCCGTCACTATCACCTCGGACCCCGTCGCTGCGACAGCTTCGTCCATGAGGTAGCGCGCGAGCGCACTGGGATGGCCGACCGGAATCTTATAGGCGGCCATCATGCGTTCCGCGCAGGACCAGATGTCGATGTCGCGGAAATCGAGGATCGTCAGCGAAATTCCGAGTTCATCCGCCAGAAGCCGGACGGTTTCAAGTTCATCGCTTGCACCACGACCGCGGGTCTGAAAAGTTACCGCCCGCAGCTTGGCGCCGCCATGGATTTGCTTGGCGAGCAAAAGCAAAAGCGACGAATCGAGTCCGGCGCTCAGATGAAATACGGATTGGGAAGGTTCGCATCGGCCGATCTGCTCGGCGAGCTTTCGGCGAATGGCGCCTTCGGCGCTGGCGGAGGACTGGAAACGACCGGCGGGCGACGGCAGATCTGGAAACTTGAAGTCAACATCCCCGGATCGGCGATCGATCTCGACGCACATGCCGGGCCGCACGCAAATCAGGCGCGGGCGGCACGTCCGCAGGGTCAGCGGAACCTGATAGGCGACATAGTCGGCAAGCCATTCGATATCAATTTCGTCGGCGCCGGTATCGAAGGAATTGGGTCCTCGCAATCTGAAACGCGCCGGCGTGGCCGAGCGCTCCAGGAACAAGGGCTGTTGCGAGAAGAAGCTCCTGAAGACGATCGAACGGTCGCGGTCTGGTGCATAGACGATATGGTCGGTCGTTGAATTCGCCGAATTGCGTCTGTGCATCTGGCGAGCGCACGAGGCGGCTAATATCGACGCCGGCATCGATACTAATCGCGTCCACTGTCAATCGCCTCGGCGCTTTGACGGAACTCGCGAACGACATATTTTGGCCGACCGCTGGTCTGGCGAAATACCCGTCCGACATACTCGCCGACAAGTCCAAGCGCGCCGAGTTGGATGCCCAATGAAAAGAGGATACCGACAAAGACCGACGTCCACCCCGGAAAGAACGGGAAGTCGGCAAGATAGCTGACGATGAGCCCGAAGCCGGACAGTAGCGACAGCGCGGAAATGGCAAAGCCGACGTAGACCAGAAGGCGCAGCGGCCGATGGCTGAACGAGAGCAGCGACGTCAGTGTCGAGCTCAAGAGCTTGGCCAGCGTGTATTTCGAGCTGCCGTATCGTCGCGGACGATGCGGGATATCGACCTTGGTGTAGGCGTATCCCGTCCAGGCGAAAATGCCGGCGAGAAACGGAAAATAGTCGTCCACCAGCAATAGAGCGTCACGGGTGCGCGCGGTGAACACGCGCATGACCGCCTGGTGCGGTTCACAGTGATGGTCCGTTGCCGCGTTGACCAGCCACCAATAGAGGTTGGCCGCCATTCGCCGCCGCCAATTTTCTACGCGAAGGTTTCTGATCGCGTATACGATCTCGCTATTTGCGGCGCGCGAGTCGATAAGGCGGGGAACAAGCGATGGATCATCCTGAAAATCACAGTCCATCAGGAAGAAAAGATCGCCTTCGGCATGCTTGATCCCGGCAATCAGCGCTGTGTGGTGACCGAAATTGCGGGAGAAACGCAGTAGCGCAATGCCGGGAAACTCGGCCTGCAGGGACCGCGCCACGTCGTATGAGCCGTCCAAGCTGCCGTCATCGACCAGCACCAGCCGAAGCCGCTCCGGTCGTTGTTCAAAGGTCTTGAACAGCTCGCGGACGAGCGGTTCGAGGCTGTCCTTTTCATTGAAAAACGCGATAATTCCGCAAATTATCGCCGGACGTGGTGTTGCTCCTTCCGCAGCCATTGGCAAACGCTTCCCGCACTAGGTCGTGTGGACAAACTTAATCCAGATTCGGATGCAGGCAAGCAGCACGAAGGCGGCGAAGCTCTCGATCAGCTTGTCGTAGCGGGTGGCGACACGGCGTGAGTTCTTCGCACGATTGAAGAAGCGCTCGATGCGATTGCGCAGGGCATAGAGAGCCTTGTCGACGGCATGCTGTATTTTCCGGGTTGCAGTGCTGGGGATTGCGGCTTCACCACCACGTTCCTCAATGTCGTTGCGGACGGCTTCGCTGTCGTAGCCCTTGTCACCGAGCATCTGTTCCGGATCGCAGTCGATCTCCTGCATCAAGGCCGGAAACGCGGTGACATCGTGTGCCTGCCCGGGCGTAATCACAACGCCGATCGGCAGACCCTCGGCATTGGTGCGGGCGTTGATTTTGGTTGAGAAGCCGCCACGCGAGCGACCGAGCGCGTTACGCTCGGCCCCCCTTTTCCACCGGCTGCGCAATGATGCGCACGGATGATGGTCGCATCGATCATCTGCAGCGCGGCGTCCGACACTCCGCTTCCCGCGAGCCCTTCCAGGATCACGTCCCAGACGCCACTGTCGGCCCACCGCCGAAACTGCCTAAAGATCGAATTCCAGTTGCCGAAGCCCTCCGGCAGGTCGCGCCATGGTGCGCCGGTTCGCATCAACCAAAACACCGCGTCGAGCACGCGGCGATGATTGCGTGGCGGCCGGCCGCCGCCGCGATGGATCAGGAACGGTTCGAAGTACGCCCACTCATCGTCGGTCATCAGTCCGCAAATCAAGGCTGCCCTCCGCAAAGAGCAGCCTTGAATCAATTCGCGATTCTTGCGTCAATAGGTTTGTCCACCCGACCTAGTTCAGCAACGAATAGACCTCGGTGGTGACAACCTCTATGACGCGATCCTGCATCTCGTTCGTGAGTGACGGATATAGAGGAAGCGTGAGCGTTTGCTGTCCCCAGTCGTGAGATACGGGAAATTCGTTGGGCGAGAGTTGATATTTCTTCCGATAGTACCTCGTGAACGGAACCGCCCGATAATTGACCGTGCAACCGATTCCACGCGCATTGAGAACCTTGATGGCTTCATTTCTCACTTCCGAAGGCACGCCGATCGGGAAGAGATGTTCGGCGCTGACGCAGTGATCGTCGAGGGCGACGAGGCGGAGCGGGCCGCCGGTAAAAGCGGTGCGGTATCGTGCCGCCACTGCTTGCCTCGTCGGCAGCATCGCGTCGATAGAGGCGATCTGACCGGGCAGCAAGGCAGCCAGGACATCGGGCAGGTTCGCCTTCATTCCCAGCACCTCCATGTCCCATTCCTGATATTTCCCGTCTTGGAAGCGATCGAGAGCTCCTTTGGACATTCCATGATTTCGGGTCGCCGTGAGTTTGGCGAGTAGCTCCGGATTGTTGGTAATCACCGCGCCGCCTTCCGCGCAGGTGACGTTCTTGGTCGCGTAAAATGAGAAAAGCGCGGCGTCAGAATAGCGGCACGGCCGCAATCCGTCACGCGTTCCTTCAAAGCAGTGGGCGGCGTCTTCAAGGATCCAGATCTTGTGCGTCTGGCACCGGCAGGCCTCGGATATGGCCTCGACGTCGACCATTTGACCATAGAGGTGAACAGGAATAATCGCCTTTGTCGCCGGCCCGATGGCGCCGCGCACCGCGTCGGCCGACATCAGCAGCGTGCCGGGATCAACGTCGACGAAGACCGGTCGCGCCCCCAACATTTCGGCGGCATTGGCTGTCGCGACGAAGGTCATCGCCGGGACGATCACTTCGTCTCCGGGACCCACGCCAAGCGCCAGCAACGTTGCGATCGCCCCGTTGGTCCAGCTGTTCGTCAAGGCGGCGTGCTTGACGCCAAAATACTCGCACAATTGCGCTTCAACCTGCTGTCCGACGGTTCCGCTGGTCAAGAACGGCGTCGCAAGGACGGCGGCGACGTGCGCCGCATCCTGCTCAGGATGAAGGCTGTGCTGGTAGAACGGCACCGCGGCAATTTTCGAGCTCATAGGAAGCGGTCGACCTCGATGGAGTCGACGATCCGCGGCAGCTCCTCACGCAGCTGCTTCTTTGGCGTCCAGCCGAGCGCGGCGATCCGCGAATTGTCCATGCCGTAGCGCAGATCCTGTCCGGCGCGATCTTCGACGGAGATGAACGCCTTCTCTTCCGGCACGCCTATGCGGCGGGCGATCATGCGTAAAATGTCGATATTGCTCACTTCGTCGGCGCCGCTCGCGTTGTAGATGGTGTGGCCGGTGGCGCCGAAGGCAACGTGGAAGACCGCATCAATCGCATCGTCGACGTGCAGCCAGGAGCGACGATAGGAACCGTTGCCATGCATCAGGGCGGGCAGTCCGCGACGCATGCGCCAGGCGCTCTTCGGTATGAGCTTTTCCGGATATTGATGGAACCCATAGGTATTTGAGAGCCGAATGATGCGCCACGGTATTCCGTGCGTCCGCCCAAAGCTCTGAATGAAGAGATCGGCCGCGGCCTTCGTCGCCGAGTAGGGATTGGAAGGCCGCAGCGGAGACTTCTCGGTGTGCGCGCCTTGCTCGATATCGCCGTAGACCTCATCGGTGCTGATCTGCAGGAACAACGGACGCTCGAGCGCCTGCTTGAGGCTGACCAGCTCGAGCAGGTTCTGCACGCCCATGAAGTTGGACAGGCAGAACTTTCTTGTTGCTGCTGATCGCCCTGTCGACGTGGCTCTCCGCCGCGAAATTAAAGATGACGTCGCATTCGGGAAGATACTCGAGAGATTGAATTTCGTGCTGAATGAACCGATAGTTCGGATGTTCTTCGAACAGCTTCTTCTCCTTCAAATCCGCGGCGTAGCTGACCATGTCAATGTTGATGACGAAAGAAGCCCTGGTCCAGCGCACGGCGCACACAATGCTTACCGATAAAGCCGAGGCCGCCGGTCACCAATATGATTTTCTTTTCCAGCATTATGGATCCTGCACCGGAAAGGCCCGCGAGGCTTGGCGCCTTCGGGTCTGCCGACAGCCTGCAAATCGCCGAATGGCGCGGCGGGAGCCCTCAGCTACTCCGCCGCCATCGCGCTTTCGAGGTCGAGTGAGGGCTCGGGATGGGCGCCGCGAATGCGGCCCTGCCAATTGGCAAGCCGATCGATGCGATTGTAGTAGGTGAACTCGGGCGAGCGCCGGATCAGAAGTCCGTCGCGAACCTCGTCCTCGAACTCGTATTGCGCCCAGCCGTTGCACTTCGCGCAGAACGGCACTTTGTCCCACTGGCCGGTCTCGTGATAGTAGCGGATTTTCGCGAATTCCTCGCCCTGCCAGATTTCCTTGATGCCCTTGTCGATGACGTTGCCGACATTGGTGTCCTTGAAGCCGTCGAGGCAGCACACCGTGACCGTGCCGTCATTGTGAATCGGCATGGTCTTGTAGAGCGTCGGGCAGGGCAGGCGCTTCTCCGGCACCATCATGTCGGGGAAGGTGCCGTTCTCGAACAACAGCCCGACCCGTACGCAATCGACGAGCCCGCTCCAGCGTTCGACGAAGGCTGCTTCTTCGTGGCGATTGGCCTCCTGCAGCGTGAAGGAGACGCTGATGCGCGGCAGCCGGCGCGAGCCACGCGCCGCCAGCATGCGGAACACCGCAGCTTCGATCTTCTCGATCTTGTCGATGCCGCGGATCTTCATCAACGCTTCGCGGCTGACGGCGTCGATGCTGAACGAGATGGCGTCGACCTCGATCTCGACCATGAACGTGGCCAGATCATCGTCGAGTGTCAGGCCGTTGGTATTCATCGCGATCGAGATGCCGCGGGCCTTCATGTCCGCCAGGCGCTCGCGCAGGTTCGGCACCAGCAGCGGTTCGCCGTACATGTTCGGCTGGATCAGCGGATGGGCCGGCGCCATTTCCTCGATCAGGCGCTTCGATGCCTCGAGATCCATCACGCCCTTGACCGAATCGATGGCGTTGTTGTCCTCCGAACCCCACACCGGGCACATCGGGCAGCGCAGGTTGCACTTGGTCGCGAAATCGATCAGCAAGTCGCTCCGGCAGTTCGGGGATCGGAAGCGGCTTCCAACCGAGCGTCGGGTCGACCCAAGGTGCTTTGGAGTGATCGATCATGGCGCACACTTTCCTGGAGCTGAGTTCCGCGGTTGACGGGCTGTGAGGACAACGGCCGGGCAAAAGGAGGCTACACTGAAGGCGAGGCGTATGCTATCCGAATTATTCCCGCTCTCCTGAACCTCTGATCGGTAACAACACGCAATGGCAAACACCGAAGACTCAAAGTCTCTCTGGCTATCAATCCGTACAAATCTGGACAACTTCAACGTCTCGCTGGGACGGGCGACGGCGCAGGCCTACGTCAAAGACCCGCGCATGCTGTCGTTCATCACCTCGCGCTACAAGTTCGCGTCGAAGATGCTCGCCGGCGCCGACGTGGCCATCGAGATCGGATGCGGCGACGCCTTCGGCGCGCCGATCGTCGCCCAGTCGGTCAAGCGGCTGATCTGCATCGACATCGATGAAGAGACGATCGGCCAGAACCGCGTCCGCTGCGAAGCCTTCAAGAACATCGAGTTCCACTATCACGATTTCCGCGCCAAGCCCTATCCGGAGCGCGCCCGCGCCGTCTATCTGGTCGACGTCATCGAGCACATCTACGCTAAAGAGGAGCCGTCATTCATGGGCAACCTCGTGAGCAGCCTCACCGCCGACGGTTTCGTGCTGATGGGAACGCCGAACAAGAACGCCGAGCAATATGCCAGCGAACATTCGCGCGCCGGTCACGTCAACCTGAAGACACAGCAGACGTTGCGCGAGATGCTCTCGCAGTATTTTCAGAACGTGTTCATGTTTTCGATGAACGACGAAGTCGTCCACACCGGTTATGGACCCATGGCGCACTACATCTGGGGACTTGGCGTAGGTCCGCGCTGAAGGACGAAGCATGCCGGCTAACGACGCGTCGGGCGCCAATGGGTCGCGCAAATTCTATTTCATGCTCACATTCTGGGGCGAGGAATTTCGCGACTATTTCTACTCGCTGCTGCTGCCGACGTTGCTGGCGCCCGACAATGTTCCGGTGCTCAAGAGCCGCCCCGGATCGAAGCTCATCGTCTGCACGACGAGCGAAGACTGGAGCGCGCTGAAGCGGCGTCCGCTGATGCGCGAGCTCGCCGCGCATGTCGAGCCGCTGCCGCTGTTCATCGGCTATCCCGAGGCGGGAGCGGCGATCCAGCTGCACATGTCGAAGGGACATCGCCTGGCGGCGCGGCGCGCCTACCAGGATCAGGCGGTCGCAGGCTTCCTCGCGCCCGATCTCCTCTGCTCCGACGGCTTGATCAAGACCGCGGTCGAACTCATCGAGTCCGGCAAGAAGGCGGTTGTCTGTCCGGCTCTGCGCTTCAACATGGAGGCGGTACTTGGCCGCGTCAGAGCTGCCGGGTTTCTCAAGCCCGATCGCCCGGCGGCGTTGTCGCCGTCGTTCATGGGATCGGTGGCGGCCAACGGGCTGCACCCGGAAATCCTGCGCTACGACTTCGATGGACGGGAGTTCGACAATTACCCGATCTGGTCGTTCTGGCGGGTTCCGCAACGCGACGGCCTCATCCTCTATACGGTCAGTTGGGCGCTGCTGCTTGCCGACTACGGGGCGATCCCGCTCTACGCCGATGAGACGCTGAACGAAAGCACCATCGACGGATACTACGTATCGCGCAACTTCGGGCATTTGCGCGAGTCCAACCAGGTTGCGCTCCTCAACGACACCGCACACGGCACGTTCACGTCGCTCACTCCGGAGAAGGAGTTCGACTTCTCCTGGTACAATCGCCGCGCACGCATCATCAACGCGATCTTCGGCCTGCTGCGCCTGGGGACGGTCAAGCGGCTCTATGAGATCAGCAAATTTCATCGCAGCGCGGACCTCGATCCATGGCGAAGGTGGCTCTACAGCGTGCCGGTCACCATCCACGGCGACGCGATCGACTCGACCTATGACGATAGCGTGGCGCGGACCGGGGCGCTGATGCAGAGTGCTTTCAACACCCATGAAAGCTGGCAGTTCGCGCTGACGGCGGCGATCCTTTTTGTGTTGCGCTGGACGGTCTATCTGGCAATGGCAAGCGTGCACTTCACGCGGCGGGCCCTGCACATCGTCTCGTTCGGGGCGCTGTACTACCCCGGCTCCTCGGGGAAAACTTGCGTCTTGTCCTGCGCAGGCTTCGATCCAGGCTCCTCGGGACAGGGCGTACCGGCGCCGCCCCTTGATCGCATGCGCTCGACCGGCCCGAGCGGCATCAACCCGGGACCGCGTAAATCACGCTCTCGATGATTCCGCCGTCCTGCTGACGGACATAAAGCCGGTAGGCGCAGTTGAGCTCCATGATCAGCCGCGGCAGCTGCCATAAATCGGTGGGGCGGTGATAGCCGGAAATCGCCAGCTTCGGCGCGTATTCGCCGATGAGGTTGCGGCCGCCCTTCAGCGCTTCGATTTCCGCACCTTCGATGTTCATCTTGATGAACGTGACTTTCTCCTTGATCGTATCGTCGAGGCTGACGACGTCGATCTGAAAGGCGCTGTTCGGATCGATCTTCGCCGCCCGGCTGCTGTCGGCAGTGAAGCCCAATCCGCCCGAACGGGAATAGAGACCGGCATTGAAGAGCGCGACGCGCGGATTGCAGCCGAAACGTGCGCTGAGCACCTTGAAGGTCTCCCTGTCGGGCTCGAACGCGAACACCTTGCGGTACCTGTCGCGCACGTGCTCGGCAAAGAGCGCAATGGAATCGCCGTTGTAGGTCCCGCCGTCGACGTAGACTTCGTCCTCGCCGAAGCTCAGTGCGCCATAGAGGTTCCAATCGACCACATCACGCAGGTAGAGCGGGTTGAGGGTGAGCCGGTAGGCGATGATGGCGTTGAGCGTGGCGCGGGATTGCTCATCGGCCAGCATCTCGGACAATCGAAGATATTGCTCGCGATGCGCGAACAGATCCTCGAGCAAGCCGTCATAGAACGCATGCGGGGGGAACCGGTCCGGCGCCGCGACTTGCAGGTAGGCGAGGGGCACGGCGGTGTAGCCGAGCGCGCGCAGCGATTCGTAGCCGCCGAGCACGCGATGGGAGGCAATGACGATCGGCACATCGCGAGGGAGCCGGGTCAACGCCTCCGACGGATAGACGCTCAGGCCGGCAAACGGCGTGCCGCGCTTTCGCGCATTGCCGTCATAGGCGCCGACGATCTCGATTCCCTGGCTCCGGCAGATTTCGGCGAGCCGCGCCCCTTCCGGCCCGGCGCCGAGGATGGCGAGTGCCTTGAGGCCGCCGTTGCTGAGCGGCGGCTCCTGCGCCAGCAAATCCTCGCGCAGGCTGGCAAGCGACGGCGCCCGCAGCAGGCGCGGCAGGCCGTTGGTGTTGAAATCGAGTTGCTGGCCGCTCATTGCGTGCTCGCTCAAGCTTTCGCCGCGACAATGCCGATGCCGTTTCCTTCGGCGCTCCACGACTCGATCTTGAAACCGAGGTCGGTGAAGAACGAACGGATTTCCGCCTCGGGCAGGAACAGGACGTGTTTCGGCGCGTAGGCGTTGAGATTGTTGATGACGTGGCGTTTGAACGGCAGGTCGGGATTATAGAAGAGTTTCATGATGTGATAGTAGAAGAAGGTCTGGACCTTGTATTTTCCCTTCTTGATCTCGAGGAACGGGATGTCGTGGGGGACTTCGACCTCCTCCTTGACCTTGCCGAGCGCGATGCCCAGTTCCGTCAACGGCTCGACCGCGGCAATGGCTTCCCGCGGCGGCAATTTCGATATCGCCGAGCGGATATAGTCGTCGGTGAGGTGGCGGATCGGTTTCTGCCGCTTGTAGACCCAGGTGATGAAGTGGCCGCCCTTCTTGAGGACGCGCGCCAGGCTGGCGATCGCCTCCTTCATGTCCAGCGTGTAGTGCAACACGCCCGGGCAGAAGACGAAGTCCACCGACTCGTCGGGGAACGGCAGCGTGTTCAGCTCGGCCTGCAGCAGGCCGACGGGGATGTTCAGCTTGGCGAAATCGGCCTTGGCCTGCTCGATGGCCGAGGACATATCGACGCCGATATATTTGATGCGGTCGAAGACGTCGTGGAAATACGCGCGTCCGGCCACGCCTGAGCCGCAGCCGACGTCGAGCACTACCATGCCGGTCTTGGCCTGTTGCCCGATCTTTTCCTCGAAGCCCGGGAACATGCCGCGGAACAGCTGCACCTGGAAGGCGTCGCTGGCGGTGTTGTCGTAGGCGCCCGGTTCTTTCCAGTGTATGTCGTAGAAATTGGCGATGTCTTCCTGGATATCGGCCATCAATTGCTTTTGTCGCAGGATGCCGCCGCTGACGACGTACGGCTTGTCGCGCAACGCGATCTGGCCGCCTTCGGCGGGTAGCTTGAGGCCCAGAACCTGCTCGAGCGGATTTATATGCGCAGTCATTCGTACTCCCTCATTCACTGTCGCCAAGTGTGATGTCGTCGCGCTCAGGCCGGCGGCCTGGGCGCGGGTTTGTTGAACGGGCGTCCGAGAAGCTGACGGACGACACGCTCGAGGTGCCAGAGCCCGCGCCGGATGGCGTCGGGATCGCCGCGCAGCATCTGCGCCAGGCGCCGGCGCACCGCGCCGCGATAGAACCAGGCGTGGATCAGCGGCTCGCCGATCGCGAGCGCCGCGGCGGTGAGGGCGACGAGCAAGCTCCATCCGGCGGAATTGGCCTCGCTAGGCGCGCGCGCTTCGTCGATATAGGCGCCCAGCGTTTGCCTGGCCTTGCGTTCGACCGGCAGCCAGGCTTCGCTGAGCGGCCGACCGTGCCAGCGGACGGTATGCAGGAACAGCCGGCGCTTGAGCTGATCGATGTACGGCCCGTAGTAAGTGCGGCGCAGCTGCGCCGCGTGCACCAACTCGCGCACCGTATTGTTTTCAAAGAGGCGAGTGGGCTTGATCGTTTCGAGTTTCTCCGCCATTGGCGCCCAACTGGCGAGAAAGGCTTCGTCGGAATCGTCGATCACTGCAATCGATTTGCTCGCGCCCATGTTGCGATGGAGAAAATCGCCGTCGATCGTCCAGTAGTCGAGCATCGAGGTGTCGAGTTTCGCGACCGCCGCGAAGTCGAGAAGAAGCGGCGCCCAGCTCAGGCAATGGAGCACGATGCCGTCCTCGTTAGGGACCCGCCACCATGCGGTCGCGGGCATGAGGACGAAGTAAGGCGCTTCCCACTCGTAGCCCAGCGTCTCGGTGTGCAAGCCGTTGACCGCCGCCCAGGCGAGATCGCGCGCTGGCAGGGCAAGCGGTTGGCCGCTGTCGCGGCGGCGCTCCGCCGGGAGCAAGCCGCGCGATTGCAGGTTGGCGAAGAATGGCTCCTCGCCGAACCGCAACGCCGCGCAAAGCACGAGTTCCTTTCCTTCGCGGGCGAGCGCCTGCATCCGCGCCACCGCCCCGTCTGAGAACATGCAGTCCGGCGTCGCATGCACGGCGTACGCTTTCTCGCGAAAGGAAAGTTCACAGGCGAGCTTATGCCCGATCCCCATATGCTCGCAGCCGGTCCGGCCCGGCGGGCATGGCGGGATCTCCAGGTATACCGGCTCGATATGGGCTTCGAGCCGTTTGAAGATCGCCGTGGCGCGCATCGCCGCCCAGTCTTCGGGCCGCGTCGCGATCAAGAACTTGCTGGGGGCGCGCGTCGCCAGTGCCGGGATGTTGCCGGGCGAAAGCAGGCTCGGCAGGCAGTATTCGAGAAAATAATTGCGGAAGCGCTCGCCCCACAGGACCACGGCGAAGTGAAACGGCCGGTCAAGCACGGGATCGGATGGGTGGGCGCGCTGCGTCATGTTCACTGGTATCGGGTCTACGCCGCTGTCCACAGCGAGGTGCAACTTGCCTCAAGAGCGGTCATGCCTGTCCGCAGGTCTACCACAAGCGCCCTCTGGCGCTGTGTATCCAGAGGGCAAACGCGTCGTAGGGCGTGACGTTCGCGAGCGCAAAGATTTCAGCCGGCGTGAACAACTTCATCGCGACGCCCTCGTGCAGCACGAAGCGGCCGGACTCCGCCTGTGTCGTGGTGGCGAGATAGTAGTGCCGGTAGTGTTTCTTGCCGTTGATGCCGCGAAGGTCGAAATCGAGGCTGAGGAGCTGGGCGCAATCCTTGGGCTCGAATTCAAGCTCCTCGCGCAGTTCGCGCCTGAGTGCCGCCGCGGGCTCCTCGCCGGATGAAACCCCGCCACCGAAGCAACCCCAAAATCCGGGATAGAAGATGCGCGGGATATCGTCACGCAGTTGCAGCAGATAGCGCCCATCCTCGACGACAATGATCGCCGCGACAGCGTCGCCGGTCTGCAGCGGGCTCTCGTCGGTCAGGAAGTGCTTCGGGAGCATAGGCGCGCGCTGGCTCAGGTCGAGTTCGACGATGCTGATCGGTTCGCGCGACGGCGAACCTAGCGCGCGTAGTGCTTCTCGACCGTGATGATCGCCCTCGCGCAGTCGCTGGCTTCGGAGTTGCCGTAGTTCTCATTCAGATACAGCATGAATGAGCGGTCGCGAATGTCGCGGGCGTTCGGCGTGTCGAAATCGTCCGCCATATACGGTTTCAGATACGGCCAATCGGCCACCAGATATTGGTAGTGCGGGTTCAGCCCGATCCCTTCGGCGAGCACCGCCTTGGCGAATTCCTGCTTGCTGCAGGCGATGCGCGCGCGATCGACGACGATCGGATAGACGAACGGCGAATCGTTCGGCGTATAGCCGAACGGCGTGCAGACCTGCGAACGGTCCTTCAGGCGGCCGGCGAATTCGGCGATGAAGGTCAGCCGGCGCAGGATCGTATCCTGCACGCGCTCCAACGATGCCGTGCCGATCGCGCACGATAGTTCGTCAGTGTGGAAGTTGAGCGCCGGGAACAGGAACTGGTTCGGGTTGCGATCGTCGAAATCGTTGGCCCAGGACGGCTTGCCGCGATCGGCATGGGCGAGCGCCTGGTGGAAAAGCTCGATGTCCTTGGAAAAGACTACGCCGCCGGCGCCCCCGGTCATGTGGTTCTTCCGGTACATGGTCGAGAACGCGGCGATATCGCCGAAATTTCCGATCGGACTGCCCTTGACCCGCGCGCCGTGCGACTGGCTGCAGTCCTCGACCACCTTGATGCCGTGCCGGCGCGCTTCGCGCACGATGCCGATGATGTCGGCGGCGCGGCCGAGCGAATGCACGACGATGACGGCGCGGACGTTCGGCGTGATCCGGGCGGCGAACTGCTCCGGTCCCATGTTGAAGCTGCCCGGCTCGCTGTCGGCGAGCCGCGGCACCAGGTTGTTCAACACAATGGCGGAGAGCGTCCCCGGGTCGGTGATCGGCGAGACGATGACCTCGCTGCCCGCCGGCAAGCCGCAATGCGGCGACCGCGACGTAAAGCGCCGCCGTGCCGGTCGCCACCGCATCGGCATGGCCGCCGCCCATGAACTTCACGAAGGCGTCGGTGTAGCGCTTCTCGAACACGCCCTGATAGCCGGGGTCGATCTTGTTGTCGCGATAATAGGCAACCGCCTCCTGCAGGGCGGCGGCCTCGGCATCGCCGAGCGCGCAGCGCGGCGGCATCGGCCGCGTGCGAATGGGCTTGCCGCCTGCGATCGCCAGCGGACTGGTCTTGGCTTCCTTGGCTTCCATAACGGCGGTACTCATGCCATCCCCAGCTTCTCGACGTGTATCTCAGCTTGAACGGACGCGCAGGCGTTCATTGCAGCCCAAGACGCGCGGCCATCTCCGGTACGCCAAGCCCATGGGCGTTGAGAATATCGTCGTGGCTGCCGTAGCAGTGGATGAAGGCATCCTTGAGCGTAAAGGTGTCGATCCGGCAGGCCGCGCCGGCATCCCAGGCGAGTTCCTTTACGCGCATGGCGAGACTGCCGTTCGGCGCGCATTCCTCGATGACGACGACATGGGCGAAAGTCTGCAAGATTTCCGACAGCGTCTTCGTGGTCGAGCGGCTTGAGCGTGTGCACCGAAGCGATTGCCACGCTCTTGCCGGCCGCCTCAAACCGTTCGGCGACGGCAAAGGCCCGCTTCATGATCGGGCCGTAGGAGAGGATGCAGACGTCGCGTCCCGCCCGCAGCCGTCGCAGCTTGCCGAAGGCCCACGCGTCCGGCGCATCTTTTGAGAGATCGGGCTCGCCGGCCTTGCCGAGCCGCAGATAGACCGGACCCTGCTCCTGCGCCGCGCACCAGCGCGTCGCCGCCTCGGTTTCGCTCGGATCGCACGGCGCGATCACCGAGAGGTTGGGGATGGCGCTGGCGATCGCCACGTCCTCCTGCGCGTGGTGCGTGGCGCCGAGAGTCGAGTAGGTCACGCCGCCGCCGATGCCGACGATCGTAACCGGAAGATTCTGATAGCAGAGATCGTCCCGCACCATCTCGAACGGGCGGTAGAGGGTGAAGGTCGCGATCGTATAGGCGAAGGGCTTGCAGACCGCGCTGCGCCATTCCGGCGGTCATGCCGATCATGATCTGCTCGGAGACGCCGGTATTGACAAAACGGCGCGGGAACTCGCTGCGGAACTTGGCGATCGAGCCCGCCGGCGAAATATCGGCGACGACCACGCACAGCCGCGGATCGGCCTTGCCCAGCTCGTAGAACGTGTCGGCAAAGCGATTCCTCATAACGGCGCTTCCGCCAGTTCCTTGAGGCCCTGTTGATATTCGTCCTTGTTCGGCGACCGATAGTGCCAGATGGCGACGTTTTCCATGTAGGAGACGCCCTTGCCCTTCACGGTGCGGCACACGACGAGCATCGGCCGGCCGCCGCGCCGGCTCGTCACCGCCTCGCGCATCGCCTCCTCGTCGTGGCCGTCCACTTCGACCGCTTCCCAGCCGAAGGATTCGGCCTTCTCGACCAGCGGATAGAATGCCGGATGACCGTCGCTCATATGCTCGAGCCCGCCGAAATCGTTGAAGTCCATGAAGGCGATGAGATTGTCGAGCTTGAGGTTGGCCGCCATCATCATCGCTTCCCAGGTGGAGCCTTCCTGGAACTCGCCGTCGGAGAGGACGCAGTAGATGAGAACGTCGGTGTTTTTGAGCTTCTCGGCGTAGGCTTGGCCGGTGGCCATGCCGAGCCCGTGGCCGAGCGAGCCGGTCGAGGCGGCAATTCCCGGCGTCTCGTAGTCGGGATGGGCGCCGAGCCGCCCGTTCGGCTTGCAGTAATTGTCGATATCCTGGCGCGAAAGAACGCCCTGCTCCTCGAGGATGACATATTGGATCATGCATCCATGACCCTTGGACATCAGGAACACGTCGCGGTAGTCGCCGTTGGCCTCGCGGCGCATGAGATTGTTGTAGATCAGGTCGGTGATCTCGATGCAGGAGAATGCCGGCGCCACGTGCAGCGCGGTGACCTGTTGCGAGATGTCGAGGATGCGGACGCGATAGGACCGGCACCGCTGGCGCGCGGCGGCGGCATCGAAGCTGTTGCGCAATACGGCTGCGCGGGTCGTCGTCACGCTGTCGTTCACGGCTCGCTCACGCCCGCAAGGTGTAATCGGTCGGCCAGGTCTTGAGCGCGTCGAAATATTTGCGCCCCCAGTCGACCATCTCCGTGAGCCCTTCGTCCCAGCCGATCTGCGGCTCCCAGCCAACGTCGCGCTTGATCGCCGATGAGTCGAGCCAGTAGCGCGAATCCTGGCCGAGCCGATCGCCGGTGACCTCGCAGAGCTGGTCGAAGGGAATCCCGAGCGCCTTGGCGGTGCGCTCGACGACCTCGCGGATCGAGGTCGGCAGTGCCGGGCCGGCGTTATACACGGTGCCGAGCGGCGCCTTTTCCACCACCAGGTGGATGGCGCGGCCGAGATCGCGGGCGTGAATGTACGACTTCTCCGCGCGTCCGCCGCCGTGCAGCGGCAGCTTCTCGCCCTTGAGCCCGCAGATCACCGCCTTCGGGATCACCCGATGCAGCAGCTGGCCGGGGCAATAGGCGTTCGACGGCCGCACGATGTTCATCGGGAATTTCAGGAACTTGTGCACCGACATCAGGTACATGTCGAACGCCACCTTGGAGGCGGCGTAGGGGCTCGACGGCTTGATCGGCTCGTCCTCCTTGGTCGCGTGCTCGACCGAACCGTACATCTCCGACGTGCCGATCTGGATGAAGCGCTCGAGCCAGTCGCGCTTCATCAGCTCCTCGGTGAGCCGCGCCAGCGCCATCGAATTGGTCTCGAAGAAGCGCCACGAGTGCTTCCACGACACGGCGCCCTCGCCCTGCGCCGCGAAGTTGACGATCACCTGCGGCTTCTTGCGGTCGAGCAGTTCGAGCAGAAGGTCGAGCTCATAGGTGACGTGATAGGCGTGATACTCGTAGCGCTTGCGCTTCTCGATATTGAGCGAGAACGGCTCCGGCCGCAGCAGATTGCGGCCGATGCCCATGACCAGCTCCGGATCGGTGTGATCCAGCAAATACAGCGCGGAATGGATGCCGAACGATCCGCCGCCGCCCAAGATCGCGTATCTCTTGCCCATGAAGTCGTTCAAGCTCCGTTCGTGCCGCGCCAGCGGAGACCCGGTTCATCCGCCGCGATCCGCCCATGCTCGATTCCCGCTTTCGCCGGGGATGCGCTGAGAACCGCGCGATGCGGCCAGCCGCTGAAATCAGTTACTCGATGATGGTCCAGTCGTAGTCGCCGGTGTAGCCGGCCTCGGCGAAGACTTTCAGCCACCCCTCGGGGTAATCGTGGAATTCCGCCGTCAACACCCAGCTTTCGAACACTTCCTTCTGCTCAGGCGTGAGATAGGAGTCAACCTGAACGAAGGCGCGTCCGTTGCTCAGCCGCTGGACTTCGCGCATGGCGATGACCGCGCGCGGCCGCGGAAAATTGTGAATGGTGTTGAGCGACAGGACGCAATCGAACGAGCCGTCGGGAAACGGCAGCTTTTCCGCGGTGCCGAGATGGAGACGGCCGACCACTTCGGGCGCACAGTGCATCAGCGCGTAGAGCGAGATGTCGAGGCCGAACGCTTCCAGGCCCGGACACTCCATGAGCAACGCCTTGACCAGAAACCCTTTGCCGCAGCCGACATCGAGGACGCGCATCCCCGGTTTGAGCCCATAGTGGGCGATGATGTCGCGGGCCACCGGATGCCAGCGGCCGTCGTCGCGATAACCGCCGTAACCGTATTCGCGCGGCCCGTCCCAATACATTTCGCCGTACTGCTTGGCGATGGCGATGACGGCGGGGTCCTTGGCTTCGGCGCGCTTCTGGATGTTGCGCTTGGTCTTGGGGAGCGCGCGCAACAGGTCGACATGCCGCATCAGCCGAATTCCTGCCGTTGCGCCCGCGCAAGGCCGGCATCGATGGCGGTGTAGCGGAAGCCCGGAAACGCGGCGAGCGTCGCTGCCGGATCGAACGGGCGATAGCCGTTGTGCGGCATCGGACCGGTGCGCGGCGAGCTCTTGATGGCGACCGGCTTGGCCGCCAGGGCTACCGCCTTATCCGCCAATGCGCGGAAGCTTGCGACTGTGCCGGTTGCGATGTTGAGCACGCCGGCCGAGCGGTGGTCGAGCACGAGCGCCGCAATCTCGGCAATGTCGCCGACGTCGACGTGATCGCGGCGCTCCTCGCCCTCGCCGAACAGGACGATCGTTTCGCCGCGATTGGCCTGGCGGCGGAAGCGGTTAGGCCCGTAGCCGTTGTGCGGGTCGCCGGCGCCGTAGACGAGCGTGGGCCGCAGAATGGCCAGCGGGATCGAACCGGCGATGCTGAGCAGCATCTGCTCGCGCGCGAGATGCATGGCGCCGTGCAGGCTCGTCGGCGCGGCCGGCGAGGCTTCCGTCAACGGCAGCGGGCCGTCGGCATAGACGGCGTCCGAACTGACGTAGACGAGATGCGCCACCGGCCGCTTCGCGACGGCCTCGCACACCGCCGCCATCATGCCGATGTTCTCGAGCATCATCGCCGGCGTCTTGCACGGCGCCCGGGCCGAGACGACGACGAGAGCATCCTCCGCCCGCAGCAGCGATGCGAGGTGCTCCGCCGCGCCTGCCGCGAGCAGATCGAGTTCCTTGCGTCCGAGCCCGGCAACGGCCCGCCCCGACGCTTCGAGCTTGCGCACGATCGCGCCGCCGATGAAACCGCCCGAGCCGAGCACGATCGTGCGGGCAGGCGGAGAAGGCGAGGAATGGCGATGGTGCAACATCGGGATCGCTTATGCTGCCGGCGCGAGCGGCGGCATGCCGAGCGTGTGGTAGGTGAGGCCGGCGGCCGTGCAGGCATCGCCGTCGAGCACGCGGTAGGGATCGAGCACGGCGCGCCCCTTCATCGCCCGTGCCAGATCGCCCGGCTTGAGTTCCCGATATTGCGGCCAGGGAGTCGCAATGATCAGCACATCGGCGTCTTCCGCCGCAGCCAAGGGATCGGCGGCCCCCGTCGTCCACGGGGCCACGGAAGCGGGTACCACCGGATCATGGACCTTGACCTGCATTCCCCGCAGATGTGCCAGCAGAGCGAGCGATGGCGAGTTCTTGGTCGAATGGGTGTTTTCCTTGTAGGCCAGCCCGAGCACCGCGATCTTGGCGCTGGGCTTGTCCTTCAAATTGTGGTCCTGCAGCACCTGCCACGGCCAATCCTTGCGATGCGCCGAGTTGGCAAGCCACGCTCTCACCACGCCGACATCGGTCTTTTTCGCCTCGCCGATCTGCACCACCGTCCGCAGGTCGCGCTCGAGATTGCCGCCGGCAATGCCAAGGCCGGGGCTGAGATAGGCGCCCGGGCCGATGCGCCGGTCGAGCTTCAGCGCCGGCGCAATGTCCGACCAGTTGGCGCCGATCCGTTCGCAGATTTCGGCCAAGGTGTTGGCGACCGTGATCGATGCCACCAGGCAGAAGTTGATGCTGATCTTGGCAAGCTCGGCGCTCTCGTAGGCCATCGGCAGGATCGGGCAGGAGAACGATTCGAGGAACGTGCGCAGCGCCGCGGGCAGCGGGCGGCGCGGGTCGGCGCAGCCGACGATGAAGCGCTCGGGCTTGGTCGCGCGTTCGACCGCGCGCCCGAAGACGAGGGTCTCGACCTGGTAGTAGAGCTGCGCCGGCGGCACCGGCAGCGCGCGGGTGTATCCAGGCGGCACCTGCGAGAGGATCACGAGCACGCCGTCGGCGGCAAGCTTGCGGCGCACGCGCTCGACCGTTGCCTTGATGGGCGCCAGATCGCTCTGACCCCGATCGTCGGTCGGCACGTCGACCGCGACGTACACCACGTCGCATCCGCCGAGCGCGCCGTCGTCGGCGCTGAACACAAGGTTGTCTCCGGCTCGGCCGATCAGCTCCGGCAGATCGGGCTCGCTCACCGGCAGATCGCCATCTGCCAGGCGGCCAATCAGCGACGCATCGGGATCGAAGGCGACCGTGCGGAAGCCTTGCCCCGCCGCTGCGCTCGCCGATACGAGGCCGAGATGGGTCATCCCGGCATAACCGATGACGGGCTTCATGACGCGCGCGCCATCTCTGCCGTCTCGGCGCCGAGCCTGCGCAGCACGCGATTGAGCCAGATGTCGGTCGAAAGATCGGTCGGCCGCCGCTCCCGGCAGAGCGTCTTGAAGTGCTCGTATTCGAGCGCCCAGGTCGGATCGTCCTGCACCAGCGTCACCGACTGCTCGGGCGGTCGGCCGCTCGGCAGAATGCGCGTGCGGTGGGTGAACTCGGACGGTCCCCACTTGCACAACGAGCTGATATGCGCGCTGCCGTTCTCGGCGAACACGTCGCAGGTGAAATGATTGCGCCAGCTCAACAGCGTCATTTCGAATTCCAGCTGCGGGCGCGCGCCGGGGGCCGCGAACACGACGTGATCGGGGCTGCGGTTCTCGAAGCAGTCGGCCGATACGATCGAGAACGCATCGCCGATGTCGCCGAACCAGAACCGCGCCGTATCGAGCAGGTGCGAGCCGAGATCGTCGAGCACGCCGGCGCCGTGATCGCGCCAGTCGGAATTGCGCACGAGTCGCGCCGTGCCGTTGCCGTAGAACATGCGGCAGCGGTAGATCCGGCCCAGCTCGCCGGATTTGACCAGATCGCGCATGCGCACGAAGTGCGGCTCGAAGCGGTGATTGTAGGCGACATAGAGCACGACGCCTTTGGCGCGCGCGTCCTGCTGCAGCCGCGCGAGCGCCGCCTCGTCCTCCGCGACCAGCGGCTTTTCGATAAGCGCGTGCTTGCCATGTTCGACGAGATAACCGAGCAGTCCGATCTTCGCCGCGTCGGGAATGCAAAGCAGCGCCGCGTCGAATGCGTCCAGCGAAACCTCGCGCACATCCCGAAAGTCGGCCTCGGGATTGCGCACGTCCACGGATGAGACAAAGTCGGATCCCGCGAAGCGCCGGCGCTTGTGCCCTTGGACGCCGAGCCCGACGACGATGACGCGCATGGAGGCGCTAATCGAACTTCGCCTCGCGCTCCACCGCGTCGAGCTTGTGGTGAACGTCCTCGATGGTGATCGGGACGTTGCCGTCCTTCTCGCATTCGCAGGCCGCCGCCATGGTGCCGATGATCGTTGCCGTGAACTCGCACTTGCTCGCCAGCATGCACAGCGTCGAATAGGCGAGCAGCGCGTCGCCGGCGCCGACGCCGTCGACCAGGCGGTCGACGAAGCTGTCGACGACGAAGAACGAGTCGAGCGCCTGGTGGTCGCCGTGCGCGGCAGGTGAGCACGCCCTTGTCGCCGAGCTTGAGGATCAGCGTCTGGCATTTGGCGGCGTCGTAAAGGCTCGCCGCCAGCGGCCGCACGCCGGAATCCTGGTCGCCGAGCGCAAAGCGCGCCTCGCGCTCGTTCGGCGTGATCAGGTCGAAGCCGTGGAATTCGGTGATGTTGCCCCAGCGGCTCGCCACCTGGCTGTCCGCGACCTTGTACATCCCGTCCGGGATCGCGTCGGTCAGCGTCGGGATGGTGCGGCGATTGAACATGCCGTGGCGGAAGTCGCTGAACACCAGCGCCTCGGATTTTTCCGTGGCGATCGCCTTGGCGAGGTTGAGAACGATGCCGTCGGAGATCGAGCGGTTGTCGAGCGTGTCGACCTTGAGCAGCCGATAGCCGCCGGAGATGATGGCGTTCTTGTTCGTGGTCGGCCGGGTCTTGTCGATGAGCGGCTTGCACTTGACGCCGGTCTTGCTCAAGCCCTTCGAGCACGAAATCCTTCAGCGGGTCGTCGCCGAGCACGGTCGAGAAGGTCACGTCGGCGCCGGCGGCGCGCAGATGCTCGGCGACGACGCCGGCGCCGCCGATGTAATCGACCTTCTTGTCGAACAGGACGCTGATCGTCGGCGTCTTGGTCTGGCCGCCGATCATGGTGCGTGTAGGTGAAGGTATCGACGATGGTGTCGCCGACGACATGGACGCGGCGGCCGCCGAGCGTATCGAGCACGCGCCGCATCTTGTCGAAGGTGAGGTCGGCGCTCTCCATCAGCATCAGCAGCTTTTCGATGCGCAGCGACGGCGGCGCCGCTTCGATCAGCTGGCTCGAGGAGAAGACGATAGTCGCCGGGCGTGAAGATGATCTCGCCGCCGTAGCCGCGGATCACCTCGAGCTCCTCCTGCGTCTTCGGCGGCAGGCCGCTCGCCTGGTACTCGTAGCCCTTGGCGAAGATGTCGGGCTTGATCAGCGCCAGGTTCTTCAGCGGCGTCGGCTCGGGATCGATGATCACGTAATCGACGATTTCGAAGGCGGCGAGATTGATCGCGCGCAGGTCCTGCGGCACGTGCGGCCGATAGCGCCCCTTCGAGATGTGGTGGTCGGCGGTCAGGCTGGCGACGAGAATGTCGGCCTTGCTCTTGGCGTAGAGCAGATGCCGCAAATGCCCCGGATGGACGACGTCGAACACGCCATGGCACATGATCACCTTGCGCTTGCGCGGCGGGTTGCCGACGAGCGCCGCAATTTCCTCCGCTGTCTTGATCTTGTGCTGGTAGTGGCTGCCGAAAGATTCCATCGACCTCAGGCCTCCCTCGCCCAGATACTCAAACCACGTCTTGGTGGCGTCCGCGATCGACTGCGGGTCCCACAGCGGTGCATCGCGCCAGAGCTCGATGTCCTCCATCATGCGCCTGACGCCCTGATCGAACGGCACCACCGGCTTCCAGCCGAGATCGCGCCGTGATCTTGCCGATGTCCGCCCAGGTGCAGTCGGGCTCGCCCGGCCGCTTCGGAATATGCACGACCGGCGCCGCCGAGGAGCTCGACGAGCCGGTTCACGCTCTGCGGATTTCCGGCGCCGAGGTTCCAGATCGCTCCGCTGAAGCCGCTTTCGGCCGCGCGCAGGAACGCCTCGGCGACGTCGGTCACGTAGAGAAAGTCGCGCCGCTGCGTGCCGTCGCCGATCACCGTGAACGGCTTGCCGGCGAGCTTCTGCTTGAAGAAGACGCCGAACACCGCGCCATAGGCGCCCGTGGTGCGCACGCGCGGGCCGTAGGCATTGAAGATGCGGATCGAGTTGACCGGCAAGCCGATAGACCTGATGCCAGTGCAGCACCGCCTGTCTCGCCGAGATATTTGCTCAGCGCATAGGGATACTCGGGCGCGATCGGATGATCCTCGCGGGTCGGCACGGCGGCGAGGCCGTAGCAGGACGACGACGCCGCGTAGACGAACTTCTTCGCCTTCGCCGCGCGCGCGCATTCGAGCACGCGGACGGTGCCCTGGACGTTGGTGTCCATGTAGTCGATCGGCCGCTCGATCGAGGGCACGATGTCGCCGATGCCGGCGAAGTGGAAGACGAGATCGGCGCCCTTGAACAGCGCGTCGCCGGGGTCGAGCCGCCGGATGTCGCGCTGCTCGAACGCGAGCCGTGGCTCGCCGGCGTGCTGGGCAAGATTCGCCTCGCGGCCGCCGACGAGATTGTCGATCACCCGCACGCGGTAGCCGCGGGCGAGCAACAGATCGACCATGTGGCTGCCGATGAAACCGGCGCCGCCGGTGACGACGGCGCTCGCGCGTCGCTCATGCGGCCTGAAGGTTCTTCATGCGGCGGACGTTGTAGTAGATGTCGTCGGTCATCGAGTTGGGAAGCCTGCCGTCCTTGAAGGCGCGGCAGAGGTCGCGCACCGCGTCCTCGATCGTGCGCTTGGGCGCATAGCCGAGCACGCGGCGAATCTTGTCGGAATTGATGTGATAGGAGCGCTTGTCGTCGCTCGGCGTGGTGACGATGTCGATGTCGCCCTTGTCCGGGAATTCCTCCTCGACCACGCGCTTGACCAGCAGGGCGATGTCCATGATCGACATGTTCTGATAGCCGACGTTGAAGATCTCGTTGGCGATCTTCTCGTCCGGCGCGTCGAGCAGCACCTGCACCGCGTCGCAATAGTCGTGGATGTGCAGGTTGGGCCGCATCTGCTCGCCGCCGAACACGGTGATCTTGCCGTTGTTGATGGCGTGATTGGTCGAGAATGTTGACGCGTCAGGTCGAAGCGCTGCCGCGGCGCATAGCCGCACACCGTCGCCGGGCGAAAGATCACGCCGACGAAGCTCGTCGTCCGTGTGCTTGAACAGCAGCGGCTCGCACATGCCCTTGTACTTGTTGTAGAGCGTGAGCGGCACCAGCGGATGGTCCTCGGTCACGTTCGGCTGGTCGGAGACGCCGTAGACCGAGCTTGACGAGGCGATAGATGAAGCGGCGTCACGCCGGCCTTCTTGGCGGCAAGCACCATCGGCTCGAAGGCGTCGAGATTGACCGAGGTCGAAAGCTTTTCGTCGAGCTCGAAGCTCGCGTCGTTGGAGATGCAGGCCAGACTGATGAAGGCGTCGTGCCCGGCGATCGCCTTGGCGAGCTTCGCCGTGTCGCGGATGTCGCCGTGGATGACCTTGAGATTCGGGTTGCTCTTGGGCAGGAAGTTGTCGCCGTAGTAGGAAATATCGTAGCTCGTCACCGTGTAGCCGCGCTCGAGCAGCTGCGGAATGAGCACCGAGCCGACGTAGCCGGCACCTCCGGTGACGAATACCCGCGAAAACTTGTTCGGCATCTCCTCCTCCAACGTGAATGCGAACTGGTGACGGCGGAGCCGGTGGTCAGGACGCCGCTCTGCGCTCCTGCACCGCGATCTTGAAGCCGGCGGCGGTGGCGTCGCGGTGGAACATCTTCACGGTCTCCAGCGAATACTCGTCGAGGTCCTTGCCGACCAGCGAGAGCTTGGCGAGCACGTCGTGGCTGACGGTGATGATGTGGCAGCCGATCTCGTCGGCCTGAAAGATATTGAGGAGCTCGCGCGGACTGGCCCAGAGCAGCTCCGCCTTTGGGCGGGCGGCGAGCGCCCGCAATGAGGCGCGCATGATCGGCACGGGGTCGCGGCCGGTGTCCGCCACGCGCCCGGCAAAGACCGACACGATCGCCGGCGACGTTCGGCGCGAGGCACTCGGCGACCCGCTCCACCTGCTCCGCGGTCATGACCGCGGTCACGTTGACGACAACGCCGGCGTTGGCGAGCGTGCGCACCACCGGGCCGGTGAACGCGCCCTTGGTCGTCGTCACCGGGATTTTCACATTGACGTTGTCGCCCCATGAGGCGATGACGCGCCCCTGCGCGATCATGTCGTCGAAATCGTCGGCGAAGACCTCGAAGGAGATCGGGCGGTCGGGAATCGCCGCCACCAGCTGCCGGGCGAACGCTTCGTAATCGCCGATGCCGGCCTTGCGCATCAGGGTCGGATTGGTGGTGAAGCCCTTGATCGACGGGTTCTTATAAAGCGCCAGGATGCCGTCGAGATCGGCGCCGTCGGCAAATATCTTGACGTGTTTGAGGTTGGTCATCGTTCCCCTCTTGATGTTGTGTTTGCCTGTATTGATAGACGGCGGTAATTCGCCGCTGTCCCGATTCTTGCCGGTCCTGGATGCGTGTTCAGACCGCAGCCGCAGGGCTGGCCTGACGCCTGCTCACGCTCTTCGGCGGGCGGCGCCGGCAGCGGTTCGCGGCTCGCCCCGATTCATGCGCGCGTAGATTTCGAGCACCTCCTCGGTCGGACCGTCGGCGATGACCTGGCCGCGGTCGAGCAGGATCGCGCGCTTGCACATCTGGCGGATGAGTTCATCCGAATGCGAGGCCAGCACCATGATGCTCGATCTTTCGATCAGCGCCTTCACGCGGTTAGCGGCGCGCGTCGCAAAGCGCGCATCGCCGGCGCCGAGCCCTTCGTCGAGCAGCAGGATTTCCGGATCGATCGCGGTAGCGATGGCGAAGCCGAGCCGCACCAGCATGCCCGACGAATAGGTGCGTACCGGCAGCGCCAGGTAATCGCTGAGCTCGGTGAAGGCCTCGATCTCCGGCAGTTTGCGCTCGATCTCGTCGCGCGTCATCCCGAGCAGCAACCCGCAGGTCACGACGTTCTCGTAACCGGTATCGTCAGTGACGAGCCCGGGCGAGGTGCTGAACAGAGGAGAAACGCGCCCGTCGATGCGATCGAGCCCTGGGTCGGCTCGTAGATTCCGGCAAATACGCGCAGGAGGGTCGACTTACCGGCGCCGTTGTGGCCGAGAATGCCCACCTGGTCGCCGTGGTTGATCGTGAGCGACACATTGTCGAGCGCCCGCACGATGACCCGTTTCGCCGTGCCGTTGCTGCCGCGCCGCAGGACTCCGCCGACGTGGCCCAACAGCGCGCTACGCAGGCTCGGCTGTGCCCCGTAAATCGGAAACTCGGTGACGACGTTATCGAGGGTGATTTGCGCCAAGGCAGGATTCCAACAGCTTACAGCCAGTAGACGATCCGATGGCGAAACTTGCCCATGACGTGAACGGTCAGCGCCCAGCCGAGCAGCGTCCCCGCCAAGACAACGACCCAATGCAGCATGTCGGGCGCCTTGCCCATCATCGGTTCGCGAACGATCGTGATCAGGTGATGCAGCGGGTTGTAGTCCGCCAGGATCGCGGCGCGCCCGGTCAGTTGATCGGCGGACCAGAGAATCGGCGTCAGGAACAGTGCAATCTGCAGAATGTTGCCGACGAGTTGCTGGACATCGCGATAGCGCGCGCAGACGGCTCCGAGGAAGACGGCAATCCAGAGCGCATTGAGGCAGAGGAGAAGCAATCCGGGCACCACGAGCAGCGTCGCCCAGGTAAAGGGAACGCCCCCGTAAATGCAGATCAGCACGTAGATGCTGAGGTTGTGGAGGAAGACGATGACGTTGCGCCACACGGTGGCGCAAGCGAGCAACGTATAGCTGATGCGGAGCTGCTTGATGAGCGGCTCATTGCCGACAATCCCCCCGGCGCCCTCGGCGCAGACCGTCGACAGGAGCGCCCAGCACAGCATCCCTGACGTCAGGAACGGCAGATAGACCTTCGGGTCGATATGCCACAGGTTGGACCACACCAAGCCGAGCGCGATGACGAACATCGCCAGGCTCACCGTGGTCCAGAACGGCCCGAACACGGTGCGCCGGTAGCGCCGTTTGTTCTCCCGCCAGCCGAGCCGGCCCCAGATCCCAACCGCTTGAATGCCGGCGATGACGTCAAAGAGGGCGACGGCGTAGCGCGATGCCGTGGGGCCGCTTTGCGGAATGTTGAGCGCGGATATGCTCTGCATCGGTTTCGTTCCGCTATGCCAAGCCAGGACTGCCGGCGTCCGCGAGACGGTGCTCGAGCGCGGCCCGTTGCCCGCGCTGCGACACTCGCTTCCACCACCACGAGGTCAGCGAGCGCGGGGATGCTCATCGGCCGCATGCGCAAGGTGATCAGGGCGAGAACCAGCACATTGCCGAGGAGCGGGACCCGGTGGAGGAAGCGGGTCAGCGTTCGCGCGTGTGGTCCCCAGTCCAGCAGGTCGCAGACGCCGTCCGCGCCGTTTCGCCCGCTTTCGCCGAGGAGGCGCTGCCGCGCCATGTTGAACCGCAGCCGGCGGCCGAAGACGGCGCGATAATTGTCGCGCACGTCGGCGGGAAAATGAGCGGCGATCCAGCGCGTTCCGGCATCGATGACGCGGCGGCTCTCGGTCACCGACATCGACGTCTGGGCCGAAAGGCTTTGCGGATCGACCATCCACACCGCGAGTATCTCGGCAGCGAAATAGAACCCGTGGTGGAAAGCCAGCAACCGCTGCGCCAGGCCGTCGCAGAGCGTGCCGAGCGACTCGTCGAAATAGCCGATCTCGGCGAGCAGCCGGCGCCGATAGACGACGCTCGGGCCGAAGAACCAGTTATCCGTGCGCTGGATTTCGCGCCGCATGGCAGCCGGTGACACGTAACCGCTGGTGAAGCGGGGAGGGACGACGGGGCGGTATCCGACCACCTGGCGTGCGCGGTCGACCACCGCGACTTCGGAACAAAAGAAGGCGGCGTCGGGATGGTCGCGCAGTGCCGTTTCCGCGCGCGCCAGCAGTCCCGGCAGGACGAAATCGTCGGCCGCTGCAAACAGAAGGAGTTCCCCGCGCGCCGCGGCGATGCCGGTCGCGACGGCGGCAAGCGGACCGCGGTTGGCGTCGTGGCGGATGAGCCGGATGCAATCGTGGCGCCTGCAGAAGTCGGCAATGACGGCGGCGCTGTTGTCGGTTGATCCATCATCGATCAGCACGATCTCGATCGAGGGTCCGGCTTGCGCAACGAGCGCTCCGAGAGAGCGCGGCAGCCATTGCCCGTGGTTGTAGCTTGGCAGGATGACCGAAAGTGACGGCGGTGCGGACGTGCGGCCTTCCGGCTCCACGGCCGGTGCGCTCGCGAGCGGTTCCACGGTGCGGCCGCGGGGTGTCTCGGTCGGCATGAACTCCTTCTCGGCGGCGCCGCGCGCTTTTCGCACGCTACCGCACTTCGGGTGACTCGATGGTCCCCCGAACGGGCCGCCAGTCAATTGCGCACACGGCTCAGGCCGCGGCGACGTAATCCTCGTCCAGCACCACCCGCACCTTGCGGCCGAGCAGGTCGAGAAGAATGATCACGCGCTCGCGGTCGCCCATGCTTTCGAACAAGCCGAGGCAGTCGCAGAACACGCCTTCACGCACGCGCACCTTGTCCCCGGACGCGAACTGCGGGCGGCGCTGAAGCTGAATGAATCCCTGGGCATCCTCGCGGTGCCTGAGACCGCTGATGATTGAACCGTCGATGGCGGCCGGGACGTCGCCGTTGCATACCAGCCGCGCAACGCCGACCGTCGAGTGGACCGATCGCCACCGATGGATGCCGGCGCTGAAGCCGACGAACAAATAACTAGGATAGAGCGGGGCCGCGACCGTTTCCGTCCGCCGCGCATGCCGCCGGCGCTTGAGATAGCGCGGCAAATAGGTCTCGAAACCCTGCCGGTGAAGATGCATCTGCGCCTTCGCCTCGGCATGGATATGGGTCTGCACCACGTGCCAGGATGTTTCCGGCGTGGTCACGATTGCTCCTCCTTCGCCCTGCGCCGGTGGTGCAACTCGAGCAGCAGTTTGGGGACGAACACGCGTTCGCCGCCGATCAGGGCGACGACTTGTTCCAGGGTCGTGGCGGTCGCCTGCATGTCGGTGACCAGCACGGCGTCGAAGTCCCCGGCGATCCGATCGAACGACGCCACCACCGGCACACCGACGAAATGCGTGCGCTTGGAGGCGCCATCGACCACAGCGGTGACTTTGATGCCGTTTTCCGGCGCACAGATCATCGCGATCTCGGCGAGGTCGGAAATGCCGGCAAGCGCGATCCGCATAAACCCGCGTTCCGCGCCGGCCTTCAGGGCGAGATCGCAGTCGGACTTCGCCCGGCGGAAGAAGCTGAAGGATGACGAGAGGTATTCGGCGGTGAGGCGGGACTTTTCCGCAAATCCTTGCGGCGTCAGATAGTAGACATAGCGGCGGGCAGGGGCGTGGCTGACCTTGATGAGCCCCTTCTTCACACAGCGCTTGAGGTAGGCGTTGACGAGGCCGAGCGCGATGCCAAGCTCGGACCCGAGCCGCCGCTGCGACTGGCCGCCATCGCGCTCGACCGAGCTGAGGAGCCCGAGCACGATACGGGAATTGTCCGGCCCCTCGTCGCCCTGCGTAGCCTCGAGCATGAAGATATCCCCCGAAGCGGTACGGCTACCCCGTTCATCGTGTGAACGTCAAGCACTTTGTTCAGTCGATGAACATTGAGCTTGACTTGCGTAACATATTGATGAGTAAATGTGAAATTATTACTCGCGGGCGAGCGGTGGGCGCTCCCTTTTGGTCGGGCCACTGATCGCGGGTTGGCGCGAGCCCATGGGCTGCTGCAAGATCAGATCTTGCGCCCGACGGCGCACCAGAACGGCACCGCGTCGGAAAAGCGGATCTCGCGCAATCCCGCCGACTCCATCATCGTCCTGATCTGCGCCCGCGTCATGCGGTGCTCGAGGCGCGTACCGAACCGGTCGAGCGCGTCGGTGCGCATGCTGTAATAGCTGCGCCCGCGGTAGGCGCTGAGCGGCCAATTGGCGACATCGACGCCAAGATTTCCGAAGAGCTTCGCGCCGCGGGCGAGCGGCCAATAGACCAGGGCGGCAAAAAGCTCGGCGATGGCCGATTTCAGGCGAAACGGCGCCTTGGCGACCGCGCGGCGCAGGTAGTCGCTGGCTCGCCACAGCAGCCGGAACCAGGCCGGCCGGTTGTCAAAGGCGTAGTAGATGTAGACGAGCATCGGCGCGCCGGGCTTCAGCTTCCTGACGCAGGCGGCGAGGCCGGCGCGCGGGTCCGGCAAATGGTGGAGGACGCCGAGGCTGTAGCCGAAATCCATGCTGCCGTCGGCGAGCGGCATGGCGTCGAGGGAGGCTTCGTAGAAGCTCACATTGGTCGCCGCGGCGAGCTTGTTCCGGGCGACCGCCAAAGCGTCGGCACTGGCATCGACACAGTTGAGATGACCGACGCGTGGCGCCACGAGCGCCGCCCAGCGGCCGCTGCCGCAGCCGGCATCGAAGCCGACGGCATGGTCCGGGAGGCTCTGCCAGGGAAAGACCGCGAAGTACTCCTGGAACAGCTCCGACAATTCCGCTTCGCCGACGGCAGCCTGATCGAAACGCCGCCATTCGCGGCCGAAATCGCGGACGGTCGCCCGATCGACGTTCGCTGCTTTGTGCGACCGCTAACGCTTCGGCGCTGGCATCACACAATAGAGATGGCCGACTCGCGGCGCCACGAGCGCGGCCCAGCGGCCGCTGCCGCAGCCCGCATCAAAGCCAGTGGCGTGCTCGGGAAGGCTGTCCCAGGGAAAGACCGCAAAATACTCCTGGAACAGCTGCAGCAATTCCGCGTCGTCAACGGCGTCCTGATCGAAACGCCGCCATTCGCGGCCGAAATCGCGAACCGTTGCCCGATCTAAGATTCGCGGCGTCATTCACACCCATGCTGGATACTCCCAGCGGCGTCTCCTCATGACCGCGCAATCAGGAAAGGATCGGCGCGAAAACCCCTTTTGACGGTTGAGCCGATACCTCGGTAAGTACCGTTCGATCGGACGTGGCAGGAGCCTTTTCTCTGTCCGTCCGTGCTTTCAAGCGAACGGCTGGCCGAGGCGGCAAAGGTACTTGTTCGCATGACTTTAGCTGCTCGTCAGACTTCGAATTTACCACAGACCTATGATACGTTCAGCCAAGCTCACAATGCGCTATCAGCCAAGCCCCAATGCGCTACAGGCTTATTAATTCATGTATCACAGGGTACGATGGATTTCTGCACATCGTGCGGGCGGCGGCACCTATTACCGAAGATTTGTAATCGGCTGGGGCCAAGTGAACAGTCGATGAAGGAACTCATGTAGGCCGGCTGTTACGAAACGAACCCAAATTTCTCGACCGAGGCGCTTCCCCATCAAATGCCAGACTGGCCGAGCAAGTCTCGATCGCCGCGCTCGAATTCATTACTCATCGCGCTCGTAGGCCGGCAGGTCTTGCCGGCCGCCGACGCGGAATGGGCGATTTCTGTCCTGCGGTTTGCGGCGATCCAGGGCATCAAGCGCAAACAGGATCTGGCGGACTTGGCGCCAAAGGGTCGCTTCATATCGGCAGAGGCGATCGAGCGCGTAATTGGGCAGATTGGCGAGACGCAAAAAGCACCGCGCGAACTCAGCGGTCGGATGGACGGCAGGTTCGATAGATTTCGGCGTGGAGCCCGGCACGGCTTCCGTTTCGTTCGCGATGCCGTGCCATGCCGGATCGTGGTCGAAACTGCCTGAGTCGGTCCGCCCGAACAGCGCGTAGACAACGTCTCGAGAGGCCGGGTGAACTGGCGCGCCGCCTGAACTCTACTCAGATGGTCGGCCTGAATTTCGAACAGGCCAGTCTCCATTGTCGTGGCGCGGCGCAGCCGCCACAGCAGACTGGCTAATCGCAGTACCAGTTCCCGCTCGACCGCGGATTGAGCATCATAATCCGCAGTGATGGCTGCTTCGAAGGCTTTGTAATCTTCCGCATCTTCCAGTGCGCCGATCACCGTCTCGGCCGTGAGACCGTGGCGGACGGCATTGCAGCGGGAACGCTGTTTGCCTTCCTCCGTAGGTCGGACCGGTGCTCTTACGAGCATTGCGGCGGTTGGCCGCGATCTGTCGGAAGGAAGTCATTGGGGGCCAGCACGCGATGATTGGCTTTGTTTTGTCATTGGGGCCTCGTTCGCTGATCGGCCGACCGCGCTTGGCGTTTCTTTGATCGATGTCGACAGCGGCCAGCGAGGTCGCGCTTTCGCTGCTCATCTGCGTCTCGGCAACGGATGCGTCTCCAGCCATAGCGCGCGGGCAGTCACGGTTGGATCAACGCCGGCATTTTTCCACCACTGCAGCTTCATCGCCATAGCGATGGACCTCGCGATGATGCCCTCGGCACAGCGGCACGGTGAACTCATCGCTGGCCTTGCGGCCGAGCGCGCGATGCTGCGCGAAGCGAAGATGATGGGAATCTGCCGGTCTGCGCCCGCAAATCAGGCACGGCTGTTTGGCCACGAACCTGACGTGCTCCTTGTCACGAAAGCGCCGCGGCTCGGGGTGGGCCAACCGGCTCTTGTCGATGCCGTCGGCAACGGCCGTCCCGGTAGGCCCAGCTGGTCGCCGCTCGAGCGACGAGGGCGATGGCCGGGCCGCGGATATGACGGGCGATAATGGTTGGTCGCTGACTTCAGCCGCGCCGTCGAGCGTTGTCAGCTTGGCCTGGAACGCATCTTCGACCTGCCGCGCGTCGGCTGCGGTCAAACTGTTCTTAGCGCCAAGGATTCGATGAGCCCAGATGGCGGCGTCGTCAGATGAAGCAATTGCCGTGAGTTCCCCAAGAAGCTGGTCGCGCAAGAGGCTTGATGCCTCGGCGCCGAGGATTGGCTTTGTGGGATGCTGGACGACTTTTGCGCCGCGACGGCCCGAGATTTGGGAATGGCCCTGGCCGCCGTTCAGCGGGCCATGCCTATTAGGCGCCGGCTTCGCAACTGCCGATGCGGAGGGTACCGGCGCCTTAAGATCGGGGGCGTCGATGTCGTCCTCCCCGGCAATGCCAACCAGCGTGAAGAGCGCATAACGGCGGGCATAGGTCAGGGCCGCTCCCATCCTGTGCGGTGTCGCCGTCTCGCTATGGCGCAGACCGGCCAGTCCGACGCAATCCATTCCCCTGAGGCATGCGCCAGCACCGTCGTGAGATTGACGATGCCGGCGGTCTGGTCGATCGCCGTGGTCTGCACGGTCGCGATCTCGTGCTGGCCTAAGGTCTTGCGCACGATGTCGAGCCCGCTCGACAGTGGGGCATAGCGGAACGACCTTTCGGCCTCGCCGGGGCCACTCGGCCGAATGGTCGCCACCAGCGATTTCTCTGGGTTGGTCAGCTCCGCCTGCGCCTTAGCCAATGCCGCCGCGAGGCAGGCGATGGACTCACTGGACCGCTGCATGGCTGCCCTCTTGGCTGAGGAGGTCGAAACTGATGGCGCCGGATTTCGAGCGCTTGGCGCGGACGCCATGGCCGATCGCTTCTTTGGCATCCTCCGGCATCAGGCTCTTGAGTTCGGTCTTGGCTTGTTCGTGTTCGAGATGAGCCGCCCGAGTCCGGGCAAAGATGCCGGCGAATTCCGCCCAGGCGTTGGAGCCGCTCATGTCGACAATCCGAACCGCCTCGATGCGCGGTTTTGGCGGCTCGACCCCGAACAGGCGAGGGGGCTCGCCGCTCTCCACGCAGCGCCAGAACTTCCGCTCCGCCGTGACGATGAGATGCTGATAGAGCGGATCGGCATGCGTTGTGATCTCCACCCATTTTCCGCCGCCGGTGATCACCGAGAGCACCGCCGATCCGCGAAGCCACGACCCACATGTTGTGCTGCAGCTGCGCCATGTACTTCTCGGCGGCCGCTTCCTCCGAGAACGACCAGGGCAGCATGAACTTGGCCTCGAAAACCGCCCCGTTGGCCTGGACTCGGCCGTCCAGCGTGGCGCGCCATCCAGCGTACCGTTGGATGCCGGACCTGCCGCTGAACGTCGGTGATGACCTGACCGGTATTGGCCTCGTACCAGCGTCGGTTCAGATCCTCTGTGGCCCGACCGAGCTGGACGATGAGGTTGCCCGACAGGTCCTGCGGCTCGACTTCGCCGCGCTTTTCGCGCCATAGCCGCAGGAGGGCGCTCTCATCGTCGCCCATGATGATCCGGGCGTCCGAGCCGCCGATAAAGTGTCGACGTGAGAGCTGATTCGGCATGAAACTGTCTCCTTTTGCATATGAGTAATATTATCATCACATGATAAAATAAGTCAAGAGGGCACCTGAATGGGCGGTGATCCCTCGAAAACTATTTTGGGGGCGCAGATCAGGGCGGCACGTGCACTACTTCGAAAGATGCAGCGTGATCGCAAGATCAATACCACCGTGCCGCGCGCCGCCGCAAGCCAATATCATGAAGGACAATAATCCTACGACCCGGAACATTTTGGCAGAACGAAGCCAAAAACATCAATGTTTGCAGTGGAGGACACGAGGTTCGCGATATCGCGTCCGCGTTGCCTTCCGCGCCCAATGCGGCGTCGGCATGCCGGTTTGAAACGCGGCTTAATGGCTGAACGCGAACCAGCACGCACGCACCGGACGCAGAGTCGGCGAGCGTGACCCAGGCGCTGGAATGCGTACGCAAAGCAGCAAGCAAAAGGGGAGAGGTTCACCGCGCTCACGTCGGCGTCGGACATCTCGAAGCAGCATTTTTCGAACTCGGAGAGAATGCCTCGGGACGCTCGAGGACCTGCACGGAAGGCTGAGCGTGTCGGCCGCTGCCGTCACTGCTCGTCTACTCCAAAGCCGAGTGGCCGACAGCGCCCGCTCGCGTGCTGCGCTGGAAGACAAGATCATCTCACCCCCGTCGTTCACGCCCATCGCTCGCGCCAAGCCTGCAGCATGAGCAACGTCCACAGCGGATACTGCCAATTGCGCGTGCCGGCGAGGTGCTGCGCCCAGGCGCGCCGCACCGGCTCGACGCGCAGCAGACCGTCAGCGGCCAGGCGTTTCGGGGCGAGCAGCGTCTCCGCCCAATCGCGCAGCGGGCCGCGCAGCCAGGAGTCGATCGGCACGGCGAAGCCCATTTTCGGCCGGTCGATCAGGCGCCGCGGCACGTAGCGATCGAGCACGCGCCGCAGCAGCCATTTTCCTTCGCCGCCGCGTATCTTGAACCGTCGCGGCAGCGTCCAGGCGTAGGCGACGACGCGGTGATCGAGAAGCGGCACCCTGCCTTCCAATCCGACCGCCATGGTGGCGCGGTCCACCTTGGTCAGGATGTCATCGGGAAGGTAGGTGACGAGATCGAGAAACTGCATGCGCGGCACGAGCTCCGGGAAATCGCCGGCGATGGTCACATCCGCCAACGGCCCTGCGGGTTCGTGCCCAGCGGTCGCGATCTCGTCCGGCCGTTGCCATTGGCTGACCAGCCGCCGGTAGATCGTCTCGGGCGACGCATCATCGAGCAAGGTTGCGATCTTGTGCAGCTTGTCGCCGGCGAGCGCCGTACGAGGCAGGAACGGCAACCACCTGAACAGGCGCGTCCAGGTATCGGGCGGCAGCGTGCGGAGCGCCGCGGCCATCGGGCGATGCAGGCGCTGGGGCAGGGCGTCGGCGACGCGCAGAAAGCGTTCCGCCCAGAGGTAGCGGTTGTAGCCCGCGAACAGCTCGTCGCCGCCGTCGCCGGAGAGCGCTACCGTGACGTGCTTGCGCGTCAGTTCGGATATCAGCAGCGCCGGGATTTGCGAGCTGTCGGCAAACGGCTCGTCGAACCAGTCGGCAAGCCGCGGCACCAATTCCAGCGCGTGCTTGGGCTCGACATAGAATTCCGTGTGGTCGGTGTGCAGATGTGCGGCGACGCCGCCGGCATACTGCGCCTCGTCGTAGCCCGCGGCATGAAATCCGATCGAGAATGTCTTCACCGGGCGCGTGCTTTGCGCCTGCATCAGAGCGACCACGGTCGAGGAGTTGATGCCGCCGGAAAGAAACGCGCCGAGCGGCACGTCGGCGATCATGCGCAGCTTCACGGAATCGCGCAGCAACGCGTCGAGCTGTTCGATCGCCTCGTTCTCGTCGGGCGCAGGGTCGTTGCGCGCCTGTCCGGCAATCGCGACGGCGCGGGCGTCCCAGAAGCATTTGAGCTCCGGCGTCCGCCCGGCGCGCAGGGTGAGAACATGGCCGGGCGGAAGTTTCGCGGCCTCGCGGTAGATCGTGCGCGGCTGCGCGATATAGCTGAACCGCAGGAAGCCCGCGACCGCGTCTTCATCGATCGTCGGCTGCCAACCGGGGAGAGCGCGGAACGCTTTGAGCTGCGAGGCAAACAGCAAACGATCCGGCGAAGCCGCGTAATAGAGCGGCTTGATGCCGAGGCGGTCGCGCGCCAGGTGGAGCGTGCGCGCGCTGCGGTCCCACAGTGCAAAGGCGAACATCCCGATCGTGCGCTCGATCGCCGGCTCGACGCCCCAAAGCGCGCAGGCTTCGAGCAGCACCTCGGTATCGGAATCGCTGCGCATGGCGCGGCCGGCGGCCGCAAGCTCCTTGCGGATGTCGCGATAATTGTAGATCTCGCCGTTGAAGGTGATGACGTAGCGGCGGTCGGCCGAGTGCATCGGCTGGGCGCCGCCCGGACTCAAGTCGATGATCGCGAGCCGGCGCTGGCCGAGCACGACGCCGCTCTCGGCTTCGGCCCAAATCCCGCTGTCATCAGGACCGCGGTGCCGCAGCGTTTCGTTCATGGCCTCGCCGGCCGCGCGCAACGCGTCAGCCGACGTCGCCGCGCGCCAATCGATCAGGCCGGCAATGCCGCACATGGTAACGCTCCAAGCCGAGGCTTTCGCGGCGCCAGGACGAAAGCCGTCGAACAATGATGCCCCACGCAACAGCTATTTTCTCGTAAAGTCGAGGGCATTGTACGCATGGGCACCCGGCGGGTTGCTGGGACGGCCCAACGAGTTCCGACGCGCGGCTCACCATTCGGGCGCGTGCGAACGGTGCAGGCCGATCACGCCGGCAAGGTGGAGGACTTCATGAACGGTCGCGCGTCCATTCCAACGTTGCGCATCGGTTTGATCGGCAGCGGCTTCATCGCCAATTTTCACCTTCAGGCGCTCCTGTCCGTGCGTCATGTCACCGTGTCGGGAGTTTACAGTCCGACCGCCGCCAATCGCGAGGCGATTGCCGCAAAAGCCAATGCGCTCGAGCTCGGCCCCTGCCGGCCGTTCCCGTCGCTCGAGGCGATGCTGATTTCCGGCGAGGTCGACGCCGTATGGATCGGCGTGCCGAATTTCGTCCGGCTCGACACCATGCGTGAGATCCATCGCCTGGTGAAGGCCGGATGGGCGAAGCTCGTCGGCGTCGCGTGCGAAAAACCGCTCGGCCGGACGCTCGCCGAGGCGCGGGAGATGCTGCGCCTCGCCGAAGATGCGAAGCTCATGCACGGCTACCTGGAAAACCAGGTGTTCTCGAGCGCCGTCCAGCGCGGCAAGGACATCGTGTGGCGCCGCGCCGTTCCGGTCTGTGGCCGTCCTTATCTGGCGCGCGCCGCCGAGGAGCATAGCGGGCCGCACATGCCGTGGTTCTGGCAGGCGCAGCGGCAGGGCGGCGGCGTCCTTTCCGACATGACCTGTCACAGTGTCGAGGTGGGCCGTTTTCTGCTCAGCAGGCCCGGTGCGCCACGCACCGACCTCAAGCTGGTCAGCGCCAGCGCCACGGTCGGCAATCTGAAATGGACGCGGCCCGAATACGTGACCCGGCTCAAGAACATGATGGGCGCCGACGTCGACTACGCCGTGCGGCCGGCCGAGGATTTCGCGCGTGGCGCGCTCACCTTCCGCGACGCCGAGGGACATGAAGTGATGGTCGAAGCGACCAATTCGTGGGCTTATGTCGGGGCCGGCCTGCGCATCCTGATCGAGCTCCTCGGCCCGGAATATTCGATGGAGTTCTCCTCGCTCAACACCGGCCTGAAAGTATTTTTGTCGCGCGAGGTGACCGGCGGGCAGGGCGAGGATCTGGTCGAGAAGCAGAACGCCGAGCAGGGCCTGATGCCCGTGGTGGAGAACGAGCCGGACATCTACGGCTATATCGGCGAGGACCGGCACATGGTCGAGGCGTTCCGCCACCGGCGCCAGCCGATGGAGACCTTCCACGACGGCGTCGCCGTCGCCGAGATGCTGATGGCGCTCTATCGCTCGGCCGAGATCGGCCAGACCGTGCGGCTGCCGGCGCCCGAGCTCGAAACCTACGTGCCGCCGGTGGCGCGCTCGTGAGCGCACCGCCGTTTCGCGCCAGGGCCGGCTTCCACTACGCGAGCGCGGCGTGCGCCAGAAAGCGGAAGAGCTGCCGGTAGTAGTCGCGCTGACCGGGGGCCTGGATCATCATCAGGGCGATCAGTTCCTCCTGCGGCGCGATCCAGAACGCCGTGCCGGCGATGCCGCCCCAGAAGTATTCGCCCACCGTCCCCGGCGTCGGCGCCATTCCGGCATCACGGCGCACGGCGAAACCGAGGCCGAAGCCGTGGCCGGGCGCAAGCAGGAAACGCGTGCCGATGCGCACCTCCGGGCCGAGGTGATCGGCGGTCATGAACGCGATCGTCTTGCGGCCGAGGATGCGCGCCGCGCCGAGCGTGCCGCCGCGATAAAGCATCAGCAGGAAGCGCGCGTAGTCGTCCATCGTCGAGACGAGCCCGCCGCCGCCCATTTCGAGGCGCGGCGCGGCGCGCACGTTGATGAGTTCTACCGCCGCCCCGGTATCGGGGTCGTTCGCGAACGCCTCGGCGAGCCGCTCGTGCTTGTCGGCGGGCGCGAAGAAGCCGGTATCGCTCATGCCGAGCGGCGCGAAAAGGCGCTCGCGCAGAAACGCGCCCAGGGTCTGGCCCGATATGACCTCGATGATGCGGCCGATGACGTCGGTGGAATGGCTGTAATGCCAGGCCACGCCCGGCTGCTCGAGGAGCGGCAGCTTGGCGATTTCGGTCACGAGTTCGGCGTTGGGAAGATCGCGGAACAACCGCGCCTCGCCGTAGAGACGCTGCACGGCCGATTCGCCGGTAAATTCGTATGTCAGCCCCGAGGTATGGCGCAGCAGATCCTGCACCGTGATCGGCCGCTTGGCCGGGACCAGTTCGAGCTTCCCGTCCTTCTCGACGCCGACCTTCGGATCGGCGAATTCGGGGATGTATTTCGCGACGGGGTCGGCGATGAACAGCCGTCCGTCCTCGACCAGCATCATGAGCGCGACCGAGACGATCGGCTTGGTCATCGAATAGATGCGGAAGATTGCGTCGCCGGGCATTATCGGGCCGCCCGGCCGCAGCACGCCGAGGTCGCGGCGATAGCCGACCTTGCCGCCCCGCGCGATCATCATCGAAACCCCCGGCAGGCGGCGGGCGTCGATTTCGCGCTGCATGATCGCGGTCAGCTTGGCGAGGCCTCCCGGCGACAGCCCAGTCTCTTCCGGTGAACCGATTGGCGCGACTTGTGGCGCAGGCGAAACGGTTTTCGGCTGATCGTTCATGGTCGATCCCGATGTTGGTTGTCAGGCTGCTGGGAACACTGTCCCAGTCGAAAGTTTCGCGCAATACTCTTGTGAAAGTCGCGGGTTCGCCCAAGTAGCCGGAAGGGGCGCGGAATTCACGTGAAAGGTACTGAATGACTCAATTGTCTCAAACCGCGGAACGCACTGTGCGCCGCGTTCGCCACGACACCAAGCTGCGCCTCCTGGAAGTGAAGAGCGTAGGCCGGATCACGCCGAAGATGCTGCGCATCACGGTCGGAGGGGACGAGCTCGCCGGCTTCGTCAGCGCCGCGCATGACGATCACGTGAAACTCTTCTTCCCCCAGCCGGGACAGGCCAAGCCGGTGCTGCCGACCTCGAGCCCCAACGGCCCGGTGTATCCGGCCGATGCGCCGAGGCCGGCGGCGCGCGACTACACGCCGCGCCGCTACGATGCCGCGGCAAGAACGTTGGCGATCGATTTCGTCCTGCACGGCGATGGCCCGGCAACGTCGTGGGCCGCGCAAGCGCGGCCCGGAGATTTCCTCGGCGTCGGCGGTCCGCGCGGCTCGTTCATCGTGCCCGACGATTTCGACTGGTATCTTCTCGCCGGCGACGACACGGCATTGCCGGCCATCGGCCGCCGCTTGGAGGAGCTGCCGCCCGGTACGCGTGCTCTCGTCGTTGTCGAAGTCGCCGACGCCGGCGAGGAGCAGCGTTTCGACACGCGCACCCGGCTCGACGTGCAATGGCTGCATCGCGGCGACGCCGCCGCGTCCGAGAAAAGCGGAAGCCAATCGCTTCTGCATGATGCGGTCGCCGGCCTGAGTTTTCCGCCCGGCGACGGCTATGCCTGGGTCGCCGCCGAGGCAGCGACTGCCAAGGCCCTGCGCCGGCATCTCGTTGACGAACGTGGGTTGCGCAAGGACCGGGTGAAAGCCGCGGCCTATTGGAAGCACGGCGCCGTCGCCGTGCATGAGACCTACGACGACTGAGGCCGCGGCCGCCATCCGGCTTCCACCTCCACCGAAGCCTCAAGCCGCGCGTATCCACCCGTGGGCGCGATGTCACAAACGCTGGCCCTGCTTCGTCTCAGTGCCAAAGGAGGTGGCTGACATGCGCGGTGCTGTCGCCTGGATTCTCGGAATAGCTCTCGCGGCCAACGGCTTCGTGATGCTTGGGGCGCCTGCTGCCTGGTATGCCGCGGTCCCCGGCGTTGCCGCCACCGGCCCCTTCAACGCCCATTTCATCCGCGACATCGGCGTCGCTTATGTTCTCTGCGGCGCGGCGTTACCGTGGTTCGCCATCTCTCCAGCGGCTCGGCCGGCGGCAATGATCGGCGCAGCGTTTCTCGCCCTTCACGCGGCCGTCCATCTCTGGGATGCCGCAGCCGGGCGGGAGCACCTGCATCAACTGCTCATCGATCTCCCGCCCGTCTTTCTGCCGCCGGTCCTGGCGATCTGGATCGTCTGGCGGCCGCTCGGCCGCGGCCCAATCGCAAACAAGGGAGCAGAACATGATCAAATGGCTTCTGCGGCGGCGGCTCGCCGCGTTTGAGCGCGCCTGGAACTATGATGCCAGCTACATGCACGAAGTGCTCGATGCAGATCCGTCGGCGCTGATGGCGTTCAGCAAGGTGGCCAGCCTGGGCCGCTATCACAAGGACGCGCCGCTCGCCGCGTATCATGCGGTCAGGATCGTCGGCACGATGGCCGAGGATTGCGGGCCGTGCACGCAGCTCACGGTCGACATGGCCGTGCGCGCCGGGGTCGATCCGGCGGTTCTGCGGGCCGTGGTGTCGCGGGAGTTTTCTGCGATGCCGGCCGACGTTTCCTTGGCGGTGCGTTTCGCCGAGGCGAGCCTGCGTCACGCGCCCGAAGCGGACGACCTGCGCAAAGAGGTGGTTCGCCGATGGGGCAAGCGTGCGCTGATCTCGCTCGCTTTCGCCATCACCGGCGCCCGCATCTTCCCGACGGTGAAATACGCCATGGGCCACGGCCGCGCCTGCACCCGCGTGACCGTCGCCGGCGAGTTGCGGCCGGTGCTTCGTGAACTGACCCGAGCGGCATGAGCGCGCCGGCCGAACGCAGCCCGGTCGAATCTTTCGAGGCCCATCGAAGCGCTTTGACGGGTCTCGCCTATCGCATGCTCGGCTCACGGGCCGAAGCGGAGGACGTGGTGCAGGACGCGTACCTGCGCTGGCACACGGTCGATCCCGCTACGATCGAACAGCCGCGCCGCTACCTCGGCACGGTCGTGACGAGGTTGTGCCTCGATCGGATGAAGTCCGCCAAGACACGGCATGAAATCTATGTCGGCCAGTGGCTGCCCGAACCGGTGGTGGATGAGGTGTTCGATCCCGACACGGCTGACGACCTCGCGCACGACCTCTCCGTCGCCTTGATGCTCGTCCTCGAACGGCTGTCGCCATTGGAGCGCGCCGCGTTCCTGTTGCACGACGTGTTCGGGCTCGATTTCGCCGGCGTCGCCGCCGCGCTCGGCCGCGGCGAAACCGCCTGCCGCCAGCTTGCCGCCCGCGCCCGTGGGCATATCGAGGCCGGCCGACCGCGCTTTCCGGCGTCGAAGGAGGAGGGACATCGCCTGGCCGCGGCCTTCCGCGAAGCTGCGGAGTTCGGGCGACGCGCAGGCGCTGGCGCGACTGCTGGCCGAGGACGCGGTGCTCTATACGGACGGCGGGGGCAAGCGCGCCGCCGCCTTCAACCCGATCCACGGCGCGGCCAAGATTCTGCGGTTCATTGCCGGCGTTTCGCGCAAGAACCTCGCTCTGCAAACGATGCAGGTGCGTGCCGCGACCGTCAATGGGCTGGCAGGCTTCGTCATGCGCGAAGCTGACGGGTCGATCAGCACGATGGCCTTCGAGTGTTGCACCGGACGCATTGCTGCGATCTATGTCGTGCGCAACCCCGAGAAGCTGCGCCACGTCGGACTTTGAGACGCCGCCAGCGCGCCGGATCGTCTGAAGTATCTGCTCATTCGGCCGCCGCCCAGGCGGATGAGGCAACTCCGCAGCCACCAAGCGGACGTAGCGCGCGCCCAAAGCACCGGCTAATGTTCTCTGACCCCGCCACGGGGGGACAAGGGAAGCGAGGATTATGGGAGCGCCTCTTGCCACGGGAATAGTTTTGCTCGCGGTGCTCGCGGCCGGCCCTGCGGCGGCACGCGACTTCGGGCAATGGGAAAACATCGATCCGATCACCCGCGCCTGGTTCGGCACGCTGATGCAGCCCGACAATCCGACCCGATCGTGCTGCGCCGAAGGCGACGCCTATTGGGCCGATGTCGTGCATGTCGAGACCGATGAGCGCGGCGGTCCGCAGAGGGTCATCGCCGAGATCACCGACGAACGCGATGATGGGCCGCTCGGGCGCGTCCACGAGAATATCGGCACGCGCTATGTCGTGCCCGCCCACAAGATCAAGTGGGACAAGGGCAACCCCACCGGGCACATCGTCATCTTTCTCGGGCCCGAGGTCATGAAGATGAACGTGCGCATCAAGCCGCGCGAGGTTCTCTGCTACGTGCCGAATAGCGGGACATAGCAGTCATCGCGTTCGGCAAGCGCTGCGCGCAACCGAAGTGACGTGGCAAAACGCGAGACTTTGAATTTGTGGGTGCGCGTTGCGCCGGCCCAGGTGAGTGCGCAAGTCAGTCGGCCGGCGTCAGTGACTTGATGTACTTGGCGAACGCCGCGATCTGCGGGTCGGTGAGAACCTTGGCGAAGGGCGGCATGTAGCCTTCCTTGCCATGCCGGATCCGCTCGCGGACCTCCTCCTCGGTCATCTTGGTGCCGGCGAGGCGCGGCCCCTTGTCGGCCGTCATCCCGTAGGCTCCGTGGCACCAGCTGCAATTGTTGGCGAACAGCTTCTTGATCTCGGTCACGGGGACTTCGGCATTGGCCTCTGCGCCCGTTGCAGCCTCGTTCTCCGCCGCCGGCGCCGTAGTCGGGACGACCGACAGGAAGCCGACGGCGGCCAAAAGCATCAGTCGCCCAAACCCGAGCATCTTGTTTGAAACCGTCATCGAGAGAAGGAAACGCTCACAGTCCTTGCGGACTGTGAGCGCCTGTTACGGATGTGCGCGCGATGGCGTCACAGACCAAACACTAACAACTGGCCGTTATCCGTCGGCATGCTGGCGAAGGGCTCGCCGTAGAGCGGCTTGAAGTTGCCGGACACGTGGCTGCCCCAGCCGGTGGTGACGGCGATGTACTGCTTGCCGCCGGCCATGTACGTGATGATGCCGCCGTGATGACCGAGGCCGTCGTTGTGTGACCACAGCTTCTTTCCCGTCTTGGTGTCGAGCGCGTCGAGCATGCCGTCGGCACCTGGCACGAACAGCAAACCGCCCTTGGTCGACAGCAGGCTTGCGAGCGGGAAGTACTTGTACTCGACCTCCCACGCGACTTTCCCGGTGATCGGGTCACGTCCAGAGACGTGCCCGAATGCCTTGTCGTGCCCGGGCGGGGCGACCACGGTCCAGGTCGCGCCAAGGTAGAGCTTGCCGCTGTAGGCACCCGGGTTGTCGGTCTTCACCACTTCCTGGTCGGCGCAGAACTCCTGGCCGATCTTGTAGTAGAGCCCGGTATCGGGATTGTAGCTGCCGGAATTCCAGCTGATGGCGCCGTCGATCGCCGGGCACAATGCCTTGTTCATGCCCTCCTTGAGCTCGCGCCGGCCGATCAGCTCTCCGGTCTTCGGGTCGACGTCCTTGACGAAGTTCGACGTCTTGCCGAGATGCCAGACGTTCTCGATCTTCAACTTCTCGCCGCTGACATCGCGGTTGTAGACGTACACGTAGCCGCCCTTGTTGGGATGGACGACGTAGTTCTTGCCGTCGCGATCGAGCATCACGAACTCGCCGACCGAGCCGTCGAAGTCCCAATTGTCGTGCGGATTCTCCTGGAAGTAGGACTTCAGCTTGCCAGTGTCCGCGTCAAGCGCGACCACGCCGGAGGTGTAGAGGTTTTCGCCGGGGCGCGGGCCCTCGGTCTGCCACTTGTCGAAGCTCCAGTCGTAGTCGGGTGCCGGATTGGCCGTGCCCCAGAAGACGGTGTTGGTCTTCGGATCGTAGCCGCCGGGCATCCAGCCGCCGCCGCCGCCGGTCTTCCAGCTGTCGTTCTTCCAGCTGGCCCGGGAGCGCTCGTCGCCGCCGACCGTGTCGAACTGCCAGACGACCTTGCCGGTGTTGGCGTCGACGGCGATGATCGGCCCGCAGCATCCCGAATACTCGCCGCCGTCGGCGCCGATGATCACCTTGTCTTTGACGATCAGCGGCGCGCCGGTATAGCCCTTGTTGCCCTTTTCGACCGTCAGGAGCTGGTTCTCCCAGACCTGCTTGCCGGTCTTCATATCGACGGCGATCAGGCGGCCGTCGACGGTGCCGACGTAAAGCTTGCCGAAGGCCGCAGCCACGCCGCGGTTGTACGGGTTATAGACCGTCCCCTCGGCGCGATCCTTGTCGATCTTGGGTTCGAACTTCCAGAGAAAGGCGCCTGTCGCCCCGTCCAGTGCCCAGATCTGGCTGCTGGACGTCGTGTAGTACAGGATTCCGTCGACCACGATAGGAACCGCTTGCACGCCGCGCTTGTTCGCACCCGGCGTGTGCATCCAGACGACTTTCAGATCCTTGACGTTGTTGGCGTTGATCTGATCCAGCGCGCTGTAATTCCAGGACTTGTACGACTGATGATACATCAGCCAGTCGTTCGGATTTTCGTCTGCGCGGAGCAGCGCATTGGCGTCGATCTCCGCAGCGCCCGCCGGTATGCCCGCTCCTGCCAAACACACTGCGGCGACGCCGCAGGCCAGCCATGTGCGAATAGCTAACGACCGCTTCATGGAATTATTCCTCCCGTTGATTGTCAACTTAATCTACTGCATAGGCATCCGCCTGAGGCGGATTTGCCAAACGCGAAACCCGAGGGCTTCGCGGCTCGCTCGAAGCTCCAACCTGGGCGGGCACCCCAACTTTACCCGAAGCACCCTTCGCGGCGTTCCCGGACCGTATGGCCGGAGCCGGACCGCGGCGAGGATGATAGCGGTAGTCCACCTTCGCGGCAATCGGTCGCAGAATCAAAAGCAGTCGGCGTTCGAACGCGCGGTCCGGGATCGGTGCGACTTGACGCTCGCGCAACTCGTCCCGCAGTCGCGTGCGCGTTTACGCCCGAGGCTTGAGGAGGAAGCGGCCGACCTGTCCACGCTCGGGATCGGGTGGTGGCGCGCTCCGCAAATCCGTTAGGATGCGCACTGCTCAAGGCGCAGCAAGGCTCCCTTCAGAGAACCGCGACCGCCCCGGCTTTGTCGCGGCATGCCGCTGGTGCGGCACCTGTCTCAGCACTCCACACAGGATGGGCGCGAGACAATCAATGCCGCGAGGCGTCGTTGGGCTGGCGTTCCAAGTCGATCACGGCCTGCATGCCTGCCATGCCGGGATGATGGGAAAAATGGTGGCCGATCGATCACTACAGTCGAGTCCCCGCATCTTTTACGGCTGGTTCGTCGTTGCCGGCGCGTTTGCCGTTACGTTTGTCGGGTTCGGCAGCGCCTACACGTTCAGCGCCTTCATCGCATCGTTGCAGCGGGATTTCGCCGCCTCGCGCGGGTCGGTTTCGCTGGTCTTCTCGGTGGCCGGGTTCTTGTATTTCGCCCTGGGCCTCGTCAGCGGACCGCTCGCCGACCGCTTTGGCGCCCGGCTCCTCGCAGTAGCCGGCATGATCCTGACCGGCCTCGGCCTTGCTGTCGCAAGCCTGGCGCGCAGCCTGCCGGAAGTCTACGCGGCCTACGGCCTCGGCGTCGGGCTTGGCATCGGTTTCTCCTATGTTCCGATCCTCGGTGCCGTGCAGCGATGGTTCGTCAGACGCCGCGGTCTTGCATCCGGTCTCGCCGTGAGCGGGATCGGTGTCGGCACGCTGGTCATGCCGCCCGCCGCCGCATTGTTGATCGACGCCATGGGATGGCGCGGGGCCTACCTCGTGCTCGGCATTTTTGCGGCGATCGTGGGCGGCGGAATGGCCCTGTTGGTCGAGGACGATCCGCGCCGTCGCGGCACGGGGACCGACGGCGATCCGCCGCTTCTCGATGCGCAACCGCCACACCCCGCCGCGACCGGCGTCCGCGACGCGCTACGATCGCGGCGGTTCATCGGGCTTTGCGCCGCGAGCCTGCTCGGCTCGTTCGGGGTGTTCGTGCCGTTCGTTCACCTCGTGCCCTACGCCATCGATCACGGCATCCCGCAATCTTCGGCCGTTCTCCTGATGGCCGCAATCGGCATCGGCAGCACCAGCGGCCGCTTCTTTCTCGGCGGTCTCGCCGATCGGCTGGGGCGCGCGCTTTCTCTCGTGGTGATGGTTGTCGGCATGGCGCTCGCATTCCTGGTCTGGGCCATGTCCGCGAGCTTCTGGCCGTTGGCCGCTTTTGCGTTTGCGTTCGGGCTGTTCTACGGCGGCTGGGTAGCGCTCGTGCCGGCGGTCGTCGCCGACTATTTCGGCGCGCGCAATCTCGGGACCCTGATCGGCGTCATATCCATGTGCATTGCCTTCGGCACTCTGATCGGCCCGAGCGCCGCCGGCTTTGCGTTCGATCTACGCCACAGCTACACGCTGCCGATTGTCGCCAGCATAGTCGCCTACGTCATTGCGGCGGTGATTCTGGCGCGCGCGTCGAGGCCGCACGCTCCAGCGTTGTGATGCGGCGAACCGGACGAAAGCCCGCGGAGTGTCAGGCGGCTTGCAGGGCCAGGCGGTCGACCTCGCGCTGCACGAGCTGGCGGTACAGTCCTTCCTGGCGCATCAGACGGTCGGGGGGGCCGTCCTAAATCACCTTGCCGAGCTTGCAGCACGACGATGCGGTCGAAGTTCCGGACCGTGGACAGCCGATGGGCAATGGCGACCACCGTGCGTCCGTGCATCAGGCGGCCCAAGGCTTCGCGGATCGCTTCCTCCAACTCGCTGTCGAGCGCGGAGGTTGCCTCGTCGAGCAGAAGGAGCGGCGCATCCTTGAGGAAGGCGCGCGCCACGGCGATGCGCTGGCGCTGGCCGCCGGAAAGCTTGACGCCGCGCTCGCCGACGATGGTGTGAACACCTTCCGGCAGCGCCTCGATGAAGTCGCAGCGTGCGGCAATCGCCGCTTCCAACACCTCGTCGTCCGAAGCGTCCGGCCGGCCGTAGCGGATATTGTCCAACACCGAACGGTGAAACAGCGAGATGTCCTGCGGTACCACGCCGATGGCTTCGCGCAGGCTCTCTTGCGTGACGCGCGCCACATCTTGTCCGTCGATCAGGATGCGGCCGTCCTGAACGTCGTAGAAGCGCTGCAACAGGGCAAAGAGCGTCGACTTGCCGCCGCCGGAATGACCGACAAGCCCGACGCGCTCTCCCGGCCTGAAGCTGAGGTTGAAGTCCTCGAAGATCTGCTGCCCGTCGCCGTAGCGGAAATGGACGTGCTCGAACTTGACGCTGGCGCCGCGCTTGATCAGCGGCTGCGCCTCGGGATGGTCGCGTAGCTCGTGCGGCACCAGCAGGGTCGCCACCGCTTCGGAAAGGCGCGCGACGTGCTGGGTGATGTCGACCAGTGCCACCGCGAGATCGCGCGTGGCGTGCAGCACCGACAGTCCCAGCGTACACGCGAGCACCACGTCGCCGGTGGTGGCGTCACCGTGTTGCCAGAGGATGAGGGCCCAGGCCAGCAGGCCCAGCGCCAGAAGGATCGTCACCACGGCATGGAAGATGCGCAGCTTCTCGAGGTAAAACAGGCTGCGCCGGCGTGCCTCCATCTCGCGTTCGACGGTCGCGTCGAAGCGGCGATGCTCGCGGAAGAAGCCGCCGAACGCCCGCACCAACGGCATGTTGGTGACCACGTCGGTCATTTCGCCGTCGACCGTGGCCGCCTTCCTGGCGAAATCGTGATGCAGCGGCCGCCCGGCCGCGGCGAGGCGGAACATGATCGTCACCATGATGCCGGCGATGAGTGCGAGCCCCGCGGCCATAGGCAGGCTGATGGTGCGCACGAGTGCAATCGCCGCCACCGTGGCCGCGCATGGCGGCAGCACGTTCCAGACGAACATGTTCTCCGCCGTGAACACCGCGTTCGACGTCGCGGTCACGCGGCTTGTGAGCATGCCCGGAAGGCGGTCGGCAAAGTAGCCCGGGGAATGCCCGGTGAGATGGCGAAACAGGTCCCGCCGTAGATCTCCCGTCACCCCGACAAAGGCGAAATTCGAGATCCAGGCGGCGACGCGCCAAAGAAGATTGTCTGCGGCGATGAGCGACCCAAGCAGGAGGAATGCCGTCCACACGCCGGCGTTGGTGCCGCTCGAGAGCACGTCGACCAGATGTTTGACGCCATATTGCGTGCTCACCGAACACACGACAGCGCTGAGCACTGCGGCAAGGATGACCGCGTGTGAGAAAGGCCGCAACCGCACATAACGAAAAACGAAGGCAAGAGGTCGACTAGCGTAACCACATAGATCGGCCATGCGTCTGCATCTCCGTCGTCTTGGTGCCGTAACCCCCCTTGCCCCTCGTACAGCACCACAACGCCGAGAACGGAAAATCTATCCGCCCCTAATCTTGACTTTTCCTGGCCAGCGCAAATGCCGGCGCCGCTCCGCGCATCTATGACTGACACTCCGCCGCGGTAAAAGTTCCATGCGCTGGTAAAAATAAGTTCATTGAGCATTTTGAAACAATTGGCTGGTTCTTGGTTCTTGGTTCTGTGCCGGGAACTCAAGGGGATGGGACATTCGATCCGTCCGTCGCGTCAGGAAAGGTCAAAATCGATGCACATTGCTCAGGTCGCACCGTTGACGGAGGCGATTCCACCGAAGCTTTACGGGGGGACCGAACGCGTGGTGTCGTGGCTGACGGAGGAGCTGATCGCGCTCGGGCATGAGGTGACGCTGTTCGCCAGTGGAGATTCGGTGACCTCGGCGCGCCTTGAAGCGGTATGGCCGCGGGCCTTGCGGCTCGACGGCTCGGTGCGTGACCCGAACGCGCTGCACATGCTGATGCTGGAGAAGGTCTATCAACGCGCCGGCGAATTCGACTTCCTGCATTGCCACCTCGACTACTATCCGTTCTCGCTGTTTTCCCGGCAGCCGACGCCGTTCGCCACGACGCTGCATGGTCGGCTCGATCTCCCCGAGCACCAGCCCGTCTTCGACGAATTTTCATCGTTGCCGGTGGTATCGATCTCGAACGCGCAGCGGCGGCCGCTGCCGCAGGCGCACTGGGTGCGGACCGTCCATCACGGCCTGCCCGAGCGCTTGCTGATGCCCAAGCCGATCAAGCCGTCCTACTTCGCATTCCTCGGCCGCATCGCCCCGGAGAAGGGCGTCGATCGCGCCATCAGGATCGCGGAGCATTGCGGCGTGCCGCTCAAGATCGCCGCGAAGGTCGACAAGGTCGACCGCGAGTACTTCGACGAGCAAATTCACCCGATGATCAGGTCGGGCAATGTCGAATATATCGGCGAGATCAACGACAACGAAAAATCCGCGTTCCTGAGCGGCGCCATCGCTCTTCTGGTGCCGATCGACTGGCCCGAGCCGTTCGGTCTGGTGATGATCGAGGCGATGGCTTGCGGCACGCCGGTCATCGCCTTCAATCGCGGCTCGGCGGCGGAGGTGGTGGACGACGGCCTCACCGGGTTTATCGTCGAGGACGAAACCGGAGCCATCGGCGCGGTCGACCGCCTCGGACATCTGTCGCGCGAGAAGATTCGACGCCAGTTCGAGGCGCGTTTCACTGCGCGCCGCATGGCGCAGGACTATCTTTCCGTCTATCGCTCGCTCATGGAAGGCATTGCGCCGCATCTGCGATTGGTATCGGACGAGGCGCCGGCCTTGTAGCGTCGTCAGCCCGCGCTCGGGGTCGTCGCCGCGAGCGCGAGTGCCGAAGGGAACGCCTCCCGCTGGGCTCCCGCAACGGCTGGGCAGGGCGGGCTATTGCGGCTCTGGCGCGTCGCGGGTTTCCGGCATCAACAGCCACACCGCCAACAACCCGACGAAGGCGATCACGGCCAAGCCAGCGAAGGCCGCGGGGCTGCCGAAATGGTCGCTGACATGGCCGGCCAGCGAGGCGCTCAGCGACGCGCCTAGCCCGGTCGATGTGCCGATAATCCCCTGCCCAAGATTGAAGTGTCCGGTTCCGCGCGTGAGATCGGCAATGATCAGCGGCACCATGACGGCGAACACCGCCGCCGTTACGCCGTCAAGAACCTGCACCACGACGATCAAGGACGGATTGGTCACGGTAGCAAACAGCAGGCCGCGGATCGGCAGGGCGGCGAAGCCGATGAGCAGCAGCGGCCGTCGTCCCCAAAGCCGCGCCCGCGTTCCGATCCAGGGCGACACGGCGGCGACGATAAACTGCGGCGCGACGATGCAGGCAGCGATCAGGAGCGGCGCCCACCCGCTCGATCGCATGGTAAGCACGCCGGCCATCAACGGCAGCATGGCGGAATTGGCAAGATGAAACAGCAGAATACAGCCGGCGAAGATGAGCAACGGCCGGTTTTGCATCAGCGCGCCCGGCCGTATCGGCGGTTTCGGCGGGCGTCGCGGCGCGTTGCCGTGGGCGCGCTCCGGATCGATCTCTCCCGCCGATATCATGCGCAGCGCCAGCAAAGCGGGGACGAGGAGAAGCACGGTAACGATGAAGACCGCCCGGGCGGACAAGAGAGAGCCGCACGCGCCCATCGCGCCTGCCGCGAGCGCGTTGCCGGCGGAGGCGAAGCGGGCGTTGCGCCCAAGCCGGTCGCTGATGGCCCCGTGCCCCACAAGGCCGAGGCTGATCGCGGCAATCGCCGGGCCGAGCACGCAGCTTGCGGCCGCATGTCCGACGGCGGCGGAAAGCACGACCGGAAAAATCGGATAGACGGCATAGGCGAGCGCGCTCAGGCAAATCAAGGCGACGGCAATGCCGGCGACGAGCCGTTCCGACTTGGCTGCATCCACCAACGCTCCGCCCGGCATTTGCGCGATCAGCGAGACGAATCCGGCCGCGGAGAGAACAAGACCGATATCGCCCTGGGTCCATTTCTGTGTCGTCAGATAAACCGCGACGAACGGCCCGAAACCCGTTTGCACGTCGGCGACGAAGAAGATGAACCAATCGAGCCCGCGCAGGGTGCGCGCGGAGGGCGCGGATGGCGGTTCGCCTTCTCCCGGCGGCCGGACCAGCGGCGGCGGGGGCTCATCCGCGGCCGCTCGCTCGTCACCGGGCCTGTCGTTAAAGCGGCGTGATGGTTCCGCGGCCAGGTTACCCCTCCACCCCTGGTGTCATTCGGGCAGCGGCTCAAGCTTGCCGAGGGCGCCCAGAACGACCACGGGCTTGCCTTCCTGGTATTCCGGCGCAGCGTTCACCTGGTCGCGGTTGAGATCGAGCGCGATCCGGGCGCCCGGCTTGCCGGGCGGCGGGAAATGCAGCGCGCCCCAGTCGACCGCGATCTTGCGGCTGCCGACGCCGAGGAAGCCGCCGAAGTCGATGATGGCGGCGCGCACCTGTCCGGCGCGATCGACGAGCACGTCCACGATTCGGCCCATATTCTCGTCGGCGGCGCTGCGCACCTCGCGGCCGAGGATGCCTTCGACCTCATGCTTGTTGAGAATGGTGACTTCGGGGGTGGGGGCAGGCGCCGGGGTTGCCTGTTCCGTCTTGTCGGCCACCGAGCCGTTGCCGGCGAACACCGTCGTGACGGCGACACCCAGCGCGAGAAGCGCGGCTGCCGCCATCGCTGTCCGCTGATCCCCGCGCATGCCGCCTCCAGCGATGTATCTGAGGGCCACACCCAACAAGCCAGGGAACTGGCGCTGGTTCCATGCGGCGTGACCCCGCACAGCCGCGCGGGGAGCCCCCGGCGGCCTTCGCGCGAGTCCCCGGAGCGCCGGGCCTGTGCCTCACGAAGAATAGACGACGGAAACTCGAATCCCGCCGCTGATCCGCGGCGTGTCGAGCGACAAGGTGCCGTTGTGACGCCGCACCCTCAAATCGACGCTCGATGCTCCGAGTTGCAGGTTGCGCAACGTCACCTCGTCGAGGAATGGCGGCAGGCGTGGATTGCACAAATGGATCTCGCCCCCTCCTGGGTCGAATTCCAGGCCGAGCGAAGCTTCAAGCAGGGTGAAAGGCGTAGCGCTCGCCCAGGCTTGCGGCGAGCAGGCCACGGGATAGAGGGTCGGCCCGTGGCCGTGCTTCTTCGGAAAACCGCAGAACAGCTCAGGCAGCCGGCGGTAGTCCATGTAGTTCGCGGCGCCGAACAGTCCGTCGAACAAGCTCTCGACCGACTGTTTGTGTCCGTAGCGCGCGAGCCCGAGCGCAATCAGCGCATTGTCGTGTGGCCAGATCGAGCCATTGTGGTACGACATGGGGTTGTAGCGTGCCTCACCCGTAGCCACGGTGCGGATGCCCCAGCCGGAGAAGAAGTACGGCTGCAGCAGCCCCTTGGCGACGAGATGCGCCCGATCGGGGCTGGCGATGCCGGTGAACAGAACCTGGCCGGCATTGGAGGTACGGACGCGGCAAGGCTGTTTCTGGCCATCAAGCGCAAGCGCGTAGGTTTCGATTTCCGGGCACCAGAACGCGCTCTCGAAGCGGTCGCGCAGGCGGTCTGCTTCGGCATCAAGCCTCGCAGCATCGCCGTCGCGCCCGAGCCGCCGCGCCAGTACGGCGGCCATGCGCTTGGCGGCGTAGACGTAACCTTGCACCTCGGCGAGCGCGATCGCGCCTTCCGCCAATCTGCCGTCGGCATGGAAAATGGCGTCATGCGAATCCTTCCAGCCTTGGTTGGCGAGACCCTGGGCGGTCGCGCGTTCGTATTCGACGAAGCCGTCGCCGTCGGGGTCGCCCGGGCCATCGATCCAGCCGAGCGCCGCCTCGATCGCCGGCCACAATTCGGCGGTGGTATCCATATCGCCAGTGCGCTTCGCGTAGAGCCCCGCGAGCAGGACGAACAACGGAGTCGAGTCGACGCCGCCGTAATAGAGGCCGAAGGGGACCTCGCGGAGCGCCGCCATCTCGCCGCCGCGCATCTCGTGCAGGATCTTTCCCGGCTGCGCATCGGCAAAAGGATCCGTGGTCTTGGCCTGGTAGGCGGCGAGGCGCCGCAACACGCCACGGGCAACGTCCGGGCTCCACCAGAGCATCTGCAGCGCCGTGATCAGACCGTCACGGCCGAAGGTCGTCGAGAACCACGGGATGCCAGCGTAGGGATAGCGGCCTTGCGGCGTATCCGTCATGAGCATGGTGAGGTCGGCTGCGGATCGGCATAGCACCTCGTTGAAACGGTCGTTCGAAGTTTCGACCGAGGTCTGGTTCCGGGTGGCCGCGCGCAACTCGCGCCGGGCAGCAAGGCGGCCGCGCAGAAACGGCGGCGGGCGCGAATCGGTGCGATCGCAGCTCACCGCCACGAACAGCGGCCGCGTCTCTTTGGGGGCGAGGCGGAGATCGTAGGTGGCGGCGTTGGTCGCGAGCCGGTTCGGCGGCGGATCGAAGTTCACGGTGGTGTGGCGTACTCTGTTGTCCAGTCCGTGATAGATCAGCAGGACCTGATCATCGCTCCGGACCTTAGCGGTCGCGGTGCCGCGGCGTTCGCGGTGCGCCCCGCGGACTTCGAACAGGTCGGCAAAGTCGTTCTCGAACAGGATCGAGAGCTGCAGGTCGACGGGGCGATCGCCGTAATTGCGCACGCCGAACCGCTGATAGGCCGTATCGCGCCACAGGAAGATCGCGCGCAGAATGTGAACAGTGTCCTTTTCCAGGATGAGGTGCTGGCCGGCGAGGAAATCGGGATTGGTCAGATCGACGAAGAACGCCGAATTGTCGTCGCGCAGATTGGAGCCAAGCAGTAGCGGCTGGATCCCGTTGACCAGCAGTTCGAGGCGGGAGAGATAGCGCGTGTCTTGATGGAACAGGCCGGCGGAGCGGCCCGAGGCGGCCGCGATATCGCCGCGGCCATCGAGGACCACGAAGCTGTCGCCATACTTGAGCACGCGGGGAGGCCGACTGGCGGCCTGCGCCGTGATGTAGAACGGACCTTCCGAGGGCACCTCGGCGGGCATTGTCTTGGCGGCGGTCTTTGGAGGCATCGTGCAGTCGCTCGGGCTGTCGGGTTCAGTGATCCGGGTGGCGCGGCCGATTATTAGAGCGGCGGCTGAGTCGTGTCAGCCCCGCCCAAGAGGCCAAAGATTACGCGGCCGACAAAACGGCGAACACAACTGTGGAAATAAGCGCTTTTGTGGAGAATGTTGCAGCGCAATTGCCGCATGCCGGTTCGCTGCCGAGCGCATGATTCCGTTCTCCCTCTCTCGCGCGTCGGCGCGACAATAGCCCACAAGCAGCGCCAGCGTCCGCCGGAACCGTTTGACGATGCAAACGCCGCCGCGCTCAAGAGTTCCGGGATCGATGAAAATATTTCGGGGCGAGGCCCATGACGATTGAACCGGCGGCCATGGCGGCGGACACCCGCCGCCCGCAGCAGCTAGCCCGCTGGGGGCAGCTCGCAGCGGGAATCCTGTGCATGGTGATGATCGCCAACCTCCAATACGGCTGGACGCTGTTCGTCGGTCCGATCGACCGGAAGTATCAATGGGGCACGGCCGCCATTCAGGTCGCGTTCAGCATCTTCATCGCGACCGAGACTTGGCTCGTGCCGGTCGAAGGCTGGTTCGTCGATCGCTACGGCCCCCGCATCGTCGTCGCCTGCGGCGGCATTCTTGTTACTTGCGCCTGGGCGCTCGATTCGGTGGCGAGTTCGCTCGCGGTGCTCTATCTCGCCGCGGCGCTGTCCGGTGTCGGTGCGGGCGCGGTCTACGGCACCTGCGTCGGCAATGCGCTCAAATGGTTTCCCGATCGCCGTGGTCTCGCCGCCGGACTCACCGCCGGCGGCTTCGGCGCCGGCGCCGCCGCGACCGTCCTGCCCATCCGCGACATGATCGTCTCTTACGGCTATGAAGCGACCTTCCTCTGGTTCGGGCTGGGGCAGGGGCTGGTGGTCCTCGTTCTCGCGCAGCTCCTGCGCGCGCCGAAACCCGGCCAAACCCCGAAAGCCGCGGCGCGGCTGACGCAATCGCTGCGCGACTATCTGCCGCTCGAGATGTTGAGAGCGCCGGTCTTCTGGCTCCTCTATCTCATGTTCGTCATGGTCTCGGCGTCGGGCCTGATGGCGACGGCGCAGATCGCGCCCATCGCCGCGGATTTCAAGCTCGCCGACCGCGACGTGACCATTCTGTTCTTCACCGCCACCACTCTGAGCGCGGCGCTGGTCATCGACAACGTCTGCAACGGTCTGGCGCGGCCGTTCTTCGGCTGGGTGTCCGACATCATCGGCCGTGAGAACACGATGGCGCTGGTATTCTCGCTGGGCGCGCTGGCCTATTGGGGCCTCGGCGCGCTGGGGCACACGCCGTACATGTTTGTGCTCATGGCCGCGCTCATCTTCTTCACCTGGGGGGAAATCTTCAGCTTGTTCCCGGCGACCTGCACTGACACCTTCGGGGTGAAATACGCGACCACCAATGCCGGCCTCCTCTACACCGCGAAAGGCACCTCGGTCTGGCTCGTACCGCTGGCGAGCCTGCTGCGCGAATACACCGGCGGCTGGCACGCGGTGTTCGTCATCGCCGCGATCATGAATCTGACTGTCGCCGCGCTTGCGCTGTTCGTCCTCAAGCCGCTGCGGCGACGCTCGCTCAGCCAGAAATAGTCACGAAGGCGGGTGGCCGGGCCGATCCCATGGCCTCGCCACCACCTGTGGCCCCTTGGGCCGAAACCCATCGTCCGGCCATCGCCGCCGCAGGGATCGCATCGCCGTTTGACTTGCCCGGAGACTGGAATAATGTATACCAGCAACGAGAACAGGGTTTGTCGGGCAGTAAGTGCGAGCGCCTATTGATGCCTGCAAGCGCCGATATTGTGAGAAACAAGCGCCCCGAGCGGGCCGAGCCGCCGACCCTGGTGGCCGTCGATCCGCTCGCCAATGCCGCAAGCCTGAAGCGACAGGCCTATACGGCGCTCAAGAACGCCATCGCCGCGATGGATGTCTATCGCAGCCGCGCCGAGATCAGGCTCGACGAGCGGCGCCTGGCGCACGACTTCGGCATCAGCCGCACGCCGGTGCGTGAAGCCATGGCGCAACTCGAGCGCGAAGGTTTCGTGCGCTCCGAGCCGCGTCGCGGCGTCTATGTGGTGCGCAAGAGCAAGCGCGAAGTCATCGAGCTGATCACCGCATGGGCGGCACTCGAAAGCATGGCGGCGCGGCTCATAACCGAGCACGCCGGCGACCGGGAGATTGCGTCGCTGCGGCACATGTTTGCGACGTTCGATGACGGCGCGGTGCGCGCGCATCTCGACGAATACTCGCAACTCAATATCGAATTCCATCAGACGATCATCCGCATGAGCGGCAACGCTGCGCTGATCAATCTCGCCGAGAACCTGTTCACCCATATGCGCATGATCCGGCGCAAGACCATCGGCGAGAAGGATCGCGCCGACCGCTCGATCCGCGATCACATGTCCATCATCGAAGCCTTGGAAGCCCGAGACACGCTTCGTGCCGAAACGCTGGTGCGCGATCATGCGCTCGGTCTCGCCGAGCATGTGGCGAAATATGCCGACTATCTGGATTGAACAGAACATCTCCCGTCACCCAGAGGTGCGAGTGAAACGAGCCTCGAACGGCGGCGGCCCGGCCGTGCATTCTCCGAGGTCCGCCTGCGGTGGGACACATCGGAGTGACGGAAAACACCAGGGAGGCGCCAATGGCTGAGGCAGCAGTGCAAGCGAAACCCGCGGCCGAAACCGAGCGTGAGCTCACGGACGGCTTTCACCTCGTCATCGATGCGCTCAAGCTCAACGGCCTCAACACGATCTACGGCGTGCCCGGCATCCCGATCACGGATTTCGGCCGCATGGCGCAGGCCGCCGGCATCCGCGTGCTATCGTTCCGGCACGAGCAGAACGCCGGCTACGCCGCCTCGATCGCCGGTTTCCTGACCAAAAAGCCCGGCATCTGCCTCACAGTATCGGCGCCCGGCTTCCTCAACGGCCTCACGGCGCTCGCCCACGCCACGACCAATTGCTTCCCGATGATTTTGATTTCGGGCTCGTCCGAGCGCGAGATCGTGGATTTGCAGCAGGGCGACTACGAGGAGATGGACCAGCTTGCCATCGCCAAGCCGCTCTGCAAGGCCGCGTTTCGCGTGCTGCACGCAGCCGATATCGGCATCGCCATAGCGCGCGCGATCCGCGCCGCGGTGTCCGGTCGCCCGGGCGGTGTCTATCTCGATCTGCCGGCCAAGCTGTTCGGTCAGGTGATGGACGCGGAGGCTGGGCGCAGGTCGCTGGTCAAGGTTATCGATCCGGCGCCGGCGCAGCTTCCCGCGCCTGAGGCGGTCAAGCGCGCGCTCGATGTCCTCAGAAGCGCCAAGCGTCCCCTCATCATTCTCGGCAAAGGCGCGGCCTACGCCCAGGCCGACGATGCGATCCGCTCGTTCGTCGAAAGGAGCGGCATCCCCTTCCTGCCGATGAGCATGGCCAAGGGTCTGCTGCCCGACGCCCATCCGCAATGTGCGGGGGCTGCCCGCTCGACCGTTTTGAAGGACTCCGACGTGGTGATGCTGATCGGCGCCCGCCTCAACTGGCTCCTGTCGCACGGCAAGGGCAAGACCTGGGGCGAGCCGCATACCAAGAAATTCATCCAGGTTGATATCGAGCCGAAGGAGATGGATTCCAACGTCGAGATCGTCGCTCCGGTGGTCGGCGATATCGGCTCCTGCATCAGCGCGGTGCTCGGCGCCATCGGCGGCGACTGGCCGGCCCCGCCAGCCGACTGGATCAAGGCGGTGACTTCGAAGCGCGAAGAGAACGTCGCCAAGATGGCGCCGCGGTTGATGAACAACAACACGCCGATGGACTATTACGGCGCGCTCGGCGTCCTGCGCACCATCGTCAAGGAGCGGCCCGACGCCATCCTCGTCAACGAAGGCGCCAATACGCTCGATCTCGCGCGCGGCGTGATCGACATGTACCAGCCGCGCAAGCGTATCGACGTCGGCACCTGGGGCGTCATGGGCATCGGCATGGGCTACGCCATCGGCGCCGCCATCGAAACCGGCAAGCCCGTGCTCGCGATCGAGGGCGACTCGGCCTTCGGTTTCTCCGGCATGGAAGTGGAAACAATCTGCCGCTACAAGCTGCCGGTCTGCGTCGTCGTCTTCAACAACGGCGGCATCTATCGCGGTACCGACGTCAACACTGCCGGCTCGGATCCGGCGACGACGGTGTTCGTCAAGGGTTCGCGCTACGACAAGATGATCGAGGCATTCGACGGCATCGGCGTCAATGCGACGTCGCCCGATGAACTCAAGCGTGCCGTGAACGAGGCGATGGACTCCGGCAACCCAACCCTTGTCAATGCGGTGATCGACCCGTCGGCCGGCAGCGAGAGCGGACGCATCGGCAATCTCAACCCGCAAAGCGCCCTGCGCAAGAAATAGGGACGATGAACAAGCCGTTCGTCCCCGCGAAAGCGGAGACGCGGCGCAAGACGCGATGAGACGAAGCATTTGATGCCCGCTTCACGGGCATGAACGGAGTGCACGGAGCGAAGCATGGTAACGCGGAAGAAGGCGAAGCGAGCAAAATCCAAGGCGGCGGCTAACAAATCCGCCAGGAAAGTTGCAAGACTGAATATGAAGAAGCCCGCGATCAAAACGCCCGCCCGCCGCAACGCGCCGCCACGCCCGAGCAGCAAACCGTGGGGAGAAGCGGGCAGGGCGCTCGATGGCGTGAGAATCCTCGATTTCACCCACGTGCAGTCGGGACCGACCTGCACGCAGCTTCTCGCCTATATGGGCGCCGACGTGATCAAGGTGGAACGGCCCGGCATCGGCGACGTGACGCGCGGCCAGCTTCGCGACGTGAAGGGCGCCGACAGCCTGTATTTCACCATGCTCAACGGCAGCAAGCGCTCGATCACCATCGATTCCAAACATCCCAAAGGCCGCGAGGTCCTCGATCGGTTGGTGAAGGCCTGCGACGTACTGGTGGAGAATTTCGCTCCCGGCGCGCTCGACCGCATGGGCCTCACCTGGGAGCACATTCACAAGGTCAACCCGCGCATGATTGTCGCCTCGGTGAAGGGTTTTGGGCCCGGTCCCTACGAGGACTGCAAGGTTTATGAGAACGTGGCGCAATGCGCGGGCGGCTCGGCCTCGACCACCGGCTTTCGCGACGGTCCGCCGCTCGTCACCGGCGCGCAGATCGGCGACTCCGGGACCGGCTTGCATCTCGCGCTCGGCATTGTCGCCGCGCTCTACCAGCGCAACCGCACCGGCCGCGGGCAGAAGGTGCTGTGCGCCATGCAGGACGGCGTGCTTAACCTCGCGCGGGTAAAGCTCCGCGACCAGCAGCGGCTCGGGCACGGCCCGCTCACCGAGTACAGCCAGTACGGCGAGGGCGTTCCGTTCGGTCGGGCAACGCCGCGCGCCGGCAACGATTCCGGCGGCGGTCAGCCGGGCTGGATCCTCAAATGCAAGGGGTGGGAGAGCGACCCCGACGCCTACGTCTATTTCATCACCCAGGCGCCGGTGTGGGGCGCGATCTGCGACCTCATCGGCAAGCCGGAATGGAAGAGCGATCCTGATTACGCGACGCCGCCGGCGCGGCTGCCGCGGCTGCGAAAGATCTTCGATACCATCGAGCAATGGACGATGACCAAGACCAAGTTCGAGGTCATGGACATCTGCAACGGGTACGACATCCCGGTCGGGCCCATCCTGTCGATGCAGGAGCTCGCGGAGGAGCCGTCGCTGCGCGCGACCGGCACCGTCGTCGAAGTCGATCATCCCACGCGCGGCCCATACCTGACAGTGGGCAACCCGATCAAGCTGTCCGACTCGCCCGCCGATGTGCGCCGCTCGCCGCTCCTTGGCGAACACACTGACGAAGTGTTACGCGTACTGCTGCGCTACTCGGACAAAGAGATTTCCGAGATCAAGGCGTCTGGCGCGCTCAGCGCGCCGGAGAAGAAGGCCGAAGCGGCGTAGTTTTTCTTCTCCTCTCCCCGCGTGCGGGGAGAGGGTTGGGTGAGGGGGCCTCTCCGCAGGGCTCGGACGCAAGAGCTCAGACTCTGCGGAGAGGCCCCCTCACCCTCGTTTCGCTCGACCTCTCCCCACGCGGGGGGAGAGGTGAAGGAATTTTGGGGAGAGGGACTGAATGCGCATCGTCGTTCACGGGCAGCAGGCATTCGGCAAGGCGGTGCTCGAAGCGCTGATCAAGCGCGGTGAGGATGTCATTGCCGTCTACGTCGCGCCCGAGAAGGAAGGCGCCAAGGCCGATCCGCTCAAGGAAGCGGCGCTCGCCGCCAAGCTGCCCGTCTATCAGCCGGCTTCCTATCGCAAGCCGGAAGTCTGGGAAGAATTCCGCGCGCTCAAGCCGGACCTCCAGGTGATGGCATTCGTGACGCTGTTTGTTCCGGAGGAATTCCTCAACATCCCGACCCGCGGCTCGATCCAATATCATCCCGTCACTGCTTCCCGCGTATCGCGGGCCGAGCGCGATCAACTGGCCGATCATCAAGGGCGAGACTGAAACCGGTTTGTCGATCTTCTGGCCCGACAACGGCCTCGATACCGGCGATGTCCTGCTGCAGAAGAAGACGCCCATCGCTCCGGCCGACACGCTCGGCTCGGTCTATTTCGACCGCCTGTTCCCCATGGGGGTCGAGGCGATGCTCGAGGCGGTCGATCTCGTCAAGGCCGGCAAGGCGCCGCGCCTCAAGCAGGACGAAACGAAAGCGAGCTACGAAGGCCGCTGCGGCCCGGACAATGCGCGCGTCGACTGGGGCAAGCCGTGGAGCGAGATCGACCGTCTCATCCGCGGCTGCAATCCGCAGCCCGGCGCCTGGTGCACGCTCGCCGGCAAAACGGTGAAGATCTTCGAGGCGAAGCCGCTGCCGGCCAGGGACCCGAAGGGCATCGGCGGCAAGATGGGCGAGATCGTCGCCGTCGAAGGCGACGGCTTCACCGTCGTATGCGCCGACGGCCGCTTCCAGGTCGCGCGCGTGCAGGCGGATGGTCCCAAGATCGCGGCGAGCGAATTTGCCGCCGTCGCAAAGCTCAGTCCCGGAATGAGGTTTTCATGAATCCGACCCCCGCCGCGGCGGCGAAGGCGCAGCCCGACGCCTCGCAACACGCCAAGCCGAAATCCGACATCGAGATCGCGCAGGCCGCCAGGATGCGGCCCATCCTCGATATCGCGCGCGAGAAGCTCGGCATCGCTCCGGAGTATCTCGAGCCGTATGGGCACTACAAAGCGAAAGTCTCGCTCGACTACATCAAGCGACTGCAGGACCGGCCGAACGGCAAGCTCATTCTGGTGAGCGCGATCACGCCGACGCCGGCAGGCGAAGGCAAGACCACGACCACGGTCGGCCTCACCGACGCGCTCAACCACATCGGCAAGAAGGCGATGCTGTGCATCCGCGAGCCGTCGCTCGGCCCCTGCTTCGGGATGAAGGGCGGGGCGGCCGGCGGCGGCTACGCCCAGGTCGTGCCGATGGAGGAGATCAATCTGCACTTCACCGGCGACCTGCATGCCATCGGCACGGCGAACAATCTGCTCGCCGCGCTGATCGACAACCACGTCTACTGGGGGAACGCGCTCGGCATCGACACGCGCCGGGTCGCTTGGCGGCGCGCCATCGACATGAACGACCGGGCGCTGCGCTCGCTCGTCTCCTCGCTCGGCGGAACGGCCAACGGATTTCCGCGCGAAGACGGCTTCGACATCACCGTTGCCTCAGAGGTGATGGCGATCTTCTGCCTGGCGCGCGATCTTGACGATCTGAAGAAGCGGCTCGCCAATATCGTCGTCGCCTATACCCGGGAGCGCAAGCCGGTGCGCGCCGGCGACCTCAAGGCGCAGGGACCGATGACTGCGCTGCTCAAGGATGCGCTGGCGCCGAACCTCGTGCAGACGCTGGAAGGTACGCCCGCCTTCATCCATGGCGGCCCGTTCGCCAACATCGCGCACGGCTGCAACTCGGTGCTGGCGACGACGACCGCGCTCAAGCTCGCCGACTATGTGGTGACCGAGGCGGGTTTCGGCGCCGATCTCGGCGCCGAGAAATTCATCGACATCAAATGCCGCAAGACCGGGCTTGCGCCCGACTGCGCCGTGCTCGTCGCCACCATCCGTGCGCTCAAGATGCATGGCGGCGTGAAGAAGGAAGACCTCAAGGCGGAGAACCTTAAGGCGCTGGAAGCGGGTATGGCCAATCTCGCGCGGCACATCGAGAACTTGAAGAAACTCGGCATCGTGCCGGTCGTTTCCATCAACCGCTTCTCCGCCGATACGGAGGCCGAGATCGCGTTGGTACGCAATGCGTGCACGAAGCTCGGCGTCGAAGCGCTGATGGCTGACCATTGGGCACTCGGCGGCGAGGGCGCAGCCGACGTCGCCCGCGCCGTCGCCAAGGCGGCCGAGAGCGGCCACAGCAAGCCTCAAGCTTCTCTATCCCGACGACATGCCGCTCATCGAGAAGATCCGAACCATTGCCAGGGAAATCTACCGCGCCAGGGACATCGACGCCGACAAATCCGTACGCGACCAGCTCGCCGCCTTCGAGCAGATGGGCTACGGCAAGTTCCCCGTTTGCATCGCCAAGACGCAATACAGCTTCTCGACCAATCCAGACGCCAAGGGTGCGCCCGCCGATCACATCATCAAGGTGCGCGACGTGCGGCTCTCGGCCGGCGCCGAATTCGTGGTTGCGATCTGCGGAGAGATCATGACCATGCCGGGCTTGCCGAAAATCCCGGCGGCGGATTCAATCGACGTCAAGGACGGCAAGATCGTCGGACTATTCTGACGACGATGCATTGAGTTGCAAACAACGGGAAAGAAGCGAGGTCAAGATGTTGAAGTTCTACTTTAGCGGCGCGCCGAATCCGACCAAGGTGGCGCTCTTCCTGGAGGAAGCGGGTCTCCCCTACGAACCGATTCCGGTCGACGCGCGCAGAGGCGATCAGCACAAGCCGGAATTTTTGGCGGTCAATCCGAATGCCAAGGTCCCGGCGATCGTCGACGGCGACGTGACCGTGTTCGACAGCAATGCGATCCTGCTCTACCTCGCCGACAAGACCGGCAAATTCCTGCCGCCGAAGGGCGACAAGCTGCGCGGCGAGCTGCTGTCGTGGCTGATGTTCGTTGCTTCCGGCATCGGCCCGTATTCCGGCCAGCTGGTGCATTTTCGCACCTATGCGCCCGAGAAGAACGAATACGCGATCAACCGTTATGCCTTCGAGGCGCAACGCCACTTCGGCATCGTCGATGCCCGGCTCGCCAAGCACAAATACATGGTCGGCGATACCTACACGATCGTCGATATGGATCTGTGGGGTTGGGCGCGGCTCATCCCTAATTTCTCCGGCGAAGCCGCGTGGGCGAAATTCCCCAACCTCAAGCGGCTGGTCGAAGAAATCAGCGCCCGGCCGGCGGCGCAGCGGGCAGTCGCGCTCAAAGACAAGCACAAGTTCAAGACCGAGATGGATGACGAAGCGCGCCGCGCGATGTTCCGTCACATGTCGGAAAAAGTCGCCTGAGGCGCTGCCAGGTTGTTGGCTGGTTGGCGTTCGTCTGCCCAGTGAGGCTTCGAGTGGAAGGATCGCGTCGTCGTTGCGGTCCTTCCAACACTAAAACATTCCCATGCGCTCGCTCGCCATGAAGCCGGTGAGAAGAAGGGCGCCGAAGGCCGTCACCAGCAACGCGGCGCCGACCTCGATGCCGCGCAGCATCAGCGTGCCGTAGCCCGAGCGCGCTGCGGCAAATCGCGTCGCCACGGCCTTCGCGGCGACGGCAAGCGTGGCGATGGCGGCGACCGTGATCGCGGTGCCGAGGCCCATCACGAAAGTCGAGGCGATGCCGGCCCAGAACAGGCCCTGCGCCAAGGCGAAGACAAGAACGAGGATTGCCCCCGAGCAGGGCCGCAGCCCGACGGCGACGATCGCCGAGAGCCCGCGCCGCCAGCCGCCCGGCCCGGCTAGTTCCTGCGGTTCGGGTCCATGCGCATGGCCCCACGGCAGTGCACTGCCTTCGTCTGCGTGCTCATGCGGGTGCCGATGCGGGTGGCCATGCGCGTGATCGTGGGCATGATCGTGGCCGTGATGTGAATGCTCATCGGAGGCGTGGTGATCGTGCCGGCATGGGTCGCGGCCAACGCCAACGTCACGGAGATGATCCGGTGCGGTCTCCACGGCAGGCGCCGCTAACGCCGCTTCGGATTTCGGCCCGATGTCGTGGACGGCACGCAGGAAGCCGCGCCCTTTCACCCAAAGGAGCCGCAGGCCGACGAGGACGATGAGCGCGTAGCTGACGACCTCGATGACGCGCACCGTGTCGCCCATCATCTTCGCCGTCGCGCCGATCATCACCGCGGCGATGGTAACGATCGCTACGGCGGTGACGGCCTGCAGCAGAGCCGAGGCAAACGACAGCACGATGCCGCGCCGCCAGGTTTCCTCGTTGGCGAGCAAATAGGACGAGATCACCGCTTTGCCGTGGCCGGGACCGGCGGCATGGAAAATTCCGTACACGAAAGAGATGCCCATCAGTCCCCAATAGGCCGAACCGTCGGTCTTGGCAGCGCGGATGAGGCCGGCCAGGGCGCGGTAGAACGTTGCCTGCTTGGCCAGGAGCCAGCCGGCGAAGCCGGAAGCTTGCTGTCCTCGAATGTCGCCGAACGGCCCGGCCTGCGCCCAGGCGTCGGAGAACCAGCTCGCCAGCGCGCTCGACATTAGGAGCAAGACCGCGATCACCGCTACCAGCGCCAGCCGGCGAACCACTTGCGCCGAACCCTCGCGCGTCAGCGGCAAGTCACTGAAATCCTGTTGGAGAAACTTGCGCCCATGCCGATGTTGGCTTCCGAAGTCATCAGCGACGGATCGAAGCGCTGCGTCGCCGGGAAATTGTCGTCATGCGGCTTCTCGACCGAGGTCGTGCATTGCGCGGGAGCGCTCACGAGCCGCACCGGGTCTTTTTGGGCGAGGCCGAAGTCGATGAAGAATTGCGGGTCGAAGATTTCGAGGTCGAGTGCCGGTGTTTTGACCGGCTTCTTGAACGGCAGCGTGAAGTGCAGCGTGAGCACGGCATCCTTCGCATCATAGTCGAGCCAGTAGTCGACCGGTTCGTCGAACGCGTCCTTGTCGCGTTTCCCATTCACCTTGGCGTAGGTGAAGTAGGCATATTCCTTGAGCGACTCGACATTGACCTTGGCGAGCGGCGCGAGCTCGTCGCGCGTGAAAGTGTCCTTGGTTTTGTGATCGATCCCCTGCGTGGCGAAGGCGGAGAACATGTCATCGAAGGTCCAGGCGTGGCGCACGCCGGTAACCGAGCCGTCCGGGGCGTACAGAAGCTCTTCGGTCATCGTCACCCACACATGCGGGTGCGCGTCGGCGCGGCCCGTCACCCCGCCGAGGCAGGCCAGAACCGCGAAGAAAGGAATGAAGCGATAAATCATTCGCGCCTGCCTACTGTCGCCGCCGATGCTCTCATCTTCCCTTTGGAGTAGGGCCGAAACGAGGCTTGCGCATAGGCTATCAAAAAGGAATTGCAGCCGTCTGCGTCACACGCCGGCGGCGCCGCCGTCGGCGCGCGGATCGTGGGCGGCTTCGGAGGTGCCGTCGCTGTGCAGCACCGCGGCCCCCGCGTGCCCCATGACGTCGGAGTAGGGTTCGGGCAGAATGTCGATGGCGTGGCCGGCGACTTCCAGCGTGTCGATGAGATCGCCGTCGAAGCGCGATTCCATCCGCAATGTGGTTCGCTGTTTGCCCCAGGTCCGCCCGAGCACCCAGCGCGGTCGGTCGATCGCTTCGCCGAGCGGCACCTGGAAGTCGACATGGCGCGTGAACACGGCGGCCTGCGTCTGCGGCTGCCCGTCGCCGCCCATGGCGCCGTAGGCCATGACGCGTCCGTCGTTGAGCACGGCGAGCGCCGGATTGAGCGTGTGGAACGGCAATCGGCCCGGGGTGAGGAGATTGAGGGCGCCGCGGGTGAGCGAAAAGCTGATGCCGCGGTTCTGCATCAGCACGCCGGTGCGCGGCAGCACGCAGCCGGAGCCGAATTCCCAATAGAGCGACTGGATGCAGGAGACGACGAGGCCGCTCCTGTCCGCGGCGCCCATCCACACGGTGTCGCCGGCATCCTGGGTGAGCGGCCACCGCGCCGCCTTGCGGCCGATCTTCATCACCTCGCCGGCGAGGAACCGCTGATCGAGATAGCGGTCGAGCGCGTGGGGCAGGTGATCGGGATCGGTGACGACCCGGTCGCGCGCCCGCAGGGCGCGCTTCGTCGCCTCGACCAGGCCGTGGATGTGGTTGAAGCTTTCCGCCTTGGTGACGCCCAGACGGGCAAACAGCGCGAGGATCATCAGCGAAGCGATGCCCTGGGTCGGCGCATCGGTGTTGTAGACCGTGCCCGAGGGCAGCTGGACCTGGAGCGGTTCGGCGACGGTGGCGTGATAGCGTGTCAGATCGTCGTGCGTGAGCGGGCTGCCGATCCGCGCCAAATCGGCCGCGATTTCACGCCCGACATCGCCCCGGTAGAAATCGTCGAGACCGGCGCGGGCAAGGTGAGCGAGGGTGTCGGCGAACACCCCCTGCCGCATGGACGTGTCGACGGTCGGCGCCTTGCCGCCGATCAGGAACGTTTTGGCGAACCCCGGCACGCTTTCGAGCTCTGACAGCTTTTCCTCGGCGAGCTGCGCCTGGCTGCGCGAGACTTTGTAGCCGCTGCGCGCGTGGCCGATGGCGGGGGCGAGCAACACGCCGAGCGGCAGCCTGCCGCCATTGGCGGCCGCGGCTTCGAGCGCCAGCATCCAGCCGCCGACGGCGCCCGGCACGGTGAGCGCCGCGAGCGGTCCGCGCGTCGGAATCGTTTCGTGCTCGCGATAGAACTCGGGCCGCGCCTCGAAACCGGCGGGGCCGGCCGCCATGATCGCGCGCACGCGCCCGGAAGGCTCGTGGATGAGCCAGAACCCATCGCCGCCGACGTGATTCATGTGCGGATAGACCGCGGCGATCGCGGCGCACATCGCCAGCATCGCTTCGATCGCATTGCCGCCTTCGGCGAGAATCGAGCGGCCGGCTTCTACGGCGCCGTAGTGCGGCGCGCAGACGGCGCCGCGGCGGTGGCCAGCGCTGTGCAGGTTCATGTCGGTCAATGTGCCACGGCAGTTTCGGCAAATCCACGCTTGCGCAGCAGCGCTTGCGGGCTGGGCAACCGGCCGCGAAAGGCCTTGTAGGCCTCGGCCGGATCGCGGGCTCCGCCGGCGGCGTAGATCGTCTCGCGCAGGCGCTTCGCCGTGGCCGGATCGAAGATGTCGCCGGTCTCCTCGAATGCCGCGAAAGCGTCGGCATCGAGTACTTCCGACCACATGTAGCTGTAGTAGGCCGCCGCATAGGCGTCGCCGGCGAAGATATGCCCGAAGTGGGGCAGCCGGTGGCGCATGGCGATTTCCTCCGGCATGGCGATGCGCGACAGCGCCTCTCGCTCGAAGGCGGTGGCGTCGATCGCACCCGGCGAGGAAAGCGCATGCAGGTCGAGATCGGCCATGGCCGAGGCGACATACTCGACCGTGGCGAAGCCCTGGTCGAAGTTGCGCGCCGCAATGAGGCGCCGCAGCAGGTCCTCGGGCATCGGCACGCCGGTCCGGTAGTGCCGGGCAAAGCGCCGCAGCACGTCCGGCTGTTCGAGCCAATGCTCGTAAAGCTGCGAGGGCAGCTCGACGAAGTCGGCGGCGACGTTGGTCCCGGAAATCTTCGGATAGGTGACCGCGGACAGGAGGCCGTGCAACGCATGGCCAAATTCATGGAACAGCGTGCGCGCGTCCTCGAAGCTGAGCAGTGTCGGCTCGCCGCCACTGCCTTTGTTGAAGTTGCAGACGTTGACCACTAGCGGCCGGATGTCGCCGGCGAGCTTTTCCTGATCGCGCAGCGAGGTCATCCAGGCGCCGCTGCGTTTCGACGGGCGCGCGAAATAGTCGCCGAAGAACAGGCCGATTGGGCTGCCGTCCGAGCCGCGCACCTCGAACACGCGCACGTCCGGGTGCCAGGCCGGAACATCCGTGCGCTCCTCGACCCGCAAGCCGAACAGCCGCTCGGCGGCAAAGAACGCAGCCTCGATCATCCGGTCGAGCGTGAGGTAAGGTTTGATCGCGGCCTCGTCGAAATCGCAGCGGCGCTGGCGCAGCTTTTCCGCATAGTAGCGCCAGTCCCATGGCGCGAGGGCGAAGTTGCCGCCCTCCTCCTGCACCAGCGCCTGCAAGGCTTCGCGATCGGCGAGCGCGCGCTCGCGCGCGGGCGCCCACACCGTCTGCAAAAGGTCGCGCACTGCGGCCGGCGTTTTCGCCATCGCATCGTCGAGCCGGTATTGGGCGAAATCGGCATAGCCGAGCAGCCGCGCGCGCTCGGCGCGAAGCTCCACCATCTCGGCGATGATCGCCTTGTTGTCGGTCGGGCCGTTATTGTCGCCGCGGGAGACGAAAGCGCGGAAGACTTTCTCGCGAAGGTCGCGCCGGGTGGAGAACTGGAGGAAGGGCAGGGCGCTCGAGCGCGACAGCGTGACGACGTGGCCGGCAGTGCCGCGCTCCCGCGCTTCACCTTTCATGGTTTCGCGCATGAATGCGGGCAGGCCGGTAAGCTCCGCCTCGTCGGTGAGCTGCAGCGCGAAGGCTTGCTCGTCGGCGAGGACGTGCTGGCTGAACGCGGTGCCGAGTGTCGCCAGGCGCTCCATGATTTCGATAAGCCGCGCTCGCGACGCGGTGCCGAGCGCGGCGCCGGCCCGCCGGAAGGTCACATGATAGCGCTCCAGCACGCGCTTCTGTTCGGCGTCGAAATCGAGCCCGTCGGCCCCGCGCATGAGCGCGTCGATGCGGCGGAACAATTCTTCGTTGGTGTTGATCCGGTTCCAGTGGCGAGCCAACTGCGGCGCGATCTCGCGCTCGATCTCGAGCAGCGCGGCGTCGCTGTGGGCGCCGACGAGCAGGTAGAAGGCGGAGCCCACCCGCTCCAGCAGCCGCCCGCTCAACTCAAGGGCGGCGATCGTGTTGGCGAAATCCGGCGGCTCGGGCTGCGCCGCAATGGCCGCGACCTCGGCGTCGTGCTCGGCGAAGGCGCGCGCGTAAGCCTCCCGGAAATGCTCGGGTCTTATGCGGTCGAACGGCGGCGCCCCGTCGGGGGTCGTCCAGGTTTGGAAGAATGGGTTGGCGGATCGATCAGGATCAGTCATCGGGAGGTCATGCCACAGGCCGGAGCAGCGTGATATAGGTCATCGGGCGTGCGCGCCACAGCGCAAGGAAGGTCAAAATGTCCCGACACGCCGACTATCTGCCGCACGGCGTCATTCCGGCCGTCCTGTTGCCGTTTGCCGACGATCTCGCCATCGATGAGAAGAGCTTCCGCAAGCATCTGCGCGAGGTCGCGGCGACGCCGAACCTTTCCGCCATCACCGTCAATGCCCACTCGACGGAAGTCGCTTCATGCAGCTTCGAGGAACAGCGGCGCGTCCTCGATATTGCGCGCGACGAGATCGGCGTCCGGCTGCCGATCGTCAACGGCGTGTGGGCCGACGGCAGCCTCGAAGCCGCGCGCATCGCCCGCATGGCAGAGGATGGCGGGGCCTCGGCGCTCCTGGTGTTTCCGCCGGCGCCGTTCACGCTCGGACAATCGCCGGCCATGGCGGTGGAGCATTTCCGGCGGATCGCCGACGCCAGCGGCCTGCCGATCATCGCCTTCCAGTATCCGCTGGCCACCGGCCAGGGCTATCCGCGCGAAACGCTCCTCAAGATGATCGAGGAGGTGCCGACCATCCGCGCCATCAAGGACTGGTCGGGCAATGTGCCGCAGCACGAGAGGCACATCCGCGAGCTTCAGGGCCTCGATCCGCCGGTCAACGTGCTCACGACCCACAGCGCCTGGCTCCTTTCCTCGCTTGTTCTCGGCTGCAACGGCCTCCTCTCCGGCAGCGGCAGCGTGATCCCCGACCTTCAGGCCGCCATGTTCGAAGCGGTGAAGGCCGGCGATCTCGCGACCGCGCGGCGGATCAACGACCGCATCTATCCGCTCGCGCGCGTGTTCTATGCCGAGCCCTGGGCGGACATGCACAACCGCATGAAGGAGGCGCTGGTTCTGCTTGGCCGCCTGCCGCGGGCCGTGGTGCGCCCGCCGCTGGTAAAGCTCGGCGGCGCCGAGCTCGCCCGCATCCGCGCCGCGTTGATCGAGGCGGGCCTGCTGTCGGACAAGGCCGCGCGATCGGCGGCGTGAGGTTACATTTTCATCTCTCCCGTTCCTGGGAGAGGTCGGCACGCGAAGCGTGCCGGGTGAGGGCAAGCGGCCTCAAGCGGCCTCAAGCGGCCTTGATCTCGCCGCCGCTTTCGCGCAATGGAAACGCCATGAACGGGCCGCAACCGCCGCGCCGCCGGCGCGTGCTCTGGCAGAACGTGCTGACCGTCGTCAGCGCGGCAATCCTGATCAGCGCCGAAGTCTTCGGCGCGGCCTTCGCCGGCAGCTGGGCGATCGCCAACCTGCTCGCGCTCGGGCCGATCGGCGCCCACGCGCTCGACGCCGTCTTCGTGCTCTGCGGCATCATCGTCATGGTGCAATTCGTGCGCGCCGCGCAGCGCGTCGAGCCGTTCACGGCGACGGACTGAGTGTTTGCCCGCGCCGCTTGGCGACGACGCTCGAAAAAAATCCGCCCCTTACTTTTTGTTAAGAGCAAAACGCTTGCACCGCGCGGCTGAATGGCTTATTTGCGGAATGCCCAATTTCGCACGTGCCTGTGGCCGTGTGTCGGTCGGTGGGCATCCGGACAAGAGGCCGGACAGCCGCCTAAGGAAGAGACGCTACTTCCTTGCTCCCGCGACCGGCAGCCGGAGGCGAAACCGGCATAGCCCGCTCTCCACGGGCGACGCGGCTTAAAGCAACGACGGAAGGGCTTTTTTGGTTCGCTACCGGCGCCAATGCCGGGGGACACCGAAAGGGCTTGTCCTTCTTTGCCAGCAGTGCGGAACGGGATCTCCCTCATCCGGACCAAGGCAGCAATCACGGCGATGCAATAGGCTCCGCAACGGTGCGGAGCCGCGCGCGTCGCAGGAGGTTCACCTTGGCGGCTACGCCGCCTGACGGATCAGGGAGTGGTGGCGATGACCGCACGCATCCGCGAATTTCTCAAGCAGCGCAGCAATGACGGGCCTTGTCTGGTGGTCGACCTCGACGTCGTCCGCGAGAACTATTCCAGCTTCGCCAAGGCGCTGCCCGACAGCAAAGTGTTCTACGCCGTAAAGGCCAACCCGGCGCCGGAAATCCTCAAGCTCTTGGCGGGGCTCGGCTGCTGCTTCGACGTCGCCTCAGTGAGCGAGACGGAAGCCGCGCTGGCTGCGGGCGCGACGCCCGAGCGCATCTCTTACGGCAACACCATCAAGAAGGAGACCGAGATCGCCATCGCCTTCGGGCTCGGCGTCACGCTCTTTGCCGTCGATTGCGAGGCGGAAGTGGAGAAAGTCGCGCGCGCCGCGCCCGGCAGCCGGGTGATCTGCCGTATCCATTGCGACGGCTCCGGCTCCGAATGGCCGCTGTCGCGCAAGTTCGGCTGCGAGCCGGCCTATGCCGCCGACATCCTCGAACTCGCACACCGGCGCGGGCTGGTGCCGCACGGCATCTCGTTTCACGTCGGCTCGCAGCAGCACAACATCGAAGCCTGGGACCGGGCGCTCGCCTCGACCGCGGCGGTGTTCCGCACCTGCGCCGAGCGCGGGATCGCGCTCGCCATCGTCAATCTCGGCGGCGGCTTCCCGGCCCGCTATGTGCGCAAGACGCCGAAGCTCGAATCCTACGGCAAGGCGATCTTCCGCTCGCTGCGCAAGCACTTCGGCAACGCGATTCCGGAGACGATCGTGGAGCCGGGCCGCGGCCTCGTCGGCAACGCCGGCATGATCGAGGCCGAGGTGGTGCTGATCGCCAAGCGCTCGCCGGAAGACGAGGTGCGTTGGGTCTATCTCGATATCGGCAAGTTTCACGGGCTTGCCGAGACGATCGACGAATCGATCCGTTACCCGATCCGCACCGCCAAGGATCGCGACGACACGGCGCCCTGCGTCATCGCCGGCCCGACCTGCGACTCGGTCGACGTGCTCTACGAGAAGACGCCGTATCCGTTGCCGGTCTCGCTGGCGATCGGCGACAAGGTTTTGATCGAGGCCACCGGCGCCTACACCGCGACCTACTCGTCGGTCGGCTTCAACGGCTATCCGCCGCTGCGGCAATACGTGATCTGAACATCAGGCGAGGTCGATCACCCCGGCCTCGCCGTTCTCCGTGCCGAACGCGAGCAACATGCCGTCGGCGCTCCAGGCGAGCGCGCTGGCGGGCGCCTCGCCCGGATTTTTGGCCAAGATCGCGGCGCCGTCCTCGATGCGCACAATGAGCACCAAGCCGTCGGCGTAGCCGGCGGCGACGAAGTCCCGCTTCGGGTGGCAGGCGACGACCTCGACACGGTGCTGCGACGGCGCTAATACGCGCGGCTCCTTGCCCATCGGCCCGTCTTTCGTCTGGAACGGCCAGAGGATGAGCTGCGGCGCGCCGGAGGTCGCGAGCCAGCGGCCGCCGGAGATCCAGCCAAGCGAGGTCACCCGCGCCGCATAGCCCGACATGCGCATGTGCTTGCGGTCGGCGAGGCGCCAACCGTGCAGCATCGGCTCCTGCATGGTCGTGACCAGAAAGCGGCCGTCGGGACTGACTGTCGCGCCGAGATGCGAGCCCTTCCATTCGAGCATTTCCGGCGCCGCCTGCGGCGCATTCGGAAACCACAGCGTTGCCCCGTTGTAGTGCGCCACCGCTAGCCGAAAGCCCTTCGGCAGAAAGGCGAGGCCGCCGACGGTCGAGGGCGCCTCGAATTCGCGCAAGTCCTTCGACTGCGCGAAGGCCGTCTTGCCGGCCGACCAGGCGACGGCGCCGTCCGGGCCGAGCGCGACGTGATCGATCCAGCGCCGCTTCGGGTCAGTGGCGAGCGTGCGGCTCTCGCCTACGGCATTCGTCTCCACCACTTTGCCATCGTCGCCGCCGCTGACGACGCGCGCACCGTCGGCCGCCGTGGCGAGGATCGCGCCAGCGTGCACGGCAACGCGCCGCGGGTCGCCTTGCGGCTCGACCATCAGCAGCGCCTCATCGCCGAGCACGAACACCGCCGTGCGGCCGAGAAAATGCGCGGCGACCACCGGCGCCTCGGCGGCGACGCGGCGCGCGCGTTCGGCGAGGGAGACGGTGTCGTTGCGGCTCTCAGACATGGAGCGCTACGCAATGGCAAGGGTTGGTGCCGGACTCGATCCGGCAATTCATGGGCCGCCGCGCCCGGTGGAGGCGCCCGTCAAGGCCGCGGATGACGAGCCAGGCGGCGGTGATCAAGCGATACAACTTTCAAAACCGCCGCGGATCTTCTCCTCGGGCAGTTTGCGACCGATGAACACGATGCGGCTCTCGCGCGGCTCGCCGTCCTGCCACGGCCGCTGGTGATCGCCGTCGAGGATCATGTGCACGCCCTGGAAGACGAACCGTTCGTCATCGTTCTTGAAGGAAAGGATGCCCTTGCAGCGCAGGATGTTCGGGCCTTCCTTCTGCACCAGGTCCTGCACCCAGGGAAAGAACTTGTCGGCATCCAGCGGCCTGTCGCTCTTGAGCGAAATCGATTGCATCTTCTCGTCGTGGTAGTGCTTGAGGCCGCCGTGATGATGGGGCCCATGATCGTGGCCGTCGCCGTGGCCGTGATCATGGTCGTGGCCATCGCCCTCGAGGAATTCAGGCTCCAGATGCAGGATGCGCTCGAGATCGAATGCGTTGCGGCTGAGCACTTCGTTGAGCGGCACCTGCGCCCGCTCGGTCCTGTGCACCTTGGCGTAGCGGTTGATGCCGCGGATGCGCGCCTCGACCTCGTCAAGCTCCGCCGCTGATACCAGATCGGTCTTGTTGATCAGGATCACGTCGGCGAAGGCGATCTGGTTCTTGGCTTCGGGGGCGTCCTGCAGGCGGTCCTTGAGCCATTTGGCGTCGGCGACGGTGACCACGGCGTCGAGCCGCGTCTTGCGGCCGACGTTCTCGTCGACGAAGAACGTCTGCGCCACCGGCGCCGGATCGGCGAGCCCTGTGGTCTCGACAATGATTCCGTCGAACTTGCCCTTGCGGCGCATGAGGCCGTCGAGAATGCGCACCAGGTCGCCGCGCACGGTGCAGCAGATGCAGCCGTTGTTCATTTCGAACACCTCCTCGTCGACGCCGACGACGAGGTCGTTGTCGATGCCGATCTCGCCGAATTCGTTGACCACGACGGCGTATTTCTTGCCGTGCGGCTCGGAGAGGATGCGGTTGAGCAAGGTGGTCTTGCCGGCCCCGAGGTAGCCGGTGAGCACGGTAACCGGGATCTTGTCGGACGACGGCGGTGCGGACATGAGGGCCCTCCTGCGCGGCTATATAGGCGATCCCGCGCCGCCCCAAAACCCGTTCGCCCGAACTGTCAGCCGACGAGCGCCTTGATCAGTTCGCGCACGTTGTGGCGCATCATCTCGATGTAAGTGGCCGCGGGGCCGCCCGGCGCGGACAAGGCGTCGGAGTAGAGCGTGCCGCCGGTCGCGGCGCCCGTTTCGCGGGCGATCTCCCGCATCAGCCGCGGATCGGTGATGTTCTCCATGAATACTGCGGGAATCTTCTCCCTCCTGATCTGCGCAATGATCTTGGCCACGTCTCTCGCGGAGGCCTCGGAGTCGGTCGAAACTCGCTCCGGCGAGATGAACTTAACGCCAAAGGCGTCGCCGAAATAGCCGAGCGAGTCGTGGGTGGTGATGACCTTGCGGCGGTCGGCCGGGATGCCGGCGATCGTTGCGCCCACCTCCTTTTCCAGCTGATCGAGCTTGCCGAGATAGGCCGCCGCATTGGCGTCGTAGATCGCCTTTCCGGCCGGGTCGATCGCGGCGAAGCCGTCGCGAATGTTGGCGACGTAGATCTTGGCGTTGGCCACCGACTGCCAGGCATGCGGATCGATTACCAGGCGTCCGGGCTCGCCTTCGTCCTCCATCTTGCGCGCGGTGATCCCGTTGGTGACGGTGACGATCGGCGACCGGGTGCCGGAGGCCTCGATCAGGCGCGTCATCCAGCCTTCGAGGCCCAGTCCGTTGACGAAGACGATCTTGGCTGCCGCGAGCTTCCTGGCATCGCCCGGGGTCGGCGAATAGACATGGGCGTCGCCGTCCGGGCCGACCAGCGTCACGACGTCGACGCGGTCGCCGCCGACGTTCTTCACCAGGTCGCCGAGGATCGAAAACGTCGCTACGGCGCTGATCCTGGTCGCGTCTTGCGCCGCCGCGGGCACGGTGAACAGCGCGGCGGCAAGTCCGGCCACGAGGAGCACACGCCGCGTCTTCCATCTCCTCATCTGATCCCCCGCGCGCCGGTTACGCTTCCAGGTGCCGACGCGGCAAAGCGAGCCAGATGAGCCCGCCAACCGGTCCGACGGCAACCGAGACCGCATAAAGCGCCCCGGCCGTCAGGATGATGGCCGGGCCCGACGGCAGATTGGCGTGATAGGAGACGAGAAGGCCGGCATAGCCGCACAGCGCGGCGGCTCCAACTGCGACGGCGATCATGATGGTGATGTCACGCGCCCAGAAGCGGGCGATGATCGCCGGCAGCATCATGATCCCGACCGCGAGCAGGGTGCCGAGCGCCTGGAAGCCGCCGACAAGGTTCATGACCACGAGCGCCAGGAAGGCGATGTGGGCGGGCCCGCCGGCGCGGCTCACCGAGCGCAGGTAGCCGGGATCGACGCATTCGAGCACCAGCGGCCGCCAGATCAGCGCCAGCACGATGAGCGAGACGCTGGCGATGCTCACGATCAGGATGAGCGTCGGATCGTCGACTGCGAGCACCGAACCGAACAGGAAGTGCAGAAGATCGACATTGGTGCCCTTGACCGAGACGATGGTTACGCCGAGCGCCAGCGAAATGAGAAAGAACGCGGCGAGCGATGCGTCTTCCTTCAGCGTCGTCGCCCGCGCGATCAGGCCGGCGCCGACAGCGATGACGAAGCCCGCGATCAATCCGCCTCCGGCCATCGCGAACAGGCTCAGCCCGGCGAGGAGGAAGCCGATGGCGGCGCCGGGCAGGATGGCGTGCGCCATGGCGTCGCCGATCAGGCTCATCCGCCGCAACATCAGGAAAACGCCGACCGGAGGGGCGCCGAGCGCGAGCGCCAGCACGCCGACCAGCGCCCGGCGCATGAATTCGAAGTCGGCGAACGGGGCGATGAGCAGGGCGTAGAGCATGCGGTCCGTTTGCGCCGGGCGTCCTCGCGGCGAGGAAGAGACAATTTACTCCGCCGCGACCACGCAGGCTTCGGCGTCTTCGTCAAAGGCCTCGCACATGCGCCGCGCCTTCAGGAGATTGTCGGCGGTCAGCACCTCGGCGGTCGGTCCCCAGGCGACCGGCTCGCGGGCGAGCAGCAGGGTCTGCGGAAAAGTCGCCTTCACCAGATCGAGGTCGTGCGAGGCGACCAGGATCGTGCGCCGCTCGCTGTGCCAGCGTTGCACCAGAGCCACCAGGTCAGCGGAAGTCTTGGCGTCGATGGCGGTGAACGGCTCGTCGAGTACGATCGCCCGCGCGTCCTGCAGCAGCAGGCGGGCAAACAACATCCGCTGCATCTGCCCGCCTGAGAGCGTGCCGATGGCGCGTTGCTCGAATCCGGTGAGGCCGACCGCGGCGATGGCCGCTTCGATCGCCTGATGATCCTTGCCGCCGATGCCGCCGAAAGCGCCCTTGGTGCGCCAGAAGTCCCATCGCCACCATGTCGTAGAGGCTGATCGGGAAAGAGCGGTCGATCTCGGCTGCCTGCGGCAGATACGCGATGTCGCGCGCATCGAGGCCGTCGCGCTCGATGCTGCCGGCAAGCGGCTTCAGCGTTCCGACGATGCCCTTGAACAGAGTCGATTTGCCGGCCCCATTCGGCCCGACCACGGCGACCATCGAGCCCGACTCCACGGCGCCGTCGAGGTGGTGCACCGCCGGGTGCCGCTCGTAGCCGAGGGTGAGATTGTGGAAGCGCAACCCTGTCATTGCCGGCGCCTCAGCGGAGCGCCCACAGCGCCATCAGCCAGATCAGCGCCGCGAGCGCGCCGGCGATCCCGAGCCGCTGTGGGACCGAGATGCGCAGCAACGACGGTGCGATTGTCGGCGAGGGATGGACGTCATCGGCGCGATGGTGATGGTGGATCATAATGTAACAATATAACATTACATCGGGCCGTGCCACCCGCTTGGGGCGGGCGGTCGAGCGGGCGATCGAAAGGTGGCGGGTGATTGCGCGCGGAGCGAACAGGTCCTCATCGTCGCTGCGTCCTTGACGAGGCACTATTGCCAAGCGATAGGCGCGCGCCCATGTTCGCGACCTGCTTGGCTGGGCGACCGCGCGAGCCAGGACCGTGAGCGGGTAGGATGAGCGAACAAAAAGCGCGCGCCGTCTGCGTCGGGGAAGTGCTGATCGAATTGGCGCGCGGAGCTGACGGCAGGTTCGCGCTGTCCTGCGGCGGCGACGCCTTCAACACCGCCGTCTACCTCGCGCGCGCCGGTGTCCCCGGCATCGAAGTGGCTTTTGCCAGCGCCATCGGCGACGAGCCTTATTCCGACAGCATCATCGCGCTTGCCGCCGCCGAGGGCGTCTCCGCAAATCTCGTTTTGCGGGTGCCCGGGCGACAGCCGGGGCTGTGCCTGGTCGAGAACGGTCCTTCCGGAGAACGCAGCTTCCGCTATTGGCGCGACGGCGCCCCGGTGCGCGAGCTGTTCGAACTCCCGGACTGGATGCGCGTCGCCGAAAGCCTGATATCCGCCCGGCTCATTTATTTCTCCGGCATCACCCTTTCGCTTTATTCAAACAACGGGCTCGGCCGGTTCCTCGCCGTGCTCGAGGCCGCGCGCCAGCAGGGCGTCAAGGTGGCGTTCGACGGCAACTTCCGGCCGCGCGGCTGGAAAGGAGATCTGGCGCGCACGCGCACCGTCTTCATCGAGACGCTCAAGCGCGTCGATATCGCATTGCCGGCTTTCGACGACGAGGCCGTGCTGTGGGGCGACCCGAGCCCGGAGGCCACGGTTACCCGGCTGCAAGCCTTCGGCATCGGCGAGATCGTGGTCAAGAACGGCCCAAACAGCGCGCTCGTCGCCGCCGCCGGCGCGCAAGAATTCGTGCCGGTGCCGGAAGTGGTGGTGCCGGTCGACACCACCGCAGCCGGCGACGGTTTCAATGCCGGCTATCTCGCCGCCCGTCTCGCCGGCCGCGACCCAGCGCAGGCGGCGGGCGCCGCGCACCGCCTCGCTGGCGACGTGATCCGCCATCCCGGCGCGCTCGTGCCGCGCGCCGCGGCCGCGATGCACTGAAATCATTCGCGCCGCCGAAGCCGATCTTCGCCCGTCACGCGCCGCCGTCGCCGACGATGCGCCGAACGAAAGCGGTGCCGGTGCGGCATTGATGCCGCCACGACGGTCATGGACAGGTCCCCCGAAGTTGGGCACATTACCGGCAAGCGAAAAAGGGCCCTGTGCGAGGGCACGTTCCAACAATTCTCCAAGGGAGGTCCGAGCCATGAACTATCGTGGATTTGCCGCTCGCTGTCTGATCGGTGCCGCGGCGCTTGGTGCGTTGACGGCCGGCGCGGCGGCCCAGGACGAGAAGGTATTCAAGCTCGGCGTTGTCGCCTTCCTGTCCGGACCGGCCGCGGAATCATTCGGCAAGCCGGCATGGGACGGCGCCAAGACGGTGATCGACGCGCTCAACGCCGGAACCGTGATTAAGCCCTACGACCAGGTCGGGTTCGGCGGCCTCAAGATCGAAGTCGATCTGATCGACGAGGCCGGCGGCGCCACCAAGCAGGTCGAGGAGCTCCGCAACGCGTTCGAGCGTGATCACGTCGACGCGGTTCTCGGCTACATCAGCTCGGGTGATTGCCTCGCCGTGGCGCCGGCGGCCGAGCAGCTGAAAAAGATGCTCGTGCTGATGGATTGCGGCACGCCGCGCATCTTCGAGGAGAACAAGTTCAAATACGTCTTCCGTTCGGCTGCGCATGGCGGGATGGATAACATCGCCATGGCCCGCTACCTGGTAAAGCAAGGGCTCAAGGTCGCCGACGTCGGCGCCATCAACCAGGACTATGCCTGGGGCCAGGACTCGTGGAAGGATTTCAAGGGCAGCCTGGCGCAACTCGAGCCCGAGGCGAAGGCGAAGGTCGAACTCTGGCCGAAACTGTTCGCGGGGCAGTACGGCACCGAGATCTCGACGCTGCTGCAGGAGAAGCCCGGTCTGGTCTATTCGAGCCTCTGGGGCGGCGATCTCGAGGCATTCGTGCTGCAGGCGGCGCCGCGCGGCCTGATGAAGGACCGCCTGGTGATCTTCAGCGCGTCCGACCACGTGCTGCAGCCGCTCGGCAACAGGATGCCCGACGGCGTCATTGTCGGCGCACGCGGCGCCAACGGCCAGTTCGCGGAGCCGAGCCCGATCAATGACTGGTTCGTCGCCGCCGTGGCCAAGGCGCATCCGGGCGTCAACCCGGTGCAGCCGCACTATCGCGGCGCGCAAGGCGTGCTGGCGGTGAAGACCGCGGTCGAGAAGGCGATGGCGGCGAATGGCGGCAAGAAGCCGACCACCGAGGAAATGGCGGCAGCCATGGTCGGCCAGGAGTGGGACGCGCCGTCCGGCCATATCAAGCTCGCGCTCGGCGACGGCCATCAGGCCATCCAGTCGAATGCCGCCGGGCGCACCAAGTGGGATGCCGACGCCAAGATGATCAAGCTGATCGACATCGTCCGCTTTGCCGCCGAATGCGTGAATCCGCCGCCCGGCATCAAGTCGGCGGACTGGATCGCCGAAGGCTTCACCGGCGCCAAGTGCAACTGAGCGGCAGATTTTCAGCAGATGGCCGGAGCGGACGCATGGCTCGCTTCGGCCGTTTCCTTCCTTAGAGACGGCGCGTGAACGTCGCGGCGGCAATCTTCGTCGACGGATTGATCGACGCGTCCTGGCTGTTCATCGTGGCGGTCGGGCTGACGCTGGTCTTCGGCGTCCTCAATATTCTCAACTTTGCCCATGGGAGCCTGTTCGCCGTCGGCGCCTATACCGCTGCGAGCGCGGTCGGCTGGTATTACGGCGGCAATTTCGGGCCGGCCTTCCTCGGCTATTTCGTGATGCTCGGCGCGGCGCTCTTGGTCGCGGTCGCGATGGGGCCGCTCCTCGAGCGCGGCGTGCTGCGCCTCTTCTATCGCCGCGATGAGGTGGTGATCGTGCTCGTGACCTACGCGCTCTTCCTCATTCTCGAAGACGCGACCAAGCTGATCTGGGGGGTCAACCCCTACTACGCGTACGAGCCCTACGGCCTCCTCGGCAACGTTTCGGTCTTCGGATTGAGCTATGTCGGATACGATTTCGCGCTGGTCGGCCTGGCGCTGCTCACCGGTGTCCTGCTGTGGCTCGGGCTCAACCGCACCATCAGCGGCAAGGTGGTCCTGGCGGTGATCCATGATCGCGACATCAGCGGCGCCATGGGGGTCAATGTCACCCGCGTCTTCGTGGTCGCCTTCACCTTCGGGGTGTTCCTGGCGGCGCTGGGCGGCGCCTTCACCGCGCCGAAAATCTCGGTGCAGCCGGGCATCAGCATCTCGGTCATCCTGCTCAGCTTCGCCGTCGTGGTCATCGGCGGCCTCGGCAGCGTCGAGGGGGCGGCGATCGCCGCTCTGATAGTCGGCCTCGCGCGTGCCGCGGCCATTCACCTGATGCCCTCGGCGGAGTTGTTCATCGTCTATCTGGTGATGGCACTGGTGCTGGCGCTGCGGCCCGAGGGGCTCTTCCAGCGCACGACGACGCGGAAGATCTAATGACCGGCCGTGTCGGCACCCTCGGCGCCGCGCTTCTCGCCTTCGCGGCATTGGCGTTGCTGGGTCGGATCCTGCCCCACTGGTTCGTGCTCGTCGCCACCTTGGCTTTCGCCAAAGGCCTGGTCGCGCTCGGACTGGTCGTGCTTATGCGCGGCGGCCTCGTCTCGTTCGGTCAGGGCATCTTCTTCTGCGCCGGAGGCTACGCCGCCGGCCTTGCGATGCGCAGCCTCGGCGTCACCGACGCGGTCCTGCTGGTTGCGCTGGGCGGCGCCCTTGCCCTCATCCTCGGGCTCATCATCGCGCCGCTCCTGGCCGGATACCGCGGCATCTTCTTCGCCACATTGACGTTGGCGCTGTCGATGATCGCCTACGGGATTCTCGACAAGACCTATTCGCTCGGCGGATCTGACGGCCTCAATCTGCAAGCGCCGACTTTCCTCACCTACCAGCCGCAGACCTCGCAAGAGGTCAGTTACGCGCTTTTCGTCCTCGCGAGCCTGCTGACCGCCGTCGCCGCTGCGCTCTGCCGCATTCATTTCGATTCGATCCGCGGACTGCTGTCGCTGGCGGCGCGGGACAATGAAATCCGCGTCGAATATCTGGGAGCCTCTGTGCGCTGGGTCAGCGGCACGAATTTCATCATTTCGAGCCTGCTCGGCGGCATCGGCGGCGCGCTCGCCGCGCTCTCGCTCGGCCACATCGACCCTGACTTCGCGTTCTGGACGACGTCGGGCGAGTTCGTGTTCCTCGCGATCCTGAGCGGGTACGCGAGCGTGACCGCCGTGTTCGTCGCCGCGGTGCTCCTCGAACTCGTGCGCTCGTTCTCCAGCCAATATTTCCCCAACACCTGGCAAGGGGCGCTCGGCATTTTTCTCCTGCTCGTCATTCTGTTTCTGCCGGAGGGATTGGGCTCGCTGGTACGGCGCCGCCGCCGCACCGCGGTAAAGCCGGCGCCAAAGCCGGTCGAGAGCGTCAAATGACCGCGCTTCTGGAAACCGAGGGCCTGCAGAAATCCTTCGGCGCGGTCATCGCCGCCAAGGACATCTCGGTCGCCGCGCGCCGCGGCGAAAGGCTGGGTCTCATCGGCAACAACGGCGCCGGCAAGACCACCTTCGTCAACATCGTCACCGGCTATCTGCGCCCCGATGCCGGGCGCGTCGTGCTCGACGGCGCCGACATCACCGGGCTTGCTCCGCGCCGTGTGCGCCGGCAGGGGGTCAGCCGCTCCTTCCAGATCCCGCAGCTTTTCGCCAGCCTGACCCCCGAGGAGAACCTGCTGATGGCGCTCGGCATCGCCGATGACAAGGGTATGTCGGCGTGGCGGCCGGCGCGTTCGGGCGCGATGATGGCCGGCCTCGAGGACCTGCTCGAACGCTTTCGCCTCGGTGAATATCGCCACCACACGATTGCGGCCTTGCCGGGCGGCGTGCGCAAGCTCGTCGACATCGCCATGGCGGTGACGCATCAACCCAAGCTGTTGCTGCTCGACGAACCAAGCAGCGGCGTCGCCGCCGAAGAGAAGTTCCCGCTGATGGACGTGATCATGCGCGCGCTCGAGGGTAGCGATGCGACCGTCATCTTCGTCGAGCACGACATGGAGATCGTCGGCCGCTATGCCGAACGCGTGCTCGCCTTCTACGAGGGCCGCGTCATTGCCGACGGCACGCCAACCGTGGTGCTCGGCAATGCCGAGGTCCAGCGCTACGTGACCGGAGTTGCGCCGTGACGCTCCTCACCATCGACGCCCTGCGCGTCAAGCTGCAGGCGGTGGAGGTGCTGCGCGGCGTCAGCCTGACGGTCCAGTCCGGCGAGATGGTCGGCCTTGTCGGCCGCAACGGCGCCGGCAAGACCACGACGCTACGCGCGGTCATGGGCCTCGTCGGCGCAAACGCCGGCCATATCAGCTTCGCCGGCCAGAGTTTGACCGCGCTGCCGACCTATCGCCGCGCCGCGCTCGGCATCGGTTACATGCCCGAGGACCGCCGCCTGGTGCCGCAGCTCACGGTCGAGGAGAACATTCTGCTGCCGAGCTGGGCCACGCGGGCGCCCGACGCGGCGAGCCGCCTCGACCATGCCTACGGCCTCATGCCCGAGGTGGCGACGATGCGCCAGCGCAAGGCGCTGGCGCTGAGCGGCGGCCAGCAGAAGCTCGTGGCGCTCGCGCGCGCGCTGACGATCGGCACGCGCCTCCTGCTGCTGGACGAACCCTTCGAGGGCGTCGCGCCGGCGCTGTCGCGACGCCTCGCCGAAGTCATCGGCATGCTGCGCGGCAAGGATGTCGCCGTGCTCATCGCGCAGTCGGACCTCAATCATTCGGTCAAGCTCCTCGATCGCGAGTATCTGATCGAGCGGGGCACCAACCGCGAGCGCCGGGCGGAGCAAATTCAGGCCAACGGCGGCAGCGTCTGATTCGCCGCGCGCAGTCGCGCGCTGCTTGGAAGCGTCCCGGACCGACGCGCGAAACCTATTCGCCGAAATCTTCCGGCTGCAGCGCGATCGGAATGCCGTGCGGCGTGCGCTCGCAGGCGCGCTGCCACGCGTCGCGGGTGCGCGCCAAGCTCTGTGCGTCGGCAAGCCCCTTCGCTGCCACGAGCCGCTCGAGCGCGGCGAGCCAGTGGTGGTAGTAGGTCTCGCCGGTATCGGGGTCGCCGGCCGCCTGCGCCTTTTTGATTTCCTCGCCGAGCGCGGCTGTCCATTCCTGCCAGGAAAACACGCCGCGTTCGTGGAGCGACAGCGCCAGCGCGAAGGCCTGCGCTTCCCAGGGTTCGCGAAACACCGGGCCGTCTTCGTCGCGCGGGACATCGAGGCCGTCGTCCCGGCCAAGCGAGCGGAGAGAGCGCGCGCCGGAATCCATGATTAGTCGCCTCGCAACTGACAGATGACGGACTACGCCGCCTCCAGATACGGCTCGAACGCATCGATCGAGACCGTGAGCGTCGGGTCGGTGTTCTCGCCCCACAGCTCGCGGCCGTCGAACACCACGGTGTAGAGCCATTGCGGATTCTCCCCAGCACCGACGGCGGTCGAATCGGGGAACACATGACAGCCGCGCAGGGCTTCGATCGTGCCGATGCGGCCGCGCGCGTAACGCGGCAGGCGCGTATGCGTTGCCGGGTGGATCACCTTGGTGCGCACCCGCTGGCCGACCTTGAAGCGGGCCGGGGCCGGCGCTTGCCGGCCGAACGAGCCGCGCGTCAGGGCGTGGGGGACGTCGGCGACGCCAAGCTTGCGCTTGACGGCCTTCCCGGGGCGCAACGCGTGCCCAGCGGCAATCTCGTCGGCGCCGGCGAGCCCGCGGTTGATGACCATGTTTTCCAGTCGCAACGCCCATTTTCCGTAGTAGGAGTGCGCGAGATAAACCTGCGGCGGCAACTGCTCGATGCCGGAGCGCCCTTCGTCGATGGTCCAGGCGCCGATCACGCCCATGGCGCGGTTGAGCGCGAGGCAGCGGGCTTCCCACACGGCGTGAAAGACCGGCTCGTTCTGTTCCGGTTCGACTTTGCCGAAGCCGTGCATGCCTCCCATGTCGTGAATGCCGTCCATTACGCAGCCTCCGCCGGGTTCTTCGGCAGGCCGGTGCCGATCATGCAGTCGCGCGTGACCAAGGTCGCGAGTTTGTCCTCGCTCCAGCCCTCGGTGCCCGCCGGCCGCATCGGCAGCACGATAAAGCGGGTCTCGGCGGTCGAGTCCCACACCCGGATCTGCGTGTCGGTCGGAAGCTTCAGGCCGAAATCGGCGAGCACGCCGCGCGGATCGTTGACCGCGCGCGAGCGATACGGCGCCGCCTTGTACCAGATCGGCGGCAGGCCGAGAACTTCCCAAGGATAGCAGGAGCACAGCGTGCACACGATGACGTTGTGGAGTCCCGGAGTGTTCTCGACCGCGATCAGGTGATCGCCGACACGGTTGATCAGGCCGAGCGATTGCACCGCCTTGGTCGCGTCCTCGATCAGCGCGCGCTTGAACGCCGGATCGGCCCACGCCTTGGCGACGACGCGGGCGCCGTTGTGCGGGCCGATCTGGGTCTCGAACGCCTCGATCATCACGTCGAGCGCGGCCGGATCGATATAGCCTTTCTCGGCCAGCACGGTTTCGAGGGCGCGCACGCGCAGCTGCATCTCGGAGAGCTCCGAAGCGTGCCCGTCATGGTCATCGTGATCGTGGTCGTGCGCCATGGCAAACATTCCGCCGGTCATTCGGACTGCCAGCCAGTTTAGTGCGGCCTGGACCGCAATGCCACCGGTCGCCGGCTACGCCCTTGCGCGCGCGAGATCAAGAAGTCGGCTGAAAGAGGCCCGCGGCTTGCGTGTCCGCCGTGCGGCTGGGCGGGTAAACGGCGCAGCGACGGGCGAGGGCGCCTTCGCTATTTCCTGGCCTGCGCCGCGGACGTGTCCGCGGCGGCGATCGTGGCGTAGGCAATACCGTACCCATCGCTTACGGCGCGCGCGACCGGTCCCGCGTCGTGAAAAACGGCGAGCCCGAACAGGCCTAAGGCGGCATACATCGCGGCCCCGAACAACAAGCTGATGGCGAATGATCCTTTCATCCGTCGTCCATTCCATTTCGATCAAAAACGCGGTGTCCGTTAATGAGAACCCGCTGCGCCGCCGAATGTTCCGGGCGTGACGCGTTGCGCCGGCGATTGCGATCGCGCCGGCCGGGCGCGATGGGTGCCGATCCGGAATCTCCGCCGGCGCCGGTAGAGCGAGGCAAAGATTCGCCCGCGAGATGGCACAATTGCCTGCGAATTATGGCGAGCTGCCAGGCAGGAAAAAGAAAGCCAGCGCCAACACTAAGTAAACCACGAGGAGTTGTGCGCCCTTGAGCCAGTCGGACCGTCCATCGCCGGCTATTTGGCCCGTTATTAAAACCGATAAAAGAATGGTCACGACGAGGCCAACGGGAAAAGCAAGGTCCATTGGCCTGGGACCGAAAATGAGGCTCGATAACACCAGGACCGGTGTCACGAGGAGCGCCACTTGCACGCTTGAGCCGATCGCAATCGAGAGCGATAGGTCCATGCGGTCCTTGCGCGCTGCAGTGATTGCCGTTGCATGCTCGGCCGCATTTCCCATAACAGCAACCATGAACACACCGACGAATAAATTGCTCAGACCGAGTTCGTGCACCGTGGGCTCGATCGCCTTCACCATAATCTCACTCATCCAAGCAATTCCCGCCGTGGTTGCAGCAAGGACCGCTGAGGCACGCCTCACAGAGATATTTGCTTTCCCTTTTTCGGGCACATAGGAGCCCGCGAAGAGCGCCGGATGAGTGATCAGCGCGTACACCAGGTTGAGCAAATATGCGACTAGGAGAACGACGGAGATCGAGACGCTGAGTCGGTTGAGCCCTTCTGTTTTCGTATTCGCTGCAGCTTGAAAGGTCGCCGGGAGGACTAACGCAATCGCCGCCAACGTGAGCATCGTCGCCTGCGAACGGGCGCCAGCCGGATTGAAGTGTTGTTCGGGATGACGCAGGCCTCCGGCCAACATGGCGGCGCCGAGCACCAGCAAGATATTCCCAATGATGGAACCGGCGATTGACGCTTTCACGACGTCGTGGAGCCCAGCCTGCAAAGCCGTAAGCGCGATAATGAGTTCGGCGGCATTCCCGAAGGTAGCATTCAAAAGTCCGCCAATCGCTTCACCTAGTCGCTCCGCCAGTTCCTCTGTTGCTCGGCCCATCCACCAAGCCAACGGCAGAATTGAAAGGGAAGAAGCAATAAAAATAAGGAGATACCGCTCCGGAGCGAGCAGTTCCAGGCCAACCGCGGCAGGTATGAAAAGCAGAAGCCAGTTCATCATCGCAATTGATACCTTCCCAGCCGCCAGTCGTGCAATTCATGATGCCGCGCGGTCCTGGCTAGGATCCTGTATGAGCTACGAGGCCAGCGCCGAAAAATTGCGTAGCGCCTACCGGGCCCTGAGCGCCAGCGGGGTTGATCCTCTTGAGGGTGTGCCTCGAATGGAGCAATGAATGTCCCTACGGCGTTAGGAGGACAAATCATGCTGAAATTTGAACTATTGCGGGATCGAGGGATTCTTATTGTCACCCCGAATGGACCGCTCGAAAAAGCTGATTTTGAACGACTCGCGAACGAAGTCGATCCCTTTATCGCGTCCAAGGGGAAGCTAACGGGTCTATTGATATATACGGAATCCTTTCCGGGCTGGGACAGCTTCGGTGCCCTTGTGTCACATCTCAGATTTGTAGCGGATCATCATCGCCAAATCGCACGCATCGCTGCCGTGACCGACAGCGGGTTCCGAAAGATTATTCCTACTATCGCAACACACTTCATCGAAGCGCAAATTAGGGTTTTTGATTTTCCGCAAAAAGCTGCGGCCCTTGCGTGGCTGGAAACTGGCGAATGAATGCCCTGCTGTATAATGAATGCCCTGCTGTACAATGCTCCGCTGTATATTTTCCGTGCGGACGACAAGCGCCGCGGCCGGCTCAACGACATCTCGCACGCCCTGTCATTGATACCGTACAACAGAGTGAAAACAGAAAAAGGTGAAGTTGCCGGACCGATCCAGGAAAAACAAGCATGACGACCTAGACTAACGTCCATCAAGAACCGTAAGTTTGTTGAAAACAGATATTGATCTCCAACCATGCAGATCGTCTCGAAACAGTCACGGCTCCTAGCCGGCATCGTTGTACTCCCGCTATTGTTTTTGCTGTTTGGCTGTGGCAGAGCCCAGCCCGATCGGTCAGGCAGGGACCAATTTATGTCGCGCGCGGTCACCCAGCATAAGGACCCTGTGACGGTTCGCGCAGCCGTACTCACCGATGATGAAAGTGAGCGCTACTTCGGTGTCGCGCTGGCCGACGAGGGTATCCAGGCCGTCTGGATGAGTGTTGAAAATGCGAGCGATGCTTTGCTGTACTATCTGCCCGTAATGACTGATCCGAACTACTTCACCCCGCCGGAGGCCGCGCAGTTGTTCCATTCGTGGCGGTCGGCCGGGGCCAACACGGCGATGGATCACCTTTTTGCGCGCGAGGCCATGCCGGACATCGTCCAACCGCGCCAAACTGCAGCCGGTTTCGTACTTACCCACCGTGAAGGTGGCTTGAAGTTCCTCAACGCAAGCTTCGTCGAGTCAGGCCAGCAGTTCGACTTCCGGTTCGTGCTGCCGCTCGGCGGCAGGACCTATGCAGTTCAAGAGGTCGACTTCAACAGCCTGTACCCGCCGGGTTCGGTCGAACAAGTCGATCTCACGGCCCTTCGCGCCCGGCTGCAAACCTTGCCTTGCTGCACCGTCAACAAGGAGGGTAGCGGATCAGGTGATCCGCTCAATCTTGTAGTTATCGGCAGTGGCCCCGACGCGATTTTCCCGTTTATCTTGCGGGGATGGCGGCTAGATGAGCCGCTCGATTTTCATAGCGCGTTGCGGACCGTGCGCGCGTTCATGTTCGGCTCAGAGTATCTAAACGCACCGATCAGCCCGCTATACGTTTTTGGCCGAACGCAGGATATTTCGCTGCAAAAGGCTCGAAACAAGATCAGCCTCCGCAATCACTTGCGGCTGTGGCGTGCGCCGTTCACCATCGACGGCGAGTATGTGTGGGTGGGTCAAATCAGCCGTGATATTGGCATCAAGTTCACTACACAGTCTTGGTATCTGACAACCCACAGGATCAGCCCCGAGGTCGACCAGGATCGATACTACCTGCTGCAAGATCTAGCCGTGACAGGCGAAGTCGCGCGTTTCGGCTTCGCCAGCGGCGTCGGTGTTTCAACCGCAGCAGATCCGCGCACAAATCTTGCGGGCGATCCGTATCTGACCGATGGGTTGCGGTTGGTTGTATTCCTCGGCTCCAAACCGCGGTCCATCAACAAAATCGAATTTCTCGATTGGCAACGCCCACCACAATAAAAACTCGACACGGCGTTCGTTTTGATTGCGCTCTGATCTTCCGCAAGACCCAAATCATCCAGGTCAAACACACGCAACCGTATCCGTTTCCCCAAGGCGGCTATCTGGCCGCCGCTATTTTGTGGCCCTCGCGTCCGATCTGTAGTATGGTCGGCGCCGCTGAAGAAAGGCGTCGGCGGGCGCGGCCCCCCGCCTGAGCTGCTCGCGCGACGATTGCTGTCTCGGAGCCTTCGCGATGCCGACTGTCTCAAGCGGCGGCACTCTCAACGTCAGCTCGGGGCATACCAGCACCGGCGTGATCGTGGATTCCGGCGGCACGCTCAACGTGCTCTCCGGCGGCAAGATCACCGCCACCACCGACAGAGGCATCGTCGACGTTTTCGGCGGCGGTCTTGCCTCTGTCACCAGGGTATCCAGCGGCGGCACGGAGTCCGTTGACCCCGGCGGGACAAGCATCGCGACCACGATCCGCAACGGCGGCGTGGAGTTGGTGGTCGGCGCCCTGTTGGGCGCCGCCGTCGACCGCAACGCGACGATCAGCAGCGGCGGCACGCAGATCGTTGGTTTTGCCGGGGTGGTCTTCGCCACCGCTATCGACGGCGGCGCGATACAAATTGTTTCCGCCGGCGGCCTCGCGAGCGGCGCCACAGTCGCGGGTCGGCTTCCAGTTCATTTCTGGCGGCGAGGCGAGCAACACCACCGTCACCAATAACGGCGAAGTGGACGTATTCAGCGCCGGGTTGGCATTCAATGCGACGGCGAAAGCCGGTGGCCGGTTCTTGGTGCAATCGGGCGGCTTTGCGTCAAGCACCGTGGTCAAGAGCGGCGGCGACGAAACTGTGGGGGCCGGCGGCACCGCGAGTGGCGTTGTCGTGTCGAGCGGCGGTACCTTCGAGTGGTTCGGCAGCAATCCGATCGTGGCCGGCGCGCAGTTCCGCAGCGGCGCGACAGTCGCAGTCGGCTCCGGCTACGTGTTCAGCGGCAATGTCAGCGGCGGCATTACCGAACTGATCTTTTTTGCCGGCTCGGCCCGCGGTTCGACGGTCAGCGGCGCCACCCAGATTGTCCAAGGGGGCGGCTTCGCCACCAGCACGACAGTCTCGAAGGGCGGCAAACAGGTGGTGTTGGCCTTCGGTAGTGCGATGACCGCGGTGATCGACAGCGGCGGCACCCAGGTCGTTGCCTTGGGCGGCCGCGCCGGCGACGTCACGATCAGCAGCGGCGGCAAGGAGATCGTCTCGGGGGCGGTCGAAGCCATATTCGTTTTGCCTGGGGGCGAGCAGGATGTCGGCCACGGCGGCACGGCCGCGGACATGTTTGTCAGCGGCACCGGCAAGGTCGCGGCCGGCGGTGTCGTCTTCGCCGATTTCGGAACCTTCATCTTCAGCGGCGGCAAGGAAATCGTCGGCTCGGGCGGCACCACGTTGGGCATTGCGGTGTTGAGCGGCGGTACGGAAGCGGTCAGCGCCGGCGGCACAGCGGTCGGCACCGGCGTAGAGGCAGGCGGGCAGGAGCGGGTCAGCAGTGGCGGCAAGAGCCTGGCCACGGTCGTCAGCAGCGGCGGCACGGAAATTGTCCTTGTCGGCGGGCTCGGCAGCGGCAGCACGATCAGCGGCGGCGGGACAGAAATTGTCCTTTTCGGCGGACTCGACAGCGGCAGCACGATCGGCAGCGGCGGCATACAGATTGTCTCCTCCGGCGGCGTCGCGAGCGCGGCGATCATCTCGAGCTTCGGCAATGAGACGATCTTGCGCGGCGGCAAGGCGGTGAGCGCGGCGGTGTTGAGCGGCGGCGGCCAGACGGTCGAGAGCACCGGCAAGGCGATCGGCACTACGGTCGCGAGCGGCGGGGATCAGGGTGTCTTCTCCGCGGGTGTGGCGATCGGCACCGTGCTGTTCGGCGACCAGGACGTTTTCTTGTCCGGCGTCGCCAGCAACAACACGATCAGCAGCGGCGGCCTGCAGGACGTGTTCGAAGGCGGCAGGTCCGTCAGCACCACGGTCATGAGCGGCGGCGTCCAAGACGTCGTCGGCGACTCGATTGCGACTGCCACGACGGTCAAAGGCGGCGTTCAGAACGTTGATTTCGCCGGTACGGCGATCAGCGCGACGATCATCGGCGGCGGTTCTCAGATCGTCAGTGCCGGCGGCACGGCGATCCGTACGACGATCGGCGGCACGGGGAGCGGTGCGAGCGGCATTGAAATTGTGCAGGGCATCGCGAGCGGCAGCGTTGTTTCGGACGGCGGCACGCAGTTCGTCGGCTCCGGCGGTACGGCGATCGGCACGCTGCTGCGCCTCAGCAGCGACGGCTTCCTTGTCACCGATAAGCAAGTGGTCGGCGTTTCCGGTGTGGCGCTCGGCACCATTGTCAAAGTCGGTGAGCAAGATGTCTTGAGCGGCGGCACGGTCAGCGGCGGCACCCTCAGCGGCGGATTTCAGTTCGTGTCGAGCGGCGCGGTGGTGATCGGCGCCAGGCTCGAAGCCTTCAGCATCCAAGAACTCACCATCGCCGCGACTGTCAGCGGAACGTTGGTCGACAAAGGCTCCCAAGACGTGTTCAGCGGCAGCACCGCGATCGCGACCAAGGTCATCAGCGGCGATCAGATCGTCTTCGGTAGCGGCGGCGGCCGCGGCGCGCTGTCCGTCAGCGCCATGATCGGCCCGCACGGCGATCAGAGCGTCGCCATCGGCGGCACGGCTTTCGACACGACGCTCTTCGGCGAAGCGGAGATTCAATCCGGCGGCACCGCGATCGGCATGACGGTCAAATCCGGCGGGCTGTTGGGGGTGGCGGACGGCGGCAGCGCCAGCGGCGTCGTCTCCAGCGGCGGCGCTCTCGCACTGTTCGGCAGCAATCCGTCGGTCGCCGGTGTGACGCTGCTTACCGGCGCGATCCTGGAGCTCGGCGACGGCCATGTCGGCAGCGGCGACGTCAGCCGCGGCTTCCCTGAAAAGGTGATCGACGGCGGCACACAGGCGGGCGGGGCGATCCTGTCCGGTGGGCGCGTGGACGTCCTTTTCCTGGGCATCGTCAGCGGCACGACGGTCAGCAGCGGCGGCAGGATCGTTGTCTCGAACGCCGGCAAAGCGATCGACGTGACGATCGATCATGGCGGCACCGGCATCGTCTCGTCGGGCGGCATGTTCCTCGCGGATGCCGGCGGCACCGCCGAGATCGACGGCAGACTTACCCTCAATACGGCGGGCGAGCTGTTCGCCAGCGGCGCAGGCGGCCTCATCGACATCGCGAGCGGCGGCTTCGTCAGCGGCGGCAGCGCCGTCATCGGCGATGGCACGGTCGCGATCCACGCCAGCGGCAACACGGAAAAGGTCGTGTTCCAGCCCGACGGAAGCGGCGGCCTGATCCTCGACGATCGCGCCGGTCACGCGACCGCGTATGCCGGCCGGGTGTCGGGCTTCGGCGGCGTCAGTCATACAAACACGTCGCAGTTCATCGATCTTGAATCGGTCACCTTCTCGGCCGGCAAGATCGGCAGCAGCTACACGCCCGTCAATGCGTCGAGCGGCACCCTCACTGTCACCAGCGGCGGCACGGTGGTGGCGAAGATCGCCTTCGCCGGCCAGTACGTCGCCTCGGATTTTCACGTTACCTCCGACGCCACCGGCCACGTCCTGATCACCGATCCGGGCGTGCCGTTCGGCGGCGGCGCGACGCTCGGCTTCGCGGCGGACGGCCCCCGGCACGGCGGCACCTTACCGGTCACGCCCGGCACTGCGGCGACCGCGGCGCTGTTCGGCCATTACATCGCCGGCAGCCTCCTCGCCGGGGCCGGCGCGCATGGCGACGGCCTCACGGTCGAGGCCGCAGCATCAGCCGGCCAGCACCCGCATTTGACGCCGCCTCACGGCTGACGCGAGCAAACAAGCCCCAAAGCAAAGCTCATGGTTGCAGCCTCACGAAGGCCGATACGGCGCACGCTCAAAAAATGGCGCAAGTTGCGTGGCAAGGGTCGCGGTGCTTCCCGGCATCGCGTGGCCGATCACTGTTTCTTCTCCAGCATCAAGGTGCCTTCCTTGCGGATGAGCGGCTGCACCTTTTCGGCGATCTTCGCGAGCAGCCAGGGCAAGACCACCTCGAGGCGCACGTGGTCCTCGGCGACATCGATGCCGCCGCTCGCGGCCTGCCCAAGCGCGCTGACGCGGAACTGCAGGTGGTCGCCGGTCCAGGTTTCCTCCTGGACGGAGTAGAACTGGCCGAAATTCGCGTGCGCATTGGCGAGGCCGGATTTGAGGCGGCGCAACGCTTCCTCCTTGCCGAGGCGGTGGGGAATAGACACGGTGAGCGGCTTCGACATGGGCGTTCCCGGTGTAGGCTGGGATCTCATATGGGTACGGCCGTTCAACCGATCAAACGCAAGCGGCGTTCCAGTTGGCGCCGGCTTGATCGGCTGATGTTGGGGGAAATCTCATGACCGCGGCACAAATCTTCGACCTTGCCGGCAAGGTGGCGCTGGTGACCGGCGCATCGAGTGGGCTCGGCGTGCGCTTCGCCGAAGTGCTGGCGGAGAACGGCGCGGCGGTCGCCCTGGTGGCGCGGCGCGCCGACCGGCTCGCGGCGTTGAAGGAGCGGATCGAGCAGGCGGGCGGCCGTGCGGTCGCGATCGAGGCCGACGTGCGCGACCGCAAGGCGATGAGCGCCGCGTTCGACGCCGCCGAGAAGGCGTTCGGCCTCGTCACCGTGCTGATCAACAATGCCGGCGTCTCGCATTCCAATCGCGCCGTCGAGCTTCCGGCTGAGGAATGGCAGCGCGTGATCTCCACCAATCTCGACGCGGTGTTCTTCTGGGCGCAGGAGGCGGCGCGGCGCATGCTCGCGGCCGGCAAGGGCGGCGCCATCGTCAACATCGCCTCGGTGCTCGGCCTGACCCCGGACAAGGGCATCGTCGCCTATGCCGCGGCCAAGGCCGGCGTGGTCCAGCTCACCAAGGCGCTGGCGCTCGAGCTCGCCTTCAAGGGCATCCGCGTCAACGCCATCGCTCCGGGCTGGATCATGACCGAGATCAACCACGACTATCTTTCGCAGGGGCGCGGCGCGGCGATGAAGCAGAAGATCCCCATGGGCCGGTTCGGCGACGCGCAGGACCTCGACGGACCCCTGCTGCTGCTTGCCTCGGACGCCGGACGCTACATGACCGGCGCCACCGTCATCGTCGACGGCGGCCAAGTGGTGGCGCTGCCGGTCTGATTTGGGCATAGTGGCGCGATCGGCTGACCGGCGTAAGGGAGCGCGTGCAATGGCTGCGATGACGGCGGGGATCACCAAGGCGGGAACGGGCATAGACGGCATCGTCTGGAACATCCTCGGCCAGACCTACGTTCCGAAGCAGCTCAGCGAGAACTCGTTTTCCTGGCACGCCACGTTGCCGCCCGGCACCGGCGTTCCGCCGCACATTCATCCGACCCAGGATGAGTTCATCTACATGCTCGAGGGACGCATGGACCTCGTCCTCGAAGGCCGCGAATTTTTCGCCACCAGCGGCGACCTGATCCGGCTGCCGATGACGATCCCGCACGGCCTCTTCAACAAGTCGGACCAGGCGGTGAAATGCTTCTTCTGGGTCTCTCCCACGCGCAAGCTCTACGACCTGTTCTGGGCCATTCACAGCATGAAGGAGCAGGCGCCGCCGGAAGTCGTGGCGCTGTCGGCCAAGCACGAAGTGATGTTCCTGCCGCCGCCGGAGTAGCCGCTCGCGGCTCTTTTTCATCACGCCGTGGGCACCGTGACGGCTGCTCAGCGCCGTAGCCCGGATGAGCGTCAGCGAAATCCGGGATTGGCATTCAAGCTTGCGGACCGCTCCCGGATTTCGCGGAGCCTGTCATCGGGCCGGCCACTTCGGGCCGGACCCGTTGGTTCAATCCAGGCTACGAAATGCATGCGCCATCACCTCACCCCGCGCTCCTGCGGAGCGCGACCCTCTCCATCAGGGGAGGGTGAAAAGGGAGCGTTCTCGCGGCGCGCCGGCGCCCGAGTTTTGCTCCAAGAAGCACGGAAGCCCAGCCCGATCCCCGTCGGACGGCCGCCGGCGGTGGTACCGGCTCCATCTCGATCGCGCCCGGCTCAAAAAAAATCAGGAAGGCGAAACGCCGACAGACGCGTAAACCTTCCGTCCGCATCTGGGATGCGGCCGCGCGCCTGATCTCTCTTCCCCCACCGCGTACGGGGAGGGGCAGCGAGGGGCGCGCTCGCCTGTCGGCGTTCCACCGCGGCGCTTGCGGCAGCGAACCAACGCCGCCGCTCAGCTCCAGCACGCGCTTCCTGGGACGCGGCTTTTGCAGGCGTTAGCTGCATCTCGCCTGTCCCAGTCCAGCGAGCTCCTCGCAGACCGGTCATGGTGCCGGCCGGGCGTTTTCCCGGAGCCGCCCGGGGACGGCAGTGACGAGCCGCCTTCCGCGGGAACCGCACTCGCCCCGGCCGCCAGCGTCACCCGGTTGCCGTCCTGTAAGTTGAGCGAGACTCGTGGCATCCGTATCCGAAACGGGGACTTGTGTCAATAAAAATGTGACTAGGCGCCACTTCAGCAGCTCCTGGTGGGGAATTTGGATAGCCCCGCCGCCGATCCTGCGAATACAACCCAGGGCAGGCATGCGCCCGCAAGCACCTGGACACGCTGTTTCATCCGGCAGATCATCAGCGCGGGGGCGCGGTTGAGACGCGAGCATGGACGTCGGTGATTGGCTGCGCGGCCTCGGGCTTGGCCGCTACGAGACCGTTTTCCGCGACAACGAAATAGACGTCGAGGTGCTCCGGGAGCTGACCGAGAGCGATCTCGAAAAGCTCGGTGTGCCGCTGGGGCATCGCAAGCGCCTGCTCAAGGCGATTGCGGACGCCGGCGCGACCGCGATTGCGCCACCCACGGTGACGGCTCGCCCGGACGCGCAGGCCGCCGAGCGCCGGCAGCTCACCGTGATGTTCATCGACCTCGTCGGCTCGACCGCACTGTCGGCGAAGCTCGATCCGGAGGACCTGCGCAGCATCTTTGGCGCCTATCAGCGCTGCTGCGCGGAGCTGGTGCAACGCAATGGAGGGTTCGTCGCCAAGTATATGGGCGATGGGGTGCTCGCTTATTTCGGCTATCCGCAGGCGCACGAGGACGACGCCGAGCGTGCGGTCGAGGCGGGACTGGCGCTCGTTGAAGCGGTGCCCAAGCTCAATACCGTTGCCGGCGTTCCCTTGAGCGCGCGGGTCGGCATCGCCACCGGCCTGGTGGTGGTCGGCGATCTCATCGGGACGGGTGCAGCGCGGGAGCGGGCCGTCGTGGGCGAGACGCCGAACCTTGCCGCCCGTCTGCAGGCGATCGCCGAACCCAACACCGTGGTGATTGCCGACGGCACGCGCAGGCTTATCGGCAATCTCTTCGAACTCGAGGATCTCGGCAGCAAGGAGCTCAGGGGCATCGCCGATCCGGCGCGTTCCTGGCGGGTGTTGCGGACGAGCGCGATGGAGAGCCGCTTCGAGGCGCTGCACGCCGGCGGCCTCACGGCGCTGGTCGGACGCGAGGACGAATCCGAACTGCTGCGGCGCTGCTGGTCGAGGTCGGAGAGCGGCGAAGGGCAGGTGGTTCTGCTCTCCGGCGAGCCGGGGATCGGCAAGTCGCGGCTGACCGCGGCGCTGCTCGAACGCCTGGCCGATGAGCCGCACACGCGCCTGCGCTATTTCTGCTCGGCGCAGTACACCAACAGCGCCCTTCATCCCGTCATCGGCCAGATGGAGCGCGCCGCCGGATTTGCCCACGACGATACGCCGAAGGCGAAGCTCGACAAGCTCGATGCGCTGCTGGCGCAGACCTCGACCTCAATTGCGGACGCCGCGCTGTTTGCCGACATGCTGTCGTTGCCTGACGACGGCCGCTATCCGGCGCTGCCGGTCATTCCGCAACAGCGCCGGGAAGCGACGCTACAGGCGCTCATCCGGCAAATAGAGACGCTGGCGCGCTCTGCTCCCGTGCTGATGATCTTCGAGGATGTGCATTGGGGCGATCCCACGAGCCTGGAAGTGCTCGGGCGCGCGGTGAGCCGGGTCGCCGCCCATCGCGCGCTCCTGATCGTGACGTTCCGGCCGGAATTCGAACCGCCCTGGAGCGGACAACCGCACGTCACCGCCGTCGCGCTCGATCGGCTGACGCGTGCTGAAATTCACGCAATGGTCGACCAGATCGCCGGCGGCAGGCCGCTGCCGGCGAGCATCCGCCAAGACATCGTGGAGCGCGCCGACGGCATTCCCCTGTTCGTGGAGGAGATGACGAAGGCGGTTCTCGAGGCGGGAAGCGAAAGCGAGGCGCGGCGGACTGCGGCCAGCATTCCCGTCCCGGCGCTGGCGGTCCCTGCGAGCCTGCATGCCTCGCTGATGGCCCGGCTCGATCGGCTCGGGCCGGCAAAGGAGGTGGCGCGGATCGGGGCGGTGATCGGGCGCGAGTTCTCGCATGCCCTGATCGCCGCAGTGGCCGGCCAATCCGAGAACGAGTTGGCATCGGCGCTCGAGCGTCTCGTGGCCGCCGGTCTGCTGTTCCGCCAGAGCGCGCCGCCGCATGCGAGCTACCTGTTCAAGCACGCGCTGGTACAGGACGCGGCCTACGGCACGCTGCTGCGCGAACCGCGGCGCGTGCTGCACGCCCGCATTGCCGCTGGAAAGCCGATTTCCCGAGATCGCCGAACGTCAGCCCGAGCTGCTGGCGCGTCACTGCGCCGAAGCTGGGCAGATCGAAAAGGCGGCTGACCTGTGGGCCAAGGCAGGACAGCGATCGCTGGCGCGCTCGGCGCTCGTCGAAGCAGCGGAGCAGCTCGGCCGCGCCCTCGACCTGATCGCCACCCTACCCGGCACGCCGGCGTTGCGCCGCACGCAGATCAAGCTCCAGGTCGCACTGATAACCCCGCTGCTCCACGTCAAAGGCTACAACGCGCCCGAAACGAAGGCCGCCATGGAGCGGGCACGTTTGCTGATGGAGCAGGCTGCAGCGCTCGGCGAGCCTGCCGAAGACCCGCTGCTGTTGTTCTCGGTCCTCTACGGCTTCTGGGCGGCGAGGACCGTAGCGTTCAATGGCGAAGGGATACGCGCGCTCGCGGCGCAATTCCTGGCACTCGCACAGAAGCAAGGGACTACCGTCCCGCTCGTGATCGGACATCGCCTTATGGGCACTTCCCTGATGAGCACCGGGGACATCGCGGAAGGCCGCGCGCATTGCGATCGGGCGGTCGCGCTCTACGATCCTGCCGCGCATCGTGCGCTGGCGATGGGATTTGGCCATGACGCCCGCGTGGGAATCCTATGCTACCGGCCGTTTGCCTTGTGGATGCTCGGTTATCCCGATGCCGCACACGCGGACGCGGATCAGGCCCTCAAGGACGCCCGCGAGATCGGCCATGCCGCCACGCTGCTGATCGCGCTCTACTACGCACCGGCCACCTATCTGCTTTGCGGGGATTATCAGGCCGCGACCGCGGTCATCAACGAGCTTCTCGCATTGGCCGAGGAAAAAGCCTCCGTCCAATGGAAGTCAGCCGGAATGTTCGTGCGCAGCTGGCTTGTTGCCCTGACCGGAACGGCTGCGGACGCAGTTGTCGCGATCACCGCCGGAGTCTCGGCCTATCGGTCAACGGGAGCAACGGCATGGACTCCATCGTATCTATCGTATCTCGCCGAAGCCCATGCTCAGCTTGGGCAATTCGACGACGCTTGGCGCTGCATCGGTGAAGCCACCGCAATGATCGAGTCAACCGGGGAACGGTGGTGGGAAGCCGACATCTATCGCCGGGCCGGGGACATCGCCCTGATGGCGCCGGGGCGGGATGCCGCGAAGGCGCAAGCCTGTTTCGAGCGCGCGCTCGCGGTTGCCCGTCGACAGCAAGCAAAATCCTGGGAGCTGCGCGCGGCAATAAGCGTGGCGCGCCTCCGGCGCGATCAAGGCAAGCGGGACGAGGCCCGCGATCTTTTGGCTCCGGTGTATGGATGGTTCACCGAAGGCTTCGACACGTTCGATCTGAAGCAGGCCAAGGTCCTGCTCGACGAATTGGCTGCATGAGCGTGCAGGGCTATGCGGCCGCGATAGGTGCGCATCAGACGAGTTCAGTACTGTTAGAACGACCAGATTCAGCGTGACAACCCAGGGTTCGGGAGGTTAAAAATCGGCCGACGGCCATCTTCAAGTGATGGGAGTGCAGGAGCTAAAGCGAGACTGTTAGAGGAAATTCCGGGCCGTGCCGCGTCCGATTTTTTCGCAGCTTCCACAGGAGCCTCGACTGTGTCCGACATCGTGCTGATCCATCCGCGCATCCCGACCTCGTATTGGAGCATGGATCACGCATTGGGGTTGCTTGGCGGAAAGGCGGTACTGCCGGTCGCCAGCCTGCCGTTGCTCGCCGCGCTCACGCCGGCGCACTACCGCGTCACCCTGATCGACGAGAACGTGGAGCCGATCGACTTCGACCGCTGCGCGCGCGCCGACATCGTCGGCCTTACCGGGATGTACGTCCAACGTGACCGCATGCGGGAGATCCTCACCGAGCTCAAGCACCGGGGCGTGTTCGTGGTGGTCGGCGGCTCGTGGATTACCGTTCGGGAGACCGATTTCGGGGATCTCATCGACGTCATCTTCGTCGGCGAGGCGGACGAGGCCTGGCCGCAATTCCTGGAGGACTGGGCGGCAGGGCGGCACCAGAGGCGATACGAGCAGCAGGAACGGACCGACTTGACGAAGTTGCCGGCGCCGCGTCTCGACCTCCTGCCGATGCAGCACTACCGCTTCGGCAGCATTCAGATGACCCGAGGCTGTCCCTTCACCTGCGAGTTCTGCGACATCATCGTCGTCTTCGGCCGGCAGCCGCGCATCAAGACCACCCCGCAGACTCTAGCCGAGCTCGAGGCGCTGCGGGCCGCGGGCAAGCACACCGTGTTCGTCGTCGACGACAATCTGATCGGCAACAAGAAAGCCATCAAGGCGGTGCTTCGCGAGGTCATCGCCTGGCAGGAGGCGCATGGCTATCCGCTGACGCTCGCGACCGAGGCCTCGGTCGATCTCGCCGAAGACGACGAGCTCATGCAGCTCATGGCCGACGCCAATATCGCGACCGTGTTCGTGGGCATCGAAACGCCAAACGAGGCGGCGCTGCGGGAGACCAAAAAGATCCAAAACCTCGCCGACTCGCGAGGAACGATGCTCGAAAAGGTCCATCGCATCCAGCAAGCGGGAATGGAAGTCTGGTCCGGGATGATCGTCGGCTTTGACAATGACGACGGCGGCGTCTTCGAGAAGTCAGCGCCGGTTCGTGCAGGACGCGCACATCGTCAACACCATGGTCAACATGCTGGTGGCAATCCCCCGCACTCCCCTCTACGCCCGGCTCGAACGGGAAAATCGGATCGACAATTCCGACGAGGCGATCCGGCGCGGAAGCAACGTCATTCCCAAACAGCTCACCCTGACCGAGCTGCGCGACGGCTGCGCGGAGCTCATGCGCGACCTCTATGCGCCCGCGGCCTATTTCGGCCGGCTCGACACGCTCTATCTGCAACGCGGATTGCGGCAGTCGGCGGCCCGTTCGCGCTATTTCCGACGGCATCCCGTCCGCGCCCTGGCGGTGAACGCGGAGTTGTTGATCGAGGCATTGGCGACCATCTGGCAGCTCATGCGCCGGATACCGGACGCGGCCTTACGCCGGGAATACCGCCATCGCTTGTGGCATGCGTTCAAACGCCGGCCGGAGCCGGCCGTGCTGCAGGTCTATGCGCTGAAATGCGCGCTGCATTTCCATGCCTTCATGATGGCGCAGCAGATGATGTCGGACGTTGCCGCGGCCGCCAATCCCGGCATTGAGCATCAGCCGAAGGCGCTGTCCGCGGCCGCCGAGCCGCTCGCGGTCTCCGCATGATGGCGCGACGACGCGGGACGGTCGCGCGGCTCACGCCGCCTTGTTGACCCGCTGGCGCGCGAAGCCCGCGGCCGCTTGTCTCGTCACTTCCGCCCGGCTTGTTTCGGCGGGGTGAATGTCAAAAAGCCACCCGACCCAATCTCGCAGCCGTCGTGGCGATCGGGTTCATTGGTCCAGTCCACGCCGAGGCGCGGCCGATGGCCGAACCTCCGCAACACGGGCGGGCGGCGGCGCGGATATTTGACGCCGCTTGCTCGCGTTGATCGCCTGCAACGCCGGTATGAAGTCGTAAGGCAGCGCGAGGGTGGTCGGCGTCTGCAGACCCACTGCGCGCGCCACGTCGGCCACGAAGTCGTTGCAGTTGTAGGCGAGAACGCTCCAGGAGTGGCGGGCAGCGCGGATATGGGCGATGACCGCGTTGAGCCTGGCATACTCGGCGGCGGTGATTGGCCGGCGGAAGCGGCGCGCGATCGTGTAGCCGAGAGTGTCCTTTTCCGGAATGGTCGCCGCGTGCATCGGGAAGAAATGTCCGAGCACCATGCTGGGTAAATCGCCGGTCGGATGGATGTCGGCGTAGGCCGCCGTCGCGGGCCGGCCGAGGGAATCGAGGCGGCCATAGGCGACGTAGCTGTGACCGTAAACACCGTTCACCGCGACGCGAAACTCGACGTAATAGGGATACCCTTCAGCCTCGGTAACCTGCGTTGGCGCGGCGGCACCTGTCGACGCGGCGCCGGCCGGTGCCGCTGCAACAAAACATGCCGTCAGGATCGCGGCAACCAGAAACGTTTTCGGGAGTATGCCTCGTTTTATCCTCGTCCCCATAACTCCACAGCCCCGACTGCTGCACCCCAGGCAGATTATTCAAGACCCTCACTATCATGTCGCGTTAACAATTGGAAAGAATCGCCGCCTGCTCCAGGCACGATGAAGTCAGGCCGGACGCTTTATCGTCATTGCGAGTAAGGCAGCGACGATGCAATCCACAGTCTTTGTTGCGGTGTTGGATTGCGTCGCCGAGCTTTTGATCGGGCCGGCCCTCGGCGAGGGGCCTGGAATCCACAATCACGACGAGCGCCGATGGATTCCGGACTCGCCGCTTCGCGGCGATCCGCAATGACGGGTTACGCCGCCTTGTTGACCTGCTCGCGCGCGAAGCCCGCGGTCGAAGCATAGCCGCGCACGATCGCCTTGCGCTGCTCGAAGGAGAGCACGTCGTCGATGTTGCTGAAGCCGTCCGGTGCGCGCGCCTCGACCGCGTCGATGACGCCCTCCGGCCCGCCGCGGCGGTTCATGCGCACGATCTCCGCCGTCATCGGCAGCCGGACCTGCTCGTAGGTCCACAGCGCCTGCGCCGGATGCTCGGAGTCGATCAGCCGGTCGGCCAAGAACCGCGCGTCGAGGATCGCCTGCGAGGCGCCGTTGGAGCCGACCGGGTACATCGGATGCGCCGCGTCGCCGAGCAAGGTGATCCGGCCGTGACTCCAGCGCGGCAGCGGATCGCGATCGCACATCGGATATTCCCAGAACTCGCTGGTCGCCTCGATCAGCGCTTTCGCGTCCACATAAGGAATGCGGAAACGCCGCAGGTGCGGCATCAAATCCTCGAAACGGCCCGGGCGCGACCAATCCTGCTTCTGCGGGATCGGCATCGACGGATCGCCGACGCGGCCGACCACCGCCCAGTTGGTCAGCCTTTTGTCTGCGCGCGAACCCTCGGCAATCGGGTAGATGACGAGCTTGGCGGCGAGACCTCCGGCCACGACCATCGAGCGCCCGGTGAGGAATGCCGGCCAGTCGATCGCGCCGCGCCAGAGCATGAGGCCGTTCCAGCGCGGCGGGCCCTCGTCGGGAAAGAGTTTTTCGCGCACCAGCGAGTGGATGCCGTCGGCGCCGATCAGCACATCGCCGCGCGCGGTATGCCGGTGCGATCCGTGCCGGTCGAAGAAATACGCGGTCACCCCGCCGTCGTCCTGGGTGAACGATTGCAGCCGGCAATTGAGATGAATGCGCGACTCGCCGAGCCGCGCCCGTACCGCCTGGTAGATCACGCCCTGCAGCCGTCCGCGATGGATCGAGAATTGCGGGATGTCGTAGCCGGCGTCGAGGCCGCGCGGCTCGCGCCAGATCTCCTGGCCGAGCCGGTTGGTGTAGAACAGCTCGTACGTGCGGATCGCGACCGCATCGAGCCGGTCGAGCAGGCCGAGCTCGGCCAGCTCCTTGATCGCGTGCGGCAGCGTGTTGATGCCGACGCCGAGCTCGCGGACCGCGTCCGCCTGCTCGAAAACCTCGCAATCGATCCCGCGCGCGTGCAGCATCAGTGCCGTCACCAGGCCGCCGACGCCCGCGCCCGCAATGATGACCTTCATGACAATACTCCGACGCTACTTCGAGATACTGGCGGGGCAGTGTGCCGCAGGCAGCAAAAAAAGCAATCATTTGCGCGGCGGATGGTTATGAGGAGTGTAGCCCCGGGCGACCAAATACGCGCGCTCCGCCGCACGCTCTCCCGCGTCGTTGCCGGACTTGATCCGGCAACCCACGCCGACATTTGGGTTCGCATTGGGCTTGGCCGCACTCAGCGGTAAGGCTTTGCCGAGCCGCAATGCGGCATGGATGCGCGGGTCAAGCCCGCGCATGACGCGTCGGGTAGCCTACTTCCCGGTGAAAGCCGGCTTTCGCTTTTCCCGGAACGCGGCCACCGCTTCCTGATGATCGGCGCTGAGATTGGACATCGATTCATAGGCGACGCCGGCGTCGAAATGGGCGTGAAACAGCGCCTTGAGCGGCAGGTTGGCCACCACCTTGGTCCATTTCATCGCCTTGAGCGGCCCGGCGGCGAGCCGCTCGGCGAGGCCGTAGACCCTGAAATCGAGATCGGCTTCCGGCACCACCTCGCTGATCAGGCCGATGCGTTCGGCTTCGGCCGCGGTCAGCAGGTCGCCGGTGAACAGATAGCGCTTGGCCTTGGCATAGCCGATGAGCTGCGGCCAGATCAGCGCACCGCCGTCGCCGGCGACAAGCCCGACCGAGACGTGCGGATCGCCGATCTTGGCGTGCTCGGCGGCGATGACGATGTCGCTCAAGAGCGCCAGCGAGGCGCCAAGCCCGGTGGCATGGCCGTTGAGGCGGCAGATCAGCGGCTTGTCGAGGTCGAGCTGGCCGAACACGATCTCCTTGGCCTCGCGCGCGGTTTCCTCGAAGGTGTCCGGCTCGTCGATGGCCTTCTGCATCCAGGCGATGTCGCCGCCGGCGCAGAAGGCGCGGCCGGCGCCGGTGAGGACGACGATGTCGGCTTCGTCGTCGTGGCGCGCATCGACAAAGATACGCGACAGCTCGGTGTGCAGCTCGGCGTTCGCGGCGTTGAGCTGCGCCGGCCGGTTGAGCGTCAGCGTCAGGATGCGTCCGCGCCGTTCGGCGAGGATGGTCTTGTAGCCGTCATACCTGCCCATCGTCGTGCTCTCCCTCTTGCTCGGCATCGTTTCCCCCTTGTGGAGGGAGAGAGGGCGAAGGCGACGCGCGAACGTAGAGCGACTGCGTGCGCGCCGCTCCGCCGTTGTTCCCGAGCCTCACGCCGATCGAGGCCGCAAAGTTTCCTGCAGGATCTCGGCCAATAGCTCCGGCTGATCGAGCATCACGTCATGGCCGCAAGCAAGCTCATGGACTTGCCAGCCCTTCGCGCGGGCGCTCGCCATCGCGCGATCGAACGGTTCGCTCGGGTAGCCGGTCGCTCTGATGTAGACTTTCCTGGCAATGCGCTCCCGCGCCCGGGTCAGCGTCAGTCGCTGCAGAAAACATTTCAGCGGCTGCGGCGTGCAGCGCCCGTCGACCCACGCGCGGTCCTTCTCGTTGACATGGAAAAACGCCGCTGTCCGTGGCGGAACGGTCGTTGCGCCGCTCGCTTCCGCCGCCCGAAGGGTGGCTTGTACCGGTTGCGGCTGGAGATCGATCACGGCTTGCCCGGTCTCCGGCAGGAACGAATCGACCAGCACGACGGACGATATGGCCCGTTCCATCTTCTCCGCCACACCGGAAATGACCATGCCCCCGTACGAGTGGCCGACCAGAACAACGTCGCTCAGCTCCTGCCATTTCATCTCGTTGACGACGTCGAGAATGTGCGTGTCGAGATCGATGGCGGGCGACAGCAGGTGCGAGCGCTCGGCGAGGCCGGTCAGCGTGGGCGCAAATACTTCGTGGCCGCTGCGGGTGAGCACCCGAGCGACCCGGCGCCAGCACCAGGCGCCGTGCCAAGCCCCGTGAACCAGAACGAACGTCGCCACGTCTCTTTCCTACGACAAATGTTTTGAGCTGTCTTTATGCCGGCGCGCCTCGCGTCGGCCTGCGGCCAAGAGTGAGGGCGGCAACTGCTTTGCCCGAGCGACACCCCCGACTGAGAAAAGTCCTGCGGCGACGACATTCCGGCGGCCGGCACGCAATCAGAATTGGGCTTTAGCTCCGAGGGTGATCCCTTGTGCGAAGAAGCCCGACTGCCTGATGTCGGCGGGCGACGTAACCTGATCCCCCACCCGGCCGACGCTGCTCAGGTAGATGTAGTTGTACGCCAAAATCAGCGACCACGTATCGGTGAAGTCATAGCCGAGCGTGATGGTGCCACTTGGCACGACTGCAAACACGGTCTTGATACGGTCGCCTTGCGCAAACAGGCCGAATGCAGGGGGGCCGCCGGTTTCGGTAACAAGCGGCGTACCCGCGTTGACCGTTATCGGGATGCCGGCCAAACGGCGAGTCGTGGTCGGGGCTATACTGTTGTCGGTCGAACCGGAGACCGACACTTGCTCGATCATGGCGCCCACTGCCAGCTTGCTTTCATTCCCGACCCAGAAGGGCCCCCAATGCTTTTCGGCGTTGAAACCAAACTGTGGCCCGATGAAGTCATTGCGAATCGTGAACGAGCCGGTACCGGTTGAGGAATTGGTGAAATCGAACGCCTTCGGCAGGCCGAGTCCCGGTTGGAAAATATGGGAGGACACAGAGTTGACGTAGGCCGTGAGCCTCTCGCTGAGAGCCGCGTAGCGCAGGCCAAACATGACGTCGAAGTTCGGAAGGCTTGCAAAGAGCGGAGTCCTCATTCGGAAGTTTGCATCCGCGCCGTAGAACTGGTCCGAGATTACGGCGTTGGTCACTGACGTCGTCGTGGTGTCGTCGAACAGGCCAACGAACACATCGGGCGTCGTATTCACGAAGGTGCTCGTCCTGGCGGTCGTCGGCGCCTGAGAGATCGAACCGGAATTGCCCTGCACGAAGAAGGCACTGCCTTCGATGGCCATTGTCCGCGCAGGGTCCAGCCAATAACCCATCCGGAAGTTCCCGCCGCCGCCGAAAACCGGCGGGGCGGCGGTGGCGATCGGGTTTACTACCGTCGATATCGTGGTCAGCCCGATGAACCCAGGTGAGGTTGGAATGTGGGTTGGGCCGGTTGAAGCGGGCGGTTCGGTCGTCGCGATGATCGGCGAATTTTTGGAAAATCCATAAATTCCGCCATCGGCCTGAATCCACCAGCGAGGGCCTGAGTTCTACTGGGGTCAACACCCTAGCGCCAGGTTTCGTCAGGATCGCCGTGGGTGCCGCGTCGAAGAGGTTCACGGTCGCGCTCTTGCGCGAGGGCGCAGGAGCGCTGTCGGCCTTGTCATAACAGGCCAATCGCTGCATCGAATTGGCAATTGACTTGCAGTTAGATGCATTCGCTGACGAAGTAAGGGTGACCACACCCGCCAAAACAGCAAGGAAGAGCCCGATTTTCTTCATTGCAGCCCCCAATTCGGCCGCGCATCGGCACGATCCCCTGCGCGCTACCCAAACGTACCAACCCGTGCCTGTTCCAGCCATCGGGTGTCGAGCGGATGTGGGCGTTTTCCACCGCCGTGTTGCGCGCGAGCAACGAAGGTGTGACAGCACTTTCAACGGGGAAGTGAAATCTGGCGGTCGCCAAGATTTTACTCAGGAAAGCGAGACGTCGGTGGGCGCGGCCGGGGGATATCGGCCAATCTGCGGCACGCTGCCAGCGAGCGCGTACGCGACGCTGGATTTGGTCTCCCGACGACACTTTCAGTCAGGCAACGGCGAGCCGTTCGCGCGCGGACCGTCTAGCCGTCGGCGGCGCCGGCTGACGCGAGAGTGCCGGGCGTGGGCGCCGCGCTTCGCGCCTGCCAGAGATCGTGCGCGATCATGCCGACCGCCATGGCGACAACGAAGACGATGACGGGCGTCGACAGGGTCGCCAGATTTTCGATCGCCGGCCCCGGGCACAACCCCACCAGGCCCCAACCGACGCCGAACAGGACGGAGCCGACGAAGAGCGGCCGGTCGATCGCCGTCTGCGTCGGCAAATGGATTTGCGCGTCGAGGAGCGGCGCGCTTGGCCGCAGCAGCGCGTAGCCGAAGCCCGACACGGCAAGGGCGGCGGCCATTACCACCGCGAGGCTCGGATCCCATCCGCCGTTCGCAATGGCGAAGATATCGAGAAAACCTAAAACCTTCGTCGGCATGACCATGCCGGAGATCAACAGGCCCCAGCCGAAGATGAAGCCGCAGGCAAGGCTCGCGAGCGCGCGCATGGCTCAACCTCCGATGACGTGCCGCGTCACCGCGACGACGGCGATGGCGGCGATCATGTAGACGCTCGTGGCGACGATCGAACGCGGCGACAGCCGCGCGATGCCGCAGATGCCGTGCCCGGAGGTGCAACCGTTGCTCAGCCTGGTGCCGAAGCCGACCAGGACGCCGGCGAAGGCAATGGTGATGAGGTTCGCTTGCATTTGTGGAACGGGCACGGCGTAGCCGATGAGCATGGCCGAAAGGGGCGCCGCGATCAGGCCGGCGATGAAGGTCGCACGCCAGGCGCGGTCCGTGCCGGCAGGGTCGACCACGCCGGCAAAGATACCGGTCACACCGGCGATGCGGCCGTTGAGCAGCAACAGCAGCAGCGCGGAAAGCCCGATCAGCGCCCCGCCGATTGCCGCCGAGATCGGAGTGAAGTTGGCCATGCTTGCCTCGTGCGAATGTGAATAGACGCCGCGTTGTTCTCGGGTTCGCGCCGTGATCTGACAATAGGTAAGCCCGAAGCGCGCCGCAACAAAACAGGCGGCGCGGAGCAGCGCCTGCTCCTGCGGCCGAAGAATTGCCTGTTCGTGCGGCCGCGTTTATTGAGGACAAATGTGCTGCCGCTGCCGCTCGATTCGGAAGATTATTTTCAAGCGTGAAAATTCTTCCGAAGCCGGCCGAGGTCGCCAGCCGATGACGGGGACTTGCCGATGAAATTCTACGATTGCGCCACTGCCCCGAGCCCGCGCCGCGTGCGTATCTTTCTCGCCGAGAAGGGCATCACCGTGCCGAAAGTGCAGGTCGACCTGCGCAACAACGAGCAGCTCACTCCGGCGTTCCGCGCCATCAACCCGGACGCCACCGTGCCGGTGCTCGAACTCGACAACGGCACGCGCATCACCGACGCGATCGGCATCTGCGTCTATTTCGAGGCGACCCATCCGCAACCGCCGTTGATGGGCGAGAGCGCGGAAGAGAAGGCCGTCGTCACCGCCTGGCAGCGGATTTCAGAGCGGAACGGGTTCTATGCGGTGATGGACGCGTTGCGCAATTCGACGCCTGGCCTCAAGTCGCGGGCGCTGCCGGGGCCGGACGGCTACGAGCAGATTCCGGCACTGGCCGAACGCGGGCGAGCGCGCATCGCGCGTTTCTTCGAGCAGATGGATGCGCGGCTGGCGCAGAGCGAGTTCATCGCGGGTGCGCGCTACAGCATTGCCGACATCACCACGCTGGTGTCGGTCGACTTCGCGCGCTGGGTCAAGCTGCCGGTCCCCGAGCACTGCGCGCATCTGCGCCGCTGGCATGAGCAGGTCTCGGCGCGGCCGAGCGCGAAGGCCTAGCGCCCGGGAAATTTGCCTCGCGCAAACCGTGAGAATTTCTCAGCCAGCGAATGTAACATCGCTCCCGACAGCGAGCAAAGGCATCCGCTATGAGCAACGTTCGATCCATCGTCGATTGGCTGGAAGACGGCGCGCGGTCCGCTGTCCGTTCGGAAGACGTGCTGGCGGAATTGTGCGCGCGGCTGGTGGAGTGCGGCATACCGTTGGGGCGGGCCGCCGTGTTCGTCACGACGCCGCACCCGGACATCATGGGCCGCAGCTTTCGCTGGGAGCCCGGGGCGGAAGTGAAGGTATCGGCTGCTCCGTGGGAATTGATGCAGACCGCCGAGTTCCGCGACAGCCCAGTCGCTGCCGTCTACCGCACCGGAGAGCTGCTGCGGCGTCATCTGGATGATCCCAACTGTCCCGATGATTTCGCGATGCTGCGCAATCTGCGCGCCGAAGGCACCACCGACTACGTCGCCTTCCCGCTGGTCTTCACCAATGGCCACATCCACGTCGCCACCTGGACGACGAAGCGGAAGGGCGGCTTCACCCCGCAGGAGTTTTCCGCCCTCGAATCGATCACCGCGCCGCTCGCTCGGGTCGCGGAAGTTCGCGCGCTGCAGCGCACGGCCCAGAACCTGCTCGACACCTATATCGGCCACCAGGCCGGCGAGCGGATCATGGCCGGCAAAATCCGCCGCGGCTACATCGAGGCGATCCGCGCCGCGATCTGGCTCTCGGACATGCGTGGATTTACCACGCTGTCCGAACGGTTGCCGCCGCAGGAATTGATCGACCTGCTCAATCGCTATTTCGACGCACAGGTGCCCGCGATCCTCGAGAGCGGCGGCGAGGTGCTCAAGTTCATGGGCGATGGGCTGCTGGCGATCTTTCCGATCGCCAATGACGACGATGTCGCCGCGGTCTGCCGGCGCGCGCTCGCCTGCGCGCTGGCTGTGCGCGATCGTGTCGCCGAATTGCCGCGCAAGGCGGAGGACGCGGAGGGCACACGCTTCGGTCTCGCGCTCCACGCCGGCGAAGTGATGTACGGCAATATCGGCGGCGGCAATCGGCTCGATTTCACCTGCATCGGCCCGGCGGTGAACCTTGCCGCGCGGCTGGAGAAGGTCGCCGCCAAGCTCGGCGAAACGATCGTGGCTTCGGCCGCCTTTGCCCGCCACTTTCCGGGCGAACTTGTGAGCCGCGGCGAATTCCCCGTCGCCGGTTTCGCTGCACCGCAAACCGTCTACGGTTTCCCGCAGTAATCGGCGCCCAAGCGCCCGCCGTTTTCGGGGCGACTGAGCCGCAACCGCGGCCTGCCGGTCGCGTGGAAAGGATCCGCTGGCCGTTGCGGTCGCATTGCCGCGCCGCGCGCGATCCCTATATCTCCTTGGATTCCCGCGCCCTCTGGCAATATCGCAGTCGCGAGGGCAGACTGGCCCGCAGGAGGGCCGACTCAATGGGCCAACTCATGGCGCTGCGCGACGTCAAGCTTGACGACAAATTCGACCTCGGCCACAGCCGCGTTTTCGTCACCGGGTTCCAGGCGCTGGTGCGGCTCTGCCTGATGCAGAAGGAGCTTGATCGCCGCAACGGCCTCAACACGGCGGGCTACATCACCGGTTACCGCGGTTCGCCGCTCGGTGGGCTCGACGGGCAGTTCCTCCGCGCCGCGCCCCATCTGCAGAAGAACGACATCCTCTTCCAGGGCGGGATCAACGAGGATCTCGCCGCCACCGCGATCTGGGGCTCCCAGCAGGCTGAACTGCGTGGGGAAGGCAGGCACGACGGCGTCTTCGCCATGTGGTACGGCAAGGGGCCGGGCGTCGACCGCACCGGCGACGTCTTCCGCCACGCCAACCTTGCCGGCACCGCCAAGCACGGCGGCGTGCTGGCGCTGATGGGCGACGACCATACCGCCGAATCCTCGACCACCGCGCACCAATCCGAATACCACTTCATCGACGTGATGATCCCGGTGCTCAATCCCGCCGGGGTGCAGGAAGTGCTCGACTACGGGCTCTACGGCTGGGCGATGTCGCGCTTCACCGGCGCCTGGGTGGCGCTGAAGACGATGCACGAGACCATCGAGTCGACGGCGGCGATCGACGGCAGCCTCGACCGCGTCAACATCGTCGTCCCGACCGACTTTCAGATGCCGGAAGGCGGCCTCAACATCCGCCTCGCCGACCCGATTTTGGCGCAGGAAGCGCGCCTGCACGATTTCAAGCGCGACGCCATGCTCGCCTTCGTGCGCGCCAACAAGCTCAACCGCACGATCACCTCGGGCGGGCGCAATCCGAAGATCGGCATCATCACCACCGGCAAGAGCTATCTCGATGTGCGCCAGGCGTTCGACGAACTCGGCATCGACGAGGTCGCCTGCAACGATCTCGGCATCCGCCTCTACAAGGTCGGCTGCCCCTGGCCGCTCAGCCGGCGCGAGCTCGCCGAATTTGCCGCCGGGCTCGATCTCGTCATCGTCGTCGAGGAGAAGCGCTCGCTCATCGAGGTGCAGGTCCGCGAGGAGCTTTACGGCACCGCGAACCAGCCCGTGTGCATCGGCAAGAAGGACGAGCAGGGCAACTGGCTGTTCCCGGTAAAGGGTGCGCTCGATCCCAACGAAGTCGCGATCTGCATCGGCGAGAGACTGCTGAAATATCGCCGCAACGACAACATTGCGCAGCGCGTGGCGCGGCTCAAGGAATATCAGCGCATCGCCGCCGAGACGCGCGACGTCGCCCAGCGCATTCCGTATTTCTGCTCGGGCTGCCCGCACAATTCCTCGACCGTGGTGCCGGAAGGGATGCGCGCCTATGCCGGCATCGGCTGCCACTACATGGCGCAGTGGATGGACCGCTCGACGCTCGGCTATACGCAGATGGGCGGCGAGGGCGCGAACTGGGTCGGCGAGGCGCCGTTCTCCAAGCGCAATCACGTCTTCCAGAATCTGGGCGACGGCACCTACAACCATTCCGGCTACATGGCGATCCGCGCGGCGATCGCCGCCAACACCAACATCACCTACAAGATCCTGTTCAACGACGCCGTGGCCATGACCGGCGGCCAGGCCAATGACGGCGGTCTGACCGTGCCGCAGGTGGCGCGTCAGGTCGCCGCCGAGGGCGCCAAGCGCGTCGTCGTGGTGACCGACGAACCGGACAAATATCCGGCCGGGACGGCGTGGCCGCCGGGGCTGACCATCCATCATCGCGACGATCTGATGGCGGTGCAGAAGAAGCTGGCGGAAATTCCCGGCGTCACCGCGCTGATCTACGACCAGACCTGCGCGGCGGAAAAGCGCCGCCGCCGCAAGCGTCGTACGTTTCCCGATCCCGACAAGCGCGTCATCATCAACGAACTGGTCTGCGAAGGCTGTGGCGATTGCGGCGTCCAGTCGAATTGCGTGTCGGTGCAGCCGCTCGAGACCGAATGGGGGCGCAAGCGCACCATCGACCAGTCGAGCTGCAACAAGGACTTTTCCTGCGTCAAGGGATTCTGCCCGTCGTTCGTCACGGTGCATGGCGCCAAGCTGAAGAAGGGTATGGGTGTTGCCGCCGACCATGATGTCGCGCCGCTGCCGGAGCCGAAGCTGCCGGCCATCGCCCAGACCTACAACATCGTCGTCACCGGCGTCGGCGGCACCGGCATCGTCACCGTCGGCGGCATTCTCGGCATGGCGGCGCATCTCGAGGGCAAGGGCGTCGGCGTGCTCGACATGGCCGGTCTCGCGCAGAAGGGCGGGGCGGTGTTCAGCTACATACGCTTCGCCGAGAATCCCGACGCCATCCACGCGATCCGCGTCGCCGCCGGTCGCGCCGATCTCGTGCTCGGCGGCGACATCGTGGTCGCCGGCACCCGCAAGGTGCTCGGCGCGGTCAAGCACGGCGCGACCGAGATGGTCGTCAACACGGCCGAGTTCCTGCCCGGCGAATTCACCCGCAACGCCGACTTCTCGCTGCCGAGCGAACGTCTCAAGCGCACCATCCTCGCCGATGCCGGCCGCGACAAGACGCATTTCATCGATGCCACGCGCATCGCGACTGCGCTGTTCGGGCAGGCGATCGGCGCCAACATGTTTCTCGTCGGCTACGCCTTTCAGCTCGGCGCGCTGCCGCTCTCGGCGGCCGCCATCGAGCGGGCGATCGAGCTCAACGGCGAGGCGGTTGCCATGAACAAGGCGGCCTTCCACTGGGGCCGCCGCGCCGCCGTCGATCGCGCCGCCGTCGAAGCGCTGGCAAAGCCCGCGACCGCGGTCGCCAGCGATGCCCGCAACCTCTCGGAATCCTTCGACGAGACGGTGGAGCGGCGGGTGAAGTTCCTCACCGCCTATCAGGACGCCGCCTACGCGGCGCGCTATCGGAATTGGGTCGACAAGGCGAAAGCGGCCGAGGCCGCGCGGGCGGGCGGCAAGAGCGGCCTGGCCGACGCCGTCGCCCGCTATTTGTTCAAGCTGATGGCCTACAAGGACGAATACGAAGTCGCGCGGCTTTATACCGACGGATCATTCGCCAAGCAGGTGGCGCGCGAATTCGACGGCGACAAGCTGCGCTTCGAGTTTCACCTGGCGCCGCCGCTCCTGGCCCGTCGCGACGAGACCACCGGGCTTCCACGCAAGATGAGTTTCGGCCCCTGGCTCATGCCGGCTTTCGGCTTGCTGGCGAAGCTCAAATTCCTCCGCGGAACTCGCTTCGATCCGTTCGGCCGCTCGCTCGAGCGCCGCACCGAACGCAAGCTGATCGAGGACTACGAGGCGATGCTGGAGGAAGTGCTCGGCAAGCTCAGCCCAGAGAACCATCACCTTGCCGTCGGCCTCGCCGTGATTCCGGAAAAGATTCGCGGCTTCGGTCATGTCAAGCAACGCCATCTCACGGCGGCGAAGGCGGACGAGGCCGCCCTGTTGGAGCAATTCCGCACCGGCGCGCCGGTGCTGCTCAAGGCCGCGGAATAGCCGGAACGCTCCGGCACGGACTGCCGTCACGATCAGTCCATAATTCCTTTACATTTGCGGCGGCAGGATGCGGCCCGCTGCGGGAGTTCCGCCGGCGACAAGGGGCCTGTCGCGGCCAAGCTTCAGGCAGGCCGTTTGCGGCCAGTGCGAGGCGGTCAACAAGCTTCCGGCCGGTGACGGTTGCGGCGAGCGCGCACTTCGTCTCAAATCGAGTATGCTCCAACAATGAACGAATCACTGCCAATGCCAGGTATCAGAGGCGAGCCGACCGACGCGCCTGCAGAACTCCCCGAAGCGGAGGAGATGCCGCACGTGACCAACGGTCCGACGGTTGCGCCGGCGCCCAGCGAGGCGATCGCGGCGCCCGAACCGGAGCCGCCGGCAGGCGAAACTGAGTCCGACATTTTGGAACTTCCGTCCGAAACGCCGGCGCCGGCGTCCCCGATCGAGCTTCCGGCTCTCTCGATTGAACCGCCGCGCGTGGCGGAGGCCCGCTCCGAGGCCCGCGTCCCGCACGAGGAGCCGGCAATGCCTGCTCCGCCGGTGTTTGCGCCGCAGACCCCGCCGGACAAACAGGCGGTCGAGGCGGAAACGCCCGGCGAGGCGATGCCCGCCACCTCCGGCATCGGCATCCTTCTCGTCAACCTCGGCACGCCCGACGCCGCCGAGCCGAAAGCGGTGCGCCGGTATCTGAAGGAGTTCCTCGCCGATCGGCGCGTGATCGAAACCGACGGCCTGCTCTGGAAGATGGTGCTCAACGGCATCATCCTGCCGCTGCGCTCGCGCCGTCGCGCCCGCGACTATCAGAAGATCTGGAACAAGGAAAAGGACGAATCGCCGCTCAAGACCATCACGCGCTCGCAGGCGGAAAAGCTCGCCGGCATCCTCGAGCCGCTCGGCAAGGATATCGTCGTCGACTGGGCGATGCGCTACGCCAGCCCTTCGATTGCGTCGCGGCTGCAAGCGATGGTCGCGCGCGGCTGCGACCGCATTCTGCTGATGCCGCTCTATCCGCAATATGCGGCGGCGACGACGGCGACGGCATGCGACGAGGTGTTCCGCTTCATGATGGGACTGCGCCGGCAGCCGGCGCTGCGCGTGCTCCCGGCCTACTACGACGATCCGTATTACATCGAGGTACTCGCTTCCTCGCTCAAGGCCGAGATCAAGGCTTTGCCGTTCGAGCCGGATGTGATTCTGGCGTCGTACCACGGCTTGCCGCGCGAATACGTCGCCAAGGGCGATCCGTATGAGGCCCAGTGCGCGAAGACGACCCAGCTGCTGCGCGAGCAGCTCAAGCTCGACGACAGCAAGCTGATGATGACGTTCCAGTCGCGTTTCGGCCGCGCCAAATGGCTCGAGCCTTACACCATCAACACGGTGAAGGCGCTCGCCAGGAAGGGCGTGAAGAATCTGGTCGTGGTCACGCCCGGCTTTGCCGCCGATTGCCTGGAGACGCTCGAGGAGATCGCGGTCGAGAACGCGCGCGTCTTCAAGCGCTACGGCGGCGAGAACTTCGCCGCGATTCCGTGCCTCAACGACAGCGAAGCCGGCATGCTGATGATATGGCAGCTCGCCATGCGCGAACTCAAAGGCTGGGTCTGATCGCCATTGTCGTTCCGCGGCGCGCGGCGCGGAGCCTGAAGCGTCCCCCGCCGATATCGCTGAACGCCGCCCGAATTGCCCGTCCTGCCGATCGTGGCTATGGATTCCGCGCTGGCGCCTTGGGGCGTGCCCGGAAATGACGCCGATGATGAAGGACGGCTCGCTGGTCTCGTGGACCTGGTTCGGCCTCGCGTTCCTGCTGTTCGCTGTCGAGGCGCTGCGGCCAGCCAGGTTCGCCCTCTGGCTCGGCTTTGCCGCGATCCTCGTCGGCATTGTCGCCTCGGTCGCGCGCTGGCCCTGGCCGGCCGAGCTTGCAGCGTTCGTGGTGTTCGCGGTCGCCGCGATCCCGGCATGGCGCCGTTATGAGCGCAAGGGCTGAGCGTCGGGCGCGGCGGCAAGCGGGTCGCCGATCGTTCGCGGAATGGCGGGATGTGGCGAGTTGCGCGCCGCCCAAGGCTGAACGGCCTGGCCGCATTCGGGCCGACGAGCGCGTGATCGCAAGGCATACGCTATTGGAATTGCAAGGAAACGCAAGGCTGCAACTCACCGCTGGAAGTGGAATGGCAAATGAATGCGGACCGTGAGGGATTTGCGCTGGTTGCCCTTAATATAATATTGGCTCAGGGTACTCTCACAAAAATCAGCAAACAAACCCCAAGGAAGGAAGCCTTTCGCGCATGACGATTGAAAAAACCATCAGAAAAACTCCCCCTCTCCCTTTGTCCTTATATGAAGGCGCGACAGCGCTTGGACTTTTGCAATCGGTGTATCGCAGTACGGAAGTCCCGCTTCCGACGCGAATGCGCGCAGCAATGGCGGCATTGCCATTTGAAAGTCCGAAATTGATCGCGACGGCTCTCCTAACAAACGAGGATTTTGGAACGCTTCTCGACAAGGCCATTGAGCGATCCAACGGGGCAAGGGTTATCAACCACCGGCAGCGCGAGGGCGATGGTTGAACCCGACGCCCAAAGGGTCTGGCCAAAGCTCAAGGTTCTTCAGGGAGCCAACCCCAGTAGGCTCCTATCTTGATGTTGTGGATGGCTTGGCGTGAAACCTTGTAAGCTCTAGCAATTGATAATCCACGTTCGCCTGCTTTCAACCTGCGTCGGATGTCGTGAACGTCCGCTTCAACAAGCCTTGCATTCCCATTCTTCCGACCTCGATTTAGTGCACTGCGGCCGTCTATGTCCCTGTCTCTCATATTGTCCAACTGGCTGTATAGAAGAAGGGCCTTGACCCGAGGTTGGGTGGATCAAGGCCCCTGGATCGAAAGGCAACGCAACTCACACTGACTCGCTCGCACTCCTGGAGGCGGGTGTCTTCGTGGCGAACCAGTGCTTGCGCGATGAACGCTTTGGCTTGCTCTCGGTTCCCACCTGGAGCAGCCAATCGCGCAGCCGGGAGATCGTGCTGTGGCTGACCCCGAAGGTTCGACCGATTTCGGTTAAGGCCTCACCAGCCTCCCTCCTCGCCAGAGCTTCCCGGCGCTGATGGGCATTGAGCTTGAGCTTTCGACCAAACCTCACCCCACGAGCTTGAGCGCGTTTGCGACCCTCTGCGGTCCTGGCTTTGATCAATTCTCGTTCGAACTCTGCAAGGCCACCAAGCACGGTCAGCATCAGCCGCCCATGTGGGGTGGTGGTGTCGGCCCAAGTATCGGCCAGCGACCTGAACCCTGCGCCAGCCTTGCCGACCGCATCGAGGACGTTGAGAAGGTCCCTGGTTGATCTGGCGAGGCGGTCAAGGCGCGTTACAAGCAGCACGTCCCCAGCAGCCAAGGCCGAGATTGCGCGAGCCAGTGCCTTCCTGTCAGTGATTGCGCCGCTGATCTTCTCGCTGAAGGTTTTCTCCGCTCCTGCTGCGGCCAGCGAGGCTTGTTGCTGATCCAGCGATTGGCCGTCTGTGCTGAGCCTTGCATATCCCACGATCATTTTCCGTTCCTCATTTTGAACTGGAATTCTGCACAACAGAAACCCTTGTGAATTCAGCGCTTCCCTCCCTGTGCATCACTGTTAATATTTGCGTAGCGGCGACCGAAGAAACCGGCCAAGCGCCAGCGCTCAACATCCGCCTTGGCATCGGCGATTAGCTCTTCGCGGTTCGCGGCAAGGTACTCCTCCGCCCTGATCCGAAGATCGCGCGCGCTGAACTCGGAGAGGCGCAAGCCTTGGCGGCGCAGTTGATCCTTCGCGGCGTTGAGGGCGACTTGCCTTGCGCGGACGTTAACGGCAAGGGCGATGCTTGCGCGGAGCCTGGCTAGGTGTACGCTGTTGGTAGCCTCGGCCATATTCCACCTCCTTGGGCAAGGGAGGTTAGAGCCTGCAAGTGCAGTACGCACAGTTGCAGGCTCGCTGTTTGGTGCGCCCTACTCATCAACATGAAGCAGATAGCGGGCCGAGAACCGCAGTTGCCTTCCACTGCGATCCATCTTCACCAACACCAATCGCTTTGGGCCGCGACTAATGCGCTCAATAGTCCCGTACACATCGCCCCGCATGAACGTATCAGTGGCGGGATGTGCCTTCACACGCTGGCCGACTGTGAAGTAGTCTGCGGTGTGGTCGGCGTTGAGGGTTGGGATAGAGTTAGGACAGCTTCAGCCATCGATACGCTCCCTGATGGTTGAGGTTAGGACGGTCGAGGTGAATGCCCACCTCGGCCGTCCGCTTTATCTTATCAGATCGCTGTGCAGCACCATCTAAAATCGCTACGCCGTGCTACGAGTGTTTGTTTGTTGTTTGTTTTCTGCGGTTTGCGTAGCCTCGGCGGCGTGCATCGGCGAGCGGCGCTTCGGCCTACCCCCGGGGCAAAAATCGCTTGCCTGCGTCGGCGCATTGGGCCTGGACGAATTTTGTGGGAAATCCAAAGATACGTACCCACCTACCCTTCCCGGTACGCGCGTTGCCCCCCCCCCTTCTGGCCTGTGATTTCGGCACGTTTCGTATCCTCAAAAATAGAGCTATATTAGATAGGTATCAAAAGGAGGGCGTGATGCGTGTAAGCAGTGTCATAGCCGCCGGGCTTTGTTTCCTTGCCGTTGCTGCCCCTTCCGCTAGTCCCGCACAATCTCCAAAAGCCAAAGCAACGAAAGCAGTTGTCGGTGTTGTAAAGCAGACCAACCGTTGGTGGTACTCGACGGGAGAAGGCTTTGTAGCCAATCCCCCGTATAAGTTTTTTGGTGATCGGCTTGTTGTTGATAAAATACGCAATCCAGGAAAATGGATAGCTGGTAGTGGAGCTATTTTTGGAGGTGGAACATTGTGGTGGTGTTATCACACAGGATGGTGGTGCACCAAGCCGGCGGAAGCGAAGGGCTTCTAGACCCGCTCAGGACCCGACAGTTAGGGCATCAGTCTTCGTGCGATTGCCGCAGCGCTCACAAAGACGATGAGTAACTTGAGCACTGAGGCGTAGCGGCGATTCGGTTCGATGGCGTCAACAGACACAAACAATATGGTGGCAACGATGCAGATGCTGAAGACGTAAACGCAGATGCCGAAGACGTAAATGACAGCCAGCATTCGAAAAGCTGCGATAGCATCGGAAGAGGGGCTCTATACCGACGTATACCTTGAGTAAGCGAACTGGCAATGGCGCGCGAGACGGGACCCACGCTAGCTTTGCGATGTTAGGTACGCTGCGCGGCACCCCGTCCCCCCAGACAACCCCCCTGCCGCACGGTTTACCCCTAGCGCCCGATCCGGATTGCATCCCCGTGACCCCCACGCACCTAGGATGTGACCGGGTCGGGCCAAATTCGCGCCGCAGCATAACCCCAGCCGAGCCCTGTTGGTGCCTCATTCGGGCATCACAAATCAAATGGGGAATGGGAGTGTCGGGAAAGACCTAGAGAAACTTTGTTAGTTGCGCTCCTCGGCGAGCCCCGGCGATCGCGCTTCATCTTGCGCGGGCTGCGGGCTTATTTTTTATAGCAAGATCAATCGACGCGCCCGACCTTGCAGTTCCAAAGTCTAACGCCCGCAGGCCCTCCCATCTGACCTTCGCCTTCGGTTTTGTCACACTTTGAAGGCCGAAGCGTGCTAACCTATGCCGTTGCCCCCGCCCACGGCCCTCAACGTTTGGGCGCTGGGGAGCCTCCATCGAGTTGAATGAAGTCTGTAGCTCGGTGGGGCAACTTGAGGCCAGAGCCGGAGAGGGACTTGCTCTGGCCCCCCTTACTGAAAGCGCCGTGATGGGCTTGCCCGCTAGCGTTGGCGTCGCGGAAGGTTGTCGTCATTTCTTCACAAACGGTGGGCTATATCGTTTGGGCGGGCCAGCTCTCCCGCATCGCGTTGTCGATCCTGCCTTGCCTCGACCGCTCCCTGGCGTCGAGGCATTTTCTTTTTTGGCGTTCCCGGAATTAGGGCGCTGTCACAAAAATAAACCCCAGGCAGTCTACGCATGCCTGGGGTTCGGGGGAGTTTGTTGCAACTAGGCTTCTGACCGGACAGCAGGGGCGTCGGGGGACGGGGGATGCTGCCCAATCGGCCAGTGCGTGGGTAACTAGTACTTTCTCTTCGGAAGATAAGTTACACCTTGGTATGCGGCGCACCCAAATGGGCACCGACTTTGGCACCGAGTTAGCCGGGACTGGGTGCGCCAACCCCCAAGATACTGACGCTGACCTTCGCCCGTTGTATGCATTCGTACAGTTTTGGAGCCCGAAGCCGCGCTAGTCTGTGCCGTTGCCCTGACCCCAGCAGCCCTCACTGATGGGCGTCGGGGCCCATCGGGCTTGAGTGAGTGTGTGGGTTCGGTGGGGTGACTTGAGGCCAGAGCTAGGGTAGTGGGAAACTTGCTCTGGCCTCCCTTACCGAAAAGGTGCGTGACCGCCGATCTCGACTTTCTGCCGTTCCCTCTGCATAGGGCGACGACTGTCGGCAATTAGCTGGACGCCTGACAACGGCCTCTAAGAGGAATACAAATCCAAAAAGGGTGATCTGCATCACATCGCGAACTTCGCCCGTTTAGTTCCCTATTCCATAGAGGGGGACAAGGCGGTCATGATGATGACCTACGACGAGCTGGTGGAGATTGCGGGACTTTGCTCCCGTAACTCACGGATAGCGACGAGCAGAGAAGTCGCTACCGAACTCTGGCGAATGGCGAAGGAATATCAGGCCCAAGCCGCCAAGCTTGGCGCGTTCCCTGAAATCGGTGACGAACCTCCGACGTGGAATTGGGGCCGCTAAATGAATGGCCCAGGCCTTCGCAATTCAGATCGCGATTAGGATCGACACGACCACAACGACACTCGCTGCCAGCATCAGCATTTCGGCAAAGTCATAGTGCCCAAGGAAATCCAGCTTCAACATGGGTACCCGCACAGTACCCGACACCCATGGACAGTGTGCAGTGGGAACTATGTCAGGATTATGAACTTGGAACCTTGGCGCGGGGCTGCCAAGCGTGAACCGCATGACCTTTAGCGCGCCTAGGGCGGCCGAACTTTCGACTGGACGTTGACCTTCGCTCGCCACTTGGTGCCGTCGTCCCGGCTGTTGTCCCAGCGCCGAAGTCTCAGGATAAGCCATTGTTTTAGTTTTCGTTTACTCCTCAAGGCTGATGCTCGCAAGGCGCGCGCCAGCGCGATCAACCACCCGTTAACCATATCCATCGCCAGCCGCGATCGGCAACAGCCGCTGCGGCACCGTTCCGAGCGGTAACGCGTTGGGCGGCGGCTCTCCAGGAGCCGGCGTACTGGAGGGCGTCAGCGCGTGCTAGGTGGGCTCGGTGTGGATGATTGGCAGCTCGCGCTCGAGGTATTTGCGGGCATCAAGGAAGTGTTGCCTCGAGCCGGCGATCGACAACTCGGGCAGTTGCTGGCCTTCGTCCGCGATGCGATCCGTGGAGCGTCTGCCAAAACCATCGAGGTTGGATAGCTGCCTGCTTGGGAGGCAGATTGTCGGCAGTCAGAAATGCGCTATTTACAAGGGTTTCTCGCGTTCGCGTCTTTCCGGGGTAACGAAGTGGGTAACGAGTGGGGTAATTTGGCCCTTACCGAGCCCCTACAGCGGCCTTCGGCGGCGGGTAGATGCCCGCCGAGCGGAAGCCGCACAGCGGCCACGGCTGAGTCAGCGCGGGGCGTTCAAAAAGCGAAGCCCCGCACGAAGCACGCAAACGCGGCGGGGCTTCTTGGGCGGGACTGGAGAAAATCGCAGCAGTCTGGACTGTCCGCCCACCAGACCGAGTAACGCCGCTAAGGCGCCCAGTTCCGTTGCGTGAGGGCGTCCGATCTCGCCGACAACGGCGCCAAGCGTGGCCGGGAAAAGCAAATTTTCGGCCGTCAATGACAAGACGTGACGCGCCCCTGTGCTGCAAACGGAGGGGGCGTTGGGGCGATCGACAAGCCCGCCGTGGCCGTCGGTTTGTACCGCATACGGCGGCTGTGACTTTGACGCCAGACTCCAATCGCCGCTGGATAAAAACTGGGGGCAACGTCACTTTGCCCGCCAGGCTGATTCTGTGAGCGCAGCGTTAAACTTGGGGCGCCCGGCTGGATGCCGGGCTTCTTTCTCAATTGCTGCGGTGGCCGGCGGCTGCGCGTGGAGCAGAGATCCAGTGGTAGCAATCGAAAGATGGTCGAGTGTTCTTTGCTTGCTATTATTGGCGGTACGAATGTAATAAAGCTGGAGGTTTTGCACACTCCGTGGTGGAACGCGAATTGTAGTTGCTCCGGAACGGTGGTGTGAACTGCCGGAAACAAATGGAGACATAACGGGGTAAAAAACGCTTGAGCCTGTCAACTGAAGGGGGATGTAATGCGCCCTGTCGCCATCGCTGCCGTGATCAGCCTCATGTCACCAACCATAGCTGTAGCAAAAGACTGCTACCGGCACCACCGCCATTGCCATCAAGAATCAGCGCCCGGTTCTGCTTATAGCGTTATTGCCGGAGAAAAACGGGATAAAATTCTACCATTGTTTGCTTCTTTGGAGGATTGGTGGTCTGGACTTTCTACGCCGCTACAATTGCCAGAGCGACCTTATCACATGACCGGCAAGCTTGAGATCATGGACAAAATTTACAATTTTGGTACAGGCGGCCACGGTCGTGGCTCAATTCCGTTTGGCGATTATCCAGTCACGCCAAACGAAGTAGGACATTGGGGTGAAAGACACGACGCCATCGGCATCAATGGCAACTTCATACCGGATCCCAAATATCCGGGACAACCGCGTAAAGGCATAGAATTTCATCATGGTTTGTATGTCAGCAGCGGTTGCATCGTTATTCGCGAGTGGGATGATTTTATGGCCACGTTGGAAGACATGTTTGAAGAATATGATGGCCAACTTTATTTGCATGTTGGTCTCAACGCCGCCACCATCACGCCAGAGCCAACAGTGCCATTGCCAATTGGCACGCCGGTAATAGACGACGAGGACAACGACAACCTAAGTCCAAGGCACAGGCATGTAGTGCACCATCGCCATCACTATCGTCACAATCACGTCGCTGGGCGCGCGACACACCGCCATCATGGTCATCGCCATTATGCGAGGGATTAGATATGGCAATGAAATATCGCACGTCAGTAAAACTGGAAAATATAAAACCAGATGGCGTCCAGGTCCGGTTGACTCCATTATGATGGCCCACAGAGCGAAGCCAAACGCATTTGTGGCAATGTGGCAGCAGAGGGTTGATTATTTTTACGTGCGGTATACTGGGGCGACAGCCGAGAAAAAGTGAACGGTCGCCGACATCTGGCCAATGATTGCAAGGGACCGCTTTTGCGCGGTCGCCCGCTAAGAGGGCCTGCAAGCTTCGAATCACCAGAAACTTACGAGTTGTGGATAGTCCCCTGTGCGATCTTGATCTTGCCCAAGTGAGCACATTTTTGACTGCTATGAGGGGGTCCATGGTCGTATCCAGACACCCGAACGGAGCCTGCAGCACGTTAGTGGCTGCACTGACGCTCTGCCTGCTTTCGATAGGGACCGCACAGGCGGAGCTGTTTTGGCCTCACTCGAGGTCCTGGGGCTGGGACGATTATGGGCCGTTTAGGTCACATCACTACAGGTCGTGGGGGTGGGGCGATTATGAGCCGTTCAGGCAAAGGCGCCAACGCGCGAACAAAGGCTTTGAATTGGAGCAGAAGCCTAAGTCCCAGGAGGTAGTGAAGGGACCGCTGCAGGTCATCATATCCATCGCAGATCAAAAGATCTCAGTATACGACGACGGCACATTGCTCGCCCGTTCCTCAGTATCAACGGGAGTGCAGGGCCACCCCACGCCCGTAGGCGTATTCAGCGTCATTGGCAAGGAACTCTGGCATCGCTCCAATATCTACAGTGCAGCCCCGATGCCTTACATGCAGCGGATCACCTGGTCAGGGATCGCGCTCCATGCCGGGGTTTTGCCCGGCCATCCGGCTTCTCACGGCTGCATTCGCTTGGCGAAGGACTTTGCCGTTCGACTCTGGCATCTCACGAAGCGGGGCACTCGCGTGATCATTGCGCCCAACAATGTCGATCCGGTCCAAATAGCGAGCCCACGCCTTTTTTCCAAATCGAAAACCGCATCCAGCTCACAGGAGTCTTCGACCGACGCCCCCGCGGGGAAAGAGGTCGCCACAATCCCATCAACTCCTGCTGCGTTAGTGCCAAACACTCTGTCACAAGATCGCGGCAACCTCCTGCCTGTCACCGGAGTGGCGCCGCAGAAAAAGATGGTTCCGATCTCAGTTTTTGTAAGCCGCAAATTGAGCAGGCTTTTTGTGCGTCAGCGCTTTACGGCCTTGTTTGATGCCCCGATCAGGATTGAAAATCCAGACGAGCCTTTGGGCACCCACGTGTTTACTCTATTGGAATCGCAGGACGAAGCGTTTCGCTGGAACGCCGTGTCGATGCCAAGCACGTCTTATGGTAGTACTACAGACTCGAATAAAAAGCCAAATGCACCAGTGCAAGGAATAGGTGGGACCGTCCGAACAGACCCGCCACCAAATGACGCCAATACCTCCCTGAACCGAATCGAAATTCCGCAGGATATTGTCGGACGGATCTCGCAACTACTGACGCCGGGCTCTTCAGTTATTGTATCTGATTACGGTTTGAGCCGCGAGACCGGGAATGGCACAGACTTCATTGTGGTGATGCCTTGATGCGCGGCGTCTCGAGGGTTCGGGTGACCTCACCCGTCTCGTGCGCGGAACGAAGCTCAGCACACGCGCTAGATTGCCGAGGAACGCAATTCGGCGTGCCGCAGCGTGCGGGGACTAACGGGCACATCAATTGGGCCGTTCCCAACGCTGGTCAGCTATAAGCAAACCGACACAGCCCCTCGCAGACACACAGTCAGGGAACAGGCAGCTTTGTTCCCTGCCGAGAAACGTGCGACGCAGTGCGGGCTCCACGGGCGGCGGGAAGCGGCGTTCGGGCAAGGCTCAACGTTCCTGCTGCCGATCGATGATGCTGAGCACCAGCTTCAAGTGCTCTCCGATGCGCGTTCCCCTGCGGCGCTGCAACTGCTCGGCTACGCGAGTGCGGCACAGCGCGCGGCAGGCGTGAGCCGCCTTGTCCTTCATGCGCTTGTGCGTTTCCTGCGAGCGCCAATTCGAGGAAAACGGCCACTCGCGGTCGCGCTCAAGGCTCGTTGATTTAGGCGAAATGGGCCGAGATCAGGAGCTTCATCACGCCCTGCGCCTTTGCTCCGGCCGGCGCGAGTTCACCGGAATGGAACTCAAACGCCCCTTGTGAATTTCGAAAGCGGAGGATTGCATGTCCGGCACTCACGCGCGGCTTCTGCTCGCAATGGTGGTGGCGGCAATGGGCATCTCATCGGCAGCCGAGGCGCGCCACTGGCGTTACCATTGGCATTATCACCAAGGCTTTTACCAGGGGACGGACGAAGAAGACACCGCGCTTCGCACCTTTGGCAATTATCGATCCCGCATCGAGGCGGACGACTTTGGCCGGGGCAGCGATCAATCAGGGCTTCGACATCGTCCCTTCCGGAAAGGGTCCACCGCGTGCGACGACGTGAGCGGCTCGCCTGGCGCGCGGGTACGCACTCAAAGTCACCTGTTGACGCGTCTCCAACGGTCCCCCCAGTTCGAATCCTCCCGCCCCGGCCACGTGCGCGGATTGATCTGCCGATATGAGTTCCGCCCAAGACTTTCGATCGCTCATTCCTCAGCCGCCCGGGGTCAAGATCGCCGGGCCAACCGCGCGTGCCCATGCGCGGGCACGCCTGAAAGACGGCCGAGCCCGAGAGCTGTTCGATTATTGGTCGCGGCTCTACGCGGAGCCCTATCACGGCTTGACCGTCGATGGACGCGTGCGGCCCGACCTTTACAAACGCCGCTCAGAGCGGGCGCCGATCGCGTCCATGGTCGATGCTGCAAGACAGCTGCGGAACCTGCTTTCGCAGGAACAGCAGCAACTGGCCTGCTTTCCGATCGACGCGCCCGAATGGCGCCGCTGGCAGAACACAGAGATACATGCGGAGACCGGCGGCCTGCGGCTGGAAGAGGCAAATGATGCCATACGCAGTGCCGCACTTGCACTCATGCGCGCGAGCCTGAGCGCCAAGGGTTACGAACAGTCTGTCAACGCGATGCGGCTGAACCGCTTTCTCGGCGACCTGGTCGGCGGACCGGCGGTGATGAACGAATGGAGCTACAGCCTCAGCCTATTCGGCGAACCTTCGCTTACGGAGCCGTGGGGCTGGCAGTGCTTTGGTCATCATATGTGCCTCAACTGCTTTGTGCTTGGCGATCAGATGGTGTTCTCGCCGGCGTTCTGGGGTGCAGAACCATGCTATGCCGACGACGGACCTTATGCCGGCGTTCGTCTGTTCGCAGCCGAGGAACGGGCTGGCTTGCACTTTATCCGGATGCTTTCGCCCGACCAGCAGGCTGTTGCAATCGTCGCGCATTCGATGATCGGCGGTGATCTGCCTCCCGGCCGGCGGCATTTCGCCGACAACTTGCACCTCGGCGGCGCATTCCAGGATAACCGGGTGGTGCCCTATGAGGGATTAAACGCCGCCACCATGACGGCGACGCAGCGCCGTGCGCTGATGCAGCTGGTTTGGCTGCACCTGTCGGGACTGCCGGAGGGGCCGTTGAACAGCCGCCTCAGCGAGATCGAGCGGCATCTCGACGCAACATATTTTTGCTGGATCGGCCGCACCGATGACGATAGTCCGTTCTACTATCGGATTCAAAGCCCGGTGATATTCATCGAGTTCGACCACCATGCCGGCGTGTTCTTGACCAATGCGAAGCCTGCGAAATTCCACGCACACATCATCATCCGAACGCCGAACGGCAATGACTATGGCTTCGATCTGCTTCGGCAGCATCGCGAAAATGCGGCTGCGCTACGCGGCTAAGCGAGCCGCGGCAGACGGATAGCACGTAGGGCGGATCGGCGAAGCGTAATCCGCCGCTTCCGATGTCATCAAGGTGGCGTCAAGATTTATAGGTTGCCCACAATGCTCCAGACCCTTCCTCGCAATGATCTCATCTTGGATTAACTCAAGTAAGTTTAGAACAATCGTAATTGGATTGGCATTAGACGTCACCATTATGACGTGCTAGCCTGTTAGTTTCCAGTTTGAGGAATGAGGGGTAAATTTCACGTCGTGACGGAGTAAACCCCATGCCTAAACCACTCTCGGAACAGCTCGCTGATTTATCAGTCCACGCTAAGCATGCAGAAGATGCATTGGCCGGCGCGAAGAAGGAAGCGCATGATAAAGTGCTGGCCCGCAAGGAGCAGGCGCGTGCTGCGGCGACGGCAGCAGCCGAAAAGGTGAATCACGACATCCAATCCGCCAAAGATACTGCCACTAGAAATTGGAGTGCGGTACGGGCGAAAGTCACCGCTGATATCAATACCTTGAAGGCGGACGTCGCCCACAAGAAACATGATCTAGATGCGAAACTGGCAGAGAACCACGCTAGTCGGCTGGAATCGGAGGCAGGTTTCGCAATCGACTACGCCATCGCGTCCGTTGAGCAGGCAGAGTGGGCTGTCCTCGATGCGGTCGCGGCTCGCGTCGAGGCTCAGCAAGCCAAGGCATCATGACATTACTCTAGGGCCCGCCCCATCTCGATTAGATGAGGTGCGGCAAAAAAATCCTGGGACGCCTCTCAAGAGGCCCGACACTATCGGGCCTCTCCATTAAAGCTAAAGCCTTCCGGCGAAGCACGTGGGGCGATTAGCGAAGCGTAATCCGCCGATCCCGATGTCACCAAGATGGCGGGTTACGCCTTCGCCCAACCCGCCCTACGGGCTGATGCGTTTGAAATGGGAAAAATTAAGTGAGGGCCTTCCGCGTCACCCATCGTTCAAGGTATCCGCGAGGACTTGAATGAAACTGGCATAAGCCCCTGAAACCGACGAGCGATTGGTCGCGAGAACCGACTGCACCTGAGCCCGATATCGCCGCCGGTCCGTCGTTGTGGATTCGTCCGGGTTTATAACGGCGCTGATCCTTCGCTTGGCCCGTTCGGACCTATCTCGGGTGCATCGCCCTCGCCCGATTGTTCGACATACCTCCTGAATTCCCCTTCGAGTTTTTCCAAGATTCTCAGAAGGGCGTGAAGGGACGAAAGTGTCGGTTTTTCATCCGGGAACGCCTCGTAGTAGCGTTTGCCGTCGAGCATTGCTGGCCTCATTCGATAAAGCGGGGCATGCCGTCCATCTGAAGCACGTGCCCGAATCATTTATCCAATGAATCAAGGGATGGTTCAGAACGCAAGCTGATTGATAGGGAAGCCCGGAAACGGCGCGGATACAGAGACGTTGGCTCGGCGGCGTCAGGCCTCAGCGGAGCGAAAATGGAAAGCCCCGCACTCCGGCGGGGCTTAACTCCTGTGAACCGAATAGGCCTGGCATCAGGATCGAGAATCGAGGGACACCCCCAGGCTGAATGCCTTTTGCCGAGTAGCCCCCTCGGTTCGTCGTAGGGATCGGGCAATGCTCGATGCTCGGGTCTTCTTTTTGGCGGCGGTTTTCAAGGTGCGCACGTCAGCCGCCGTCCAAGTCCGACGTTTTGATTTTTTGGCCATCTAAACATCTCCGTTTGGTGAAAAGAAAGGAGACGCTTGTAGCTGAGGTTCACGGCAAAGAAAACAAAAATTTCGCGGGGGATAAGAAATGGGGCGTCGACCGGATTCTCGCCATATCCGCCAACGAACTGAAGTCGGCGAAGGCTGCGGCGCCTTCGGCTTAAGACGCAATATTTGAGCATCTACCGATCAACGGCATAGACGTGCCATTCGCCGGGAACACCCTTGAGGGTTTGGTTGCCGCGATCGCTGAAGCGCAAGCCCGAGCCGGCCACCAGATCCTTGACGGTGCTTGACACCAGCACCTCGCCGGCACCGGCGAGCGAAGCGACGCGCGCCCCGATGTGAACCGCAATGCCGCCCACGTCCTCACCCATCATTTCGCACTCGCCGGTATGCAGCCCGGCGCGAACGTCGATTCCGAGCGGTTTAATCTCCTGAGCAATCGAACAAGCGCAGCGAACCCCACGGGCTGGGCCGTCAAAGGTGGCAAGAAAGCCGTCGCCGGTCGTCTTGACCTCATGGCCGCGAAAGCGAGCAAGATTGCTGCGGATTGTGGCATGATGCTTGTCGAGGAGATCGCGCCATCGGCTGTCGCCAAGCACAACAGCTTTCTCTGTCGAGCCAACGATGTCAGTAAACAGAACCGTGGCAAGAACCCGGTCGATCGGGACCGGCGCACGCGACCCGGTCAAAAACTCTTGGATAGCGTCGGCAATCTCTCCGGCGTTGTCTCCGACGAAGGGTATATGATCTTTTCCTGGAAGCTCGATATAGCGGGCGCCCGGAATGTGCGCTGCCAGAAAACGTCCACCCTCCACGTTGATGGTGACGTCGTCGGTTCTGTGGATGACGAGGGTCGGCACCCGGATTGTTGGCAGGATGCCGCTAATGTCGATCTGGCTGTTCATTCGCATAAGTGCGGAAGCGGATGCCGGACTCGCCCCAAGCCGCTCGAAACGCGCCCACCACTGCTGGCCGCCTGGATCATTCGCGAGCGAGGGGGCAAATAGGGGCAAACTTCCGCCAGTGCCCCAAGCTGTATCAACATAGCCGAGAAACTGTGCAAGCGCCTCCTCGGTCGGCAGCCAAGAGGTAAAACGCGCGAAGCTCCCGTAGAGGACCAACGCACTGCAGCGCTCGGGGTAGGTCGCAGCGAAAAGCGCCGTCAGCGGCCCCCCTTCTGATACGCCGAGCAGTGCCGCCTGGTTCATCCGCGCGGCGTCCATCACTGCTCGGAGGTCATCCATGCGCTGGTCCAAACCGGGAAGTTCAGCAACACGATCCGACATTCCGGTCCCGCGCTTGTCAAACATAACCACGCGCGCGTAGCTTCCCATACGAAGCAGCCAGCTGGCAAAATCTGGTGCATTCCAGTAGTTTTCAATGTTCGAAACGAAAGGCGGGGCGAAAACCAGATTGATCGGACCCTCGCCAAACACTTGGTAGGCGATGTTGACCTCACCACTTTTGGCGTACCGCGTATCTGGCTGCATGGGCGGTCCACTAAGCTCGCTGGGATTTTCCCCCGCCGAAAATAATCTGAACCGTAACACCGTTTGCATTATCGCGAAACGGGACCGCCCAGGCGCGTGGCCTCGGCATCCCCGCGTCACTCCTCGCCACGGCCAGGCGATCGAATAGCGCGTAGGCGGACTGGCGAAGCGTAATCTGCGGATTCCGACGGCATCAAGATGGCGGGTTACGCCTTGGCTAACCCGCTCTACGGGCTCATCTGTTGGCCGGCGCGCCGGCAGTTCCGGGCTGACCCCTGGCCTTTGGCATGTTGAGGATGTTCATCTTCGTCCCGTTCGGCATGATCATGTCGCCGGGCTTCTGATCGGCCGCACAGGGGCCGAGCCACCTGGCCGTCAACGCGACCCCCGACTGACCGCCGGGCCCGCCGGCACCTTGGCTCGTGATGTTCATGGTGTACTCGCTGTCGAAACTGCCGTTGACAACGATGTGCGAGGTCACGGCCTTGCCGGCAACGGTGCAGACGGAATCGACGGTCATCGTGCTCCCCGACTTCTGCACGTCGCGCTTTGAACAATCGTTGCCAGCGGCGGCTCCGCCGTGGCCCTGCATGGCCTGATCGGTCGATGCGTCGATACATTGCTGCATTTTCATCGAACGGCCGCTCGCGCTGCTGGTGATTTCCCACAACCCGGCCTTGCGCGCCGGAAGCTCGGCGGCTGACGCTGAGGTGGCGAAGACGAGGAAAAAAAACACGGTACAGATGCGAGCCATGGCTTCCTCCGTGACCTAATCGGTTCGTCGCCGATGCGTACGAACGGCTTGACCTTTCTATTCCTCACGAGTTCGGCAAGCCAGAGGCCGTCATCGTTCGAATACTCGGCGAACGCACACATCCCTCACTTGCGCGGCCGGAGGTCAGTCAAGCGGCCGCTTTTTGTCACGATCAGCAAATAACCGGCACAGGCGATGTCCGGTGTTTCGGGGGCTTTCGCGAAAATATTTGCTGGTATTGAGCTTTGCCGGGTTTGACCCTTTCCGGACCACCCTTAAGCTCGCTTGGCCAGGTCCGCTTCAGTCAGTTAGGGAGGGATAGTCACGCCTGCACCAGCGGCCCGGGGCTCTTCAGGTACTTGTTTATGATCGCGTCGGCCATCCAATGGGCCAGCGCGCCGACTGGGCCGGTCGGGTTCTTGCCTGCGTTCTGCGGGAACACGCAGGCGCCGGTGACGAACACGTTCGGCACGTCCCACGACTGCAGATAGCGGTTGACGACGCTCGTCTTCGGGTCGGTGCCGAGCGCAGCGCCGCCGGTATTGTGCGTCGACTGATAGGGTACGATGCTATAGCGGGTCGGAGCGGCGCGTCGGTCGACGCGCTCACCGCCCATCTCGTTGCCGATCTTCACGCATATGTCGGCGATGAAGTTCGCCTGCTTCTGCTCATGCGGATGATAGTCGAAGGTCATGCGCAAGAGCGGACGGCCGTAGGGGTCACGATAGGTCGGATCGAGATCGAGATAGTTCTGCCGATAGGCCATCACACTGCCCTGATTTCCGATGGCGAGCGTATGGTTGTAGTGGCGCTTGACCGCGCGTTTCCATTCCGTACCCCAGGGCGGCGTGCCGATAGGCACCGGCCGGAATTCGATCGGGCGCCCACCGGTGCTCGAGACCGAAATGCCCCCGCCGCCGACGAAGCCCTCCTTACCGTGGTCGAAGTTGTCGCCATTGAAGTCGTCGATCACCATTTGCAACGCGCCCGCCCCCATGTAGGGGTTCATGTAGGTGTTCTCATCAAAGAACACGGTGGCTCCGCTACCGATCTGGTAGGCGTAATTACGGCCCACCACGCCCTCGCCAGTCGCGGGATCGTAGGGGCGGCCGATGCCAGAGAGCAGCATCAGGTGCACATTGCCGAGCGCGTAGGCCGCAAGGATCACTAGCTCGGCCGGCTGTTCGAACTCGCGGCCAGCGGCGTCCAGATAGGTGACGCTTTGCGCGCGCTTCCTGGCGCCGTCGAGATTGACCCGCAAAACCCGGGCGTCGGCGCGGATGTCAACGTTCTTCTTGGCGGCGGCGAGCGGGATCACGGTGAAATGCGCGCTCGCCTTGGCGTTGGCCTCGCAGCCGAACCGGTCGCAATAGCCGCAATAATGGCACTGTCCGAAGGCGACGCCGTCCGGGTTGATGTAGGACTGCGAGGCGTTGGCCGCGGGCCCGGGGAACGGGTGATAGCCCAGCCTGCGCGTCGCCTTGTCGAAAAGCTCACCGGCGTGACTGCGGATCAGCGGCGGATTAGGAAACTCGCGTTGACGCGGTCCCTCGAACACATTGCCGCCGTCGATTTTCACGCCACGCAAATTGCCGGCTTTGCACGACACGCCGCACAGATATTCGAACTTATCGTAATAGGGTTCAAGATCATCGTAAGTGACGCCCCAGTCCTGCAGGTTCATCTCGGGCGGGATCGCGCTTTTGCCATAGCGCGAAAGGGTGCGCCTGAGCGGCTCGTGGTCCCACGGTAACCACCGCCAGGTCTGGCCGTTCCAGTGCACGCCAGCGCCGCCGACGCCTTCACCGGGCAGGAATGAACCGAGCTGGCGCATCGGCAGCGCAGTCTCGTTTGAATTGTTGCGGAAGGTGAGCGTGTCGCGCGCGGCGTTCTGCATCAGCTCGTGGCGCCGCGCGTAACGCAGCTCGTCGTGGATCGTCGGCATCATGAAATCCGGGTTGGTGTCGCGTGGCTTGCCGCGCTCGAGCGCTACGATCGAAAGCCCGGTCTCGCCGAGCTCCTTGGCGAGAATGCCGCCGGTCCAGCCGAGGCCGACGATGACGATGTCGACGCCTTTGAGCCGCGTGGCCATTGTCGTTCCCCTCAACCGAGATCCTGGATGCTCTTGGGCTCGACATCGTATTTCTTATTGCGGTAGTGATCGATCTCTTCGACGAACATGCCGATTGCGCCGGGGAAGCCGATCATCTTCCACACCGCCTTGTTTTGGTTGCCGCCGTAGAGCGGATCGCCGAAATACCCCTCCATGGTGGTCTGCAGGAGCATGTTGAAGAACGTGTGCGGCGGCACCTGCGCAAACTCCGCCTTGCCCTCTTCGACCAGCTTCAGGGCGGCGACACGGTCGGCCGTACCGAGCTGATCGAACGTCTTGCCGCCATGGGTTTTGGCAATCCAGGCGTTGAGGTCGGCAATGCCGACCCGATAGAGCTCCGCGGGGGTGAGGGGCAATTGGTACCCCTGCTGCGGTGTACCCGCGGCGAACGGCCCCTGCATGTACATGCGCGCCCCGCGGCCGAAGGCGCCAGCCATCTCGCGGTCGATGAAGGTCGGCACGCCGACCTCGATGCCGCCTGGACCGACGTCATCCTTGGGAATCAACGTGTCAACGAGCGCGACGATGACCGCGGCCTCGATGCTGGTGAAGAACCTGGGCGGCTCTATCCCGGCGACCGGCGCCGATGTCAGGTGATCGTGCACCTGGCCGGGCTCGTGGCCCGCCCCGGGCTGCTGTTCGGCCGCGCCAGCGGCAAGCGGCGCAACCGCTCCCACCACGCCGATGCCCTTAAGAAATTCCCGCCGACGCACGCCCTTATTGTCCGTCATGGCGCCCTCCAGGCCTAGCCTCGGCACCGCGTGCTTCCTATTCTCGACAACTACGGCGCGGAAGTTTCATGGCGCCCCAAGGCATGACCAAAGTTATTCCAATTCGCGTGCCTCTGAAATGGGCGGCGATTTCCGGTTCTGGCCCTTAACGACGGGACGCATTTTGGCGGCTGACTGTCGCCTTCGGGGAGCAACGGACATGCGCCGCCTGTGCTGCGAGCAGACTTTCACGAAGCACAAGGTTACGGCGACAAAGATGCGAGAAGCAGCGTAAAGCCGGCAACACTGGTTAGGAGCCGAGGTATGTTTTCCGCACCTCGCTCATTTTGGCGTGACTCGGGCGACATCGGCGGCGCTGATCCCCTCCAATGCGAGCCCGAGTGTGACGCCCTCATCGATGATACGCCGCAGCTTTTGGGTCATCGCGATGCGCGTATACTTCGTGGTGAGCGATGGCAGCTTGGCCAGCCCTTCCGCGACCTCGCGGGCGCGGGCCAGCAGCTTGTCCGCCGGAACGATTTCGTTGACCGCGCCCCAGTCCTTCGCTGTCTGCGCATCGAGCTCCTGGCGGGTGAGGATGAAGTAGCGGCCGCGTATGCTGCCGATGGCTTCCTGCCACAACAAATGGACGCCATCGCCGGACGCGACGCCTAATTCGAAATGGGGTTTGTCCTGAAAAACAGTTGAAGGCGTCGCCAGCACAATGTCGGCAAGCAGGATGTACTCGGAGTGCAGCCGCACGGGGCCGTTCACTGCGGCGATCAGTGGCACCTCGATGTCGAGAATGTTCATGAGGACTTTCCTGCCCTCGCGATAGATTTTGTCGTAGCCTTGCGGGGTGAAAAAGTCGAAGCCTTCAGGACTGATTGTCTCCATGAACGCGTCGCCGCTGCCGGTTAGGATGACAACGCGGTTATCGCGGTCGGAGGCGACGGCGTAAAACAGGTCGACGAACTGTTCGTGGGTATATCCGTTAAAGGCCAGCGTGCCGCCATTTGTGTGCAGCGCCACTTCCAACACGCCTGTCTTGGAACGGGTCAGTCGAGCATTGGGAAAACTGTCGCGATAAGCGTCAAAGCGGCTCATGGACTTGCTCCGTTAGAAGGTTGGAACTCAACTGTTGCTGTCCGACGGAAAGATGGCAGAGCGGTCAGCCGCTAGGTAGATGCGGCCCACGAATAGGATTTATTCCTGACAGATATGATGTCGCGAGGGGCAACAATATGGATCGATTGGCCGCTATGGAGGCGTTCGTAGTCGTAGTCGATACGGGGTCATTCACCGCCGCAGCACGCCGCCTCAACGTAGGACAGCCAGCCGTATCGAAATTAGTGGCTCAACTTGAGGATCGGCTCGGCGTCAAACTCCTGGTGCGCACGACCCGTGGACTGACGGCGACCGAAGCGGGCCTCAACTATTACGAACGGGCGCGGCGAACGATTGAAGAGGCCGACGAGGCGGAGTTGGCGGCGCGCGGTGCGGGCAAGAGCCTCGCTGGCAGGCTCCGTGTTGCTGGCGCAGTCACTTTTACGCGCATCCACCTGATGCCGCGTTTGCCGGAGTTCCTCCAGCGACATCCGGATTTGGAGATTGAAGTCGTGCTCGACGATCGCAAAGTCGACCTAGTGCAAGAAGGGATCGATGTGGCTTTGCGCATGGGACAACTCGTAGTCTCCAGCTTGACAGCCCAGCGCGTCGCAAGCGGGCCGCATGTAGTCGTTGGTACCCCGACCTATTTCGCGCGGACTGGCGAACCTACGGCGCCTGGCGACCTCGCCGCGCACGAAGCCGTGATTTACGACCAAGAAGGCGGTGGTGCTGACTGGACATTTCAGCGTGATAGCGCCGAAATTGGGGTCACGTTGAAGGGTCGCCTGCGCGTCAGCGCTGCTGAGGGAGTGCGTGCGGCCGTACTCGCCAATGCGGGTATCGCCATCGTTTCTGAATGGATGTTCGCGCCCGAGATCGCGGATGCCACGATTAAGGTCGTTTTACAGGATTGGGAATTGCCCCGGATCGATCTCTGGGCCGTGTTCCCGGCCGGGCGACCAGCAACCACTAAAGCCCGCACCTTCACTCAGTTCGTCCAAGAGGTGATGCGTGTCCCAAGCGGCGCTGCGAGTGCATAGACATCCTGATCTACTGCCAATGTCTGAAATTGGCCCATCGCGTCATTTCGCTGCCGCGCGGCAATTCGGTCGCTTTCGGACTGAAGCGGAGATTGGGCCGGATTTTATGAGCACGCGGCCTACGAACCGCCGTTGATCTCGGCGAGGATTTTTTTGATCTCGGAGCGGAAGCCCGGGGCGATGTCCTCGCGCGCCAGCGCGTAGGAGACGTTGGCGGCGAGGAAGCCGATCTTCGAGCCGCAGTCGAAGCTGCGGCCGTCGAACTTCAGGCCGTAGAACGGCTGCGTGCGCGCCAGCGCGATCATGGCGTCGGTGAGCTGGATTTCACCGCCGGCGCCGCGCTCCTGCTTTTCCAGAAGCTCGATGATCTCCGGCTGCAGGATGTAGCGGCCGGTGAGGATCAGGTTCGACGGCGCCCGCTCGCGCGGCGGCTTCTCCACCATCCCGGTGATCGAGAACATCTTCCCTTTGCGCGCGCCGACGCCGACGACGCCGTATTGGTCGATGCGTTCAGCCGGCACCTCCTCGACGGCGACGATGTTCGCCCGCTCGCCGAGTTCGCTCGCGGCATCGATCATCTGTGCCAGGCAGCCGCGCTCGTGCTGCACGAGGACGTCCGGCAGCAGCAGCGCGAACGGCTCGTTGCCGACGAGTTCGCGTGCGCACCACACCGCGTGGCCAAGCCCGAGCGGCTCCTGCTGCCGCGTGAAGCTCGTGGTGCCGGGCTGCGGCAGCTCCTGCCGCAGGAAATCGAGCGCCTCGTGCTTCTGCCGTTCGAGCAGCGTCATCTCCAGCTCGAACTGGCGGTCGAAGTGGTCCTCGATGACGCCCTTGTTGCGGCCGGTGACGAAGATGAAGTGCTCGATGCCTGCTTGCCGCGCCTCGTCGACGACATGCTGGATCAGCGGCCGGTCGACCACCGGCAGCATCTCCTTCGGCATCGCCTTGGTCGCCGGCAGGAAGCGGGTGCCGAGCCCGGCCACGGGAAAGACGGCTTTGCGGACGAGTTTCATGCGTTGGCGTGCTGTAAGAATTAAGACGACTTCATGAGGCGGTTCTCACCTGATTCTTCATCCCGGCGCGGTGCGGCAGCGGGACGAGGAACAGGCGGCCATGCGTTGGTCACCCTCTCGGCTGCAGGCTCAAGAGCGGAGCAGGCCGAATCGCGACGCTCGTGGCAAGACCGAGGATGGTGCTGCATGGCTGCGGGGGGCGGTCGGAAGCCGCCGTCATTACTTAGCCGCATCGTATTGCTGTTATGTGAATCCATGCCGGAGGCGAACTTTCGGAGACGAACGCCGACGAATTGGAGGTTAATCGTTCGGTAACATAGCAGGTGCCCATTCCTCCGACTACCGATCGACGCCAACGTCCGCCATCGAGGCCGCAAGCCATGCCCATCTCCGCGCCGATTTTTCGCCGGGCCGCGGCAACTCTCCTTGCCGCAGCCTTTGCCGGCCCCACTCTGGCGCAAGAGACTTCCGACAACTGGCTGACCCGGTTGTTCCAACCGCCGGCGGCCAACTCGGTTCCCGCACCGGCGGCCGCGCCCGCCAGCGCGCGCGAATGGAGCGGGCAATCCGGCGCTTCGGGCCATCCGCTGATGACGGCAGAGGCTATTCGCGCCGCCGCTGCCGAATTCGGCGATTGCCTCGCCGGGCTGTGGCCATTGGCGGCGCGGCGCGGCGTCGCGCGCGAGACCTTCGAGGGCTATACCGCCGGTCTCACCCCCGACCTGCGCCTGATGGATTTGCTCGACGCGCAACCCGAATTCACCAAATCGACCTGGGACTATCTCGATGCGCTGGTCAGCGACGAGCGCATTGCGCGCGGGCGCGAGATATTGGCGCAACATGCGCCGACCTTTGCGGCGGTCGAGCGGACCTACGGCGTCGACCGCCACGTCATCGCGGCAATCTGGGGCGTCGAGTTCGAAGTACAGCACGATGGGCGGCGACCGGTCCGTGATCCGCTCCACGGCGACGCTCGCCTGTGTCGGCCGCCGCCGCGATTTCTTTCGCGAAGAGTTTCTCTCGGCGCTCGAAATCCTGCAGCGCGGCGACCTCAAGCCCGAGCGCCTGATCGGCTCCTGGGCCGGCGCCTTCGGCCCGACGCAGTTCATGCCGACCACGTTCAAACGCTACGCGGTCGACTTCGACGGCGACGGGCGGCGCGATGTTGTCGATTCCGTCCCCGACATGATTGCCTCGACGGCGAACAATCTGAAAACGGACGGATGGGCCAGCGGCGAGGGGTGGGGCTACGAAGTCGTCCTGCCGCAGAATTTCGATTTCCTCCTCGCCGACCGTTCGCGGCAGATGACGTTGCGCCAATGGCAGGCGCTCGGTATCGCCCGCGCCGGCGGCCAGGCATTCCCGCGTCCTTCCGATCGCGCCTATCTGCTGGTGCCGGCCGGTGCGCGCGGCCCGGCGTTCCTGATGCTGCAGAATTTCCGCGTCATCATGAAATACAATCCGGCGGAGGCCTACGCGCTCGCCATCGGCCACCTCTCCGACCGGCTGCGCGGCGGCGGTCCGCTGCTGCAGGCCTGGCCGCGCGAGGAGCGCCCGCTCACGGTCGCCGAACGCTACGAGCTGCAGCAGCTCCTCGGCCAGCGCGGTTTCGACATCGGCGAGCCCGACGGCCGCATCGGCCCGCGCACCCGCATCGCCATCCGCAACTTTCAGGTCACGACCGGGCAAATTCCCGACGGGTTCCCTTCGAGCCACGTGCTCGACCGTTTGCGCCAGCCATGACCGCGCAATTCTGCCGCACCTCAGGCGGACGGTTCGCTAACGATGCAGCGATCCTCAAGTTGACATTTTTTGGGTAGTATGGGGGTTGGTTGAAAACGCGAGCAGCACCGTGAGCTTGGCGGTGCGGCGAAGCTCGCTGGGCGAGGAAATTGGTAGCGCCATCGATGACGGCACGCAGGGCAGGACGGATGGGACGACGGCTCGCGAGCGCGCTCGTATTGGCGGCGACGGGCGGCGCGCTGTTTGCTGCCTCGGCCGACGCGCAACTCTTCGAGCGACGCCAGGATTTCTTCCCGTTCTCGCTGTTCGGCGACCGCGGCCCGCCCCCGCCTTCGGTCTTTCCCGGTTTCCGCGGGATACCGCCGCCGCCCTCCGAGGGCGCCAAGGCGCCGCCGCCGCGCAAGGCAGAGACCCCGCCGACGAGCACGGTGCTGGTCATCGGCGACTCGCTCGCCGATTGGCTCGCCTACGGGCTCGAGGAGGCGCTCACGGACACGCCCGAGATCGGCGTCGTGCGCAAGATTCGGCCGCTCTCCGGTCTCGTCCGCTACGAAGCGCGCAACGAGGCGATCGAATGGCCGCAGGCCGTCAAGGAGATGCTGGCGGGCGAACAGCCGGGCGTCATCGTCGTGATGCTCGGCCTGAATGACCGTCAGGCATTGCGCGAGCGCATCAATCCGAAGCCGCAGAAACAAGAAACGGCCGCGCCTGCGCAAGGGCAGGGGGAAGCGACGCCCGCGCCGTCCGGTTCCGAGCCGGCGCAACAGTCGTCGGGCGAACCCGCCGCCCAACCGGCCCCGCCTGCGGCGGCTGCCGCGCCGCCGAGCGAACCGGCCCGCCCGGCGCAGATGGTGAACTACGAATTCCACACCGACAAATGGACCGAGGCCTATACCAAGCGCGTCGACGAGATGATCGTGGCGCTCAAGGCCAAGGGCGTGCCGGTCCTGTGGGTCGGGCTGCCTGCGCTGCGTACGCGCACCAATAGCGACATCACCTACCTCGATGAGATTTATCGGGCGCGGGCGGCGCGCGCGGGCATCGTGTACGTCGATGTCTGGGACGGTTTCGTCGACGACCAGGGACGCTTCGCGGTGCAGGGGCCCGACTTCGAAGGCCAGATTCGGCGGCTGCGCGCCGGTGACGGCGTGCATTTCACCAAAGCCGGTGCGGTGAAGCTTGCGCATTACGTGGAGCACGATCTGCGCCGCGTGATGTCGAATCGCCCGGTCCCGGTGGCGTTGCCGGGCACGGACGAGCAGGCGCCCAAAGCCCTCGGCGGCACGGCGCGCGCGGCCGTAGGCACGGTCGTTCCCCTCAATGCGGGCGCGGCCGAGACCGGCGACCTTCTGGGCGCCGTCGGCACTCCCGCTCCCGGAGGGGCGGCGGCCGATCCGATGGCCGCGCGCGTGCTCAGCCGCGGCGATGCCATTCCGGCGCCGCCCGCCGGCCGCGCCGACAATTTCTCCTGGCCGCGCGCCGGCGCGACCGCGAACATTTCGAACGAGGTGGAAATCGTGCCGGCCGCGCCCGCGCCCGCGCCTACGGCGCAGCCTGCTGCCGCCGCCGCGAAGGTCGCGCCCGGCAAGAGCGTAGCCAAGAAGCCTGAGAAGCCCGAGACCAAGCCTGACGCGAAGAAGGAAGCCGCACCCGAGACGCCGCCGCTGCGCTCGCCGCGCCGTTCGCGGGCGGACCTTGACGGCGCGATACGGCCCCCATCGCCCATCGGCCCCGCAGCACCGAACGTTCGTTGATCCGATGCGCCTCGTTGCGACGCGGGCAGCATCGACGGCGTAGCCCGCATGGAGCGAAGCGCAATGCGGGATTGGGCGACGAGGTTCGTGCCGGATTGCGCGGAACCTGTCATCCGACCGCCACTTCAGCACGTAGCGAGTAGCACGCAGGGGTGGATTAGCGAAACGTAGTCCGCCAATCCGATGTATCCAATATGGCGGGTTACGCCCGCGGCTAAATCCGCCCTACGGGCTGATCGGCATGGACCTCCATAGCCTCCACGAACTCGGTTGTCTGCCCTTCAGTATAGGCAACTAAAAGGGACTTATGGGATGGTGTATTCTTCCGGCGCAATAATATCGTCGATTGTCACGTGCTCTGATCTGTTCCGACCTTCAACACTTTCTGCCCGCGCAATAGGAGCATCTTCTTCCAAGGCTCGCCCGTACCAATACTTAGCCGCATGCAAGTCGTTCATTCTTTCGAAGCACTGACCTATTTTCAAGCCGAGATAACCGGCGTCCAACGACTGGTCTCCGTCCGCCATGAAGAGATAGATCTTGATGGCATCTGCGGGGCGATTTTCGACCAACAACTGTTTGGCACGTTTTTCCAAGACGTTGAAATCATACCGCATAGTGCCGCTCCTACGGCTTAAGATCGATATGTTTATTGTCCAGGCCTGGATATTCCAGATTGAATATGGGGACCCTGTCCTGACAAATACTGGCCCGGCCACAGATCAAATCTAAGTCTCATACCATTTGGAAATATGAACATAGTAGCACGTAGGGCGGATTAGCGAAGCGCAATCCGCCAATCCGATGTATCCAATATTGTGCGTTACGCCTGTGGCTAACCGCCATACAGGATTCAGCGCGGCAGCAGCGTCGAGCCCATCAGAAACTTGTCGACCGCGTGCGCCGCCTGCCGGCCTTCGCGGATCGCCCAGACCACCAGCGACTGGCCGCGGCGCAGGTCGCCGGCGGCAAACACCTTGTCGATCGAGGTGCGGTAATCGTCGGTGGAGGCGCGCACGTTGCCGCGCTGATCGAGCGCGAGCCCGAGATCCTTGACCAGCCCCTCGTGTACCGGGTGCACGAAGCCCATGGCCAGCAGAACGAGCTCGGCGGCGATCTCGAATTCGCTTCCCGGCACCGGCTTCATCCTGTCGTCGACATGCACGCACTGCAGCGTGTTGACGAAGCCGTTGGCGCCGGCAAAGCGCGTGGTCATCACCGCGAAGTCGCGCTCGGCGCCTTCCTCATGGCTCGACGAGGTGCGCAGCTTCAGCGGCCAGTTGGGCCAGGTGAGCATCTTGTTCTCTTGCTCCGGCGGCTCCGGCAGAATTTCGAAATTGGTCACCGACAGCGCACCCTGGCGGAAGGAGGTGCCGATGCAGTCCGAGCCGGTGTCGCCGCCGCCGATGACGACGACGTGCTTGCCGCCGGCGAGAATGGTCTCTCCGGTCGCCGCGGGCTCGCCGCTGACGCGGCGGTTCTGCTGCGGCAGGAAGTCCATGGCGAAATGGATGCCCCTGAGCTCGCGCCCGGGGACCGGCAGGTCACGCGCCTTCTCGGCGCCGCCGGCGAGAACCACGGCGTCGTGGTCGGCGAGGAGCTTATCAGCAGCGAGATTCACGCCGACATGGACGTTGTAATGGAAGACTACGCCCTCGGCCTCCATTTGCGCGACGCGGCGGTCGACGTGATGCTTCTCCATCTTGAAGTCGGGAATGCCGTAGCGGAGCAGCCCGCCGGCCCTGGCGTATTTTTCGTAGACGTGAACCTCGTGGCCGGCGCGCGCGAGCTGTTGCGCGCAGGCAAGTCCGGCCGGCCCCGAGCCCACGACCGCAACGCGTTTGCCGGTCCGATCCGTCGCCGGCTCGGGCTTGAGCCCCTGGGCGATGGCCCGGTCGGCGATCGCGCATTCGATCGATTTGATGGTGACCGGGTTCTCATCGATGTTGAGCGTGCATGACGCTTCACACGGCGCCGGGCAGACGCGGCCGGTCACTTCCGGAAAGTTGTTGGTCGAATGCAGATTGCGCGCGGCCTCGTCCCAGTTGCCGGTGTAGACGAGGTCGTTCCAGTCCGGGATCTGGTTGTTGACCGGGCACCCCGGCGTGCCGGGCGCGAGCGAGCCGGTGCCCTGGCAATAGGGCACGCCGCAATTCATGCAGCGCGCCGCCTGGATGCGGTATTCGTCGTCCTTGAGCGGCAGTATGAATTCGCGCCAGTGGCGCACGCGCTCCTCGACCGGCTCGTAGTCACGGTCGTTGCGTTCGTATTCGAGGAACCCGGTGACCTTGCCCATCGCTACCAGTGCCTGCACGCCAGCGCGTATCGGCTGTTGTCTGATCTCGGCTCGCGCACCGCGACATCGATAGCGTCGCCCGGCTTTCCTTCCCAGATGGCACAGCCGCCGATCAGCGCCGACAGGGCCCGCATCGGCGCCTATTCCGCCGCCTGCATCGTGCGAGCCTTCTCCATCTCGGCGAGCGCGCGGCGGTATTCGACCGGCATGACCTTGCGGAACAGCGGGCAATAGATCTTCCACTCCGCCAGGATCTTCGCCGCCAGCCGGGAGCCCGTGAAGCGCGCGTGCCGCGTGATCAGGAGGTGCAGCCGCTCGGCATCGTCGCGGGTCATGTCGTCGAGCACTTCAACGCGGCCGTGCGCCTGCAGGTCGTGAATGTGGTGATAGATGCGCTCGGACGCCGCTTCCTCTTCGGGGATCGGCTCAAGCTCGACCATGGCGAGATTGCAGCGCGAAGCGAAGGTGCCGTCGTCATCGAGCACGTATGCGATGCCGCCGGACATCCCGGCGGCGAAGTTGCGGCCGGTGCGGCCGAGAACGACGACGACGCCGCCGGTCATGTATTCGCAGCAGTGATCGCCGGCGCCCTCGATCACGGCGATGGCGCCGGAATTGCGCACCGCGAAGCGCTCGCCGGCGACGCCGCGGAAGTAGCACTCGCCTTCGATCGCGCCATAGAGCACGGTGTTGCCGACGATGATCGATTGCTCCGGCACGATGCCGGATTGCTGCGGCGGCCGGATCACGAGGCGGCCGCCGGAAAGCCCCTTGCCGACGTAGTCGTTGGCATCGCCGTCAAGTTCGAAAGTGACGCCGCGGGCGAGGAAGGCGCCGAAGCTCTGCCCGGCGGTGCCGGTGAACTTGGCAACGATCGTATCGGGCGCGAGGCCGGCGTGGCCGTGGCGCTTGGCGATTTCCCCGGAGAGCATCGCCCCGGTGGTGCGGTCGGTGTTGCGGATCGGCAGACTGATGCGCACCGGCGCACCGTGCTCGAGCGCGGCCCGCGACTGCGCAATCAGCTTGCGGTCGATGATGTCGAAGATCTTGTGATCCTGTTTCTCGCAATGGAAGATCGCAACGCTTGCCGGCACCTCCGGCTTGGTGAACAGCCGCGAGAAATCGAGCCCGCGCGCCTTCCAGTGGTCGACCAGCGTGCGCGCGTCGAGCATCTGCATCTGGCCGATCATCTCGTCGAAGGTGCGGTAGCCCATTGCCGCCATCAGCTCGCGCACTTCCTCGGCGACGAAGAAGAAGTAGTTGATGACGTGCTCCGGTTGGCCGCGGAAGCGCTTGCGCAGGACCGGGTCCTGGGTCGCCACCCCGACCGGACAGGTATTGAGGTGGCATTTGCGCATCATGATGCAGCCCGCGGCAATGAGCGGCGCCGTGGCGAAGCCGAACTCGTCGGCGCCGAGCAGCGCACCGACGACGACGTCGCGGCCGGTGCGGATGCCGCCGTCGACCTGCACGGCGATGCGTCCGCGCAGCCGGTTGGCGACCAGCGTCTGGTGCGTCTCGGCGAGCCCGATCTCCCACGGCGAGCCGGCGTGCTTGATCGAGGTGAGCGGCGAGGCGCCGGTGCCGCCTTCGAAGCCGGCGATGGTGACGTGGTCGGAGCGCGCCTTCGAGACGCCGGCGGCAACCGTGCCGACGCCGACTTCGGAGACCAGCTTGACGGAGACATCAGCCGCGGGGTTGACGTTCTTGAGGTCGAAGATGAGCTGCGCCAGATCTTCGATCGAATAGATGTCGTGGTGCGGCGGCGGCGAGATGAGGCCGACGCCGGGCGTCGAGTGACGCACCTTGGCGATGGTGTGGTCGACCTTGTGTCCGGGCAGCTGCCCGCCTTCGCCGGGCTTGGCGCCCTGGGCGATCTTAATCTGCATCATGTCCGAGTTGACGAGGTACTCGGCGGTGACGCCGAAGCGGCCGGACGCCACCTGCTTGATCGCCGAACGCATGGAATCGCCGTTCGGCAGCGGCTTGAAGCGGTCGGCTTCCTCGCCGCCCTCGCCGGTATTCGACTTGCCGCCGATACGGTTCATGGCGATGGCGAGCGTGGTATGCGCCTCACGCGAGATCGAGCCGAACGACATGGCGCCGGTGGAGAAGCGCTTGACGATGTTCTTCGCCGGCTCGACTTCCTCGATCGGCACCGCGGCGCGGCCTTCGTCCGCCGGCGACTTGATGCGGAACAGGCCGCGGATGGTGAACAGGTGTTCCGACTGCTCGTTGATGATGCCGGCGTATTGCCGGTATTTCTCGTACGAATTGCCGCGCACCGCGTGCTGCAGCGCCGCGACCGTCGCCGCGTTCCAGACGTGGTCCTCGCCGCGCACGCGCACCGCGTAGTCGCCGCCGACGTCGAGCATGGTGCGGTAGATCGGCGCATCGCTGAAGGCGTCGCGGTGCCGGCGCACCGCCTCTTCGGCGATCTCGTCGAGCCCGACGCCCTCGATGCGGGTGGCCGTGCCGGTGAAGAAGGTGGCGACGAACTCCGACTTGAGCCCGACGGCATCGAAAATCTGCGCGCCGCAATAGGACTGATAGGTGGAGATGCCCATCTTCGACATCACCTTGAGCAGCCCCTTGTCAATCGACTTGATGTAGCGCTTGAGAATTTCCTTGTCGTCGAGCTTTTGCGGCAGTTCGCTCTTCATCGCGATGAGGGTCTCGAAGGCGAGATAGGGATTGATCGCCTCGGCGCCGTAGCCGGCGAGACAAGCGAAATGATGCACCTCGCGCGGCTCGCCGGATTCGATGACCAGCCCGACGGAGGTGCGCAGACCCTCGCGGATCAGATGATGGTGCACGGCCGCGCAGGCGAGCAGCGACGGGATCGGGATGCGGTCGGCGCCGGCGCGGCGGTCGGAGAGAATGATGATGTTGATGCCGTCGCGCACCGCGACATCGGCCTGGCTGCACAGCGCCGCGATGGCCTCCTGCATGCCTGCCGCGCCGGATTCCGCCGGCCAGGTCGCGTCGAGCGTCAGCGACTTGAAATGCGACTCGGCGACATCGGAGATCGAGCGGATTTTCTCCAGGTCCGTATTGGTGAGGATCGGCTGGTGCACCTCCAGCCGCTTCGTGTTGGACATGCCTTCGAGGTCGAACAGATTCGGCCGCGGGCCGATGATGGAGACGAGGCTCATCACCAGCTCCTCGCGGATCGGATCGATCGGCGGGTTGGTGACCTGCGCGAAGTTCTGCTTGAAGTAGGTGAACAGGAGCTTCGGTTTGTCCGAAAGTGCCGAGATCGGCGTGTCGTTGCCCATGGAGCCGACCGCCTCTTCGCCGGTCGTCGCCATCGGCGTCATCAGGAGTTTCAGATCCTCCTGGGTGTAGCCGAAGGCCTGCTGGCGATTGAGCAGTGCCAGGTTGGAGATCGGCGCGGCCTCCGGGGCCGCCGGCAGCTCCTCGACTTGAATCTGCGTGCGGTCGAGCCACTCCCGATAGGGGTGGCTGCGTGCGAGTGTCGCCTTGAGCTCCTCGTCGGGAATGAGCCGGCCTTCGTCGAGGTCGACCAGCAGCATCTTGCCCGGCTGCAGCCGCCACTTGGTGACGATCTCCTCTTCCGGGATCGGCAGCACCCCGACCTCCGAGGCCATGATGATGCGATCGTCGCGGGTGACGATGTAGCGCGCCGGGCGGAGCCCGTTGCGGTCGAGCGTCGCGCCGATCTGCCGGCCGTTGGTGAAGGCGATCGCGGCCGGGCCGTCCCACGGCTCCATCAGCGCGGCGTTGTATTCGTAGAAGGCGCGGCGCTCCTCGCTCATCAGCGGATTGCCCGCCCACGCCTCAGGTATCATCATCATCATCGCGTGGGCGAGCGGATAGCCGCCCATGGTCAGGAATTCGAGCGCGTTGTCGAAGCAGGCCGTGTCGGACTGGCCTTCGTAGGAGATCGGCCACAACCTGCTGATGTCGGCGCCGAACTTCGGCGACGACACCGACGCCTGTCGCGCCGCCATCCAGTTGTTGTTGCCGCGCAGCGTGTTGATCTCGCCGTTGTGGGCGATCATGCGGTAGGGATGCGCGAGCGACCAGGTCGGGAACGTGTTGGTCGAGAAACGCTGGTGCATCAGCGCGAGCGCGCTCTCGAAGTCCGGATCGTGCAGATCCGGATAATAGGTGTTGAGCTGATCGGCGAGGAACATGCCCTTGTAGATCAGCGTGCGGCACGAGATCGACACCGGGTAATAGTGGGAAAGGCGCCGCTCGCGCCGGCCGTAGAGCGTCGAGGAGATGGTCTTGCGGAGGATGTAGAGCCGGCGCTCGAAATCCTGCTCCGAACGCGTCGCCGGGCTGCGCGCGAGGAAGACCTGCTTGTGCACCGGCTCGGTCGGCTTGACCGATTCGCCGAGCGTCGAATTGTCGGTCGGCACGTCGCGCCAGCCGAGAACCTGCATGCCTTCCTGCGCCGCGATTGCGACGTAGGTGTCCATGATCTCCTGCCGCCAGGCCTCTTCGTGCGGCAGGAACAGCACGCCGACCGCATAATGGCCGGGCGGGGGCAAGGCGAAGCCGATCTCGGCAGCCTTCTTGGCGAGGAACTTGTGCGGCGTCTGCACCAGGATACCGGCGCCGTCGCCGGCGCGCGGATCGGCACCGACCGCGCCGCGATGCTCGAGGTTGAGCAGGATGGTCAGCGCGTCCTCGACGAGCTTGTGCGATTGGCGGCCCTTGATGTCGGCGATGAATCCGACCCCGCAGGAATCCTTTTCCTGCGCCGGATCGAACAAGCCGAAGCCTTGTGCGCCCATCGTCGTCCTCGCGCTCCTCGCGCATCCGCGCCGGGCCTGCACGGCCCGGTCGAGGTTCGGCGCATCGCTCCCCGCGCCGCCCCTCCTTCCATCTACGCATGCGCAAGAGGGAAGGGAGGGGGCGCCCGAGGGCGAACCACATTCAAGGAGGCAACCTTCGTGCCGCCTGGCGGCCTCTGGCTGCTTATTTCGCCGCCGTCCGACGCGCCCTCGCCCCGGCGGTTGGCCCTCGCACTTGCTGCTCCCGCTTTTTTCTCATCCGCTCGCGGAGAGGCCACGGGGACGCACGCGTCGGCCAAAAATTGGGACAGCAATGCTGTCCTATGCGGAACATGGCAAATTCCGGCTGCAAACACAAGAGCACCGTCCCTTCTTTCCTGGCCCACGCGGCGCGGAAAGGAGAGCGGATCAAAGCTTTCGGCTTCGGCCCTTTTGCGGCTCGGTCTTCCGCAATGTCCGGCGGCGGCAAGTGGACCACGGCAGGCGCTTAAGCGCAATGGCACTGCCGATCGAGGAGGCCGCGATTCGGAGCCTGCGGTGGCCTGACGAGTTGACGCGAGTGATCGAAACCAAGATTGGATGGCGGTTCGAAAGGAAATGCCCGAGGCTGCCGCGTCTCAGTCGACGGCTCGCAGCAACTCGGCAACCCAACGGGGGCTACCACCCACCAAACTTAACGTTGAGACCGATCTTGACGGTGTGGACGGTCGTCTTCTCAGACAGCGAGAACGGCACGCCCGCGATGGTGCCGCTGGTGATGCCGTCAGTGCCGAGATTGAGGTAGAGGTACTCGGTCTTGAACGACAGCCACGGGTTGAAGGCGTATTCGAGACCGCCACCCGCGGTCCAGCCGTTCTTCTCATGGCCGACCGAGGCGGCAGCCGCCAAGCCGAACGCGGCCGCACTGGCTGAGCTCGTCGTGTGCCCATACGCCCAGCCGCCGGTGCCATAGAGCAGGGCGCTGGGCGTCACGAGAAAACCGACCCGGCCGCGCACCGTCCCGAACCAATCAAGCTTCGTTCCTACGGCGCCCGAAAAAAGGGTCGCCGAAGTGTTGGCCTTACCCTCGATGTCCGCGGCGTCGAAATCGCTTTCCACGCCCAGGACCCAGGTTGGCGCCGCCTGCCAATTGAAACCGGCCTGGCCGCCGCCAAAGAATCCGCTCGAGTTCAACGTCGCGGTCCCGGTGGTCGCCGCGGCGATGCCCAAGGCCGGGATCGGTCCTCCGATCGTGAAGGGATACTGAAACTTGTCGCCGCCGAACCCGCCGTTGCCGCCGAGATAGAACCCGGTCCAGCTGTACGCCGCGGGAGGGTTGTACATCGGCCGTGCATCGAGATCGGCTGCATATGCCGCGGCACCGCCCACGGCGATCGCCCCGGCAGCGCTCAGGGAGCAAAGGAGGAGCTTCATGGCCGGCCCCGCACCGAATCGTTTCGTGATCAAGAACGCACCGTTCCAGCAAAGACGAGTTAATTCCGCTGCCGGTGTGTAGAATGCCGAGACGTGTTGCAGCGATGCAACTAGGCGATGGCGAATGGCAAAAATGCGAGCGCCAGGAGAGGACGAGGAGAGAGAACGATGTCCAAGCGGGTGTCACCGGAATCCGCGCTGCTGATGCTGCATTGGCAGAACAGCGTGTGCGACCCCAAAGGAGTTTGGGGCCGGAATCTTTGCTCGCAGATCGAGAAGAACAACGCGATCAGGAACGCGCAGAAGGTTCTCGCCACCGCGCGAGCGCGGGGCATGCTGACCATCTTCGTCAACATCGGCTGGCGGCCGGGTTTTCCCGAAATGCCGGAGAACCAGTACTATCCGCTGTTGCGGGGCGCCAAGGACGAGAACAAGGGCATCATCGGCACGTGGGAGGTTGACGTTATCGATGCGCTCAAGCCGGCGAGCGGCGAACTTGTGGTCATCAACTGCGGCTCGGACAGTTTCGAAGGCTCCGATCTCGACCGGATTCTCCGCGCCAGCAACATCGGCCATCTGTTCGTCAGCGGCCAGTGCATCGAGCACGTCGTGGCGACGACGATCAAGCGCGCGGCGAACATGGGCTACAATGCCATCCTCATCAAGGACGCGACGAGCGGCTTCACCGACGCCAACTACACGGCCATGCTGGACATCCTGCCGCTGTACTCGAAGGTCATCAGCTCCGATCAATTCGCGCTCGAGGCTCCATACGGCAGCGCCGAGAGAGGCATGACCACGTCGTCCAAAAACTCGTTCACCGGCCGCCTGGCGTGGCTTCGCGCGTGACGCGGCAATGAACTTTTCCAGCGACAACACGGCGCCGGTCGCACCCGAAATCCTCGACGCCATCGTGCGCGCGAACGAGGGGTTTGCGCCCGGCTATGGCGCGGACCCGTGGACCGCCGCGGTCGAACGGCGCTTCTCCGAGATTTTCGAGCGCGACGTGGCGGTGTTCCTGGTGCCGACCGGGACCGCGGCCAATGCGCTGGCGCTCGCACACGTCGCCCCGCCCTGGGGCGTCGTGCTCTGTCATGCCGAGTCGCATATCGCCACTGACGAATGCGGTGCGCCGGAGTTCTTCGGCGCCGGCCTCAAGCTCGTCGAGCTCCCCGGCGCCGGCGCCAAGATCACGCCGGACATGCTCACCACGGCGCTCAAGGGGTACGGCGGCCACAGTCCGCATCAGATGATCGCGTCCGCGCTCTCCCTCACCCAGGCGAGCGAAGCCGGCACCGTCTATCGTCCGGACGAGATCGCCGCCCTGTGCGCCATCGCGCACGAGCGCGCGCTCGCCGTGCATATGGACGGCGCGCGGTTCGCCAACGCGCTGGTCCGGCTAGAGGTCACGCCGGCACAGATGACGTGGCGGTCCGGCATCGACGTGTTGTCGTTCGGCGCGACCAAAGCGGGCGCGCTGGCGGCGGAAGCCGTAGTGTTTTTCGATACGGCGCGAGCCGCATTCTTCGCCGAACGGCGCAAGCGCGCCGGCCACCTCCTCTCCAAGCACCGCTTCCTCGCCGCGCAATTCGACGCGGCGCTGGCGGAGGACCGCTGGCTCAAGCTCGCGCGTCACGCCAATGCCATGGCCGACCGGCTGGCGCAAAAGCTCGCCGCCATCGGCCTCGCTCCGGCTTGGCCCGTGGAATCCAATCTCGTCTTCGTCGCTCTTCCACGCGCCCTCGACGCACGGCTTAAGGCCGCCGGCGCCCGCTACTACGTGCGGCCGAGCGAAAGTCTGGAAGTCGACATTGATCGCGTCCTGGTGCGGCTCGTTACCTCGTTCGCGACCCGGGAGGATGAGGTGGATCGCTTCGTTGCTTTGTGCAAAAAATTCTGATCGCGCCCAAGCGGCGCCCCAATTGCGAGTAAGGTTGTGAGAGCGCCCGCGAGTATCGGTGCGCGGTGCGGAGGGGGGTTCCGTGCGGGTCAGCGTAATCGGGGCCGCGGCATTGTCCTTGTTGCTGCTGGCCGCCGCGCCAAGCCATGCGCAAGCGCAGTCGCAGCCGGCGCCACTCCCCGGATTTATCACATCCCACGAGGTCACCAGGATCGCGCGCGCGGCCGGTTTCGAGCCGGTAGCGCCGCCGCTGCGCGAAGGCACGACCTACGTGCTGCGCGCGATGGATTTTCGCGGCATCCTGATGCGCGTCGTGGTCGATGCGCGCAGCGGCGCGATCCGCGCCGTCAACAGGATCGTCGCCGGCCCCGGTTTCTATGGCCCGCCGATCGGAATGGCGGCTCCTTACGGGTACCCCGACGGCTATGGTCTCGGAATGGCGCCAGGCGATGAGATCGTCACCCCGCCGATGCCCCCGTTCGTGGGCCGCACCGCGGTCCATCCGCTGCTCACGCCGCCGCTTCCGCGTCCCCGTCCTCACGCGCTCGCATCACACCGCCCCGCCGAGGAGGCAGGCCATGCCGACAAGACCGGGGCGATATCGGGGAGTGCATCGGCCGCGAGCGCCGCTCCGGTTGCTCCGAGCAGACCGACACCCGTTCCGCTGAACGACTGAGCTGCCGCGCCGGTGGCCGGCGCAGCCGGCGCCCAACAAAAAGCGCCCCGGAAAACCGGGGCGCTGCATTACATCGGATTTCAAATCCGGGCCGCTTAGGCCGCCTCTTTGTGCTCGACGGCCGCGTTGCCGTTGCCGATCGGGATCGTGCGGGGCTTCTTCGCCTCGGGAATCTCGCGCACGAGGTCGACGTGCAGGAGGCCGTTCTCAAGCTTGGCGCCCTTGACCTGGACGAAGTCGGCGAGCTGGAAAGCGCGCTCGAAAGCTCGAGCGGCAATGCCCTGATAGAGTACGTCGCCGCGCTTCTCTTCCTCCTTGGCGTTCTTCTCGCCGCGGATGGTCAGAGTGTTCTCCTTGGCCACGACCGAGAGCTCGTTCTCGGCGAAGCCGGCTACCGCGACGGTGACACGATACTCGTTGTCGCCGGTCCGCTCGATGTTGTAGGGCGGGTACCCAGGCGCGGCGCCGTCGAGGCCCTGATCGAGCATCGAGAACAGCCGGTCAAAGCCGACGGTCGAACGATAGAGGGGTGTGAGATCGAAAGTTCGCATGGCATATCCTCCTTCTGAAGCGACATGCGGGGGTCTGCCCTTGTCGGACCAGACCTATGGATCGTGCGCAGCCTTGTTGGCCTGCGCAGAAAAAAGATGGGGATGCCTTGCCCCCGTCGCAAGGCCAGGGAACGTTCCGGCCTTGAGCATTCCATGAGCCGCTCACGGTTGCCAGCTGCTATAGGAAGGAGCGATGCAGACGCAGATATCGGACGACGGAAATACCGAGCCGCGGAGCCCGCCGCTGCCGGTGAAGCTCGTCTCGATCCCGGCGAATCCCGTTCCCGAAGGCATAGTGACGGGCACGCTCAAAACGCCCGACGGGGTTTCGCTGCGATTCGCCCGCTGGTTGCCGCCGGCCGGCCGCCGCGGCACGGTGTGCATCCTGCCCGGCCGCAGCGAATGGATCGAGAAATATTTCGAGACCGTGCGCGATCTGCGGGCGCGCGGCTTCGCCGTCGCCATCCTTGATTGGCGCGGACAGGGCCTTTCCGACCGTGCGCTGCCGGATCGCCGCCGCGGCCACGTGCGCAACTTCTCCGAATACGATCTCGATCTCGAAACGTTGATGCGCGAGGTCGTGCTGCCGGATTGCCCGCCGCCGCTCTTTGCCATCGGCCATTCCATGGGCGCGACCGTGCTGCTGCGCGCAGCCTTTCAAGGCCATCGCTGGTTCGACCGCATCGTGCTCAGTGCACCGATGATCGCGGTGGCGGGCATGAATTCGATTGCCACGGCCGGCACGATGTTGCGACTCATGCGGCTCGCCGGCTTCGGCGCGATGCCGGTGCCCGGCCGCTATGCCGGCGTATTGGACCTGCGGCCGTTCGCCGGCAATATCCTCACCACCGACCCGGTGCGCTACGCCCGCAACGCCGCCATCGTCGAGGCGGAGCCGGCGCTCGGCCTCGGTGGTCCGACGGTCGCCTGGGCCGACGCCGCCTTCCGCGCCATGCGCACGCTCTGCGAACCGAGCTTTCCGACGCAGATCCGTCAGCCGATCCTCATCGTCGCCGCCGGCCGTGACGCCGTGGTGTCGAATACCGCGATCGAGGAATTTTCCATGCTGCTGCGCTCAGGGTCGCACCTCGTCGTGGTCGGCGCCCAGCACGAGCTTCTCATGGAGCAGGATCGCTTCCGCGCCCAGTTCTGGGCCGCCTTCGACGCGTTCGTGCCCGGCACGCCCTTGTACTGATACCGCCGCGCTCGCGCCGCCTTGTGCGATCGCGACGCCGGCCGGAAACAGGCGCTAGGCGCCTGCCAGCAGCGCCATGGCTGCGGCGTGCGTCCGGCGGTCGCCGGCGGCGATGATGCGTCCGCCGGAATACGGGCGGCCGTTCTCCCAGGTGGTGATGATGCCGCCCGCGCCTTCGATGATCGGGATCAACGCCAGGACGTCGTGCGGTTTGAGCTCGGTCTCGATCACCAGATCGATATGGCCGGCGGCGAGCACGCAATAGGCGTAGCAATCGCCGCCGTAGCGCGACAGCCGCACTGCCTGCTCGACCCGGGCAAAGGAGCGACGGTCGGCATCGTTCATCAGCAGCGGACTCGTGGTGAGCAGCACCGCATCCTCCAAGCCCGCGCAGGCACGCGCGCGCAGGGCGCGCCCGCCCGCGGGGCCGCGGTAGTTCGCGGCGCTGCAGTCGCCGGCGAAATGCTCGCGGGTGAACGGCTGGTGCATCATGCCGTAGATCGGCTCGCCGCCGCGGGTCAGCGCAATGAGCGTGCCCCAGGCCGGCATGCCGCAGATGAAGGACTTGGTGCCGTCGATCGGATCAAGCACCCAGACATATTCCGCCTCCGGACGTTCGGCAGCGAATTCCTCGCCGGTGATGCCGTGTTCGGGGAACGTCTGGTTGATTAAGGCGCGCATCGCCGCCTCCGCGGCGCGATCGGCGGCCGTGACCGGATCGAAGCTGCCGGACAAGCTCTTGTTCTCCACACCAAGCGCGGTGCGAAAGAACGGCAGGATGGTCTCACCGGAGACGGCAGCCAGTTGGTCCACGAAGGCCACAAAATCGATCGCCGTCATCGCGCGCCGTCCTTGGTTGGGGGTCTGCTGGAAGACAACTTGGCGTGTTGCCGATTAGACACGATCGCGTACGAAATCGACTTGCAAACCTTCGCGTCCGGTTCCATTTCGTGCCGATTGCCCGTCTTTTGGGCACCGCACAAAACTGCTAATTTATTGACATTCTTCGGTCTTTTGCGACCCGCCGGTGTCCGTTGCCGTCATGCGAACGGGAAGACACAGCTCTGCGCCATTTGCAGGAAGAATCAGGGGAAAATGGTCCGCGGGCCTTGATTTTTGTGCGGCGCGGTGTATGTTGTTGCAGTGCGGTAGCGTTGAGATTCTTCTCGCGTTACCGTCGCCCTCCTTGGGCGTTTCCTCCCTAGACTTGGGCCGCCAGCGGTTGCCGGCGGCCCTTTTTCTTTCCGTCAGCCGCGGCAGCCCGCGGGCGGCACGAGCCGTCATTCCGCCGCCGCCCGGTAGGGCCGCAACTCTTCCAGTGGAATCTCGGACAACCGGTCGGCCACGAACTCGAATTCGCCTGCGAGCCTGGCGAACGAGGCGGCACGCTCGTAGTGCCGTTCGTCCATGTAGAGCGCGCGGTTGATCTCGAGCTGGATCGCGTGCAGCCCCGCGGCCGGATTGCCGTAGTGCTCGGTGATGAAGCCGCCGGCATAGGGTTTGTTGCGGCTGACCACATAGCCGAAGCCGCGCATGGTCTCCTCGATCGTCTCGGCAACGATGGCAACGCAGCTCGTGCCATAGCGGTCGCCAATGACCAGGTCGGCACGCGGACGCTCGTCCTTGGCGCCGGTCGCCGAAGGCATGGAATGACAATCGATCAGGACCGCGGCACCGAAATCGCGGTGGAGCCGCATGAACACGCGCCGCAGCGCGCGATGATACGGCTTGTAGAGCCCGTCGATCCGCTGCAGCGCCTCCGCGACCGAGATGCGCTGGTCGTAAATTTCCTGGGCGTCGCCGACGACGCGGGCGACGGTGCCGAGGCCGCCCGCCACCCGCATGGAGCGGGTATTGGCGAATGAGGGCAGGCGGCCGTCGAACATGCGCGGGTCGAGTTCGTAGGGCTCGCGGTTGACATCGACGTAGCAGCGCGGGAAGTGCGCCCGCACCAGCGGGTGGCCACGCCCGACCACGCCGGCGATCAACTCGTCGACGAAGGAGTCCTCGGAACGGCGCAAGGTCGCGAGATCGAGCCGTGACGCCAGCAGGAACTCGCGCGGATAGACGCGTCCGCTGTGCGGCGAGTTGAACAGGAGCGGCCCGCGGCACTGCGCCGGCTCTATGGCCTCGAACGGGGGATCGAATTCGTCCTCGATTTCCAGCATGACGTCCGGCGGGGCTTTGCAGAGTTATTCCCCGGCAATGTTCCCTAGCGTGCGCCAGCGGCTATTGTCCATAGCGCGGTACGGTTTGCCCAGCGCAACCTTCACTCCATGTTTACCCGGCATCCGGCTTATGGAATGAAGGGGGCCGGCGAAAGCCGGGGGGTGCGTTACATGCCTAAAATCCTGCTCGCGGAAGACGACATCGACATGCGGCGCTTTCTGGTCAAGGCGCTGCAGAACGCCGGCTTTGACGTCATCTCCTACGACAACGGCCTTGCCGCCTATCAGCGCCTGCGCGAGGAGCCGTTCGAGCTTCTGCTCACCGATATCGTCATGCCGGAGATGGACGGCATCGAACTCGCCCGCCGCGCGGCCGAGCTCGATCCCGACATCAAGATCATGTTCATCACTGGCTTCGCCGCGGTCGCGCTCAACTCGGATTCAAGCGCACCCAGGCACGCCAAGGTGCTGTCGAAGCCGATCCATCTGCGCGAGCTCGTCAACGAAGTGCAGAAAATGCTCGCGGCCTCTGCCGCCTAGCGGACGCCGGACAGCCGGAACAGGCACCATCGCCCGGCGAGCGAACGGGCATCCGGGACAATGCCCATCCAGAAGGAATATCCGGCAAAACCTTCGGCGTCCGCGCGCTACGAACCGTGGCGTGCGATGTGCAGCGCAATTCTCCGGCTCTCGTGCGGCACACGCTGCTGATGAGAGCGGGCTTCGCCCCTGCCGCCGTGGAAATAGCCGGCTACCTTGTTCATCAGCTGCGGTCGGATAATGATCCGGCGCGTCTCGCGTCCGCCGGTCGGGACGTTGGCGGCCAGTCTCGGAATCGCTTGAGCGGGGACCGCCCAGCCGGCGTGCATAACGCCGGCGAACTTGCGCACCGCTTCAGCGCGAACCGTCATGCGCACATGTGGGCGCGCTGCGAAGCGCCGACGCACGACAGGCGCCGGCTCCGCCGCTGCGGCACGCAGCTGCTGTTGCGGTTCCTCGGGCGCGGCTTGTTGAACCTGCTGTGCCTGCTCTTGCTGTGCCTGCGCTTGCTCTTCCTGCACCTGCTGTTCCTGCTCCAGCTCCAGCTCCAGGCTGGCGAAGGCCGGAAGCTCGCGGCATGGCAGCGGCCGCGTGAAGCGCAGGGCCGACTCGCCGGGCGGGCTTTTGCGCCATTCGTCCACCGAGCGGCCGGTGATGCGCACGACATAGGTCTGCGTCTCGCGCGGCAGCTTGCCGCCGTGCAGCAGCCATTCGCTGACGCGGTGGACGCCGGCATTGTAGGCGGCAGCCGCAAATCCGAGATTGCGGAAGCGCTCGCGCAGCTCGTGCAGCAGCCGCGCCGAGGCCGGCAGTGCCTGCCGCGGATCGAACGGGTCCGTCAAACCGACGGCGGCGGCGACGCGCGGCATGAACTGCGCGATGCCTTGCGCTCCGACCGGGCTCACGGCGTTATGCCGCAGCCGGCTCTCCTGCCAGATCAGATTGGCGAAGAAGGGTACCGGCAGATCGTTGTGCTGCGCAGAATCGAAAAGCGTATTGCAGAGTCCGTCGAGCGACTCGATGTCCCGGTCGATGGCGGTGGTCGCGGCCGCAGCTTCGCCCGACGGCGGCTCGGCGATGCTGTCCTCTTGCTCGTGCGACGCCTCGATCACTTCCAGCGACGGCACGACCACATCGCTTTTCACGTCGATGCTGCCGATCAAGCGATCAATTGTGATCGGTTCGGCAGAAGGCGTGTCGGCGGCAGCCAGGACAGTGTTCGAATGTTTGGGTTCGGGCACGGCGCTGTTGAGGCCGAGCAACACGAACCCTAGTGCCAAAATCGGACGCATCGCCCCCCTCTCGCAGGAATCGTGCCGCAGCAGCGTCCGGTGACGCCCGCGCCAAGCGAATGGAAAAAGGAAAGTCCCCTCACTGACTTGCGGCTGATGCCCAGGCAAGCGGGCGCTTTTTTGGAGATATTAAGAATTCGTTGCGGCTATATCGGGCGTTTGCCAAGCCAAGATGCGGCGACGGTGTGATTATGAAACTCGCGCGGCCCCGCTTAGAATCGTTTCAAACACCTTGCGGCGGGCGGCGAAGACCGATAGTTACGATTGAGACCAATCGCCCACGAGGGCTCCGAGGCGGCGCCGGACTGAGCGTTAACGCTGCAAAGGGCTGAATTGCTTCGCTTTGCCCGTGGTGAGCGTGGGGCGGTCGTGACAGCTGCCGGGAGTGCTCATGAGCCAAATAACCAAATCAGATATCAAGTCCCGGAAGGCAGCCATTCGCGCGTTGCCCGGGGAGGCGGCGCTGGTGTACCAGCCCGGCTTCGGTAACCATTTCGTCACAGAGTCAGTCCCCGACGCGCTCCCCGTCGGCCGCAACTCGCCGCAGCGGCCCCCGTACGGCCTCTACGCCGAACAGATCTCCGGCACCTCGTTTACCACTGCGCGCGCCGAGAATCGGCGCACGTGGACTTACCGCATCCGGCCGTCCGTCGTGCATCGCCCGTACGCGCGCATCGACAACGGCATGATCCGCAGCGCCCCGTTCAACGAGGTCGATGCGACGCCGACCCAATTGCGCTGGAGCCCGCTGCCGATCCCGCAGAAGCCGGCCGACTTCGTCGAGGGCATCGTGACTTTCGGCGGCAACGGCGACGTCGCGACCCAGGTCGGCACGGCGGTTCACGTCTATGCGGCCAACCGCTCGATGAGCAACCGCTGCTTCTACAACGCCGACGGCGAAATGCTCATCGTGCCGCAGCAGGGCCGCGCCCGCTTCGTCACCGAGCTGGGCGTGATCGAAGCGGCGCCGGGCGAGATCGTGGTGATCCCGCGCGGCTTGCGCTTTCGCACCGAGCTGCCGGACGGCCCGTCGCGCGGCTACATCTGCGAGAATTACGGCGCCATGCTGCGGCTGCCGGAGCTTGGGCCCCTCGGCGCCAACGGCCTTGCCAATGCGCGCGATTTTCTCAGCCCCGTTGCCGCCTACGAGGACACGGAGGCTCCGACGCTGCTCGTCGCGAAATTCCAGGGCAACCTGTGGGCGGCGGAGATGGACCACTCGCCGCTCAATGTCGTCGCCTGGCACGGCAATCTCGCTCCCTACAAATACGAGCTGGCGCGCTTCAACGTCATCGGCACGATCAGTTTCGATCATCCCGATCCGTCGATCTTCAGTGTGCTCACCGCGCCTTCTGACCTGCCGGGCGCCGCCAACATCGATTTCGTCATCTTCCCGCCGCGCTGGCTCGTCGGCGAGGATACGTTCCGGCCGCCCTGGTTCCACCGCAACGTCATGACCGAGTTCATGGGCCTCGTGCACGGCGCCTATGACGCCAAGGCGGAAGGATTCCTGCCCGGCGGCGCCAGCCTGCACAATTGCATGACCGCACACGGCCCCGACGCCGAGACCTGGAAGCGCGCAACCAATGCTCAGCTAAAGCCGCACAAGATCGAGGACACGATGGCGTTCATGTTCGAGAGCCGCTTCGCCATGCGGCTGACGCGCTACGCGGCGGAATCCTCGGAGCTGCAACGCGACTACTTCGAAGGCTGGCAGGGGCTGGAGAAGCATTTTTCGGTTTGAGCCGATTGCTGCGTCGCCCTTTGGGCTCCTCGCAATGATGGTTCTGGATCATCGCGCTTTTAGTTAAGCGTCCAGCACCCCGCCGCGGCTGGTGCCGAGTCCCTTCATGAAGCGGTTGCGAATGAGCGCGGGATCGCGCACCGCCGGCCCGGCGGCCGGCTGATCATCGATCTTCGCTGCGATCAGCGCCGGCCCGCCTTCGTCGAAGCGGCGGTCGATCAGCGCCTCGAAATGCGCCTCGTCGCGCACCCAGGCGCTGTTGGTGATGCCGGCGCCGCGCGCGACCGCGACGATGTCGGTCGGGCCGCTGGTCGCCGTCGGCTGCTTTCCGGTGATCTGATAGAGGCCGTTGTCCCAGATGATGATAGTGAGGTTGCGCGGCTTGACGTTGGCGATGGTGGCGAGGCAGCCGAGCGCCATGAGGATCGAGCCGTCGCCTTCGAGCGCGAGCACCCCGCGCTGCGGTTGCGCCAGCGCGACGCCGAGCGCGATCGGGCAGGTCAGGCCCATGCTGCCGAGCATGTAGAAGTTCTGCGGCCGGTGGCCGACGGCGAACATGTCGAAATTGGCGTTGCCGATGCCGCCGATCACCGCCTCCTCGTGCGTGAGCCGCCGCACCAGGCGCCGCGTCAGCTCCGTGCGGTTGAGCGTTTGGACCGATTGTCTCTCGTTGCTCATGCCGTCGTCCCTCGGGTCATATCAGCTGGGCGTACGAGGCGGGGTTGCCGCCGGTCAGCAGCGGGGAAAGAATGAGGGCGACCGGCGCCTGCGTCGTGAACGCCTGCTTGATCGACGAGTTGACGATGAAGCGCAGCGTCGCGGCATCGGCGAGCGTGTGATGCAGAATGCCGAGCGAATCGAGCGTCGGGCGCATGGTGCGCGCGATCAGCACCTGGCCGACGTTGAATTCGCCCATGGCGCCGCGCTCCGAGATCACGAGCACGGCGGGAATTTGATAGGGCACCACCAGGGAGGCGAGCGCATTGGCGATCAGCGCGAAGCCGCTGGTCTGCATCATCGCGACGCCGCGCAGGCCGCCCATATAGGCGCCGGTGAGCGCCCCGACCGCTTCGTCCTCGCGCGTGGCCGGCACGGAGATGAAATAATTGTCCGCAGCGACGCCCTTGATCAGCGGCGTGAGCACGTTGTCCGGCACATAGGTGACGAGACGGATGTCGTTTTCCTTCAACGCGGCGAGTATCGTTTCCGACCAGCTCACGGCAACTCCCCACGGCCGGCCGTTGATGGCGGGGCCGCACTTAACTACACATCTGCGGGCCTTCGACCAACCGCGGTCGCTGGCCTTCAACAGGCACTGTAACCGATCCTGCTCCCGACAATGAAGACGAGCCCGCGCGCAAGGCTGCCCGACCGGCAAGGCTTCCTGCGGCTTGCCGACTGGCTCGCGGTCGGCGTCGCGCTGTCGCTCCCCTGGTCGACATCGGCGACCTCTGTTCTTATCGTCGTCTGGTTTCTCGCCTGGCTGCCGACGCTCGATGTCAACGCCCTCCGCCGCGAGGTTGCTTCCGCCGCGGGCGGCTTGCCGGTGCTGCTGTGGGCGCTTGGGGCGCTCGGCATGCTCTGGGCCGCGGTCTCCTGGGGCGAGCGGTTCGAGGGCCTCGGCAGCTTTCACCGGCTCCTCGCCATTCCCCTGCTGCTGGCGCAATTCCACGGCTCCGACCGCGGCATGCTTGTGCTGCGCGGCTTTCTCGTCTCCGCCACGTGCCTCCTCGCAACGTCGTGGGCCTTTGCGCTGACCGGCGTCACGATACCGGGAAAGTCCCCTGGGGTGCCGGTCAAGGACTACATATTCCAGAGTGGCATTTTTCTTATTTGCGCCTTCGCGCTCATCGGCGCGGCCTGCGACTTCTGGCGCGCAGGGAAGAGGGGGATCCCCGTTGCGCTCGCGCTGCTCGCGGCGCTGTTCATCGCCGATATCGCTTTCGTCGCGGTGAGCCGCACCGTGCTCCTCGTTGCCCCGCTCCTCGTCATCGCGCTCGGTTACCGGCAGTTCGGCGTGAAGGGCGTACTCGCCGCGGGTCTTGTTGCCGGCGCGCTCGCCGGTGCGCTGTGGCTTGAATCCTCCTACCTGCGCACGCGGATCGCCGATTCGATGGCTGAATTGCGCGGCTACCTCGACGCCAATACCGCAAGCTCGACCGGAGAGCATCTCGAGTTCCTGAAAAAGTCGTGGCGCATCGTTGCCGACGCTCCCGTCATCGGCCACGGTACCGGCTCGATCGCCGAAGAATTTCGCCGCGCCAGGACCGGCGAGACCGGCGCCGCCAGCGTTGCGCCGGTCAACCCGCACAATCAGATTTTCGCGGTCGCGATCCAGCTCGGCCTCATCGGCGTGGCCGTGCTGCTGGCGATGTGGGCGGCGCATTTCATGCTGTTCCGCGGCGCCAGCCTGGTCGCCTGGATCGGCATGATCATCGTCGTGCAGAACGTCGTCTCCTCGCTGTTCAACTCGCATCTGTTCGATTTCAGCCAGGGCTGGCTCTACGTCTTCGGCGTCGGCGTCGCTGGCGGCACTGTGCTCAACAAGCGGGGTGGCGCAGCGATCTAAAGCCCGGTATGGGAAGGCCAGGGGGTCCCGGCAAGACGGCCGCACAATGCCCGCACTGAACATGAGCCCGCGCAGAGCGCTCGTCGTCGCGCACGATCTTCTGGCGACCGCGGCGGCGGTTGTCGCGAGCTTCTTTATCCGCTTCGAGGCGGCCGGCCTCGTGGAGCGGGGCGACAAGCTGCTCATCTTCCTGCCCGGCTTCATCGTCTATGCCGGCATCATCTATTTCCTCTTTCATCTCTACGAATCGAAGTGGCGGTTCGCGTCGCTCCCGGACCTGATGAACATCATGCGCGCGGCGACGGTGCTGGCCGTATCGCTGCTGGTGCTCGACTACATCCTGGTCGCGCCCAACGTGCTCGGGCAGTTCTTCTTCGGCAAGATCACCATCGCCCTCTATTGGGTGCTGCAGATGGTGTTCCTGGGCGCCTCCAGGGTGGGCTACCGCTACTTCCGTTACACCCGCACCCGGCAGCAGGCGCGCGCCGCCGAGGCCAATCCGACGCTCGTCCTCGGACGCGCCGCCGACGCCGAAGTGCTGCTGCGCGCGATCGAGAGCGGCGCGGTCAAGAAGACCTGGCCGGTCGGCATCCTCTCGCCGTCCCGGGCCGATCAGGGCCAGGCCATCCGCGGCATTCCCGTTCTCGGCAATTTCGAGCTTCTGGAAGCCGCGGTCAACGACCTCGCCCAGCGCGGCACCGTCATCTCGCGCGTGATCTTCACGCCGTCGGCGTTCGAGCCGGACGCCAAGCCGGAAGCGACCTTGATGCGCGCGCGCCGTCTCGGCCTCACGGTCACGCGGCTGCCTTCGCTCGAGGAGGGCGCCGACATGCCGCGGCTTGCGCCGGTCAATGTCGAGGATCTGCTGCTGCGGCCGAGTGTCAAGATCGACTACGCGCGGCTTGAGCATTTTCTGCACGGCCGCGCCGTGGTCGTCACCGGCGGCGGCGGTTCGATCGGCGCCGAGATCTGCGACCGCGCGATCGCATTCGGCGCCGCGCGGCTGCTCATCATCGAGAATTCGGAGCCGGCGCTGCATGCCGTGCTCGAAACGCTCGCCGCCAAGGGGTCGCAACGCGCGATCAGCGGACGTATCGCCGACGTTCGCGATCGCGACCGGTTGTTCCGGCTCATGGCGGATTTCAAGCCCGACATGGTGTTTCACGCCGCCGCGCTCAAGCACGTGCCGATCCTGGAGCAGGACTGGGAGGAGGGGGTCAAGACCAACGTCTTCGGCTCGGTCAACGTCGCCGACGCCGCGGCGGCGGCCGGCGCCGGCGCGATGGTGATGATCTCGACCGACAAGGCCATCGAGCCGGTGTCGGTGCTCGGCGCGACCAAGCGTTTTGCCGAAATGTATTGCCAGGCGCTCGACGCCGATTTTGCCCGCCACGCGCATGCCGCGCGGCCGCCGATGCGGCTCATCGCCGTGCGCTTCGGCAACGTGCTCGCCTCGAACGGCTCGGTGGTCCCGAAATTCAAGTCGCAGATCGATGCCGGCGGGCCGGTGACCGTCACCCATCCCGACATGGTCCGCTACTTCATGACCATTCGCGAGGCCTGCGACCTCGTGGTCACGGCCGCAAGTCACGCGCTCGGCCCCGAACGCTCCGACGTCGCGGTCTACGTGCTCAACATGGGCCAGCCGGTGAAGATCGTGGACCTCGCCGAGCGCATGATCCGGCTTGCCGGGCTCGAGCCGGGCCGCGACGTCGACATCGTGTTCACCGGTACGCGCCCGGGCGAGCGCATCCAGGAGATTCTGTTCGCGCGCGAGGAGCCGATGGTGGACATCGGCCTCCTCGGCATTGTCGCCGCCCGCCCGGTGCAGCCGCCGCTCGAAGAGATGCGCTCATGGCTCGCCATGCTCGAGAAAGGCCTCTCGCGCCAGGAGCGCGCGGCGATCTACCGCGTGTTGCGCGAGGCGGTGCCGGACTTCGCCGGCGCCGCGGCGTAGAGCATGATCCGGAAAGCTCGAAACCGGTTTTCCGAAAAGATATTCTCCAACCAAGGAAAATTAGAGCGCAATCGATTCAAGTTGGAACGATTGCGCTCCAAACGCGCTTCCGCTCATCGCATGCCGAGCAGATGATAGATCCGGCGGCTGTACTCGCCGAAGGCTTCGCTGGTCTTGACGTCGAGGGTGCGCGGTTCGGGCAGTTCGATTTCGAAGTTGTCGGCCATGCGCGCCGGCCCGGTGGTGAAGACCACCACGCGGGTGCCGAGAAACACGGCCTCGGAGATGCCGTGGGTGACGAACAGAATCGTCTTCCCGCTCCGCTTCCAGATGTTGATGAGTTCGAGGTTCATCTTCTCGCGGGTCAGCGCGTCGAGCGCGCCGAACGGCTCGTCCATCAGGATGAGCTTCGGGTCGTGCACGAGGGCGCGCGCTATGGCGGCCCGCTGCTGCATGCCGCCGGACAGCTCATACGGATATTTGTCCTCGCAGCCGGTGAGCCCGACCATGGCGATGAGCTCGCGCGCGCGTTCGGCGCTCTCGCGCATCGGCAGGCCCAATATCTCGGCCGGGAGCAGCACGTTCTGGAGGAGCCGGCGCCACTTGAGCAGCAGTGGCTGCTGGAACACCATGCCGATGTCGCGGGCGGGGTCGAACGGGTGGCTCGGCGAGCCGATCTGCGCCTCGCCGCTGTCGTAGCTCTGCAGGCCGGCGAGAATTTTCAGCAACGTGGTCTTGCCGCAGCCAGAGGGCCCGACCAGGCAGGCGAGCTCCCCCGGCGCCACGGTGAAGGTCGCATCGGAAATGGCGGGAAACTCCCGGCCATCCTTGCGATAGACCTTGCGCAGGTTGCGCAGGCGGATGAAAGGCTCGGTCACGGCGGGACTCACCTGATCCGCGCGTCGCGCACGATGACCAGACGCTCGAGTCCGAGGACGAGGCCATAGAGCACGACGCCGATGGCGGTGATCAGGAGCACCGCCATGAACATCGCCGCGGTATCGAGCGTCGCCTGGACCTGCAGCATCAGGTAGCCGAGGCCCCTGGAAGAACCGAGAAACTCGCCGACGACGGCGCCGGCGACGGCGAGGATCGCGCCCACCTTCATGCCGGAGAAGATGTAGGGCAGCGCGCTCGGCAGCTGGATCTTGGCAAAGGTCTGCCACTTCGAGGCGCGCAGCGAGCGGATGAGTTCGAGCAGCTCGGGTTCGACCTCGCGGAAGCCGCGCACAGTGGTGAGCAGGATCGGAAAAAAGCTGATCGAGAAGGCGATGATCGTGTTCGGCATGATCCCGTAGGAAAGCCAGACGATGAACAGTGGCCCGAGCGCCACCTTCGGGATCATGTTGAGGCTGACCAGGAGCGGCATGAAGGTCGCTTCGGCGATGCTCGACCAGGTGAAGACGATGGCGATCGTGACTCCGACCACAACGGCCAGCAGATAGCCGCCGAAAATCTCGCTGGCGGTGACGAGCGTATTGCCGATCCAGTGATAGTTGGGGCCGCCGAGCGTCGCGACCGTCTCGATCGGCGAGGGCATGATGAAGGACGGGACGTGCCCGTACTTCACGAACAGGTACCACGCCACGATCAGCGCCGCGTGAGCGGCGATCGCCGGCGCGTAGCGGCGTGCTGCGTCAGCGGACATGGCGGCTCGCGGCGGTATTGGCGCGGCGCGGAAAGCGCCATTGCCGGGGCACCGTTTCCCGCCTGCGTTCGCCGCGGCGCGGATTGACGCGTTTATTGACGCGTTCCATGGGCCTCCCTATCGTCCTTGATGAACCAGCTAGTGGAGCGGATTTGACATTCGCTACCCACCGGCCGCTAGCTCGTGAAGCGAATGTCAAATCCAAAGCTCCACTAGCACTGATATTTGCTAGTGGTCCTTTTGATTCTAACATTCGCATGAGGGCACGCGGAGGCGGGATGCGAATGTTAGAATCGGACCACTAGTTACAAAAACGAGTTGCGGCCTGCAACGCGCCGCAGCGTCGGCGCAATGCTTTTTCCAGCCGGACGCGGGAGAAGGTCCACATGAGACTGAGACCGGTCGCTTTCGCCCTGGCGCTCGTCGGCTCCGCCAGCGTGGCGCATGGCGGCGAGCCGGCGAGCTTCATCCTCAATTGGGTCGCCGGCGGCGACCATGCGCCCTACTTCTACGCGCAGAGCCTGGGCTGGTACAAAACGGCCGGCATCGATCTCACCTTGTTGCAGGGCAAGGGCTCCTCGATGGCGGCACAGGCTGCCGGCGCCGGGCTGCATCCCTTCGGCCTCGCCGATCTCACGACGGTCATGGTGGCGATCGGCAAGGGCGCCGACGAAGTCGCGGTGATGAACGTGTATGCCAATTACCCGGGAGGGTTTTATTGGCTCAAAAGCTCGGGCATCACCGCGGTCAAGGACCTTGCCGGCAAGAAGGTCGGCAATCCTCCCGGCGATGCGGCGCGGGCGCTGTGGCCGGCGCTTGCCAAGGCGAACGGCGTCGATCCGGAGGCGATCACCTGGGTGAACCTCAGCCCCAATGCGAAACTCGCGGCGCTCAAGGCCGGGACAGTCGACGCCGTGACCGAGTTCTACAATTTCCACCACGTGTACAAGCGCGAGCTGGGCGACAACATCGGCTATCAGGCGTGGAAGGACGCCGGCGTCGACCCCTACAGCAATTCGATCGTCGTCAATGGCGCTTTCCTGCGGACGCATCGCGCCATGGTCGCCGCGTTCGTCAAAGTGACGCAAAAGGCGTTCGCCGCCTGCGTTGCCGATCCAGCCCCGTGCGTGCAGGCGCTGGTCGAGGCCAATTCCGGCCTGCAGCCCGCCGACCAGCTCGTCAACTGGCACGAGGTCGAACAGCTGATGAGCGATAAGACGTCGCAGACGACGGGGCTCGGCTGGTTCGATCCGCAGCGGATGGAGGAGAGTTACAACCTCGTCAAGACCTACGTCGGGATCGAAAAGCCGTTCGACGTCACCGAGCACTACACCAACATGTTCCTCGACGAGTCGATCAAGATGAAGGCGGTTCCGTTCGGCGGCTAGGCTGTGTGCTCATCAATCCGGTCCAATGTCCGCTCCAGTCCCGATAGCGACCGAAGTGCCGCGCGGCAGCGAAATGACGCAACGGGCCAATAGGCGACATTTTGCACGGCAGAAACACTTGGGCCTTTTCGCCGTCTCCAACGAGCCACCCTATGGTGCCTCGATGCCGGAAGCGGGCTTCGTCCACTACATCAAATCCTACCGATGAATTGCAACATCTCCCTTGATAAGGAATTCACCCACCGCGGGTTCCTGGCGGAAACTTGAACGGAATTAACGGCATGACCGAAACAAGCCCAATCGCTATACGCGACGCTGGCTTGCGGTCGTCTGATCAACTCGTCGAGCAGAGTGGTGAGATAATCAGGCAGGAGAAAATCATCGTGGCCAAGAATAAGAAAATATGGCGTAGCGACGCGCCAGGAGACTCTTGATATTTTCACCCGTGCCGAGAACATGGGGATTGACGATTATTCTGAACTCGCTCATCCCGCAGCAAAGCCCCGCAGGCGTTCAGTATCTCCTCGGCTGGGGGCTCACAAGCGATCTCGACAACAAAGTCAGAATAGCTCTGGGTGAGTACGGACCGCAAGGTATTGTGGATGAATGCCTCCGAGCGGTAGGCCGGAATACACACGGTCACGTTGGGCGCCATGCAACCTCTCTATGGTTACAATTAAGCTTGGATTTCTCGGATGAACACCGAATTAGTGTGGAGGGTAGCAATTCCCTGAAATGCAAGGAAGGCCGAATGGGAGGCGCGGATGGCCACCGACATTTCAGACATCCGAAGTTTGGTGCGGTGCAAAGTGACAGCCGCCGCGATGACCGCTTTGGGTCTTGGTCGTGTCAAAACGCTCCGCGAGAAGTGTGCATTTAGGGACCCCGGGATAGGGGCGCGCGTCGGTTGACTATGCCCCGATTGCCGCGGTGAGTGGCTGGATACCCATGATGTTCATCACACGGGTGAGATTGTAGGCCAATACGTGCAGGGCCATCTCTGAGGCAACGCGCGGCAGCGTCTTCATCAAGAAGTGTGTGGCGCCCATCCGAGCCTTGATGGTGCCGAAGGGATGCTCGACCGTCTCGCGCCGCTGGCGCATCTTCTCGGGATGTTCATCAAGCCGACGTTGAACGGCTGCGAGAACGTGCTCATGCTCCCATCGCGTGATCCGTCGCTCTTTGCCAGTGGTACAGTGAACTTTGATGGCGCAGCTTTGACATGCATTGGTCCAGTATCGACGCAGAACCAACCCATTCTCTTCGGTAGCGTAATGATAGGCGAGTCTCTCACCGGCGGGACAAATGTAAGCGTCATCTTCAGTCACATAGCGGAAGTCCTGTTTGCCAAAACGCCCTTCCGCTTTTGCATTCGACGTCATCGGCTTTGGTAGCGTGACCGTGATGCCGGCTTTGTCGCACTCAAGAATCTCTTCGCCGCTGAAGTAACCGCGGTCTGCAATGACGTCGAGGGTCATTGCCTCCAGCGTCACCTTAGTCTGCTTGGCCATGCGAGCAAGCTGCGCTCGATCGCTGCCAACATTGGTCACTTCATGCGTGATGATCAAGTGGTGTGCGGTGTCGACGGCGACCTGAACGTTGTAGCCCACGACGCCTGATCCCCGGCCGCTAGTCGCCATCGAGCGAGAATCGGGGTCGGTCAGCGATATCTGCTGATCCGGCGCCGCCAGCATCCGTGCCTTTAATCCATGGAGGCGCTTCACCTCCTCCTTCAGCTTCGCAATCTTCTCCTTGAGCCGGGCCGTCTTTGTGCTGCGCGCTTGTGATGGCTCCTGCCGATCGGCGCTGTCGAGCTGGTGCAGATAGCGGGCGACGCTCTCCTCGATCTGTGCCAAGCGCCGCTCCATCTTCGCCCTGGTAAAGTTCCTGTCACGATTGTTCACCGCCTTGAACTTGCTGCCATCAATCACGACGCTCGCGTCAGCGAATAGGTCCAACCGTCGACAAAGCATAATGAACCGAGCGCACACCTTGCGTATCGCCCCACCGTTGTCTTTCCGGAAGTCAGCAATCGTCTTGTGATCGGGCACTAGCCGACCTGTCAGCCACATAACCTCAACGTTGCGCCCAGCTTCTCGTTCAAGCCGCCGGCTCGACTGAACCCGATTGAGATACCCGTAGATGTAAAGCTTCAGCAGAACCGAAGGATGATAGGACGGCCGGCCGGTTGCCTCGGGAGCAATCCCGTCAAAGCCGAGCTCGCCCAGATCGAGCTCGTCTACAAACACATCAATCACCCGAACCGGATTGTTCTCGTCGACCCAGTCCTCCAGGCATTCCGGGAACAGCACGCTCTGTCCGCGATCCGCTCCCTCAACGAAGCGCTTCATCCAATCCCCCACTGCGCCAGAATCACTGCTGAGAGAATCTCATAAAGCAACCCGTTTTCACACAACCAGGGTCATTAACTGACGTCGGGCCAAATGAACGGCACGTCCGCTTGGGCTTCGCAAGCGGACCACCGACGGACGTCGCGCGACGTGTCAATCAGCGCGACATGCGCCGTCACATCTTCTCATGGCGACCCGTTCGATAACCTGTTGCCGCGTTGGCCCTGTTGTTGCTCGAAGCGCGGTCACCAGACTATGAGCCGCGTAGACCTCCAGGGGCATCGCGTCTTGTAGTGCTGTCATGCTAGGCCCGAAGCTGCTGATCTTCGAGCCCTTGCGACCCGCTTACATCACTTTTTCAGCAAGCGGCGAACCCCAGAAGGCAGCTTAATTCAGGCGCTGGCGCGCGGCAGGTGCTACAGTCTGTTTTGGCGCCCGATCTTCTATTCGGTGGTCGATGGGTCGGCCGTCGTCGCGATGGAAAGGCGGTCCAAGGCCCGCTGGAGAACGGTCGCTGCGTGACTTCGCTCGCCCGCTGACATTGCCTCTAGATCAATATCGAGTTTTAGTCTTCCATAGTCTTCGTGAATGACGTCACGGCTTTTGTGAACATTGTCGTAGACATCGATAACCTGGTACGTAGCCACTGAGTGGGAGATGCCCTTCACATTAACGTGCTCACGCTCCTCACAGTAAACCTCGTCTTTGACGAGAGCGTAGGTCTCATAAGAGATTAGGATTTCGCCTGGCGGCGCCGTCTGCTCGAGCCTGCTCGCGAGATTTACGCCGCTGCCGATAATGGTGTAGTCCAACCGGTCCTCGCTACCGAAGTTTCCAACGGTGCAGAAACCAGTATTAATTCCCGTTCGGCATCGTGGCGGTTTCTCTATACCCGAGGCTCGCCAGAGGGTATCCAGTTCGCGCATTCTCTCGCGCATGGCGATCGCCATCCTTACGCAGGCAACAGCGTCCGCTTTGACGCCTTTGGTCTCTGGGTCGCCGAAGAACATGAGGATGGCGTCGCCGATGTATTTGTCGATCGTCCCACCAAACTGCAGAGCGATCTTCGACATCTCAGTCAGATAATGGTTGAGGAGCTGCGTCAAATCCTCCGATTCGAGCCGCTCAGTCGTCTCCGTAAAGCCTTCGAGATCGGAGAAAAAGATCGTTAGTTTCTTTCGCCGGCTGGCGACCGTCACCTTGCTGCGACCGGTGAAGATCGACTCATACACCTGTGGTGAAAGGTATTTTGCTAGTTGACCGGAAAGTTGCTCGAGAGCGTTTGTTTTAAGGGAAAGCTCTTCCTCGCGCTGCTTGAGTTCGGTGACATCCGAATAAACGGCCACAGTTCCGCCGTCGTCGGTCTTGCGCTCACTCACAATGACCCAACGACCGTCGCGCCGTCGCTGTAGGAACGCCGAGCTTGGATTACGGTGGCGCACCAGACGTTCTTGCACCCACTCCTCAAGTCGGCCTTGCGCATCTTCTATGTCGCCGTGCTCGGCGGCACGTCGGATCAAAGTCTCAAATGTCATGCCTACAAGCAATTCGTCGGCGACGTTCGGGAAAATGAGCGTCCGGTACTTGCTGTTGCAGGCGACCAAGCGGTCCTCGTTATCATATAGCGAGAACGCCTCGGAGATACTCTCGATCGCGACCGAAAGTCGACGCCGCGCTTCGGAGATTTCCATGAGGTTCGATTTCTGGACCTCTATCGCCGTATCTCGAAAGACGCCAAGCGCCTGGGCCATGCGACCGAGCTCATCACTGCGTGTGCGGCCCGGAATGTCAACCGACGTATCACCTTCGGCGAGGTCCGTCATCGCTTTGGTAATACTTTCCAGAGGGCGAATGATCCACGGCAGGACGTAATAGAACATAACGACCACAGCGCCGACGATGCTCGCGACCGTAATGATCAACATGAAAATTGCGCCGTTTGTGATAGCCCGCGCCGCCCCGGAGGCGGCCGCATTGCTGGCGCTTTGCGCTGCCGCAACCAACCCCGCGACCTCGTCGCCGAGCTGACTGGCTAGTACACGGCTGCCCGCCAAGGCCAGCTGAGCGGAAGCCATTTGCTGCAACTCACCGCGCCGCAAGGCGAAGACGCCGTCGTCTCCCTTGCCGAAGTCAATGAAAGTTGACGCGGCCTTTTGCGCTTGTGCAGCGTCTAGGGACTGCGGCAACTGTCTCAGAATTTGCTCGATGTGTTCCTTGGCCGCGACGAACCGTTCGTTTAAGGGCTGAAGCAAAGTCACATTCAGAGCGCCTCCTGCCTGCTCCAGCAGGCTGACCGCAAGAGTGCCCTCCGCACGGAGCGTAAGCAGAAGCTGCAAGACGTCGGCGTTTACATCAATGAACTCCGTAAGTTCCTTCCTATTGTTTGTGGTGACCTTCTCGGTCTT
>CAWHZA010000045.1:0-154525 GCA_963833665.1 uncultured Alphaproteobacteria bacterium | reverse complement strand
AGTTCTTCGCGGCCACCTCGAACGTGTACGACTTGCCGTGCGTCGAGGCCGATGATCACCTCCGATGTGGCGGTCGAGCTGAACACGTCGGTCGGCAAGGGCGAGTTGTCGAGGTAGGGACATCACTGGTACTGGAGTGATCGGGCCTGCCCGCCGATGAACGGTTCTGCCAGCGAACCGTCGCCCGGCCGTTGCCCGGGACCATCCGGAACGGGCGACCTCGGCGCGGACGGGATCGTCGACGCCTGGCCGGCCAGTCGAGGCGACCAGATGACGAACGTGCAGACCACGAACGCGACGACGCCGACTTTCCGCCCCCGCTGCTGCGGACCGTTGCGCCGCGCACCGGTTCACCCCCCACCGCATCCCCGATACCCCCGCTCAAATTATCGAACGGTCACAACGTCGACAATCCCCCGTCGACCGCGAGCAGCTGGCCGGTGATGTAACTCGCGTCGTCGCCAGCAGGAACACGACCGGAGCCGCAACCTCCCACGGTTCCTTGCCGTCCGAGTGGCACCGAGGTTCGCCCGCCGGCTCGGCCGTCCCTCCGTGGCCCGTCGCCCGAGAGGAGTGTCGATCAGCCCGGGAGCAACGATGTTCGCGCGCACCCCCGCACGCGATCCCTCGAGTGCGACGTGCCGGCTTAAGCCCCGAGCGGGCCTCGACTTGCTCGTACGCGGGAATGCGGGTCCCCGGTCGCAGACCTGCGATCGACGAGACGAACACGATCGACCCGCCTTCGGTCATTCGCGGCAGGGCCGCGCGACACACCAAGAAGTGGGCGCGCACGTTGACGGCGAAAACGGCGTCCCATTCGGCCACCGACGTTCCCTCGAGGCCGCGACCTTCGCCGATCCCGACGTTGCAGACGAGGCCGTCGATTCCGCCGAGCGCGCCGACCGCCTCTTCGACCACACGTGCGCACGCGCCTTCGTCGGACACGTCTCCCACGACCACCGCGGCTGTGCCGCCCGCCTCCTCGACCAACTTCGCCGTCTCCCCGGCCGCGTCGGCATCCCGATCGACGCAGGCGACCGCGGCGCCCTCCCGTGCCGCGAGCACGGACATCGCGCGGCCGTTGCCGATCGGCGCGTCCGGGTCACCGACGATCGCCGCGTGCCCGCGCCGATCACCACGACGCGGCGCCCGGCCAGGCGGTCCGGCATCACGCCCCGACCGTCACGGGAAGCGCGACCGGACTGCGCCCGAGCACTCTGTCGCCATTCGAGGTGGTGAGGTCAGACGGCGGCACGCGGAGCGGGAGCGTCGACGAACACTTCACGCACGGCCTCCTCCAGCGTCATCCGCGCGAACGCCGCGGCGCCGAGGCAGTAGTGCGTCCCGATACCGAACGACATCAAACGGGGCACGCCCGGCCGGCCGAAGCGCGTGATGTCGACCGTGCGGGCTCGGTCCACACGCCGGCTTCACGATTCTCGCGGCCGCGGTCGACAGGATCAACACGGTCCCCGCGGCCACTTCTTCGCCGCCCACCACGATCGGCTCGGTCGGGGTGCGCGGAATGCCGGAGATGCTCGGCTCGAACCGCATCGTCCCTCCACTGCGTGCGGCACGAGCTCGGTCCGGCCCGCGAGGAACGCCGCCTGATCGGGATGGCGAAGCAGGGTCAGGAACGTGCAGCCGAGCTGACTGCCGGTCGTGTCGTGACCGCCGACGATCAAGTTGGCCACCATCGTGCGCACTTCGTCACGCGTGAGCCGCTCACCGTCCACCTCGGCGACGACGAGCCGCGCTCACCAGGTCGTCACCGGCATCGCGCTGTCGCTGATCGAGGAGGTCGTCGACGTACACCTCGAGCTTCGCGACCGCGACGGTCGCGGCATCGGCCTGCTCGCGAAGAGGAACCCGAAGATCGCGCTCAACGTGTCGGCCGAACCCACGAATTTCGGCACGTCGGTGTCGGGAATGCCGATGAGGCGGCAGATCACTCGGAGCGGCAGCATCAAGGACGCCTCCACGAGGTCGCCGGCGCCTGACGCGCGCAGCACGTCGAAGCTCTCGGCGGCCATCTCGGCGGCCGTCGAGCGAATCGCGTCCACCGCCGCGGCGTGAAGGCTTTCTGCACCAACGAACGCAAGCGGCGATGCGTCGCGCCCTCGTTCGTGAACATCAGCCGGCTGTACCAGTCACGCAACGGTCCGTCAGTGATGCCCATCACGTCGAAGTTGCCCAAGCCGAAGCCGACCAGGCGGGGGTCGCGGCCCAACGCCTCCACATCAGCGTGACGCAGCACGATCACGACGCCGGTCTCGGGATCACGCGCCAGCGGACCGGCCCGTGCGACGGTTCGGAGCACGTCGTGCAGGTCGTCGCCGAACGCCGAGATGAGCTCCGCCATGTCGACTCCCCGGTTCGAGTGCGCCCAACCTAACGGAGGACTAACTTCGGCGCCCATGGGAGAACCGATCCAATTCGCGAGCAACGGTGACACGGCGGACGGCTATCTGGTCCGACCGCCGAGCGGTTCCGGGCCCGGTGTCATCGTCGTGCAGGAGTGGTGGGGTCTCGACTGGGCCATCAAGGAGATGGCCGACCGGCTCGGGAGCGTGGGCTTCGTCGCGCTGCCCGACCTCTATCACGGCGAGCTCGCCGGCCACGACGAGATGGACAAAGCCGCGCAGCTGATGACACAGCTCCCTCCGGATCGCGCCACACGCGACATGAGTGCCGCGGTCGACTACCTCGCCGGCCTCCCCACGGTCTCGGGCAAGGGGCTCGGCGTCGTCGGTTTCTGCATGGGCGGCATGCTCTCGTTCCTGCTGGCGGCCAACCGGCCCGACCGGATCAAGGCGATCGTCCCGTTCTACGGCTTTCCGCAGGGCGACGTGGAGCCCGACTGGTCGACCATGCAGGCAGCGGTGCGCGGCCACATGGCGGAGAACGACGACTTCTTCGGGCCCGACGCAGCACACGCGCTCGAGACCAAGCTGCAAGGACTGGGGAAGGACGCGACGCTTACGGTGCACCCCGGTACCGGACACGCGTTCATGGCTCCGCACAACGCGCTGGGCACCCTCGACGCCGACCTCGCGGCCGAGATCTGGCCGGGCGTGGTGTCGTTCCTGCACGAACAACTCGACTGACCTCGAGCCAGGTGCGGCTACCTCACGATCACCGTCTTCGCCTCGAGACCGGCGAGCGCGGTGGGTGCGTCGTCCCATTGCACCGTTGCGCTCGTCACCAGCTCGGGCCGAAGACGGCCCGTCGTCACCAGCTCGAGCACATGCGGGATCGCGGCGCGCGCGTTCACACGTCCGGTTCGGAACTCGACCCACGCGTGTACATCTCGAGGAGCGGAGCGCGGTCTCCGGCGCGAAGTAGATCGCGGTTGAAGTGCACGAGCCGTCGGGCTCGGTCGATCGCAGCGCGCTTGTGCAGGCCCGCGACGTCGCCGCTGTGATCGACCGTGATCGGGTACCGGCCGAGCCGGCTCCCGTCGACCGGACGTTCCACCGCGTGGCGCCGACCCGTTCGGCCACGGCCAACCGGCGCGCATCGGTATCCACGTAGTCGACCTGCGATGAACCGAGCCGCGACCCCGGCCGCTACCGCGTAGAGCGCAACGTCACCGGCGCCGCCGACGACCAGGACCGGTGCCGCGGGCCGGGCTTCGCTCGAGCGGCCCCACGACGGCCCGCCAGCCGTCGGGAACGTTGTCGGAGACGCTCGCCACCGAGGCGGGGTCCAACCCGGCCGGCAGGGCGACCCGCGTGCGTCCACGTACGGGACGCGCACGAGGTCGCTGACGGCTCCGCCCCTACTCGCGCCGGGCGATCGGCGCCATTCCGTATGCGGCTCCCGCGCCCGCAGTGGCACAACTCGCGGTGAGACCACCCGCCGGCAGAGCTCCGCACGTGCCGCAGCTCACCTGGAACGGCACGATCACGCGATCGCCCGGGCGGACGCTCGCGACCGCATCGCCGATGTCGACCACATCGGCGATGAACTCGTGACCGAACGCGAACGGGCCGGGAAGCGGTGCGCGCCCCGAGAACGACCGCGGCGTCGAGATCGCACATCGCGACCGCGACCGGCCGGACCAGCGCGGCCTCGTCGCTCCCCAACTCCGGCACCGGCACGTCTTCCCATGCGAACCGACCTGCGCCGGCAAAGGTGAGCTGCTGCATCGTCGCGTCTCGTTCCTGCTCGGCGTCAGAGCTGCTTCTGGAACAGCAGCCTGCGAGTGCCCACGCGGCGTGTCGAGCGTGGTTCCGATCTCGGTGTAGCCGCGGGCGCGGTACAGATACGGCGCCTGAAACGAATGCGTGTCGAGCACGATCGTGACGCATCCCGCGCCCGCGTGCCTCCGGCCTCGGCCTCGGCGAGCAGCCGGGAGCCGAGCCCCTGCCCGCGAAGCTCCTCGCGGACCCACAGGTACTCGATGCGGGCGTACCCACCCCACGTAAAACCGTCGATGCCGGCCACCAACTCGGCCCCGTCACGCAGGAAGCACGACAGCACGGCACCGTCGCGAAAAGCCTGTCGCCGCGATGTTGAACGCGTGGATTTCGCCGCGCAGTGCCGCGCGGTCAACGTCGGAGGCGGTGTCGCTGATCACGACATCCCACTCACTCACGATTTCGACGCTACTGCCTGCGTCGCGGGTCAGCGCACGTGGAGGCGGGCCCAGCCCGCCGGGCCAATGTCGAGCTGCAGCTCCCACACGCCGCTCCCGGAATCGTGCGCGCAGGCAACGTCGGTGAGGCCCGCCGCGGGCGACCAGACCCGAGCCGAGATCGGATGCTGCGACCAGCCGACGATGCCAACCCGCTCGTTCGCACCCAGCACGGTCGCGGTCAACCCTTCGCCGTCGGAGTCCACCACCACGTCGGCGACCCGGGCATCGCCGGCGCATGCGTACAACGCCGGGTCTCCGATCACTACGACCCCGCGGCCGATCAGCGGCGGGACCACGCCCGGTAGTCCCAGTCGCCGGGCTCGAGCTCGACGTCGAACGCACCGTCGCTCGGAAGCACGTCGACCGAACCGTCTTTCCAGTTGAAGACGGCCACCGAGCTCGACGCCGGCCGGTCGTCGCCCAGATCCGTCAACACGATTCGAGCACCGGCTCGCCGCGGCTCGGAGCCGACGTTGCACGACACCACGTAGCCCCAGCGACCTGCCGCGTGGTCCGTGTGCGCGCTCCCCCACGATCAGCTCGCCCGACCAGACCGGTGCTTCGTAGGCCGCACGATCGATCGCGGCGACCGGCACGTCGGGGACGCACGAGCAGGCCGTCGGCGCGGCAAGTTCGCCCGATCAACTCGACGTCGGCCGCGCCGACGCGCGTCGCCGATGCCGACCGGGCCCGCCGACAGCGCCGCGAGCAGCGCCTCGACTTCGCGGGTGTCGCTGCCGGGAGCAGAGTGGAACACGTCCTTGTAGGGCCACAGACCGATTGCGCGCGCCATCACGTTGGTGTGCAGGACCCACGCCCACAAGAGCTCGGGACCGACCAGGTAACCGTGGTCGCCGCTCGTGCGGATCGACGTGACGTTGTGCAGGCGGCTCACCTGCCGCGAAGTCGGCCGGAGAGGCCATGCACCATTGGGCGTGCAGATCGCGCGCGTTGAGGCCGGCGTCGATGCCTTCCTGCCACGCGGCCGCCCGGCCCGGCGCCCGCAGTTCGCGCACGCCGAGGAAGCACTCGATCAACCAGTCGTGCTCGAACACTTCCGCGCCCACGCGACGCACTGGTCGAGGAGTCGCTCGTAGAGCTCCGCACCTCGAGGATGGGCGCGGTCGCCGTCGACCCACATCGGGAGGTCTTCGCCGTAGAGGGCTTGCGAAGACAGATGGCGGCAGTGCAATACGAGCGGGCGCCGGTCGAGGCGCTCGCGCAACATCTCGATGCCGTCGGGCAACACGTCGGTCGCGCGAACTCCCAGAGCAGCATGCCCGTCGGTGGAACCTCCCACTCGTCGGTGTCGAACGGGCGCAACACTTCGTGTGGGTACCACCACGAGTCGAGTTGCACCGCACCAACCGGCACGCCCGCGCTTCGAGGTCGTCTACGGTCGCCACGACGGACGACGCCGCGTGTCGAGCCCGGGCTCGGTCCGGTACCAGTAGGCGCTGCCGTTGTCGGTCCAGTACGAGAAGTCGGGTCCCGAGCACGTCGGCGTCCCGCACCGGCGCCGACACGTCCGACGCCGACCGCAGGAGCCGAGCCCACCGCAGGCCGAACAGTCGCGCGGGCCGTCGCCGGCGATCGATCGCGAGCTCGGTATGAATTCTTCAGCTAAGTCGAAGCAAGTCTTCACGTGCGCTGCCGCATCGGCATTCGAGAACTCAATCCAGGGAATGCCGCCGACCACGTCGGCGCCAAGCCTCAGGGACTCTCGCATCAAGTCCGACGTGCCCGGCTGGCGGACAATGCCGTCCTGGGCGAAGGCCACGACCTGAATGTCGAGAATGCCTCGGAACTCGTCGCGCACGCGGATGAGCGCCCGAACACCTTCGAGACGCGCCTTGCTATCGACGTCCGCAAAAGCGCGAATATGAAGATTCCCGTAAACTGCCGCCAGCGCCGCCGCGCGTCGTGCGTTCTCGGTGATCCACGACTCTGCGTACTTCTCCTTGATCTTACTGGCGAGCTCGATGCTGGCCATGGCCTTTCCCATCGTCTCGCCGTGATAAGTCTTCAGCGCTTCTTCTTCCATCATAGGAAGCGTCCACACCTTGCAGAGGTGAAGGTGCGGATTGACGTCGGAGACTCAGTCACTAAATTGCCGCGGGCGTCGATCTCGTTCGTCGCTGCGGCGCCGAGGCTCTCAGCAATCGCGACGACGTGACCGTCTCTAATCCCGATCTCGATGAGCCGATCGCCGTTGCGCCGCAGCCGAGCCCTGCGAATTGCGATGTCGAATTCTCGAGACATGATTGCACCAAAGTTTGTGGCGACGTCAGCAATGGGCTGCGGGCGAGCCGCCGGTGTTTTTCCCGCCGTTGGCGTGCGCAAAAACCTAATCCTTTGCTTTGCTCCAGCCGAAGATTTGATAAAGGATGATCGCACCGAACGTCGCGGTGCCAATACCGCCCATGGTAAAGCTGCCGAACTTGAGAGTCAGATCGCCGGCACCCGCCGTGAGCGCCGTCGCGACGGCGATCAGGTTTTGTGGGTTTGAGAAATCGAACTCGGTTCTCCACCCAGATCCGGCCGGCCATCGCCGCGATCAACCCAAACAGCACCAGCGACAGACCGCCGATGACTGGGGCGGGTATTGACAGGATCAAGGCACCAAACTTGGGCGAAAATCCTAACAGGATCGAAACTACGGCGGCCACCACAAAGAGGAGGGTCGAGTAGACCCTCGTCGCGGCCATAACCCCGATATTTTCGGCGTAGGTCGTCACCCCGGGTCCGCCGCCCAGAGCGGAAACAATGGTTGCTAAGCTGTCTCCCAGAAACGCTCGGCCAAGAAACGGGTCGAGACTTCGCCCGGTCATTGCGCCGATCGCCTTGATGTGCCCGAGATTTTCAGCCACCAGAATGATTGCCACGGGCGCGATCAAGAAAACGGCATTGGCGTGAAACGAGGGAGCGGTGAATTTCGGGAGTCCAATCCATGGCGCTGCGGCTAGTGCAGCGTAATCGATAGGCTTTCCCAATCCTAGGACGTTCGCAAGCAGCAGATACAGCAGGTATCCGGCAATGGCACCAATAATAACCGGCAGCCGCCGCCACAGCCCAGGAGCCGATACCGCGACTAGACCAACAATGACCATCGGTGATCAGTCCGATACACGCATCGAACTGGCTCCCGCTCACGGCCTTGACCGCCACGGGAGCAAGGTTGAGCCGCCGCATCGTCGAGCACAGCTACATATTCTTCGACCGCCCGGCCGGCTGCCTCTGGCGGCAGCCCCTCTCGCGTTCGATCCCTTTCTGCCGGTTGGCATCCGCCTTTGATCAGACTGGCATCGATCGCAAAGGCTCCCCCCGACCGGTCCCTCGGGGATGCGGCGCCGCAGGATTGTCTCGAAGACGCGCCGCCGCCGCAAGCGGAGGTCAGCTTCTAAGGGACCGACGGAGAGTTCCGTAAGGTGTGAGCAATTGTGTTGCCTCTGCGGGTGAAACTGACAGAGGTGTCAGTAACTGACTAATTTATAATTTGCACAGCAGATTCGGGGACGTATCTGATCCAGCAGAGCGCGTCCGGGCGTCGGGCGACCGTCTACTGCCGACACGCGAGCCTAGCGAGTGCAACAAGCCGAGGCAGGGGCAGTCACTGAGCAGAAGGCCGGCGTTGAGATCATCTCGCGCCGCGAGTTGCAGCAGTGCCAGCCGTGGCAGCGGGCGTTCGCGTCGCAGCACAAGGACAGCCGCGACTACGAAATCGTAGAGGACACGCTACATACTGAATTCCATTATTTGTACTTCGCCGTCCGCGACTGCGGCCGAGAGATCCGCGCCATCCAGCCCTCCTTCATAAGCTTCTCTTAAGTCTGCGGCCGTCTTTGAAAGCGATGCCGGTCGAGCGCGCCAGTTGTGACGCGGTGTTGGCGAAACATCCCGGCGAGCCAAGCTTCGATGAAGCGATCGCCAACGGCTGGTTTCGGATTATCGGTGGACGTAACGCAGCGCCCTACGAGATAGACCAGAGGGCAGGGTCCGCGCCCGCGGACATGATGACGGCCACTTAAATGCGGACCGGTCTCAAGCGCTACGGAGTTCTCCGTCCACAAAATCCGGATATTGAGCGGAATGTCGAACCGGTCTCGGTCCATTCGAACTCGTGTCCCGTCAACTAAAAATCGGATATTGAAAAGTCCAGAGCGGAGACAGCGGGCCGAATTCGCCCAGGTCGGCGGCGCCGACGGAAACCTATCCGCGATAGCGACCCCGTCGGGGGACCCGCCAAGTTGCGGAAATATCTGGCACTTTCCGACGGTTCAGAGACATGCGCCACAGAGACTGCACTGGTTGGCTGACGACACAGTCCTTGTCGAACCAGTCTCCACAGCGTTTCCCTGCTAACAGGGAATTTTACAGGGAAATTCACGGAAACCGCCCCCTCCTCGCATCCTCAATCCCCGGTTCAGCTAGATTCTTCCGCCTCTTGGAGCCAAGTTCCCTGTGCGTCGGAGCAGGGAATTGCAGTTGCGGGAGCAGGGAATTTGCACGAGACAGCAGGGAATTTATCTATCTCTTATCTCTCGAACCTTGGGCGCCTTCGGCGGAGATTTTAGTCGCGGTAAGTTTGGTGGAGGGGAGTGAAACCTGCAAACCAACTGTCGTTCAAAAGCCAAACGTCCCGGGAGAAAGTGCTTAAAGTAACGACGGTCCCTAGCACTACCTCTGAACGCCGCGTCCGGGTTCTCCAGTACTAAGCCAGTTGCAGGTCCCGAAATCTGATACTGGCCAGGCCAGCGCCCAGCTATTCGAGTGAACGGAGCTGCGCCAAGCCCGCTCGCGCGAGTGAACAGCGTCAGCGCATTGGTCCGGGATCGAATCGCCGATAGAAGCGCATTCCGCCCGAACTATCCCGATGCTTCTGGGTTCCGGCGACGATTCCTCCGATGCGTTCGCGCGGTGGCGCACTGCGGGCCCAACCCACTCGAGGCCGTGTGTGGCCATGTCGAGGCGCGGTGCGAGCCGCTGCTCTGTGCGCACCGCGAGTTGGGCGCTGCGTGTCGTGGGGAAACGGCGAGATCGTTCTTGGAGCCGCCGCTCTCGCGGATACCCGTTCACCCACGCGATTAACCCTGCTCGGCTTTCGCTAAGACAAATTGTCGGTTGTGCAAGCTGCCTCGTCCTAATGATCTTGTCCCGAGATCCTGTGCGGCCACGCAGCGCGTAAAAAGTTAAACCACGAAATGGCGCCCGAGAGACTTTTGTGACCGCCGCTGCCGAGATTGGGCGCGCAAACGTCTCTGTCGCAAAACGAATGGCGCTCGACAGTAAGAAAACCGCGCCAAGTCGCGACTAAGTCATTCTGTTTGCACGCACAAAACTACTGTAATATCAAGTGCTCATAGGTTGGCTGGGGCGGGAGGATTCGAACCTCCGCATGGCGGAATCAAAATCCGCTGCCTTACCACTTGGCTACGCCCCAATGCGTCATCGGATTGCCGCCCGGCGCGCCGGCGGCATGCGGAACATAACGGCGCGCGCTTAGCGGATCAATGTTCGCCCGGCGTGGCGTCGTCGAGGACCGATGGGGTCGCTCTAGGCACATAGAAAATGTAGGCGATGACGAGTTTGACGGCGTGCGCCCGGCCGATCAACGTTCGCCACGCATAGCGCCGCGAGGGGCCGATGGGTTTATATTATCCCCTGGAATAATGTGCATGATGACAAGTCCGACAGGCAGCGTCCGTCAATTGGGACGCTGCCGTCCGGCGGGCATGTTTCGGCCGACGCCCCCGGCGGCGTGCGACTCCGTGGAGAAATCGAATGACCTATCAGGCTCCCCTGGCCGACATGGGCTTCGCGCTCAAATACGGAGCGGGGCTCACGGCCGCGCTCGAAGAGGGCTTCTTCGGCGAACTCACCATGGATGACGTCGAGGCCGTGCTGGGCGAGGCCGGCCGCATCGCCGGCGAGGTCCTTGCCCCGCTCAACCGCATCGGCGACCGCGAGGGCGTCACGTTCAAGGACGGCGCCGTCACCACCGCCCCGGGCTGGAAGGAGGCTTACAAGACCTGGCGTCAAGGCGGCTGGAACGGCCTCGTGGCGGAAACCGAGTGGGGCGGCCAGGCGCTGCCGCACGTGCTCAACGCGGCCTGCGTCGAAATGTGGAACGCGGCCGCCATGGCGTTTGGCGTCGGTCCGCTGGTGAGCATGTCGGCCATCGACGCGCTCACCGCACATGGCAGCGAGTCGCTCAAGCGCGCCTACCTCGGCAAGCTCGTCTCCGGCGAATGGATCGCCACGATGCAGCTCACCGAGCCGCAGGCCGGCTCCGACGTCGGCGCGTTGCGCACGCGCGCCGAGCGCGCCGCCGGCGGGACCTATCGCATCACCGGCCAGAAGATCTTCATCACCTACGGCGAGCACGACCTCACCGACAACATCATCCACTTCGTGCTCGCGCGCCTTCCTGACGCGCCGCCGGGCACGCGCGGAATCTCCTTGTTCGTGGTCCCCAAATTTCTGCTCAACGCCGACGGCACGCCCGGCACCCGCAACGACCTGCGCGCGCATTCGGTCGAGCACAAGCTCGGCATCCACGGCTCGCCGACCTGCACGATGATTTTCGGCGACCACGGAGGGGCGACGGCCTTTATCATCGGCGAAGAGAACGCCGGCATGGCCTGCATGTTCACCATGATGAACCGGGCGCGGCTCGGCGTCGGGCTGCAAGGCGTCGGCATCGCCGAACGCGCCACGCAGCAGGCGCTCGCCTACGCGCGCGAGCGCCGGCAGGGCCGCACCGCGGGAATGCCGGCGACCGAGTCGGCGCCGATCATCGCCCATGCCGACATCAAGCGCACGCTGATGAGCATGCGCGCGCTCACCCAGGCGGCGCGCTCGATCTGTTACGCCACCGCGATGGCGCTCGATCGCGCCGAGCGCGGCGCCGACAAGGCCACGCGCCAGGCGGCGCATGCCCGCGCCTCGCTGCTCACGCCGGTCGCCAAGGCGTTTTCGAGCGATATCGGCGTCGAGGTCGCCTCGCTCGGCGTGCAGGTCCACGGCGGCATGGGCTTCATCGAGGAGACCGGCGCGGCGCAGCTTTTGCGCGACGCGCGGATCGCGCCGATCTACGAAGGCACCAACGGCATCCAGGCGATCGATCTCGTCACGCGCAAATTGCCGCTGGCGGGCGGTACGGCGGTCGAGGCCTATATCGGCGAGCTGCGCCGCATCGTCGAAGCGGTCAATGCCATCAACGATCCGGCCTTGGGCTGGACCGGGGTGCGGCTCGAAGATGCGGTCGAGAGCCTGGCGCGGACCACGGCGTGGCTGCTGGCCCAGCTCGAGAGGAATGCGCAGGAGGCGCTGGCCGGCGCGACGCCCTATCTGCGGCTGTTCGGGGTTGCGAGCGGCGGTTGCCTGTTGGCCCAGCAGGCGGTCGCGGCACTGCGGCTCAACATCGACGCTGCGCCGCGCATCGCGCTGGCGCGGTTCTTTGCCGAGAATTTCGCGGTGCAGGCCGGCGCGCTCGAACGTACCGTGGTCGAGGGCGCGGGCGGCGTTCTTGGCGCCGATGCGGCACTCGCCGGCTGAAGCTCGCCTTTGCGGACGCGGGTGAATTTGCCTGACGCGCATCTTTCCCCCGCGACCGCGCCGGCTTAACTGTGGAAGTATGCTTTACCTCCCTGCCCTGCGCCGCCGATGTCCACGCTGCTGATCACCCATCCCGCCTGCCTGCAACACTTGACGCCGCTCGGCCATCCGGAGCGGCCGGACCGGCTGCGCGCCGTCGAGCAGGCGCTCGAGGCGGAAAGGTTTCAGTCGCTGGCGCGGGTCGAAGCGCCCACGGCGCCTTTCGAAGTGATCGCCTTGTGCCATCCGATGGACTACATCGTGCAGATTCGCGACGCCACGCCGAGCGCAGGCATGGTCCGGATCGATGCCGACACCTCGATATCGCCGGGAAGTTTTGAGGCGGCGCTCCGCGCCGTCGGCGGCGCCGTCCATGCCGTCGACGAGGTGCTGACCAGGAAAGCCGCCAACGCCTTTGTCGCCACGCGGCCGCCCGGCCATCATGCCGAGACCGCACGCCCGATGGGCTTTTGCCTGTTCGACAACGCCGCCATTGCCGCGCGCTATGCGCAGGATCATCACGGCGTCGCCCGCGCCGCGATCGTCGACTTCGACGTGCATCACGGCAACGGCTCGCAGGAGATCTTCTGGGCGGACAAGACGGTGTTGTATTGCTCGACCCACCAGATGCCGCTCTTTCCCGGCACCGGCGCGGTCGGCGAGTTCGGCGAGCATGACACCATCGTCAACGCGCCGCTGCGGCCGGGCGACGGCGGCAAGGCATTCCGCGCCGCCTTCGCGGAGAGAATCCTGCCGCGGCTTGAGGATTTCCGGCCGGAGCTCATCATCATCTCCGCCGGCTTCGACGCGCACATGCGCGATCCGCTTGCCAACCTCAACCTCAATGAGGAGGATTTTGCCTGGGCGACGCGCAAGATCATGGAGGTGGCCGACGGCTGCGCCGAGGGCCGCGTGGTCTCGGTGCTGGAGGGCGGCTACGATCTCGAGGCGCTGGCGAACTCGGCTGCCGCGCACGTCACGGCGTTGATGCGGGGATAAACGCGGCGAACGCAACGCGCGCGGGCGGAACGTGCCGCAGCGAAAATCCGGGCCGGCAGACCCGGATTGCGCTTCGCTCCATCCGGGCTACATTGAAACAGAACTTGGAGAGCCGGCGCATGGCCCAAAACAACAACCCGAACGGCGGCGACGTCGGACAGTTGCCGTTCGAGCGCGCGATCGAGGAACTCGAATCGATCGTGAGAAGGCTGGAAGAGGGCAAGGTGCCGCTCGAAGAATTGATCGCCATCTACGAGCGCGGCGAGGCGCTCAAGCGCCGGTGCGAGGAGCTGTTGCGGCAGGCCGAGGCGCGCGTGGAGAAGATCACGCTCGACGCCGCGGGCAAGCCGAGCGGCGCCGAGCCGCTGGACGTCGAATGAAGCGTTGCGCGGCCGCGCCCCATCATACCAACGCTCGGAATTGCGGACTCGTCACGCCCGGCCTCGTGCCGGACAAGCCCGGCCATGACGGGGAGAGCGCGTCGACATTCCGAAAGTCTGTATTAGTCCGGCCAGATCAGCTTTTCGACCGCCGCGGCGAACAGACCGGCATCGCCGCCGAAGAATGCCGCATCGAGATCGGCCCGGCAGACGATGTCCGTGCAGTGCGCACGCCACGCCTCGTCGTCGATCAGCTTGACCGCCGCCGCGACATAGTCGTCCACCGATCCGGCGACGATCTCGGCGGGAAGCGCGATGCGCGCGAAGAACGCGGCGTCGGCATGCGCATGGGCCTCGATGCCGTCGAGGCACACACCGGGCAGACCGAGCTGGAACGCGTCGATGATGCTGTTCATGTTGCCGTAGGGAAACGGGCAAAGAAACAAGTCGCATTCGGCAAGGCGCTCCATGTAGCGCTCGTGCGGCGCTTCCGGGAACACAGTGGCCTGCGGAATCGCGGCGCGCACGATCCGCGATAGTTCAAAATAGGGAAGACCGGTGGCAGCGAGCGGAAAGAACTGAAACGCGACCCGCGACCTGGCGCCGGCGACAATGCTCGCCAGGGCGTCGAACAGCAGCGGATTGAGTTTCATGGTGGAGGCAGGGATCGCGACGCGTACCGTCCCATCTGCCGGGCGCCGCGCCGCCTGCGGCACCGGCCGCGGCGCGAACGGCATCGCCGCCCTCGGCACCGCCAGCACGGCTTCCGAAAAACACTCGGCCGAGCCGACAAAATCCTCAGGCAGAATGAAATAGTCGATCACCGGACTGATCGTGGTTGCGGTATGGCCATAGGAGGCGCACTGGATCGGCGCCAGGCGCAGGGAGGCAAGCGCGATCACCGCGGCTGTCATTCCGACGCCGAGATAGAGGATCAGCGCCGGCCGGTGCGCCGCGATGGCAGCGGCGACCGTGCGGACGGAGGCGAAGAAGTCTCCCGTGGGAAAGGCGATGCACTCGTCGAAATAGTCGGCGATCAAGGCACTGGTCGGGTTGGGGTGAACGGCGCCGACGACGTGGAAGCGCGCGCGCAGCGCCCGGACGGCGCGCGAGTGGCTGCGAAACACGGCGTGCCCCGCCGCGAAGCGCTCTCCGACCACGACGACCGTCGCGCGCCCAGCGCCGTGGGGCGGGATCGCGCCCTCGGCCTCGATCACGCCGGCTTCCAGGCAGGCGCGGCGCATTTGTTTCATCAGCGGCCGCTTGATCGCATGCTTCCTGGCGGTCAAGGCATAGCTGCAGTGCATGTAGACTTCCGGCAGTCGCGCGAGCGTCATGGCTCCGAATTTCACCTCCGCGAGCCGCTCCGGAATCCATTCCAGCAGGCGCTCGCGGAATGCGAAGGCGCGCCGCGAAAACACGTAACGCGAGCTGATGTAGTTGAAGAACGCGATCGCCGACGCCACGCGGTTGGTTCGCCAGAAGCGATCGAAATCGACGTGGATGAATGAGTTCATGGTGAGGACGGTAAGGAGGCGCAGGTAATCGGTGCCTTGAAAGCTCAGCCGGCCGCCGCCCGCGTCCTTGGCGATGAGGCGGACGAGATGGTCCGACGTGCGAAATCCGCTGAGTGAAAAGATGAGGTCGATCCAGCGGTAGTACGACAACAGCCGCTCGTAGTCGGTCGCGGTGATTTTCAGATCCCCCGCGGTAATCAGCTGTCCGACCACCGCGGCAAAGCGGGTGGCGAAGATCAGCGCAACGTCCTCTTCGCCGCCGTCGGGATAGGACGGGCCGCGACCACGCCATCGATGCGCCCCGCGCGGCTATCGACGGCCGCGAGAATCCTCAGCGCCATGTCCAGCGCTTCCGGCAGACGATGAGCTGCGACCAGCCGTTCCAGCGCCGGAAGAGAAGGTCGAGCGGTCATCGTCGGTCCCGTCGCAAGCGCCGCAGCCCGAATTTGCGGGCCGGCCGGCAGCGAAATTTTCCTCGCCGGCTTGCTGGCGCCTTCACCGGTCGCTGGGCTCGGCGTCGAGGCGCGCGATCCAGCCTTCGAGCCCGGGCTTGGCGGCGGGGTAGCGCGTGAGTACCAGCGGGTCATGCCCAGGCACGATGTGGCCCGGCGAGGTCGCGAGTTTCTTCAAGGTCTCGTAGCCCTCGACCACCTCCGCGACGTTGTAGACGATGGGGAACACCCGGCCGCCGTCGACGTGGGCGTAAAGATGTGAGGCGTCGGCGGCGAGGACGACGTGGCCGCGCCGGGTCTTTACCCGCACGCTCTGCAGGCCCTTCGAATGGCCGCCGATGTGGTGCACCGTGACACCGGGCACGACCTCGTCCGCGCCGTCATGAAAGGCGGCGCGGCCGGAAAAGACCTTGCGCACCATGGCGACGACGTCCTCGACCTCGAACGGCAGGCGCGTCTGCTGGTGGCACATGCATCGTCCCGTGGCGTAGGCCATCTCCCGATCCTGCAGGTGATAGCGGGCGCGTGGGAACAGATCGTAGTTGCCGCAATGGTCGTAGTGCATGTGGCTGACGACGACCGCCTCGACGCTCTCGGGGGCGACTCCAAGCGCGAGCAGGCCGTCGCGCACGGGCTTGACGATCTCGCGCTGGCGGCGCCGGCCCATCGCCTCGTCGAAGCCGGTATCGACGATGATCGCGCCTGACGGCCCCACGATGGCCCACACGAAGAAGTCGAGCGGCTGCAGCATGTCGTGCGGATCGCCACCGATGAAGTTCTCCGGCGACCGGCGCGCGTGATGGCCGTAGCGGATGGCGTAAACCTCGTGGATGTCGTCGCTCATGAGATTGTCCTCGGAACCCCTTCGCTGCCCCTACGTTACCGTCCATCACTATCGATAAAAACCCGGGAAAGCTCTGGTGTTCAATCCCTGGCTCACGCTCGCCTTCAAAACCATGCAGCTCGGCGTCGAGGCCCAGAGCGTCATTGCGTTACGCATGATGCGGCTGGCGGCTGGCGGCGCGCGCGGACGGGCGGAAGCGAACCGCATGGTCGCGGAAAAGGTCGGCGCCTTCACCGACGCTCAGACGGCGGCCACGGCCGCGATTTTGACCGGGCGCCGGCCAAAGATCGTCGCCGGAAAAGTTCTGAACGCGTACAAAAAGCGCGTCGGCGCCAACCGGGCGGCGGTTGTCGCGGAGATGAGTTTGCGGGGCTAGCCCACCACGGCCCTGCTCGGCGGCTGATACAGCACGACCACATCGCGCGACCCGCAGCGCGGGCAGCGCAGCCGGCTTTCGAGGCGAGACAACGGAAACGCCCTCCCCCGCGTCCACACCAATGTCTCCATGTCCAGTTCCTTGCGGTAGGTGCATGCGTGATTCGACTGCGTGCGCGGGCCGTCCTCGCGGCCGTGCGTGCAGCGGGCGATGACGCGCCAGCCGAGGGAATGAGCGTCGCCTATGGTCTCGACCGCCATGGCAACCGGCCTTCTCAATTACCGCTTGACTCCTGAGAACAAAAAGAGAACAATATACAGTTCGAGTCAAGGGTAGAGGCTACGATGGACGCGGAAAAGAAGAGCGCCTGGCTGCGCAAGCTCGACGAGGAATGCCCCTATCAGGTGGTTCTCCCGCGCCGGCAGCTCGCCGACGACAGCGAGATCCTGAATTTCCTCATCAAGTATGTCGGCAAGTTCGACATGTATGTCGAGGACGACTACGCCGCGTTCGTGCGCTACTGCTTCGAGGACCCGCTCGACGCAGAAATTTTCCGCTCGCGCTTCGAGCCGAAGGCCGAGCGCTTCAAGCTCGCGGGGTAGTTTCTCGTCATTGCCGCCGCTCAACGTATCGAGCCGCGCCCTGAGCAGAACGTTATGTTTTGCCACCTTGATTTGAGGAAAGGCTCGGTGTTCGTGCCGACGTCGGGCAACGTACATCCGGGTTTGCATCGCGACATCGAGCCGGTTGCCGTTGTCCCCGTCTCTAACCCTGATGCTATCCGCGAGGCTCTTAAGGCGACGATCGCGAGAGGCAATCCACCGACGCCGCATTATCCGCGCGGCAGTCGTCCGCAGCCCGTTGTGCTGAAATACGCAGACGTTAAGACGTGGTCGGCATTCGCGCGCGGCATGTCGAGTTGGAGCATCAAGGAGAAGGACGAAAGCTATCAAATCGTTGGCTATCGGACGAATCGCGATGGACATCGGGAGGGAGACCCCGAGCAAAGGATAACATTTCCGCCGCGTTCAACTCTCGATGAAGTCGTCGACCGCATGATTGCGATCCTGCAGGACGCCGCGCGGAAATGATTTGATGCGGCCGCCGCTGTCGTCAGCGCCGGCGCGGCGAAACGGTCTCGGGCAGCTTCTGCCGCACCTTGCCGATCTCGGCCCAGGCATCTTCCTTGAGGCGCTTCTTGAGATCGAGCAGGGAAAAGTCATTGCCGCCGTTCGTGCGCGACAGGCGCTCCCAGGTGACCGGCGCGGAGACCGGCGCGCCGTCGCGCGCGCGGGTCGAATAGGCAGCGACCGAAGTCGCTTCCCGCGAGTTGCGGAAATAGTCGATGAAGATGCGGCCCTTGCGCAGCGCCTTGGTCATCTTGGCGAGGTAGACCTTGGGGTTGTCGATGGCCATCCCGGTGACGATGCGCTGGGTGAAGAGCTTGGCCGTATCCCAATCGGCATCCGCGATCGGCGCCACCACGTGGACGCCCTTGCCGCCCGAAAGCTTGACGAAGCTCTCGAGCTTTTCCGCCTTGAGGCGCTCGCGGACCTCGCGCGCGGCGGCGATCACCTCCGTCCAGGCAACGCCCTCCCCCGGATCGAGATCGAAAACGATGCGGTCGCACGTTTCCAGGCTGTCGAGCCGCGAGCCGCGCACGTGGATCTCCAGCGCCCCTGATTGCGCGAGCGCAACGAGGTCGTCGACCGCCTCCACCGCAATCACGTCGTGGTCCTTGCCGGGGACGACGTGGCGCAGCGGCGAGGATTTCACGTTCGCGGCGATGTGCTTCTGAAAGAAGCACTCGCCCCCCGTCCCGTCCGGACAGCGCACGATCGCGAGCGCGCGGCCGACAAGGTGCGGCTTCATCCAATCCCAAACGGAGACGTAGTAATCGGCGAGATCCTTCTTGGTCACGCCGACGTCGGCCCAATACACGCGGTCGGGATGGGTCAGGCGAACGTTCGAAACCTCGGCATTCTTATTCTTGCCCGCACGCGCCGGCCGCGAATTTTTAGACGGCTCCGGGGCCGGATCTTTCGCCAGATTTTTCATCGCTGCCGGCTCCTCGGGCACGACCTCGGCCGCGGCCTTGTCTTCGCGGATGCCCTTGAACGAAGCCTGCCGCAAGATCCCGCCGTGAGTCATCCCCGCGGACGCGGCCTCGATGACGAGCTCCGGCCTCACCCAGACGACGTCCTTGCGCCGTTCGTCCGCCGGCAGTTTGATCGGGCGCTGTTCGATGCGCAGCGGCTGCAACCGCTTGAACAGATCGCGCGCCATCTTCTGCGTATAGCCGGTGCCGACCCGGCCGGCGTAGCGCAGCTCGCCGTTCTCGTTCATAGCCGCGATAAGGGCGCCGATGGCGTTCGGCACGGCGGTCGCCGGCGCGTAGCCGGCGACGATCAGTTCCTGGCCGCCGCGGCATTTGCTCTTGACGAAGTTGTCGGAACGCCCGGAGCGGTACGGCGCGTTGCGGCGCTTGGAGATGATGCCTTCGAGACCCATCTCGCAGGCTTTGTCCAGAATGAGCGCACCGCGCTCGTTGAAGTGATCGGTGTAGCGGACCACCCCCGTTCCGTCGCCGGCTTGCAGCAGCCGCAACAGCGCCGCCTTGCGTTCGATCAACGGCTCCCGCGAAAAATCCCGGCCGTCCAGAGATAGGAGGTCGAAGACATAGTAGACGAAGCGATCGGTGCGCCCATCCTTCAAGTCCGTCTGCAGCAGCGAGAAGCTGCTCACGCCGCGCTCGTCCTCCACGACGACTTCGCCGTCGAGCAGCGCGCTCTCGGCCGCAAGCGCGGCAACCGCCGCCGCCACGGGTTTGAACCGGTGCGTCCAGTCCTGCTCGCGGCGTGTCAGAAGCCGCACCCCGCCGTGATCAAGCCGCGCTTCCATGCGGTAGCCGTCGAACTTGATCTCGTGCAGCCATTCCGGGCCGCTCGGCGGCTTTTCGTAGAGCGCGGCGAGGCTCAACGGCACAAAGTCGGGCAGAGCCGCGCGCTTTCCTGCCGGGCGTTCGCGCACCGCCTGTTCGCCACCGATGCGCGCAACCGCGAGAGCAGCGGCTTTCGCTCTCCGCTTCGGCTTCGTGGCGGCCTTCGCTCTCCGCTTCGGCTTCGCGGCGGCCTTCGGCGCTGCCTTCTTTGCTGTCGGCGCGGATTGCAGCTTGTCTTCCATCTCGTCCGCGCCGGCGCCGCGATTGCTGTGCCAGACACGTTTTCTTCCGCCCTTCCCCGCGGCAATCTCCTCGATCGAGCGCCCGGAAACGACCGAGCGGGACCGTTCCTCGAGGATGTCCTTGTCGCGGGGACCTCGCGCTTCCTCGTCCTTGCCCTTGATGAGCAGCCAGTTGTCGTGACGGTCGCTGTCGCGGGTACGCATTCGCACCAGATGCCAGCGGCCGTGCAGCTTCTCGCCGTCGAGATCGAAAACGAGGTGGCCCTTGGCGTAGCCCTTGTGCGGGTCGCCTTCGGGTAACCAGCGCCCGCGATCCCAGATCATGACCGTGCCGCCGCCATACTCGCCCTGCGGGATCGTGCCCTCGAATGCGTTGTATTCGATCGGGTGGTCCTCGACGTGGACGGCAAGGCGCTTTTCGTTGGGGTCGAGGCTCGGGCCGCGGGTTATGGCCCAACTCTTCATCACGCCGTCGAGCTCCAGCCGCAGATCGTAGTGCAGCCGCCGCGCCGCATGCTTTTGAATCACATAGCGGTGACCGCCGCGGGGCGCCTTTCGCCCTCGCGGCTCCGGGGTCATGTCGAACTGTCGCTTTTTGCGGTAGGTCTCGAGAGCCACGAAGCGTTAACCCATGCGTTTGCGGCGTTTTTCGCCGCCACGGCGGCGCCCGTCCAGCCTTGATCTAGGGGACTAATGGTGCTTTGACGTGGTTCGCCACTACTGCCGCGGCAAAAACGGCGTCAGGCCATGGCAAAACTCCCGCCCGCGCCCTAGCATATAAGGTTGGACGGCAGCCTGTAGTTCCCTTCTGGGACAGGTCGGCAAATTGCTTTCTCGGCCTAATATGGTGTAAAGACTAAAAGTTTTGCGTGTGCCGGTGGATGGGCGCGCAGTAGAACCCCAATAAACGCCGTTAGGCCATAGATAAAACGGAGCATTCGCGTGAACTCCAGAACCCCTTTGCTTGACCGTATCAAAACTCCAGCCGACCTGCGGCGGCTCGAACCCAGCCAGCTGCGCCAGCTTGCCGACGAGTTGCGGCAGGAGACCATCGACGCGGTGGCGGTGACCGGCGGCCACCTCGGCGCCGGGCTTGGGGTGATCGAGCTGACCGTGGCGCTCCACTACGTGTTCGAGACGCCGACCGATCGGCTCGTCTGGGACGTCGGCCATCAGGCTTATCCGCACAAGATTCTCACCGGGCGCCGCGACCGCATCCGCACATTGCGCCAGGGCGGCGGCCTCTCCGGCTTCACCAAGCGCGCCGAGAGCGAATACGATCCGTTCGGCGCCGCCCATTCGTCGACCTCGATCTCCGCCGCGCTGGGCATGGCGGTCGCGCGCGATCTGGAAGACAAGCAGAACAACGTCGTCGCCGTCATCGGCGACGGCGCCATGTCGGCCGGCATGGCCTATGAGGCGATGAACAACGCCGGGGCGATGAACTCTCGGCTGATCGTGGTGCTCAACGACAACGACATGTCGATCGCGCCGCCGGTCGGCGCGCTGTCCGCGTATCTCGCTCGCCGCGTTTCCGGCCGCTCCTATCGCGTCGTGCGCAACGGCATCCGCCGATTTGCCAAGCTGCTGCCGAAGGTTCTGGAAAAGCGGGCGCTGGCCATGGAGGAATATGCGCGCGGCCTGGTCACCGGCGGCACGCTGTTCGACGAGCTCGGCTTCTTCTACGTTGGCCCGATTGACGGCCATAACATCGATCACTTGCTGCCCGTCCTGAAAAACGTGCGCGACGCCAAGAATGGGCCGTTCCTGGTCCACGTCGTGACCCAGAAGGGCAAGGGCTACGCGCCGGCGGAAAAATCCGCCGACAAATATCACGGCGTCGTCAAGTTCGACGTCGCCACCGGGACGCAGGTGAAAGCGAAAGCTGCCGCGCCGGCCTATCAGAAGGTGTACGGCGAGAGCCTGATTAAGGAAGCACGCAAGGATCCAAAGATCGTCGCCATCACCGCGGCGATGCCGTCCGGCACCGGCGTTGATCTGTTCCAGAAGGAGTTTCCGAACCGCACCTTCGACGTCGGCATTGCCGAGCAGCACGGCATTACGTTTGCCGCTGGCTTGGCCACGGAAGGATATAAGCCCTTCGCGACCATTTACTCGACCTTCCTACAGCGCGCCTACGATCAGGTGGTGCACGACGTGGCCATTCAGCGCCTGCCGGTGCGTTTCGCCATGGACCGCGCCGGCCTCGTCGGCGCCGATGGGCCAACGCATGCCGGATCCTTCGACATCGCCTATCTCGGTTGTTTGCCCGGTTTCGTACTGATGGCGCCGGCCGACGAGGCGGAGCTGGTGCACATGGTAGCGACCGCCGTCGCCATCGACGACCGTCCCTCGGCGCTCCGCTATCCACGCGGCGAGGGTCGCGGCGTGCCGCTGCCGGAAGAAGGAAAGCCGCTCGAGATCGGCAAGGGCCGCGTGCTGCGAGAAGGCACCAAGATCGCACTGTTCTCATTCGGCGCGCGGCTCGGCGAGTGCCTCAAGGCGGCAGACGAGCTGGCGGCGCACGGGCTGTCGACGACGGTTGCCGACGCGCGGTTTGCGAAACCCCTCGATACCGAGCTGCTGCTGCGTCTTGCCCGTGAGCACGAAGTGCTGCTGACCGTCGAGGAGGGCTCGATCGGCGGCTTCGGCGCCTTCGCCATGCAGGAGCTCGCCGAGCATGGCGTCCTCGACCGCGGACTCAAGGTGCGGGCGATGGTGCTGCCCGACTTTTTCATCGACCAGGATTTGCCCAACGCGATGTACGCCAAGGCCGGGCTCGACGCCAAAAGCATTGTCGCCAAGGCTTTCGAGGCCCTCGGGCAGAATGTGCGCGGCGATGTCGTGAAGCTCGCGCGGTCATAAGCGCGGCTGAGCGTGCTTTTTCCTCTTCATGGCCGGGCTCGTCCCGGCCATGGGCGTTTTGAGCGTCACCTCGGCCAGACGCGGATGACGAAGATCGGGCCCCGCGCCGTATACTCGGCCTGCCATGACCATCCGCCAACGCGCCGATCGCCTTTTGGTCGAGCGCGGATTGTTTGAGAGCCGCGCGCGGGCGCAGGCCGCGATCGCGGCCGGCCGCGTGATTGCCGACGGGCTCATTGTGCGCAAGGCGTCCGAGCCGCTCTCCGTTGCCGCTGCGATCGAGGCGACGCCGGAGCACCCCTACGTGTCACGCGGGGGCATCAAGCTCGTGGCGGCGCTCGATTCCTTCTCGCTCGAGGTCAGCGGCCGCGTCTGCCTCGACGTCGGCGCCTCGACCGGTGGCTTTACGCAGGTGCTGATCGCGCGCGGCGCGCCCCGCGTCTATGCGGTCGATGTCGGCCGCGATCAGCTTCATCCCTCGCTGCGCGGCCGCGATGCGATCGTCTCGATTGAAGGAGCCGACATCCGCACGCTCGACCCGTCACGCCTGCCCGAGCTGCCGGACTTTGCGACCATCGACGTAAGCTTCATCTCGCTGAAGCTCGTGCTGCCCGGCATCGGAAAGCTTCTCCGGGCTCGCGCGAGCCTTGTTGCTCTGATCAAGCCGCAGTTCGAGATCGGGCGTCGTGACATCAAGAAGGGCATCGTCCGCGACCCGGCGGTCCATCACCGGGTGTGCAACGAGATTGCCGCGTTCCTCGCCGTGCAAGGATGGAACGTGGGCGGCGTGGTGCCCTCCCCGATCCTCGGCGGCGACGGCAATCGCGAGTTCTTCATCGAGGCCGAACGTGGCTGAGCGCCTCATCATCGAGAAGCTCGGGCATCGCGGTGACGGCGTCGCCGGCGGCGCCGACGGCCCAATCTATGTGCCCGGCGCCTTGCCCGGTGAAACGGTCGAAGTCGACTCCGTCGCCGGGCATCCAGATCGCCGCCGTCTCCTGCACGTCGACACGCCAAGCGCCGAGCGCGTCCCTCCCGTCTGCCCGCATTTCGGCGTATGCGGCGGTTGCGCCGTACAGCACTGGGACCTTGCGCGCTACCGCGCCTGGAAGCGCGATCTCGTCGTCGAAGCGCTGCGGCAGGCGGGCCTCGACGCGCCGGTCGCCGAGCTCATCGACGCGCACGGCGAGGGCCGCCGCCGGGCGGTATTCCACGCCCGGCGGGGCACGCATGAGGTGCTCGAGGTCGGCTTTTCCGCCGCGCGTGCGCATCGGCTGGTGGCGATCGACCGCTGTCCGGTTCTCGCAAAAAGCCTGGACGGCGCCATCGATGCGGCGTGGGCGATTGCGGAAGCGATCGGTCCCATCCGCAAGCCGCTCGACATTCAATTCACCGCGAGCGACGCGGGCCTCGACATCGATGTGCGCGGATCCGGACCACTGTCGCCGGGCGCCATGACGGCGCTGGCCAGCCTCGCAGGCAAACGCGATGTCGCCCGCCTCACCCGGCACGGCGAAATGATCGCGCAGCTGCGGCCGCCGACCTTGCGCATGGGCAAGGCGATCGTGCATCTGCCGCCGGCCGCGTTCCTGCAGTCGACCGCCGCAGGTGAGGCGGTGCTGGCGCGGTTCGTCCTCGACGCGTGCGCCGGCGCCGCTAGCGTCGCCGATCTGTTCGCCGGCATCGGCCCGTTTGCGCTGCGGCTTGCCGAGGTGGCGCGGGTCTGTGCCGTGGACAACGACGATGCTGCGCTTGCCGCACTCGGGCGCGCCGCTGCGGCGACTGCCGGCCTCAAGCCGGTCGCGATCGAAACGCGCGACCTGTTCCGGCGCCCGCTCATGGTTGCAGAACTCGCGCACCTCGACGCCGTTATCTTCGATCCGCCGCGCCAGGGCGCCCTGGCGCAGGCGCGCGAACTCGCCGCCAGCGGCGTCCCGCTCGTCGTCGCGGTATCATGCAATCCTGCGACGTTCGCCCGCGACGCGAGCGAACTTCTCCGCGGCGGCTACCGGCTGACCTCGGTCACGCCGATCGATCAGTTCCGCTACGCGGCGCACGTCGAGATCGTCGCGCGGTTGGTAAAATAACCGGCTGTCCGCCGACGAAACGTGTCAATATTCACGCGCCGGGAACCGCAAGCGAACAGGAGAAGTGGATGAGTGGGCTCGGTGGATTGAACAAGGCTCCGGACGGCGTGGTCATCGGCCTGGTTCAGTTGCAGCTGCCGACGATCGCCAGCAAGAGTGATCTGGCAGCGCAGACGAAGAAGATTTGCGCCATGGTGCAGAAAGCGCGCAAAGGAATGACCACGATGGACCTCGTCGTCTTTCCCGAATATTCGCTGCACGGCCTCTCCATGGATACGAATGCCGAGCTCATGTCGCGGCTTGATGGGCCGGAGGTGGCAAGCTTCAGGCAGGCCTGTGCTGAAAACCGCATCTGGGGCTGCTTCTCGATCATGGAGTACAATCCCGACGGCAATCCCTACAACAGCGGCATCATCATCGACGATCAGGGAGAGATCAGGCTCTATTACCGCAAGATGCATCCGTGGGTGCCGGTCGAGCCCTGGGAGCCGGGGAATCTCGGCATTCCGGTGTGCGATGGCCCGAACGGCAGCAAGATCGCGCTGATCATCTGCCACGACGGCATGTTCCCCGAGATGGCGCGCGAGTGCGCTTACAAGGGCGCCAACATCATGTTGCGCACGGCCGGCTATACCGCGCCGATCCGGCACGCCTGGCAGGTCAGCAACCAGAGCAACGCATTCTCAAACCTGATGTATACGGCCAACGTCTGCATGGCCGGCACCGACGGCGTGTTCAACTCCATGGGCGAAGGCATGATCGTCAATTTTGACGGCGTGCCGCTCGTCACCGGCAATGGCGCGCCCGACGAAATCATCACCGCCGAGGTGCGGCCGAAGCTCGCCGACGAGGCGCGGCGCCTCTGGGGCGTGGAGAACAACATCTACCAGTTCGGGCACCGCGGCTACGTCGCCGTCAAAGGCGGCGCGCAGGATTGCCCCTACACCTACATGCGCGATCTGATGAACGGAAAATACCGGCTGCCCTGGGAGGACGAGGTCGAGATCACCGACGGATCGAGCTGCGGTTTCGCCATCCCCAACCGGGCCTATCAGGCATAGGAGCTTCCGCCCGATAAAGCGAAGCGCTACAGCCGCTTCGCCACCTCCTCGAGCATGACCTCGGTGGCGCCGCCGCCGATGTTCTGCGCGCGCGCGTCGCGCGCCATGCGCTCGATCGTGCTCTCGCGCATGAAGCCCATGCCGCCGTGAAACTGCAGGCAGGCGTAGGTGACCTCGTTGACCAGCTCGCCGCAATAGGCCTTGACCATGGAGACTTCCCTGGTGGCGTCGACGCCCTGCGTGTCGAGCCAGGCCGCGTGGTGGACGAGCTGGCGCCCCGCCTCGACTTTGCTCGCCAGCATCGCCAGGCGCTGGCGGATCGTCTCCTTCTGCCAAAGCGGGGCGCCGAAGGCCTTGCGCGTGCGGACGTGATCGAGCGTAAGGTCGATCGCGGTCTGCGCTTCGCCGATCGCGACCGCGCCGATGACGGTGCGCTCGTTCTGGAAGTTCCTCATGATCGCATGGAAGCCGCTGCCTTCTTCGCCGAGCCGGTTCTCGGCGGGAATGCGACAGCCGTCGAAATGGAGCTCCGCGGTGTCGGAGGAACGCCAGCCATGCTTGTCGAGAGCGCGGCTGACCTTGAATCCCGGCGTGCCCTTCTCAACGAGGAACATGGTCATCGAGCGGCTCGGCGGACCTGCCCGGTCGGTCTTGGCGGCGACACAGTAGAGATCGCCGTAGACGCCGTTGGTGATGAACATTTTGGTGCCGTCGATCGCGTAGCTGTCGCCGTCGCGCCGCGCGAAAGTGCGGATGCCTTTCACATCGGAGCCGGCATCCGGCTCGGTCACCGCCACCGCGGTGATGATCTCGCCGGAAATGATGCGCGGCATCCATTTGTCCTTCTGCGCTTCGCTCCCGGACTTGAAGACATGCACCGAGGCCATGTCGGTGTGATCGAGGACCGTGTAGGAGACGCCGGTAAACGTCGAGCGGCCGAGCTCTTCGGCGAGCACGACGCTCGCGAGCGTGTCCATCTCCGATCCGCCATAGCGCGCTGGGTAGCGGATGCCGAGAAAGCCCAGGCTGCCCATGCGGCGCAGCACTTCGCGCGGTACGTACCCCTGCTCTTCCCAGGCCAGCGCCTTCGGCTTGATCTCGGTTTCGACGAAGCGGCGCACTTGCGCGCGCAGCATCTCATGCTCCGGCGAGAAGTATGGAGAACGCAAATTGGAGAGCGGCCCGACATCATCGGACCTTGCATCGGCGATTTTGTTCATGGCGCTCCTCCAGTTGCGGCGCACGCAGAGATTGGCGCGAGTATAGCCGAGTTTCGGCCAGCTAGAGCGATGCGACGAACTCCGCCATGCGGCGGCGTTGGTCGGCGTCGGGGAGTGGCCCGCGCATGGCGCCAAGGTTGTCGGTCATATGCGCCGGATCGGCAGTGCCCGGGATCACCGCGGTCACCCGCGGGTCGCCGAGGAGATACTTGAGAAAGAACTGCGCCCAGCTGCCGGCGAACGCCTTTGCCCAATCGGGAAGTTCCTTGCCGTGCACGGCGCGAAACAGCCGGCCGCGGCCGAACGGAAGTGCGGTGAGCACGCCGCATTTCACTTCGGCGGCGAGCGGCAGGATGCGCTTTTCCGCTTCGCGGTCATCGACCGAATAATCGATTTGCACGAAATCCGGTTTGTCACGCTGCAATATCGCTTCGACGGCGGCAAAATCCCCGTGCCGGGTAGAGGTGATGCCGATGTAGCGCCAAATGCCTTGCTCCTTCCATTTCCTGAACTGCGCCAGCGATTGCTGCGGATCGCGGACGTTATGGAGTTGCAGCAGGTCGAGCTTCTCCGTCTTCAATCGGGTCTGCGAGCGTTTCAGCTCCGCGGCGTCAGGTGATTCAAGCTTGGTGGCGATGAACAGCTTGTCGCGGAGCGCCGCGGCCGCGATCACCTCGCCCAACACGGCCTCGGCATCGCCATAGGCCGAAGAGGTATCGATCAGGCTTCCGCCGCCGCCGACCAGGGCCTGGACGACAGCGGCCGCTTTCTGCCGGGTGGTCTCGTCGTTTCGATCGAATACGTAGGCGGTACCGAGCCCCACCGCCGGCAGCCGCTCGCCGCTCCCTGGAATGGCGCGGGTCATGAACTCGCCGGTTTGTGCCGATGCCGGCGAGGCGAGCACCACCGCCCCTGCGAGCGCGGCAAATTCGCGGCGCGTCATGGCGATGTTCATCTCAGCTTCCCTTGGCGGCGCCGGCCTCGACCAGCGCCGCGCGATGTTCCTGCGCCCGTCCTAGTCTCGCCGACAGGACGAGCCAGGCGGCCGCTACCGGCCAGGCGACGAACGCGATCGCTCCGAGTTTCAGGCCGAGCGCCTGCAAGCTGTCGAAGACCCATCCATACAACGCATCGGAGCCGCGATAGACCACCACATCGATGAGGTTCTTCGCCTTGTACTTCTCTTCACGCCCGAGAACGGTGAAGAAGACCTGCCGCGCCGGATTGGCGACGGCGAAGTTCATCCAGCGCTGCATCACCTGCACGACGACAACGACGGCGAGCGTCGGCGCCAGGAACAAGGCGGCAAAGCCGACGATGTAGACCGCCGGAAGCGCGCCGGCGGTGAGGCCGCTGCCGAAACGCTTGAGCAGTTGGCCGGTAACGAACACCTGGGTCGCCAGGCTGAGCAGGTTCACCGCCAGATCGATGCCGGCGAAGAGGCGCGTCTGCGCGTCGCGATCGTGCACTGCCGCCGAGACGATGTTCGCCTGCTCGAAATAGACGATGGTGGCGCAGAAGGAGAGGAGGCTGACCCAGGCGCCGACGCCGATGAGGTAAGGCGAGCGGAGCACCTCGGGGACCGCCGCAAAGGCCGAGCCGCCGACGCGCTGCGGGCCGGCGTCAACAAGCCCTCGCGCTGCTGCCTGCGCGGTCGCCGCGCGCTCGAGCCGGTGGACGCAGAACACCGCCAGTTCCAGCAGCACCGCGGCGGCGATCAGGAGGTTCACCGCGCCGAACGGCACCGAAAGGCCGATGGTGATCAGCGGACCGAGCAAGCCGCCCGCCGTGCCGCCGGCGCCGATGAAGCCGAACAGGCGTTTGCCCTGCTCGGCCGTGAACAAATCCGCCATGAACGACCAGAACACGGCGACCGCAAAGAGATTGAATACGCTCACCCAGACGAAGAACACCCGCGCGACAATCACCGGCGCGACACCGAGCGTCAGCGCCAGCCAGAACAGCGCAAGATTGGCGACGAAGAAATGGTAGACGATGGGGATGAAGCGCGCGCGCGGCAGTTTCGCCACCAGGGCACCGTAAACCGGTTGCGCCACGATGAGCACTGCGAAGGTGGCGGTGAACAACCACGGCAGGGTCTTGACGCCGCCGGCGATGCCCATCTGGTCGCGCAGCGGTCGCAGCACGTAATAGCCGGCGAGGAGCGTGAAGAAATACGCAAACGACCACAGCGCTGCCGCCCGCTCCTGCGGCGTTGCCGGCATCGCCCAGGAGACCCAGCGCGGCACCGCCTTCATGGCGTCAGCGACAGCTTCTGCCTGAATTCGGCCGCCGTCACGTTCTGGCCATAGCCCGGAGTCCCGCGCTGGAACCGTTTCGCGTCGACGAGTTTACCGACCACCACAGGATCGAAACCGGCGTCGCGAACGAGCCCGGCCGCGACCTGCACTGCTTCGGGATCGTCGCCCGCGATCGGGACTGCGAGCTTTGGATCGGGCCGGTTCGCCTCGCTTTCGAAGATCTTGTAGTTGAGCGTGTTGAAGGCGCGCACCAGCCGCGTGCCCGGCAGATATTTCTGCGAAACGACGCCGATGCCGTCGCGCTCGACCTCCTCGAAGATCGTGTTGCCGTCGCGCGCCGGAACGGCATTGCCGGCGTCGAGCATGATCTTGCCCTTGAGCGCCGCGCCGTAGTCTTGGCCGATCTGCGGCATGGCGCCGTACGGCACGGCGATGAACAGCACGTCACTGAATGCGATCGCCTGTTCTACTGTGCCGGCCTGGGCCTGCGCTCCAAGTCCCGCCACCAGGTCCTTGAGCTCGTCGGGATGCCGCGAGGAGAACAGCACGGCGTGGCCGGCCTTGACCCACAGGCCACCGATCGTGCCGCCGATATGACCCGAGCCGATGATGCCGATGCGCATCTTGGCGCCGCTGTTTGTCTGCGCCGAAGCGTGCGCCGGCCACAGGTTCGCGCCAAGCACCAAGGCGCCGCCGAGAAGCACGGCACGGCGGTCGCGCCTGATCGTGCGGTCACGCTGGTCAATGTCATGTTCGGGCATGGCAACCTCCTGGCAATTGCGCATCGCGCATGCGTGGTGTGCTCGCCCAACAATATAACCCGCGTCAGGGGTCCCGGTCAGAGCCGAAGCGCATGGTCCGCATGCGTATAGGGAAGCTCCAGCGCGTCGGCGACGGCGCGGTAGGTAACACGGCCGTCGTGCACGTTGAGCCCTTTGAGAAGATGCGGGTCCTCGCTCAACGCCCGCCGCCAGCCCTTGTCGGCAAGCGCGAGCACGAAAGACGTAGTCATGTTGCTCAGGGCGAAGGTCGAAGTGCGCGCCACCGCGCCCGGCATATTGGTCACGCAATAGTGCACGACGTCGTCGACCACGTAGGTCGGATGCGAATGCGTCGTCGGCCGCGAAGTTTCGGAGCACCCGCCCTGATCGATGGCGACGTCGACGATCACCGAACCGGGCTTCATCGCCTTCACCGTCTGCGCCGAGATCAACTTCGGCGCGGTTGCGCCCGGCACCAGCACTGTGGCGATGACCAGATCGGCGCGGCGGCAAAGCAGCTCGACCACGTCGCGCGTCGAGAACAGGGTACGCACCCGATTGCCGAACTGCGCGGCGATCCGGCGCAGCGCCTCCGGGTTGCGGTCGAGCACCGCGACGTCGGCGCCCATGCCGGAGGCGATCAGCGCCGCGTTGGTCCCGGCCACCCCGCCGCCGAGGATGACCACACTGGCCGGCGAAACACCGGGCACGCCGGCAAGCAGCACGCCGCGCCCGCCGTTCTCCTTTTCCAGGCAGTGGGCGCCGACGTGCGGCGCCATGCGGCCGGCGACCTCCGACATCGGCGTGAGCAGAGGCAACGCGCCTTGCGCGCTGGTCACCGTCTCGTAGGCGATGGCGGTGACGCCCGCCTTCATCAAATCCTCGGTCTGCGCGCGGTCGGGCGCGAGATGCAGATACGCGAACAGCACCTGGCCGCGCCGCAGCTTCTTGCGTTCCGCCACCAGCGGCTCCTTCACTTTCACGATCAGCTCAGCACGGCCGTAGACGGCATCGGCCTCGCCGACGATCTCGGCGCCCGCAGCCTGGTAATCGGCATCCGGGAGGCCGGCTCCCAATCCCGCGCCCGCCTCGACGATGACGCCGTGACCCTTGTCGGTGAGCTCGCGCACCGTCGATGGCACGGCGCCGACCCGGTATTCGTTGTCCTTGATTTCCTTCGGCACGCCGACCAGCATGGCCATCCCCGCTATGCTCCCTCGTCCTTTCGGGGACGGGAAAAGCGCCTGCGCTACATCACGTAGAGGCGATCCGGCAAACCATCCGCCGATCCGTCGGGCGGAGCGTGCGCGGCGAGCACGGCTGTGCAGCGCTCGATTGCGGCGGTAAAGCCCTGCACGATGCGTCCGTCGTGCATGTGGCCGGTCAGGGCGTCGATCGCGGACTGCCACTCCGCACTATGCACTTTTTGCGCCAAGCCCTCGTCGGCAATGATGCGGGCGTAGCGTTCGCCGAGTGAAACGAAGATGAGCACGCCCATGCGGTTCTTGGTGTGGGCGACGCGGCGAATAACGAACTGCTCGAGCGCGATGCGGTGCGCCCGCGTGCGCCGCACCGCGCGCGGCACCAGCGCAAAGCGCAACGGCATCCAGGAGAAGAGAAGCCCGGCAACGAGGAAGACCGCGAGCTGAACGAGGAAAATCTGCTGCACGCTCCACGGCGTGAAATAGATCAGCGGCCACGGTGCGAGCAGCGCGAGCAAACTCGCCCACATGATCGGCACGTGAGCATAGCGCGACGAGGCGCGGGCGAGCACGCAGACGATTTGCGCGCTGGTATGCTGCTCCGCTGCGCGGATCGCGGCTGCGATGGCGGCGTGATCCTCCTTGGTCAGCATCACCAACTCCCGGATGCGCCGCCGCCACCCGACGAGCCGCCCCCGCCGGAAAAGCCACCGCCGCCGGAAAATCCGCCACCGCCGCCCCAGCCCGATCCCCCCGATCCCCAGGAGCCGCCGTAAGGCACGAAGACGCTGCGTCCGCCCCTGCTGCCCGGCGGGCCGTTGGCGTTATGGATCAAGTACCAGACGAAAAAGATCACCACCACCAACAGCAGAGCCGGAAACAGAGCGCCGAAAGCCACCGTCGGATCGTCGGATCGGACCTTCGCCTTGCGGTGCCATTCCGCGGCGTCGGTGGTGAGCACGGCGATGATGCCGTCGACGCCGCGCTCGATGCCGGCCGAGAAGTCGTTCGCCTTGAAGCGCGGCGTGATCGCGCTGGTGATGATGACCGAGCTCAAGGCGTCGGTCAGCGTGCCTTCGAGCCCATAGCCGACCTCGATGCGCACCTTGTGCTCCGCCGGCGCAACGAGCAGCAGCACGCCATTGTTCTTCTTGGCTTCGCCAAGCTTCCAGAAGCGGAAGAGCTGATTGGCATAGGTCTCGATGTCGCTGCCCTGCAGTGATTTGACGGTGGCAACGACAAGCTGGATGCCGGATTTGTCCTCGAGATCCTTCGCCTTCGCTTCGACGTCGCTGCGGGTCACCGGCGACATGATATTCGCTTGATCGACCACGCGGCCGCTCAACGCCGGAAAGTCGAAGGCAAAAGCGGTCAGCGCCAGCGAGAGAACGAACGTGAGGGTCGCGGCGCACGCTGCGGGCGCCGCCCTTGTTCCTCCGCCAAGAAAGTGGCGCCGGTGATCCATCAGAACTTCACCTGTGGCGGTTTGTCCGAGCCTTCTGTCGCCGTGAATTCGGCCATCGGCTTGTTGCCGGAAAACGCAGTCTTCGCCCAGATCACGGTCGGGAATGTGCGCAACGCGGTGTTGTAGCCGCGCACCGCCTCGATGTAGTCGCGCCGCGCCACTGCGATGCGGTTCTCGGTGCCTTCGAGCTGCGATTGCAGCGCCAGGAAGTTGGCGTTGGATTTGAGATCGGGATAATTCTCCGACACCGCGAGCAGCCGACCGAGCGCTCCGGTGAGCTGGTTTTGGGCGTCCTGGAAGGCCTTTACCTTTTCCGGATCGGTAAGCTGCGAGGCGTCGACCTTGACCTGCGTCGCCTTGGCCCGCGCCTCGATGACGGCTGTGAGCACGCTCTTCTCCTGCGTGGCGTAGCCTTTCACCGTCTCCACCAAATTGGGGATGAGATCGGCGCGGCGCTGATACTGGTTCTGCACATCGGCCCAGCGCGCCTTCGCCTGCTCCTCGAGCGTCGGAATGGTATTGTAGCCGCACGCCGAGAGCGTGAGGCCGGCCACCACAATCGCCGCCAGCGCGGCGATACGGGAAACGATCCTGTTCATTGTGCGCCTCGTCTGTTTCTCAACACATTGTTCGCGTGCCGCAACGTCATCCCTCGACCGGCTCGGTTCCGACAATCTCGATGCCGAAGCCGGAGAGCCCGACATAGGTCATGTGCCGGGAAAAGCTCAAAAGCCTGATCGAAGTCACGCCGAGGTCCTTGAGAATCTGCGCGCCGAGGCCGACCTCACGCCATTGCCTGATGCGCGCCTCGCCGGACGGTGTTTCATCCGACTTCGGAATGGAGACGACCGGCACGCCGGCGGCACCGTCGCGCAGGACCACAAGCACCCCCCTGCCCTCGGCCTTGAAGCGGTCGAGCGTGCGGTGGATCGCCTTGGCCCCGCCGAAGACGTCGAGGATCAGATTGGCGCGATGCAGGCGCGCCAGCACGTTCCGCCCGTCGCCGATGCGGCCATGAACGAATGCCATGTGGTAGAACGGATCGAACGGCGTCTGAAAGGCATAGCCGGCCAGCGTTCCGATCTCGGATTCGACGGGAAACTCGCCGACCCGCTCGATCAGTTTCTCGCGCGCCTGGCGAAAGGCGATCAGGTCGGCGATGGAGACGCGCTGCAACTTGTGGCGCTCGGCGAAAGCGGCGATGTCTGCTCCGTGCATGACCGTGCCGTCATCATTCATCAGCTCGGCAAGCACGCCGACCGGCGGCAAACCGGCCAGACGGCAGAGATCGACGCACGCTTCGGTGTGACCGGAGCGCATGAGCACGCCGCCGTCCTTGGCGACCAGCGGAAAGACATGGCCGGGACGCACGAAGTCGCCCGCGCCCATATTGCCGTTGGCGAGCGCCCGCACCGTGTTGGCTCGCTCTTCCGCTGAGATGCCGGTGGTCAGGCCATGGCGGACATCGACTGAGACTGTGAAGGCGGTGCCGAGCGGCGCGTCGTTGCGGGCCACCATCGGATCGAGATGAAGCCGCCGCGCCTCTTCCGGGGCGACCGGTGCGCAAACGATGCCGGACGTATGGCGGATGATGAACGCCATCTTCTCCGGCGTGCAAAGCGCCGCGGCGACGAAGAGATCGCCCTCGTTCTCGCGGTCGTCGTCGTCGGCGACAATGACAAGCTCACCGCGCCCGAAGGCGGCCACGGCAGCCCGGATGCGTTGGTGGGCGTCGCTCATCGGGTCGCTGTTGCTATCCCATCAGCGTGAAGCATCATTGCCGTCGACGCCAAGCCATCGGACTTCATGCGGCCGAAGCTTGACGACTTTGCCGCCTCGCTCCGCGCGTTGACGTTCTGCTGCCGTCATGAATCGCCCCCGTTCTTGCCTTCAGCGCGCCGGCTGCGGAACCGGCCAATGCGGCGTCTCGCCGACCTGGCCGCGATGGCGCAGATAGTGATCGGCGATGACGCACGCCACCATGGCTTCGCCAACCGGCACGGCCCTGATGCCGACGCAAGGGTCGTGGCGGCCGGTGGTGGAAATGTCGGTCTCGTTGCCGTAGCGGTCGACGGTGCGCCGCGCGGTAAGGATTGACGACGTAGGCTTGACCGCAAATCTCGCGATCACCGGCTGGCCGGTGGAAATGCCGCCGAGGATGCCGCCGGCATTGTTGCTGAGAAAGATCGGCTGGCCGTCGTTGCCCATGCGCATCTCGTCGGCGTTCTCTTCGCCGCTGAGCGCCGCCGCGGCGAAGCCGGCGCCGATCTCGACGCCCTTGACGGCGTTGATGCTCATCAAAGCGGCGGCGAGGTCGCCGTCGAGCTTGCCGTAGATGGGCGCGCCAAGGCCGGGCGGCACGCCCTCGGCTACGATCTCGATGACTGCGCCGACGGAAGAGCCGCGCTTGCGCACGCCGTCGAGATAGTCGGCGAAGAACGCCACCCTTTCCGCGTCAGGGCAGAAGAACGGATTGCGCTCGACCTCGGCCCAGTCGCAGCGCGTCCGATCGATCGCATGCGGACCCATCTGCACGAGCGCGCCGCGCACTTTGAGGCCCGGCACGACCTTGCGCGCGATCGCCCCGGCGGCGACGCGCGTCGCCGTCTCGCGTGCCGACTGGCGGCCGCCGCCGCGATAGTCGCGCAAGCCATATTTGACGTCATAGGTGTAGTCGGCATGGCCGGGACGATATTTGTCCTTGATGTCGGCATAGTCCTTGGCGCGCTGGTCGACGTTGTCGATGACGAGCGCGATCGGGGTGCCGGTCGTCACCTGCGTGCCGGTTGCCTCGTCCGTGAACACGCCGGAGAGGATTTTGACCGTGTCGGGTTCCTGGCGCTGCGTGGTGAAGCGCGACTGGCCGGGCCGGCGCCGATCGAGATAGGGCTGGATGTCGGCCTCGTCGAGCGCAATTCGCGGCGGGCAGCCATCGACCACGCAACCGATCGCCGGCCCGTGGCTTTCGCCGAAGGTGGTGACACGGAAGGAATGACCGAATGTGTTGAACGACATGGATCGCTCAAATCACGTTTCAATGCCGCTAAATGAAAGTGCGGCGGGCTTCGTAGCCCGCGGGTTCCAGCGGGTCAAATGCGCGCCCGCAGCCGCGGCGCGTCACTGCAATTGGTTCATACCGCGCGGCATGGCAAAGCGTCTGCTAACCGCGTCCTGAAAATTGGCCGCGACACCGGGCCTCCATTCATATCGCATTCATCTCGCTGAACGGCGGTTAATGACAAGCTGAATATCCGTTAACCTACGGAAAAATCACGATTATTTGCATTTTTTCCATTGCGGTTTCGCTCGTGCTGTGGCATCGTTTGCGGCGGTCAGGGGGGCGAAGGCCCAGGGTATCCGAGACAACGCCCGCAAAGCTTGAACTCAACCCTGCCGTAGGATCCAGATGAAAAGGAAATAAGCCATGGCGACGCAGAAGAAGAAGAAGAAGAAGATGGCGAAGTAACGATGCGAGCACGAGCCTCGTATTGGGGCCGTGCGCGCCATCGACTTCGAAATTCGCGAGGCGCCTGAGCGGTGTTTCGTGACAGCGGCCGGGTTTCGATCCGGCCGCTGCTAATTTCAGCGCCAACGCCAGGCTCGATGTTTCAGCCCGGGAACGCTCCCCGGCGCGCCATTGGGAACCGGGCGGAAAGATCATCGCCGCAGGGTATCGGCTCCGAGCCACGCTGTCCGTGCCAGCCAGCAGGCGCAGGGACCAACCGAACGCTTTCAACCGCTGAGACTTCGGAAAGCGCGATGCGCGGGCCGCCGCCGCGCGGTGAGCCTCAGTCCTTGTCGGCGCCACCGTTATTGCCGACCGTGATGTCTGGCGCGTCGGGGTGCTTCATGCCCACGATGTGATAGCCGGCATCCACGTGGTGCACTTCGCCGGTAACGCCGCGCGACATGTCCGAGAGAAGATACACGCCGGCCTCGCCCACCTCCTCGATGGTCACATTGCGGCGCAACGGCGCGTTGTACTCGTTCCATTTGAGGATGTAGCGGAAGTCGCCAATGCCGGAAGCCGCGAGCGTCTTGATCGGCCCCGACGAGATGGCGTTAACGCGGATGTTCTTCACGCCGAGGTCGGCGGCGAGATAGCGCACCGAGGTTTCGAGGGCGGATTTGGCGACGCCCATGACGTTGTAGTGCGGCATCCACTTTTCCGCCCCGTAATAGGTGAGCGTGAGCATGGCGCCGCCGTTCGGCATCATCTTCTCGGCGCGCTGCGCGATCGAGGTGAACGAGTAGCAGCTCACCAGCATGGTCTTGTTGAAGTTCTCCTGCGTGGTATCGACGTAGCGGCCGTCGAGCTGAGCCTTGTCCGAGAAGGCGATGGCGTGGACTAGAAAGTCGAGCGCGCCCCAGGCCGAGCGCACGGCCGCGAAGGCGGCATCGATGCTCTTGGATTCGGTGACGTCACAATCACCAACCACAATGCCGCCGACATCGCGGGCAAGCGGCTCGACGCGTTTCTTGAGCGCATCGCCCTGGTAGGTGAAGGCGAGCGCGGCGCCGTGGGTGTGGCACGCCTTGGCGATGCCCCAGGCGAGCGAACGATGGTTGGCGACCCCCATGATCAGGCCACGCTTGCCGCGCAGAAGCCCCGGAACTTCCGGCATTCCCTATCCGCCTGATTGGCTCGCCCTCAACCTCCTATGGCATAGGGCCGCCCGCGCCAGCAAGCGTGCCACGGCAGGCCGCAAAAACGTTGAATCACATGGGGTTGCGCAAAGCTCCGCCGACCTCCCGGGAGCGAAAGCTTGGCGCCGTGCGATATTTCCCGGTTGGCCGGCGCGAACGGGATCGCCCCATGCCGGCAGCGCGCTCACATCCCCTGGCGCGGATCGTAGGGCTTCTCGCTGCGCCATTTCCGCATCAGCGCTTCGAGCTCGGGGTCGCTCCGTTCCGGCAGGGCGATCCGCACCGTGGCGAGGAGGTCGCCGTGCCCTTCCTTGGCCGGGAAGCCCTTGCCCTTGAGGCGGAACGTGCGCCCGCTGCTGGTCCAAGGTGGAATCGTGATCTCGACCGGCCGGTCGAGGGTTGGGACGCGTACCTTGGCGCCGAGCGTCGCCTCGTCGAGCGTGATCGGCAAATCGAGCCGCACATCGGCGCCTTCGAGCGTAAAGATCGGATGCTCTGCGACCGAGACGGTGATGAGCACGTCGCCGGCTCCGCCCGGCCCGGCCATCCCTTGACCGCGCAGCCGGATCGTCTGGCCATCGGCGATGCCGGCGGGGATCTTGACTTCGAGGTCCTTGCCCGACGGCAGGTGCACGCGCTGTGTGACGCCGTGCGCCGCCTCCGGCAGCGTCACGGTCAACGCCGCCCTGACGTCCGCTCCGACGCCGAAATCCTGCGCCTCGAAGGCGTCGCCAGGCCCGCCGCCATGACGCCCGCGACCGGCCGCACCGCCGAAGGCTTCCCGGAGAATGTCTTCGAACCCGCCGGCGCCGGCGCCGCGGCCAGGGCGCGTGGAACGGGTAAAGCCTTCAGGACCGAAGCTGAAAGTCTCGAATTCCGACTCGGGCGCGAAGCCGCCCGCGCGGCGTCCGCCGCCGCCCCCAAATCCCTCGTAGCCGTGGAAACGCGGCTTACCCTCGGCGTCGATCTCGCCGCGGTCGAAGGCTTTGCGCTTGTCTTCCTCGCCGAGAATTTCGTACGCGGCATTGAGCTCGGCAAAGCGCGAGGCGGCCTTGGGGTCGTTCTTGTTGGCGTCGGGGTGCAGCTTCTTCGCTTGGCGCCGGAAGGCGCTCTTGATCTCGGCCTCACCCGCCTTGCGATCGACGCCCAGCACCTCATAGGGGTCGCGCATTCCCCATGAACTCCGCTTTCAATTTCGGGCCGGCCCCGCCCGCCCATCGGCACAATGTGGGATTTATTCAGCTGCCCTGCAATGCAGCACCGAATCGGTGCGCTCGCCCAATGATAGCCGATCAGCCGCGGTTGAGTGGCGTCAGGCTTTTCACCTCCCACTTGCCGTGACCAGTGCGGCAGGCCTCTCCCTGCAGCCAGGCCTCCGTTTGCCCGCGCACGTAGCTCGCAAGGAAATCGCGGCAGGTGAAGGTGCCCGCGGTATAGGAAACGGCGAGGGGCGTAATGTTGCCGCCGGCACCGGTGTTCGGATTGTGCCAGGGCACGCTGTCGTCCTTGCCGCTGCGGGCGAGCGCATCCGCGGCGACCGCGCGCGCATAGACGAGGTCGACCTCCGGGGGCGGGACGGCCTCGGCCTGCTGCTGCGGCCGGCCAAGCGCGCCGGTCTGTTCCATGTCGGCGCCGTCTTTCGGCGTGAACGAACTGAGCTGATACGAGCATCCGCCGACGGCAATCAAGCCGATCACGGCAGTGAGCCGCAGCAGCGAACACAACGACCGAGAAGACCGGCAAGATAGGCGTGCGCGCCCGCTTCCACTATATAAAGACCGGCAGGCCGCACCCCGATCGCCCCACGCGACCACTTTGGGCACTCCACGGAATGACCGACGCAGCCTCGATAGAACACCCCACGGAGTTAACGGCCGGTGACTTCACCGCGGCCGATGAGCCGTTGCGCCTGTTCGCGGCCTGGTTCGCCGACGCCGAACGCGCGGAGCCGGTCAATCCGAACGCCATGACGCTGGCGACCGTCGATCGCGACGGACTGCCCAATGCGCGCATGGTCCTGTTGAAGGGCTTCGACGAGCGCGGCTTCGTCTTCTACACGAACGTCGACAGCGTGAAGGGCCGCGAATTGAGCGCAACGCCGAAGGCGGCGCTGACGTTCTATTGGAAGACGCTGCAGCGCCAGGTCCGGCTGCGCGGAAGTGTCGAGCCGGTCGCGGCGGATGAGGCGGACAGCTATTTCGCCACCCGCTCGCGCATGGCGCAGATCGGCGCCTGGGCCAGCAACCAATCGGCTCCGCTTGAAAGCCGCATGGCGTTCGAGAAGGCGGTCGCGCGCTATACCGCGAAATTCGGGATCGGCGCGGTGCCGCGGCCGCCGCACTGGTCGGGTTACCGCATCGTCCCGCAGGAGATCGAGTTCTGGCAGGAGCGGCCGTTCCGGCTGCACGACCGCATCGCCTTCAGCCGTTCGAGCCCGACCGCGCCGTGGCGCAAGGCGCGCCTCTATCCGTAAGCACCACGACATCGGCGCCAGGAGCAAAGCAATCCGACGAACCGATCCGCAATTCGCCAGACAGTTGACCGCTTTGCTTCACCGGCAGTGACGGCACAGAGAAGAATCGAAAGACGAGAAGATGCCAACCAGCAACCAGCCGCGGCGGACATTGCTTCTGACCGGCGCGAGCCGCGGCATCGGACATGCGACCGTCAAGCGCTTCTCGGCTGCGGGGTGGCGCGTCCTCACCTCGTCGCGGCATCCGTTTCCGGAAAACTGTCCGTGGGAGGCCGGCCCGGAGGATCACATCCAGGTCGACCTCGCCGACGCCGAGAACACCGACGCGGCGATCGCCGAGGTCAAGCGGCGGCTCAACGGCGAGCTGCACGCGCTGGTCAACAACGCCGCCATCTCGCCCAAGGCGGACGGCGGCAAGCGGCTCGGCTCGATCGACACCTCGCGCGAGGATTGGCATCACGTGTTCCAGGTGAATTTCTTCGCGCCGATCATGCTGGCGCGCGGGCTCCTCGACGAGCTCAAGGCCGCCAAGGGCTCCGTGGTCAATGTCACCTCGATCGCCGGCTCGCGCGTGCATCCCTTCGCCGGCGCTGCTTACGCGACCTCGAAGGCGGCGCTCGCCGCGCTCACGCGCGAGATGGCCGCCGATTTCGGCGCGCTCGGCGTCCGCGTCAACGCCATCGCCCCGGGGGAGATCGACACGGCGATGCTTTCGCCCGGCACGGAAAAGATCGTTGAGATCATCCCGATGCACCGCCTCGGGACACCGGACGAGGTCGCGAAGATCATCTACGTGTTGTGCACCGAGACGTCCTCCTACGTGAACGGTGCCGAAATCCACATCAACGGCGGCCAGCACGTGTGACGGTCGGCATGGAACAGGATGTCAAGGAAGTGAAGATGTATTCGGACTTCAAAAGTCCGTACGCATTCCTTGCCTTCGATCCGGCGCTCGCGCTCGAGGACAAGTACCGCATCAGGCTCAAATGGAAGCCGTTCCAGCTGCGGCTCAAGGGCAAGGGCGAGCGCAGCCGGTATTCCGAATACAAGGTGAAGTACTCCTACATGGACGCGCGGCGCTGGGCCAACATGCGCGGCGGACTGATGATCCGCGGCCCGCTGAAGATCTTCGACACCACGCCGGCGCTGATCGGCGGCCTTTATGCGGATAAGAACGGACGGCTGCGCGAATACGGCAACAGGGTCTTCGAACTGTTCTTCAAGCGTGAACTCGCGGCCGACGAGGCCGACGCGATCGCCGGAGTGATTGCGTCGATCGGCCTCTCCGATGCCGGCTATCGGGAATACCTCGGCGGTGAAGGGGCAGCGGCCTATGAGCATGCCCAGGAAGAGGCGGTGACCGACCAGGTGTTCGGCGTCCCCATGTTCTATTTCGAGAACGAGCCGTTCTGGGGATACGACCGCATGGGCCTTCTCGAGCAGCGGCTGACCGAAGCCGGCCTCAAGCGCGAGGAGCCGCGCCGGCGCGCGGTGTGAAGGAACGGACAACCGGCGCGATGCTGAAGGGTTACCGCGTGGTCGATCTCGGGCAGTTCGTCGCCGGGCCGACGTGCGCGCGAATGCTCGCGGAAATGGGCGCCGAAGTGATCAAGCTGGAGCTGGCGCCATTTGGCGATCGCGGCCGTTTCTCGGGCGACGCGGCGATCCGGCGTTGAAGAAGTCGTTGCAGAGCACGTACTTTTTTCAGCACAACCACTCGAAGAAATCCGTTGCCGTCGACATCAAGCAGGAGCGCGGGCGCGCGCTCGTCCACGCGCTCGTCGCCAAGTCCGATGTCCTGGTCGAGAACTTCGCTCCGGGCGTGATGGCACGCGCCGGATTGGGTTACGACGCGCTGTCGCGCATCAATCCGGGCCTGATCATGTGCTCGATCTCGCTTGCGGGACAGTCGGGCCCGCTCAGCGACAAGCCCGGCTTCGACTACATGGCGGCCGCTTATGCCGGCCTCACCGCCGCCATCGGCGAGGCCGATCGCGGGCCGGCGCAGCTACCCGTAGCCATCGCCGACTACGCCACCGGCGTGACGGCGGCGATGTGCGTCGGTTTCGCGCTGCTGCATCGCGAGCGGACCGGCGAAGGGCAATACATCGACTGCTCGCTCATCGACACGTATTTCAACATGCACGAGGTGAATGTTCCGAAGGCATCGCTGCGCGGCAGGCAGTTCAGTCCGCCGCGCATGGGGTCGCTGCATCCGGACGGCGGTCCGACCGGCGTCTTCCGCTGCGGGAGCGGGGAATTCATCTCGCTCATGGTGCTGCCCTACCAATGGCCGCAGCTCGTCAAGGCCATGAACATGCCGGAGCTGACGGAAGACGCCCGTTTCCGGGACCCGCGCGCCAGACGTGACAACAATCGAGCGCTCGCCGCCGTCATTGAGAACTGGCTTTCGCGTTTCGCCAGCCGCGAAGAAGCGATGGCCGCTCTTGAGGCGGAGCGCGTTCCCTGCGCGCCGGTCCTCACCTTGCACGAGGCCATGGCCCACCCGCATCTGCGCGAACGGGGCACCGTGCGCCGCGTCGCCGACCAGGCGATCGGCGAATTCGACATTCCCGGCCTTGCGGCAAAGTTTTCCCGCTGGCCAGCCGCGGCCGCGCTCACCGCCGACCGTTTGGGCGAGCATAACGAGGACGTGCTGCGCAACGTCCTCGGCCTTTCCGACACGGAGATCGAAGAACTCTATCGGGACAAGACGATCGTTCGCGATCCTGTCCTTGACGGCGAGCGGTGACGGCGTCGGCCACAGCGACGCCTGGTCTAGCTCGCTTGTTCGTTTCGCTCTTCGCGAGGACGAGGGTAGAGAAAATCCATTGTCGCGGTCTCGGCGAGCACCGCCTGGGGAATGCCGTGGCGCGCGGAGCGGCTGCGATCCTCGGCGCTCTGCGTCGCCTGCAGATAGGCCCCAAGGTACCGCGCCCGTTCGATGATCTTGCGGCCGACCGGCAACCGCTCCGCCTCGAAGCGCAGAAGCGCCGTTTCCACCCGATCCGCGTCAAGGGCCGCGGCCAGCGCGGCCGCATCGTCGGCCGCCTTGGAAACGCCCGCCGCCACATGCGGCCGTGCGACGAACGCCGCATCGCCGATGATCGCCACTCGCCCGAAGGCAAGACGCGGGCTCTCGAGATCGTAGATCGGCTGCAGCATGGGCTCGTCGATCAACCGCACGACGGCGCGAAATTGCGGCGCTAGGAGTCGTTCCGCCGCCGCGCGCATCTCGGCGATGGCCGCGCGCGGGATGAGCGGCGGCGGTATCGAGATCGGATGGGTGACGCCGCTGTCGTCGGTGAGGAGCGCCGGAAGCTCCTTCTGCTCGTCCGCCGGACGGTACCAGACCACGTTGTAGCGGCGCCGGCCCGGTCGCAGGTCACCGTTGGGTCCGGTGATCGGATAGGCGACGAACTGCTCGCCGGGCAGCAGGCAGAACGTCATGGTGGCAAAGAGGTCGCGGTGGATCGCCGGCGGCAGGATGTCCTCCGGCAGGACCGCGCGCCAGGCCACATAACCGGCATAGAGCGGCGCGACGGCGGGCAGGCAAAGCTGGCGCACGGTCGAGCGCAACCCATCGGCGCCGATCAGCGTGTCGCCCTCGGCGACGCTGCCGTCGCCGAAGTGAGCGACGACGCCGCGACGGTCCTGCGTGAAGGCCGTAAAGCTGCGGCCGCGCTGGTAGCAAGGCGCCGGCAACGCTTCGCGGAGCACGCGATAGATGTGCTCCCAGGCTGCCATCAGGTGCGGGCGTTCGATCGCAGCCATCACCCCGCCCGCGGCATCGAGCATCTTACGGGCGTTGAGCACCACGCCGAGGTCGCGCACCTCAAGGCCCAGGGCGCCGAGGTGAGCGATGAGTTCGGCTTGGGCGAGGATGCCGGCGCCGCGGCCGGCCAATTCAGTCTCGACGCGCTCGAACACATCGACGTCCCAACCGCGTCGCTGCAGCATGAGCGCTGCCAGGAGTCCGCTCATCGAGCCGCCGATGATGAGCGCGCGCCGTCGTTTGCTCGTTCTGCGCTCGGTGCCGCGCGCGCGCGCGGCCGGGGGCGCCCGGCGCTGCTTTTTACCGTCCAGGGTCGCGGTCTTGGCCGGGACGCGCGCAGTACCACGCGGCATGCAACACCTTGCTATTTCACGGAGTGCGAAGCTTCTATAGTCTGAACGGCAACCCCGGGGGAAACGCCATGGCCCTGCCGCTGGACAAGGCGGGCGATCACGAATGATCTTTTCATTCGATCTTCTGGTCAACGCCGTCGTCTCCGGCATCCTGATCGGCGGCTTCTACGCCGCGGTCACGGCCGGCGTGTCGCTGTCGTTCGGCGTTCTCGACATTGTCAACATCGCCCACCCGGCCTTCATCATTCTCGGCTCCTACACCGCCTATCTTGTCAATACCACGCTCGGCGTTGACCCGATTCTCACCAGCATCGTCTTGGCTCCGGCGTTCTACGCGCTCGGCGCCGCCATCTACCAGATCTACTATGTCTCGTTCGAAAAGCGCGGCCAGGAATCGCTGCGCGGCCTCGCCTTCTTCTTCGGCCTCCTGTTCATCACCGAGGTGAGCCTGGTCCTCTATTTCGGCGTCGACTACCGTTACGTCGAAGCGTCGTATATCGGTCCGACCTGGCATTTCGGCTTCATCGACGTGCCGCTGCGCATCGTGGTGCCGTTCCTGGTGTCGCTGTTGCTGATCGCGACGCTGCAGCTCGTGCTTACGCGCAGCTTCGTCGGCCGCGCCATCATGGCGGTGGCACAGGACCAGCTTGCGCTCAGGCTCTTGGCAGTCGACCCGATCCGCATCAAACGCATCGCCTTCGGCATTTCGATCGCGACCGCATCGCTGGCCGGCGCGTTCCTCATCATCATCCAGCCGGTCGAGCCGTCGGTCGGACGCGAATATATCGGCCGCGTGTTCGCGATCTGCGTGCTCGGCGGGATGGGCAGCCTGCCGGGAACCGTGATCGCTGCCATGCTGGTCGGCATCGTCGAGAGCCTGACCGCGACGTTCTACGGCCCCTCGTGGGCGCCGGCGGTGTCCTTCGGCTTCTTACTGCTCACCTTGGCGGTGCGGCCGGCCGGCCTGTTGGGGCGCTAGCCGTGCGCTCGGACTTCTTCTTGCTCATCTGTATCGCCGCCTGTGCCGCGCTCTACGGCGCCGCCGCCGCGCTCGGCAATGACTACGTGTTCTTTGCCGGCTACGTGGTGCTGCAATATGTCGTGCTCTCGACGGCATGGAATATTCTCGGCGGCTATTGCGGCTACGTGAATTTCGGCTCCGCCGCCTTCTTCGCCCTCGGCGCTTATTCGACCGTCGCCATGCACAAGCTTCATCCGCTGCCGATCCCGCTCCTGGTCCTGGTCGGCGGCGTGGTGTCGGGCGTCGTCGGTCTCGGAATGGGTTATCTGACGCTGCGGCTGCGCGGCGCATTCTTCGCCATCGCCACGCTTGCGCTCGCCGTCGTGCTGCAGACGCTGGTCGTCAACTGGGACTATGTCGGCGGCTCGCGCGGCGCCTATATCGTACGGCCAGAAACGCTCGCTCCGTTCGGCCCCTATATCAGATATCTGTTCACGATCATGCTGCTGCTTGCCGCCGGCGCGGTGACGGTCGCGCGGCTGATCGAGCGCTCGCGCCCCGGCTTCGGCTTCGCCACCATCCGCGACGACGAACTCGCCGCAGAAGCCTCCGGGGTCCCGACGCTTCGGCTCAAGCTCGTTGCCACCATGATCTCGGGCGCGCTCATGGGCATGGCCGGCGCGCCGTTCCCGTATTACATCGGCTTCCTGCAGCCGTCCTCGGCGTTCGGCCTCGACTACGCGGTCAACTCGATCGCGATGCCGCTGATCGGCGGCACGACCAGCTGGGTCGGTCCACTGATCGGCGCCGTCCTGCTTGGCTCGCTGCAGCAGATCGCGACGGTGACGATCTCGTCCGCCGTCAACCTGCTGATCGTCGGCTGCCTCCTCGTCGCCTTCGTCATCATCGCGCCCAACGGCATCGTCGGGCTGGTGCGCCAATACATCCAGCACAAGCCGGAGGATTTCGTCGGCCGCCGGAAGGTCGAAGCCGACGCACCGGAACACGCGCCATGAGCCAGCTGCTCGAGATCGAACGCCTCGGCAAACGTTTTGGCGGCTTCGTCGCGCTGGAAGACATCTCGCTCTCAGTAGCCGCCGGCGAACGCGTCGGCCTGATCGGACCGAACGGCTCCGGCAAGAGCACGCTGGTCAACTGCATCTGCGGCACGCTGCGCAACGAGGCCGGTTCGGTGCGCTTCGACGGCCACCGGCTCGACGGCTCGACCGCGCACCAGCGCACGCACCGCGGCCTTGCCCGTACCTTTCAGTTGCCGCGGCCGTTCGCGAGCCTCTGCCTCCTCGACAACATGCGCATTCCCCTCCTCTACACCGTCGCGGCGCGCGGCGGCGGCCGCTCCGCGCCGGACATCGAGGCGCGATGCTTCGAGGTGTTGCGCGAGGTCGGTCTCGAAGACAAGGCACGGCGCCTGCCGCGCGAGCTGACCCAGGTGGAGATGCGCAAGCTCGAACTCGCCCGCGCCATGGCAGCGGAACCCAAGCTTCTGATCGCCGACGAATCGATGGCCGGGCTCACCCATTCGGAGGTCGAGGACATCGTGGCGCTGCTCAAACACCTGAACGAACACGGCGTCACCATCATTCTCATCGAGCACATCATGCGCGCGGTGATGAGCTTCTCGCAGCGGCTCATCGTGCTCGTCTCCGGGCGCAAGATCGCCGACGGCCTGCCGGACCAGGTCGTGCGCGACCCGGACGTGGAAAGGGCCTATCTTGGCCAGTAGCCTCGCCATCGCCGGCGTTCACGCCGCCTACGGTGCGGTACGCGTGATCAACGGCGTTTCGCTCGGCATCGGCGCGGGCGAGACCGTCGTGCTCCTCGGCACCAACGGCAACGGCAAGTCGACGCTCATGAAGTGCATCATGGGCATCGTGCGGCCGAGCGCCGGTTCGATCATCGCCGACATCGACGGCGTCCATCACGATCTGATCGGCCGCACCACCGAGGAGATCGTCGACCTCGGCATTGCGCTGGTCCCGGAGGGGCGACGCCTGTTTCCGAGGCTCACCGTCGAGGAGAACCTTCTGCTCGGCGCCTTCCGCCGCGCCGCGCGGCGAGAGCTCGCGCGCAATCTGCAAATGTGCTTCGAGACCTTTCCCCGCCTCGCCGAGCGCCGTGGCGTGCTCGCCGGCAGCTTGAGCGGCGGGGAGCAGCAGATGCTTGCGCTCGGCCGCGCGCTCATGCTGGCGCCGAAGATACTGCTGGTCGACGAACCCTCGGTCGGGCTCGCGCCGATTCTCGTCGCCCGCACCATCGACGCGATCGCCGAGATGAAGGCGCGCTACCGCCTCACCGTGCTGATGGCCGAACAGAATTTCACGCAGGCTGTCCGTATCGCCGACCGCGGCTATGTGATCGTGCACGGCAGGATCGCCTTCGAAGGCGGCTCGGCGCAGGCGCTCAACAACAACGATCTGATCAAGAAGTTTTATCTGGGGCTGTGAACGCGCGGTCGCGCCCTCCCCGCGCCGGCAGCGGCGGCCGCGGCGCACGCCGCGCCCACGACCCCGGCATCACCGCACCGGAAAATCGAAATAAGTTGCGGGAAATGGTTCTCGCGCCAGCGTGAAATGCCACCACTCCTTCGCGTAAGGCCGGAAGCCGCGGCGCCGCATCGCAGCGGCGAGCAAGGCACGATTGGCGCGGGCGGAACCGGCGACGCTCGGATCGGCAGGCGAAGACCGCGGGCTGAAGAAATCGAACGGCGTTCCCATGTCGAGTTCGCGGCCGCCGGCCTCTGCGAGCGTGATATCGACGGTCGAGCCGCGCGAATGGCCTGAGCGCGCGGCGATATAGCCGTCGCGGAACAGCGTGCGCTTGTCGATCTGAGGATAGAATTCCGCTTTGCCGGCGGTGTCGTTGAGGTCGCGCGCCCAGCGCATGAAGCTCGCCACCGCGCGCGCCGGGCGATAGCAGTCGAAGACCTTGAGCACGAGGCCACGCGGCGCAAAGTCGCGCGCTACCTCGCCGAGCGCGGCACCAGCCGGTTGCGTGAGCCAACAACGCGCCGCATCGTAGCCGGGGATCGGCCGGCCGACGAAATTGTGGGCGCCGGCGTAGCGCATGTCGACGATGAGAGCCGGCACCACAGTCGCCGCATCGATGAAAGCGGCGGGCGGCGTTTGCGCGACGGCTGCGGGCGGAGTGCAGATCGCAAGCATCCCAGCGAGCAGCAAAACGGCGAATCGAGAGGGGTTCTCTTCGCGTCCCTCCTGGCCCCTATTCCCCATTCGCTACTCGTGATTCCCCATTTGCGCATTACCGCACGCATTCACCTCGACCGTCACATGCGACAACCCAGCCAAACCTTCAAGGCGCCGCTTGTAGGCCGCCGGCGCTTGCGGGGAATCGGACACGACCGACGCCATCACTGCGGCGTGGCCGGGCCCGAGTTGCCACACATGCAGGTCGGTTAGCCGGTCGCCGCCGATCTCCATTCGCTGCCGAATGGTCTGCGCAAGCTCCGGGTCGGGAACGGCGTCCAGCAGCACGCGGCCGGCGGAGCGGATGAGGCTTACCGCCCATGACGCCATCACGATCATGCCCAGAAGTCCCACCACCGGATCCATGAAACTCCATCCGAACGCCCACGCCACCGACAACCCCGCGATCGCCCCCACTGAGGTCACGGCATCGGCAAGGACGTGCACGTAGGCGGCGCGAAAATTGGTGTCGTGATGATGTGCTCCGTGGCGTGCCTCATGCAGGTGATGGTGGTCCGCGCCGGAGTGGACGTGCTCCTGGTCTTGCGGCGCGCGCAATAGCCAAGCGCTGGCGAGATTGACGCACAGTCCCAGCACCGCGATCGGCACCGCCTCCTCGAAATGGATGACCACTGGGTGGAAGAGCCGCAGGACCGACTCATAGCCGATCCCGAGCGCGATCAGCCCCAGGATGATGGCGCTGGTAAATGCCGCCAGTTCCCCGAACTTGCCGGTGCCGAGCGAAAAGCGCGCATCGCGGGCATGCCGGCGGGCGAACAAATAGGCGAAGCCGGCGATCGCCAGCGCGGTGACGTGGGTCGCCATGTGCCAACCGTCGGCGACAAGGGCAATCGAGCCGAACAGCGAGCCGCCGACAATTTCGACGACCATCATGGCCGCGGTCAAGGCTACAACGCCCCAGGTGCGCCGCTCATGCTCGTCGTGACGCTCGCCGAGAAAGGCGTGACCGTGCGTCCAGGGGGTTATGGAGCGCGAATGCATGTTGCACCTCGATTCACTTTTAACTCCCCACGAAGCTGGAGATTACCCGCACTCTTCGCAAATCTGCAGGTGGCCGGCCCCGCGTTAACGCCGCGGTAGCCCTATACCCGGCAGATTTTGCCGGGGAGGTATTCATATCCCAGCGCCTTCGGGGACAGCCTTGGACGCGAGCGCGGCTCCTCGGTTGCGTGCCGGCGGTCCGTCAGCCGCCGCACAGAGCTTTGAAACACGCGACCGCCGACCAGGACGATCAACCGGCATGACCGGTACCACCGTGGCGCAGGACGGCGCGGCGTCCGCGGCGCTCTCGCGCCTCGCCGACCTCGGCACCATGCTCCGGCGCAGCGGCCGGATGGCCGCAATTCGTTTTCCCGAACAATGACTTGTGGCTTGTTCCAGCGCGCCGTGCTGAGCCGCGGCGGAACAAAGAAGCCCCTCACCCGTTATCACGGTTGTTCAAGGTTCAGTGAAGCCGCGTTTTCAGGGCAACAGCTCGCACTTAGCTACGGGAGCCAGACAATTCTCCTTTGGCTGTGGGAGCCGACCATTCTCCTTGGCCCGGAATGACCGGAGGGACGCCATGAATCATTCGATGTATAGCGCCGATGGGCGCACTCATTTGAAGATCGTGGTCATCGGCCTTCTGTGCGCGACATTGGTCGCGGCAGTCGGCATATTCGCCCAGGTCCGCGATGTCGATCTCGGCACTGCGCCGCTCGTCAAGGCCGGGCAACCCACAGCCATGACCGGGCGTCTGCCTTCCATCCGCTGATTTCGTCGTGACTGCAGCTAAGCTTCTCGCCGCCAGGGTGGCGCAGTCGGCGTTAGCGCCGTATTTGCTCCACTCGCGATTCTGTTCTGTCGCGGGCGTGAGCGAACAGCGGCGTTTTACGTCTTTGGCGTTGCCGGCAGAGAATCGACCGCTTTTCCGGTGAAAAGGATCGGGCCGGTCGGCGCGCCAGTGGTCGAGCCGCCCGCCGGCTCGAGCGACACCGCGTAGCTTGCGGCGCGTAACGTATTGGCGTCAAAATTCCCCGGAAGCGCGCGCTGGGTGAATTCATCGTTCCCCACGATCCCAAGCGACCGCGGGCTCGGGGAACGGCTCGATATCAGCCATAGTTCATAGCTGCGGCCCGTCTCCGGCGTGGCCGAGACGCGGCGCACGGTCAGCATTCGCTTTTGCGTGTCGAGGGTGAGCAGAAACGCCGGCGCGGTCGGCTCCTGTTGCAAGACGACGACCAGACCATCCTGCGGCCCGCGGCCGGGCCCCTGCGCCGACATCATCGGCAAGCCCGGCGGGCGCAACCCATACGGAATGAGGTCGGGCGCGAATTGCCCGACCGCGATATAGAGCACCATGACAGCAGCAAGCGCGCCGATCGCCAGCGTCAGACGCCGCCAGCGTTTGACCTTGCCTGCAAGGTAGATCACGTCGGCGCTGCGTTCGACTTTCCTTGGCTCGCCCGGCGCCGCCTCCGGCGAGGAAGCCCTGCCCGAAACGGTAACCACGGGCGACTCGGCCGGCGTTCGGGTCTGCGGCTCGGGGTCCGGCGGCAGAAGGCTCGAAGCGAGCGCGGCGACCGGGGACGGGACCTCGGGCGCGTGCGGCGCATGCAATTCGGCCTCGTCGATGCGTGGCAGCTTGACCTCGTCGTCGTCCGCGGCGCTGGGCGACGCAAGGATAGGGGCAATCGTGGGGGCCGGCCGGATGCTGGCGCTGATCCGTTCCCAGACTTCCGGAGCCGGCTCTACCGCCTCGACCATGACGTTGAGCTCACCGAGCCGCCGCTCCCACTGGCGCACCACCGCCTCGAAGGCGGGATCGATGGACATCAAGGTCTCTGCCTGGGTGCGCTCGTCGCCCGAGAGCGTCCCCAGCACATATTCGGCAGCAAGTGCGTCACGGTCGTCCTCGTACATCGCTTCCCCGCCCGCTCCCCGAAATCAGAGTTCCATGCACTCGCGGATTTCCAAAAGGCTCCGACGCAACCAGGTCTTGATGGTATTGACCGGAATATCGAGCTTCCTGGCGAGTTGATCGCGGCTCCAGCCGCTGTAATAGGCGAGCAAAACGATGCGCTGCTTCTCCGGGTCGAGCTTGCCGAGGCAGGAGAGGAGCCGCTTGAGCTCCTCGGTCATCTCGCGGCGGGCGAGCGGCGCTGGCGTGTCGGCCGCGACATTAAGCGCCTCCGGGCCGTCCTCGAGCGAGAGTTCGGGCTTTTTGCGCACGATATCAATGGCGCGATTGCGCGCCATGGCCACCATCCAGGTGATCGGGCTCGCCAGCGTCGGATCGAACGCGCCTGCGGCCTTCCAGATCTTGAGGTAGGTTTCCTGCATGACTTCCTCGGCCAGCTCCGGCCGACCCAAGATACGCAGCACCACGCCATAGAGTTTCGCTCGGGTGGCCTCGTAGAGCCGCTCAAAAGCCAACTCGTCGCCCTTGGCGACGGCTGCGAGCAGCCAGACGAGTTCCGCTTGCATCAACATGATCGCCCCCGGCCCCTGGCACGGCAGCCAATTATCGCCGCGGAGGCCTGCGCTCGTCGAGAGTGAAACCGGCGCTGAAAGGTCGCGGGCGCGAGGAAAGCCGGTTCCGGCTTGCGCGGGGAATGGGTGGAATTCGGGTCTGGCCGGATTTGGATCAGGCGGGCGCGCTGCCGCGCACACGCATCAGGGCGATCGAATCGAGCTCGTGCTGCTCGGCGGCGCTCTCGGCTTCGCGTTCGCGTAGCTGGTCGCGCTCATCGAGCAGTTCAACCTTCTTGAGTTCGTCGAAGGCCTCGCCGAGCGCCATCTTCGCGTCCTCGAGCTGAGCGCGCAGCTCGTCCGCCGAACGCTTGAGATTCTCTCGCCGCCCGATCGCCGCTTTGGCGTAGGTCGGATAGGCGAAATGCGCCGGGTCGTGGATGCCGGCGCGGTCCTGCTCGACGCGAATTTCCCGCTCGAGGTCGTTCGCCATGCGATCGAATTCGGCGATCATGGTCTCGATCTGCGCGACCTTGCGCCGTTTCTCGTCGACCTGAAATTTCTTCAGGCGGATGAGCGTCTCACGGGACTTCATCGACTGCTACTCCCCGAAGTCGCGGACCGGGGCCATGCTCACCGTGCACTCTGCCTTCACCGCATGTGGGCGAGGGCGCACGGCGGGCGAAGCGGCACCCCCACGCCACTATGGCGCGATAACGTTAGCGTTCGGTTTCCGAGGCGGCCACGATTTCGGCCAACCGACGGTATCCTTCCGCCAAGCTGGTTGCTTCTTCCTTACCTTGGGCAAGAAAAGCTTCGAGCGGCTTGTGCAGCCGGATAGCCTCGTCGACCTCGGGGGCCGGTCCCGGCACGATAGGCTCCGAGCCGAATGCTCCTCCATGTCCGCATAGATCGCCATGACCTGGCGCGCTCGCGTGAGCACTGGGAGATAGGCCTGATCGGCCGCACGCGGCATGGTGCGCGACACCGGTTGCAGCACATTGATGGCCGGATAGCGCCCGCGCTCGGCAGCGCACGCTCCATGACGAGCCCGCGTACGCCGACGACGCGGCCGTAGATCACGATGCTGTCGAGTTCGCTGATCTGCTCGGCGAGGGCCGTCATGCAGCGGCGCACCGTCCGTGCCACGAATGGTTACCCCGGGAGTCGCGATGTTAACGCTGTATTTACCCGGGCCGTTAATCATTGCGTCGTCCTTGGGAGCAAGGCGGCCTCGCCCGGCCAGAACGGAGGGGCGAGTCGGCAGAGTCGGTTATCGCCGGGACTTAACGTGAAACATGAACGTCATCGTGGCTAAAAAACCACTCGCTCGCAATATCTTAAGGCGATTCGGTCGAAATTGCCCAGGGAATGCTTGCGTGCCGGAAATAGGTTTTGTTAACCATAGGCGTTTACAGTTCCGAATCAGTTTGTCCCAAGGCGTTTTCTGGGCGCCGCCATGGCGCGCCGACCTTAAGCCGCGCGGCGAGGAAGGGAACTTGGCATGCGCGTTTTGCTGATCGAAGACGATAGCGCCACCGCGCAATCGATCGAGTTGATGCTCAAATCCGAGAGCTTCAACGTCTACACGACCGACCTCGGCGAGGAAGGGATCGATCTCGGCAAGATCTACGACTACGACATCATCCTCCTCGATCTCAACCTTCCGGACATGTCAGGCTTCGAGGTGCTGCGCAGCCTGCGCGTCTCCAAGGTGAAGACGCCGATCCTGATCCTCTCCGGCCTCGTCGGCATCGAGGACAAAGTCAGGGGGCTCGGTTTCGGCGCCGACGACTATATGACCAAGCCGTTCCACAAGGACGAGCTGGTCGCGCGCATCCACGCGATTGTGCGGCGCTCCAAGGGCCACGCTCAATCCGTCATCCAGACCGGCGATCTCGTCGTCAACCTCGACACCAAGACGGTCGAGGTCAACGGTGCGCGCGTGCATCTGACCGGTAAGGAATATCAGATGCTGGAGCTGCTTTCGCTGCGCAAGGGCACGACCCTGACCAAGGAGATGTTCCTCAACCATCTCTATGGCGGCATGGACGAGCCGGAACTCAAGATCATCGACGTCTTCATCTGCAAGCTGCGCAAGAAGCTCGCCAACGCGTCGAACGGCAAGAACTACATCGAGACCGTTTGGGGCCGCGGCTACGTGCTGCGCGAGCCGATCGAGGCCGAGGCCAGGATCCCGGCGTGACCGCCGGCGCCGCATCTTCAGCGCCAAGTTTTCAAGACCCCGGCCAGGCGGCCGGGGTTTTTGCTTACCCGCAAGCGCTCCTCGCAACCCCGGCTTGACGCGGCCGCTCCGTGCCACGCGCACGCTGAGGGTTTCGAGCGCATTCGCGCCGAGGGCATCAGCGTCTCTGCCCGGCCGATCCGGCGGCGACTTCGTCGTGACTCAGCGCCCGCCGCTTGCGGCGACGAGGCGCGGGCCGGGTTTGCCGGCGGCGGCCCATCGCAGCGGCAGGCGCGGATTGGGCGCATAGAGGCCGCGCTTGTCAGGAACGGTCGTGAAGCTGTCGGTCAGCCCCACCACTGTCTCGGCCGCGCCGAGCACGAGATAGCCGTCGGCCGCGGTGACCTGCGCAAGCCGGTCGAGGAGATCGACCTTCGTCTGCTGGTCGAAATAGATGAGGACGTTGCGGCAGAAGATCAGATCGAACATGCCCAGGTGGGAGAAGTCCGACATCAGATTGACCTGCCGGTATTTGACCATGCCGCGAATGTTCGGCGTGAGCTGCCACATATCGTTCGACTGCGTGAAATACTTGATCAGGAGGTGGATCGGCAGCCCCCGTTGCACCTCGAACTGGCTGTAGATCCCCGCCCGCGCCTTCCCCAGGACTTCGTTGGAGAGGTCGGTCGCCAAGATATCGATGCGCCAGTCGGCGATGTCGCGCTCCATCTCCTTGAGGCAGATGGCGAGCGAATACGGCTCCTGGCCGGTCGCGGCGGCTGCGCACCAGATGCGGATGGTGCGCGAGGTGCGGCGCGCCGCTTTGAGCGCCGGCAGGTTGGTCGAGCGGAAATGCTCGAATGGCACTTTGTCCCGAAAGAACAGCGATTCGTTGGTCATCATCGCCTCGACCACCGCCGTCATCAGCGCTTCGGCGTTGCCGCGTTTGAGCACGGCCACCAGTTCGCTGAGGGTGCCGAGGCCGGCCTTGCGCGCCACCGGCAGCAGTCGGCTCTCGGCCAGGTACTGCTTGTCGGCGGACAGCACGAGCCCCGAGCGTTCCTTGAGGGACTTGCGCAAGAAGTCGTAGTCGAGCGGCGTCACTGGCGGTCTCCAAAAAACAAGCGCGTCACGTTCGCGGCAATCTGATCGAGCGGCAGTACGGCCGAACACAGTCCGGCTTGCGCAACCGAGCGCGGCATGCCCCACACCACGCTCGTCGCCTCGTCCTGAGCGATCACGCTGCCGCCCGCCGCGACAAGATCCGCGGCGCCGCGGGTACCGTCGGTGCCCATGCCGGTGAGCACGAGCGCGAGGTTGCCGGCGCCCCATGCTGCCGCCGCCGATGAGAACAGAGCGTCCACCGCCGGCTTGCAGAAATTGATGGGAGGGTCGTCGCCGAGCGCGATCCGCACACCGCCGGGGCCGCGCACGACGCGCATGTGACGGCCGCCGGGCGCCACGTAGATGCCGCCGGCGAGGACCGGTTCGCCGTCCTCGCCCTCGTGCGCGTCGCGGCCGGCGGCGCCCTTGAGGTGCTCGGCCAAGACCGCGGTAAAGGTCGGCGGCATGTGCTGCGCGATCAACACCGGTGCGCGGTCGATCGCGGCGGTCAATGTTGCAAGCAGCGCCGAAAGCGCCTGCGGACCGCCGGTCGAGGAGCCGATCAGCAGCGCGCGCGGCGCGGCGAGCGAGAACGGCCGCAGGTTGACGGTGCTGGTGCCGGCCGCAAGTGGCAGTCCGCCGCCCGGCCGCAGCGCGCGGCGCAGCGATGGATCCGCCGCCGGTACCGCGGCCGGCGCAAGGGCACGTAACGCCGAGTGGCCGCGGCCGAGGGTACGGACTTTCTCGATCAATTCACGCCGGAACGCAACCGACGTGGCCGCGTCTGGCGCGGCTTCCGGCTTGGGAACATAGTCGGCAGCGCCAAGCGACAGCGCCCGCAGACTGACCTCGGCGCTCCGGCGGGTGAGCGTCGACACCATGATCACTACGAGGCCGCGCTTCTTCTTGAGCAGCAGCGGCAGCGCCGAAATCCCATCGAGCTCCGGCATATCAACGTCGAGCATGACGACGTCGGCGTCGTGATGTTCGATGGCATCCACCGCCTGACGCCCGGTGCGCAGCGCGGCGACAACCTTCATGTCGGGTTCGGCATCGATCCAACCCCGCACCAGGCTGCGGGCAACGACCGCGTCATCGACGACCATGACGCGGATGGGCCGGTCGGCAGAGGCCGCAGGGCTTGCGGCGGCAACGGCAATACTCATTGCACTGTGACTTTTTTTGACTGTTACTTTTGCACTCTGACTTCCGCAGTCGAACTTCTCGCCTCAAGCTTCCGCGTTCGCGGGACGCTTCACGTTCGAATCCCAGCCGCCGAGAGCCCGGCAGGCGCCCGAGCTACTGCGCTCAGATGAGCCCGACTTCCTGGAATTTGGCTTCGACAATGTCCCTGTCGAAGGGTTTCATGATGTATTCATTGGCGCCGGCGTGCAGCGCCCGGGCAATGTGGGCGACGTCGTTCTCGGTGGTGCAGAACACCACCTTCGGCTTGTCGCCGCCGGGCAGGCGGCGCAACACCCGCAGGAATTCGTAGCCGTCCATCTTCGGCATGTTCCAATCGAGCAGGATCGCATCCGGAAGCTGGTTGCGGCACGCTTCGATGGCGCCTTCACCGTCCTCCGCCTCCGTGATCTGAAACTCGAGCCCTTCCAGAATTCGCCGCGCCACCTTGCGGATGACGCTTGAGTTGTCAACGACCAGGCACGTTTTCATGGTTTCCTCATCACAACAGTGTTTGCAAGTTCGGCGGGCGCACCCGCCTTCGATGTTCCGTCGCTTCCATGCTCCGTTCGCCCACGCACCGTCCCCTCACGCGGCCGCCACTACCGCGCGCAGGTCGAGCACCCGGTCGATGTCGAGAATGACCAGGAGCTGTCCATCGAGCCGGTGCACGCCGGCCGATACGGCGGCGAGCTTGCGATCGAGGTTGATAGGAACCGCCTCGCGCTCCGCGTTCGGCAGCTTGAGCACTTCGCCAACTGCGTCGACCAAGAGCCCGAGGGACTCCCCCCTTGATTCGATGCCAATTGCCATCGGCGTGCGATCGTTCTCGCCCTGCTCGAGTTCGAGACGGCGACGCAGGTCGATCATAGTCACGATACGGCCGCGCAGATTGAGCACGCCGGCAATCTCGGCCCCTGCGAGCGGCACCGGCGTGATGTGTGACGGCTTGAAAACGTCCTGCACGCGCCCAATCGGCACGCCGAACAATTGTCCGGCGGTGGTGAACGTGACGAACTCTGTGTAGTCGGCGCCGTCGTGCATGGCTGTTCCGGGCTGTTCATGCCACCCGATGAAGATCGGTACTCTGCTCCTTGAGCGCCGCCACCAGTCCGGTTCGGTCGAACTTGGCGACGAAATCGTGGAAGCCGACCGCGCGGCCGCGCTCGATCACGTCGGCGGAGACCACGGCGGAGAGCGCGATGATCGGGATCGCAGAGGTGCGCGGATTTGCGCGCAACGCCGACGCGAGTTCGAAGCCGTCCATGTCAGGCATCTCGATGTCGGTGATGACGAGATCGATCCGCGTTTCCGACTTGGCGGCAGCGAGCGCCTGCTCTGCCGAACCGACCGAGATCACCTGGTAACCCGCCGCCTTGATCAGCGGCGAAAGCATGTCGCGGAAGAACGGCGAGTCGTCGACGAGCAGCACCGTGCGCGGGCGCGGCGCCGTCTTCATGTCCCGTCGATTGAGCCAATCGTCGAAGGCAAGCGGCAGATAGTGGCCGACGTCGATGATCTCGGTGGCGCTTCCCTTGACCACTGCATAGCCGAGAACTCCCGGGCGGTCGCTTGCCACCTCGATATCGAGCCGCTCCTCCACGATATCGGCGATCTCGTCCACGACCAGACCCATGGAGCGGCCGTGATCGGAGAATACCAGGATCGGCTGCGTGCCCTCCTGCTTGATGCCGGCGCGCGTGTCGACGCGCAGCAGCGGCGTGAGCTGATCGCGATATTGCACCAGGTGGCGGCCGTCGGAGACCTCGATCCGGCGGCAATCGATTTCCTCGAGGCGCGATATGAGCGAGAGCGGAACGGCTTTCGGTTGCTGTGATCCGGCGCGGAACACCAGCAGCGGCGTCAAGTCGTCGCTCGCCATCTCCTCGCTGTCGGCGCCATCGGATTTGTCGGCCTGCACGGACGGCGCGAAACCGCCGAGGGCCTGGGCGATTCCGTTAGGGTCGATGATCATGATCACCGAGCCGTCGCCAAGGATCGTGGTGCCGGAAAACACCGCGATGTGGCGCAGCTTCGACGACATCGGCTTGATCACGATTTCCTCGGTGTGTGACACGCCGTCGACCACGATGCCGAAAACCTGGCTGCCGACCTGAGTGACCACGACGAAACAATCGCCGCTGGCGCGATCGCCGAGCCGCAGCATTTCCTTGAGGTAGATGAGCGGCAACAGCTTCTTGCGCAGACGCAACACCGGCGTGTCCTTGATCCGCTCGATCCGATGTTCGCCATTGCCCGCCTGCACGAGCTCGAGCACCGAGAGCTGCGGCATGGCGAAGCGCTCGCCGCCGGCCTCGACGAGGAGCGAGGAGACGATCGCCAGGGTGAGAGGAATCTTGATCGTAAAGGCGGTGCCGACGCCGGCCGCGGACTGCAGATCGAGCACCAGCTCGGCATCGACCCGATCGAGACTCTCATTGGTCTCGGTGAGGAATTCCCGGAGCAGGTCGTCCATCTACTGGCGCCTCGCACGACTCACGCTACCCGTCGGCGCCCGCATTGCGCGCGCGCTTTCGCCGCCGGGCGCGAAGCGGCGCCCGGCCATCCATGGCCAGTGTGTTGCCAAAGGGTTTAATTTCGGTTGCGGAGAAGGAGTACGCTACCGCCCGCTCTGCGACCGCGGAAAACCGTCAGCGCGCCGTTAGCACGACGGCCTCGCCCTCGCTGCCGGCGGAAAGGACGAGCCCGCAGTCCCGGGCCAGGATGCCGGCGTAAAACGGCTGGATGACATGGGCATCGACGGCCTGTGCCGGGCTGCCGCTGACCAGTTCCGCGGTGGCGGCGGGCAAACGGGCATTAAGGCCGGACGCTCTCACCGCGAACCCCGCTCCCCCCTCCGCGCCGGCGATCGGATCGGCCGTCAGTACGCCGCCGCGCGGGATGGCGGCCGCCGCGAGCATGAGCATGTTCATGAGGAGTTTCACCCGATTCTTCGGCATCAACTCGCACGGCAGATTCCAGACCAGGGTGATCTTGCCGTCCTCGAGGAGCCCGCGGGCGGTCTTTTCCGCGTCACCGAGTTCGATCTGGGCGCCGGCGGAACCGGCGGCGCCGAACGCCATCCGGCAAAATTGCAGCTTGGCGGACGCTTGCGCCGCGCTCTTGCGGATCAGGTCGAGCGCAAATGTCTTCGTCTCCTCGTCTTTTCCTTCATCGAGGACTTCGATGCCGTTGACGATCGCGCCCACCGGACTGATCAAGTCATGGCAGACGCGCGAGCACAGCAGCGCCGCAAGATCGAGGGCTCCAACCGCGATGGGACCGGAAACAGGGGCGGACATGAGCAGCTCCGCTTGAGCAGGACGCCAAGGGCGTGCCTGTCATAACCGGCGCGATTCGGCAATCGTGCCGTTTGCGCCGGGCTATGGTAAACGGCTCCCCCTTTGCCGGCGCGCCTCGATATTGCTGCGGCCGGAAGCCGGGAGCGCCCCGTGTCCAATTTCGACTCTGCCGCCTGTGCCGCGCTCCTGGAGGAGCTGACCGCAATCAGCATTGCCGCGGCGGAAGCGATCCGCAGCATGCCCGCGGACAGGGGCGTTCGGCTCAAGGCCGACGGCTCGCCGGTGACCGCGGCGGATGAAGCCGCCGAAGCCGTGATCCGCGACGGCCTGGCACGGCTCGGGCTTCCGCTTCCGGTCATCTCCGAGGAAAGTGCTGACCTCGCCGGGGCGAGCATCGCGGCGCCAAGCTTCATTCTGGTCGATCCGCTCGACGGCACGCGCGAGTTCATCGCCGGCCGCGACGAGTACGCAATCAATATAGGCCTAGTTGCCGACGGCGCCCCCGCCGCCGGCGTCATCACGGCGCCGGCGCTCGGGCGCATCTGGCGCGGCGTCGTCGGCCGCGGCGCCGAGCGGTTGGAATTTTTCGCCGGACGAACGTCTCCGCCGGAGAGAATCCGAACGCGGCCCCGCCCCGGCGCCGACCTGCTGGTCATGGTGAGCCGATCGCACCTCGATGCCCGGACGGAGGCCTATCTCAAGCGCTGGCCCGGAGCGCGGCGGGTGGCGTCCGGTTCAGCAATTAAATTCTGCCGGGTGGCCGAAGGCGGCGCCGACCTCTATCCGCGGCTCGGGCCGACGCACGACTGGGACGTGGCGGCCGGCCACGCCATCGTGGCGGCGGCTGGAGGATGTGTCGTTGGTCCGACCGGCCAGCCGCTCGCTTACGGCAGTGCGGGGCTGAAAATCCCCGCGTTCCTTGCCTGCGGCGATCCGGCGGACGTACCCGCCGAAGCCTAACGGCCGGCGAAGTACGAAAAGCTCATCGACCACCTGCGGAACCCTGGGTTCGCTGCCGCCAAATCAACGGCTTAGCGTGCGCGAAACGCAAACATCAGAGCGCCGAGCGCTGCACCATAAACGCGGTATCCCTTTCGTTGTCGCCGTGCTGCGGTCATAGTGTTGGCAAAAAATGGAATGATTCGCATTGAACTTGCGCCAAACTTGAAATGGGGAGTGGAACCGAGAGGTGTGCCGGGTGGGTGAGTAACCGGTTAACTTGGGGGACGCCTGATGAATTTCGCCGCGCGCTTTGCCGCCATTGCCGGGCTCGTTGTCGGCCTCGGCGCCGCTCCCGGGCTGGCGCAGACCGATTCGCCGCCGCCGCAGGGGCCACCACCCACCAACCAATACTCGTCGAACGAGGTCATCGATGCCGGCCACCATTTCTTCGGCGGCATCTCGCGCGGGCTCGCTTCCGTCGTCGAGAAGGCGGTAAGCCAATGGGGCCTGCCGAACGGCTATATTCTGGGTGAAGAGGCGAGCGGCGCGTTCATCGGCGGCCTGCGCTACGGCGACGGCACGCTCTATACCAAGAATGCCGGCGACGTCCGCGTGTTCTGGCAGGGACCGTCGCTCGGCTTCGACGCCGGCGCCGACGGCGCCCGCACCATGATGCTGATCTATAACCTGCCGCGGACGGCGGCGATCTTCGATCGGTTCGGCGGCGTGGCCGGCTCGGCCTATTTCGTTGGCGGGTTCGGCATGACGGCGCTGGCCGCCAACAACATCGTCGTCGTGCCGATCCGCTCCGGCCTTGGACTGCGGCTTGGGGCAAACGTCGGCTATCTCAAGTTCACCACCGAACCGACCTGGAACCCGTTCTGACTGTCCACCGCGGCGGCGACGCGCCGCGCACAGGCAGACGTAACAAACCTCTGTCTTTTTCTAGCGCAGCGCCCATTCTCGGTTTAGGTTACCTCGTTGTGGGCGTCGTGCATGCGGCGCCCACGTGGCAAAGTGGTGCCGCTCCCCTCCCCTCCCTCCCCCGCTTGCGGGGGAGCGAAGGGAGGGGCTTGGAGGCGTGGTGTCATGATCGAACCGATCATGTATTTCGGGATCGGCTTCCTCGTTTCGGCATTGCTTGGACTGCTCTTCGTTCCACTCGTACATAACCGCGCCGTGCGCCTGACGATGCGGCGCCTGGAGGCGGCGACGCCGCTGTCGATCGCCGAAATCCGCGCCGACAAGGATCAGTTGCGCGCCGAATTCGCCATGTCGACCCGGCGGCTCGAAATGAGCGTCGACCAGATGAAGGCCAAGACGACGACGCAGCTCGCCGAGCTTGCCAAGAAGAGCGACGCCATCAATCAGCTCAAGAAGGAGCTTGGCGAGAAGACCGCGGCGATCTTTGCGCTGGAATCGCGCGACAAGGCGCTGCGCGATCAGCTGCGTGACAGCGAGCAGGAGTTCGAGCTGAAGACGAGCTCGCTGTACGAGGCGGAGCGCACACTGGCCGACAAGGAGACGGGGCTCGAGAAAGTGATCGCCGAGCTCGGCGAGCGGTCGCTCGCCGCCGACAACCAGCGCGTCGAGCTGGCGGCGGCGCGGATGCAGATTGAGGCCATGAGGCTGAGTGTCGGCGAGGCCGAACGCGCGGTGAAGGCAGCCGAGGAACGCCTGGCGAGCGAGCGCCGCGAGGCAGAGATCGTCACCAAGGAGTTGAACGGGGCGCGCGGCAAGCTCGACAATCTCGCCGCCCGGACCGACGAGCTGGAGCGCCAGCTGGTGATGCAGACGACGGAGGCCGAGGTTCTAAGCCGCCGCGTGCACGAGCTGGAAGCGCGGCTCAACGAACAGGGCCGCCTGCTCGCCGAGCGCGAATTCGAGATCGACCGGCTGCACGGCGAGCTCGAAGGCGCGCGCACGCTCGAAGGCGATCTGCGCGGCGAGCTTGCCCACGCCGGCAACCGCAGCGATTCCGCGGCCAACCAGTTCCGCTCCGACATCGGCCAGCTCGACGCGCAGCTCGCCGCCGCCCTCGAGGAGCGGTCGAAGTTGCAGCGCGAGATTGCGACGATGAAGCGCGAAGCGGAAACCGCCTGGGCGGCCGAGCGCGTCGAGAATGCGCTCCTGCGCGAGCGCATCAACGACGTCGCCGCCGAGGTGGCGCGCCTCACCGCCGTGCTCGAAGGCCCCGGGTCGCCGATCGAAACCATGCTCGCCGTCGAGGGAACGGCGGTCGGCCAGGGAATGGCCAACGGAGCCGCAGGCAGCAATGGCGAGGGCGCCGCCGCCGCGATCGATTCGCCGAGGCAGGGCAAGGGCACGCTGGCGGACCGCATCCGCGCGCTGCAGTCGAGCGCCTCGCGCGTCGCATCGAACTAGCGTTCGTCTTTACCGCTCTTTCTCTGCGCGTACCGGCGGCCGCACCTCCCAAGTGATTTGCCGGCGTCGCTTGACACCCCTCGAACCCGTTCCTTAAATCACAGCCCCGATCGGCCGGGCGCTTAGCTCAGCGGGAGAGCGTTCCCTTCACACGGGAGAGGTCGTAGGTTCAATCCCTACAGCGCCCACCATTATCATCAAAGACTTAGCTGAACTGGCTTCTTGGTCGTGCCCACGTTTCGCCCATGAAATCGTATTGGTGCGTGTCGTCCGGGGCGACGTCTTCGTAACTGCAATCCTGTCGCTCGGGCGCCCTTAATGAGGCACGAGGTCTAATCGGGTGCCGAGGTTTCGACTGCTCGGTGGCATCTCGTCTTCCGCCAAAACAGCGCGGCTTGTTGCGACCTTAGCAGGTGAGCTTCGCCGTCGCGTCAGTGGGCAATTACTTATAGGCAACCAGCACGATACCGCCGATGACCACTAGGATTATTCCTGCAAGTTTCCCAAAGGAGAGATGTTCACCAAGCAGAAGCCCAATCACCACAGCGGTTGCAACTCCCCCAGCAATACCAATAGGAGCACCAACAGAGATCGGTAGACCCCTTGAATACGCTTGCAGCGTAAAGTAGTCGATTGAAAAGGCCGCGGCTCCTGCACCTAGCAAAAACCACATGCCCACCGGATTTGTGAACAGACGAATTTTGCCGAGCTGAAACACAAGGAGCAGCGCTGCGATAGTGAGCGCAGCGGCAGAGACCACCAACGCGCCGAACAGTTGATTCACGTTCGGCGAAGCTAGTCGCTGGAAATAGCTATAAAACCCTGCCGCAATAGCGGCAATCACGGCGTAATAGACTGCGCTCATTCCTCAGGCATCCCGCTCGGTGTCTTGCGCTGGGCTGACAGTGTCGCTGGCTCTTTCCAATTCCCACAATTCAGCGTAAATACACATTACCTCGCATTGAGAATAACCATGAACAAACTCCGCGTTTTAACCGCCTTCTTGTTCGCCATCGCGGCGGCCAATCAAGCTCTAGCGTGCGACATGGGCGCCATCGAGACGTGGGTTGCCGCAGCGTGCCAAGACAACGCTTGCGAGACGAAATCGATCACTGAAAATTCGGCTAAGGGATGTGACGGCAGCAATTGTACCAAGCGTTATTCCGTTGTGCGACCATCAAGCAGACGTTTAATTGCAAACGATAGTCTTTCAAATCCCTAATTCACTGCCGCCAACCGCAGCGACCAGGCCGCCGACGGTTTTCCAAGGTCGGTGCGAGCTAATCGACAGCCCAGTCAGAGTTGGACCGCCATGTGCGCGGCGAAGCCGTAGCATCATTTATTTGGCCCCTTGCACGGGAATGTATCCTTTAATGCCTCAAATAAAACAAGCCATACAGGCATGTACTCTAGGGAACGAGATTTTTTTCCCTCCTGCAACAGGATCTCCTCAGCTTGTTCAAACCTCAATGTCGGCTCGTCGGGGAGACAAAAGTATGGTTTCTTACCTTCCAATGCGATAGCATGATTTACAGTAACAATACCGTCCCTTACTCCAGCCAAATAAGCTTTGTTTATCTTTCGCATCTCATCGCTTTTCTCATCTCTATACGAGTTTACCGACAAAGCATTCACGGCATAAACGCCACAGAAAGCAATTATCAAAGAAGCTACCACCCGCCTAAGCATCGATACCTCCCGTAAAAATGCCTAGTCGTGTGGACAAACTTAATCCAGATTCGGATGAGGCAAGCAGCACGAAGGCGGCGAAGCTCTCGATCGCTTGTCGTAGCGGCGACACGGCGTGAGTTCTTCGCCGCGCTCGATGCGATTGCGCGGGCATAGCAGATTGTCGACGCATGCTGTGCAGTGCTGGGGATTGCGGCTTCACCACCACCTGTCGTTGCGGGACGGCTTCGCTGCGTAGCCCTTGTCACCGAGCATCTCCGGATCGCGTCGATCTCCTGCATCAGGCCGGAAACTGGCCTGCCCGGCGTAATCGCAGACGCCGATCGGCGACCTCGGCAGGGCGTTATGAGAAGCCGCGCGCGCAGGCCGAGTTACGCTCGGCGGTCGCATCGATCATCTGCAGCGCGGCGGACACTCCGCTTCCCGCGAGCCCTCCGGATCACGTGACGCCACTGTCGGCCCACCGCCGAAACTGCCTAAAGATCGAATTCCAGTTGCCGAAGCCCTCCGGCAGGTCGCGCCATGGTGCGCCGGTTCGCATCAACCAAAACACCGCGTCGAGCACGCGGCGATGATTGCGTGGCGGCCGGCCGCCGCCGCGATGGATCAGGAACGGTTCGAAGTACGCCCACTCATCGTCGGTCATCAGTCCGCGAATCAAGGCTGCCCTCCGCAAAGAGCAGCCTTGAATCAATTCGCGATTCTCTGCGTCAATAGGTTTGTCCACCCGACCTAGTCGGGATCGCTCAGCATCGTGATGAACTGGATGTCGACGTCCTTCTCCAGGAGGTCGAGGCGCCGCGCCCAGAAGCTCCTGAGAATCGGCGTCTCCAGGTGCTCGTCGAGCTCCTTGCGCGTGCGCCAATTCTCATAGAACACGAACAGGTTCGGATCGTCGTTGCTGACGTGGAGGTGGTAGTCCACGCAGGTCGGCTCGGCGCGCGAGGGCTTGACCAAGCTGTGGAGAATCTTGAGAAGCTCCGCCCGCTTTTCAGGCCTGGCGTGAAGACAGGCGATCAGGGTACATCCCGGCTTCATGTTGCCTCCCAGACAAAAGCACTGCCGGGCGCCACTCGCGCACGGCTCCCTCTCTGCGGCGGCGGTGACGATAGCGACGCGCGTTTACTCCGGCAATTCCGCCCGCTCGGCCTCCGTTCCCGATCCTCCCGGCGGCATGAAGTTCGCGGCAAACGCCAAGGCCCGCATCGGTGCGTTCGAGCCCAGCGGGGCTATGCGGTGAACGGTGTTCGACGGCATGCGGATCCGATCGCCGGGTTCGACCTCACGCTTCTCGCGCCCTGGAGATAATGCCGTTCGGCAATACGCGCACGATCGAGGCCGACCGATGGAAAACCGGGACGACGACTGGAACTGAGCGTATGCGCGAGCATCGGGAGCCCGATCGCGGAGATTGCCCGCTCGTGCAACCCGGAGGTAGGAACCTGCCTGCCCGAGTGCTCCTAACCGGCCAGCGCACTAAGAATGAGCGCCGTAGGTGTGCCCAACCAAAGGAGAACGGTGTTTACCCATTTCGGCCAACCCTTGTGGCTCAATGATACCTTCTGGCATTGTTGGGCCTCCGGCCAAAATTGAAGTACAATATGGTACATGCCTTGGTCGGCCGAGAATTCGATGCCGGATAAGAGCATAGTGCGATGCGCTTTACCGCCCCACAAACTCCCGCAAAACTCTCCGAGTTGATCGAAGCTAAAGGCGCCGAGAGCATCGAAGTTTTGGTCGCGGCCATGCTATCAGATTCGGTCTCGCCCGCCATCTGCACGAATGAAGGTTGCAACCTCCACCTGCGAGATGGAGCCGGATCGGGACGCCGGCTACTGCGAGGAGCGCGCAACAACTCAATGCAATCGGCACTCATCCTCGCCGTCCTCATCTAACTGCTGAGCATCGCCCACGACGCGTTCTGAGCTGGGCTTTTCTTTTGCTTGACTTTCAGCTACAAGTGCCAGCGTTCACATGGAGATTCGCATGAAAAATGGATCAAAGAGAAAAGCCTGGACATCAGTACAAGTTCGCGAACTGAAGACAATGGCGCGCAAGAAAACGCCCGCTGGTCGAATTGCCAAGAAGCTGAAACGGACCGAGGGAGCAACGCGGCAAAAAGCGTTCAGTCTGGGATTGTCCCTCGATTCCCGTTGACGAAGCAAATTGAGACATTTCCAGTTACGGAGCCCCGCCTCGCGCGGGGCTTATTGCTTCCTCGGGCCGCTACCATCGGCGTCCCCAGCGTCCGCTCAAGCCGCCCCCAAAGCGGCCACCACCCCGCACAAGTCGAACCACCAGCAGCAGGATGACGGCGCCAATGGTGGCATTGACGATCGCGGCGACAATGCCGGTGCCCAGGTGAACACCAATGCGGGGCAGCAACCAGTCGCCAATGAATGCGCCGATAATACCTATAATGAGATCGCCGATGAGTCCGAATCCGGTACCCCGCACGATCTGTCCGGCCAGCCAGCCGGCAACAAGACCAACCACCAATATAACCAGAAGACTTTCGTTGGAAATGTGCACGTTACCGCCTCCGCGACCTTCCGGCCCTCGTTCGCAGAATAGCAGCCAAGTTAAATTGAAAGCCCGAGACATCGCCGGGACTTTTCACTAGAGGGGGATGATTAGGACAGTCAGTGACAGCGCTTGTGCAACCGTCCCCGCTTGCACACCCAGCGCCTCCCGCGCCCAAACGCGGATGTTGAAGCGAGATTCAGCGATCAAAGCAGTTCAAGACCCGGCCCGTCGGAATGGGCACCTACGATACACAAATGCCCAGTCCGGGGGCCGGGATGCGGCCATCAAAACTCGGCCGGGAGGTAGCCGTTGATTTCAAGGCCGATACACACTTCGACGAGCGTCGGAGTTGTCCATGACATGAGCGTGCCTTCCTTGCGTTTGCGGAGGATGCAACCCCCTCCTTCGAATGGGCCGCCGCGGTCCGAAAGGGAACAGAGATTTGCCTGGGAAGCATTGGGCAAATTGCCCGTCGGTTCCAGGCCGCCTTCCTCGGACCGAGGGCGCGCATGGACCGGCCGCGTTGGCGGCAGCCGATACCGGGACAATTATCGGGCCAGTCAATGGTTGTGCTAAAATGCCTCTATACAGAGCACGACATGGCCCCCAATCTCGATCTCAAATCGTCACTGACGCTGCGAGTTGTGGCGGTCGCGCTTATCTGCTTTGTGATCGCGGCAGCCGTCGCGTTAGTCGGCACCTATCGCGAAGTACGCCAACTCAACGAGCATGTCGCCGACATTCTCGTCCGGCAGTTGCAGATCCAGCTGTCGCGCGTCGCCACGATCAACGATGTGGCGGCCCGCTTCCCCGACCTGGATCCGGTGACTGAAATCCTCCAGAGCCCGGGCCAGTGCCTGCAATACATAAAACCCGACGGAAACGTCGGGCGGTCACGCTGTATCGGGTTCAATCGCCATATCGGCAAGCCGCCGGACTGGTTTGCCGTCCTCTGCAATTGGATTCTCGCCGGGCGGACCGATGTTGCCAGCCCCATCTCCTTTCAAGGAAGGCCGTATGGGACCGTGGTCGTTACCACGGAGAGCGCCGCGGTCGTCGCCGCCATCTGGAAAGAGGTTTCCGGGCTTCTCGGCCTTACCGGATTGGTCATCGCGGCGATTTGCCTTTTGCAGTATGGAGCCATCAGCCGGGCGCTGCGTCCGACCAAGGATATTTTGGCCGGCCTCGACAGGCTGGCGCGCGGCGATCTGTCGTGTCGCCTGCCGAACTTCCGGCTGATCGAGCTGCAACGCATCAGCGAGGTGTTCAACACGCTCGCGGCGAGCCTTGACCGGGCAATCCGCGAAAAGACCGAGCTCGCCGCCAAGCTCGTCGATAGCCAGGAGCAGGAACGGCTCGATCTGGCGCGCGATCTGCACGATGAGCTCGCGCAAAGTCTCAGCGCCATGAGCGCGGTAGCCGCTTCAATCAAGGCGACGGCCGAGACGCAGTGCCCGGCGCTCGTCCCTGAGGCTAACAGTCTGTCGCAGCTTTCGATGGCCGTGATGAGAGCTCTCCGGACCACGTTGCGGACGCTCCGGCCGCCCGAGATCGATGACTTCGGGCTTGCCGCCAGCCTTTCGTCTCTGGCCAGGGATCAAGAGCGGATAGCCAATACCCAATTGAAAATCTCGCTCGAGATCGATGGCGACCTGCGCGTGCTGCCGCCGACGGCGGCGTCGCACGTCTATCGCATCGTCCAGGAGGGGCTGACCAACATCAACAAGCACGCGCATGCGGGCCAAGCCCGTGTCGCTCTCGGCTTCGGTCAGGACGCCGGCGAGCACACCACCGCGCAGCGGCGCTGGCTGGCGCTGACGATCGAGGACGATGGAGGTAGAGCCGCCGAGAATGGCGTGCCCGCGGAAGGCAGCGGATTGGGGCTGATCGGCATCCGCGAACGGGTCATGGCGCTCGGCGGAACACTGGATGTCATCGATCTCGGTGACAAAGGCTTCAAGCTCCATGCTATGATTCCGTTCGAGGCCCCCGCGGAACCCCCGCCATGAGCTTGAAGACAGTCCGCGTGCTTATTGTCGACGACCACGCCGTCGTTCGCGAGGGATACCGCGCGCTCCTGGAGAAGCAGGAAGGGCTCAAGGTCGTCGGCGAGGCCTGCGACGCCGCGTCGGCCTATCAAAGCTACAAGGCTACGCGGCCCGATGTCGTCATCATGGATATTTCGATGCCGGGCCGCGGCGGCATTGACGCGGTCGAGCATATCCGAGAGTTCGACGCCAATGCGCGCGTCCTCATGTTCACGATGCACACCGGGGCCGCGTACGCGCTGCACGCCTTTCGTGCCGGCGCCAAAGGGTATGTCACCAAGAGCAGCCCCCCCGACCTTCTGGTAAGGGCGGTGCGGGACGTTGCGGAAGGCCGCCTGGCCATTTGTCCCGAGATCAGCGAGGCTCTCGCGTTTGACCGGGTGCAGGAGGAGAAAACGCGGCTGCACGGACTTTCGCCGCGCGAGTTCGAAATTCTCCGCATGATCATCGGCGCAAAATCGACCGACGAGATCGCTTCGGCACTCAACCTGAGCCGCAAGACAGTGGCGAACTATCACTATGCGATCAAGTCGAAGCTCGGCGTGGATTCCGATATCGAGCTGCTCTATTTCGGTCTTCGGCAAGGTCTGGTCGAGCCCGTTTCCCCGGCGGTCGATTCCGGGAAATAAACGATTCATTCTCGTCGCAAGGAGCGAGCACACCGCGTTGCAACGCCGCTTGCATTCGTGGTATTTCCTCGCGAATGTTGGTCCTGAATCGATGCGCAGAGGGGTGCCGGCGGTGCCGCTGATCCACGACAACGAGATCTGGGAAAAACGGCTCGCCACGCTTCCGCTTGCTGCCTACGGCGCCGGCGAGACCGTGTTCGCCGAAGGCACGAAAACCGGGCGGCTCCTGATTCTCAAAGCGGGGCTGGTGAGCGTCATCAAGGGCGGTACCGAGATCGCCCAGGTGGCGGAGCCCGGCGTGATCTTCGGCGAACTTTCTGCGCTGCTCGATCAGCCGCACACTGCCGATGTGCGCACCGTGGAAGCGTCGCAATTTCATGTCGCCGACGCCGCCGCATTGCTCGGGCAAGACCCAGTCGCGCTGCTGTATATCGCGACGGCTCTTGCGCGGCGCGTCGATGACGCCAACCGCGCCTTCCTTGAGCTGAAGGACCAGATTCAGGCCGGCGAGCCGCCGGGGCTGATCGACAAGACCGTCGAGAGGATCGAAGGACTACTGAGCGCCATTGGCGCCGGCTATGTGCGAGCCGGCGCGGGCTATACCATTTTTCCGACTGCCTGAGGCGGACTCGCCTCGCGCGCGGGATGCTCGCGCCGAGCACGGCGACACGGCGGTTTTCAGCCGCCCTCCTCCTTGGCGTTGCCGCCGGCCTCGGCGCCCAGCCATTCGGCAAATTCGCGTACTTGCGGCTTTCCGGCGGAGAGCTGCGATCTAATGATGAAATACGCGCGCGATCCGACCAGCGTTTGTCTGAACGGCGCGACGAGCGCGCCCGATTGGATGAGATCGTTGACCAGGGGCTGGCGGCCGAGCGCCACACCCTGCCCGCTGACCGCCGCCTGAATCATCTGCTCATACTGGCTGAAGTGAAGCGCGCCCGCAGGTTTGAGCTCGCCGACGCCGAGCGCCGTGAGCCAGGTACCCCAATCCACATAAGCTTCGGCGCCAGCATACTCGAAATGCAACAAAGTATGATGAACGAGATCCCGCGGCTGTTTGAGCGGCCGCGCCTTGTCACGCAGCAGCGCGCGGCTGCACACCGGGATCATCTCCTCGCCAAACAGCCGGACCGCGCCTTCCGGCACCGCCTCCGGCCGACAGTAGCGGATGGCAACGTCGATGAGGCTGCGCTCGAGATTGAGCGCGTCGGTGGTCGCCGAGAGCCGCACGTCGATGTCGGGATGCAGGGCGGTAAAGCGCCGCAGCCGCGGAATGAGCCAGAGCGAAGCGAAGCCTGTCGTCGTGGTAATGGCGAGCTGGCGCGCCCGGGTTTCCGCGCGGAGCCGGTCGGTCGCGGTCTGCAGCCGATCGAAGACGTCGGTGGCGATCCGATAGAGCGCTTGCCCGTTCTCGGTCAGCGCGAGCGAACGTGCCCTCCGCTCGAACAGCCTCAGGCCAAGATCGTCCTCGAGCGCCTTGATTTGCCGGCTCACCGCGGACTGCGTCACGAACAGCTCCTCGGCCGCCTTCGTGAAGCTCAGCGTACGTGCAGCGGCCTCAAAACCTTGCAAGAAGGCCAGTGCGGCAGGTTGTAGCGTTGGCCATTCATTCCCAAAACTCATACATCCCGTGAGGAAAGATCGTTTGAGCGGTATCCAATTAAAGGCCATCTTATGGGTTGAAACGTAAATGTTCCAGTCCGCAGTCGACCGCACTAACATGCACCAATATCATCTATCAGGAGGTTCCGATGGCTACTCCGCTGGATACGCCGGTCCATCTCAAGGAGCGTGAATCGCTCAGGCTCCAGGATGGCAGCGGCGTGGAGGTACGATGTCTTCTCGGCAATCTCTGGATTACCGAGGAGGGAGAACGCGAGGACAGAATTCTCAGCCGCGGGCAATCGTTCACGCTCGACCGGCCAGGCCTGTCGCTCGTCACCGCGCTCGGCGGTCCCGCCCTGCTCATCGTGCAGCCGGGCACCCTCTTTGCGCCAAACCCGCTGCGGCATGCGGCGTGAGCGTCATGGCGCGGGCTCAGCGCGATTTTCCCTGTGCGCTGCGTTTGCCGCCGGGCGAATCCTTGACCTTGCGTCCTATCACCCCGGACGATTCCGACGTCCTGCAGGCTTACGTGCGCGGGCTCTCGCCCGAGTCCCGTTACAATCGGTTCTTCGGCGCGCTGCAGGAGTTACCCCCGGCGGAACTCGAGCGGGTGACCCATCTCGACCGAAGATACGACCTGGCGCTGGTGGCCGAGACCGACGTGGGGGCGGTATCGATCGTGATCGGTGAGGCGCGCCATGCGTTCACGCCTGATCGGCTCGAATGCGAATTTGCGCTTTCGGTCGCAGACGATTGGCGCGGAAGGGGGATTGGTACGCTGCTCACGGCCGAAATGGAGTGTCGGGCCAGAAGCCTCGGCGCGCGGCGCCTTACGGCCGAAATATTGCGTGCCAACGAGCCCATGAAGGCTGTGGCGTTGAAGACCGGCTTTAGCATGGCCGATGTGCCGCGCGATGCGAGGCTCGTTCGCATCGTAAAGGAGTTGGCACCGTCACAAATGGACCGCCCTGGAAGAGCGGCCGGCGCGCCCGATCTGCCTCTTGCCGCATAACATCCGCGCACTCGCAGAGCATGCGCCAGCGCCTTCTTCAGCAAAGACCAGGCCGATCCGGGGCTCGCCGACATCTTGCCGCAGGCGCGGAAACGGCGAATATTGATCCGGGACAGTCGGGTTCTGCCCAGCTCGGTCAAAGCAAGCATCGATTGCATGCTCAAAGGTGCGGCTATCAAGGCAGGCCGGGTTTACGACCGTTGCCCGAGCACGATCATCGACGGCGCCCTCATTCTCCTCGCCATCGCTGCGGGATTTGCCTTCGCCGTCTACGTCGTCGGATACCGGGTCATTAATCCATTCGATACCTCCTGGCTCTGGGGGGATCCAGCTCACAGTCAACTGGGCTGGGCGTTTTTTCGTCACGAGCCGCTGTTGAGCTTCCCGCTCGGCTGGTCACGTGCGCTCGGCTATCCCCTCGGCGAGCCGATAGCCTGGCTCGATTGCGTGCCAATTGTTGCTTTGTTGCTGTGGCCGCTGAGAGACATTTTGCCCTGGGACTTCCAGTATCTTGGTTTGATCTTCGCCCTCAATTGCGTCCTTCAGCTCTACTTCGGCTACCGGATTTCGTGGCTTTTGGCCGGGCACAGCCGACTTATAGCGATAGCCGGCGCTCTTCTGTTTCTCGTTGCGCCACCGTTCGTTTTCAGATCATCCGGGCATTTCCCGCTGACCAGCCACTGGCTCATCCTCGCCGCCTTGATTTTGTACTTTACGTCGAGCGCGGCGCCGACGAAGTGGCGGCTCGCGGCCGGCGCCGCTCTTTGCTTCCTGGCTGCCACCATCCACGCTTACATCATAGTCATGGTGTTGCTCATCGACACCGGAGCACATCTGCGGGCCGCGATGTCGAGCAAGGAGGTTGCAGGCGCTTCGCTCGGTGCACGCCTGTACTGGATCGGCCTTCGTGTTGGCATCTCGCTCGCATCGGCGATTGCCGGGCTGATCATCTTCGGTCTACTGCGTCCGTTAGAGCTGCGCGCCTATGCCGAAGGCGGATACGGCGCGTTTTCCATGAATCTGCTGGCGCCCATCGATCCGGGCAACTTTGGCGCCTTGGTCCTGAAACCCCAACCGCAAGTCGGAATTTTACAATACGAGGGTTACAACTATCTCGGTCTGGGGGTGATACTTCTCGGCACGTTGGCGCTTGCGCTTCGCCCTTCACTATTTGTCAGAAACCTTTGCAGACGCGAGGCAGCGGCGACCTGGCTCATTTGCGCGGTATCTCTGTTTCTTGCTCTCTCGTTGAAGGCCACGGTCGGAAGCTGGACTATCTACGACATTTCCGTTCCGTTGCCCGTTTTTGAGGCGCTGAGCGCCTTCCGCGCCTCGGGACGCTTCTTCTGGCCGGCGTACTACCTTCTCCTATGCGGCGTCATAACGCTCGCTTTCGCGGCCTTCGGCAGACGCTGGGCAGCGCTCGCATTGTCTTGCGCGTTGTTGATTCAGGTGGCGGATACCCGCAGTCTCTACAACTTCATCCAAGCGCGATGGAATTCCACCTCCGCGCATTCGTTTACCGATGGGGCCGACTGGCAGGCGCTGGGACGCAGCCACGCTCATTTGATCGTCGAGCCACCTTGGCAATGCAACGATGCCAACACGCCGGGAGGGCGAGACAGCTTTTGGACATTCGGGATTCTCGCCGCGAAACTGAATATGACTATAAACAGCTTCTTTGCCGGACGGCTGAGCAGTCAGCAACTTGACTATTTTTGCCGTCGGCAGCCCTCCCAGATCGCGCGCGACGGACTGGAATCGAACACGGCCTACGTTTTTTCCAACGCGAACCGAGTCGTCTCATTGAGTTTGGGCAGTCACTATTGTCGGCTCGTCGATGAAGTCGTGTTGTGTACGGCAGATACCGGCAGGCAAGGCATCGAACCGTCACTGCTGAGCACGGTACCGATCACGCCAACCGACGTATCCGTGTCGTTTGTTCCCGGCTCCGAGGGAGGCAAGCTGCTTGGCAGCGGCTGGTCGAACCCCGAATCCTTGGGCCGGTGGTCGGACGGGGCTGAGGCCGTTCTGATCTTGCGTTTTGCCGATGTATCGCGGGGCGCCGATTTTCATCTATCGCTTGCGCCATTCGTCATGCCCGGACACGACCAACGGGTTGAAGTTTCTGCCAATGGCAATGCCGTTGCACGGTGGCGCTTCACCACGCCGGACGCCCGGGACGTGTCGTTTCATATTCCTGCGGCATATGTGCGCCCCGATGGCATGGTGAGCTTGACCTTTTCGCTACCCGACGCTGCATCACCACGTTCGTTCGGACTGTCCGCGGATGCGCGGCAGCTTGCCTTTCGGCTGATCAGCCTGCGGCTCAATTTTGATTAGCTCGTCGAAGCGAGCCGCCGCTAGGTCGACCGGCACCCGCCGGAAATCGCCCAGGAATTGTGCCTGCATCCAGCGCCGCCGACAGCCGGCTCATGCTGGGCGAGCCGCTCCGGTTTGGCTTGGGGGTTTGGCTTGCGGGTTTGGCTTGCGGGTTTGGCTTGCGGGTTTGGCTTGCCTGTTTGGGCGCAGCCCTCCGGCTCACTATTGTGAAGACGTCCAGGTTCCCGCCTCGACGTCGACGCGACAAACACCCTCGAGCTTTCGGCTGTCGATCCACGCCGCCACGTGCCGCTCGTAGGCGGCGTCCTTGGTGTCGAACAGATCCCAGCCCGGCGGGAACAGGCCGGAATATCCGTTGATCGTCGGCCTTTCCCGCTCCAGCGCGACCAGCATCGCATCGATCTGGACCTCATAGGGCTGCCGTTTCCGCTCGTCGCTAACATAGAAGCTCCGGCATGAGCTCGGAGCAGCCTGCACGTGCTGCAAGCGAGCGATATCGAATGCACGCGAGAGGTGGGCTGTGGGCGCGAAATTGATCTGCTCCACGACGGCAAGCGCCAGCAGAGCAAGGCCGAGACTCGCGGGAAAGCCGAACCGACGGCGTGAGAGCAGCGGCCGCGCGCCGGCGCAGCCGAGCGCAAAGGCAATGACCGCGAACAGATTGGCGACGATCATCGCCCGACAGCCGGCGCGGATCGCGGCCGCGCCGGGCACAAGAGCGTAGAAAATTCGAAACAGCGACAGCGAGCCGACCTTGATCGTCACGAGGAACAGGCCGACACAAACGGCCGCACAGCCAAGCACGGCGGCGCGCCGCATGACTGCGGAACTGTCCGTCGGCAACGGCCGTTGCGCCGCCGCGATCAGGGCAGCCGCTCCGACCAACACCCATACCAGAGGGGTGATCGCGATCGATAACTCGCCGCTCGCCTCAGGACGGTCAGGTACAAGATGACGAACCAACCTGCCCCAGAAGATGTTGGATGGGCCGACGTTGATCGCGTCGACGAATTGCGGCGCGTAGAACAGATACTCCGCGAACGAACGGGGGCCGATGTTCCGCATCGCGGGAAGGTAGATGAGGACAAACGGGATCAGCGCGACGATGAAGCTTGCGGCGAATGTCGAGGCGAGGACCAGAACCGACCGCGGATTTACCTGCCACCAGTTCCTCACCGCGGGCCAACCCTGCCAGATGAAGATCGGCGCGAAAACCATCAGAGCGATCCCGAAAAACCAGGAAATGTAGTAGCCCGTGGAAAAGCACAGCCCGTAGAGACTGCCGGCGGCGGCGCCGAGAAAACAGGAGCGAACGCGTGCGCGATGGACATTGGCGATGGCTGAGGTCGCGCAATAGAGCACGATGGGAAGGTAATAGGCGACGAAATGCTGCACCTGCCCCGATTTCAGGTAGAGGTTGTTGGGGAAGGTGAACAGCAACGCTCCTGCGGTCGCGACCGCCGCCGAGGCGCCGGCAAAGCGCCGCAGAAAAAGGAACGTGAACAGATACGCCGGCGCGGATAGCAGCATGGGCACCAGCTCGAGCGCGAGAAAAGGCTCGGCGCCAAGCAGTCGCAGAGGAGCGTACAGCGCCTCATTGAGGATGAATGCGTCGCTGTAGCCGAGCGTGCCGGGAGTATCGTAGAAGAACGGCGGCGAAAGCAGCGTGCCCCTGCCGTGCAGCACCTGGAACAGGGGCTCGTGGATGGCGACTATGAATCTAGTGTCGCCGCTGTTGCCGGACAGCAGGTCGAATCCGGAAAAGAGCTGCCAGCGAAAGAAAGGTCGTGGTTTCAGCGGGTGCAGGGGGACAGCATGCGACGCGTCGTTCTTAACCACCTTGCGGTTTTGGCTGGGCTTTTGGCCGCACCTCTGAGCACAGCGCATGCGGCTGACATGGCACTCAAGGCCCGGCCAGCGGCCGCGGCCCCCGCGCCGCTGCCCTACAACTGGACCGGTCTCTACATTGGCATCCAGGGAGGCGCTGGCTGGGGGCACGCTGAAGATACCGATGCCACTCCCTTCGATAGCGGTCGTTTTGCGGTGCGGGGCGGCCTGATCGGCGGCACACTTGGTTACAACTGGCAGCTCAGCAACGTGGTGCTTGGCCTTGAAGGCGACGATGCGGCCGCCTGGATCAAGGGCAGTACGGTCGGAACGCTTCCCCTCCCCAACGGCAATTGCGGCGGCCTGCCTCCGCATTGCGATTCAAACCTCCGTGCACTCGGCACATTCCGCGGCCGCGTCGGCTGGGCCATCGACAGGTACCTGCCTTACGTGACCGGCGGCCTCGCCGTGGGCTCGCTGCACGGCCATGAGGGCGACACCCTCCTCAACGGCGCGGTTGGCGACGGCACCAAGACCGTGACCGGCTGGACGCTCGGCGGCGGCATCGAGGCGATGATCTGCCCCAACTGGTCGATAAAGGCCGAATATCTGCATGTCGATCTTGGCAAACACGCCGTCTTCAACGACGCCATTCCCGCGTTCCCGGCGCCCGTAATTTTTGCTCAGAATGTCCGGTTCACGAGCGACGTTGTGCGCGTCGGCCTCAACTACAAATTCGACTGGGCGATGCTGACCGTACCGCACTGAGAGACCTCCGTTGCTTGCTCGCGGCCGAGCCTGCGAGAAATAGCAATCGCGACCAAAATCTCTTGCGGCGGAATACACAGGGCGCAAAACTCCCGTGCGGCGATGCGGCTTCTGACAGGTCGCGGGGCGTGGGCGACATGAGCTGCTACCGCCCGACGTGGGCCGCAGGCGGAAGTTTATTTGAAGGCCGCAAGCTCGATGATGCGGGCGGTCGAGGTCGCCGCAGCGAGTGACTTTCCTTCGCCGTCCGACAGCGTCCCTTCGAGAAAGACCAGGTCGCGCCCGCGGTGCGCGACGCGGCCAAAGCCGACGATCGGTCCCGGCCGCGCCGGCCGATAGAAGCTGGTCTTGAGTTCAAGCGTCTGCGTGAAGCGATTGCCGCCGAGCAGAGCGACGGCAGCGGGGCCCATCGTGTCGTCGAGCATGGCGGAGAGAATTCCGCCCTGCACCGTACCCGCGGGGTTGAGGAAATCGGGCTTGGCCTCGAAGCGCACGCGGATTTCGCCGCACTCGGGATCGATCGACAGAAGCGTCCAGCCCAGGAGCCGCGCCACCGGCGGCATCGGCGCTCGCCCTTCGATCATATCCCAGAACGGCCCGCTGCGCGTCGCTTCGCTCATGCCCGACCTCCGGTCACAATATGTTATCGGCAGCGGCGCACCGGCCCCGCCGCCGCACCACTCTCCACGCCAGCCGCGAGACGCTAAGCGCTATTTGATAGTAGCCGCGCCGGCCATGCACACGACCTCGTCCTGCGAGCCGGTTGCACCGGAGCAGCCGATCGCGCCGATGATCTTGTTGTCCTCGACCAGCGGAATTCCACCGCGCGAAGCGATGACATCGTCGAGCGTGCCGATATAGTTGCGGCCTTGCTGCATGAACTCTTCGAAAACCTTGGTCGCGCGGCGGTATTTCGCAGCGGCGCGCGCCTTGTGTTCGGAAATGGCGATCGAACCGATCTGGGCGCCGTCCATGCGCACGAAGGTGACGAGATTGGCGCCGGAATCGACGACTGCGACGTTCAACGGCCAGCCGTGCTTGTTGGCTTCGGCGACGGCGGCCTGTACCGCGGCTTGCGCCTTCTCCAATGAGATCGGCGTGCCGTAGGGCGTGCTGAACGGCATTTTCTCCGGCACGGCGTCGAGCGGATTTAGCCCGGCTGACGTCGTCGACTGGCTGTTTGCTCCGCCGGCGCCGAGCAAACCACTCGTTAACAATACGGCAGTCCAGATACGCAGCTTCATCGGCTTTCTCCTTCGTTGGCAGCGTCGCGGCAGCGGCTGGCTAGCGTCATAGTAGGAGAAAAGCCGGCCTGCGTCCCGGCCGATAGCGAGGTCGGGAGGTGTGCAAAAGCGAACGGCCTCGGCCCCTGAGGGAAAGGGGCGAGGCCGCTCTGATGTCGGCAGGCGCCCCATCAAACGCCCCACCCCGACACTGCAGCGATCATGCCGAAGCGAAGTTGACCGATCGTTACTCTGTTCTGCCCACCTACTTCAGCTGGCTCGAAATGCCGGAGAAGGTGCCGTTGAGATTGGTCCCGAGCGACAAGACCACCGCGATGATGGCCGCGGCGATGCCCGCCGCTACGAGACCGTATTCGATCGCCGTCGCTCCTCGTTCGTCGACAAAAAACGTGCACAGCAGCTTGCCCACGAGTCTCATCCTTTCGGTTGATCCGGTTGTCCAGCGACCATTCTTGCGAACGCGCGTGGACCACCACCCCTCTGGATAGAAACGCAAAAGTCGGAGGAAATGGTTGCGGCGAAGAGGAAGATTCTCGACACGCGGCAGGATTAACAGTCAAGCTCGATTCGCCGTTCCCCTTGCGTATTAGAGGACGCGTCAAGGAAACGATAACCTTACGATGGGGTTGCTTTGCCCGCTGGGACGCGCGAAAGGTGTTTGGCTTCGAGTTCCCCGAGATATTCACCCCAGTACCGCTCGCGGTTGCGGCCGAGCTCGAAGAGATAGTCCCAGGTGAAGATGCCGGTCGAATGCAGATCGTCGAAGACCAGCCGCACCGCGTAATTGCCGACCGGATGCAACTCGAGTATTTGCACGTCGCGCTTGCCGGCCACGGTGCGGCGTTCGCTCGGCGAGTGCCCTTGGACCTCCGCGCTCGGACTGCGCACGCGCAAATATTCGGCTGCGAGATCGAAACTCTCGCCGCTATCGAACGCCACGGCGAGCGATTTGCGGTCCTTGTGCAGGCGCAATTCAGTCGGCCAGGGATCGCTCATGCCGGCCCGCCGTCCGCGCCCGCGGCGGCCGCGCCTGCAATCCTGCCGAATACCGCGCCGGACATGAGGCCGGTACCCCCTGGATAGTTGAAATAAAAGAGGCCGCCGACGAGTTCGCCTGCGGCATTGAGGCCGCGGATCGCCTGATAATCGGTGTTGAGCACCTTCGCTCTGGTATCGATGCGCAGGCCGCCGAACGTGAAGGTGACGCCGCAGGTCACGGCATAGCCTTCGAACGGCGGCGTGTCGATCGCGTTCGCCCAGTTGCTCTTGTTGATCGCGAGGCCGTTCGTGCACCGTCCGTCCTTGATGTTCGGATCGAACGGAATATCGGTACGCACCGCCCGATTCCACTCCTCGATCGTGTCGAGGAAGGCGGCCGCGTTCACGCCTTCGAGTTTTTGCGCGAACTCCTCGATGGTGTTGGCCGTCACCTTGGTGATTTGCCGAATGCGGTATTCATCGCGCAGCAGGTGCTGCACCTTGCGGTCGAAGATCTGCCACGCGAACTGGCCACGCTGCTCCAGCACCACGCGTCCGTACTTGGCGTAGGTGTAGTTGCGGAAATCGGCGCCCTCGTCGAGGAAGCGCTTGCCGTCCGCGTTGATGAGAATCCCGAACGGATACGAGTGCTTCTGGAATTGATCGCCGACCTTGAGGTCGCCGAACTCGGGCGCGTTCATGTCCCATTGCACGGCATGGCACCCCGACCAGTTGCCGCACGGCGAGGCGCCGATGGCGAGCGCCATGCGGATGCCGTCGCCGGCGTTGAAGCGCGAGCCGCGCACCTTGGCGAGGTCCCAGCCGGGACCGAGATAGCGCGTGCGCCATTCCGCATTGGCTTCGAAGCCGCCGCAGGCGAGCACCACGGACTTCGCGCGCAGCTCGCGCAACGCGCCGTCGTGGCGCACCCGCACACCCTCGACGCGGTTGCCGTCGAACAGCAAATCGAGCGCGCGCGTCCCGTAGCGCAGCCCGATGCCGTGCTTGTGCGCCGCGGCGGTCAGCATGGCGACGAGGCCCGGCCCGCCGCCGACCGCTTCGACCGTGAGGCCACCCCAGAACTTGAACCGGCCGCCGACCTTGAACGCCTGTCGGCCGTAGATCGGAATAAATCGCACGCCTTTGCCGCGCAGCCAATTGAGCGCCGCGAAGCTGTGCGTGACCAGAAGCTCGACGAGATCGGGATCGGCGCGATGCTGCGTCACCAGCGCCATGTCGTCGAAAAACTGTGCGGCGGTGTAGGTGCCGAAATCCGTGCTCGCGATTTCCGCCGCCGTGAGATCGGGCACGAGCGTCTTGATGTCGTCGACGCCGTCATAGACCACGCGGATCGCACCGGCAGTGAAGCGGCTGTTGCCGCCGGATTCTTCTTCCGGCGCCGCTTCGAGCATGAGCACGCGGGCGCCCTGCTCCTGCGCCGCAAGCGCGGCGCAGAATGCGGCGTTGCCGGCGCCGACAACAATCACATCGGCATCGAATTCGCTCATGCGCCGGCCTCAGGGACACGCATTCCCGCTTTGGCGGCAGCGGCACCGCTTGGCGCCGCTGCCGCAAAAATGTCGGCCCGCGCCCGCCCCGGCATGGCGAGTACCTTCACTCCGCTGCCTGCGCGACGCCGCCATGCGCCGTCGACCAGGCGGCCGGATCTTTCATGAACTTTTCCACTTCCCGAAGCTTCGCCTTTTCGAACCGGCCGCTCGCCTTGGCCACCTCCAGCACGTCCCACCAGGTGGCGAGCGCATGCAGTGTCACGCCGAGATCGCTGAGGATCTTTTTGCCCTCGGGGAAAATGTCGTAGAAGAAGAACACGAAACAATGCTCGACCGTGGCCCCGGCCTCGCGCAGCGCCTGGCAGAAATTGACCTTGCTGCGGCCGTCCGTGGTCATGTCCTCGACCAGGAGCACGCGGTCGCCCGGCTCGATGTGGCCTTCGATCTGCGCGTTGCGCCCGAACCCCTTCGGCTTCTTGCGCACGTACTGCATCGGCAGCATCAGGCGGTCCGCCATCCAGGCGGCGAAGGGAATGCCGGCCGTCTCCCCGCCGGCGACCGTGTCGAACTGCTCGAAACCCACCTCGCGCTCGACCGTCGCCACGCCGAAATCGATGAGCGTGCGCCGCACACGCGGAAACGAGATGAGGCGGCGGCAATCGGTGTAGACCGGGCTAGCCCAACCGGAGGTAAAGATGAACGGCTTGTCGCTCATGAAGCGGACCGCCTCCACCTCGATGAGCATCTTCGCCGTCAGCTCGGCGATCACCTTTTTGTCGGGAAAACCAGTCATCGATCCTCTCTTTAGTTCCCCTTTTGCCCGTGGCGGGCAACTTGTGCACACGCCGGCAGTTGCGCCGCAACCTGTCTCCCCTCCCCTCCCCGCACCGGAGCACGGAAGTCAACTGGCCACCACCTTCCACTCGATGGTCTCACCGCCGCGATAGACCAGCGCGCGCTCGTCCGGGCCGGTCACGACGATCTCGATCGGCCCCGTCCAGGCCGATTTTTCCAGCGTGATGGTATCCTCGTTCGGCGGCAGCCGATAATGCTTGGGTCCGTTGAGCGAAGCAAAGACTTCGAGCTTGTCGAGCGCACCTTCCTCCTCGAATACCTTGGCATAGGTCGCTAGCGCGACCGGCGCATTGAAGATACCGGGCGCGCCGTTGGCGGCAAGCTTGCGCGCCAGCGGGTGCGGCGCCGAGTCAGTGCCGAGAAAGAATGCGGCGGCGCCCGAGGTCGCGGCCTGGCGCAGCGCGGCGCGGTCCTTCGCGGCCTTGATCACCGGCATCGCGTACATCATCGGCTTCAAGCCGGCGCCAAGCCAGTCGGTCCGCGTCAGGGTCAGGTGGTAGGGCGTGATGGTGCCGCCGACCTGCGGCGCGGCGCTGGCGACGAAATCGACGCCCTCCTTCGAAGAGAGATGCTCGAGCACCATGCGCAGGCCCGGGAACTGCCTGATCCATTTCGACAGGCGTCGGTCGATGAAGGCCGCTTCGCGGTCGAAAATGTCGATCTCGGCTGAAACCTCTTCGCCGTGCATCAGGAACGGCATGCCGATCTTTTCCATGCGCTCAAGCACGCCGACGATCTTGCGGTAGTCGGTGACACCGGCCGCCGAATTGGTCGTCGCATTTGCCGGGTAAAGCTTCGCGCCGGCAAGCACGCCGTCACGGAAGCCGCGCTCGAGATCATCGGCATCGGTGTCATCGGTGAGATAGCACGTCATCAGGGGTTGGAAGCGCGACCCTTCCGGCAGCGCCGCCGTGACGCGCTCTCGATAGGCGATCGCGTCGCGCGTGCTGCGCACCGGCGGCACGAGGTTCGGCATCAGGATGGCGCGGCCGAAGACTTTCGCCGTGTACGGCAGCACTGCCCGCAGCATTTCCCCATCGCGGACGTGCAAGTGCCAGTCGTCGGGCCGGCGGATGGTGATGCGGTCGGTCATGGAAGACTATTCGGGCGCTGGTCCAGTAATCACCGAATACGCCATCAGGCAACGCCGGCGCGCCTAGGCGGCGCTCTTGGCGCCGGCCGGCGGCCGCGCCCCTTCGGGAGGCCGAGAACGACTCGACGCGTGTGCTTTTTATATCAATAGCGTGGAGACAAACCAGGACTCTTCTTCTCTCATTTTCGGAAAAATTTAGCCATAGGCGCACGGCCAAATCAGGTTCGAGTACATCGAGTAACCGGCATTTAAGGGCCCAGCGCCTAGCTAGGGCCGGCCATTGATCCGAAGGTTTGCGAGTGACAGCGCTTGATAGAGCCGTTTCGCCGGCAGACGCGATGCAAGGAGTGATACGGATTGTTCCTTGGCTTTTTGCGGCGACGCTCTCCGTCTCGGCATTTCTATTGTTTTCTATCCAGCCGATGTTCACCAAGATGGTCTTGCCGTTGCTGGGCGGGGCGCCAACTGTTTGGTCGATAGCTCTAGTGTTCTTTCAAGCGACGCTGCTCTGCGGTTACACTTATGCGCACCTGATTGTCCGTCGCGTACCGCTTCGAGTTGGTGCGCTCATACACCTCGGAACACTGGCTGCCGCCGCCGCAATGCTGCCGATTGCTTTAGCGAGCAGCCTCGGCTCGCCGCTAACGGACAACATTGCATTTTGGCTGATCGGCCTTTTTGTGGTGTCCATCGGCCTGCCTTTTGCGGCGCTTGCGACAACCGCCCCGCTGCTGCAAAGCTGGTTCGCCGCGAGCGGCCATAGCCGAGCCAGCAATCCTTATGTTCTCTACGCTGCTTCTAATCTCGGTTCTTTTGCCGGCTTGTTTGCTTATCCGACGCTCATCGAGCCGTTGCTACCGCTGCATAGTCAGGCGCGGATGTGGTCAGCTGGATTCGCGGCTTTTACCCTTCTCGTCTCGACCGCTGGTCTGGCTATAGCTCGACGGGCGAGTCCCTTGGCAACTGCCGCAGCGGCGGCACGCATCCCGGCGCACGACAAGCTATGCTGGGTGGCGCTGGCCGCCATCCCAGCTGGCCTTGTCATTGCGGTAACCTCTTACGTTGCGACCGATCTTGCTTCCGCGCCGTTCCTCTGGGTCCTGCCGCTCGCGGTTTATCTGCTTACATTCGTTGCAACATTTAGGGATCGACCATGGGCCTCTCATTCAACCGTGGCGCGTCTTGTGCCGTTCGTCGTGGCGCCGCTTTCAGTCGCATTGCTCGGCGGCCAGCGCCCATATTGGCTCGCGCTCGTTGCCGTCAATCTTGTGGCATTTGTTTTGCTTGCGCTGCTCTGCCATGGCGAACTTTATCGACGCCGCCCAGCGCCCGGGCATTTGACGGAATTCTACCTATGGACGTCACTCGGCGGAGCTATAGGAGGCATGTTCGCCGCGATTGTCGCTCCGCGCCTGTTTACACAGGTGTATGAGTACCCAATTTTGATCGTGGCAGCACTGCTTGCACTTCCAAGGGTTTCTGAAGGTGGCGCAGGCCGTGCGGTCGTGAAGACCAGTGCCGTGCTGATGCTTGGAGTGCTCGTCCTTATCGCACGGTTTGGGTTTGGTATCGAACTGCCGGCGGCAGCCGAATTGCCTTTCCAAATTTTATTGGTTGCGCTGGTCGCAGTTATGCTTCTTCAGCGCGAACAGTCGGCACGGTTTATCGCCTTGGTCGTGCTCGGATTCCTGCTAACTGGGCTGTGGCAGCCAGGATTCAATCGAGTGGCGGCCGTGCGCAGCTTCTTCGGGGTGAGCCAGCATCGAGACTACGGACGGTCAGTTTCGGTTGCTCTACCACGGCACTACGCTGCACGGCGCCGAACGCATCGCAGATACCGCAGCGGATGCCATACCTGAGCCTTTGACTTATTACTATCGGGGTGGTCCGATTTCAGACGTGATCGATGCAGTTCGCAGCCTTCAAGGCTCTCTCCGGCACGTTGCCGTTGTGGGACTCGGGACCGGAGCTCTGGCTTGTTACAGGCATCGCGGCGAGGCGTGGACGTTCTACGAAATTGATCCCGCGGTCGTACAGATTGGGCGCGACCCTCATTTCTTCACTTTTATTTCCGCTTGCGCGCCCGATCTGCCGGTCGTGGTCGGGGATGCCCGGCTAACGCTCGCCGCATCTACGGAGAAATATGATCTTATTGTTCTCGACGCCTTTTCATCCGATACGATCCCCACCCATCTTTTGACGCGCGAGGCGGTCGAAGGCTATCTCAACCATCTTACCGGCGGCGGCGTTATCGTGATGCACATCTCCAACCGCTACATGGAGCTCGCCGATACGGTTGCTGCAGTCGGTGCGGCTGAAGGCTTGGGAGCTTTCATCAAGATAGACGACCGGACGCAGACTTCGTCACCCGACTACAAGATGAACGCCGAGGTGGTCGCGCTGGCAAGGCGCCCAGAGGACGTCGGCGATCTAAGAGTCCGGCCAGGTTGGCATCAGATAGCGGAAACGGACGTTCAACCTTGGACCGACGATTATTCCAATATCTTTGGAGCAATTATATGCGAGCAAAGTGAAAGGTGGCATCTCCCAGCGTGGGCTGATCCAACAAAAACTCCGTAGCTTCCGAACGCACTGACGCTTGGGTGAAGTCTACGATTTCGAGGCGAGTGGAAAATCAACGAGGCAGCATAGCGACTAAGATCGGCTCAAAGAGCTTTGTTTAAGGTCCGCCGAAGACGCTGGCTATGGGACTGACGCTAAGCGCTCCGTCGTCATGCTCGCTGATCGGTCAAGGTCCCCTTTTTGCTACTTTTTGGACTTTGGATAATAGGAGGCTCTAGTCCGCAATCGGCTGGCTGTAAAGCGGACATCAGATGGTTATTCGGACTGGGACCACGCCATACACGGGTCTGGCGCGAGTGATCAGACGTCTTGGCCTTGCCGGTTTCAGCGTTCTCTCCGTGGTCGGGGTGAACCCGCCACATCATGGTGTCAGAGGCCGCGGCTCCGCATGTCGGTCACGCAATTGCGTTCCAAACAAGCGCATTGCAACTGCCCGGTCTCCGGCCCCCGCCGACTGATCGACCGGGTTCGGCCGGCGCCTCGCCCGTGGGCCGGCCCCCCGGATCGGCCTGAAACAGCCCAAGCATGGCATTTTGCCACGGCGTCGCGCACAATTCGCCCGATTCGGGGTGGGACGATCAAAGTTTCGGCCTATTCGCGCGAAATGGAAGTGGGGGGTGGAGCTTGCCGTCGGGGTCGGCCGGAGGGGAAGGGGGACGTGCGATGGGGGCGCTCTCGCGGCGCGCAAGACGCGCAGGCAACCAATCGCGGACCTGGTCGCGGCCTCTATGGGTCGCCATGACCAGCATGGCACTGGCGATAGGCGCCGGCGATCCTGCCCATGCCGCGAAGGTGCGGGGTCAGCGGCAGGTAGCCTCGATCGAGACGCGCGACGCCGGCGAGCCGCTCATGGCCGTCGTCTCGCTGCGCAGCCAGCAGATTACCGTATACGACGCCGACGGCTGGATCCTGCGCGGGCCGGTCTCCAGCGGCCAGAAGGGACGCGAGACGCCCGCGGGTGTGTTCAGCGTCATCCAGAAACAAGCCGAGCACTACTCCAACCTCTATGACGACGCCTTCATGCCGCACATGCAGCGCCTTACGTGGTCGGGCATTGCGCTTCACGGTGGCATTGTGCCCGCACATCCGGCGTCGCACGGCTGCATCCGGATGCCCTACGACTTTGCGGAGCGCTTGTTTGAGATAACCAGGGTGGGCATGCGGGTGATTGTGTCACCTGGCGACGTGGCGCCCGTCGCGATCGCCCATCCGACGTTGTTCCAGCCGAAGGCGGATGCCGCCGCCATGGCCGCTGCCCGGACGGCGGAAGCTGAGCAGGCGGCTGCGAAGGCCGATCAGGCGAGACTCGCTGCCGTTGCCGCCGGCCGCGAAGCCGCGCAGGCCATGACGCCGGTGCGCACGGCGGAAAATCTGAAGCTCCGAGCCGAGGCGCAGTTGGCGGCCGCCGAACGTGCGGCCGCTTCCGCAATGTCGGACGAGGCAAAGGAGCAGGCCGAGGACGCCAAGACGAAGGCGGCCGCGAAGGTCGCAGAACTCGCCGAGCGGCTGGCCGCCGCCAAAGCCGAGTTGCAACCGAAATTCGATGCCGTGGCACGCGCCCGCGATGCCGCAGTCGCGGCCGAAAGTGCGCGCGTCGTTGCGGCCGAGGCGGCGCGCAAAACGGCGCGCAACCAGGGGCCGATGTCGGTCTTCATCAGCCGCAAGACCCAGCATCTCTATGTCCGCCAAGGCTTTCAGTCCATCCTCGACGTTCCGGTCACCATCCAGGATCCTGATCGCCCCATCGGCACGCATGTGTTCACCGCCGCCGAGCGCACCGAAGGCGTCACCGACATACGATGGAGCGTGGTCTCGCTGTACGGCAGCCATCAGGACGACGGCATGCCCGAACCGCGCGATGCCACGCGCTTGGGCCTCGATGAAGACAACGAGGCGATCCCGACCGATCTCGGCGCCGCGAAAGCAGCGCTCGACCGGATCGTCATTCCCCAGGACACACGCGATCGTATCGCGGAGCTGGTGTCGCCGCGGTCTTCGCTGATCATCTCAGACGAGGCGCTGAGCCGGGAGACGGGCCAGGGCACTGACTTCGTGGTGCTCCTGAGCGGTGAGCCCCAGGGAGGCATCAAGAATTCGACGCCGCGGTCCGGAGTTCGAGGCCCGTTACTGGCGTCCGCGGGGTTTCTCTTCCTGGCGCGGTTCGTTTTTCACTTGGTGAGCCTACAACAGGATGAGGTCAGATCCGCTCATTCCCGCGAAAGCGGGAAGTCATTCCCGGGCGCGGCCGTAGGCCTCCGGCGGTCTCCATCGGTCTGTGGCGCGGCGAGACGCTGAAGCCGAGAGCGTCCGGGCTCGAGGAAACGACGCTCCCCCCACTGCCCGCAAAAATCGCTTGGGGGAATGCCGGCCAGCGGGCGATTTCGTTCGGCCGGGGCGCGATGGCCCCGCGAAGCGACCCGCAACGCTGCCCTGCGGAAATCGCTGATCGACATTTGATAAGCTGCCTTATATTACGCGTTGCAAGTAACCCCCGTTCATTTTCACAGTAGGCGGCGCATGCCCAAGTACCCCATCAATCGCGAATTCGGCTTCATTCTCAATGATGTAGCGCGTCTGCTGCGGACCTATGCCGACTACAAGGCGGCGCAGTTCGGCATCACCCGGGCGCAATGGGCCGTGCTGGTACGGCTGGAGCGTTCCGAGGGCCTGAACCAGACCGAACTCGCCGACATACTCGACCTGCAACCGATTACGCTCACACGCCTCCTCGACAAGCTTAGCGACAGCGGCTTGATCGAGCGCCGGCCCGATCCCGGCGACCGCCGGGCGAAACGCCTGTTTCTGACGCCGGCAGCGCGGCCGCTGCTCAAGCGGCTCGCCGAACTCGGCGAGGAGACCATGACCAGCACGCTCGCCGGCATCGACCCCGAGAGCATCGAGAAAATGGTTTCGCAACTTGCGCTCGTGAAGGAAAACCTGCGGCGGCTGATCCAGCAGCGCCATGCCGGCCCGGTTGCGGGAGAGCGCCGCTATGCCTGAACCGCTCCGCAAGGTCGTCCCAAGCGAACGGGGCGAAGCGCAGGAGACCACGCGAAATCCGCAGATCGCGCCGGTCCCTCCTGTCGAACGCGGGGAAGCGGCGGAGACCGCGCGCGCCCCGCAGATCGCTCCGGTCGAGGAACGATCGAGGAAGGCGGCCGCCGCCCCCAAGGCGTTGCGCGTGCGGCGCCGCGACCGTGTGCGCTGGGTGTTGTTCGCGCTCCTGCCGCTCGCGCTCATTGTTGCGGGCTATCTGTACGTCACCGGCGGCAGGATGATGTCGACGGACGATGCCTACGTCCAGGCCGACAAGGTCGGCATCGCCACCGACGTGTCCGGAATCGTGAAGGAGGTCGCCGTCACCGACAACCAGCGCGTCGAGGCCGGCCAGGTCCTTTATCGGCTCGACCCGCGTCAGTTCCAGATCGCGCTCGACAACGCGAAAGCCAATATGGCGCAGACGGCGCTGTCGATCGAGGCGATGAAGCAGGATTACAAGCGCATGCTCAGCGATGTCGCGGCCGAGCAGGCGCAGGTCAATCTGGATCAGATCAACTACGATCGCGACGTTACGCTTCTGCGCAGCGGCACCATTCCGCAGGCGATATACGACCAGGCGCAGTCCGCGCTCGCCACCAACAAGAGCAAGCTCGAATCGCTGCGCCAGCAGTCGCAGGTGCAGCTCGCCCGGCTCGGCGGTGATCCGGAGATCGCCGCGACGGAGCATCCGCAATATCTGCAGGCGAAGGCGCAGGTCGAGGAGGCGGAGCGCCAGCTCGATCATGCCGTCGTCAAGGCGCCGTTCGCCGGGCTCGTGACCAACGTCCCTGCGATCGCGCCAGGAAAATATCTCGCCGCTTCGGCGACTGCCTTTTATCTGGTGGACGTCGATCACGTCTGGGTCGATGCCACGCCGAAGGAGACCGAGCTCACCTACGTGCGTCCCGGGCAGCCGGCCACGGTGACAGTCGACACCTATCCTGACCTGCAATGGCACGGCAGCGTCGAAAGCGTGAGTCCGGCCGGTGCGCAGGAGTTTTCGCTGTTGCCGGCGCAAAACACCAGCGGCAACTGGGTGAAAGTCGTCCAGCGGATGCCCATGCGCGTCCGCATCGACACGAGCGACAAGAGCCGGCCGCCGTTGCGCGCCGGAATGAGCGTCGAGGTCGAGGTCGACACCGGCCACGCCCGCGGCCTGCCGCACTTCCTCACGGGCTGGTTCGGCAAGGCGGTGCGGTGACCCCGAACGAACCCACGGCCGAGTTCAGTAACCGCGCGGCAGTGACCGCCTGCGTGATCCTCGCCACCCTCATGCAGGCCCTGGATACGACGATCGCGAACGTCGCGCTGCCTTACATGCAAGGCAGCGTCTCCGCGAGCCAGGACGAGATCGACTGGGTGCTGACCTCCTATATCGTCGCGGCCGCGATCATGACGCCGCCGACCGGCTTTCTCGCTGCGCGTTTCGGGCTCAAGCGCCTCTTCCTCGTGGCCATTACGGGCTTCACCGTCACGTCGATGCTATGCGGCATGGCGCAGACATTGACCCAGATCGTCCTGTTCCGCGTCATGCAAGGCGCTTTCGGCGCGGCACTGGTGCCGCTCTCACAGACCGTCCTGCTCGACGCCTACCCGCGCGAGCGCCAGGGTTTTGCCATGGCGCTGTTCGGCGTGGGCGTGATGGTCGGGCCGGTGCTCGGCCCGGTCATCGGCGGCTGGCTGACCGAGCACTATACGTGGCGCTACGTGTTCTACATCAATCTGCCGATCGGCATCGTGGCGCTGCTCGGCATGGTGGTCTTCCTGCCCGATTCCAAGCGAGACACCGGCGGTAAGCTTGACTGGTTCGGGTTCGGTACGCTGAGCCTCGCGGTGGGCGCGCTGCAGCTCATGCTCGACCGCGGTGAAATCAAGGATTGGTTCAGCTCCGGCGAGATCGTCATCGAAGCGATTGTCGCGGGTGCCGCCCTTTATCTTTTCCTCGTCCATACCTTCACCGCCGACAAGCCCTTCGTGCGACCGGCGCTGTTCCGCGATCGCAACTTTGCGACCGGCACTGTGTTCATGGCCGTGGTCGGCCTCACCCTCTACGCCTCGATGGCGCTGCAGCCCTCGTTTCTGCAAGGGCTCATGGACTATCCGGTCTCGACCGCGGGGATGGTCATGGGGCCGCGCGGCGTTGGCACCATGGTCGCCATGCTGGTTGTCGGACGATTGGTGGGACGGATCGATACCCGTGTGCTGCTCGGCGCGGGCCTCGCCGTCACGGCGTGGTCGTTCTATGTGATGACTGGGTGGACGCCGGATGTCTCGCCGGAAACGTTTGTCGGCATTGGTCTCATTCAGGGCGCCGGGCTGGGCTTTCTCTTCGTTCCCCTGAGCGCCGTCACTCTGTCTACGCTGGCCCCCGAACACCGGACCGAGGGCGCGAGCTTCTACAATCTGTCGCGCAATATCGGGTCCAGCGCCGGCATCTCGATCGTGAGCGCTCTGCTGACGCACAATACCCAGATCAACCATGCCGCTATCGCGGAGCATGTCACAGCGGTGAACCGCGCCTTCGAGGACCCCGCCGTCGCGCACTTTTGGAATCCGATGACCGCCGCCGGCCGCGCGGCGCTCGACGCCATGGTGACGCGTCAGGCGCAGATCATCGCCTACATCGACGACTACAAGCTCTTGATGATCGCGACGCTCGCCGTGATCCCGCTGCTCCTTGTCTTCAAGAGCCCATCCGGCAGGCGCGCAACGCAGCCGATTGCCGTAGCGGAATGATCTGACGGACGTCTACAGCGAAAGAATGGTCGGAGCGGGCAGGATTGAGCCTGTGAAGCCTTGAAATCCGCTTCCGACGCTGGCGCATAGTGACTATCTGCAGTGCTGGACTACCTTTGTCCGTGCCGGCGACAAAATGTCGGCACGCTGGCCAGGCATTGTTCCTTCTAAAGTCTTGGGACGTTTTTGATCGGGCGCTCCGCGATTTTGTCTCGCCGTCTCTGCGAGACTGGTGGCCTGGCAACACTGGTCAGATGGGACACCTTGGCGGACCCGCCATGCGCCGCAATGAGATCGGCAACGCTCATGTTGTCCAGGATGTCGGACATGGCGTCGCGAACCCTACTCATCATGAGACGGATTGTGCATGTCTTTACATCTGTGCAGTCTCGACATGGCTTGAAAGCGGTCCGGCTCGCACAAGCCAGTGGCGCCAACGGCCCGTCAATCATGCGAATGATATGACCGATTCGTATCTTGCTCGGGGCTCGAGCCAGCATGTAGCCGCCTCCGGGCCCCTTCTTGCTGAAGACGAAGCCAGCACGGCGGAGGTCGCCCAAGATTGCATCGAGGAACTTTTTCGGGATGTTGTACCTTTCGGCAATTTCGATTCCCTGCATGCTCGCCCCCGGCTCAAGGGCCGCGAGGCATACGAGGGCCTTCAGGCAGTACTTTCCCTTTGCGGTCAACACGTCGCGCGACTCGGTCTGTGAGTTGGCTATTCATATAGGCGATTGACAAAGCGCACAAGCAATCAGCGCGACAAGGTACAGTATCACCCTGACTCAATAGAGCATTAGGGCCGCGGCGACAGCGATCCTATACAGGACACGGACACCACGGTCGCCGCCATTCCGATAATAGTTGACAATATTAGTACACTATATCACTATTGTTGCGTGCGGTTGTTCGGCAAGTCTGGCAAGGGGCGCACGGATGCGTATTGCCATCATCGGCGGCGGTGCCAGTGGAGCTCTGACTGCGCTGCATTTGGCCCGCGCCTTACCCGTAGGCTCGGCCGAGATCATTGTGATTGAGCCTGCGGAAGAGATCGGTCGCGGCCTCGCCTACAGTACGGACGATCCTGGGCATCTGCTCAATGTGCGCGCCGCCAACATGAGTGCCTTTGCGGATCAACCAGATCATTTGTTTCAATGGCTCCAAACCAAGGGACCATGCGCCGCCCGCCCGACACCGCTATGTTTCATTCCGCGCTCGATGTACGGGGCCTATATCGCGGATATCGCGCGGGAGCTTACCGCCGCGGGCGGCATGCGCCATGTCCGGGAGCGATGTGTCGATCTTGTCGAGACTGGCAATTCAGTTGTCCTTGAGCTCGAGGCCGGCGGCATCGTCGTTGCCGACGTTGCAATTCTCGCGATCGGGAATAACGGCAGGCCGGTCTTGAATGGAATACCGGCCGTCGAGCCGTGGGCAGAAGACGCACTCAAAAATCTTTCTGCCGATCTGCCGGTCTTACTTATTGGCACCGGGCTGACGATGGTGGATCTGGCCCTCTCGCTTGATCGGCAGGGTCACCGTGGGAAGATCACGGCGCTGTCCCCCCGGGGGCTCTTGTCACAGGTACATAGAAACGTGAAGCCGATTGTGGTCGCTGCGAAGGACGTTCCATTTGGCGCCGAGCTTTCCAAGCTGAGTTCATGGGTCCGTCAGCTCTGCACCAAGGTCGTGAACCAGGGTGGCGATTGGCGCTCCGCCATCGATGCGCTTCGCCCTCATACCCAGCGCCTATGGCGGTCGATGTCCTTGGCTCAGAGACAGCGCTTTGTTCGACATGTCCGCGCATATTGGGATGTGCACCGTCACCGATTGGCGCCCGAAGTTCAGACGCAACTTACCAGCCTTCGTGCCGCAGGGCGGCTTGAGATCATCGCCGGGCGCATTGTCGATGCCGAACAAAGGAAAGATGCCGTCACCATCAGAATAGTTCGCCGCGGTCGGAACGAGACCGAAACCTGTAATTTTGCCCGACTGGTCGATTGTACCGGACCCATACATGATCCTCGTCAATCGACTAATCCTCTCATCCGCTCCTTGCTCGCGCGGGGCGCAGCACGACCCGACCCACTGAGCATTGGTCTCGATATCGACGAAGAATATTCGCTGATTGACGCCTCATCACGACGATCCAATCGCGTGCGCGCCATCGGTCCGCTGACGCGCGCCGCTTTCTGGGAATGCATCGCCATACCGGACATCCGTGCGCAGTGTGGTGACCTTGCCGAACTTATCGCCAGGACTCCACCTTCCGGCGCCAGGGACATCCGAACGACTGCAGCAAGCGCTTCAGTCAGCCGGCAAACGAGTGTCAGTCAAGCAGAGCGGAGCAGGCAATGGCACTAACGCTTGGAGGCTACGATCGGATCATTCGTCACCGAGGCAACGGTATTGAAGCAGTAGAGATTGTTTGGCATCCAGGAACGAGAACGCCTAAGCACAATCATGGGTCGCGGGGCTGGGCGTGGGTTCTGCAAGGCCGTGTCTTTGAGGTAAGAAATGGCAAAAAGCTCTATCACGCGGCGGGCGATGCCTTTCTCGAGGTCGATCGCGAAGAGGCCCACATCGTAGGCAACGATACGAACGACGCTCGCCGTCACATTTCACGTCTATCAGCCTGAGCTGCAGATGGATATGTTTTCGGATAGCGACTTAGACATTGTCGCCATGGATTGAGCGAAGTTTCCGAACCGAATCATTTTGTCCCGTTTTCAGCCACGCAACTTTCGGCCCGCCAAGCGCGCGACGACTGATGCGCCCGGCCGAGCGGACGGGCAATGCTGGATTGAGCGAAGAAGTTTCGCGCCGGCGGCGGGCCTGCTACGCACAGGCCCCCGCTACGCGCTACTCACCGGGAGCGGCCAGCCGCGGTGGCCTCCCTTACCTCGACGAGACTGCCAGAGTGAACATCGTAGACGTAACCGTAAATCGGAATTTTGCCGGAAACGAGCGGATGCTCGCGAATGCGGCGCACGTCATCCGTCACGCTTGACGGCTGATCCGTGATTGTATGCCATTTTATGAATTGACCGGCACTGGCTCCGCTACCGTGCGTTGGATTCGACCAAAGCTTGCCGTCGAAATTCGCCGTCTCCAGATTGTCATCAAGCAAATCGCCCATGACACCGTCGGTGAAAAGCTCCATCCCGCAATTGGTGTGATGGATTACAAACCATTCGCGGGTACCGAGCAGCTTGTGCGAAATCACCAGGGATCGGATGGCGTCGTCCGTGGCGCGTCCGCCGGCGTTGCGAATCACATGGGCGTCACCTTCGGCAAGGCCTGCATATTTCGCGGGGTCCAGGCGGGCATCCATGCAGGTGAGGATCGCAAATCCACGCGCAGGTGGCAGCGCCAAGTCCCTTTTAGCGCCGAAACCCGACGCATATTTCTTGTTGGCCGCGACAACTTCATCAACAATTTTGGACATGGGCCCTCCCTCTGATCATGCGCCTGTTAGCGAACTTTATGCCTGCAGGTTTCGCGTTTGAATTCCAACGTTTGCCGACCTGCCGTGAACTTCTTGGAGCTTCACCTGCCTGGGTCGTGTAATGTTTTTCGATGTGGCCGCCAAATTTATCAACGGGCCTACGGGAACCACGTGCTCCGTGACAGGGCCGTGTAGAAAAGGCGCTCAAGCTGATGACCATAGCTCACCGGACTACCGTCGTGAGCGTCGGCGGTATCAAGCCTGGAAGATACCGTATGGCTGAACAAGCAATCCGCGACGTACCCTATGATCCGCCTCAACGGTTGTTGTGTCCGCGAAGACGAGATCACGGCGTAAGGCAAAATGGCTAAGCGTCGATGACGTCGAGAACTCATTTGATCGAGCAGGCCCTTCCTAGTGGAGCGGTTTTGACATTCGCTGCCCGCCTGGCTGCGAACTCGGGAAGCGAAATGTCAAATCCGAAGCTCCACTAGGATCGGTATTCGCTAGTCGTCCTTCGATTTCCAACATTCGCATGAAAGCCTGCCGAACCGGATGCGAATCTCAGGATCGCACTACTAGCGTGACCTATCGAACAGTCAGAATGGCCCTGTGCAAGATGCCTAGACACCTTGCCGCGTTTTCGCCCACGTCAGGCGGGCTGGAGTGCTCGCTCCGTTTCCAATTGGATATCCACCGGCAACGGTGCGCGCAATATATCCAGGACCGGGCAGTGCGCGTCGACCACTTCCTTGAGTTTGGCGAGCTCGGCAGCAGGTGCGCTGCTTTTCAGATTGACCACGCCGCGGACTTCGCTGAAGCCGGCGCGGACATCGTCTTTCACCGCGAAGAAGCCGCGCAGATCGAGCAGCCCTTCCAGCCTGACTGAGACGCTCTCCAGCGGGATGCCGAGCGCGGTGGCATAGGCGCGATAAGTGATTTCCTGGCACGTGGCCAGCGCAGCCAAGACAAGCTCGACGGGGTTCGGACCTGCGTCTGTTCCGCCGAGCGTCGGCGGCTCATCGACCGTAAGGGAAAACTGCCGGATCTTGGTTTCGCTTCGCAAGCCGTCTACTTGGCGCGAGTTGGCCGAAAAAGTCGCGATCGCATGATCGGCGTTGGCGCGCAGATCAGCCTGTGTCGCAAGGATCACATCTCGTAGCGCCATTGTTTCTCTCCTGAACTTGATGGCTTCCGCAGGAGACCAAGGCTATGCCGGAAGCTCTGAAAAGTGTTTATTTTTTTGATAGAGTTAGTAGATGAATCCTTTGGCGTCCGTGGCCATCGGCAGAAGCTTCTTCTCGCTGACCGGCGAGCGCTCAGGCCTTGGATCGACGAGTCAGTTGCCTGGCGGCTGATGGCCGCTGCTTTTGGCAAGAGCGCTTGCGCAAAAGCGACAGAGCCAAAGCGGCGCGGGATCGCGGCGCACCGCCGACAGGTCGACAAACCGACCGAACGGCCTCAGCGGCGCCTGCGTCTTCCGTGAGATTTTTACTTCGCCAATCCGGGCGGATCGGGCTTCAGATAAACGATCAGACAGCAGACGCAGATACCGAGTCCAGCCAGCGGATATTTCAGCGCAACAATGGCGGCAATTCCAAAAAGGCATAAGGTGGAGAGCGATCGAAAGCGCATGATGCCGCGCACGGCCGGCGAAACCTCGTGAGCGCGAATGAGCTCCCAGATCAAACATACGTAGGTCGCATTCACCAGGAAGAAAACCGCCGCATAGAACGCGACCGGTTGCGGCGCCAATTTGCTCACCGCCATCCAGGCCGTAGAGAGCGGAAGCAGGGAAATGGAAAACAGATGCGCGAAATTGAACCACAGCAGGCGAGGGGTCGCCTCGGTCGCAAAGCGCATGAGGCAGTGGTGATTGGTCCAGACGATCGCGACGAATAGATAGCTCACGGCGTAGCTCAGCCATGTCGGCCAGAGCAACAGGAGAGCCTTGAATGTAGGAAGCTCCGGTGGGCGCAGCTCCAGGACCAGCACGGTAATAAGCACGGCGAACACGCCGTCGGACAACATGCTTAGTCGTTCCGGGGTCGCTCTTTGGAGCACAGTCACATCATCTTCCCTGACGTTGAGGTCGAGCAGGGCATTTGCAAAGATTTTTGCTGGAACGAATTGGTGACGGCGGGCGCCCGGGGCGCCTTTCCGCGGTATCGGCTAAACACCAGAACGAATGAGCTACGACGTTCGTTCCCCAGCTTAGCCGGAGGAACAGGCGTCAGTCCTTGTAGACCTCGACCGTCTGCATCATGCCCATCTCCTCGTGGTTCATCATGTGGCAGTGAAGCATGAAGACGCCGGTGTAGTCGAGGAAGCGTGAGCGCATGACGATGCCGCCGCCCTTGGCCGGCCGCGGCACGACCACGGTGTCCCGCCACGGCCGATCGGCCTGCGGCTGACCGCTGACTTCGACGACCTGGAACGGGTTGGTGTGGATGTGGAACATATGGTCGTCGTGCTCGTGGGTGTTGCGGATCGTCCATTCCTCCACCGCGCCGAGCCGCACCCGCTGGTCGATGCGCGCGGGATCGAAGATCTTGCCATCCACGGTGAAGGTGAATTCCTGCCAGTGGCCGGCGACATCGTTCTCCGGCGAGGTGGCGCCGAGGACCAGGGTGCGCCGGCCGGTGATCTCGCTGTCGCGGATCGTCTCGAGCGGCGGCTTGGGCAATGCCGCCGGGAGCGCCATCGGCAGCGGCTCGCCGGCGACGACCACGCGCGCCAGCGGTCCGGTCGGCGAGGCATGACCCTGATCGAACGGCATGGCGTTGAGTTCGTAGGTGCCCGGGCCGCCCGCCTGGACGAGCACATCGGCGCGCTGCCCCGGCGCGATCAAGAGCTGCTTCAGCTCCTGCAGGGTGCCGAGCTGGATGCCGTCGTAGGCGATGACGTTCAGCCGGTGCTTGTCGAGCTCCAGCAGCACGTTGTCCTGATACTGCGCGCCGACCAGGCGCCAACGCTGCACCTCCCCTGGCCGCATGTCGATGGTCGGTCGCCGCTGGCCGTTGATCGCCAGGAAGCGCGTCGCCGTTTCCGGAAAGAGCGTGCCGAAGTCCTCGATCATGTAGAAGGCGTCGAACACCACCTGCGACAGCAGCATGACACGCTCGCGCGCCCGGCTGATTTCCGGCACATCGGCGAAGTCGCCTTCGACGATGATCGCGCCAACCATGCCGCTCGCTACCTGCACGTCCGCGGAGCCGTGGTGATGCGGATGGTACCAGTAGGTGCCGCACGTGTGGTCGGCGGGCAGCGCAATCTCGATGTCGTACGACTTGCCGGGCGCCATCAGGCGCATGACGTTGTCGGCGATGCCGCTCGGGCTGCCGTGCGCGCCGTGGAAATGCAAGTTCGTGTTGTTGAACTGGTGTGGATGCGAGGGATTGCCGGGCGGGATATCGCGGTTGGGCGGCAGGTCGTTGATGAGCCGGATTTTCAGGGTCTCGCCGGGCTTCATGCGCAGTGTCGGGGCCAGCCCACCTTCGTAGGCGCGCAGGTGGAGGCGCACGCCGCCGATGTCGCGATAGGCGTAAGCGCATCGCAGGCTGGTGCTTAGCACGCTGTTCGCCGAGCGGCGGACCTCGGGCTCGACGAGCGGCTGGTCCATGGCCGCCACAACCGGCAAGTTCGCCACACCGAGTTCGGGCATGTGGGCGTGTGCATCGTGGGACTGCCCCAGCGCAGCACCCTGCCCCAGCGCCAGCGTGCCGAACGCCAAGCCCGCCTGCAGCACGCCCCTCCGTGAGGCACGCGGTCCAAGCCATTGGCTCGCGCCGACGAACCTCTGCTCGTTGGCCATGATCCCGCCTCCTCGTGAGATGCCCGGCGCCGATCCGGGAAGCACCATCAAAGTCCTCGATGTCCAGCGAATCGAAATAGCATGCAACCACTGCGCACACCAAAAGGTGGCACAGCGGGAGTGGCTGGAAGGAGCCTTCGTCCGTTGTCGGCCGAAAGCTCGAAGGGATGACTGGCAGGGCAGCGACCCCAACGCCGGGCTGAACAATAAAAGTGTCGCCTCATCTGTAACGCAAAATTTCCGCTTTGCGCGTCGAGCTTTTCTCAGCCTCGTGTGTTTTGGATATGCATCAATTCGCATGGTGCGGGGCCAGCATAAGCGATTTCTGAAAACTCTCTAAGCTGCTCCTTCCATGGCTGGCAAAACGAATTGACGAGGAAACAAATGCGCCTTGTCTTTCAGGTTTGCTTCGCGTTGATGGCGCTGCTGACCTTGTCGCTGGATGCTTTCGCTGATGACGTACCCGTCCTTGACGTTAAGCAAATTTGCCGCGGAATTGCCTCACAGGCGGCAAATCCGACAGAAAGAGGCGGTCCAGATCTGGCCTTCAACGATTGCGTCAAAAGTGAACAGGCCGTCCGAGGCGAAATAGCGAAGGCCTGGTCGACTTTCGCCGTCCCTGAAAAGGGCCACTGCACCCGATTGGCGACCCTGGGCGGAGAGCCCAGCTATACCGAATTGATCACCTGCCTCGAGATGGCGCGGGACGTCAGAAAGCTCCGCTCCACCGAGCACACCAAGGGCGGCAACTAGAGTTCGACAGTCTTTGACTGGTCCAGAACCGTCATTGCTAGGAGCCCGAAGGGCGACGAGCAATCGATGATTTTACCCGCTATGGATTGCTTTGCGAGCCTGTCATCGAGCCGGCCACTCCAGCCCGGACCTAGGTTCGCAATGACGAAGTGGCCCTGACCTGCGCCCATCGCCCTTCGATTACCGGCGTCGTTCTGCGCCCGAAGAAACAGCGTCCGGCGCAATGGCGATCACCAAGCCCACGGGCATCCCGACATCGGCTGCCTTTTCGCTCAATCCATCCCGGATGCCGACGTCGGCTCGATCTCGCACATGATCCGAACCTCGCCTGGCCGGGCAAAGGGATATTTATCTTTCCCGAGATATTTTTTTGCAAGCGAATCGATGTGCTCGGCTGCCCCTTCTTCCGTTGCCCTTCGGACGCGGCCGCGAATCTGGAGATATCGGTACGGATTGTCGGGATCGAGGATAGAGAGCGCGACCGGCACCCCCTTCTGTAATGTCCGCGCTTTCACCCTCCCCCTCGCGGTGTTCACCCGAACGACGCCATCGGCATAATCGAACCAAACTGGCGTCACCTGAGGTGAGCCGTCGGACATCACAGTCGCAAGACTGGCAAATGCCTTCTTCTGCTGCAGCAGGTCGAGATACTTGTCGGGAATCGTGGTCATGGTCTGGTTCCTTCCGGGTGTCCGCACGCCGCCGCGTGCCGCGGCGACCTTCATGACGTAGGGCGAAATGCAATAGTCCAAGTCAGAGCGATCCGCGTTCACCAAGTGATGGTGGCCAACAATCGACGAGTCCAGCGACCGAGGAACGACTCGGGCACGGCCGGCAGCGTGTGCTCCGTCTTGTCGCTCGTTGGCGGCGCGGCCGCGTTGGCTCCGGGCTGCGGCACAGGACTCGGTTGCGGCGCGGCAGTCTGTTGCAACTCGTTCCTCGCTGGCTGCGCCTCGGACGGGCCGCCGGACGTCGGCTTTGCAGCGATGCCGACCTGGCTCTGCGGCGCGGGATTTGTCGCCGGCGTGGCCGCCGATCCGGCTGTCGCTGAATCCGCGCTGCTTTCATGCGCTGTCGAACTGGTCGCGGCGACTTGCACCTGAGAGGGAGGCTTCGATTCGGGCGAGGCGCCAAAAAATCTGCTCGCCAGCGAACTATCGTTGTTAGTCCAGGGGATGGCGGGCATTTCCGGCAGCTGAGATCCAGTCGGCGGCAGTACTCTCGCCAGCGGTATTATCCGGTCCGGATACCGGGCCAGGAAAACCTTGTTCATGCCGCCGTCGAGCCCACTGTAGACGGGGGCGACCGGCACGTCGTCCTTGACCAATTGCGCGTATTCGACCTCGTCGGCGCGTTGTTTCTCCAGCGCCGGCCGGGCGATTTTCGGATTGACGACAAAGGCGGGGCACTTGCCGGCCGGATCGAACACAAGGGGGTTCGACGAATTCGGGGTGTGTTGCGGATTGAACACATAGCGGCGATCGCACACATACACGTTGGGTTCGAGGTGCGTCGTCTCGAAATGATCGTTGCCGACCTTGAGCATCTTCCAGAAGGCCATGTGCGGACTGGTGCGATGGCGCGCCAAATTCGCCGGCGTCAAGCGGAATGGATAGGCCTGGATCTGGAATGACGGCTGGCCGAGGAGCGCGTCGCGCGCCAGCGAATAGATCTCGCCCATCTGCTCGTCGGTCATGGCATAGCAGCCGCTCGACCAGCAGTCGCCATGGACCATGAGAAAGGCGCCGTCGCGACCGTTCGCCTTGTCGAAGCTGTTGGGAAAGCCGGTGTTGATCGAAAGGTAGTAGTTGGAATTCGGGTTCATCAACTGGGACGTAATCGTATAGAACCCCTCCGGAGCCTGCCGGTCGCCCTCATGGAGCTTCGGGCCAAGATCGCCCGACCACCGACAGATCGGATAGGTCTTGACGATCTGGAAATGGCCGGTGGTGTCCTTCTTCCAGACTTCGAGCTCCGCCTCTTCCTTGAAAATGCGCACAAGGATCGGCGAATGTTTCGGCATGCTCTTTTGCCGCAACAGCGACAGCAGCTCGGGCGGGAGCTCCTTCGTCGCCTTGGCCGGCAATTGAGCCGGCAATTGATTGCCGTCTTCGCCAAGGCACCGGACCGGCGTCAAAGCGCCGGCCAGAGCAGCCGCCGACAGCACCAGTGCGCGAATGAGCGGAGTGCCGATCAAATGCCTTACCCTCGGACAGTACGACCTTTTTCCATCTCTTACCTGTAGCAGGTGGCATTCGTGAGGCCAACCAACGCCAGGATTCCCCAAATGATACCCGGATGCGCTGACAACGCCATGCGGTCACCCAAGTCGACAGCGGCTATTATTCCGATGGCGCTGCCGGCGCCTCTCACCATCCGACAGAATGGATGTCACACCTCATTGGCAGGGGACTGCGGGGCCGCCCGGCGGGGTTTCAATCCGGCCAATGCACGCAGCAAGAAGGTCCCCAGCCGGACTTACGTCTGCTGTGCTTTCGCCCGCATCAGCCGGCGGCGCTCCAAGCTCTCGGCCGACCAGACAGCGTCGAGATCGTAGAATTCAGGAACCGCCTTGGCGCCGGGCGGCAGCGTCACCCATTGCTGCTTGGAGGACGTGAAAATGTGGATGTCCGGCGGACAGCGATCAGGGTCGTCAAGGGTGCCGACGCGGACGAACCGGACCGCGGGACCGGCTTGCGGGTAGTTGCTCCAAACCGCAACCCGGCAGGCCGGGCAGCGGGCAATCTTCTGACCTTTGCCGCTCGCGGAGGGCGTCGCGACGATTTCAGGCTCGCCAGCGGTGTGCACGACACGATCGGCCTCATAGAGGGCGTTGAGCGCATGCGCGGTCCCGGTCTCGCGCTGGCACCAATGACAATGGCAGGCATGGACGATCAATGGGGTTCCGATCAGACGATATCGGACCTGCCGGCACGTGCATCCGCCTTCCATGTTCGCCTCCGTCTCGCAATAGTCGGGTCCGAGTCTACTGTGGTTTCCAAGCCACGGTTTGCCTGGGCGCGTACTATAAACGCCGTGTGCCCATGGCGGGCGAGGTTCGAATTATCCGCCATCCAGGCAAAGCAAACATCGCCTGAATAGGTAATGGATGCCGGCGAATGATCCAACACGGATGCGCGGTGACAGCACAAGCGCTTGCCGGCGTCCAAACCTGTATTCCAAATTTATCACGATTGTCCCGCCGGTATCGCCAAGGTAGCGACTGGCGCGGCTTTATGCGCGCGCGATTGGGTTGCTCGCTACCGGAACGTCACGGTCGCGACGGCGCGGTTGACCTTGTCCTGCGGCCAGATGGTGACGGGCCCAGGCGCCGAGCCCGGCGTGGCGATATTGGTGCCCTGGCCGGGCTGCCTCAGGATCTGCTCGCCCGCGGCGTTCGACACGCTCACGGCACCTTGGACAAGGAACACGCCAAGCGCCTGATCATCGATCGGCCCGCCCCAGAATTCCGTGCCGCGGATGCCGAGGGTCGCGACCGCCGTCGTCACGCTGACGTCAGAGCTCGCCAGCTTCGTCACCTTGCCGGAGACAAACCGCAACGCCCCGGCCACCCCGAATTTGATCGTTCCGCTGCCCGCGGCCGGGTCGAAGACGTACGTATCGAGCGTCAGTTTCGCCTTCTCGCCGACGGTCAGCCGCGTGTCGTCGATGAAAGTGACTTCCAGCCGCGCCGCTTCGCCGGTCGACACGGTCTCGTTGAGGAAGACGGGCGCATTGAGGCCGAGCGTCCGTGTAGTGCCGCCGCGCGTTCCGTGCGCCTCGCCCTGGATACGGCTGACCGCGCCGATCGCCTCCTGCGCCGCGGCTTGGCCGCCGACGAAGCCAAAAAGAAGCATCATTGCAATGACGATCAGCCGATGCAGCATGAGCTTGCCCGTACGAACACCTTCGCCATCAATCCATCCGCGACAGCAGCGATGGCATCCTAGCCACCGAGCCGCCGATAAAGCGACCTGTCTTCAGCCTGCACCACGGCAGCGCAAAGCATGGGTGCCAGTGCTGCTAAAGTGCAGGTTTCTTCGAATGGCAGTCATGGCCACCTGGCGCTAGATCTGCGCAGGTAAGTACGTCCCATGTCTGCAGAGGTTTCAAGCGACCGGGCATTTCCTCAGAAACGCAGGTTAGACCTCTCAGGCCGGCACGACTACGGGCCGGTTCTTGGGAAACCGGGCAATGACCGACGGATCGAGGTTTAGCGTTTCGGCAACCATATCGATCGGACTGTGCGCCAGCCAATCCGACAGCTGCACCTCCGCAAACCGATCCGCCCGGAATACTTCCATGTAGACGAGCTCCGTGTCGCCGGTGTTCTCGAGATAGTGGCCGAGCGCTTTTCTTATGTAGCCGATATCGCCGGCATGAAAGTTTGCGGTCACCGCCGCCGGCCCGGTGTTGAAGACGGTCATGCGTCCGGCACCCTTGAGCACATACACCCATTCATCGGCGTTTGGATGCCAATGCATCTCGCGCAGCCCGCCCGGCTTGATGGTCACCCGCGCTGCCGCGATCGTTTTGGCAACCAGGAAGTTTGTGCTGTCGGCAATTCTGACCGTCCCGCTCCTGGTCTCGTGGGTTGGCGGCATGTCGGAAAGCCTGAACACGTAGGAATGCGGCGGCTTGCCCGCCGCCGCTGCGATCTGGGCCTCGACCGTCGCAAGCGCCGGCGCCGGGCTATTGCTTTGGTAGATCCACTTGTTGTGGAGCGGAATGTTCTTGAACGCCTCTACAGGCTGCCCAAAGTTCTTGCTCAGCACGTCTGGCGGCGTATGAGCAAGCCAATCGGTTACTAGCAGCGTGTTGAACTCAGAAGATTCACCGTTGTCAAAGGCAAGGACAAACTCGGCGCCGTCAGGTTCCAAGCCTTGCAATGAGTGGGGAAGGCCCGCCGGGAAGTACCAGAGATCTCCCTCCTTCACATCGGCCACCTCAGGACGCCCGCTCTCGTCGAGAATTGTCACGCGGCAGTTCCCATAGGTCATGACCGCCCATTCCGCCTGCTGGTGCCAATGAAGCTCACGAACGCCGCCCGGACCAAGGCGCATGTTGACGGCGGCGATGGTCGTCGAAATCTTGAAGTCATCCTGGGTCACCTGCCGCCCCCAACCGCCGTTCTGGATGCGCTTGGGGGCAAGATTGAACGACGCCCAGTACTGCGGCATGCCGTTGACGTCGGTTGGCGGCGGATTGAGGAATGCCGGCTGGTTGTTGGCAAGGTTCGGGTCTTGCGGCCCCGGATCGTTCAGCGCCTTCGGATTGACGACGTTGACCGCGCCCTCGGCCGGTTCATCGGGATTGCCGAAAGACGCCGCCTCCGCCGCAGATGCGGCCGCGACAGCGGCTCCGGTGGCGCCCGCGGCGAGCAGGCTGCGGCGCGAAAGGGAGATATCTTTTTGCATGAGAGCCTCTTGATCTAGCGTGCCAGCGCAATGCAGCAGTTGCGTTCGTTGGTGACGACGGTAAGTCTCGTGGCTCTCGCGCTCGTTCTGAGCGACGCCGCGGACGAAAGCCCATAAAGCAACAATCAGAATAGTAGCAGCGGCGGGCTGCTCTGGCGGAGGATCGTATGCTTACTCCACAGATTTCCGCCTTCGCCGAACAAGCGGCCGCGCATTTATCGCAATTTGCCTTAAAAACTGCGCGAGCGCAGGCCACCTCGCCCGCGAACTGGCCGCCCGCCGTCACCGCGATCCGCTCGCTGATCTTCAGTATCTCCTCGAGCTCCGATGAAACACACACGACCGCGGCACCGGCGTCGCCGATGCTATGGTACCCGCGGGCAACGCCTGGCTTGCGTAGTCTTGAGAGGAGATCGACATGTCCACAATGGATCAATCTGGCACGTTCGCGCTTGGCGAGCGCGTGGTGAAGCGGCTGGGCTATGGCGCCATGCAGCTTGCCGGCCCCGGCGTGTTTGGCCCGCCCAAAGATCGTGACGCGGCGCTGGCCGTGCTGCGCGCAGCAGTCGCCCAGGGCGTAAACCATATCGACACCAGCGATTATTATGGCCCCCACGTCACAAACCAACTGATCCGCGCGGCGTTGCATCCCTATCCTGACGATCTCGTCATCGTTACCAAGATCGCGGCGCGGCACGGCGCGGATGGATCATGGATTCCGGCACTCGCCCCCGAAGAGCTCATTCAGGCGGTCCACGACAATCTGCGCAATCTCGGACTGGATGCGCTCGACGTCGTGAACTTTCGCAGCCTGCACGGCGCCGGCACCGGATCGCATGGACCGGCCGAAGGATCGATCGAAGCCCCACTCACGGTATTGGCCGAGCTCCGGCACAAGGGCCTCGTGCGTTGCATCGGCTTGAGCAATGTCACGCCTGCGCAAATCGCTGAAGGGCGACGCATTTGCGAGATCGTCTGTGTGCAGAATCACTACAATCTGGCGCATCGCGCCGACGATGCCCTGATCGACGATCTGGCCCGCGACGGCATTGCCTATGTGCCGTTTTTTCCACTGGGCGGCTTTAATCCGCTGCAATCGTCCATCTTGTCCGAGGTGGCTGCGCGCTTGCGCGCCACGCCGATGCAGGTCGCGCTCGCGTGGCTGCTGCGCCGCGCGCCCAACATTCTTTTGATCCCGGGTACGTCCTCCGTGGCACACCTGCGCGAGAACGTGGCTTCAGTAGACATCAACCTGCCGGACGACGCGCTCGCGTCACTGAACGGGATTGCTAGCACGTCTCCTTGAGTAAATGCGGCGCATTCCTCGGGTCCGCTGAAGTCCCTTGCAGATCTGTGGTGCCGACGGACTGGCGGTTTCCTTCCGTGTATGCGAAGCAGTGACATCGCAGGGAGATGGCCATGAGCCACTTTTGTTCGATGACACGTCGACAACTCTTCGCAAGCTTCACCGCAGCCGCCACATCCGCTTCTCTCGGCGCCGTTGGCGCCGCACAAAGCGCCGAGCCGGCAGGCGGAGCATCCCCGTCGGTCATTCTCGGAAATGGAGAATACCGGTATCAGGTTGTCGGCAACTGGGGCGAGCTGCCCCCCGGCTATACCTATGGCGACAGCGCTGCCGTCTGCGTCGACAGCAAGGACAACGTCTACGTTTTCACGCGCGGCAGTCATCCGGTCATCGTCTTTGATCGAAACGGAAAATTCCTGCGCTCCTGGGGCGAGGATATCGGCTTTACCAACGCGCACGGCGCCGCGGTCGGCCCCGACGACATGCTCTACCTCACCGACGACTTTGGGCATGCGGTACGCAAATGCACCACGGACGGCAAGGTTGCGCTGACAATCGGAACACCTAAAAAGTCCGCCGCCGCATTCAGCGGAGAGCCGTTCAACCGCTGCACTCATACCGCCCTCTCGCCGCAAGGCGACATCTACGTTTCCGACGGCTATGCCAACGCCCGCGTTCACAAGTATTCGCCAGACGGCAAGCTGCTGTTCTCCTGGGGCGAGCCGGGCACCGATCCTGGACAGTTCAATCTGGTCCACAATATTGCCTGCGACGACGAGGGCTGGGTCTATGTCGCCGATCGCGAAAATCATCGGGTGCAGGTCTTCGACGGCAACGGCAAGTATGAGGCGCAATGGCACAATCTCATGCGCCCCTGCGGCCTCTGCGTCACTCGCGGCAAAAAGCCCATCGCGGTGATCGGTGAGCTCGGCCCGGAGACCGTGGCGTCGCTCACCAAGGGCGTGCGCAATCTTGGGCCGAGACTCTCAGTCGTTTCAGCGAAGGGAGAAACTTTGGCCCATCTCGGCACTGAGCCGATTGGCGAGGGGCTGGGCCAGTTCATAGCACCGCACGGCGTCGCGCTGGATTCTCGCGGCGACATCTATGTCGCCGAAGTCGCCAACACCTATTGGCCAATCCTCTTTGGCACGAAGCCGGATCACGAGTTGCGATCGCTGCAAAAGCTGGTGCGCATGAGTTGACCGTCGGCGCGCCGTGCCTTGCCGTCGCTTTCGCTGCTTTGGCAGGTGTATTCTGCCGCTCGGTAGTTGGGCCAAACATGCAATGGTTGTATATGTCGATCAGGCCATGTGGGCCTGGCAGGGACTGAAGTGGTGCCACCTCCTGGCCGATAATCTCGACGACCTGCATCGCTTCGCAGCGTCTTTGGGGATCAAACGGACTTCGTTTCAGGCCGCACCGAAGTCATCGGTGCCGCACTATGATCTTACGGCTTACGAGCGTAAGCAGGCCATCGCCAGAGGCGCGGTCCCGTGCAGCCGGACGGAAATAGTGACCATCGCGCGCCGCCTTCGGTCTAAGGCGCTCAGCACAACGCAACCTCACTCGGACCGAGGCCGAAAAAGGTCAGCTCGAAACTCGGCTCCGTTGAGTGATGGCCGCGGGTAGGCTGCGGCGTTCAAGCTACCTTCGATTTGGCGTGCTGCGTCACCCGAGGCGGCACGCTCGAAAACAACGAGCTCAGTCCTTCGGCCATTGTCGGGTGCGCAAAATCTGCATCAGCAAGGCTTGAATAGGAAAGGCCTGCCAACATTGCCGTTTGCACCACAGCCATGACTTCGCCGGCCGCGGCGCCAATCATCGTGAAGCCAAGAATGCGGCCGTCGCTGTCGCCGACAAGAGTTTTCATAAAGCCTTCCCTCTGATCGGTCGCCTGCGCCCCAAGCACGGCGTCCATCGGCAGCTTGGCGACGCGAACGATGACACCCTGGCGTTCTGCTTCGCCCTCGCTCAGCCCCACATGGGCAAGCGGAGGATCGGTGAACATACAATATGGAACCAGCCGGTCGCGCGTGGTGCGATCTCCATCTGCGAGATTGTCACGTATGATTCGAAAATCATCTTCCGATATGTGCGTGAATTGCGGGCTGCCCGCGCATTCCCCCAGCGCCCATACCTCCGGTGCAGTCGTCTCTAGCCGGTCATTGACACGAATGTAGTCGCGTCGGTCCAGTTCAACGCCGGCCTCCTCAAGTCCAATTCCGGCGGTGTTCGGAACGCGCCCAGCCGCGACCAGGATGTCGCTGCCTTCGATGTGTTGCTCGCCGGAACGGGTGCGCACGGTAAGCGTAACCGTGCCTCCCGATCGCCCGCGTACTTGGAGCAGCTTGGCTTCGACAAGAACTTGAATACCTTCATCGCCGAGAATGCGCAGTATCTCCCGTGACACGTCGATGTCCTCACGAGCCATGAGCTGAGGACCGGACTCGACGACGGTGACACGGCTGCCGAAGCGACGATACGCCTGTGCCAATTCCAGACCGGAATAGCCTCCGCCGATCACGATCAAATGTTGTGGCAAATAGCCAAGGTCCAGCGCCTCGACATGCGTGAGGGGCTGGGCGGCTTCGAGGCCAGGAACATCCGGAAGGGCCGCGTGCGTTCCGAGGTTGAGGAAGACCTTGTCGCCCGACAACACACGCGTCCCTCCGTCGTTGAGTTTCACCTCGAGGGTTTTGGGCGCCAGAAGGCGTCCGTTGCCCATGATCAATTCGGCACCGCTCGTCCGGTAAACCTGCAGGTGCTGCGCAATCTGCCGGTCGACCATCTCGCGCTTGCGCTGACGAACCGTTGCCATGTCGACGGTGACCGAGCCGGTCAGCGTCCCGTAGTGTCTGCCGCCCCGCGCCACGTGGGCAACCCTCGCGCTTGAGATCTCGTTCTTGCTTGGCATACAGGCGATGTTCGGACAGGAGCCGCCGACCCAACGTCTCTCAACGACGGCAGTCCGTCGTCCCGATTGCGCCATGTGCCAAGCGACAAGCTTGCCGCCCGTCCCGCTGCCAAGCACGAGAACGTCGAATTGCTCCGATCGAGGCATGGGCTTCTCTCCTTTTGGTCGTGGCCGTATGTGTTTTGCATTCCGTCGTGCGGTATCGCGTACAGCAGCTTCTCCGTAGCGACCGGCAGGTCTCGAATGCGCTTGCTGCCGGTCGCGCGAACAGACTGCATCGGCAATGCCCGGCGCTGCCGACGCCGCGGCCGTCAGCTTGCCAAGACCCTTGGCGCCCAGCGGGCTCGCTTCTTCATCGAAGCCGCCTGCGAAATAAGCATCGAACTCCGGAATGTCCGCATTGGTTGCCACAATATGGGGACCGATATCGGTATTGTTACGTAGACGCAGTTCGACCGCGCCTTCATCGCAATTTGCTTTAAAAGCTGGACCAAGGGCGGCGACGTGGCGGGAAGTTTCGTCAACGCCGCCGCCGACGCTGCCGGCGGCACGTGCCTGGAAGCGCGGGGCCTGAGCCCCTGGCCGTGTTCCGGGTGGGCCGGCAATGGCGGTTGGCGGCTAGTCCTTCCGAAGCCAGCTCAAACGCGGCAGCCGACCGCAATCCGGGCGTCAAAATTAGAGAATCCGCAGCTCTACCGGGTGCCCATTGGTCGCAGAAACGCGGGCGACGTATACCAACAATCAGAAGATCCGCTTTGTCTTACGCAAGGACGATCGTTCAGCATTCCATAGGGCTCAATGCGTTCGACGACGACCTCGAGACCTTTGGGCAAGTGCTGGCACCGCCCTTCGCCGCGAAATCCAAGCAACAGCGTCGAGAAGGCCGTCTGATCGTCGTCATGATGCAAACGCAGCAACTGATCCAAATCGTCGTTTTTGGCGCACCCGAAGCCATCAATCTTCAACTGCCATGTCTCTCCTACCTGCGGCAAGGTTTGTGCTGATCCTGCGCCGCAGGATATCCAGAGCGTCATGATCGCGAACAGCGTTGCTGGGACCGCGAGGCGCATTTGCTGTCATCCTATTTCCGTGCGCGCGCACCGCTGCAGCTGAAACGCCAGCTTGAAACTGCCGGGAGGCCTTTCACGGCGTCAAAACCGGAAGCGGAGGCGGCGGATTTTTGCGCGAGAACTCATGGGCGAATGCGAGCAAGGCCGAGTCGCCAGCGAACCCGGCCACGAACTGAACGCCGATCGGGAGGCCGAGTTGCGAGACCCCTACCGGCAGGCTGATCGCTGGAAGGCCGGCAATGTTCACCCAACCTGTGAACACGGCATGATCGCGGGGGCCTGCCGCGCGATCCGCGATCCGATCCGGATAGGGTATCGCGGCCGGCCACGGCAAAGCGGCGGCCGTCGGCGTGAGAACGAAATCGGTCCTGGCGAACAGTTCGGCGCAGCGGCGGCGGAAGGCGGCAACCCGCTCGAGCGCATCGATGTAATCGGCTCCCGTGAGCTTTGCGCCGTCTGCCGCCATCGCGCGCACCGAAGCGCCGGCCATCGCGGCGAGCCGTCCGTCCCCCCACCCCATCAGCCAGGCGACGCCGGCGCGCGAGATGACATGCCAGATGCGCGCCGCGTCCTCGAGGTCAAAGAAGACCTTTTCCTCCTGAACTTGGTAGCCTTCCCGCGCCAGAGCTTCTGCCACGCCGGCGGTGACCGAGGTCACTTCGGGATCGACCGGAGCATCGCCAAACTGCGGAATGTAGATGATGCGCCATCGGCCCTCCGGCCGCTGCGGGGCAGCGGCGTAGAGCGAGCGGCGGTCGCGGGCGTCCGGGCCGGCCATGGCGCTGTCGAGCAGCAGCGCATCGTCGATCGAGCGCGTCAGCGTTCCAATCGTCTCGAAGTCGGTCAGGATGGCGGGAAGCCCGTCAACGCGCGGAATACGCCCGGTCGATGGTTTCCAACCGACAAGACCGGTGTGACAAGCGGGCCGGCGCACGGAGCCGCCGCCGTCAGTGCCGATCGCCGCCGGGACCAATCCGGCCGCCACACCGGCAGCAGCGCCGCCGGAGGATCCGCCCGGAGTGAGGCGCGTGTCCCACGGATTGCGCGTGACGCCAAACAAATCGTTCTTTGTGTAGCCCTCGAGCGTCAACTCCGGCACGTTGGTCTTGCCGACGACGACCGCGCCGGCGGCGCGCAACCGCGCCACCGGGAGTTCGTCGCCGGGCGGCAGGACGCCGGCGAGCGCGCGGCTACCCCAGGTCGTCGGCAGACCCGCGGCATGGATGTTGTCCTTGACCGAAAGCGGTATGCCCTCGAGCGCCGATCGCGCCGAGCCGCCGGCCAGCCGCGCGTCGCTCGCCTTTGCGGCGGCGCGCGCGCCGGCCTCGTCCAGCGCCACGAAGCTGTTGAGTTGCGGATCAAGCCGGCGGATACGCTCCAAGCAGCGGTCGAGGAGCGCCTCGGCCGTCAAGGTGCCGCGGCGCAAGCCGGCGGAAATTTCGCAAATTTGCTCTTCCATCGCCTTCCCGTCAGTCGCTTTGCAGAGGCTGCCCGATCGCGGCCGGCAGTTTCGAGGAACGGCCCAGACCCGCCAATACGGCAAGCGCGAGCAGATACGGCGCCATATGCACGATGTACGAGCTGACCGGCACGCCAAAACTCTGCAAGCGCAACTCGAACGCCTCCGCCATGCCGAACACCAGACACGCTGCTGCCGCCGCCCACGGATCCCAGCGTCCGACGATCAGCGACGCAAGCGCCAGATAGCCGCGCCCGCCGGTCATGCCGTCCGTGAAGGTGCCGACTTGCTGCAACGAGAGCACCGCCCCTCCCAATCCGGCGATCGCCCCGCAGGCTATAACCGCGAGCATGCGGACGCGCAAAGGGTTGCCCCCGGCGGCAAACACCGCCTCCGGGTTTTCTCCGCTGGCCCGCAGCGTCAACCCGGCCTGGGTGTGGCGGAGAAACAGCGCGAGCATGAGACATCCAAGCACCACAAGATAGGTGAGCGGCGGCTGCACGAAGAGCAGCGGGCCGAGCACGGGTAGATCCGCGAGGCCAGGGATCGGCCAGGCGGCGAGCGGCGTCAGATGAATGGCGACCGGCTGACCGCCGCCGGCGAGGACGCGGAGCAAATAACTCGTCAGGCCGAGCGCCAGGATGTTGGCGGTCAGGCCGGTGACCATGTTGTCGGCCCGGAAGCGAACGGCCACCGTCGCCACCATGAGCCCGATCGCCGCACCTGCTACCGTGGCGAGGAGAACGCCGGCGCCGGCGTCGCCACTCCACCATGTGCCGACGACGGCGGCGAAGGCGCCGGCGAGCATCATGCCTTCGAGGCCCACGGCAAAAACGCCGGCGCGCTCCGACAATATGCCGCCCAGTGCGGCGAACATAAGCGGCGTCGCGATGCGAATGGCGGCGGCGAGGAACTCGGTCATGCGCGGCGGACTGTGGCTGCAAGAACAAACAGCATCGTCAGACCCTCGATCACCACCACGAGGGCCGACGGAACGCCGACCTGCCGTTGCATTGATAGCGATCCCGCCTCGAGCAGGCCGACGAACAGCGATGCCGGAACTATGGCCAGCGGTTCCAATGCGCCGAGCAATGCGACCGTCACCGCCTTGAAGCCGAAGCCGAGAGAAAAGCCCTCGATCAGCCGGCGATGAACGCCCAGCACTTCAATGCCGCCGGCGAGCCCGGCCAGCGCGCCCGCCAGCAGCATGACGCTCCACGTAAGGCGCGGCAGCGAGAACCCGGCATAGGCCGCCGCTGGCCGGGAGCTGCCGGCGACGCGTAACGCAAAGCCGAAGCGCGTGCGCCAAAGGACGAAGGAAAGGCTTGCGGCAGCCACGACCGCGATCAGAAAGCCGGAATGCGCGCCGAAACTCGGCATGCGCCATAGCCACGCCTCCCGCGGCAGCTCGGGCGATTGAAGAAAGCCGGCACCGAACTGCCCAAGGGGCCCGGCCAGTACCTGCTGCACCAGCAGCAGGGCGACAAAATTCAGCAGCAAGGTTGTCAGCACTTCGTGCACGCGCCGGCCCAGGTGGATCGCAGTGGCGAAGCCCGCCCACACCGCTCCGGCGGCAGCCGCACTCAACAGCGACGCCGCGACGGCAAACGGTGCATCGAGGGGAAAGGCAAGCGCAGCCGCCGTCGCGCCGATGCCGCCGACCGCGATCTGGCCTTCGGCGCCGATGTTGATGATGCCGGCGCGAAAGCACAGCGCGACGCCGCTGCCGGCGAGCAAATAGGGCGTGGTGCGGTTCAAGGCTGCACCGATCTGATGCGGCGATCCGACGGCCCCTACCGCCATCGCGCCAAATGCCTCCACTGGATTGTGTCCCGACAGGGCGACGAGCGCAGCGGCGCACAGTATAGAGAGGAGTACAGCGAGCAGTATCCGTCCGGCCAATCCCTCGCGCAGCTGCAGGCGGAAGGCTCGTCCCTTGAACGCCGTGATCGGCAACGATGAGACTGGCGCCATCATTCCGGCCGCCCGGCCATCCAGAGACCGATCTGCTTGAGGTCCGCCTCGGCGGTCGGCATCTCGCCCGCAAACTGGCCGCCTGCCATCACCGCAATCCGGTCGCTGATCTCCAGCACCTCCTCGAGCTCCGACGAAACATAGACGACCGCGGCGCCAGCGTCGCGCAAGGCGATGACCTGGTCCAGCACGAAACGGGTGGCGCCGGGATCGAGGCCCCAGGCGGCCTGATGCGCCACCAGCACCGCCGGCGCGCGGTCGAGCTCCCGCGCGACCACAATCTTCTGCTGGTTGCCGCCCGAAAGCCGCATCACGACGGCCGATGGGCCTGCGGCGCGTATGTCGTATTCCGTCATCAGCTTTTGCGCCTTGGTCGCGGCCGGAACGGGGGTAAGGAATGGGCCGCGGGCATAAGGGGAGCTGCCGCTGTCGCGCAGCATCAGATTTTCTGCAACGGACATCCCGCGCACCAGTGCGGTCGAGGCGCGATCGGCCGGAATGTACGCCAGGCCCGCCTGCACCCGCGCGGCGACCGGGGCATGCGTGATGTCGCGCCCATCGAGCACGATCCGGCCCGCCTGCGCGCGGCGCAGCCCGGCCAGTGTGTCGGTCAACTCGATCTGCCCGTTGCCGTCGACGCCGGCGACGCCGAGAATTTCCCCACCCCGCACGTCCAAACTCAAAGAACCAAATCCCGGCCCGGTAAGATCGCTGACCGATAAGCGCACGCCGCCCGGTGTACGCGGAACGGGTTTGTGCGCCCGCGTGAGATCGCGCCCAACCATCATCTCGGCGAGCCGGGCCCGGCTCGCCCCGGCGACCGGCGCGCGACCGGACACGCGGCCATCCCGCAACACCACCACTTCGTCGCAGATCTCCAAGACTTCGGGCAATTTATGGGTGATGAAGATGATGCCCTTCCCCTCTGCGCGCAGGCGGCGAAGAATTGTCAGCAGATCGGCGATTTCAGTCGGCGCCAGGTTCGAGGTCGGCTCATCGAGGATCAGGAGTTCGGCATCGCGCAGGATTGCCTTGAGGATCTCGACGCGTTGCCGGCGGCCCAGCGGCAGCGTGGCGACGAGCGCGGCAGGGTCGAGGTGGAGACCGAAACGCCGGCTTGCTTCCCGCACCTGCGCCGCGATGGCGGCGGTTCTGATAACGCGCCCCGCCTGCTGCCAGCCGAGCATCACGTTCTCCACCACCGTCATCGCCTCGATCAGCATGAAGTGTTGGTGAATCATCGCGATGCCGGCCGCCATCGCCTCGCGGGGATGGTGACGGGAAAGTTCTCGGCCGCGGAAGATGATAGTGCCGGCATCGGGCGGCAGCATTCCGAAAAGCACTTTCATCAGCGTGCTTTTGCCCGAACCGTTCTCGCCGAGCAGACCGAGAATCTGACCCGGCTGCACGTCGAGATCGATCCCGTCGTTGGCCCGCAATGCGCCGAACGTGCGCACCATGCCACGCATTTTCAGGAGCGGAGCCATGGACTAGGCCGGATTGGGCGAGACATGAATCTGCGGGCGCGACGTTGCCCGCAGATTTACGCTATCTGCCGAGCCGGGCGCTGCGTCTCTTTGCTTCGCCCGGCGTTGTGCGCGCTTCGGCGCTCGCGCCACGGATCGCGGCGCGGCGCCGCGTTGCAATCCGCGCGGAGTGCCGCGCGTTCGCCTAGCCTCCACTACGGGCATCATTTACCGTCGGGGCGATCTTCATCGCACCCGAGGCAAACTGTGCCGCCAGATCGTTGAGTTCCTTGACCACCGCTTCGGGCACAATCGGATTGAATACCTTGCCTTCCAGATATTCGAGCTTTGCGCCGGTAACCGGGGCGGTGTCATAGCCGTACAGCACGAAGGTGCCGAACAGCTTGCCGTCCTTCACCCGATCGGCCGTCTTGCCGAACATGCCCGGCCAGTCCTCGATGATGTTGGTGAGCACCAGGTCAGGCGCGATTTTGGTCTGATCAAAGCCGCGGCCGGTGACGTAAATTTGCTTTTCCTTTGCCGCCTGGACGAGGCCGGTCTCTGCGGCGTTCAACTTGCCGGTGATCACGTCGGCTCCCTGGGCGATCAGCGACAGCGCCGCCTCCTTGGCTTCTGCGGCGTCCTCCATGTTCTTGATGTAGAGGATCGTCACCTGCGCGCCGGCCTTCGTCGCGCAGATGCGGAAGCCGCCGGCTTGCGCGGTGATGTTGGGGACGCCTTGCAACCCGTAGACGCCGGCGACCTTGTGGGTCTTGCTCATGCGCGCGGCGAGAGTGCCGATCTGGCAGCCGAACTGGGCATTGTTCCAGTCGATCGACATCACATTGGGCGGCTTGCCGGCATTGCCGCTCACCGCGATGAACTGCGTTTTTGGAAATTCCGGCGCGACCTGCTCCATCGCCGAGACGAAGCGCCCGGAATGGCCCATGACGACGAGGTAGCCGTGGCTGGCATAGTCGCGCAACGCTTCGCCTTCGTCGGCGTCGGCGACGTTCTCGGAATAGGCGGTCTTGAAGCCGTGCGATTCGAGGCTCTTTAGAATCGAGTAGCCGAGCGCATTCCAACTCTGGTCGTTCGCACTGCCGGGCAAGAGGATGGCGGCCTTCGGCTCCTCGGCGGCCGCGGCGAACGCAGTCAAAGTAACGAATGCCGCGGCGGCGATCGAACGGTGCAGATGGTGCGTGAAAGTGCGTGTGATCATGGGTGTGTTCCTTACCTAGTAACCGTCTCGGCTGGGGCTCTCGCCTTGGCGGCGGGAGCTTAGTCTTGCTGCAAGTTTCGACCTAGCAAATTCGATGCCAGCGAGCGGCGGAGCTAGGCGCGCACGATCGCGGCTATCGGCGCTTCTCCCGGCTTGCACTGGTGCTCGGTGCCGCCGGAGACGAAAATCGCGGCATCCCCGGTCACGGAAGCGATCACGGCGCCGAGGGCCGCGCGAGCGTGCCGCTCATAATTGATGTCGGCATCCGATAGCATCGTCGTGCGCCGGCCGCGCAGCACTCCATTGGGCGGCGCTTCCGCCTTGGCGAAGATGGCGAGGATTTGGGCGGGGTCGACGGACGCCTTGGGATCACCCTTGGCATCCGCAATGGCGGCACGCACCCCGTCGGCGTCGATAACGTCGCGAAGCACCGCGTGCCCGATGCGCAGGTCGCCGCCTGCCGTCTCGGAGTTGCCGAAGAGCAGAACCTCGCAGTTGCGCAACTCGCCGCCCGCCGAAGTGTTGGCCACGGTCGAGAACAGGTCAAGGCGCTGCGCTATCGCGGCGTCGCCCAGCGACGCTTCGGCCACCTCCCCAAGCGCCAGGGCAACGCCCAGCGCGGTGGCGCCGCGGGCGTAGGGCTTCGAGCCGTTGGGATCGCGGGTGACCAGTTTGGCGCCGCGGCTGTCCGCGTCGGCGACCGCCGCCGGCGTCAGCAGCGGTCCCTTCACTTGCACGTAGTGCACATCCTTGGCGCTGGTGATGCCAGCTTCGGCTTGCGCCTTTTTGGTCGCCGCGGCCACCTCGCGGACCTCGGCCATGGTGCCGACCTCCTCGGGCGCGAAGTCGCGCGTGACCGCGATTCCGAGCGCGAGCCGCTTGCCGCCGACGCCTGATGGCTGGCCAGCGCTGCGTGTGAACACGGTCGCGTGCGGGCTCAGCACGCCTTCCGTGCCGCCGGACCACACGAACGCGACACGCTTGGCGACGTCTTCGGCCGAGCTGCCCAGGCGGCGCGCCAAGGCAAGCGACAAGGAGAGAGTCGCGAAGCCGCGGGTGAAATCGTTGGCACCGCCGTTGCCTTCGGTCTTTCCGATCAACGCGACAATTTCGCGGGGATCGATGGTGCCCGCATCGATCATTCGCTCCAAGCCGGAAACGTCGTTCGGGCTGCTCATCAGCAGTTTGTGGACGCCGATGCGCATGGTCAACTCTCCGTTTTCTGCAGACACACTGGAGATGTTCTTGCCGGCTTAGTGCCGAAACGGCTAAGCGGGTTCGGGCACCTTGAAGAACGACGTGCCGGCGACATAGGCGCGGTTCTTCATGTCCGGCTCCAGTCCGCTCTCCTTGGCGGCCTCGAAAGTGATTTCAAGCTGGACGCCATTCGGGTCGTAGACGAACAATTGCCACAGCTTGGCATCCCGGACGTTGAATTCGCGCCAGTCCAAACCGTGTTTCTTGAACTTCGCGATGAACCCATGGAAATCGGTCGCGGTGATCGATACGTGGTCTATCGCGGCGGTGCCGTAGGGCGCGCGGCCTTCGGCACCGAGCGCCGGACCTCCGGCATAGAGGTGAATGATGGCTGCGCCGCCGGGAGCGGCGAGCCAGGCTCCCGGATAGCCGAAATCCGGACGCGCGACCTTATGCAGACCCAGCACTTCGGTATAGAAACGAACTGTCGCGTCGAGATCGTTGGTCTTGATGGCGACATGGAAGAGATTGGAAATACTCGGCATCTTTTTCCTCCATCATGGGGCGATAGCGCGCGCCGATAGTCGACCGCGCCGGTGACGCCCGCACCGAACCACCGAATGGATCGGTCTACCATCTGCAGCCCATTCAAGTATATGATTTCGGTTGGTGGCGTGTCGAGATTTGCGGGCGCGCACCCGTGCGCGTCGAACCAGTGCTCCAGCTCGGCAGCCACTTCTTCACGACAGCTTTTCACGCCAGCGCCGCCGTGAAGTTTCAACACGCGATGCTGTTACTCCGCTCCCGGATCTAGGCGCGCCGCCTCAGGCCGAGGCCAATACCAATCCAGCCCGCTCCGGCAATGACCAGATCGATACCGAGGAACAGCCCCAGAATATACAGGCTCGAGACCGGCCAGTGAGCCACAATTATGAGGCCGAGCAAAAATGTGACGACGCCCGACAGGAGTACCCAAACCCAGGGCATCGCTTGCTGCATGCTAAGCGCGAGAACGACCCGCATTATCCCTGAGGCAATGAGCGAAAATCCGAGGAAAAGCGTCAATATCGCCGCTGCGAGAAGCGGATTCTCGAACGTGAGAAGGCCCGCAACGATATAGAGCGCGCCGAGCAAAAGCCAGAGTATGAACTTGCCCCAGGTCTTGATCTGAAACGCGTTGATTACCTCAGCGACACCAGCAATCAACATCATGATCCCAACTATAAACACAGTTGCAACTGTTGCGATGACGACGCTGCCGATCGCAACAATTCCGGCAATGATGTAGACCGCGCCTAGCGCGACGATCCAACCCGATTTCGCACGCAGCGTTTCAATTCCCGATACGGGCGTTCCCGGAGAACCTGTTATGCTGGACATGCTCTTTACTCCGTTAGGTGAACCAGAGGCTTCGCCCGATGCGGGCAATTTCGAGTTCCCAATCCGGCCAGACCTGCCACAGTGCGTAAACAGTGCGCAAACGGTAACAGGTCAGCCATTTACGCAGATCGCCGGCTGCTCGCACGCTTCCCGGCGCAACCAAGGCCCCGTTACCACGTGTGGCCACGGAGAGCAGCAGAATCGTCCAACGATACCATTCGAGAGCGTTCCTGTTCACCGGACACGATGAAAATTGCGTTACTGCTTTTTTTCGGGCTCCGCGCTCGGTGCCAGTGCCTTTACGACTTCGGCTAGATCCGCGAGCGCTTGCTTGTCCTCTTGGGTAAGCGGTTGCGGATTCGCGCAACGCGGATCGGTCTTTTGCAACGCACGGATCATGGGGCGCGTGATTGGGATCGGAGCGCATCCGTGATCCAGTTCGCAGACCAGGTCAAACTCTTGTCGTGCTTGCTGATGGCACGCGAAGCAGTTCAAGCCGAAGCGGTTGTTGACGTTCTCAAAACCGCGTTGATAGATCTTGCTGCCGTCCTTGCTCACATCAATTGCAAAGAATTCCCAGTCACGGGTCGTGGGATTGAATCCCTTCTGCTGTTTGATCATGATTTCGGTCGGGACCAACTGTAAGACCGAACCTTCCGGGTAGTCACCCGTGTCCTTCTCGGCAACAGCCACAGTGCCTTGCAGGTTGCCTAACAGGTTGTCCACGTAGAAGTGGCGCACCGGCGTCATGTCCGTGATGCACTTGAACGTATTCTCGGCCACTTTGACCTTGGGTTCGGCGCTCTGTTCTGCTGCCCACGCACACGTGGCGGCCAGCAGGACTGAGATTGAAGTCGATATGACTAAGCATGCTCGCTTCATCATGACATTCCTTCTCCCTGGGTTCGCATTGGGTAGACGCTGCTAGGCCTCTTGGGCAGGCTCCGTCGGACTAATGGCTGAGCCAAAGCCTGCTCGCCGTCCCTTGCTCAATTCGAACTGACCGGAATGGTACCAACTTTAGCCGCGGCCTGGAAGCAGTGGAGAAGCCTCGCCTGCCAGCCGGCAAATGGACGGGAGTTGTCGGGAGTCGATATCACGCTCGGTCTCCGGAGAGTTGAGGCGGCATCTCGGGGACGTTTTTCGCGAACTGGCGGTGCAGAAGGAGAGCAAGATGGGGGCAGGTCTTCTGATGCCTGATCATGTGCACATGATGATCTCCAAATGCGGTCTCGCAGGTGATAGGATTCGTCAAGGGCAAGAATGCGATCCACCTTGCTCGCGTCTGTGGCAGAGGAACCGCGAGCAGGAGGACCTGCGCCTCGATCAGATGAATCCGTGGCACTGACCAGCCACCGTCAGGCGGCTCCAACGCTACGAGGCTCCACCAAATCATAGCCTTAAAATACTTCCACACCCTTGACGTAGATCAACCGGCACCAACGAACGCGGAGTTAAACATGAGTGAGCGTCCAACCTGTCGCCCGAGATTGAGCCTCGGCAATTGCCGCCGGGGATTCCGCGCCACGTCATCGACGATGTTGAGGATGCGGCAGGATGCCGTTGAGGCCGGATGGCTTGCCTTGCCCACCTAGAAGGATGAACACCCGCGATGGTCCAACCCGGCGTCGTTGTGCTCGTGCAGCCGGGCGTAAGGGTCATCAATTTGGGCGATCGCGGATCGTCTTGCGCCCGCCGGCAACTATGCCGCCCGGCTCCAACGCGCCGGGTAAGCGGCGGGAATCGCCTCGCCGTCTAGTTTGATATTTGGAGGCGAGCCAACCGGCGCAGCCGAAGAACGTATCCACAGGAACGCAAACATGACCGACCCGGTACACGTCCCGCCGCCTGTCTTCAATTTCAACGCTTACAGCCCGGCGGAAATCCAAGAGGCAGTTGAAACCGTCGGCGTCAAAAAGACGAATATGCCGTTTCTCCCCTCCTTCACGTTGGCAGTAATAGCTGGCGGCGCCATTGGTCTTGGGGCTCTTTACTACACCATCGTCGTCAGCGACCCATCATTAGGCTTTGCTGCCGCCCGCGTGCTCGGCGGGTTGGTGTTTTCCCTCGGATTGGTGATCGTGCTGATCGGGGGCGCCGAACTGTTCACGAGCAACAATTTGATCGTTATGGCGTGGGCCAGCGGCAAAGTCTCCACCAAAGACGTCATGCGCAACTGGATGATTGTATATTGCGGAAACTTCGTCGGAAGCGTTGGTCTCGTCGTGCTGGTCTTGCTCTCGCATCATCTTGACATGCAAGGGGGGCGCGTTGGGCTGTCGGTACTAAATACGGCGGCCGGAAAGATCGCCCCCGATATGGGGACGTTGTTCTTCAAAGGCATCCTGTGCAACATGCTTGTTTGCATGGGAGTTTGGATCGCCTATGCTGGCCATACGGTCTCCGACAAGATTCTCGGTCTGATACTGCCAATCTCCGCCTTCGTAGCGGCCGGCTTTGAACACTGTGTTGCCAACATGTATTTTTTACCGTTGGCGTGGGTGCTGGCGGAAGCCGGCAAAATCCCCGCGGACTTCGACGCTTCGCTCATCACCATCGGCGGGATCGTCCATAACCTCGTCCCAGTCACGCTGGGCAATATCGTAGGTGGCGCCGGATTTGTCGGTGTTGTCTATTGGCTGATCTATAAAAGGGGTCTCGGCCCGCGGCCGAGTAAACCATGACAACAGCATCTCCCGACGAGCTGGTCCACGCATCCGGGCGCGTCAGACTACCGCCGCGACCCCGAGCCAATCACCATTATCGGCCACTCCATCGGTGGCGATGCCGCTGTGGAATTTGAAGTCGGTCGCGATGGCGCCAGGCTCGATGATATTCGCGGTGATCTTGCGTCCGTGTTCAGTGTCGATGCGACCTCAGATGCGCCGTCACTGTTGTCGGCGCCCCAGAGCACGCTGCCGCTGTTGCTACTATCAAGTGCGTCCTCGGTCCCGCTTGCCATGCTGTTCCCCTCAAACATACCGCGCTGCTCTAGTTGTCTCTGTGATTTCGGCACGCTCGTCCGCAGGGCCTGCTTATCGGATCAAATTGAGAGCGCAATTGATCAGGCCCACGTGGCTGTAGGCTTGCGGAAAATTGCCTAGCAGGTGACGTTGCCCCCTTCGAATTGATCCAAGACGACCTGGAGTCTGGTCCACGGGAAAGGACCAGACGATGAAGCGGAAGCGGTATACGGAAGAGCCGATCATTGCGATCCTGAAGGAGCACGAGGCCGGGATGAAGACGGCCGATCTGTGCCGCAGGCACGGGATCAGTGAAGCAAGCTTCTACAACTGGAAAGCCAGGTACGGCGGGCTGGAGGTCTCCGAAGCCAAGCGGCTGCGGGGGCTGGAAAGCGAGAACGCCAGGCTGAAGAAGTTGTTAGCGGACGCGATGCTGGACAACGCGGCCCTGAAGGACCTGCTAGCAAAAAAATGGTGACGCCCGCTGCCAAGCGAAAGGCTGTCGCTCACTTGCGTACTGCGTTCGACATGAGCGAGCGGCGGGCGTGCAGGACGATCGATTGTATGCGGATGACAGTGCGGTATCGCTCGCGCCGGCCGGACGATACCGAGCTGCGGCAGCGGCTACGGGCTCTGGCCCATGAACGCCGCCGCTTTGGCTATCGGCGCCTGCATGTGCTGCTACGGCGGGAGGGTTTTACGGTGAACCACAAGCGTCTGTTTCGGCTCTATCGCGAGGAAGGGCTCACGGTGCGCCGGCGCGGCGGGCGCAAGCGGGCCCTGGGAACGCGGGCACCGATGCTGGTGCCGCAACTGCCGAACGAGCGCTGGTCGCTCGACTTCGTCGCCGACCAGTTCAACGACGGCCGTCGCCTGCGCATCCTGGTCGTGGTCGACGACTGCAGCCGCGAATGCTTGGCGCTCGTTCCCGACACCTCGATCTCAGGTGTGCGGGTCGCCCGAGAACTCGACCGGCTGCTGACCGATCGCGGCACGCCGAAGATGATTGTCTCCGACAACGGCACCGAACTGACCTCGAACGTCATCCTGCAATGGGCGGACGATCACAAGGTGGCTTGGCACTACATCGCGCCGGGCAAGCCCGTGCAGAATGCCTTTGCCGAGTCCTTCATCGGCCGCTTGCGGGACGAGTTGCTCAATGAGACCTTGTTCCGATCGCTGGCCCATGCACGCACTGCGCTCGAAGCCTGGCGCGCGGACTACAACACCAACCGGCCGCACTCGCGGCTCGGTTGGATGAGCCCAGCGATCTACGCTGCGGACCGGCGGTCCGCTGCGCTTCGCTACACGGACGGCTCCGCTCCGCGGACCGCCGCCATCACCACCCAAGAGGGTAACGTCGAACGCCAGACTCCAATCGCCGCTGGATAAAAACTGGGGGCAACGTCACGAACAGGCGCCTACGCTCGACCAGCCATGGCTGGTAGTCCGGATTGACGTCAAGGATGAACACTAGGTCCTCGGATTCGAGATAGCCGCCTATCGGCGAATGATGCCCGACGCCGCCCCCGAATATTTTCTCGCGGCTGAAGTTCACGATGTAGCGGCGGCCCAGATCGTTGGAGCGGCGCAGATGCTCCTGAAACTGTTCTTCGCTGAGATCGCGCAGGACGGTGACTTTCCGGGCCGTATTGGCGCGCGCGACATCCGCCAGCTCGTCCAACGTAAGGCCAAAGATGCACGCGCCTGTCCAGCACCGGCCCGTGCCGGCAAGCACCTTAGCCTCTGTGATTGCGGCCTCCCCCAGCGACCGATACGTGTTGGCAACGGCGGCGGGCCCACATCGCGACCCATTTGATTGCCAGGTGACTCGCCGGCTGAATGTAGCCGCCACCGGCAAGCGCCACGCGCGGTCCAAAAGCTCCGGCGTGCGTGTCACCGACGACGCGATGGCCTCTGGCGACACCTTTGACTGGCCGACAACCAGAACCAGAGTCCCGGCGCCGAGCAGAGCTGCGGCGCCAAGAATACCAATGAAGTGTCTGCGCCTCATGGGTATCATCTCTCCGAACTCTTCCGACGCCGCGGCGCTGACGCAGCTTGACTTATTCGGCTTCCGGACAGGTTCACGCCGTTTGTGCTCACCTCAGTATACATCGATGAGCAGGCGCCAACACTGGACCTGCTCTTCGAGCAATCACGTAACGCGGTCACCGCGGCGAACGCCGAGAAGGGCCGGCAACTAGACTCATGCACTGCATTCAAGAGAGGCTTATTCGATCACTTCGTCGGCAGTGACGAGGAGCGTTGTCGGAATGGTTAAGCCGAGCGCCTTTGCGGTCTTAAGGTTTATGTTGAGTGCCACCTCTGTAGCCTGTTCGATGGGCAGTTCAGACGGACGATCGCCCTTGAGAATCCGATCGACGTAGCCTGCGGCCCGACGCCACATCGCGAAGAAATTCGCGGAGTATGACATCAACCCACCTTGCTGGATCGCATTACTAAACGGATAGAGGGCTGGTAGACGGCGGTCGGCGGCCAGCGCGATAAGACGCGGTAGGAGCGGTTCCAAGAATGCGTCATCGGTGACCACGAAACCGTCGACGGTTGCCGGCGTCAATGCCGCCAAGCTGGCCTCGATCTCCGACGGGCGGGCGGAAAGGAACGTCAACGCGAGTCCGAGGACGCGCGCTGTGTCCTGCAAATGACCGTGTTCCTCGATCATCGCCGGATTATCCGGGTTCCACAATACCGCAATACGGTGCAATGTTGGGGCGGCCTTGGTAAGCAACTCCAACCACTTTGCGCTGTACTCGCCAGAGAGCAACGACATGCCGGTGATATTGCCGCCCGGACGGGACAAGCTGGCCACCAGGCCGGAGCCGACCGGATTTCCAGTGATGCAGACGATCGGAACCGTCGTCGTCGCCCGTTGTGCGGCAAGCGTTATCGGAGTGCCGGGCGTAACCAGCACATCGATGCTCAACGCCAGTAATTGGTCGATAAGCACCGGGATTCGGTGCGGGTTACCCTCGGCGTAACGCTCTTCGATCATCAAGTTACGGCCAACGACATATCCCCTATCCGTCAAACCTTGACGCAAGCCGGCGATACTCATTTCCGTGCCAGGCGCGCCGCTCCAGATGTAACCGATCCGGGGTATCGCGCGTTGCTCCGCGCGCGCAGCGAGCGGCCACGCAAGAGCGCCGCCACCAACCCGTGTGATGAACTCGCGCCGTCTCATTGCCGGCCCTCAAATGGCTCGGGACAGGGTTTAGCACGTCGAGCCACACTCAAGTAGCAGGGGTTTTCGCGGCTCCGGATGTCGCAGATGGGTCAATCGCTTCCCTTCTGCGATGTCAGAAGTCATGTCCGCCCTTCACCCGATCGCGACCAAATCGCGGACGTCTGGTCACTTCGGTTTCGGGCCCAGGCTGTGTGAAAAGTCGCACGAAGCACGTTTTTCCCTGCCATGCTTGACGACTACGTGTCTGAGGACAATCTGGTTCGTGCAGTTGATGCTTTCGTTGAAGGTCTTGATCTTGGCAAGCTTGGCTTTAGTCGGGTTGTGCCGCTTGAAAGAGGACGGCCCAGCTATCATCCGGCGACGCTGCTCAAGATATACATTTACGGCTATCTCAATCGTGTTCCGTCGAGCCGACGCCCTGACGGCGCGCGTCTGACGTTCTGGCTCAGCCCAAACAATCTCGTCGGGTGCCTTGCCATGGTAACGACTGGCATTGGCTTCCATCACGCTGGCGTCGACGGCGAACGCTTCGCCCTTCACCAAGCCGGCCGCCATGCACGCCGCAACAACGCTCTCAAAGAGATGCCGAAAGACGTCACTCTTCCGAAAGCGGTTCAGCCGGTTCTCCGAAAACGTGGAGTGATGCGGAACCTTGTCATCGAGATCGAGCCGGCAGAACCAGCGATAGGCCAGATGCAATTCGACTTCCTGCGTCAACCTGCGTTCCAACCGTAGGCCAAAGCAGTAGCCGACAATCAGCATTCGGATCATAAGTTCGGGATCAATCGACGGCCGCCCAATCTGGCTGTAATAGGGTTTTAGCTGACCGCGCACGCCGTCCAGTACCGGGCCGACAACCACATTGATGCGCCGAAGCAGGTGATCTCTAGGAATGCGATCGGCCAACCGAAACTCACAAAACAGACCCGCCTGGTCGCCAGTCTGCCGCCCCATCATCGCCGCCTCCAGCGAGGTGATCCTAGCAATCAGCGGAATCACTGTTTGGCGACGTTCTCAAGCCTTTTTCGACAGCATCGGTCAATCGCGTCGATGCGGTCTGCGCGCTTCAGCGGCGCATGTCCGTTGCTCCCCGAAAGCGACAGTCAGCCGCCAAAATGCGTCCCCGCTTTGGCAGCGGAAGTCCGACCGACGACGCTCCGAGCAGGATCATGGCCTTGTCGCTCAGCTTGCGGTAACGTGCGGCATTCTTTGCCGATCCAAGCCAAGGATAGTGGGGATGGCGACAAACCGGATGCAGCGCAGGCTGACGACCATTCTCGCTGCCGACGTGGGCGGTTATAGCCGGCTCGCCGGCACAGACGAGGAAGGCACGGTGTCGAGGCTCCGGGCGCTCCAGCAAGAGGTGATTGATCCCGTCATCGCAATGGAGGACGCCTCATCAAGACAACGGGCGACGGCAGTCTGATCGAGTTCGGCAGCGCCGTGGACGCTGTGCGCTGCGCCAGGTCCAGAGCAAGATTGCTGTGCGAGATATAGATGTCGCGTCGGACCGGCGTATCGAGTTCCGCGTCGGGATTCATTTGGACGATGTCATCGTCGAGAGCGACGGCGATCTTATGGGCGATGGCGTCAACATCGGTGCGCGACTCGAAAGTATCGCGAACCGGGCGGAATTTGTCTTTCGGAAGATGCATACCGCCACATGCGCGGGAAGATTTCTGAGGCGTTCAGTGACCTTGGTGTCACCAGGGCCAACAAGCGGTTCGGTCAGTATTGAACATGGCACCTAGCGATCAGAAAACCGAGGTCGTGACCCCGGCAGAAGTGCCGGAGGACCTGCCTCTGCCCTCAGATCCAAAAGTCATATTCCTCGGTGGTCTATTCGTCCTTGCAGTGCTCGCGGCAGCCTATGTCGTGAGCGAAATCGTGTTGCCATTGGTCTTCGCTATCGTTCTCAAGCTCCTGCTGCAGCCGGCCTTGCGCGTGTTGGAGCGGTTGCACGTACCGCGAATACTCGCGGCGCTACTGCTGATCCTTGCGCTATTCGGAATGATCGTCGGCTTGGGTACGGCCATTTCCGGCCCGGCCCGCAGCTGGGCCGCCAAGCTTCCGGAAGGCATTCCTCGGCTCGAGGAGCGGCTAAGTTTTATGCGAGCACCCATCAATACGCTGCAAGGGTTTTTGCAGCAGGTGGAGAATATTGGCGAAACGGGACCATCCGCAAATGGGGCCATCTCGGAGCGAGGTGCAACTCTTTTGATGAAGGTATTCACCGGGACCCGAAACTTTGCCAGCGGTTTCTTCATGACGGTGCTGTTTCTTTTTTTCCTTCTCGTGTCTGGCGATATTTTTCTGCACCGCCTCGTCGAGATACTGCCGCGCTTTAGGAGTAAGCGCCAGGTCGTGGAAATCTCGCAGCAAATAGAAAGCGACGTCTCCGCGTATCTTGTCACGATCACGATCATGAACGCAGCAGTAGGTATCGCTACGGCATTGGCAATGTGGCTTACGGGGGTGGGCGACCCGATCCTGTGGGGAACGGTGGCGTTTTTGCTGAACTATGTACCGATCCTCGGAACTGCTTTGGGCGTCTTGATCTTCCTCCTCGCTGGCCTGTTGACCCATGACACGCTCTGGCAAGCGCTGCTTCCTGCGGGTCTTTATTTTGGATTTCATTTGATTGAGGGCGAGACTCTGACGCCGATGCTCCTGGCCAGACGGTTCACCCTCAATCCCGTCCTCGTCATTGTCTCGCTCGCCTTCTGGTTCTGGATGTGGGGTATTCCGGGCGCGATCCTCTCAATGCCCATGCTAGCGATTACTAAGATCATCTGCGACCGTCTTCAGCCGCTGGCTGCATTCGCTCACTTTCTTGAGGGGTGAAGCCGAGCTGAGTACCTCGCTCTAAATGGCGGCAATTCCTTCGCCTCTCGTGCGATTGAAAGCCGATACGGGCCCTGTTCGAGCCCAAAACCCATTTTGAAAATCTTGGCGGGTTGGCAAGCGGCTGGGATATGGCTGAATCCTTTAGAACGGAGAAACCGGACTAGGTCGGGTGGACAAACCTATTGACGCAAGAATCGCGAATTGATTCAAGGCTGCTCTTTGCGGAGGGCAGCCTTGATTCGCGGACTGATGACCGACGATGAGTGGGCGTACTTCGAACCGTTCCTGATCCATCGCGGCGGCGGCCGGCCGCCACGCAATCATCGCCGCGTGCTCGACGCGGTGTTTTGGTTGATGCGAACCGGCGCACCATGGCGCGACCTGCCGGAGGGCTTCGGCAACTGGAATTCGATCTTTAGGCAGTTTCGGCGGTGGGCCGACAGTGGCGTCTGGGACGTGATCCTGGAAGGGCTCGCGGGAAGCGGAGTGTCGGACGCCGCGCTGCAGATGATCGATGCGACCATCATCCGTGCGCATCATTGCGCAGCCGGTGGAAAAGGGGGGCCGAGCGTAACGCGCTCGGTCGCTCGCGTGGCGGCTTCTCAACCAAAATCAACGCCCGCACCAATGCCGAGGGTCTGCCGATCGGCGTTGTGATTACGCCCGGGCAGGCACACGATGTCACCGCGTTTCCGGCCTTGATGCAGGAGATCGACTGCGATCCGGAACAGATGCTCGGTGACAAGGGCTACGACAGCGAAGCCGTCCGCAACGACATTGAGGAACGTGGTGGTGAAGCCGCAATCCCCAGCACTGCAACCCGGAAAATACAGCATGCCGTCGACAAGGCTCTCTATGCCCTGCGCAATCGCATCGAGCGCTTCTTCAATCGTGCGAAGAACTCACGCCGTGTCGCCACCCGCTACGACAAGCTGATCGAGAGCTTCGCCGCCTTCGTGCTGCTTGCCTGCATCCGAATCTGGATTAAGTTTGTCCACACGACCTAGCATTACAGTTGTGATTTTTGTTTGATATGAGATTTCTGTGCTGCGGCTTGATGAGCCCGCCGCCAGAGCGACCATGCGATGATGTCGGCGGGTTGAATTCGTTTTTGCGCGAGACGTTGGGCTATGCGGCGGATTTCCTGGATCGACCAACGGATGAGGTGGGATGTCTTGGCGTCGCGCTCGACTTGGTTTTTTTGGGCGCCGGCTTGTTGGCCTGATGTTGGATGGCAGCCATCATGGCAAATGCGAGCATGACGAGCGAGACGTGACGATGCCAGCCATGCCACGATCTGGATTCGTTGTGGTCGAGCCCGAACTCGTTCTTGGCAGTCTCAAAGCTGTCCTCGATCGCCCAGCGGTGGCCTTCGACGCTGACAAGTGTCTTGATTGACGTCCCTGCCGGGCACCAGGTCGTGAAGTAGGCGAGATCGCCGTTAGCGATATTACGTCGGATCAGCAAGCCTCGTGTCCAAAGGACCTGGCTGTGATGGTTGGAGTCTTCACCTTCGAGATCGGCCAGTTCGAGGTAGCACCAGTCATGCAATCGTGGTCCTTTGGTTCCGGCGCCGGCCGATAGACGCCGCCAGTCCGATCGTCGCTGCGTCTTGGCGATCTCCTCGGCGGTGCCGGCAACCCGTTGCGGCTTGCCCCATGATGCAAACCAATGATTGGAATTGACGCCGAGTACATAGCCTTTACCGGCTTGGCGGAGGTTCCGCTCGATATCGCCGACCCCATAGACGCTATCGGCCGCAACCCAACGGAACGGCACGCCAGCCGCAAGGGCGCGCTCGATCATCTCGACCGCAAGCTGAGGCTTGGTCGAAAAGCTGACGTTGTCCGGCACAGATGTGGCCTTCAGGCGAGCCGGATCGTCGGTCCAGCCCTTCGGCAAATAGAGCGCCCGATCGATGAAAGCATGGCCGTGACGCGACACGTAGGCAGCAAAAACACCGATCTGACAGTTCGTAATTTTGCCCGCCGAACCAGTATATTGCCGCGCTACTCCGCACGATGCCTTGCCTTGCTTGAGAAAGCCGGTCTCATCGATCACCAGCACCGCGTTCTCGTCGGCAAGATGCTCAGTGACATAGTCGCGCACCATATCGCGCAATCCATCGGCGTCCCACTGATCACGGCCCAAAAGCGCCTGCTGCCGCCATGGCCCAGGATCGCCCGCCGCCTCCGCCCGCATCCATCCGGTTTTGCGACGCTCGTCGCCAAGCAGACCGTCCACGAATAGGCCCGCGTTCAATGCTGTGCGGTCCTGCTCGAACAGTGGACGCATCCGTTTCTTCACCTCTCGCAGCGACGATGCCCACAACTCGAGCGTCGTCTCAATCGATGCTCCTGTCATCCATGATCTCCGAATCATGGTGATCCATGGATTCAGAAATCAACAAAATGTGCCAGCAAAAAATTACAACTGTAATGCTAGGGCGACCCGCAGGGGCTCGTTTGGGCGCATGATCCGCAACTGTGACCGCGACATACCGGTTTTCCTGATCACAGCTTATCCCGATCTTATGAAGCGGGAAGGTCCGATTTATCATCCCATTGTCAGCAAGCGAAAGACGTGGGATCACCGTGCGACGCAACTTTGCGACGCGCCCCGCGTTGGTCATCTGGCCCAGATCCACGCGACCGGAGTGGGCAGTGCATGTTATTCGCGTCAAGTGCATCTTGTTCGTACGAAAACAAACGATGACGTCGTATTTTGCCTGGATCGTCGAGTTTGTCGGGAGACATCCGCACTACGCTCTCACAGCAATCTTCCTGCTGGCGTTGTCGGAAGCAGTCCCCGTGGTAGGCACGGTCGTTCCCGGCTCGACGCTTATCATTGGGATTTGTGCCCTCGCGACTGGCGCTCATGTGAACCCGTGGCCCCTGCTTGGTTCTGCTATCGTGGGAGCCATTTTTGGCGATGGTTTGTCCTTCTGGTTAGGACACCGCTATCGTCGGGAGCTTCTCCTGCGCTGGCCGCTTAATCGGTATCCGCAGTTCATCGCCCGCAGCGAAGCATACATAAAGACATATGGTGCCGCGAGCGTCTTCCTGGCTCGTTTCATAGCGGTGGTGCGCGCATTTGTGCCCTTAGTTGCAGGGATCTTAGGAATGTCGTCGCGCCGTTTCTATGCCGCCAATATTCTTTCGGCTCTGACCTGGGCGCCGGCCCATGTTTTTCCCGGCGTGTTGCTTGGTATGGCGCTTAACCTCGCTGGCCTCAGCCCAGGGCGGCTCGCTATCCTGATAATCATCGGATTGATTGCGGTATCGGCGGCCGTCCGGGCATTACGCTCTTATTTGAACCAGCATCTTGTTCTCGATCACCACGCCGCCGCCGCACCCGGGGTCAAGCTTGACGACGGCTGCGCTCACGCGGGGCTCGATAAGATCCGCGATTGGTTAAGGTGACGCTGGTTACACGTTAACTTGGCGCTGCGGGAGCGGGTTAGGTCCTTAACAAGCCTCCGATAGGGAAGACCACAAGCATCGAGAGGTTGCCCCAGCCTGGGTCTTTCATCGCCTTCCCCGGAAATGGCCTCGGCGGACTGGTCCGCATTAAGCCTCCAAATCGCACGATATACCAAGGTGTAGTTGTGCCAGAGGGAGGAGAGCCCTTAGAACATTCGCACCCCCTTGTCCTCCGGACGCCTGCTGCCTAACCGATTTGTGCCGCTGACCAAGACCGCTGAAAAGAGGCTGGGTTCAAGGAGTCGATGAATCGCGGTTGATCCCTGGCAGTTGCCGAACCATCGAAAAAAATTCAGCCGTGATCGCGCGTTCGCAGATCGTAGTAGCGCAGCCCTCTCGCGCAGTGCCGAGCTTGCCCACCGGATTTGATTACGGCGACATTGCCGTGCTCGATTGGATTGCCGTGGATGGTCGCCGTCAAGGTCGCGGCCTTCTACCGATTTAGGCCTGCGGCCGCGCGTAGCGGGCGACGCGCGGTCCATCGGTCGGAGAGCCGCTGGCAGCCGGTGCTGCGGCGCCGGCCGCGCGAATGGCCCCCTGCTAATGTGGTGGAGCATGACCGCTGGGCGATCCTCGGGGCGCCAGCGGCCCGTTTAAGTGCACTATCCTCGCGACAGCGGGAAGAACACACGGCGACGTCGGCCGAGCGAATGAGAGCCCTGCGCGAACGGGAGCGCCGCGGACTACGGAGATTGACGATTGGCGTGAGCGAGGACGATCTCCGCGTGATTGCGGGCGCGGCTACGAAGGCGCCACAAGCGCCGACCAGGATGAGCGGGCGCAAGCCGTCAACCTCTTCGTCACCGACGTACTCGCCTCGATCGGCCGGGGTAACGTCGTTACGACCTGCAACTCCGTTTCACGTCACCACCATTGCAACGCCGTTTCAGTCCTCCGGAAAGGTCCGCCCCCATGCGGCAGCCTCGCCGTCAAAGTCGTGCCAGCGTCATTTGAGCGCGGCGGCGCACGCCGATGTAGCGCATCGTTGCATATTGGATCATGAACAAGCTGAGCTTGCTGACGATGCCGTAGACCGTCATGAAGGATGCCCAGGTCTGGACGCTGAAGTTCAAGGCAACTATCACGTTCAGCGCGGCGGAAAGGAACATCAACCCCGACCAGACGAACCCGAAAATGGCTGCGATGTCCGGCACTACCTCCAGAGCGACGGGCGGCAGATACCAATTCATCCATCCTGGTTTAAGCATTACCACGCCGATGACGACGTAGATTAGGCTCGGCTTGACCATCACAAAGCGCGGATTGTTGCTGACTAACGTGGCCGTGCCCAAACCTAATACCAAGAAGAGGCTCAACCACTGCATGGTGTCGATTCGGCTTCTTGCGCGCGAACTCCTAGCCGATTTGGGCGACGCCAAGCGCCATACCGAAGATAACTGACAGGGTGATGTTTTTGGTCAGCGAATAAAGAATGAGAAAAAAGAACGTCGATGCCAAATCTAGGAGCAATAGCTTTCCCGCCGCGAGTAAATTCTTCATGGGACATTCGCTCCTTTCCGCTGCGACGCCTCCTCCGCCGCCGGCCAGCCCGCAGTTATACTACAATTCGAGTATCGGCACCTCCTGACCGGTTTTCGAGTTGCCCCCGATGCGTTAGCCTTTTTTTGCGCGCACGAACGAGCCGAATGACGACAGCTTCACCGTTTCGCGGTGTTCCAGATCGGTGATCTCCTTGAGCACAAGCTCAAGAAGTTCGCCGCATTTGATTCTCGAGAGGCCGATCCTCTGATAAATCGCTTCGATCAAATCCGCCCTGGTGATCGTCTTGCCTGACACAAAGGCCCCCATTCGGCAAATCATTGGAAATGAAGCTGCTCAGAGGCTAGAAGGTCAAGATTGGGCGGTAGAACCCCGGAATTCCGAGACCGATCCCAGGGCGGCTTCTTCGCTGCTGGTCGTCTGGCCGCGCTCAATGACGCAACCGGTCGCATAGCCGTCTATTCCACTTCAGTCGCGAACGGGTTCGCGGATCAGGCCGGGAACACCCAATATTTAGCCCTCGACCTGCGCCACTGTCCGCTCCGCTGGCGAGAGGTCCGGCTTTAGAAACCCTCGAGGCTGCCGTCACGATCGGCCCGCGACGCCCAGGCGGCGATGCAGAAGGCGTCGTGCTGATCGGCGGTGCGGCCTTCGTTCGCGAAGCCGCGGCTCCACAGCGACGGATAGACCTCGGCGATGGCCGAACGGTCAGCGGGGATGTCCCATCCGTCGAACGGCCAGAAATGGACGCGGTCGCCAAGGCGCCGGCGGATGAACCGCAGCCAGGGAATGCCGGCATGAGTGGATTTCGCAACCTGCCCTTGAACATCGAAATGGAACACCGACTTTGCGCTGCCAGCGCGCTCCTCGGTGAGCCGCCGCCAACGGGCATTGCCAACGCGCGCCGCGCCATTGCCCATCACGCCGTCGCGCACGAAATCGACGTAGGTGTGGTCGTCGTCTGTCGGCCAATGCCGATGGAAATCGTCGAGAAAGCGCGGCCAGTCGGGCAACAGTCCGTGCGTTTCGAAATAGCGCAGCGGAAAGGAAAAGCCGTGGTCGATGCCGACCAGCGTGGGCGCATCCTCGGCCAGCCGCTCCACCAGCCACGCGGCGGGGTCCAGTATTTGCGAGGGCTCGGAGGCGGCGGAACCTCGGCAGGCGGCCCGTCACCCTCGGCCAGGTAGACGCGCAAGCTCCTCAGGCTGGTGGTAGGCGTTTCCGCGCCCGAATAGTCGATGCCGATGATGCGCGCGAAGGCGGGCATCTAGGCCACCGCCTTAAAGCGTTCGAACCGCAACGCAAGGCGATCGCGATCGGGCCGGTCGTTGTCGCGGTTTGGCAAATGGATCGTTGCAGCGCCTTTTCAAAGGATCAATACCGTGAAGCCGTGATGGGCCGCGAACAACCGATGCGTCAGCGGCTTGGTCGCGGGAACCGCGTTGCGTCATCCGTGCTCGCGGCATAGAAGGCGTAGGCGCCACCCCTGTCCACCGCTCGGCGGTAAGCAGGCCGGGTCTGCATCCGGGCGAGGTAATCGCGCAATCTGGCATGGCGGGCGTCCACGAGCCTGGCGAATGCGGCAAATTCCAGCGGGAACATCATCTGGACATCCGCCGCGCTGAACTCCGCGCCCGCCATATGACCACCGCGCGTGAGCTCCGCCTCGACCAAGTCGAGCTCGTCGCCGATCATGCCTTCGACGCGAGCTTGCATCGTCTTTGCAGCGTCGCCGACCCGCCCAAGATAGAGCCGCGCCACTAAGTGCAGCATAATGGTGCCTTCGGCAAAATGCATCCAGTGCAGATAGCGCACATGCTCACTGGTGCCTCGCGCCGGCACCAGCCGGCCGTTGCCGTGGCGCTCAAGCAGATATTCGATAATGGCGCCGGATTCAGCGAGCACTAAATCTCCGTCTTGAATGACCGGTGACTTGCCGAGCGGATGAACGGCGCGCAGTTCCGACGGCGCTAGATTGGTTTTCGCATCCCGCCGATATGTCTCGACCCGGTATGGCGTATCGAGTTCCTCGAGTAACCAGAGAATGCGCTGCGAGCGGGAGTTGTTCAGGTGGTGGACGACGATCATGGTGCCGGCTCCCTCATTGTTGGCTCGTCACTGATTGGACTCATTGCGAGCCAGTCCGCTAACTCCTGCATCGCCACCCCGTGTCCGGCTCACTCCGCGCTCCGACCGCCGTCGGTCAGTTTTAGTCGATAGGCCGCAACGACGAAATCCATCAAGCGATGCGCTGCAAGGGTTGACGGACGGTCACCCCCTGGACAGGCGCAGGTGCGAGGCGGTCCTCGAGCCCCACAGCCATAGGGCCCTTGGGCCGTTCACGCCTTGGGAACGGGTTTGCGTGCACCATCCCTTGACGGAGGGAGAGCACATGGGGACGTCGGCCGAGCGAACGAGAGCCCTGCGGGAACGGGAGCGCCGCGGAATTCGGACATTCACGATTGGCGTGACCGAGGACGATCTCCGCATGATTGCGGAGCACGGCTACGAAGCCGCCACAAGCACTGACCACGATCAGCAGACGCGAACCGTCAGCCTCTTCATCACCAACATGCTCACTCGCCGTCTCGAATCGGCCAAGAATAACGGTGTTACGACGGTCGCAACTGCGTTTCAGTAACGGTGTTACCATCGGTGCAAGACCGTTTCAGGCGCCCGGAAAATAGCATCGCAGCAATTCGGCCGGCTCGCGGGCAGTGCGTAAGCACCCCGACGACCGTTCTTGACTGCGACCTCGATCTTGTCGCCTTCAAGGAAAACCCGGTTTTCGCCCCAACCGCTTGATTTGGCCGTGAATTTCCCCTCGCACCCGAGTTCGAGGCGAACTCGCGCTCTTCAGTTTTGAGGGTGATCTGCGCTTCGCGCGTGCCCATAAGTCCCCCAGGGGTGCCTCGAAGTCCTCAATGTGGGCATCGAATTGCTCGAAGGGAGCCTCGCGTGCGATCGCCGTGAGCGCGCGTGGTTTACCGCCGGTTGCCAATTCCAAGAGTGCCTCCGCCGCCTCCGCGGGCAGGTGTCCGTCAACACCAGAAGCGTGTACTCGGTCGCCGACTTGACGTCTGTAAGCCACCGGGGGGAACGCCGTAACCCAGCAACTCGTCGCAAGCGGCTATTGGAGCCACTCCCACCCGGGAGGGGATACCAAGCAAGAGCCCGGCGCTTCCGCCGGGCCTGTACCCGCGCGGTGCCGGTCGTCATTGCTGACAACCCGCGTCCATCCGTCGCTCATTCTTCCGGGTTCACGGCTATTTTCGTACCGTCCGATTGCACCTTGATACTGCGGCCCGTATTGCGATTGTTCGCCGTCAACCACCAGCCAGTAGCGGATTTGTTGCCTCTATTCACCCTGAAGCCTTTTTCTTCGAGCCGTTTTTGCGTTCCCCACATGTCGGACGCAAGAGGCGCCAACTCTGCTTCAAGGCCTTTGGTCGAGTCGTCGGGGTTCGTTGTTGTGACGCCTGCCAGATTTTTGTCAGGTCGAATGTCTAAGGCGCCAGCGGAGGCGGCAGCAAGGACGCTGATTACCGTTGCAATGGTTGTCAATCTTGCAGTTTGATAAAGACCGCCGATCGGGATTGACCGTGCAGTCACGCCACACACCACATGGTCGGCTGGAGACGGATCGTTTGGACGTTCCAACACGATACGGATTGTGCTCAGAAATGCGACTAGACTAGGAGATTGACCATCTTATTTCCGCTTTGCTGAAGGCGCGACAATCCTTTCGGTCTCCGGTGCGCGTGCAGACGTCGGGTTCCGTGCGCGAAGACGATGCTGAGGAAGGGACCGGATCGGCATCGCGAGGTGCGAGCGCGGCCGCGCCGGGATGCGGGTCAGCACCAGCGCCCGTTCTTGACCGCAACATCGAGCTTGTCGCCCCTCGAGGCAAACCAGGTTTTCACCCCAACCGCTTGATTTGGCGGCGAATTTTCCGTCGCGCGATAGTTCGAGGACGATGCTGCGCTCGTCGGCCTTCAGGAGGATCTGCGGTTCGCGGTTGCTCATGAACCCCCCAGGGACGGTACCGAAATTCATCGACCTTTTTCAACTAACTCAGGACATTCGTTGCACCGCAGCGAACCTCCGCAACAGTTTGCCCGTCGTCCTCTTTTGCGACTTTCGACTTAAGACCTTTGGCTGACAGACAGAGGCAACCGCGGCGGACTAGCCTCCTCGTGCTGGCGCGGGCGTCGAGAGAAGATCCGCGCGGCGATCACGACACCTGGGGAGCGTCCATGACGACGATCGCAATCAACGCACCGCGCAGCGGAGGCATGACGAGCGAAGAACGGCTCGTGATATTTGCGTCCTCGCTGGGGACGGTGTTCGAATGGTATGATTTTTACATCTACGGCACGCTCGGCGCTTTTCTGGCGAAGTACTTTTTCTCCAACGTTCCCGCGAACGTCGGCTTCATCTTCGCGCTGCTCACGTTCGCCGCCGGGTTCGCGGTTCGCCCGTTCGGGGCGTTGATCTTCGGCCATTTCGGCGATCTGATCGGCCGCAAATACACGTTCCTGGTTACGATGACGCTGATGGGCGTCGGCACGTTCTTCATCGGCGTACTCCCCGGCTTCGCCACTTGGGGCATCATGGCGCCGGTGGTGCTGATCGCGCTGCGGCTCATACAGGGCCTCGCACTTGGCGGCGAATATGGCGGCGCGGCGATCTACGTTGCTGAGCACGCCCCGCAGAACAAGCGCGGCTATTACACCTCCTGGATTCAGACCACAGCGACCCTGGGCCTGTTTCTTGCGCTCCTCCTGATCCTCGGCATTCGCACCAGTATGGGGGAAGACGCCTTCGGCACTTGGGGCTGGCGTATTCCGTTCCTATTGTCGGCGATCCTGCTCGCAGTCTCGCTCTGGATCCGGCTCAAGCTTAATGAATTGCCGCTGTTCAGGCGCATGGTCGAGGAGGGTAAGCAGTCGAGACGGCCACTCCTGGAAGCCTTCGGCCAGTGGGACAACTTGAAAATTGCGATCCTGGCACTTTTCGGCGCCACCGCTGGCGAAGCCGTGGTGTGGTATGGCGGCCAGTTCTACGCGCTGTTCTTCCTGACGCAGACTCTCAAGGTTCCCGGTGTCAGCGCGCAGATCATGATCGCAGTCGCGCTCGCGATCGGCACGCCTTGCTTCATCCTGTTCGGCTGGCTCTCCGACAAGATCGGCCGCAAACCGATCATGCTCGCAGGCTTTGCGCTTGCAGTCGTGACCTACTTCCCGATCTTTCAGGGCATTACCCACTTCGCCAATCCAAAGCTGGAACATGCGCTGACGGAGGCGCCGGTGACGGTGACCGCCGATCCGGCCAAATGTTCGTTCCAGTTCAAGGCGACGGGAACGGAAAAATTCACCACACCATGCGACATCATCAAGGCCGCGTTGGTCGGTCTGTCGGTGAACTACGAAAACGTAGTCGCACCGCCCGGAACGGTCGCGAGCGTGAAGATCGGCGAACAAACAATAGCGGGTGACTCACCGGATGCCGCCAAGGCAATCGCCGCCGCGATCAAGGCTCACGGTTATCCGGCCGCGGCCGACCCGAATGACATCAATCACGTCATGACGGTGATCCTGCTGGCGATCCTCGTCGTCTACGTCACCATGGTGTACGGGCCGATCGCCGCTTGGCTGGTGGAGATGTTCCCGACCCGCATCCGCTACAGTGGAGTGTCGCTGCCCTATCACATCGGCAACGGCTGGTTCGGCGGCTTCCTGCCGGCGACCGTGTTCGCCATCGTCGCGGCAACCGGCAATATCTATTCGGGCCTTTGGTACCCGATCGCGGTCGCCGCAATGAGCTTTGTCGTCGCGGTCATCTTCCTACCCGAGACGAAAGACCGCGACATAACGCGTATCTAGTGGAGCATGATCTTTTCGGAAACCGGATATGCCTTTTCCGGATCATGCTCTGACCTAACAGCGGGGCGGCTCAAAGGCCGCCATGCTTTCTTTGCTGCTGGGCGATCCTAGGGGCGCCAGCAGACGTTTAGCGCCCCCACCAAGGTGCATTATTTGGGCTGCGGCGCCGGCTACTACAAACAAGTCGCGCTTGCAAAACGACGGGCTGGGGTGCGATGGTTCAAAGCGACGAGAAGCGGCGCAGATGATGGGATTCGCGTCATGAATGAGGTTGACGAGGCCGACGCCGAGGACCTTACCGCCGATGTCTCCGATGAGGTACTGGAGACTGCGGCGAAGAACGAGTCGCTACCCGCCTGGACGTGGGTCTGTAGCGGCAAAGATTGTCCGGGTTGAGCAGCCGACAGACTGGCTCTCACCGTCCGGCCTGTCGAGGCAGTATCGGCGCGCGCCAATACGTAAGCTGAGCAGGGGAACGCTCCGTCCTTAACCGAGAAGCGCTCGCTGACGGTGAATAGGCACGCATTCGGTGGGTGTCGCGGCGCAATATGCTTCAGCGCTGGGCAAGCACCGACCACGATCAGCGGACGCGAGCTGTCGGCTTCTTCAAGCGACATCGCTGCAAGCCTCGATCGCGATGGGTGACATCGTCGCCGTGACAGCGTCACAGCCTGTGACGGTGTCACTTACTCGGTATCGAAATAGTACTGTACTGGCTCGACCGCCGGCCGCGGCTCCCGCCGGCAGGTGGGTTCAGCACCAGCGCCCGACCTTGACCCGCCGTGAAGTGGCGAGCTGGGGAAATACTGCGAGTGAATGTGGCCCGATCGGGTCAAATCCGGGGGATGCTAAATGCTGCTTGCACCGAATGCCTTATTCAAACATGAAATCAGTGTCTCATCGCTAAACGGTTTGGCAAGAAAGCCGATCGCGCCGGACGCAAGCGCCTGTGCCCGTGCTTTCATTTCCGGAAAAGCGGTAACGAAAATGATCGGGAAGTGATGACCTTGGGCAATTAGTTTGCCCTGCAACTCTATCCCATTCATACCCGGCATCTGCACGTCGCTAATCAGGCACTCGGTGTCATCCAACCGGTTCGATTTCAAGAACGCTTCAGCGGATGCAAATTGGAGCACTGCATACCCAAGAGATCGAATGAAGCTCGCCGTCGCGTGGCGAAACGGATCGTTGTCATCGACAATTGCGATCACAGGCATCGCCCACTCAGCTTTCCGCGTGAGTGAATTCTAACAAAGATATAGCGTCTTAAACAGAAAACTCAGACATATAGGCCTCTCAAACAGAAACGTGTCGAAACGGTGACGTCGGCCTTCGATTGGATCTAAACTACACCAAAGTATAGGTAGCATTACTTTGTGCGCCGGATTGCCAACGTATCCGCCTTCCTCACCAAGTCGGCGAGAGTTTTAGCTCCCATTTTCTGCATTACGTTGCCACGATGGACCTTTACGGTAACCTCGCTCACTCCGAGTTCCGCAGCAATTTGCTTATTGAGGAGACCGCTAGTTACCCGCGCCATAACCTCCTTCTCGCGAGGCGAAAGGCTTTCGAAGTTTGCCCTTAGCTCCGACACCGCCTTCTCGCTCTCAATCCAGGATCGTGCGCGCTCGAGTGCCACCTTAATGGCATCCAAGAGGTCCTGGTCGCGAAATGGCTTGGTTAGGAACTCGACAGCGCCGGCCTTCATCGCCTTGACCGACATCGGGATATCGCCGTGACCGGTGATAAAGATAATGGGAATGAAGGCGTTGGCCTTTGCAAGTTCGGCCTGAAAATGCAACCCGCTCATGCCGGGTAGGCGTACATCGAGGATCAAGCAACTTGGACCACCGGTGCGTTTGGTCGCTAAAAACTCAGACGCGGACGCGAATACTTCAACCCTTAGCCCGACAGAACGGGCCAAGCTGCTGAGAGCGGCGCGCACCGACGCATCGTCATCTATGACGAAAACGACGGGGAGGACTTTCGCCGCTGTCGGCGTCGGCGTCATTAGGTTTCCTGAAACTAGCGGCACATTCCGCGGTATCTCTGACAATAGCCCATTCCATGCTCGCCTAGCTGTTGCTAATGAAGGCAAGCCCGCCGCAATTCTGTGCAGCGTCCTCCTTCGTAGGGATTGTAGTAGCGGTGGTAGCTAGACGATCGATTCCATGAAAGTTGTCAGTTGTCATAAGGGGGATTCATCTTGGTTTTCGGATTCCCACATATGTCGCGCGTGCCCACAAGAGAACGGGATGAGAAGTCATGGCAGCGTGGCGGCGGGCGCTTGAGTTGTCGCTTGGAGAAGCTGATACGGCGAAGTTGAGATCGATAGCGCAGTCGCGCACTGAACCGGCGAGCCGGGTGGAGCGGGCGCGGATATTGCTGGCCTATCGAGAAGACCCCTCGTTTTTTGCGGTCGGCCGGGCACTCGGGCTGCATCATCAAACGGTCCAGCGCTGCGTCGAGCGCGCCGTGGCCGAAGGCCCGCTGGCTGCGCTGGATGATCGCCCTCGCCCCGGTAGAGAGCCAACGATCACTCCCGAGGCCAAGGCATGGCTGGTGTCGTTGGCATGCCGGAAGGCGAAGGAACTTGGCTATCCCCACGAACTGTGGACAACGCGGCTTCTGGCCCGCCACGCTCGCGAGCATGGACCCGCGGAGGGACATGCGTGCCTCGCCAACCTCGCCCAGGGCACAGTGTGCAAGATCCTCGACCAGGAAGAGGTGAAACCGCACAAAGTGCGATACTACCTGGAACAGCGCGATCCCGACTTTGCTGAGAAGATGGCCGAAGTGCTGTGCGTTTATCGCCAAGTGAGAAATTCTTGAAGCAGGCCGCAGCCGTCTCGAAGAAGAAGCCGAGCGACGCGATGGCGATCATTTCCTACGACGAGAAGCCCGGCATACAGGCCATCGCAACGACCGCCCCCGACTTGCCGCCCGAGCCCGGCGTGCATGCGACCTTCGCACGTGAGCATGAATATAAACGTCACGGCACGATCAGCTTGCTGGCCGGCATCGACCTCGTCACCGGCAAGGTCCATGCGCTGGTCAAGGATCGCCATCGCAGCCGCGAATTCATCGAATTCCTCAAGCTTCTCGACGCCGCCTATCCGGCCCACACAGCGATCAAGTTGATCCTCGACAATCATTCCGCGCACATCTCCAAAGAGACCAAAGCCTGGCTCGCCGATCAACCCGCGCACCGCTTTGAATTCACCTTCACTCCCAAGCACGGCTCCTGGCTCAACCTCGTCGAGGGCTTCTTCTCTAAACTTGCCCGCTCCGTCCTCCGCCACATCCGCGTCGCGTCCAAACAGGAACTCAAGGATCGGATCATGGCTGCCATGGACTATTTCAATCAGGAGCCCGTCGTTCACACCTGGGCCTATAAGCTCGACAAGGCGGCCTGATATGATTCGAACTTCGAAAACGCTGGTCTAGGTGTCCTACCTTGACGCCCCCCGCGGTTGTCCGCAGCCCTCAGCGGAGAGAGGCGAGGGTCTGGGCGTCTCAGAACTCGCCAATCCCCGGCGAAGTCGACATGGCAGCCCTCGCGTCAACGATGACGAAAGGAGATCGGGCACATGCTCGCCTCGGCGACAATCTCGATCATGGAGGTCCCGGTGGCGACGAGCAGGGAGAGGATGGCGGCGCACCGCGAGCGACGGTACAAAAGTCTGCTTCAGCGCACGGTCACGATCGCCGAAGCCGACCTCGCCGCGATTGCCAGTTGCGGCTATCCGGAGGTGAAGTCCGACGACAAGGTGCGCGCGGCCCAGGCGCTCGGCCTCTTCATCAGCAACCCCGTTGCCTGTCTGGACCGCAACGGGTGACGTCGTCACCGTGACAGCGTCACAGCCGGTGACGTACTCGGTATCGAAATAGTGCCGTACCGGCTCGACCGCCGGCCGCGGCCCAGCCGGCATGTGGGTCAGCACCCAGCGCCCGTTCTTGAGTGCGACCTCGAGCTTGTGCCCTCAAGGAAAACCTATTCTTCATCCAACCGCTTGATGTTGGCGCCGAATTTCCCCTCGTGCCCGAGTTCAGACAAATGTCGCGCTCTTCGGTTTTGAGGGTGATCTGCGGTTCGCGCTTGCTCATGTCCCCCCCCGGGGGGGTGGTACCGAAATTCATCGACGATCTGCCGGACATCGCTTTCGGCGCTCAGACGGCGCTCGCCTATTCGGAGAACACCGCCGCCACCGGCGGCACGCTGACGCTGACTGACGGCCGCCATGCCGCAAGCATCGCTCTGCTGGGCAAGTACATGGCCGGAAGCTTTGCTACGACAGCAGGCGGTCATGGCGCCGCGTTGATTTCCGGCACGCCACAAACCGACCAGCAGCCTCTGTTGACCCATCCGCCTCACGGGTGACGGGCCCCGCCTGGGGGCCGACCGGCAGGAAAAGGTCTTGAGGGCACTGCGGGCCCACCCACTATAGGCCGGGCCGAAGAGGCACCCATGCCAGCGTAGTCCACCATATGATGCCCCACCGGCCGTCCAGGCCTTGGGAACAGTTTCCGGGCACCATCCTCTCGACGGAGGGAGAGCACCGCGGCGACCTCTACCGAGCGAACGACAGCCCCGCGGGAACGGGAGCGCCGCGGAATTCGGAGATTCACGATCGACGTGAGCTAAGGACGGTCTCCGCGTGATTGCGGAGCACGGCTACGAAGGCGCTGACGGGTGCGGACATTCACGAGAATGATACAAATCCCCGCCGTTCCAGTCGGGCCCTTTTATTTCTTGCCCCACCAGTCGAAGATGCCGCCGATGCGCCCGCCAGTGTCGAACGCTTTCTTCTGCTTCGCGTCCAGGCTGTCATAAAACGCCTGAAGCTTAGGCTCGACTGCCTTCAGGCCGGCAAGCTTGGTTTCCGCCATCTTTTCGGCGAACGCCATTCGGCCCAGCGTCGTAGAAAGATCTGTCTTGTCAGCGCATAGCGACGCCTTCGCCGAAACGTCGGCAGACGCAGACGCGTCGCTCAAGTCTTTCAGCGCCGCTTTTTGGGGCTCGGTGAGATTAAGTCGCTTCGCCAAGCGACCGGTGTCGGCAGCAGGCGTCGCCTCGCTGCTGCAAATCGCCTTAATCATTCTCGTCTCAAGCCACGTGCCTTGAGCGCGCGCCGGCGTCGTGGCAAAGCCCAGGATGGCAAGGAAAATCAGGATCGCTGAACGCACGATAGACCTCCCCCTTTCGCGAGGCGCCGGACATCGAACTGTAGTCGCCAACTCGAGTTCAGCGCAAAAATCGCGGTCGCGCAAGAATCATAATGCCCCCCAACTCCACGACACCCCAACGCTCGTACAGAAGAGCTTCGAAGAGAGCGTGCTGGGACCTCTCGCAGCGGCGACGCTCCGGGAACAAATCTTCTTCCCGGCTCTCAACCGGGATGACGCCGTCGCCACGGGCAGCAGATTCGAGTTGCAATGTCTCTAATCTGCGCCGTTCGCTCGGGTGTTGCGGCAAATGGATCGCGCCCTTGCTGCTGCAGAAACATTACCTCAATGGCCCCTTCGGCGAACGATGTGGTTTCCAGCGTCATTGATTGAGGTCCTTCCGAGTTCAATCGCACTGGTGTCAGGTCATCTTCGACGGGTAACCCGCGGGACGCGGTCCGCGGTTCAAACCACGCCTGACGAGCTCGTGCCATGCAGCCTCGGCATCGTCGGCGTAGGAAAAAAGATCGAGATCGGCCTGTGCTATCATTCCTTCCTCGACGAGCGTCGTAAAATTGATGACGCGACTCCAATAGGGTTTCTCGACGAGAACGACGGGGATGGCGGGCATCTTGGCGGTTTGCATCAGCGTTAGTAAGTCGAAGAGCTCGTCGATAGTGCCAAATCCTCCCGGAAAGACTACAAGTGCGTTCGCTCGCATGGCAAAATGAAGTTTCCGCACGGCGAAATAGTGGAACTGGAAGGTCAAGTCGGGGGTGGAATAAGCGTTGGGTTCCTGCTCGTGCGGCAGCCCGATATTGAAGCCAATAGACGGCGCCCCAGCTTCCGAGGCTCCACGGTTTGCGGCTTCCATAATGCCGGGGCCGCCGCCGGTCGCGATCACATTGTCGCGGACTCCGTCGCGCGGCCGGAGCGCGCCCCCTCGCTCGGACGCGATCCGCCCGAAGCGCCGCGCCTCTTCATACCACCGCGCCGATTGGTCGCCGGGGCGCGGCACCGCCCGCGGTGGCAGCGGCGCCGTAGACTCGGTTTCATCGGCACTTCCTCGCGGCAGCACGCGCGCGCTCCCGAATACGACGATGGTCGAGCGTACGACCCAGGCGCGGAGTCGTCCCTCTGCCTTTTCGTATTCAAGCTGCAGCCGCACCCCACGCATGGAGTCGCCGAGCAGAAAGTCCGGATCGAGGGCTGCCAACCGATAGGCAGGCGAATTCTTCTGACCTGCATTTTCGTCCATTGCGGTTCCAATAGTTTCATATCCATCACGCCAGAAAGGTGATCCTTTTTGGCGATCGGCCCGCCGGGGCCTCTGAACCCGCCGAACAGCATCGCCGCCGCCAGTCAAGCCATAAGGGCCCCATCGGGGCGTTAAGGCCTTGGGAATGTCCGTGCACCATCCTCTCGACAGGGGGAGAACACATGGAAACGTCGCCGACATACTCGCTGCCTCGATCGGCCAAGCGTTACGACAGTTGCACGCCGTTTCAGTAACGGTGTTACGACCGCTGCAACGCCGTTTCAGTCGTCCGGAAAATAGCATCGGAGCAGTTCGGCCGCCGGTCGCAGGTCTGCGGGCAGGTGCGTGAGCACCCGGCGCCCGTTCTTGACCGCGACCTCGAGCTTGTTGCCCTCAAGGAAACCCGGCCTTCACCCCAACCATTTGATTGGGCGGTTAAATTTTCGCTCGCGCCCTTTCGCCGGCGATGTTTTCGCCCGCGCCTTCATCGGCCATCGGCTTTTTCCCATGGCCGCACCCACCGGCGGCGCGATCCTGATCGCGGCCTGGCTCGCCTTGGCGATCGCGGCGCTCGCCGGCGCGTTTCAGCGCGGCTAGCCACTATAGCCTCGCCTTGTTCGAACAGGCCTGAAAATTGCATGGCCTCCCTGCGGTGCACGGGAAACTTGCAACGCTGGGATGTCGCAATGAGCGACCCAGTCCGAAGCGAGCCTGTCCAGAGCGAGCCAGTTCATCCGGTCGATGAGATATTGCCGCTGCCCAAGCTGTTTGCGCTCGGGCTCCAGCATGTCCTGGTGATGTACGCCAACGCTGTCGCTGTGCCGCTGATCATCGGCGGGGCGCTCCATCTGCCCAAGGATCAGATGGCGATGCTGATCAATGCCGATTTGTTTGCTTGCGGCATTGCCACCCTGATCCAGACCGTGGGCTTCGGGCCGTTCGGCATCAGGTTGCCGATCATCATGGGCGTGACCGCGGTGTCGATCTCGCCGATGCTCGCCATGGCCGCGATGCCCGGCGTGGGCTTGACCGGCATCTATGGCGCCGTCCTGGTCGGCGGCATTTTCGGCTCTGCGTCGCGCCGTTCGTCAAATATGTGCTGCGCTTCTTCCCCGCGGTGGTGACTGGCACCATCATCACCATGATCGGCGTCGTGCTGATGCGCGTCGGTGTGAACTGGGCGGGCGGCGGCGCCGGCAAGGCCGATTTCGGCGCGGCCGGCTATCTAGCGGTGGCGGCGCTGGTGCTGGCGATCATTCTCTTGGTGATCAAATTCACTCGCGGGTTTCTGCAGAATGTCGCGGTGCTGATCGGCATCACCGTCGGCTATCTCGTCACCATCGCGCTCGGTTGGACCGATTTCAGCGGCATCGCCGAGGAGCCGATCGTGCGCGTGGTCATGCCGCTGCAATTTGGCGTGCCGCAATTCTTTCTCATCCCGAGCCTGACCATGTGTCTCGTGGTGATGATCGTCTTCATCGAGGCGACCGGCATGTTTCTCGCGCTCGGCGCCATGACCGGCCGCAAGGTCGACGCCGAAGACGTCAAGAGGGGCTTACGCGCGGATTCGCTCGGCACCGTTATCGGCGCGATCTTCAACACCTTTCCCTATGTCTCTTACTCGCAGAATATCGGGCTCGTCGGCGTCACCGGCGTCTATAGCCGCTGGGTGTGCGTCACCGGCGGCGTCATCATGCTGGTGCTCGGCTTGATCCCGAAGCTCGCTTTCATCGTCGCCTCGGTGCCGCAATGCGTGCTCGGCGGCGCCGGCTTCATCATGTTCGGCATGGTGGCGGCGACCGGCATCAAGATCCTGGCGACAGTCGATTACACCAAGCAGCGCCACAGCGTGCTGGTGGTCGCCGTCTCGATTGGCTTCGGCCTGATCCCGATCGTGTCGCCGACGTTCTTCCACGTCTTTCCCGATCAGCTGAAGCCGATTTTCGGCGACGGTATCATTCTCACCTCGATCGCCGCCGTGGGGCTGAACGCCTTCTTCAACCGCACCAGCCGCGAGCGAGCCGAGGCCGAGACATTCCTCGCCGCGCAGGCGGCCGAGCACATCTGACCCGCGTCCGCCGCAGAGAATTGCCGTGACGCCCGCGCGGTCGCAACTGCCGCGCGCTGTTGCGAGCTTCCAAGGAGGCCAAAGAAGGCGAAACCGAAAGCCGTGAGTGAGGCAGGTCCGCGCTGAGAAGGAACGAGCTGAGAAACTGGCAGCGAATAACCTGCTGTCCGGGTCTGGTCGAGCGCGCCGAATGCGGACTTTGAATAAATAAGCGGAGGGCTGCTTGGCGGCGGTCGCCGCGCGTGACTTTCGCCGACGACATCGGTAATGCGCGATTGAATCGACCGGAGCGCGATCATGCCAGTGTGGACCGAGGCGATCGGCAGGATGCAGAAGCGCATGGAAGACACGCGCCAGCGCGTAGGCAGCGCGTACCCGCATTGGGCCGACCCGGAAACCGGCGCATGGACCACGACCGCCGACGGCGACTGGACCGGCGGCTTTTGGGCAGGCATGCACTGGCTCGCCTCGAAATACACGGGCGAGGAGAAATACCGTGCGCAGGCCGCCGCCTTTGCGCAGGGCCTCAAGAACCGGACTGCCGTCGACACGGTGTTCAAGTCGTTTCCGCTCTATTTCGGCGCCGCCCTCGGCGCGATCCTCTATGACGACGGGATCGCGAAGGAACTCGCGCTCGCTGGTGCCCGCAGTCTGGCTGCGATGTACAATCCGGCCCTGAAGCTCGTTCCGCTGGGAAGCCAGGCCGAGGAAGGCGGGCACGTCGGCAACATTGAGACCAGCATCGACAGCCTCCACGCCGCGTCTTTCCTCTTCTGGGCGGCGCGCGCCGCGGGCGACGAAAAGATGCGTGAGGTCGCGCATGCTCACGCCTCGACCATCATCCCGCTGCACCGGCGCGCCGACGATTCGTTCATCCAGTCCTCGACGCTCGATGCGACCGGCAGGTTGGTCAAGCACTACACGCACAAGGGCTACAGCGCGACCAGCACCTGGGGCCGCGCGCAGGCCTGGGGCATTCTGTTTTCCGTCATGAGCTATCTCTCCGCTCCGGACGAAGCCTCGTGGCTCGAGGCCGCCGAGCGCGGCGCCGACTGGTGGATCGCGCACGTCCCTCAGGACCGCGTGGCATTCTGGGATTTCGATGATCCGGCCATCCCCGACACCGAGCGCGACACCGCCGCCACGGCGGTCGCCTCAAGCGGCTTGCTCAAGCTTGCCAAGGCGGCGAAGGACAAGGCGGCGCGGTCGAAATACCAAGCGGCGGCCGAGGCCACGATCACGGCGCTCGTCAATCACTACCTGACCCCGACATCGCCCGCCGACAAGCGCGCTCCGGGCATCCTCACCGAAAGCTGCACCAACAAACGCCCCGACGCACGACCGCACGACGCGGCGAACAGGTGCGAATTCATCGTCGCCGACTACTATCTGCTCGAATGCCTGCTGGTGCTGGCGGAGGAGCTTGATGCAACGGCGGTGTAGGGGCCGAACAGCGCCCTGCTAGCGCCTCCCGAGGCGCTCGGCCTCGTCATCAGCGACACCGTTGCCAGTCTCTACCGCAACGGGTGACACCGTCACATGACAGCGTCACAGCCTGTGACGACGTCACCTACTCGCTATCGAAATAGTGCCACATCGACCGGCGCCGCGGCTTGACGGGTCTCAACGTGCGCTTAGGCCACCTGACGCGGGCCGCTATCGCATATTTGCGATGTCGTGGGCAACACCGGACGCGCCGGACAATGGCCACTGGTGTCCGGCTTCCTGGGCCCGTTCGTGATCGGCCATCAGTGCCCCCTAGCCCGCCGGTTAGCCTTGGCGTACGGCACTATCAAATCGCGGTTCGTGAAGTTGCGCTTGGTGCAATCCTTGAGCGTGACGCGCCCATTCGACGCCGCCGTTGTCACGAAGTCCCCAGCGACCGAGGCGACGGTCTGGGCGTCCCAGAGCTCGCCGATCCCGGTCAGATCGACGTGGCAGCCTGCCGGTCAACGATAACGAAAGGAAGATCGGGCAAATGGTCGCCGACGACAATCTCGATCGTGGAGATCACCGTGGCGACGAGTAAGAGAGGATGGCGGCGCACCGCGAGCGGCGGTACAAAAGTCTGCTTCAGCGCACGGTCACGATCGCCGAAGCCGACCTCGCCGCGATTGCCAGTTGCGGTCATCCGGACGTGATGTCTGACGACAAGGTGCGCGCGGCCCAGGCGCTCGGCCTTTTCATCAGCGACACCGTTGCCTGCCTCGACGTCCAGAGGTGACGGCGCAACGCAACAGCGTTTCCGCCCCCTGTTGCAGTGTCACTCAGGCGTTTCCGCCCCCTGTTGCGGCGCCACTCACTCGTCCGGGAAGTAGCGCAGCACCGGCTTCGGCTCCGGCGGCTTTGCTGGCAGGTGCGTGAGCACCCAGCGGCCGTTCTTGACCGCGACCTCGAGCTTGTCGCCCTCGGGGAAACCCGGTTTTCGTCCCAGCCCGTTGATTTTGCGGCGAATTTTCCTTCGAGACCGAGTTCGAGCACCACCTGGCGCTCGTCGGTCTTGGAGAATGATCTGCGGTTCGCGCTTGCCCATATGTCGCGCCGACTGCCGTAGCGACAAACACGGTGCGCAACGTGCGCATGAAACTGGGCGCGGGAGCGAGAAAGCCCCATTCTGGGTGGAAGTTCTTGGCGTGACGCATTCCACTCACCTTAGGTCTTGAGGGGTCGGGCTCGCATGCCCGTTTTTCAAACCAATGATCGAAACTCAAACGACCGTTTGAGACAGGCTTGGGTCCGAACCAAGGAATTTTTGCGACTTTACAGTGCCCTACCCGTCAACGGCGACCGGAGATGGCGGGCCGCTGACCTAAGGTCCTCCCGAATGACCTGATGAGGCCGTTCCCCGCCGAGCCGATGCGAATGTGGCCGATCTCTACGCGCGTCAACAAGCCGGGACGAACCCGGTCGTGACCGAACACAAATTCAAGATCGGGCAGTACGGCAGTCTTGATCAATTCGATCGGCTCGACGATCGAGGGTATTTTCACCCGAAAGGAGCGTTGCGGCCTCAGCTCGACGCGGTACCAGGACCGTACCAGATCACAAGACGATTGCCCGCTGCAGAGGATGGTGAATTTCAGTACGAGATCAGGAACACCCTCGAAGAGTACAATCGGGTCGCAAGAGAGAGCGAGCTGACGCGCGCCTAAACGCTTGCTGGTGAATCGCTTCCGGCGTCACCCAGGTCCACGGACCAGTCCTGAACCATTAATTGTGCTACTCTGCCTTGTGGTGAAGGGACTGCCATGGCGGAGACCCGGAAACTCGCAGCCATCCTTGCGGCGGATGTAGCCGGATACAGCAAGCTTGCCGGCGCCGACGAGGAGCGGACACTGGCGCGGCTGCGCGGGCTGCGGAGCGATCTGATCGATCCCGCCATCGCCGTGCATCACGGGCGCGTAGTGAAGCGCACCGGCGACGGAGCCTCATTGAGTTCCGCAGCGTGGTCGATGCCGTGCGCTGCGCCATCGAGGTGCAGAACGGCATGGTCGAGCGCAATGCTGGCCTTCCGCCCGAGCGTCGCATCGAGTTCCGCGTCGGCATCCATCTTGGCGATGTGGTCGAGGAGAGCGACGGCGACCTGATGGGCGACGGCGTCAATATCGCCGCGCGACTGGAAGGCATCGCCAAGCCCGGTGCCATCTGTCTGTCCGAAGCACGCCTATCGGCAAGTGAAGTCGCGGCTCGATCTCGCCGTGAGCGATCTGGGCGCGATCCAACTCAAGAACATCGCCGAGCCGGTCCGGGTCTATTCGCTCGAAGTCGGCAAGGCGGCGCAGGCGAAGCCGACCAAGCCCGCCGTACCAAAGCGGCGTCCAATATTCGCGCTGCTGGGCGCGGGGATCGTCGCACTCATCGCGATTGCGGGCAGCGCTTGGTATTTCCTCGGCGCGAACCGACCTGCGACCGTCACCTCGAATGCACCAGCAGCGCGGGCCGAAGCCGCGCATCTTTCCATCGTGGTGCTGCCGTTCACGAACCTCTCGGGCGATCCAAGCCAGGACTATTTCGCCGACGGCATCACCGAGAACCTCACGACCGACCTCTCGCGCATCCGCAACAGCTTCGTGATCGCGCGCAATACCGCGTTCACCTTTAAGGGCAAGAACATCCCCATCAAGGAGATCAGCAAGGAACTGGGCGTGCGCTATGTCCTCGAAGGCTCGGTGCAGCGCGACCAGAACCGAGTGCGCGTCAACGCGCAACTTATCGACGGCGAGACCGGCGCGCATCTCTGGGCCGACCGGTTCGAGGAAAGCATTACCGATCTCTTCAAGCTGCAAGATCAGGTGGTGGCGCGATTGGCCAATACGTTGGGCTATGAGCTGGTGAAGGCCGAGGCGCAAAGAAGCACGCACTCAGCCAATCCCGACGCGATTGATCTGACGATGCGTGGTTGGGCCGCGATGTGGCAGCCGTTGACGAAGGAAAGCATTACATCGGCCCGCGACTACTTCGAGCGCGCGATAAAGATCGATCCGCAAAACGCCCAGGCGATGGTCGGGCTGGCGTACGCACGTATCCGCACTAACTTCTACGGCTGGAGCACGGTGGCAGAGAATAAGCCCGCAGCGCAGCTGGAGTTGCTCGCAAAAGCAATCGAGATCAATCCTGGCTATGCCTTCGCCTATTACGTGAAAGGCGCCGTGTTCTGGCTTACCAAGGAATATCCGGAAGCCCTAGCCGCCGCCGAGACGGAGGTGGCCCTCGATCCCAATTCAGCGTACGGGTATGCCGCAGTCGGTCGGGTGGAAACCCTGCTCGGACGCTGCGAACAATCGATTACACACATCAAACAGGCCTTCGCCCTAAGCCCCCGCGATCCCCTCAGCGGCATCTGGTACGTGTACCTGGGCTTTGCCGAATTTTGCCGGGATCGGCTTGACGCGGCGATCGAGCAATTCAAGCGTGCTATCTCTCGGGATACCCGACCTATATTGCCTACGCCATTTTGGCGGGAGCCGAGGCCGCGAAGGGGAACGACGCCGAGGCGAAACTCGCTTTGACGGAGGCGCGCCGTCTCTTTCCTCAACTCACAATCAAATGGCTTCTGACCGAGACGACGCCAACACCATCGATTGTTATCGATGGCTTGCGCAAGGTCGGACTGCCGGAGGAATGAGTGCTCGGCGCTCTCAAGCAGCCAACTCGTCGAGCAACGCCTTGGCCTCTTTCAGATCGAGCGTGTCGAAGCCTTCGGTGAACCAGCCGTAGACCGGAGCGAGCAGATCGCGGGCCTCATCCCGCTTGCCCTGATCGCGCCAGAGCCGCGCCATGCTCATTGCGGCGCGCAGTTCCCAGGACTTTGCCTGCTGATGACGGGCGACCGACAGCGCTCGCTCGAAATACGCTTCCGCTTTCGCAGTATCCCGTTTGCGGCGACATCAACGCAATTTCGCCCGCGACGCGATAGACCTCGGCTTCAAGCCACCTTTCGTTGGTTGTTTCGACGGCTATCGTCGCTTCGCCGATGCAACGCCAAGCATCATCAAATTGGCGGCGTTCCGCGTGGGCCTTCGCCAAAAACGGCAGATACAATGTCCTCCACTGTGTTGCTCCCCATGCCGTGCTTCCGATGGTGATGGTATCAACTGCCATCGAAGGGTTACCGGTCACGGAAAATATGCAGCCTCGAAGAACGGTCCCTGCTGCCTTCCAGAACGGCGCGTCCTTCTCCCTCGCCAAAGCGCCAAGTTCGTCGTCCAATGCGTTCGCGTCTTGATACTTACCCCAATAGATGTCCATCCCAACTGAACAGTACAGGGCGTACATCAAGGTAGCAGCGTGACCGATCTCACGCGCGTTGATGAGTGCGCTTTCGATATCAGCGCGCGCATCATCGGGATAGCCAAGTAACCATAAAACCCACGCCCGGAAGGACCGGATTACAACCCCAACGTCCTGCCCGAATCGCAGCGCAAGCGCACGATGTTTGGTAGGATCATAAAGTGCGAGCGCTTTATCGTAGTGAGCCCTGCCTTTCAAAAGGTCGCCTGTAAAAGCCAGAGAAGTAGCCATGAGGCGATTCCCGATCATGATCGGGCCGGTGGCTGTTTGCCTTTGGGCAAGCGCCAGAAATTGCGCGGCAAGTTCCCGCAATGCGTTGCCGTTAAACGCGACAAAATTGGCCACCCAGAAGCCATAGAGGACGGAAAATAGCAGCAACGGGTCCTCTGGGGTCTCTCTCGACGCCTCAGCTCGTTCGATCAACAAGCGCGCCTGATCGAAGGCCGCCTTGGTTTCGGACGCTGCGTAGCCTTTCGTATGCATCACAGCATTTGCCAGCGCGACCTGGAAGGTGATCTCCTGCCGACGCAGTGCTGGACTGGAGGGTAAAAGCGCAATTTGGTTGACAGCCCGCGTCAACTGTTCCGAAGCTTCAACGGCTGCCGAACGCTCCAGTGATCGCTGTCCGGCTTTGCCCCACAGACCTGCCGCTTTGCCGATCAGGCCAGCCTCGGTGCAATGACGCGCCAGTAGTTCCGGCTGGTTCTCGGCAACCTCGGGGAACTGGCTTTCAAGCGTTTCGGCGATGCGAGCCTGAAGTGCGCGTCTCGGCTCGCGGAGCAGCGTGCCATAGGCCGCGTCCTGCACGAGCACGACGACAACTCGTCGGCCAATGCTTTGGTCTCCCTTAGATCGCGCGCGTCGAAGCCTTCGGTGAACCAGCCGTAGACTGGGCGAGAAGACGCGGCGGCAATATAACGACCGTAAAAAGGGTCGACCCAAAGCTTTATGGACCGCGTTCAAAAATGACGCTCAGATTGTTGGCGGGCATAGGTACGGTTTCTCTCAGGGAAAAAGCGTGACTCTGCGCCAAAGCCGTGACCTCGGCGAGGTCTCGTACGCCCCATTGAGCGTTCTGCGTTCGCAGCCAAGCGTCGAACTCTTCGTTGCTCTGGGCGGTGTGACGACCGTTGATCTGGTAAGGACCATAGAGATAGAGAACGCCGCCTGCCCGGAGAGTGCGCTCTGCGCCGGTCATCAGGCCTTGGCAGGTTGCCCAAGGCGTGATGTGGATCATGTTGATGCACACTAGCGCATCGGCGTGTTGAACCGGCCACTGCTCCGACATTGCATCAAGCCGCAGCGGGGAAGCAAGTTCGGGGCATCAGCCGCCGTTCGACGCGCGGCGATACTCGCAAGTGCGGGGGGATCGAGGTCTGTGGGCTGCCACAAGAGAGTGGGCAGCCTTTTCGCAAAGTAGGCGGCATGTTCGCCGCTCCCGCTTCCTACTTCAAGTACCAGTCCCTGAGGCGGCAGTACGCGCCTCAACACTTCGAGTATCGGCTCGCGGTTGCGAGCGACGTGCGCATAATACGGC
>CAWHZA010000044.1:0-50496 GCA_963833665.1 uncultured Alphaproteobacteria bacterium | reverse complement strand
GCGCTTTGAAAGGCCGAACACCCATCCTGTGATCTCAATCACAGTCTTCGCAGCGCGACGCGCGTAGGAAAGGTGGGCCTCGGCGAACTCCCCCCACGCGCCGAGGCCCTGTGTGGCCGGAGGCGTGCTTGAGGGAGCCTGCCCCGGCCACAACACCGTTTACCATAGCAGATCGTTTGTGCGCGTGGATTTTGTGGCGCTGTTTGGTCTTCGCAATTTTTTGCCCGATCGGGCATTCCCCGATCACATCGCGATTGAGGCAGAAGGCCATGCAGGGCGAACGCAGCGCATCGCCCGTGTGTCACGCTGGCTCAGGAACGGACAACGGTCCCTTGGCCGCGGTTCACCCGAAACGGTGACGAATCCGCCCGTCTTCCGGACTGGTCTCGGAGCTTTCCGAGCTTGGCAGATCGACGGGCTGATCTTCCGGCGGCGTGAAATCCTGGCTGAACGCAAGCTCTGCCCATGCCTTTGCCATTTGACGAAAAGCTAGACGAGTTGCTTCGTCGCGGCTTTCTTCCGCCCAATGTCCGCACTCCGCCGCGATTTTCCAACACTCGTCGGCCGATGATTGCATGGCACTACTCTATGCGATTGCGGCCTCGCCGGTGCGGAGATTGTGCACCAACGAGCGGGGTGCTGGTAGAGCGACGGTTTCAGCGCGCAACGCCGGCGCGGCGCTGACGGCATGCGCGTGCCGGGTGTCGCGCATCGGACGAATAATTGCCCTTGCAGCCCCGAATGGATTTCGCCGGCGGCTGACCGGCTGTCCCGTGTTCGATGGACGCCTTCGTGCCGATTCCCGGCGCGGCGCCGGCGCCCTTGCGCTCTCCGCTAGGTCGCGGGGGCCGAAACGGCGAGGAGATCCCCAGTGTGACGCGGTCAAGACTTCCCGCTGGGGGCTCTCAAGGGCTCTCCGACGAGGTATTGGATGAGCGGCCTGAGACCTAGGTGACAGGCCGTACCGGACACATGGGTAACACTTTTCGCCTTTGGGCGGGACACCACCCCACCGTCAAAGATGTCGAGAGTGCCGCTGCCCGCGACCATGAAGGCAGTGCGGTTTCCGACGACGGAAGAGACGACGGCCGTTCCGCAGGGGATCGTGCTGGTGGTCGTCACAAGGTGTTTTCGCCGGCCACGCGATGCGTGCCGGTAGCGCGCACCCAGAATGCCGTCCCCGCGCAGGCAGCTTGATTGAAGCTCCCCGTGTTGCCTAGCTGCGCCCGCCTTGTCACATATCACGTCGATTCAGTAAGCTGCGTTTTCAAGCTCGAAGCCAGCATGTCGCTCGTTGCGATTTTTCCGGGCGGCCCGGTTGTATCCGCGCCTTGCCGCCTCTTCCTTGATTCGAGCCCAGGCAACTTCGCAACCACGCTTCTCTCTGGGAAGGCAGACGGCATGGAACGATTACGGACGGATTACTGCGTGGTGGGCGCCGGGTTTGCCGGACTTGCGGCGGCGCGGCGGCTGCGGGATCGCGGAAAATCGGTCGCGCTGCTGGAGGCGCGCGACCGCGTGGGCGGACGCGTCTGGAACCGGACGGCCGCCGACGGCACCGTGGTCTCCGTGGGCGGCACCTGGCTCGGTAAAAGGCAGGATCGCATGTTCGAGTTCTGCCGCGAGCTCGGCGTGGAGGTCTATCCTCACTATGATCGCGGCGACACCGTCATCCATCTCGACTGTGCGAACCGGCGCTACCAAGGCTATCCCAAAATCGGGCTCTTTGGGCTGGTCAGCCTGGGGCTCGCGTTCTGGCAGCTCAATCGCATGACGAAGCGCCTGCCGCTCGAGGAGCCATGGAAGGCGAGCGGCGCGAAAGAGCTGGACTCATTGACGCTCGGTGCGTGGGTCGCTTCGCGATGGAACGTGCCGTCGGCGACGGCACGAAAACTGATGAACACGACAATGACGACGCTGTTTTGCGTCGATCCGGACGAGGTTTCGCTCCTTGGTTCATTCGTGCTCGCTCGCGGCGGCGGAGGCTTTGAATATTACGTCGACTCCACGAATACCGAGACGCACCTGGTAGACGGCGGAGCGCCGGAACTGGCTGTTCGCCTGGCCGCGAAGCTTGGCGATGCACTCCACCTCTCGTCGCCGGTCCGGTCGATCAAGCAAAGCGACGTCGGAGTGGAAGTTTTCTCCGATCGGCTGACGGTCGACGCGCGGCGGGTAATTGTCGCGACACCGCCTCTCCTGGCCAGCCGGATTGAATACGATCCGCTGCTGCCGGCAGCGCAGTCGCAACTGCTTCGGCGCATGTTAAGCGGATCGATCGTGCGCGGCATCACGATCTACGACGAGCCGTTTTGGCGCAACGACGGGCTGAACGGCATGAGCGTCGCTCCCGATTTGCCGGTTCCGGTCGCGCTCGATCAATCGCCGCGCTCAGGCAATCCCGGCGTTCTCGCCAGTTACATGCTCGGACCGCAAGCGGTCAGGGCTGCAGGGCTGGGCCCCGTGGAACGACGCGACATTTGGCTGCGCGCATTGGCGGTGCGGTACGGACCCAAAGCGTTATCGCCAAGGACCCATCTGGAAACCGATTGGTCCGCGGAACAATGGTCGCTCGGCGGCATGATCGCCCATTTTGCTCCGGGCGTTCTCACCAACTTTGGCCACGCACTACGCGAACCGGCTGGACGCATTCACTGGGCCGGCGCGGAACGCGCTACCGAAATGCACGGACTGATGGAAGGAGCCGTGCGCTCCGGCGAGGCCGCGGCGGACGAGGTTGTTAGCGATGCGGCGTAGTAGTAACGGACTGCCGTTCGCCAGTCCCAACGGGCTCTACAATCTCTCCCGCCTGTCGGTCTGGTGGCTGCGGCTGGGCATCGCCATCGAGCGCATCAAGCGCGGCCCTCCGCAGGCCTTCGACAATCCGTTCCGCACGAGATTGTCACCCATGTCTTAGGTACGTTCTGTCACCCATGTCTCCGGGCCGGACACACACTGAGTATTGGTGGGCGGTGACGGACTCGAACCGCCGACATCCTGCGTGTAAAGCAGACGCTCTACCAACTGAGCTAACCGCCCTTCGCCGCGAGATTTATCGCCGTCTGCCGCGATCGCGCAAGGGTCCCGCACCCGCCGCGCTCAGTGACACTGCCGTCCCGGATTGAAACGTGCCATAACGTCGTATCGGAAAAGCGGGCCGAATGCCCGGAAAGGGGGATCATGTTCCGCATACCCAGCTTGACGATCGTGTTCGCGCTAGTCGCCTCGGCCGCACTCGCCCAATCGCTGCCGCCGCAGCCTGCGCCGCCGGCGGGAATGGGATTGCCGGGCAACCAGCAGGAGCGCGACGCGTGCCGTCCTGACGTGATGAAGTTCTGCAAGGAATTGCTGCCAGCCGATCAAAGCGCCCAGCCCGACACTGTCGCGATCGCCAACTGCCTCTTTGCCAACCAGAAGAAGGTCAGCCCCACGTGTAACCGGGTACTGACCGGCCACGCGCAGTAACGCGGGCAGTCGCGCGATCAGCCTTCCGAGAAAGCTAGGCTAAGGTCTCGCCGGATCACGGTCGTCCGGCGAAGGAACGTCGACACATTTGGCGCCGCCCTCTGCGGCGTGTGCCGGCTCAGCTTCAGTTCGCGCGACGTGCTCGGCGAGCCGCACCCAGGACTGCGCCAAGGTGAGCCAAAGGGCCTTGTCTCTGTCGCCCTCCGCAGCGCGTGCCATCGCTATGCACTGCTCGGCGAGCTTCCGATGATTGTCGTTGGTCCCCATTTCACGTCCCCGACATACGCAATACTGCGCGGATAAGAGGCGTGCAGTGCGGCAGAGAAGCGATCCCCCCATGGCCGAATGCGGGCGTGGCAGGCTCCGAATATGGCGGTACAACCCACTGTTCCGTTGGCGGAACTGCAGCCGCAGGGGTGAATGATTCGTTTAGGAACTCAACATATTGGGTATGCGTGCAGGTCGTAGCTGCTAGACCATGCGTCCTGTTCCTAGCTGCACTGCAGCAAGATTGGTGGTGCAACGCACAAGTAACCCTATCTTCCACCTGCGATTCCGGCTGGGAATTGCCAGGAAAGGAGATATTCCATGTTGAAATCCATTGCCCGCCGTTTTCACGCTTGGAGGCGCTACGGCGCCGCCGTGAACGAGCTTGCGCATCTCAGCGACCGCGAATTGGCCGATATCGGCATCAGCCGCTCGGATATTCCGCGACTTGCATGGATCGACGCGCACCACGCGCGGTAAGGACCCACGGACCAAGCCAGACAATGCAGCGCCCGCCCCAAGCGGGCGTTGCCGTTTTCGGCTCTCGCGCTGGCGGCATTGGCCGCCGCCAAACGACGTGCTAGCCGGGCGCGATGCCGATTCTCTCACTCGAGGCGGCCGCCGCGCATCTGCCGCCGCGCGGTGCGCTCGTCGGCCTCGACCTTGGAACCAAGACCATCGGCGTGGCCGTCAGCGACCCGGATCGCCGGCTCGCCACTCCGGTCACGACCGTCCTTCGCCAACGTTTCAATGCCGATGCCGAGCGGCTGCTGGCGCTGGCCGCCGAGCGGCACGCCGTTGGTTTCGTGCTCGGATTGCCCATCAACATGGATGGGACCGAAGGTCCGCGGGCGCAATCGACCCGCGCCTTTGCCCGCAATTTCGCCAGGCTCACCGAACTTCCGATCGCGCTTTGGGACGAGCGGCTGTCGACCGCGGCGGTCGAGCGTGCGCTCATCGAGGCGGATGCAAGCCGCGCCCGCCGCAAGGCGGTGATCGACCAGCACGCCGCCGCCTACATCCTGCAGGGCGCGCTCGACCGGCTGGTGCGCGCACTGTCCGCTCGGACCGCCTCGCGAAACGCGGACGGGTAAGCGCACGCGGCAAGGATACGTCGTCATGCCCCCGGAAGAGCGCGCTCGAGGAGGAGCTCGGCCGTCGCCGCCTCGAGGCCGTCAGCGCCGTAGAGCGCGCCGCGCGGCCGTACGACCCGCGCGCGCACGAACGCCTCCGCTACCGCGGCCGGCGCGCTGTCATTGAGCGCTGCGGCGGCGGCGGTCCCCGCAAGCCTTCCGACCATCTCGCGGGCGGCAGCCTCGCTTGCAATCGCGTTCTCGCGATCGAACGGCGCTTCCATCGCGCCGGAAAGCCGCGAAGCCTCGCGCGTGAGCGATGCGAAAAGCTCGGCAGCCTCCTCGTCGCGTCTGAGCGCGCGCAGCACGTCGAGGCACATGACGTTGCCGGACCCTTCCCAGATCGCGTTGACCGGCGCCTCGCGATAGAGCCGCGGCAGCAGGCTTTCCTCGACATAGCCGTTGCCCCCGAGGCACTCCATGGCCTCGTAGATGAAGCCTGGCGCGGTCTTGCAGATCCAGTACTTTGCTGCCGGCGTGACCAGGCGCGCATAGGCGGCCTCGCGCGCGTCTTCTCCGGCGCGGTCGAACGCGCGAGCAAGCCGCATGGCAAGCGCCACCGCGCCTTCCACCTCGAGCGCGAGATCGGCCAGCACCGCGCGCATCATCGGCTGGTCGCAGAGGTGCTTTTGGAACACGGTGCGGTAGCGGCTGTGGTGCACCGCCTGCGTCAGCGCCATGCGCATGAAGCCCGACGAGGCGAGCGCGCAATCGAGCCGCGTCAGCTGTACCATCTGGACGATGGTGCGCACGCCGGCGCCTTCGGCGCCGATGCGCAAGGCGAAAGCCCCGGCGAACTCGACTTCGCTCGACGCATTGGAGCGGTTGCCGAGCTTGTCCTTGAGGCGCTGCAGCCGCAGCGCGTTGACCGAGCCATCGGGACGGAAGCGCGGCACGAAGAAGCAGGTGAGCCCGCCCGGCGCCTGCGCCAGCACCAGGAAGGCGTCGCACATCGGCGCGGAGAGAAACCATTTGTGGCCGGTAACAACATAGGAATCGCCCGAGGGGGCGGCGGCCGTGGTGTTGGCGCGCACGTCCGTCCCGCCCTGCTTCTCGGTCATGCCCATGCCGAGCGTCATGCCGGATTTTTCCGTCCAGGGCCGAAACGTCGGGTCGTAGCTCCTGGCCACAACCTTCGGTGCGACCTGGGCAAGCAACTCCGGCTCGGCGGCAAGCGCCGCCAGTGCGGCTCGCGTCATGGTGATCGGGCAGAGGTGGCCGCTCTCGACCTGGGCGGCCATGTAATAGCGCGCGGCGCGCGCCACCTCCGCCGGCGGCGCGGCGCGCTTGCCCGCAGGCGTCATGGTCGAGGCATGCAGTCCTGCTGCGATGCTCGCCCGCATCAGCTCGTGGTAGGCCGGATGGAACTCGACGACGTCGCGGCGAAAGCCCTTCGGGTTGAAGGTGTAGAGCTTCGGCGGATTTTCGTTGGCACGGCGCCCGAGCGCGAACATTTCCGCGGCACCCCATTGCCGCCCGAAGGCGGACAAGGCCGCGGTCTCTCCGCCGGCGCCGTTCGCCTTGACTGCGTCCACAAGCGGCGCATCGGTCGAAAACAGGTCGATGTCCTCGTAAGGCGGCGACTGGTTGAAAATCTCGTGCGTATCGAATTGCAGGGCGGTGCTCATAGCGCGCTCCACCGGGATCGGGCGAGGTATCGTGGCGTGATCATAGCGGCTCCGAGTTTTCGGTGCATCGCCGCCCGAGGGCGCCAGAGCGGACTTGCCCGTGCGCTCCGATTGGGCCTATAGCAGCGCTTTGATGACGAAATCCCAGCCGCTGACGCGCCATATCGTCTCGATCAACGATCTCAGCAACAAGGAGATCGAGATCATTTTCCAGGTGGCCCACGGATTTCTCAAGGAATTGGCCGATCCCGGCCACGCCCATCGCATCGGACGCGGCACCAGCATCGCCTCCAAGCAGATCCTGGCGAGCCTGTTCTACGAGCCTTCGACGCGCACGCGGCTCTCGTTCGAGAGCGCCATGCTGCGGCTCGGCGGCGACAAGATCACCAGCGCCGATCCGGCCGTGAGCTCGGCCGCCAAGGGCGAGAGCCTCGCCGACACCATCCGGGTCATCGGCAATTACGCCGATATCATCGTCATCCGCCACCCGCGCGACGGCGCCGCACGGCTCGCCGCGGAATATTCGCAGATCCCGGTGATCAACGGCGGCGACGGCAGCCACGAGCATCCCACGCAGACGCTGTGCGACCTCTTTACGCTGCGGTCGAAGAACAAGAGCTTCAGGAAAATGAAGATCGCCATCGCCGGCGACCTCAAGGGCAGCCGCACCATTCATTCCTTCGTCTACGCGCTGGCGCGGTTCGGCGCCACCATCGATCCCTTGCCGGCACCGGGAATGGAGCTGCCGGCGCACGTCGACCGCCGGCTGCGCGAGGAATTTCACTGCCGGATGATCTCCAAGGCGCCCGGCCAGCCCGACGGCGGCGCGATCGACGCCCTCTACGTCACCGCCGACCAGCCGCACCAGCTTTCGCTCTATGCCGAACCGGAAATCGACTACGGGCTGGTCCTGCAAAAGAAGATCGACGCGGTCTACGTCACCCGCTTCCAGAAGGAGCGCTGGACCGAGAAGGAGCGGCCCTACCCGAAGATCGACGCCAAATTCCTCGGCCACCCGAAATATTCGGAGGCGAGCGTCATGCACCCGCTGCCGCGCGTCAACGAGCTCGATGCTTCGCTCGACACCGACCGCCGCGCCATCTACTTCCGCCAGGCCGCCTACGGCGTGCCGGTGCGCATGGCGCTGATTTCGCTGCTGCTGCAGCTCAACAAGGACAAGACCCTGCAGCGGCATCCCGGCGGCTTCGACAAGGCCGAGCATCGCCTCTACGTGCAGCCGATCGGCACCGGCGTCCAATGCGCCAACGCGAACTGCATCACCTGCGATCCAGCCGAACGGCAATACGCCGCCAACAAATTCTATCTTGTCGAGGAGCCGCCTTCGCCGGGCTCCAAGCTGCGCTGCCTCTATTGCGAGACCGACATCGACGAGGAAGCCGCCGCCCGTTTCGTTGTCGGCGATACGGTGCGGAAGACCTATTCCCCCGGATTGAGCGTGCTCGCGCGGGTGCCTGTCGAGAAGCTCAAGCACCTCGTCATTTACGGCAGCGAAGCCGAAGCGGTGGCGGCCGGCCTTCAGCAGCGCGACAGCGGCAAGAGGGTGCGCACCGGCTAGCCACGGTGAAGCCCGCAACAAGCCCCTGATCTTGTGCTGCCCCGGCGAAAGCGGCGACCAGCTTTTCCGCAGCGCGCGCCTCGTGCCAGACTTGAGACCGCACGAGGAGCGGAAGGTGTCATGCTACAGCCTCTCGACTGGCCGCCCGCGCTCGCCTACGCCGCAGCCCTCGTCTTCGGCTATCTGTGCGGCTCGATCCCGTTCGGGCTCCTGCTGACGCGGCTCGCCGGCGGCTCCGATATCCGCGCCATCGGCTCCGGCAATATCGGCGCCACGAACGTGCTGCGCACTGGCCGCAAGGGGCTCGCTGCCGCGACACTCATCGGCGACATGCTCAAGGGCACCGTTGCGGTCCTGCTGGCCGCCGCTGCGCTTGGCAAAGATGCTGCCATCGCGGCAGCGCTCGGTGCGTTTCTCGGCCACCTCTTTCCGGTCTGGCTCAACTTCCGCGGCGGCAAGGGGGTGGCGACCTATATCGGCGTGCTCCTCGGCCTCGCCTGGCCCGCGGCGATCGTCTTCTGCGCGATCTGGCTCGCGGTCGCCGCGCTGACCCGCTATTCCTCGCTCGCCGCCCTCATCGCCAGCGCTGCGACGCCGGTGTTTTTGTGGTGGCAGGGTGACCGGCTCATCGGCCAAGCATTTCTGCTCCTCACCGTGCTGCTCTGGATCATGCACCGCGCCAACGTCGCGCGGCTCCTGCGCGGCGACGAGAGCAAGATCGGCGCCGGCGCACAAGCCGTGGGCGATTCATGACTGCGTTCCGTCATGCTGAGGCGCCCGCAAAGCGGCCCTCGAAGGATGCGGCCGGGGCGCCAATCGAAATCGGCTTTGGCGGTTTCGAAAAATGTTAGTGTCCAAGTCGGCAACAGCCGACTTGGATGCCGTCCTCCTCCTTCGAGACTCGCGGAGTTTATCATCGAGCGCGCCCCTTCGGGCGGGACCCGTTGGCTCGCACCTCAGGACGACGAAAGACGACTTGGTAGAGGCCAGCCGCGATCGGGCGCGCCCCATATTTTCGGCTATGCTTCCGCAAGCACGAATGCGCTTCAAGTGAGCGTGGGGGCGGTGTGAACCAAGTCAGACAGGGTGTCCGCCTGACCGACGAGCAGCGCCTCGACTGGCTCCGCCTTATCCGCAGCCCGAATGTCGGCCCGCGCACGTTCCGCACCCTCGTCAATCATTTCGGCGGCGCGCGCGCCGCGCTCGAGGCGCTGCCGTCACTGGCGCGGCGCGGCGGCGCCGGCGGCGCGACGCAAGTCTGCTCGCGCGCCGACGCGGAGCGCGAGATCGCGGCGGCGGAAAAGCTTGGCGTCGCGCTCGTGGCCTTGGGCGAACCCGGCTATCCGCCGCGGCTGCAGATGATCGACGATGCGCCGCCCCTCGTGGCAATCCGCGGCCAGGCGGCGGCGTTCGCGCTGCCGATGGTCGCCGTCGTCGGTTCGCGCAACGCCTCCGGCGCCGGCATGAAATTCACCCAGCGGATCGCGCGCGAGCTCGGCGAGGCCGGCTTCGCCGTGGTCTCGGGCCTCGCGCGCGGCATCGACGCGGCGGCGCACCGTGCGTCGCTTGCGACCGGAACGATCGCGGTGCTCGCCGGCGGGCACGACCGCGTCTATCCGGCCGAGCATATGGAGCTGCTCGACGACATTTTGTCCGCAGGCGCGGCGCTGTCGGAAATGCCGCTCGGATGGGAGCCGCGCGGGCGCGATTTCCCGCGGCGCAACCGGCTGATTTCCGGGCTGTCGCTCGGCGTCGTCATCGTCGAGGCGGCCAAGCGCTCCGGCTCCCTGATCACCGCGCGCTTTGCGCTCGAGCAGGGGCGCGAGGTGTTCGCCGTGCCCGGCTCACCGCTCGATCCGCGGGCCGAGGGGACGAACGGCCTCATCAAACAGGGCGCGACGCCAGTCACTGAAACGTCCGACATCGTCACCGTGCTGCAGCCGATCATGGAGCAGAGAAACGTACCCAGGCAGGAAGCAGAGCCGCAACCCGCCGAAGGCGGCTTCTTCGAGGGGACGGACCCGGCGCCTGACGAGCGCACGCGCGTCCTCGCCCTGCTCGGCCCGACCGCGGTGCTGATCGATGATCTGGTGCGTCTGTCGAAAAGCTCGCCGTCGGTGGTGCGAATGGTGTTGCTCGAGCTGGAGATCGCGGGACGTCTCGAGCGCCACGGCGGCGGATTGGTCTCGCTGACGTAAAAGCGTAAGTCCGCATGAGCGTAGCGAGATGCGGGTGCGAGTTTCCCGCCGCCTTAGTCCCAGATGTCGCTTCGCTCATCCGGGCCAAAGCTTCAGCTCCTTGGCGTTATCCTTTCTTCGGCAACAGGCCGAGCCGGCTACCAACCATCCGATCGACTACGCGCTTGGGCAGATTGGTCGCGAGCCAATTCTGCACTGGCGTCGGGGTCACCGTGTAGCGGACCTTGGGTTTTGCAGCGGTGAGCGCGTGGCGCACCGCCTCGCCGATCCGCTCCGGCGGCAAGCCCTGCTTGCCCAGCATCAGCATGTAGTTGCGCAGGCGGTCCAGCGGCGCGGCGTAGGGGGTGTTGCGGTACAGCGAGACATCGACCTGTTCAGCCTTGGCCCAGATCGGCGTCGCTACCGCGCCCGGCGCGATGACGATGACGTCGATGCCGAACGGCAGCAGCTCGCGCCGCAGGCTCTCCGACAGACCTTCGAGCGCGAACTTCGAGGCAACGTAGGGCGCCAGGAATGGATTGCCGATGCGCCCGCCGACCGAGCTGATGTTGACGATCCGGCCGGGATTGCCCTTGAGCGCGCGATCGGTCCCGAGCAACGGCGCAAACGCCTGGGTCACGATCACGACGCCGACCAGATTGATCTCGATTTGGCGGCGAAACTCTTCGACCGGCAGCTCGAGTAGCGGGCCGGCAACGGCCACGCCGGCATTGTTGACGAGGCCGGCGAGCGTCTCGCCCGCCAGTGCGGCGCGCACCTCGGCCGCGGCCTCTTTCACCGCGCCAGCATCGGTGACATCGAACAGCAAGGGGACATAGCTCTGGCCGAACTCGGCCTTGAGCCGGTCTGCGTCGGCGCGCTTGCGGACGCTGCCGAAGACCCGGAAGCTGTTGGCGATGAGGACCTTGGCGGCGCCCCAGCCGATACCGGTTGACGTTCCCGTTATCACCACGCTGCGCATGCCGCCCTCCTCCCGTGGCGTTGATGGATTGACCGCGCCGACCGCGGCTCCCCATGTCTCCGCGATAGCATAGTGCGATCGGGGCAGGACGGGCATGATGTTGCGGCGGAGTTTCTTGATGCTGGCGTTCGCCGTAGCGAGCACACGGGCGATTAGCGAAGACGCCGCTTCGTTCCAGTCCTTCCTGGACGGACTCCGGCGGGATGCGGCGGCGCGCGCCATCAAGCGGACGACCTTCGAGGCCGCTTTTGCCGGCGTAACACCTGACTCTGCCGTTCTCGCAGCGATGCGGCGACAGCCGGAATACGGCAAGCCTTTCGGCTCCTATCTCGCCAGCCTCGTCTCGCCGGCGCGGATCGAAGGCGGCCTGCGGAAATCGGCGCAATGGGCCGCCACCTTGCGCGCCGTGGAAGAGAAATTCGGGGTCGACAAGTCGATCCTCGTCAGCATCTGGGGCATCGAGTCGTCCTTCGGCGAGAGCGAAGATCGCTGGGACGTGTTTCGGTCGCTGGCGACGCTGGCCCATGCCGGCTTCCAGCATCCGTTCTTTCGCGACGAGTTGCTCAGCGCGCTCAAGATGCTCCAGGAAGCCCACGTGCCGCGCCGGCAGTTCGTCGGCTCCTGGGCTGGCGCCATGGGGCAGGCGCAATTCCTGCCGTCGAGCTATCTCGCCTATGCCGTGGATTTCGACGGTGACGGCTACGCCGACATCTGGCGCAGCGTGCCCGACGCACTCGCCTCGATCGCCAACTACCTGCAGAAATTCGGCTGGCGGCCGGGCCTGCCCTGGGGCTTCGAGGTCGCGGTGCCGCAAAAGTTTGACTACCGCGCAAGCCGCGGCACGTTCCCCGAGTGGGCGCAGCGCGGGCTCGGGCGTCCCGACGGCGGCCGCCTTCCCGACACGGGCGCCGCTATCCTGTTCTTCCCGACCGGAGCCGGTGGCCCGGCGTTCCTTGTCACCGCGAATTTCGTCGTCCTCAAGCGGTTCAACAATTCCGACGCCTATGCGCTCGCGGTTGCAGAACTTTCCGACCGGCTCCGCGGGCTCCGCCCAATCCGCACGCCATGGCCGGCGGACGACTTCCAGCCATCACGCGGCGAGCGCGTCGCTCTGCAACGCCGACTTTCCGAGCTCGGCTACAAGATGGACGAGTTCAACGGCCATCTCGATTTCGACCTGCGGGACGCCGTGCGCGATCAGCAACAGAAGTTCGGCATGATCCCCGACGGCCATCCGAGCCGCGCCTTCCTCAGCCGCGTCGGCATTCACTCGCCGTAAACTACGCCCCGTCATTCCTCGGCGGCGCCCGAACGGCGGCTGAAAGACTTGGAGCTGGAAGATTTTAAGGCTTGGAGCTGGAAGATTTGGAAATGTGATCGGCTTCAAGCCGGGCGAGGTCGAGAAGGTAGGCCAGGGTTTCGAAGCCATGGGTTCTCGCGAGCCGCGCCAGTTCCTCCGCCAATGAGGCGATGTAAAGCGCGGAAGCGCCGGGTGATTCCCCCATCTGCCCCCCGCTGTTCCTCATCGAACCCCGTCAACTGCCCCCTCCCCTTACCGCCATACTCAGCCTGGCAGCCGCCCCGTCTTACTAATAGGTGTAGGTGCTAACAAATCAACCGACAGGCGCAGTGGCGGGCGCCGGCGGCGCCACAGAAATTTAGCGTTTTCCCGCCATAACTTGCCGCGCTTCGGCGGTCCTCCGGGCCCCCTGCCCAAGCGCGTCCGCCGCCGGCGTGATTTGACAGGCGGGGTCCCATTACCCATCTTCCCGGCGGCCCGTCACCCCCCGGCAATGTTGCAAGACGGCGAAAAGCGTACTGAAATCAACGGGTTTTCATGGATCTCGTGCTTGTAGAATTGCCTGCCAAGGCGAAAACGATCAATAAATATCTCGGCCGCGGCTATGAGGTAATGGCATCCTTCGGCCATGTCCGCGACCTGCCCGCGAAGGACGGCTCGGTCGATCCGGACGCCGATTTCCGCATGATCTGGGAGGTCGATGCCAAGGCGCAGAAGCGCCTCAACGACATCGCGCGGGCAGTCAAAGGCGCGGAGAAGCTGATCCTGGCGACCGACCCCGACCGCGAGGGCGAGGCGATCTCGTGGCACGTCCTCGAAGTGCTCAGGCAGAAGAAGGCGCTGAACGGCCAGCCGGTTGAGCGGGTCGTGTTCAACGCCATCACCAAGCAGGCGGTGACCGCGGCGATGCGCGAACCGCGCCGCATCGACCAGGCCCTGGTCGACGCCTATCTCGCGCGGCGGGCGCTCGACTACCTGGTCGGCTTCACGCTCTCGCCTGTCCTATGGCGCAAGCTTCCGGGCGCGCGTTCGGCCGGCCGCGTCCAGTCGGTGGCGCTGCGGCTCGTTTGCGACCGCGAGCTGGAGATCGAAAGATTCGTCCGCCGCGAATACTGGTCACTCATTGCCACACTGGCGACGCCGCGGAACGAGACCTTCGAAGCGCGCCTCGTGGGCGCCGACGGAAAGAAACTCCAGCGGCTCGACATCGGGTCGGGCGTCGAGGCGGAAGCGTTCAAAGCGGCGCTCGAAACTGCCGCCTTCACTGTCGCCGCCGTCGAGGCGAAGCCGCTCAAGCGCCACCCGCAGCCGCCGTTTACCACCTCGACCCTGCAGCAGGAAGCAAGCCGCAAGCTTGGCTTTGCGCCCGCACATACGATGCGCGTTGCGCAGCGCCTGTATGAAGGCGTCGATGTCGGCGGCGAAACGGTCGGCCTCATCACCTATATGCGCACCGACGGCGTGCAGATCGCGAGCGAAGCCATCAACGCGGTTCGGCGCGTGATCGATGCGGACTACGGCGCGCGTTACGTGCCGCATGCGCCACGGCGCTACGAGACCAAGGCCAAGAACGCGCAAGAGGCGCACGAGGCCATTCGCCCGACCGATTTTGCCTTCCGACCGGGCGAGACCAAGCGCTTTCTCGATCCGGACCAGGCGAAACTCTACGAGCTGATCTGGCTGCGCACCGTCGCGAGCCAGATGGAATCGGCCGAACTCGAGCGCACGACGGCCGACATAAATGCGAAGGTGGCGAGCCGCCTCCTTGAGCTGCGTGCCACGGGGACAGTGGTCAAGTTCGACGGCTTCCTTGCCGTCTATCAGGAAGGACGCGACGAAGACCCGGATGACGAGGAGGCGCGCCGGCTGCCGGAAATGAGCGCCGGCGAGCGGCTCAGCAAGCGCTCGATCGCCGCGACCCAGCATTTTACCGAGCCGCCGCCGCGCTATTCGGAAGCATCACTGGTCAAACGCCTGGAAGAACTCGGGATCGGCCGCCCTTCGACCTACGCCTCCATCCTTCAGGTGCTCAGGGACCGCAAATATGTGCGGCTCGACAAGCGCCGGCTGTTTCCGGAGGACCGCGGGCGCATTGTGGTCGCCTTCCTCGAGAGCTTCTTCGCCAAATACGTCGAGTACGATTTCACCGCCGGCCTTGAGGAACAGCTCGATCTCATCGCCAACCACGAAGTGGCGTGGCGCGAGGTGCTGCGCGACTTCTGGCGCGGCTTCATCGGCGCTGTGGATGAGATCAAGGATTTGAAAATCTCCCAGGTGATCGACGCCCTCGACGAGCTGCTGGCGCCGCATCTCTTCCCGGCGAGCGCCGACGGCAGCGATCCGCGTCGATGCCCGAGTTGCGGCAACGGCCGGCTCACCCTCAAGCTCTCGAAGTACGGGGCCTTCATCGGCTGCGCGAACTATCCGGAGTGCCGCTATACCCGCCCGCTGTCGGCGCCGGGCGAGGGCGGCGCCGAGATCGGCACCAAAAAACTCGGCGAAGATCCCGACACCGGCCTCGAAGTGACGCTGCGCAGCGGCCGCTTCGGTCCCTACGTGCAGCTTGGCGAGGCCACCGATGGTGAAAAACCGAAACGCGCCAGCCTGCCGAAGAACGTGACCCCCGAGGATGTGGAGCTCGATTTCGCGCTCGCGCTGCTTTCGCTGCCGCGCGAGGTCGGCCGCCATCCCGAGGGCGGCGAACCGATCCGGGCCGGCATCGGCCGGTTCGGACCTTACGTGCAGCACGACAAAACCTACGCCAATCTCGAATCCGGCGACGACGTGTTCAACATCGGCCTCAACCGGGCGGTGACGCTTATCGCGGAAAAGCGCGCGAAGGGTCCGCGCTTCCGCCGCTTCGGCGCCGACCCGGGCCGCCCGCTCGGCGAGCATCCGACCAAGGGTGGACCCGTCGTCGCCAAGAACGGCCGCTACGGGCCGTATGTCAGCCATGATGGCGTCAATGCCACCCTGCCGCGTGACAAGACGCCTGAAACCGTGACGCTTGAGGAAGCGGTTTCGCTTCTCGACGCCAGAGCGGAGCGGGGTCCGGCCCCGCATGCGCGGCCGCGCAGGGCCGCGAAGCGCGCCGGGCCTGGAGCAGCGCGGCAGGCGAAAAGGCCCGCAAAGAATCCGGCCGCGCGGCCGCCAAAAGGGCGTGTCGCCGGCAAATCCTCACGCAAGACCGCGCACGCTGCCGAATAACGCCTACATAAGGGGCCCTGGCCAGGATATGGCCAACGAGCGGCCCATGAAACAATCCCATCTTCCCTCGCGCGAGGAGCTTCTCGCCTTCATCCGCGAGCATGCCGGCAAGGTCGGCACGCGCGAAATCGCGCGCGCCTTCGGCGCCAAGAACGCCGATCGGGCGGAGCTCAAGCGCATGCTGCGCGAGCTTGCCGACGAGGGCCAGGTCGAGCGCCGGCGCAAGCGGCTGCACCACGGCGGCACCTTGCCGTCGGTGGTGCTCGCCGACATCACCGGCCGCGACGCAGACGGCGAGTTTCTGGCGCGGCCGACCGAATGGGACGAGGAAGCGCACGGCGCCGCTCCCGTCATCCGCGTCGCGACACCGCGCCGTGCCCGGCCGGGCGAAACCGCCGGCGTCGGTGATCGCGCGCTGCTGCGCATCCAGCGGACGAGCGATGACGAGACGAGCGGACGCGTCATCAAGCTGATCGACCGCGCCAAGCACCGCGCGCTCGGCATTTTCCGCGGCGTCCCCGGCGGCGGCGGCCGCCTGGTGCCGATCGACAAGAAGCAGCTCGGCCGCGAAATCGCCATTGCACCCGACGCGACCGCAGGCGCGGCCGACGGCGATCTCGTTGCCGTTGAGGTCGCCCGCCAAGGCCGGTTCGGACTGCCGTCGGGCTCGGTCGTGGAGCGGCTCGGCTCGCTCAAGAGCGAGCGCGCGGTCAGCCTGATCGCGATTCACGCCCACGGCATCCCGCATGTTTTTTCCCGGGCGGCGCTTGCGGAGGCGGAGGCGGCGCGGCCGGCAACGCTTGGCGGGCGCGAGGGCATGCGCGAGGACTGGCGAAAAATCCCGTTCGTCACCATCGATCCGCCCGACGCCAAGGACCATGACGACGCTGTCTACGCCGAGCCCGACCCGGACCCGCGCAATGCGGGCGGCCACATCGTCAGTGTCGCCATCGCCGACGTGGCGCATTACGTGCGGCCCGGCTCGGCGCTCGACCGCGCCGCGGCCGAGCGCGGCAACTCGGTCTACTTTCCCGACCGCGTCGTGCCTATGCTGCCGGAGCGCATCTCCAACGACTTGTGTTCGCTGCGCCCGGGCGAAGACCGGCCGGCGCTCGCGGTGCGCATGGTGATCGGCGCCGACGGCCGCAAACGCTCGCACACCTTCCATCGCGTGCTCATCCGCTCTGCCGCGCGGCTCCATTACGAACAGGCGCAACTCGCCGTTTCCGGCAGGACGGACGAGGTCACCGAGCCGATCGTCACGCCGATCATCGCGCCGCTTTATGCCGCGTACCGGGCGGCGTGCCGCGCCCGCGACGAGCGCGGGCCGCTCGACCTCGAGATCCCCGAGCGCAAGATCATGCTCAAGTCGGACAGCACGGTCGATCGCGTGATCATGCCGCAGCGGCTGGAATCGCACCGGCTGATCGAGGAGTTCATGATCCTCGCCAACGTGGCCGCGGCGGAAACCTGCGAGCGCGCGCGCGTTCCGCTCGTCTATCGCGTCCACGACGAGCCGGCCGCTGAAAAGGTCAACGCGTTGCGCGAATTCCTGGCGACGCTCGAGATCGCGCTGCCGAAGGGCGGCACGCTGCGGCCGGACGCGTTCAACCGCATCCTGGCGCGGGTCAAGGGCCGCGACGTCGAGCGGCTCGTCAACGAAGTGGTGTTGCGCACGCAGGCGCAGGCGGAATATTCGCCGGAAAATTTTGGCCATTTCGGGCTCGCGCTGCGCCGCTACGCGCACTTTACTTCTCCGATCCGGCGCTACGCCGACCTGATCGTGCATCGCGCCCTGATCCGCGCGCTCAAGCTCGGTCCCGACGGCCTTGCCGAAGGCACGGACACAGGCGCCCTTGCGGAAATCGCCGCCAGCATTTCGGTGGCGGAACGGCGCGCGATGAAAGCCGAGCGCGAAACAGCCGACCGGCTGATCGCGCATTTCCTGGCGGACCGCATCGGCGCGATTTTCGATGGCCATATCTCTGGCGTGACGCGCGCCGGTCTGTTCGTCGAGCTCGACGAGACCGGCGCCGACGGCTTTGTGCCCGCCCGCACCATCGGCGACGAATATTTCCGCTACAACGAGGCGAGCCGCGCCTTCGTCGGTACTTCGGCGACCCACCGGCTCGGCGACGCGGTGACGGTCGAGCTGGTCGAGGCGGCGCCGGTCGCCGGAGCCCTGCGGTTCAAGCTGCTGCGCGACGATCAGGCCGCGGCGCGCGGGGCTGGACATCGATCGCCGCGGCAGCGGACAATCGCGCACCGGCCGGAGCGGCGCGGACGGCGAGGCAGGACCTCATGAGCGACGACATCGAAAGCGCGGTCCCCGGCGGCAGGCTGATCGATCCGAACGAAGCGGACCGGGGTCCGCGCGGCGATGAGACGCATCCCTATCTGCGGCCGCGGGACTCGGCGACGCTCATTCTCATCGACCGTACCGCGCCGGTGCCGAAGGTGCTGCTTGGGCGCCGACACAGCCGGCACAAATTCGTGCCCGGAAAATTCGTCTTTCCCGGCGGCCGGGTAGAAATCAGCGACCGGAAAATGCCTTTCGCGAGGCCGTTGGACGAGCGGCACACCGCGCGCCTGCTGCACAAGCTGAAGCGCCCGAGCGTGACGAAGGCCGCCGCCCTTGCCTTGGCCGCCGTGCGCGAAACCTATGAAGAGACCGGCCTGATGCTTGGGACCCATTCAGCCAATCCGATCGCGGCGCCTGCCGGTCCGTGGGAAGCTTTCGCCCGCGCGCACGTCATCCCCGACCTGGGCGCGATCCATTTCGTCGCCCGCGCCATTACGCCGACGAACCGCCCGAGACGCTTCGACAGCCGCTTTTTTGCAGCCGAGATCGGCGCCGTCGCTCACCGGGCCGAAGGCTTCGTCGGGCCGGAGGCGGAACTTGTGGAGTTGGTCTGGCTCCCGATCACCGAGGCGAGCCGCCTCGACATGCCGCGCATCACAACGATCGTGCTCGAAGACCTGCGCGACCGCATCGCTGCCGGCATGAGCCACGACCATCCGGTGCCGTTCTACCGGATGGAGCACCGACGTCCGGTGCGGGAAATCCTGTAACCTCGGCGATGAGGCGCGAAAGCGAGCGGGCGCGGCCGCGCGCGCTTTCTTGACATTCGGCGGCCGGCGAATAGGTTGCCGGTCAGCAAGCGGAGCGATTTCAAGGTTCGGTCATGGCCAAAGCCACAACGATCAAAGTCAAGCTGGTGTCGAGCGCCGATACCGGCTTTTACTACGTGACGCGCAAGAATTCGCGGACGATGACCGACAAGCTCGTCAAGAAGAAATACGACCCGGTCGCGAAAAAACACGTCGAGTTTCGCGAAGGAAAGATCAAGTAGGCGCCGGGAACGGCCCGACCGGCGGAGTTTGAGAATTTCGAGTACCGGCGGCTCCGCCCGGGTGACGTCGACATCAATTGCGTGATCGCCGGAGGCGGCCTCCCGGTCCTGCTGCTGCAGTTCCTTCGAGTCGGGCCTGATCGAAAGCGGTGTCTCAACGTCGCGGCGCAAACGCTGCCGGGCGGACACTTCTTTATCGATCAGGTTCCTCACGATACGGCGCGGGTGCCGAGCGCCTTCCTCAAATGCTGAGCGTTCGCCGGAACCGGCAAGGTGGCCGGCCGGGAGCGGTGTCATGAGGAGGCCACTCGCACCGCCCCCAGGCCGGCCGAACCCCACGGACCCAGGAGATGCGGCGGACCTGAGCACTCCGTAGGGTTATCGAACGCGCCGAACCCTTCCCGGCCGCTGTGCAGCTTGCGGGAAGGCGCCAGTTCACAGTTTCCGATTTACCGTTACAAACGTAACTTAATGGCCGAGGAAATCAACTGCCAAAATTCCGCCAAAAAGCCGAATCTGCGTTAACCATAATGCCGCTTCCGCGCTGGCCTCAGGGCGGCGCAGCTTGACAGGACGCGCGCGCCACCGCCGCGGCGGCGATCACGCCGCGTCCGGCACCACCCGGTTTCGCCCATCACGCTTGGCGCGATAGAGCGCCTGATCGGCGCGCTTGAGAACGCCGGCAGCGTTGTCGTCGGCTCCGCGCAAGGCGGCGATGCCGATCGAGATCGTCACCGGAATGCTGCGCGCACCCTCGTGGATCGCAAACGGCTCGGCCGCGATGCGGCGGCGCAGGCGCTCCGCCACCATGGCGGCGACGGCCATGTCGGTCTCGGGCATGACCACCACGAACTCCTCGCCGCCGTAGCGGCAGGCCAAATCGATGCCGCGTATCGAGCGCTTGATGCGCAGCGCGAACTCGCGCAGCACGTCGTCACCGGCATCATGGCCGTGGGTGTCATTGATCGATTTGAAATAGTCGATGTCGATCACCAGCACGGCGAGCGGCTTGCCGCGCGCGCTTGCCTGCTCGAGCAGGCCCGCGAGATGGCTTTCCATGTAGCGGCGGTTGAACAGGCCGGTGAGCGCGTCGGTGATCGCCATCTCGATGGAGATCTGCACGTTGTCGCGCAGCCGTTCGGTGTAGCGGCGCTTGCGCACCTGGCTGCGCGCCCGCGCCAACAGCTCGTTCTTGTCGATCGGGCGCATCAGATAATCGTTCACGCCGATTTCGAGGCCGCGCACCATGCGCGCGTTGCTGTCCGGCTCGGTGATAGCGAGGATCGGCATGTTGCGGGTGCGGTCGAGCGAGCGGATCTGGCTGCACAACCGCAGCGCGTCGAAATTTTCCAGCCCCAGCGATACGATGAGCAGGTCGTAGTTGCCGTCGGCGGCGCGGAACAGCGCCTCGCTCGGATCGACCTCAACGTCGACGCTCTGCTCCTCGGCGAGCATTGCGGCGATGCGTTCATGCGAGGCGGGACGATCGTCAACAATGAGCACGCGGCCGTTGCGGCCGGTATCGGAGACCGCCTCGCGCTCCGGCGATTCCATGCCGATCTCGCGCGACGTCACCGCGCGCATGCGCAGCTCGTCGGTGATCATCTTGAGCCGGGCGAGCGAGCGCACGCGCGCGATCAGCGCCAACTCGGGGATCGGCTTGGTCAGGAAATCGTCGGCGCCGGCCTCGAGCCCGCGCACGCGGTCGGCAGGCTGATCGAGCGCCGTCACCATGATCACCGGAATGTGGTGCGTGGCGGGGTTGGTCTTGAGCCGCCGGCACACCTCGAAGCCGTCGAGGTCAGGCATCATCACGTCAAGCAGCACGAGGTCGCATTCAGCGCGCGCGCAGATCGCCAGCGCCTGCTCGCCGCTCATCGCGGTGATCACGTCGAAATATTCGGCCGACAGCCGTGCCTCGAGCAGCTTGACGTTGGCGGCAACGTCATCGACGACGAGAACACGGGCAGTCATTCACACTCTTCCTTACGGGTTGCCGAGGAAATGGCGGACGGTCTCGATGAACTTGCCGACCGAGATCGGCTTGGACAGGTAGGCCTCGCAGCCGCCCTCGCGGATGCGCTCCTCGTCGCCCTTCATGGCGAAAGCGGTGACCGCGACCACCGGAATGCGCTTGAGGTCCTGGTCGTCCTTGAGCCACTTGGTGACTTCGAGGCCCGAGACCTCGGGAAGCTGTATGTCCATCAGGATCAGGTCCGGCCGATGCTTGCGCGCGAGGTCGAGCGCTTCGATGCCGTTGCGCGTTCCAACCGTGCTGTAACCGTGGGCTTCCAACAGATCGTGGAAGAGCTTCATATTGAGCTCGTTGTCCTCCACGATCAGGACGGTCTTGGCCATCCCCCTACCCTTCATCTGTCTTGGCCGATGCGCAGCGCGGCAGTGGCGCGGAGCGCCCGTCGCTCCGCCGCGGAAGCTAGTCCCGATGTGTTACGGAAAGGCAAATGCAACGCCATGAAGGCGCCCTTGCGACCAGCGCGGGAAGCGGCGGAAATGCTGGCGATTCAGGCGCTTGCCTTCATTGCCGAGGAGCCGGAGCGGCTTAACCTTTTTCTCTCCACAACCGGAATCGCGGCCGCCGAGATTCGCACAGCGGCCCGCGAGCCCGGCTTTCTCGCCGGGGTGCTAGAGCATATGCTCGCCCACGAGAGTCTCCTGATCGTGTTTGCCGACAGCGCCGGGATCAACCCGGCGGCCGTGGCGCGGGCGCGCAGCGCGCTCGGCGGGCAGGGAGAACGAGACATGCCGTGAGCGCCGCATTCTGCCGCGACTGTCTTGCCGACGCCTCGCTGCGGGCGGGGCGCTGCCGCGCCTGCGGCTCACCGCGATTGCTGCGCCATGCCGAGCTGGCCCGGCTCGGCATCGCCCACGTCGACTGCGACGCCTTCTATGCCACGATCGAGAAACGCGACGATCCTGCGCTTGCCCCCGAGCCGGTGATCGTCGGCGGCGGGCGGCGCGGCGTCGTCGCCGCAGCCTGCTATGTGGCGCGCACCTACGGGGTGCGATCGGCGATGCCGATGTTCGAGGCGCTTCGGTTGTGCCCGCATGCGCGCGTGGTCCGGCCGGACATGGACAAATATTCGCGCGTCGGCCGCGAGGTCCGGCAGCTGATGCTGGCGCTGACCCCGCTGGTCGAGCCGCTCTCGATCGACGAGGCGTTTCTCGATCTGTCGGGCACCGAGCGGCTGCACGGTCTGCCGCCCGCCAAGGTGCTTGCACGCTTTGCCGCCGACGTCGAACAAAAGCTCGGCATCACCGTCTCGATCGGGCTGTCCTGCAACAAATTTCTCGCCAAGATCGCCTCGGATCTCGACAAGCCGCGCGGCTTAGCGGTCTTGGGCGCAAGCGAAGCGCAGGCATTCCTCGCCGAGAAGCCGGTGAGCTTCATCTTCGGCGTCGGCAAGGTGAGCGCGGCGCGGTTCGCTCGCGACGGCTTCCACCGCATCGCCGATCTGCAGCGGGTCAGCGAGGTGGCGCTGATGCGCCGCTACGGCGAGGAAGGCCGTCGCCTCGCCCGGCTCGCGCGCGGCATCGACGCGCGCAAGGTCAGCGCCGACCGCGAAACCAAGAGCGTGTCCGCCGAGACGACGTTCGAGCGCGACATCGCCGACTTCCGTTCGCTCGAGCGCATCCTCTGGAGCCAGGCGGAGGAGGTGTCGGCGCGGCTCAAGGCCAAGGCGCTCTCCGGCGCCACTATCACGCTGAAACTGAAAACCGCCGATTTCAGGATTCGCACTCGGGCGCGTTCACTCGGCTCGCCCACCCAGCTCGCCGGAAAAATCTTTGCCGCCGCGCGCGGCCTGCTTGAACGCGAAACCGACGGCACGAAATTCCGCCTGCTCGGCGTCGGCGCGAGCGCATTGACCACGGCGGAGGCGGCCGACCCTGCCGATTTCGTCGACGGCCGCGCGGCCGAGGCCGAGCATGCGGTCGACCGCGTTCGTGCCCGCTTCGGCGACGGCGCCTTGGTCAGGGGGCTGGCGTTCGAAGGACCGGAGAAGCGCTGACCCCGTCAGGGGCAGGGCTTGGGCGCCTTGATCTCCAGCGAGGTAAGTTTGCCGGTAACGACGAATTCGTTGTAGTCGAGCGACAGCGCGCGCGAAATGCCGTTTTCGTAAAGCTCGAAGTTGATCGCATAAACCGGCGTTTCCTCGCCGCTTTTTGTCTTCTTGCTCTTATCGAAATAGCTGACCGTCACCGGCCAGCGCGCAACCGCCGCAAGCTTCGGCTCGTCGCTTGCGGCGTCGGCGTGCTTGCGCTCGTCCGGCGCGAGCTTGTGACCGATCACGGTGAGCGTGTTGTAGACCTTGTCGCCGTTGTCGGAGCCGTCATAGACCGGGAAATCAAGAATGGTCTTTTCGGCGCGGGCCGCCTCGATCACGCGCACCATCTGCTGGGTCGGGAATACGACGCCGGCGTCGAGGTCGAGCGCCCGCTCCTTCGGCTTCACGAGACTGACAGCGGTCGCGCCGGTGCCATGCTCGGCATGGCCGTCGACGGTATCGACGAGATTCTGGTTGAGGAAATTTTCCGAGCTGAACTTGAAGCTCTTGGCGTCGCCGCCCTCCCAGGTCGTCGAGCGCAGATCGCTGGTCGATACCTTGCCTTCGCCGCTGTCGAGCTCCGATACTTGGCGGAACTGCAGCGAATAGCCTTCGCAGGCGTTGCCGTTGAAATCGTAGAGAATGCGGCCGCGCACGGCGGCGATCTGTGAGTTGCCGCGGGTCCGGGCGAGCGCGAGGTCGTACACGGCCCGATGCGGCGCGAGCGTGATCGGGCTCTCCTGTGCACGCATGGCCGGCGCCGGCACAACCAGGACGAGAATGACGGCAAGCCCGGCGCTGCGCGATGCGAAGACGGGAATCACAGGTGAACCTCTCTCGCTCTGCTCGATCCTGATTTGCCCACCCCCCTCGGTAGTGCGCCCGATAGCATCATGTCCGCTGGATGGCGGCGAAGATAGGGTCCGGCCCCGAAGGCTGCAACTGCGGATCGTCGCTCACTCCCTGTGTTATGCTGCGAGGTCTGACGTCCGAACCAGCAGCCTGGAGGATGCGAATGGCCGGAAACATTGAGAAAAAATTGAGCGAGCTCGGTATTGTGCTCGCGCCGCCGGCCGCTCCGGTCGCCAACTACGTCCCCTGCGTGCGCACCGGCAATTTGCTCATGGTGTCCGGCCAGATCTGCCTCGACGACGGCAAGCTTGTCGCCAAGGGCCAACTGGGCGCCGGGGTTTCCGTCGAGGACGGGCAAAAAGCGGCGCGCGCCTGTGCGATCAATCTGCTCGCCCAGGTCAAGGCCGCCGTCGGCGATCTCGACAAGGTGGCGCGGGTGGTGCGGCTCGGCGGCTTCGTGAACTCGGCGCCGGGCTTCCTCGACGGCCCGAAGGTGATGAACGGCGCTTCCGACGTGATGGTCGCCGTCTTCGGCGAGAAGGGCAAGCACGCGCGCACGACCGTCGGCGTCGCCGCGCTGCCGCTCGATGCGGCCATCGAGGTCGAGGCCCTGTTCGAAGTGTCCTGAACGGTGGCGACTGCGCCCGAGTGGCTGACCGCGCGGCCGATCGCCCACCGCGGGCTGCACGATGCCGCCGGCGGCCTGATCGAGAACACCGCCGGCGCCGTGCGCGCGGCGATCGATGGCGCCTACGGCATCGAGGTCGACCTGCAACTCAGCGCCGACGGCGAGGCAATGGTGCACCACGACGACGTTCTCGGTCGCCTCACCGACGGCGCGGGACGGCTCGACCGGATGACCGCGGCCGCGCTCCAACGCGTCCCGTTCCGCGACAGCGCCGAGCGCATGCTCACCCTCGGCGAACTTTGCGATCTGGTCGCCGGACGCGCCGCCATGCTGCTCGAGCTGAAAAGCCGTTTCGACGGCGACAGCCGCCTCCCCGCCCGCGTGGCGGCCGTCCTCGCCGGATATCACGACGCGGTCGCCCCGATGTCGTTCGATCCGAGGCAGCTCAACGTGCTGCGGCATAAATCCCCTCGCCTGCCGCGCGGAATTGTTGCAGCAAAGTACCGGCCGCACCCTTATTGGGATCGGATGCCACCCTGGCTGCGTTACGGCATGGGTTCGCTGCTGCCGTCCTTGACGGCCCGGCCGCTTTTCGTCGCTTATGCGGTCGGCGACCTGCCGGCGTTGGCGCCGCTCGCTGCGCGGCACATTTTGTGCCTGCCGCTGCTGACCTGGGTGGTGCGGACAGCGCCAGAGCGACAGCGCGCGGCCCGCTACGCCGACCAGATGATCTTCGAGGGCTTCCGGCCATGAGCCATCTGCAGAACGAGCCGCCGCCCTCAAGGGAGCGCGAACCGTTCGCGGCCGGGAATCTGACCATCACGGCAATCGCCGCGATCAGCGAAATCGATGCTGCGGCATGGGATGCCTGCGCCAATCCGCCGATGGCCTACGACGCGCGCCACACCAGCGACCCAGCGCCTGCGGAAGCGCCACATGGCAGCTGCCATGCGGCCGGCGCCGCAGTTCATCTCGCGGATCAGGATCTGGCATTTAACCCGTTCCTGTCATACCATTTTCTGTCCGCACTAGAGACCTCGAAATCGGTCGGTGGCCGAACGGGGTGGCAGCCGCAGCATCTGCTGGTGCAGGCGGCGGAGGGGACGCTCCTCGCCGCCGCGCCGTGCTACCTCAAGAGCCACTCGCGCGGTGAATACGTGTTCGACGCCGGCTGGGCGGAAGCGTTTGCCCGCGCCGGCGGCAGCTACTACCCGAAGCTCCAGGTCGCGGTCCCCTTCACGCCTGCGCCGGGACGACGGCTGCTGGTGCGGCCCGGCCAACATGCCGAGGAAGCCCGCCGGGCTCTCGCCGCTGCTCTTCTCGAGCTCTGCCGGATCGACGACGCATCCGGCGTTCACGTCACCTTTGCGACCGAGCCGGAATTCCGCTTTCTCGGCGAACTCGGATTCCTTCAGCGCAACGATCAACAGTTCCACTGGGAAAACGCCGGGTACGCGACGTTCGAGGATTTCCTCGCCGTGCTCGCTGCGCGCAAACGCAAAACTATCCGCCGCGAACGCCAGGACGCTCTGGCGAACGGCGTCAGCGTGCACTGGCTCACCGGCAGCGATCTGACGGAAGCAATCTGGGATGCGTTCTTTGCCTTCTACATGGAGACCGGCTCGCGCAAATGGGGCCGCCCCTATCTCACGCGCCAGTTCTTTTCCCTCGTCGGCGAAACGATGCGCGAGCGCATCCTGCTGGTGATGGCCAAACGGTCGGGGCGCTGGATCGCCGGTGCCATCAACTTCATCGGCTCGCACTCCTTGTTCGGCCGCCACTGGGGCGCCACCGAGCACCATCCGTTCCTGCATTTCGAGCTCTGCTATTATCAGGCGATCGACTACGCCATTGCGCACAAGCTGCCGCGCGTCGAGGCCGGTGCCCAGGGCGAGCACAAGATTGCGCGCGGCTATATGCCGACCACCACCTATTCGGCGCATTACATCGCCAACCCGGCGCTGCGGCGGGCCGTCGCCGACTATCTGGTGCGCGAGCGCGCCTATGTCGCCGCCGTCGGCACCGAGCTTGCCGCGACCGGTCCCTATCGCAAGAATTCGGCTGCCGAGCCTGATTGATGTCGATCGCTCCGGGGGAAAGCACGATGCCGAGCTACGATCCAAACAACATTTTCGCCAAGATCCTGCGCGGCGAATTGCCGGCCCATAAGGTCTATGAGGACGACAAGGCGTTCGCGTTTCTCGACATCATGCCGCGAGCGCCGGGCCACACTTTGGTGATCCCCAAAGCCGAGGCCCGCACCTTTCTCGACATCAAGGCCGATGATCTCGCTTATCTCATGGGCGCAACGCAGAAGATCGCGCGAGCGGCGATGACGGTCTTTGCCGCCGACGGCCTCACCATTCAGCAGTTCAACGAGCCGGCGGGCGGCCAGGTCGTCTTTCACCTCCACATCCACGTCATCCCGCGCAAGAACGGCGTGGCGTTGAAGCCTCCGGCGAGCGTGAAGGAGGACCCGGCGGTCCTCTCCGATCAGGCGCTGAAGTTTGCGGCGGCGCTCAAGAACGGGTGATCCGCGACGGCGAGGAGGCCGGCCGCAGCCAAGCCTCAATCAACGAGTGTCCGGTGGACGCAAGTCGCCTTCACCCCACGCGTCCGCGCGAAACCCGCTCGATCTCGGCGCGGACCAGGCGCTCGACCATGCCCGGGAGGTTGTCATCGAGCCAGGTTTTCAGCATCGGCCGCAGCATCTCGCGCACCAGGTCCTCCAGCGTGCGGGCGTTCTGCACCAGCACGGTCTGCGCCAGCGAGTTGAAAGCGGAGTCGACTGCGGCACTGGTCTCGCGTGAGAGGAGCTGCGCGCGCTCCGCCTCGCCGCGCGCTCCGGCTTCGCTTTCCAAATGGGGCCGCGAGGCTTCCAGGCCCGCTGGTGATTTTTCCGCCGATTCATCGAAGCCCACGTCGGAGTGACCTTCGATCGTGCGGAACTGGGGCGTCGCGCCTGAGGGCTCTGGTGCGGCGGATGCGGACTCCTTGGGCATGGACGCCGCCATCGATTCCGTAAGATCGAGGATGTCGGAGGATTGCTCCTCGACGCCGCCCGTGCCGTTGAGCCCCGCGGACGTTTCGCCGTGTCCGGCATTGGCGCGCGGCGCCGGTGGCGATGATCGTGGCAGGGCCGGCGCTCGCGCGACCGCCTTCAGCGGCTCCGGGGGCCGCGCCGCGGACTTGCTGGCGTCGTCGTCGGCGATGATGCGGCGGATGGAGGCGAGGATCTCCTCCATCGACGGTTCCTGAGATTTCGCCGGCTGCTGCGTCATCCGCGCACCCTCAACCCCGATCCGTGCGTGCCCCCTGCTGACTCCTCGCCAGCCGACGAACATGGCGGCGAATCACGCAAGCGCCACTATGCAACGCTCCCCGCAAGTATGTCATGACGAAAGTCGAACGCAAAGCCGCGATCCGGGCGCGGGCGAATTCGCGGTGCAAGAAGATCGCCGCTTGTTGATTATCTGCCGTCGGGGTTTCGCACGCCGACCCACGCATCGCGGATTTGCTGATAATGCACCTGCGGATCGTAGATCAGAACGTTTAGTCCGAGGTGCGGCATCGACAGCCCGCCGACCGCCGCGAGCAGGGTATAGGAGGCGACCACCCGATCATGCTGCGCCGTGACCAGCGCGACGCGGGCGTTGACTAGCTCCTGCTGCGCGTTCAGCACGTCGAGCGTCGTGCGCTGGCCTACCCTCGCCTCCTCGCGCACGCCGTTGAGCGCGATCTCGGAAGCGTTGACCTGTGCGGTCGTCGCTTCGATTTGCGCCTTGGCGGCGTCGAGCTGGCCCCAGCTCTGCACCACCGTCGCCCGCGCCTGGTCGCGATTGACGTCGAGATTAAGCCGCTGCTGGCCCACCGACTCCTTGGACTGGCGGATGGTCGAATATTCGCCGCCGCCCTGATAGATCGGCACCGTCAATTGGCCCAGCACCGAGGCCTGGGTCTGGTGAATGGCAAAAAAGCCCGGCTGCCAGCCCTGCGACGCGGCCGCGGTCACTCCCAGGTTGGGATAGAGCGCGCCCTCGCTGATCTTGACCGTAAGCTCGGCGATATCGACGCCGTACATGGCGGCGAGCACCGACGGACTCTGCTGTTGCCCTTCCACGATCGCCCGCGCGAGCGTGCCGGGCGACAACCGGTCGACCGGCGTGCCGGGCCCCAGCCGGCCGGGATCGACCCCGATCACGCGGCGGTAGTTGGCCTGCGAGGTGACGTAGTTCGACTGCGCGCCGAGTAGCGCCGAGCGCCCCGCGGCCAGCCGCGATTCCGCCTGGGCGACGTCGGTGCGAGTCACCTCGCCGACGTTGAAGCGGTCACGCGTCTGCTTGAGCTGCTCGGTGAGAACTTCCACGTTGCGGCGGTTGAGCTCAAGGATCGCCGCGTCGCGCAGCAAATTCATGTAGGCGGTGGCGGCATCGAGCAGCACCTGCTGCTCGGTAACACGCAGCGTTTCGCGTGCGCCCATGACCTGGCTCTCCGCCTGACGCGTGCGGTTGGCGGTCTGCAACCCGTTGAAGAGCGTGTACGTCGCGGTGGCGCCAATGATGCGCGGATAAAACGTCTGCGCAGCCGTGCTGTTGACCAGCGCCCCTGCGACGGGAATTTGCGAGGCCGATTTCTGGTACTCGGCGCCGCCGTTGGCGGTGACGCTCAGCTTCGGCCGATAGCCGGAAAGCGCCTGCGGCACGTTCTCGTCGGTCGCACGCAGCGCCGCGCGCTGCGCGTTGAGCGACGGATTATTCTGATACGCCTGCACCAGGGCCCACTCGAGCGTATCCGCCGCCGCTTGCCGGCCGCCGATCCCTGCAGCGGCCACCGCGACGCCGGTAACGGCCCAAAGGTACGTCCACACCCCGCGCATGAGACGTACGCTACTCCCGCCTACCACCCGCCTACCCCGTGCAGGCCACCGTCACGGACAAGAAATTTGCCCGCGGCCAAGCGAGCCGCCGACCGTGCCCCAACGCACCACATTATGCGCCCCAGGAACCCGGTGAAACCCTGCAAACGGGGGTGAATTACAGAATTCCGGAAGTTGGCACAAAATCGCCACAGGTGGCGTGCTGCAGGCGCCCGCCGCGCGCCAGGCGGCCGCGCGCCGCTGCGGCGATCCGGCCTCGGGGCCGGTGTCAGAAGACGAAGGCGGGCGGGGCGGCAAATTCCGGAAGCGGGCGGGCGGCCGCATCGAAGATCGGGCGGCCGACCGGGCGGCCCTCGATCATGCGATAGATCATGCCCTTGCGTGCCGGCGAACGCCCGTAAATACAGACCACCCGCCCCTCCGGCTTCAATTGCTGCGCCAGCGCCGGAGGTACGACTTCGATCGCCCCGTTGACGAAAATCAAGTCATAAGGTGCGGCAGCCGGCCAGCCCGCGGTCAGGGGTCCCACCTCCAGTGTGACTCGCGCGGCGCCGGCTGAAGCAAGCGCCTCCTTCGCCTCGCGCGCCAGTTCCGCGTCCTCTTCGAGCGCGATCACCGATCCCGCGAGGCGCGCCAGCACAGCCGAGGAGTAACCGGTCCCGCAGCCCACATCCAGCACGTGGTCGGAGTCGCGCACCCGCGCCGCCTGCATGAGCTTGGCGAACACCATCGGCCTGAGCACCGCGCGGCCGTTGCCGAGCGGAACGTCGATGTCGACGTAAGCCAGCGCCGCCTGCGCCGGCGGGAGGAAGCGTTCCCGCGGGATGGTCAGCATCGCCTCCAGCAAGGCCGCGTCGCTGACGTCGGCCGTGCGGACCTGCCCCTCGACCATCAGCCGGCGCGCGGCGGCGCTGTCGATCATGCCCTCAGGTTCCCATAATTTGGGGAAAGGTTTGTGCGGCACGCGCACTTAAAACGCAAGCGCCCGCGGAGCGGGTTCAGCCGCGCGGTTGTCCGAAGCGCTGCGTTCCGTTATAGAGCGCCGGGCGTGTGCTGGCGGTGTGGCCGGCGACGCCTTTGACGGCCACGTGGCGGAGTGGTTACGCAGCGGTCTGCAAAACCGTTTACCCCGGTTCAATTCCGGGCGTGGCCTCCAGCAAAATCAAAGACTTAAGCCGAGCCGAAAAGCAGATCGAAAATCACGTCAGTGAAAAGTCAGCAAAGAGCGTGGCGTTATGTCGAGCGGTTCTTTGTGTGAAAAAAAGCTGCAAACCTGGGAAGTGGTCCGGCTCCCCGCCACGTTCCTCGGCCGGGTCAAGGCACCGGACGAACAGGCCGCGCTCAAGGTCGCCATCGAGCAGTTCGATATGCGGCCGGTTGACAAATGGCGGCTGATAGTACGCCCCCGCTGAGTAATGGCGCCCCTGTCCCCCTGGCCGCCGCGCGGGCCACACTTATCTTAATCGCCTGATGTCCGCGTCGCGTGAGTTACAGCGCCAGTTGAAGCGCATCGAACCGTGCCTGCCACGGCCTGCTCCGAGACCGCCGGCGGGGCCCGGCTGGATTCACGAAATCAAGCACGACGGCTACCGTATCATGGCCGAGCGCGACCACGGCAGCGTGCGGCTCTACAGCCGCAACGGGTATGACTTTGCCGAGCGTTTCCCATTGGCCGCGGCGGCGATCCGTAAGCTGCCGGTGCGATCCTGTCTGATCGACGGTGAGGCAATCGTCTGCGACGCCAACGGGCTTGCGGTGTTCGATCTGCTGCGGCGCTGGAGCGGTGACGACGTGGTCCTCTGCGCCTTCGACCTGCTCGAGCTCGACGGCCACGACCTGCGGCGGGCGCCGATAGAGGAGCGGAAAGCGACCCTCGCAAAGCTGTTGCGCCGGCCGGTCGACGGCATTGCCTTCAACGAGCACTACAGCGGCGACGGCGGGGTCATCTACAAGCATGCCTGCGCGCTCGGCTGTGAGGGGATCGTATCAAAGCGCCTCGGCTCGGCGTATCGGTCCGGTCGCGCCGTCTGTTGGCTGAAGGTCAAGAACCCGGCGGCGCCCGCGGTCACGCGCGAAGCTGAGGAAGAGTGGAATTGAACGCGCACCCCCAGGTTTTTGAGGACCGGATAGTCTCAGGCCAACGGCGCGTCGAATACTTCGACGATGACGGCGGCTGCTATGTCACGATCTTCGCTGGGCCGGCGGCGGAGCAACGGGCGAGAGACTACGGCGACGCGCTCACGACCAGTAGACTGTCGCGTCACGAGGCGGAATGAAGGGCCCGTGCCGGTTCCGGCTTTCGAGGTTTGAGGCGGGATAGGCGCGTTGATACACTTCATTTTGAACACAGCGTTTGTAGTTGTCCTTGCGGTCGTCGTGGCAATCGTGTTCGTGATCTCATGGCCGTTCTTGTACATCCGACGCCGGCTCGACCGTGCGCGCCGCCCCGAGATTGCGCTTGAAGTCCTCAATCGACGATATGCCCGCGGCGAGATCGGTCGAAGCGAATATCTACAGAACCGAGACGATATTCTCGCGACGGAAGTTCGCAGCTAGTAAAAGCGCGACCGACGCCAAGTAAGGCCCCCGACGGACACGCGCGTACCGGCCAGATGCGCCTTTTTGTGCTGTCGGTCACAGACCGCTTGGACGGCCAATGGCAGTCGTGGCAACAGGCGATTTAGCGAGGATACACCCATGAAGAAGTTTCTCGGGCTCGCCGCCGTTGCCTTGGCGCTCGTCGCTGGCTCGACAGCCATCCTCACGGTCAACCCGCAGGCGGCTTTCGCGTGCAGCACCTGGCATTGCGGTTGTGATGAGCGTGCACCCGCAGTCGGCTGTCGCGGGTGAGGAAACAACGCCCGGCAACGCCGGCTCATGGCGTCACCATCTCCACCGGGAACGGCAGGAAGCCGACGTCATTGCCGCCCCAGCCGGGATGCTGGTTGCGCCGATCGCAAAGCCGAGACTGCGCGCGGGGCATCGAGCGGGATGCACTGATTGCCAGAAGCGCCGTTCTCGATATTCTTTTCACCTTGCAACTGCAGGGGGCTATCATGCGGTACATAACAATTGCAGTTTCAGCAGCGCTTGTATTTGGATTGTGCCTTTGCGACTGGGCAGATGCCGCTTTAACGGCGCGCATCAAAAAGCCGAGTTTGCTAGGCAATTGTATTACCATTTCGCCAAATGACGCATTTACGATAGTCGAGCAAAATCGTTGCGTCAGTGTTATTGAATTTGGGTTGACTTGGTTCAACGGCGGGTCAGTAGTTGACGCCCTTGTTTACAAAGCACTTCCGGGAAGCTTCGCCATCCGCAAGCTTCGGAAAAGAAGCAACACTTTCCAAACTGACGTTTGAGCACGATATTGGGATAGATTCACTTCGTGGAGGCTCGCTCCTCCAGTGCATGTCTCTTGATCACGTGACAAGCGACGTCTGGGGCATGTCGAACTTTTGTGACGCAAAGGCCTTCGTGGTCATGAGAGGGAATGCCGAAACACATGCTCATTATTGGCGAGTCATTGCGGCACATGGGCCGAGACCGGTATATCGCCAATCAGCCTATCGTCGCGATGTATGCCGAGAGAGAGCCCGACTGATGAAGAGCACTTTCCCTGTATGGCATACATCACACACCAGATCGCGCGACCTCTGAAGTATAAGGACAAGGGGCATAGGACCAAATATAGGACTACTATCCTAACATTATCCGCGCGACTCCCAACGAGAGAAATTGAGCGTTATGCTCGTCTCAGTTGTTCGCGAGGGATTTGTGCGGCGACCGGTAGCGCTAAACGGGGTGATACCCAGCGAATGGGACGCAGTTGCCGCGCAACCCAAAACGCTTCTGGCGTGGCCGACATGGCCGGAAGTCGAGCCTCTTCCAACGGGAAAAAGGGTGGTAACGCGCCGCGATGAGTTACATACGGCGGCAGCCGAAACGATTCAGATCGTCGCACCACTTGGGGACGCTAGAGGGATTGGACTAGAGGGCGTAAGGTTATGAATCGTTGCGTGGGCTTTTCGCGAACTACGCGAGGTGACCGCGACTCTGGAAGTTGCAGGCAATCGCTCATTCGTGACAATCGCACGAGTAGATGGCTGGCCCGTGGACCCACATATAAATCCAGTGATGCGGCAGCATCCAACGCTACGGCGCTTGCCAGCGCAAATAGACGGCGACCATGTGCATCGTTTTACTGACAATGCTCGATTGGGCGTTGAAGCATTTGCGCCGTATGCCAACCTGCCAGTTGCAGCCCCACTTCCTAATGATTTAGGAAGTTTCAGGGATTTTCTGCGCACGGTTGCCGCCGAGTTCAATATCGATGGGGCAGACAAGCTCCAGGCGCCTGATTGGAGAGTGATGCTCTGATGACACTTGTTTCGTCCGCTTCGTTGTCTGAGATCGCAGGTGCTCTTGCGCAGGCGCTAGTGCGCGTGTCGGCCGGCAACAATGCTGCGCGACTTTCGCTGCCTCTGGTATATCCTGGCGGGGCAATGGTTGGCGTGGAAATCTCTCGTCTGAGAGGTGATTTTTTAGTCTCCGATGCTGGTGGCGCGAGGCGCGAGGCCGGGTTACTCGGCGGCGAAAGGTCTTTCTATCGGATTGCATCTGAGGTAGCATAAAAGTTTTCGGTTCGGTTTGATCGCAACATGTTTTTTGATCTGAACGTAAAGGAAAACCAACTGATTTCCGCGGTGGTGGCCGTTGCTAATGCTGCGCAGACAGCCGTCGAAAATACAGCCATTCATCTTGCTTCTGTCGAGCATGCTGACTTTCGTGAATATCTTTGGGACCGCTTGCAAAGCTCCTATGGTCCCAGCGTGCGTGTTGAACGCAAGCCCTACAAATTCAAAGGCTCAGCGGAGCAATGGGACTTTGACGCTGGTATTCTTATGGACAAACAAATTTCGCTATTTGAAATAGTTACGCCTAATGCAAATTCTGTAAATAGCGCCGTGATAAAGTTTTTAGATGTTAGAGATTTGGGAGAGCATGCCCCTCACAGGGTTGCAGTGCTAACAAACAAAGATAAAACCCCCCGTCTTACGGTATTAAGTCGCACCGCTCGCACTATCTCTGTTGACGCACCCGACGAAGATTACAGAAGGGCAGCATAGCTGTGGACAGGATCGAAGCAACAAAGCGCCTTGTGGGGGCGCTGTTGCGAATGCCGCCAAAGCCTCATTCGGAAATGAAGCTCGGCAAGCTTAGAGCGAAGCCGGTCAAGAGTCCGGCGAAGAAGCGCGTTGGCGCTTTCGCCAAGCCAAAAAGCCGGCGTGCGGCGTGACGGATGAATTTGGGATGCTGCTTAGTCAATTGGCCGATACGTGGCCTTTGCTGCCCTTGCTGACGTGAACAGCTATGGCGCGGCCCTGAGGCTCGACGAGAGCAACCACGCTGGCCTTGTGACGATGGCCCGATAGCCCTTCGCACGCTTTGACGAGTTGCCGTAGTACGTTTCGTCGGCCTGTATGGTCTGCCCTTCCCCGCCCATAGGCGCAGCGTTCAATTCGTTCATCGCCTCGCGCAAACCGGGAACCTCGGCTGTGCCCTAGCTCGTATGGCCGATCTGTCGGAAGAGTAGTCAAGCGCAACGAGGCGCGGCGCATCGCTGCGAATATCGCCAACCTGCCGGAGTTGCTGTGCGGTTCGCCGCAGTTAAGCGAGGCGAGACGAGGTTGCGGCGGGGCGCACTCACAATGTCTGCGCTATGTCGGCTTGTGCTCCAACTGCGGACGTATCGCTGCATCGCGGCCGATGACGCAACGGGCCTAGGCTGTGTGAAAAATCGCACGGATGCTATGATTTTTTTTTGAATCGGCAGGCGGGAGCGACGGATGTCAGCCTTTGTGGAAGGGATTGACCGGGGCCAAAGCACGTTTTTCCCTGCCATGCTTGACGACTACGTGTCTGAGGACAATCTGGTTCGTGCAGTTGATGCTTTCGTTGAAGGTCTTGATCTTGGCAAGCTTGGCTTTAGTCGGGTTGTGCCGCTTGAAAGAGGACGGTCCAGCTATCATCCGGCGACGCTGCTCAAGATATACATTTACGGCTATCTCAATCGTGTTCCGTCGAGCCGACGCCTTGAGCGTGAGTGCCAGCGTAATATTGAGCTGATCTGGCTGACCGGACAATTGGCGCCGGACTTCAAGACCGTTGCGGATTTCCGTAAGGACAACGGCAAGGCCATTCGTGAGGTCTGTCGTGCCTTCGTGGCGCTGTGCCGCGAGCTTGATTTGCTGAGTGTGCCGAGCGTCGCCATCGATGGTTCCAAATTCAAGGCTGTCAATGCGCGCGATAAGAACTTCACCGAGGCCAAGATGAAGCGGCGTCTTGAGCGCATCGACGAGAGCATCGTGCGCTATATGGCGCAATTGGAGACTGCCGACCGCCGTGGTGATGCGGTGCCAGAGGCAAAGGTTGTGCGGTTCAAGGACAAAATCGTGAAACTGAGGGAAGAGATCGCGCGGCTCAATGCGATCCGTGCCGAGATGATGAAGAGCGAGGACAAGCAAATCTCGCTGACCGATCCTGATGCGCGTTCGATGGCAACGAGCGGCAAGGACACCGGGATCGTCGGCTACAACGTGCAAGCCGCGGTCGATACCAAGAACCATCTCATTGTGGCCCACGAGGTGACGAACGTCGGCACGGACCGCCATCAACTGTCGAATATTGCGGAGCAGGCGCGAACCGAGATGGGCGTCGAGACGCTCGATGCTGTGGCTGATCGCGGTTACTACGCGAGCGAGGAGATTCGCACGTGCGAGGAGGCGGGGATCACCGTCACGCTACCAAAGCCTATGACCTCGAACTCAAAGGCGGCAGGGCGCTTCGGCAAGCAGGACTTCCGCTACGTGGCAGCGGAGGACGCTTACGTTTGTCCTGCCGGACAAAGGCTTGCATATTCCTTCACGACCAAGGACAGAGGTTTGGTGCTACGTCGCTACCGGACCAATGCCTGTCAGAGTTGCGCGATCAAACGTAGCTGCACGACCGGCAACGAAAGACTGATCTCCCGATGGGAGCACGAGGCCGTGCTCGAGACCGTGCAGGCACGTCTCGATCATCATCCGGAAAAAATGACAATGCGTCGTCAGACAGCGGAACATCCCTTCGGCACCATCAAGTGCTGGATGGGAGCAACGCACTTTCTCACGAAACGGCTGCCGAAAGTAGCAACCGAGATGGCGCTCAATGTGCTCGCCTACAACATGAAGCGCGTGATGGCGATCATCGGCGTGGCCGGGCTGCTGCAGGCCTTGGCCGCCTAAGCCGAGGGGCACCGCGCGTTCAAAATCAATGCCAACAAACGCCCCAGGGAGCGTCTGGAGCGGTCAGGCAGCCGATTCTGTTCAGATCGGTACTCCACGATCGCCGAAGCCAACGTCCCACTGACAATGGTGCTCATACCGACCCCTTTCCACACAGCCTGGGCCAGGAAGAGACTCATGCACTGCAACATGACCGCAAACAGAAAGACCGCCTCGCGGCGGTCTCTCCGAAACTTGCTCGGCCCACGTCTTCGCCGGGTTTCGCGAGGGCGATCAAGCGGCCCGCTTGAACGCCTCTTGTACCGCTTGATTGGCGCGATCGAACGCAGCGCGGGTTTCCGCCAAAGCAGTCATCAATGCGGACCACGACTGCTTCCCCGCCTCGTTCATCTTTTGGTGTTGTTTCTCCGCCGCGGCAGCATCGGCTTCCATGTGCTTCACGGCGGCCTCTATTTCGCTCCGACGCTCAGCAGCGAACTCTTTACCTGCGGTGCGAAGATTGTCGGCTGCCTCGCGCCACGCCGTCACTTGCGCGGCAGCTTGACGTTTAAAGGTCGCCTGCTGTTGCTCGATTTGCTTGCCGAAGCTTTCGACGTATTTCTTAGCCTCAGCCTCGAATGCATTCCACTCAGATTGTAGCCGTGCTTTCTCTTTACTCCATGCGGCCTCGTTGGCATCTGCGTGCTTTTTCAGCGTATCACTGAACTCCTCACGCTTCTTGCGCATGTCAGCGAGAACTTGGTTGGCTTTGACACAGGCGTCAGCTTGCACTTCGCTGATCTTCGCCTCAAATGAGGCCAGCGTGGCGTCCATTTCATCAATACGTTCTTTCGCCCAACTCAGATAGAAGTGAACAGCGCTATGCTTAGACATTTGCTCAATCTCCAGATTTTTAGTGGATAAATTCAGCATACGAGGCATTCTTTTACGCGCGTTGATATAGATCAATACAACGAACGTGCGCAGCAGGTTGGTTGTTTTGGGTCATTCGCGCCGAATACGGCCCGCGTGCTTCAGCGGCGCATGTCCGTTGCTCCCCGAAAGCGACAGTCAGCCACCAAAATGCGTCCCGTCGTTAAGGGCCAATCGCGTCATTTTGCGCGCCTACGTCAAAGCAGACGCTCCTGGCCGCCAACGTACGTTTTCTCGTGGAAGCCCGCCGCCGCTCGAACGTAATGCTCTATTTGAGCGTCAAAACGACCGGACCAGAAACTGGATCGGTGATACCAAGAGCCCCACCAATGTCTTCGAGAGTATCTCGGAATGAATCCAGGGTTGCGATCATGTTCGCGCGCGCCTTTGCGAGCGATTCCATGTCGGCCCATTCAGCAATGACGCAATAGCTGTGGTCCCCCGTCTTTATCATGTGGGCGTGCTTGAGGCCAGGCCAGTTGATATTTTTGTGAGCATCGAGGAATTTTTGATCATGTCCGGGCTTTACGCGGAAACGCACGGTGTTAAATGCGGTCATCCTGTCCTCCGATATAGGCCACCAAATGCGCGGCACTCTAGCACACCACAAGCCGGAAACTGCGCGATGCGGCACGCGCAAAAGGTGCGTGTCGGCTCGGGGTCATTCGCGACCGGGTGGAACCAGCGGCGGGTCCAGCCATGTCCGGTGTTCGCCGTTCGCTACCGAATCTCTTCGGTCGGCTAGCGGCCGTCCTTGGTGCGCGGCATCTTCAAGCCTCCGCTGAGATTGGGATCGCCGCGAAGCTGTTCCTTTGCGGCTGTAGGCACCGCCTTCTTCATCGATGTCATCGAGGTCAGGCCGGCCGGCATTTCCGCTCCGCCGCCGACCTTTGCCCCCGCGCCCGGACCAACACAAACAGTCGGAAACGATTTGTTGCCGGTCGGCGTGAGTGAGCGATTGTTCTCATTGTCCGCCATGGCGCGGATCCTTCCATGCTGGCATTTTCGATTGATCGAATTGCCGCGCATAATCGAGACGCGCGGCCGGGCTGAGCTTCGCAATTTCCTCTGCAGATTTCGGCGAAGCGTCCTGTTCATTCAGCCACTTCCGAACAGTGTCGGCGGCAGCGGCGACGTTGGCCGGCGGGTTGTCAGGCATGGGTGTCACGCCGGTTACGAGGCCGCGTGCGCGTCAGCGTCACGCCGGGCGGCGTATTCGGAACCGGCTCCGTGATCGTCTCCTCATCGCGGCCCGGGCCCGGCGCGACTGGTGCGTAATACGGGTCATCGGCAATCGTCTTCACAGCCAGGTCCGCTGACCGCGCTTCCGGCGAGCCCCAATCGCGAACCAAACCGCCGGCAAATACTTCCGTCGACCGCGCCTGATACGTTTCGGAAAATTCCCTGATCCGGGCCCGGTCAGCGTCCAATGCGGCGCTCTGCCGGCGCACTTCTGCCCAGCGCTCCGCAATCGCGGTTCGCTCAGCCTCGATCTCAGCCCGATCTCTGGCGACCGCCGCATCATGCTCGGCTCGAGCTGCGGCCAAGTCCGACTGCGCCTGCCGTGCATCGGCCGTCGCGGCGCGAAGCTCGTTCAGCCGCTCCTTGGTCGCGGCCGCATCAACGGCCATCTGAAGCAACGTCAACGCCGCTTTGAAGTCGTCGCTCATGCTGCCTGCTCCTGTTGCGTAATCGTCGGCAGCCGCACCACGCGCTGCTCGAGCAATTGCCCGATCGCGAGGCGCGCGAGGTCGGTCGCGCTGATCCCGGTCGCGCTCGCCAATTCGTCCAATCGGCGACGGCACGCGGGCTGCAGCTTGATCTCAAATCGCATCGTGAGGTCGTGTGGCATACGGACAAGATACGACCGCCCGCCGGGTTTGCAAGGTATATTTTCCTAGTGATAGGAATATTTACATAGGAACATTTTCCTAACACCAGCACCGCCGCATTCAGCGCCCGCCGCCGCAGCAGAGAAAGACCGCGCCCGCCATCGCACCTGCGCCGCTGCCAAAAAAATAGCCCCGGCCGAAAGGGCGGAGCCGGGGCTAGGAAGCCGCTTCGAGGAGCACAGAGGCTGACGCTGTGGACGTATGGGAGCAAAGATGCGTCAGCAGCGGCACCAACAGCCTTTCCGCCCTTCGTGGCAGGCTTCCGGCAACACAGCGGCGCCGCGCCGGCATTCCAGTGAAAAAAGCCCCGGCCGGAGCCGAGGCTAAGATTGCGCTGACACCGGAGGCGGCGAGCCTGCCCGGCACCAGCAAACCCGTATATGGCCGGCAACTACGGCGCCGATATGAGCGGGACGGTCGAGACCAGAGCCCCCTCCCAAGAGGTTCGGCCACGACCGCCCCCTGCAGCTCCGTGTTACCCCCCGGTAAAACAAGAGCCACTCCTGACCATAAAGGCCGGCGTCCGCACGGTGTCTTGACCTGCATCAACTGCACACCAAACCGCCGCCGCAGATTGCACTTCGCCTTAAAGGATCAGGACATGCCCCTCTTCATCTACCGCTGCCCCCAAACCGGACACCGCGTGCAAGGCTTTGTCGCCGAAGACGTCGCCGAGGACAACCACGTCTATGAGCCCGTGACCTGTCTCGCGTGCCGCCAGATCCATCACGTAAACCCGACTACCGGGGCGGTTATCGGCGAAAAACTGGAACAGGCCCGCACCAGTCAGCCACCACCTCGCCCAAGTTCCTGAAACCGCCGCGCCAGCATCACCGGGATGTTTCAGCCCAACCCCAAAATTTCCAGGACGGATCATTTTTCGGCAAGGCCCCGGTTAATCAGAGGGGGAAATGCGCGTGGCGACGGGACGAGCCGTTGCCAAGCTCGCGGTTTTGCCCCCGGCATCGATATGACGCGATCTCGGGATGGTCGCGGCGGCCGGCAGCGGTCGAGGAAGGTCGCGTATGTGCTCGAGAGGCTGTCTTGGCCTGGAAAGGTTGTCTGCCGTGCGCATAAAGGCTCGGCGCCGACGGCACGTTGTCGCGATCGAGGCCGCTGCCGACGCACCTCGCCGGATGCCCCACCAGGCGCGCGCGCAGACTCGCTGGTGCCGTCCCGTGCCGCTGGCGCTATCCAGCAACCCGGCATCAACGAACGCATGGGCGAGGCCGTGCGCGGGCCTGACGTTTCTCCCAGGCTGACGGATCACTGACGTATACTTGCCACGGCTGGGCGAAGCGCGGTTTAGAAGAGCATTCGGCGCACGGGTGAACGGTTTAGATGTCCGCCAAGGACCGGGTAACCGACCCGGAGCGTGGTCACCACCGGCGAGGCGGGCGGAAGATCGGATCGGCCGGCGGCTCAGGCTCGGGCAGCCGCGGCGACAGCGTTGGCTTCGCTGGCGTCGGCGCCGGGATCAGGACCAACGGCTCTGCCGGCTCGGTGGAGGCTTGCTGGATCACGATGGTAACCCCGGGCACTTCTCGCTGCCCGACACGACCGTGCCGCTCGGCGTCCGCCTCGTCGATGCCCTCGAGAACCTGAACCGCCTTTACAGCCGCAGCGGCATTCTCCCCGTCGCGGATGCGCGCCAGCGCGGCCTCATTGCCAGCACAAAGCATCGTCCTGAATGCTCGACGCTCGCTGAGCAACAACTGGCGGCAATCGCCTCTGTCGAAATACTTGCGCAGCGTAGGAGGGTCCATACCCACGAGCTTCGCCGCGGCAACAAAGTCGAGAGGCGCGTGGTCAGCATCGCCGGGCACGCCGTACACCATAGCGCGAATCGCGAGCTTCACTTTCTGAGGAACAACCCTCGGGCGCGGCCGATCGCCAGCGGCGGCGGTGAGTGGAGCGATATTGGGCATTTCAGAATGTCTCCGACATTTTGGGAGTGAGAAGCACCTCCCAACGTCATTCCCACCTACTCGCTAGTGTCTTGCGGTGCAACGTTCTGTTGGTCCTTTGTTTTTATCGGATTGATCTGTGTCTTCCCCGTAGTCGACGAGGTAAGCGTGACGTGACGTGACAGAGCGTGACATTTGTCACGGGGCGTAGCGGGGGGTACCGTGACGTGACGTGACACCCCCCTATAAGGGTGTCACGGTCTGTCACGCCCACGCGGTCCAATCGGGGGCTCGGGCTTGGTGAGCCACACGAGCTCGATGCCGTCCACGAGACGGGCTCCGATGAGGCTGGCCGCTTGGGCTGCCTTGGTTGCCCGGTGGAATGCTTGTCTGCGGGCGGCCTGCTTCTTGGCCTCGGTATCGGCCTCGACTAGGCAGGAACGATAAAACTCTTGCCGCACGGTCTCGAGTTCGACGGCGCGCACCACGGGACCATCGGGATAGGGATGTTGTTCTTTGCCGTGATCGGCAAGGACATTCATCAGGGTCTGCCGCAACAGCCGCAGCGACTTTGACCAGCGCGCGTCCTTATCGGTCCCCGGCTGCTCGGTGCTGGCATTATCGACGGGCACGATCACGCAGGAATTGATCGGCTCGCCATCCTCATCGTGGCCAAGGTCAACCGGATCGAGCCGGCTGGGGATGACGTCGCCCTCGCAGCCATCTTTCATCCATTCGAGCGTAGCGATGATGTTGCCGGCGGTGTCGCGCGACACCGCGATCTGCGCGTCGGCGGCGCCGGTGAGCGAGGTATGGCCGCGCGGGCGTGAGCCATCGACGCCGCAATGGTGGACAATGATCACGGCGCAATCGAATGCCTCGCGGATTGCGTCGGCGGCTTGAATATAGGCCGCCATGTCCTCGTCCTTGGATTCCGAGCCGGCGAGCGAGCGGTTGAGGGTGTCGATTGCGACAAGCGCCGGCAGCGTCTCCCCGATCTGCGCACGGATGGCGCCAATCAGCGCCCTGTGGTCGCGTACTAGACGATCGATTCCATGAAAGTTGTCAGTTGTCATAAGGGGGATTCATCTTGGTTTTCGGATTCCCACATATGTCGCGCGTGCCCACAAGAGAACGGGATGAGAAGTCATGGCAGCGTGGCGGCGGGCGCTTGAGTTGTCGCTTGGAGAAGCTGATACGGCGAAGTTGAGATCGATAGCGCAGTCGCGCACTGAACCGGCGAGCCGGGTGGAGCGGGCGCGGATATTGCTGGCCTATCGAGAAGACCCCTCGTTTTTTGCGGTCGGCCGGGCACTCGGGCTGCATCATCAAACGGTCCAGCGCTGCGTCGAGCGCGCCGTGGCCGAAGGCCCGCTGGCTGCGCTGGATGATCGCCCTCGCCCCGGTAGAGAGCCGACGATCACTCCCGAGGCCAAGGCATGGCTGGTGTCGTTGGCATGCCGGAAGGCGAAGGAACTTGGCTATCCCCACGAACTGTGGACAACGCGGCTTCTGGCCCGCCACGCTCGCGAGCATGGACCCGCGGAGGGACATGCGTGCCTCGCCAACCTCGCCCAGGGCACAGTGTGCAAGATCCTCGACCAGGAAGAGGTGAAACCGCACAAAGTGCGATACTACCTGGAACAGCGCGATCCCGACTTTGCTGAGAAGATGGCCGAAGTGCTGTGCGTTTATCGCCAAGTGAGAATCTTGAAGCAGGCCGCAGCCGTCTCGAAGAAGAAGCCGAGCGACGCGATGGCGATCATTTCCTACGACGAGAAGCCCGGCATACAGGCCATCGCAACGACCGCCCCCGACTTGCCGCCCGAGCCCGGCGTGCATGCGACCTTCGCACGTGAGCATGAATATAAACGTCACGGCACGATCAGCTTGCTGGCCGGCATCGACCTCGTCACCGGCAAGGTCCATGCGCTGGTCAAGGATCGCCATCGCAGCCGCGAATTCATCGAATTCCTCAAGCTTCTCGACGCCGCCTATCCGGCCCACACAGCGATCAAGTTGATCCTCGACAATCATTCCGCGCACATCTCCAAAGAGACCAAAGCCTGGCTCGCCGATCAACCCGCGCACCGCTTTGAATTCACCTTCACTCCCAAGCACGGCTCCTGGCTCAACCTCGTCGAGGGCTTCTTCTCTAAACTTGCCCGCTCCGTCCTCCGCCACATCCGCGTCGCGTCCAAACAGGAACTCAAGGATCGGATCATGGCTGCCATGGACTATTTCAATCAGGAGCCCGTCGTTCACACCTGGGCCTATAAGCTCGACAAGGCGGCCTGATATGATTCGAACTTCGAAAACGCTGGTCTAGGTTGGTACGGTCGGTCACGAGATAGAACGGAGCGTCCGCGGTGCCGTGCTCGCGGCGGTACGCCTCGATGCGGGCGCGGAAGCCTTGGCCGCCTTCGAGCGCGAGATAAACCACGGCGCCCTGCTGCACGCGGCGGCCGCGGTAGTGCTCGCCGAGAGCGACGTGCATGGTCAGATCGAAGGTCCAGAACGACTTGCCGCACTTCGGCGGCCCCCAGACCACGGTGAGGCCGCCGCGCGGGATCAATCCTTTGACGAGGTAGGCGGGAGACGAAGCCAACCGCACCGCATTGAAGCGGGTCAGTGTGAACCGTTCCTGTCGCTTTTCCTCCTGCGCGCCGGACCGCGGCCCGCTGCCGCTGCCGCTATCATTGCCAGCTACTTCATCGTCGTCCGCGTTGCCCTGATCGGCCTGGCCAAAATCGTCCAAAGTGGCAGCGGGCGGGATATTTTCCCGCGGATCGCTCTCTTTGGGTGGAAAGACCTCGTCAATAATCTTGACGGCTTCCGCGGGTGTTATGGGCTTCATTTCAGCGCAGCCTTTGCCTGAGTTCGGCGGCTTCATCGAACGATTGTCTTGCAAGCCATGTGCGCAGCCGTTCGGGATCACCTTGCTGTAGAAGCAATTTGAAATCGGCGAACCGGCACTCTCTGCAAAACGATGGAGAGATGCACGGCGCCATACCGCAAGTCTCACACTGCTTGGCCGCAATCTCGTCATCAACGCAAAGATCATCGGGAGCCGGCGCAAACGCAGCCGCGAGAATTTCCTGCACCGCGTCCTGGCCGATGCGATCGACGAGGCCATCGCGCACGGCGGTTGCCTGCAGCACGTCAACGGCTTCGTGTAGATCGTATTCGCCGGCCACCCACAAATAAGCGCGTGCTTCTGCGCGGAGTTTGAAGGCGTCGAGCGGGTCAACGCGCAGTTCCTCGCGCTCGGCAATGGCAAACGCGGCGCTCACGACGCGGACTCCCCGTCGCCGAGCAGGCCGAGCTCGCGGGCTCTCTGTTCGGCTCTCGCCAGTGCTGCGGCGAGCTCGGGCAGCTTCGCGATGGTGAGCGCGAGGCCCTTTGATGTTGGGCGTAGCTTCCCGTCCGCCGCGGTGTAGTGGCGGCGCATATCAATGATCAGTGTGCCCTCATATTCGCGCAGCGCGACGATCACGGCCTCGCCGCGTCGGTTTGCCCAGAACTTCCCAACCTCGAGGGGCCCGGCCAGCTTCGGTGGCGGTGGCGCGGATGCCGGTCGGCTCGGCGGTCTGCGGCCGCTGTGCGATCCGCCGATCGAACTCGGAGCGGCGCTGCCGCATGCGCGCGTTGTCGTTCGCCCGTCGCCAATCGAGGGCGCTCACGACACGGCCTCCGGGAGTGATGGGGGCACCCCGATAGCTGGCACCCCGTTTTGCCGCACCGGCGAGGCCGCCCCACCGCGCCAATGCCGAAAGCGCGGGGTTCCACGGCTATCGTCCTCGACGGTGAGGGCGGCACCTTCGCCGATGGTCCTCGCGCGCAATGCCAGGACAGTGCCGCGCCATGCCTCAAGCGGTGTCGCCGGGTGATGCCCGGCCCCGATCAATGCCCTGCACATCGCCAGCACCGGCGATGGTGAGCGGACGGTGATGCCTGCGGCTTTGCAGCGGTCGTCGCGGACGATTTCGGCACGGACCAAATTGGCGAGGTGTTTGGTGGACATGCGATCTCCTGTTGCAGGGGATCGCGCGGCACTTGTGCAGGCCGTGGCTTTTGGCGTATTGGGCGGGTGTCGAAGCCGTGAACTATCGCCTAAGCCGGGGCCGCGCAGCACACGCGCGGCTTTCGGTTTTTTAGGCAGCCCGACGCGATCTACCGGCTGCTGCACGAGTGTCCGCAGCCACGCCTTAAAGTCGGCGGCCGGGTAGACGACGATCCTGCCGAAGGTGGCCCACGGCGGCCCCTCCCTTTTCGTGCGCCAACTGCGGACAGTGCGTTTGGTGCCCTTCCCGGTCTTGGCCTTGAGTTCGGCCACTAGTTCGTTTTCGGTGAGGTAGTCGTCGAGCAGCGGCATATCGGTCATCCCGTGTTTGAGGATGCCGCATGGTGCCGTGTGCTGCCATGAATGCACGGGACAACGAGGACATGTCGCCGATGTCCTGAATGTCTCCTATTTCCGAACGTTGCGAATGATGTGCTTGTCGCTGACGTTTAGGGGCTCGCCGATCTTAGTGAAGTGATCATTCACGGCCTTGGCCATTGCCTTCGGCGTCATATGATCCGGCGGCATTTTCCGGAAGGCGCTCCCATTCAACGAGCACAGCGCTATGAGGTCAGCGCGCCGGCGGTTAGCCATCTTGAACGTTTCAGCGAGCGCACCCCACGGTCGCGCCGCAGATGACTGGCTTCCGTTGGCTGCGGACGATGCAAGCCAGTGCGCGTGTAGCGCCTTCGCCAGCTTTTCGCAAACCCACCAATCCGTTTCAATGATACCCTCCAGAACCTCGTAGGCGAGACCGCGTGGCAGGTTCGCCGGGCCTCTGACAAGCTCGCTCCATATGCGCTCTGGAACTCCCCGAAATCGCACTCTGAGGTGATCGTCAGGATCAGCGTACCTCACAAAAAACCATTCGTTGACCATCTCATTCGCAAGTGCCTTTTCGCAAAATTCCCCGAGTTGATGTGCCAAAACATCATTCTGAAAATCACGACCGCAATAAAGTTTTAGGTATAGCCATTCTGAGTCTGCTGTCGTCCGCCAGTTCCCCGGGTAGCTGCAAACAACAATGCCGCAAGCCAAGCTATGGCTGTCAAATGTTCCTGCCCACCAGAGGTCGACGTTCTGCACAGACAACAAACTCTTCCGGTAGCGGCCGTCGCTATCTATCAATCTATTAGGCACAGACCCGATAACACAATCTTAGCGAGAAGCTTAAAAAGGGACTTTTGAATTGCTCAGCACGGGCATCGATCACTCTGTGGCGATACCGGCATGGTTCCTGAATTCTTCAGATCGCTAAAATTGCACACCGAATAGGTGCCGGTCGCCGATCGCGCTTCATCGCGAGCGATAGCACCTATGGGCCCGGCGGGTCTGGCATGACCTCTTGGCGGAAGGCATCTCAGCGGCCTGCATCGGATTGGGCAATTGATGCGATTGCAAGCCCTTACAGTCCGTCCGCGCCGAACGTGCTCGACCGCACCTTCGCGGGCAGTTCCAGTGTCAATCGGTGTCCAATTGCACGCCGAAGGACAAGCAATTGAAATCATATTCTTGTGGAGCCTCAGGACGCGCCGTCGCTATTGATCGATGCCGCCGGCGCTCTGCAGGATCAGCGGCACCACCTCGGCCTGCCGGCGCGTTCCCGTCTTCTCGAAGATGTGCGCGAGGCGCGTACGCGCCGTCGTCAGCGTGATCTGCAGCGGCCGGCGGCCGTTTACCCCGGTGCAATTCCGGGCGTGGCCTCCGCCTTCAAAATCAAACAGCACGACGAGTTCCGCACCATTGGCGATGTGCAGTGGCGCCGGGGCGAGAACCATCGTACGGTGACGCCGGCGGGGTAGATTCTGGGTCGGAGCCAGCGGAGCCCCATGGGAGGAGTTTACCATGTCACAGAAGCAAGCTTCGAAGCGAAGGCATCGGAAGAAAGCCGTAGCGGTATTGGGAGCCGCCGGGGTGTTGTCGCTGGCGGGCAGCGCGTCCGCGGCGATCGTTGGTCCGGCAGCGGATACACCGAAGGCGGACAACCCCTCGCGTCACGTCATCACGCTCAGTGAGGAAGAAATCTTCGACGTCAGCTTGGCGACGTTCTACGTCTACGACAAGGAAAACGCCCGAACGCACCTTGCTGCCCAAAACGGCAAAGGCAGCGGCCAGGGCTGCGGCAGCGGCAAGGGCAGCGGTAAGGGCTGCGGCGGCGGCAAGGGCTGCGGCGGCGGTAAGGGCTGCGGCGGCGGGGGCTGCGGAGGCGGCGGAGGTTGCGGCGGCGGAGGTTGCAGCGGCTGCGGAGGCTGCGGAGGCTGCGCCGGAGGAGGCTGCTGTCTGTATATTGGAGGCATCCCGATCTGCGGCTGAGGACGGGCCTGCGCGACCTGTCTGGTCAGGGCGTCGCGGCGCGCCGGGAAAATGGCGCGCCGTTGCCATCATATGTGGACTGACCGCCCTGGCGGCCGCGCGCGCCCCGCCGCGTGCATCGCTTTCAAAACCGGCCAAGCTTTGTTATATGCGGTCGCACTTGCACGAGCCGCCGCCTTTGTTCCCCGGTAGCTCAGCGGTAGAGCAACCGGCTGTTAACCGGTTGGTCGCTGGTTCGAATCCGGCCCGGGGAGCCAAATAAATCAAAGACTTAGATTAAAACGGGCCGCCAACAAAGGGCGGCTTTTTTGTTTTGGGCAACATACTGGGCAACATCTATCGTGTCGGTGCGTTTGCGCCGGAAACGCGCAACGGCGCAATGGCGCGAAAAACCGTTGGCGGCGGAGAACTAAGCTATGATCGGGGGGTGTCTGTGTCCGACATTTTCGATCGTTTCGGCTTCCCCGTGGCGGCCTTTGCCCGGATCAGGGGCGGTCGTGGCGTGGTGGGGCGAACCGCGCAAGTCATGATAGTCGCTCTTGTCGTCCTGGGTACAATCGCGTGGCGAATTGGCAATGAAACCCTTTTAATGATCGCGGGTGCAGCTATCATTATTTTCGTTCTTGCAGTGCTGCTATTCTTACTTCGGTGGGCGACGAAGAATCCCGAGTTAGCCGTTGGATTTAGCGGCTTACAGACAAGCGGAAGCCGCAGCTCTTGGTGTCCCGAAGCCTCCTGACAGCCCCGTAATAGCTGACCCTGGCACAATCACGATCGAGCCAAACCGCTCAAAAGGTGAGCATGCCTAGGTTCCTTCATGTCGGATTTACTTTCCCCGGCCCCCCTAAGATCAAAGAGCTTGAGGGACCATTTTCCACTGCCGGTGATTGGATCAGATACTCATCGCATTGTTGGATACTTTGGACTGATCGCTCCCCTCAAGAGGTATTCACTATCTTGAAGCCCTATTTGTCTGATCACGATCATTTCTTGATTCTCGGTGTAAATATGACTGAACGAAATGGCTTGCTACCAGAGTGGATTTGGAATTGGATGAATCTTCGCCAACAGTATCAGCCGAACGCATTGACTGGTGTTGCGGGACTCACTGCGCTCGGCGGTCAATCGCCTTTGGGGCTCGGGTTTCCTCCATACAATCCATTTGATCCAAAGAAATGACAAACTATGCGGACACGCAAACGCGCCGTCTGACCGACGCGCCGGGACTTGCTACCGACAGATTGTCAACGGATCGTCGAGTGGCAACGGTCATGGGTTCACGATCGCAGTGGCAGTTCACTTGTGACCGCAGCTCGCGAGTTTCAAAGCGGGCCGCCCCAAGCTTCACATTGGGGGCGATGCGAGGGACGGCCCTAGCCGCCCACAAGGAGGAAGTCCGCAAGGGCGGCTGATGGGTAGAATGTCGTTTTGATGTGGCGGGAGTTGGGATAAATCTGCCGACGTTGGGTGCTACTTTGGGGCGCGCGTTGCGTGATTGGGGGGTGTCCATGGCTAATGAGAGCAGTGTGGTGTCTTTTCCCGCGGGCAAACCTGCGAAGGCAGCAGCAAAGAACCGCGCCTCGAAGTCGCCGAACTATCACCTGGAGCAGCTGATCGCCTTGCGGGACGAATACCAGCGGAAGACCGAGATTCTCGACTATGCGATCAAGCTTTTGCGCTCACGGCTATAGGATTGACCAAATAGGCGCTGGGCCGGCAACCGCTCGCCCGGCTCTCACTTGATCAGACAAAGACGCGGGGCGGCTGGCGCTGCCCCGGTCCCGCCCAGCTAAGGGGGCACGTAACGACTCCCCTTCCTTATCCACACCATCCACACCGCACCGAACGTGAGCAATTTTGCTCAGACGCGCCTCCCCTTTTGGAGTGGCATCGCCCCGTCGAAGGGTGATCAGCATGGTGAGCATAGTCGCGCAGGCGTACCGCGCTAACGCCAAACAATGCCTATCCTGGGCCGAGTCGGCGAGCGATCCGGAAAACAGACACGGTTTCTTCGCCCTCGCCGCGACCTGGGAGAGCGCCGCCGCCCGGATCGAGAGATCGACCGCTGCGCCGGAGGTCGGGCGCGAACCTTCACTCCGTCGAGCGGCCGCGGGTTAGCGGTCCCTCGCTGGACCCGCCCTGACGAGCGCCGGCAGCTTGGCGATGTTGGCGGCGATGCGCCATGCCTCGTTGCGGGTGAAGGTTGACTGCAGCGCCGCGAGACAAATCAATGCGGTCAACGGGAGAATGCTGTCGGCCACTGCAAAAAGGGAGGTCACGATGACTAAGCTTATTCCCTGCAAGGTATGCGGCGAGACAATAGCCCCTAGCGCAGAGTTTTGCCCACACTGCGGCGCAAAGCCGAGGAAGCATCAACGCTTACTCTCGGCCATTGCCGTTGGCGGCATTCTGATCGCAGCGATATTCATCATCTCGTCGCGGGACGATGAACGGGGGAGCCAACCTTCGCCGGAGAAGGGGCCTGCACAAACGGACTCGGAGAAACCCGCGCCACCGTTGGATAAAAATGAGCAACTCAAGAGGCGTCTCGCCGAAATTGAACATACTCCTGCTTCCCAGCTAACTGCGAGCGAGCTTGGACCGATCTATAATCT
>CAWHZA010000043.1:0-74845 GCA_963833665.1 uncultured Alphaproteobacteria bacterium | reverse complement strand
GCAGCCAAGGCGCGCGGGCATTGGCCGCAGGACCGACGCCGACTTTCGTCAACCATGCGACTTCATCACCACGGCTATGCACCTCGCGATGGTGTCCTCGACACAATGTGGCTTCTCAGCGTACCTGAGCAACATCCCGCCCACGCCGCTCGGCTCGCCGGCTCGATTCGCCAACGCGAAATCTCCGTCAGCTTTCCAATCTCCTCATCGGTCATCGCCAACTCCACCGCATTCCGCCATAGTGCCAGTCCTCGTCTGGATCGACGCAAACGAGGAATCCCCCAACCAATCACCCGTTCCATGCCCGCCACTTTCATGAGTTGGTCGTCTAGTCGCCTCGGAGAAGATATGATGTCACATCAGCCAAATCGCCCAATTTGCTACCAGATCGTCAAATTGCTGGCTGCCGGCGGACCTTTGTTCCTGACGCTGATGCTCACGGTCGCTCATGCACGCAGCGACGATGCGCTCGGGACGATCGTGTTCATACGGCACGGGGAAAAGCCGGACGAAGGTCTTGGACAGCTTACTTGCCAAGGCCTCAATCGGGCCTTGGCGCTTCCTAAGGTCATCCACAAACTGTTCGGGAAACCGGACGCTATCTTCGCCCCCAATCCTTCAAGTCAGAAAGAGGACAGCGGGAAATCGTACTACTATGTTCGGCCCCTCGCCACGGTCGAGCCGACTGCTATCCAGTTTGGCCTCCCCGTGGATACCAGCCTCGACTACTCCGACGAAGCTGGATTGCAATCCGCCCTCGAGAGTCGGCTTTCGAGCAACAGTAAAAACACAGTCATACTCGTTGCGTGGGAACACAAGGTAATCCAAACCGTCGCTAGGGCGCTACTAGCGGCTCACAGAGGCGACCCGGAAACGGTTCCCAAGTGGCATGGCAAAGATTTCGACAGTATCTTTGTCATAATCATACCGGTCGGAGACGGCAAAGCGACATTCGTGCACGAGTACGAACATCTCGACAAACAACCGAAAGCCTGTCAACGCCGATAGGGAACTGCCCAATGTTTTTCTAAGAAAACGCCGTTGGGGTGAAAACCGGGTTTCCTTCACGGCGTCAAGCCCGAGATCGAAGTCAAGAACGCGCGGCTGGGTGCTGAACCCACTGGCCGGAGGAGCTGCTGCCGGCGTCAACTGCTTCAACACTATTTTTTCCAGACGACTGAAACGGCCGACATGGCATGCGCGAGGTCGGGGTGCCGGTGGGGTGAGCGCGCACAAGCGGACAGTTTGTCTTAGTAGCATCCTTCTCTTTCAGATCGAGCGTGTCAAAACGTGGACCGGAGAGGAAGGGCCCGAACGCTATCGGCTCGAAAGCCACAGGCGGTGGAAAAAGCCTCACCTATTGCAGATCGAATTGCATTCGGTCCGATTGCGTGGTGGAATTTGCCTTCGGCCCGGGCGGCCGGGTGTGGAGTGAGGTGCAATGAGTGATCGCGGTTCAGGCCCAACAGAAGCAGTGATTCCGCTCGCACCAAAATCAAATGCCAGACCGGACCCGAACGATCCGCTTGATAAGGCGGGCCACTTGATTTTGGACATGGTTGGCCAGGCCGCCAGTATCGCCGAGGCAAATTACCAGCAAGCCGTCGAAGTGAGTTGCAACCTATCAGTTCAACTTCGAGGTGCTGAAGACCGGATACGAGAGCTTGAGGCAACCGCCCGCCGACACGCGGAGAGGGCAGATCGAGCCGAGAGATGGTTGCATCAGGTCTCGGTGGAGATTGAGCAGAAATTTTTTGCCAGGGAAAAAGATCGACCTTCGCAGCCTCCGCCTCCACAAGCCTTTTTCCGAAACCAGGGGCGGTAAACCCTCGCTTGCATTGGCCCACCGGCAACGTTCGTTAAACCATCGACGAACTTCACGGATTGTTTGCCCTCCTTCTTCGCATTCCTTTCAGGCTTATGGGGTCAAAACCAGCTAGGCGACATGGACCCTCTGCGCCGAAGCGGCGACCAAAACCTTCGTCGTTGCGTCAACACCTTCGGTCCAATGCCGGCCACTGATCCCGAATATTTTTGCAAAGAGGCGGCAATCGAACCGCGAATTGGTCGGGCGCCTTGCAGCGGTGTGATAATCCGCCGTCGTGATCGCCGTGACGCGGGGGTTGCAGCCGGTCAGTGGCGCTTGGATGGCAACGGCGCGGCTAGCGAATTCATACCAGGTGGTGATGCCATCGGCGGTGAAATGGTATGTGCCCCAAACGTCGTCACCCCGTATCATGCGCGGAGCAATATGCAGAATGGCGTCCGCTATCTCGCGTGCCGACGTAGGAGCGCCACGCTGGTCTGCGACCACCTGCAACTCCTCGCGAATCATTGCGAGGCGAAGGATTGTCTTGAGGAAATTAGACCCGAACTCGCTGTAGACCCACGTCGTGCGTAGAATGACATGACGGTCAAGCGCGCTGCGAACCGCCTGTTCGCCCGCCGCCTTTGTCCGGCCGTACACATTGACCGGGCATACGAGATCCGTCTCCTGGTAGCTGCCTTCTTGCTGCCGTCAAAGACGCAATCGGTCGACACGTGCACCATAGGCACCCGCTCGGCGACGCAGGCGGCGGCAAGCACCGTCGGGCCGATCTCATTGGCCCGCTTGGCCTCCTCCACGTTCGTCTCGGCGAGATCGACCTTGGTGTAAGCGGCGGCGTTTACCACCAGCGCCGGCCGAATGTGGGTAAGAACCGATGCAACATCGGAACTGTTCGCAATATCGAGTTGGCCGCGGGAAGGCGCCGTCGCCGGCATCCCCTGGAGCGCCGCGGCACGCGCCAGTTCCTGTCCGAGTTGACCGTTGCCCCCCAGTATGAGGATCACGCCGGAACTCCCAGACGTTCCGCGCGGTAAACTCCGCTGCGGATACGCTGCCACCATGCGCGATTGGTCAGATACCACTCCACGGTCTTGCGCAAGCCGGTGTCGAAAGTCTCGAGCGGCTCCCAGCCAAGCTCATTCAACATCCTCGCGGGATCAATTGCATACCGCAGATCGTGACCGGGCCGATCAGCAACGAACGTAATGAGTTTCTCACGACGGCCTACCTCGGGGCTGGGAGCAAGTTCATCGAGAAGGGCACAGATCGCCTTAACAACATCGATATTCGCTCTTTCGCTCTGCCCGCCCACGCAATAGGTCTCACCCACCCTGCCAGCCATCGCGACCGTCACCAACGCTCGGGCATGGTCCTCAACGTAAAGCCAGTCGCGGACATTGCCGCCGTTTCCATAGACTGGTAGTTCAACACCTTCGAGGCCGTTGATGATCGTCAACGGGATGAGCTTTTCAGGAAAATGATAAGGACCGTAGTTGTTTGAGCAGTTGGTTATCAGCACCGGCAAGCCGTAGGTGTGGTGCCAGCTTCGTACGAGGTGATCGGATGCCGCCTTAGATGCGGAGTAAGGCGAACGCGGCGCGTACGATGTCGTTTCGGTGAAACGGCCATCCGCACCCAGGGAACCAAAAACCTCATCGGTCGAGACATGATGGAATCGAAATTGACGGCGATCGGCATGCGGCAAAGCGCGCCAATAGGCGAGAGCCGCTTCCAGCAACGTGTAAGTGCCGACGATGTTCGTCTCGATGAACGCCGCGGGACCGTCAATTGAGCGATCGACGTGACTTTCGGCCGCGAGATGAATGACAACGTCGGGCTGAAACTGCTCAAAAAGCTTCCTTACCTTTTTGCCGTCGACGATATCGACCCGTGCGAGTTCGTAGCGCGGGTCGCCCGCGACCGGCGCCAGCGATTCCAAATTTCCCGCGTAGGTCAGCTTGTCAATGACCAATACATGATGCTCGGTGTCACGAACCAGGTGCCGCACGACTGCCGAGCCGATGAATCCGGCGCCGCCAGTAACAAGGAATTGCTTAGAATTACCGGTCATCATATTTGAACGGCGTGACAAATTCTGCGAAAAGGCCAAGCGCTCGGTCTTTGTCCGATAGAACCGCATCCACCGGTGCAACCGGTCAATCGATCGCTAGCGTTGGATCGTTCCACATGAGGCCTTGCTCTAGTTCAGGCGCATAGTACTCATCGACTTTATAGGCCACTTCGGTATCCGGTTCGAGGGTGCAGAACCCGTGCGCGAAGCCGCGCGGAACGAACAACTGCCGTCCGCTCTCGGCGGTCAAGGTCACCGCCATCCAACGACCGTAAGTCGGAGAACCGGCGCGAAGATCGCCGGCCACGTCATAGACGCTCCCGCGCACGACGTGAACAAGCTTTGCCTGGGCATTCGGAGGAATCTGAAAATGCAGCGCGCGAACTGTTCCCCGCTTTATTGAAAGTGACAGATTGTCCTGAACGAAGCAGCAGGTTAGCCCAAGATCTCGCGCGACCCGTTTGTTGTACGTCTCAACGAAGGAACGCCGGGGGTCGGTAAAATACCGAACCTTTAAAAACCGGACATCACGAATAGTCGTGTCTTCGACTTCCATAAATTAAGCGTCCCCGCTTGAACGGCCCGAATTACCCTAAGGGCTTACGCAGTGCAACAGGTTAGGATCGAGTTTACAAGGAGTGCGTCGAGCGGTTCGATCCAAGCGCGGAAAACCCGAACACATGCCGGGCGGCTGTCGCTGCAGATGCGTCACCACCGCGCCGAGCACTGGGTGGTCGTGCGCGGCACCGCGCGGGCGATGATCGGCGACAACGTCACTTTCCTGCACGAGAACAAGTCGACCTACGTGCTAAGCGGCGCCCGACATCGCCTCGAAAACCCCGGCAAGATCGGCCTTGAGCTGATCGAGGTACAGACCGGCAGCTATCTCGGCGAGGACGACATTGTGCGCCTCGAGGACGACTATCACCGGTCGTGAGCACGGCCAGTACACAACGGCAGCGCCCGCGCCAATGAACTCGAGGCCTTGATGCCGTGCCAGGCGTGCGGACCGCCTGGACTAGCCCCGACGGCTCGCTTCAGTTGCCCGATACCGCGAACACTACGCCGCAATCGACCTTCTAATGTCGAGGCTTCATGCCTTCGCTAGGTGTGAGCTTTCTGTAGGTTGTCCATCCGGTCCAGGCCGAGGAAGCTGGAGTTGCGAGGCTTCAGCGATTCTCGGGAGGACCGAATGAACATCCATAAGAATGCCCGGCTTACGCCGCGTGGTCGAGAGCGGATTGTACGGCAGGTTGCGAGCGGGCAGACGCCGGAGGTTAGCTCCACTCACGGAGAAGCTCTTGTAGCCTAAGCAATCCGGATGCCAAAGATGGCGGGTCATGGATGAGCGATCGGGAGAAGTCCTTTCCGATCCCGCACTAGACCGCGAAAGGCAGCTGCGACCCAGATTACAATGCGCCCAATGACCCAAGAGACGATCCATAACAGAGCGGGCGGTACTAACATGAACCCCCAACCTGCTAGCCCAAGTACCCGGTCGTCGGCGCCAACCATTGCACGGAGCACTCTCGGAAAGCGAACGCCTTCGCGTGCGTAGGTACGACTACAAGTGTCAATCTCGGAAAGGTATTTATTGATGTCGACCGAGGCGAGTCGCTAGACCCGTATTGTTGGTAAGTAGAATCAGTGCAGTATTGAAAGCTCAGCTCGGGACCACGATTTGCTTCTGTAGAGACGACGAGCGGTGAGACAAACGCCCAGAAGGGAACGACAATCATCAAGGATAGACGGCTACATCGGTTCATGTGTTTTCGCGAACGCGGCGCGTTCTCCATATTCTGTGAGTTCTACCTCGTTCTTGCCGAATCATCTCCGCCGGCGCGGCCGGCTGGCCGACTTGCCAAGCATTAGGTTGAGGCCCTCGACCAAAAGATCATGTGGTCGACAGTCCAGCTTGATTGCCATCTGCCTGATGCGGCGGATTACTGTCTGGTCGTCGAGAATAAAGGCGCGCAAATTTGCGCTTACGTGCTGACCCTGCGGCCGCAGCTTGCGCCCTCTCGATCAACGAGAGGGCAAGGTCATGCAGCGAAAGTACGCGTGGGCTTGGCATGGGTCGAACACCTGGCGCAGTCACGTCTCGGACTTGGCAAAGCCTTGACCAGTGCTGTCGAGGCCTTGCCCCCAGGGGCCCGGCTCTCCAGGCCGCAAACGGCGGTCCGCCGCTCGATGGCCTAGCGTGGTCTTGAGTACCCTCTCAGTGGTCCTTCTTAGCCTGAGTTGGTTAGCAGATAGCTACCGGAGCGCAAATGTCTCGGCGTTCCGCCGGATAGCGCTGCGTAACAGACACCCAGCCGTTAGCGCTCGCTGTTCGCACCTCGGCGTTCAACGCATTGCCTTTAGCTCCTTTGTTCAGAAGGTTGCGTTCCGTCGGCGGCGCTATGGCGTTCCGCATGCTCGTCCATCCGTTTGTGAATTGGCATGCAAAAAGGACCCCCTATTTGGGGTGATCGGCATTCAATCGGGACCCCAGCACAGAGGGCCCAAATTGGCTTCCGTGATTCTTGGAAGCCGAGGTTGGGATGCTGGTCGTGGAGACGATTGGGAAGATTCGCCGAGCGTTTTTTAGACAGGGCAAGTCGATCAAAGCGATCTGCCGGGAGCTGGGTATATCTCGGAAGGTCGTAAGGAAGGTGATCCGCTCGGGAGCGACCGAGTTTCACTATGAACGAGAAGAGCAACCGCTGCCGAAGATTGGTCGTTGGCGAGACACGCTCGATCAGTTGCTATTGGCGAACGAAGCGAAGGCTGCACGTGAACGTCTGACCCTAATCCGGTTGTTCGAGGAACTGCGCGGGCGTGGCTATGATGGCGGCTACGATGCCGTGCGCCGCTACGCCCGGCGATGGGCCAAGGAGCACGGCGCCGCCACCGCCTCGGTCTACGTTCCGCTGAGCTTCGCGCCAGGTGAAGCCTACCAGTTCGACTGGAGTCACGAAGTCGTCCTGCTGAGCGGCGTGACGGTGACCGTGAAGGTCGCCCACATCCGGCTCTGCCACAGCCGGATGCTGTTCGTACGGGCCTATCCGCGCGAGACCCAGGAGATGGTGTTCGACGCCCACGACCGGGCGTTCGCCCTGTTCAAGGGCACCTGCACCCGGGGCATCTACGACAACATGAAGACGGCGGTGGAGACGGTCTTCATCGGCAAGGACCGCCTCTACAATCGCCGCTTCCTGCAGATGTGCAGCCACTATCTCATTGATCCAGTGGCCTGCACGCCGGCCTCGGGCTGGGAGAAGGGACAGGTCGAGAACCAGGTCGGGCTGGTCCGCGAGCGCTTTTTCACGCCGCGGCTGCGGTTCAAGACCTACGACGAGCTGAACGCCTGGCTGCTCGATCGATGCATCGCCTACGCCAAGGCGCACCACCATCCCGAGTTGGCCGAGCAGACGATCTGGGAGGTGTTTGAGACGGAACGGCCGAAGCTCGTCCCCTATGCCGGCCGGTTCGACGGATTCCACGCTGTGCCGGCTTCGGTGTCCAAGACCTGCCTGGTGCGTTTCGACAACAACAAGTACTCGGTGGCCGCCAGCGCGGTCGGGCGCCCGGTCGAGGTCCATGCCTATGCCGACCGCATCGTGATCCGTCAGGACGGGCGGATTGTCGCCGAGCATCCGCGCTCGTTCGGACGCGGCGAGACGGTCTACGATCCCTGGCATTACGTGCCGGTGCTCGCCCGCAAGCCCGGCGCCCTGCGCAACGGCGCGCCGTTCAAGGACTGGGTGCTACCGGCCGCCATGGACCGTGTCCGGCGCAAGCTTGCCGGCGTCGATGACGGCAATCGGCAGATGGTCGATATCCTGACCGCGGTGCTCACCGATGGGCTGCCGGCAGTCGAGGCCGCCTGCGCCGAGGCGATCGACCACGGCGTCCATTCCGCCGATGTCATTCTCAACATCCTGGCCCGCCAGCGCGATCCCGGCCCGCCGGTCACCGTCCTCACGCCGGCCGCGCTGACACTGCGCCATGCGCCGGTCGCCGATTGTGCCCGTTACGACAACCTCAGGAGAACGATCTGATGGAACGAACCGAACTCTTCGACCTCATGGGCGAGCTCAAGCTCTACGGCATGAAGGCTGCCTTCGACGAGGTCATGGCTACTGCGGTCAAACGCCAACACGAGCCGCAGCGCGGCGTCGGCGATCTGCTCAAGGCTGAGATCAGCGAGAAGCAGGCGCGCTCGATCAAGTATCAGCTCACCATCGCCAAGCTGCCGTTGGCGAAGGACCTCGCCGACTTCCAGTTCGAGGGCACGCCGATCAACCAGACGCTCGTCAATGACCTCGCCGGCGGCGCCTTCTTCGCCCAGCAACGCAACGTCGTGCTGGTCGGCGGGACTGGTACCGGTAAGACTCACCTGGCCATCGCGGTTGCCAGAAGCTGCATCCGTTCCGGTGCCCGCGGCCGGTTCTATAACGTGGTCGATCTCGTCAACCGGCTCGAGACCGAGAGCCGTAATGCTCGGCAGGGCCGGCTTGCCGATCATCTCACCCGCATAGACTTCGTCATCCTCGACGAACTCGGCTACCTGCCCTTTGCTCAGTCTGGCGGTCAGCTACTGTTCCACCTCGTCAGTCGGCTCTATGAACGCACCTCCATCATCGTCACCACCAATCTGGCCTTCGGAGAATGGCCAAGCGTGTTTGGCGATGCCAAGATGACCACCGCACTGCTCGATCGGCTGACCCACCACTGCGATATCGTCGAGACCGGCAACGAGAGTTGGCGCTTCAAAAGCCGAACCGACGATCACGCGACTATCCGCGCTCGCGCCGTCTCCGCAACCCCGACCAGCTCCGACGGCGCGAGCGCTACCACCAAAACACGTCGATCAAAGGGGTCCCTTTTGGACGCCGATCAGGGGGCCCGTTCCAATGCCGATTGACAATCCGTTGACCGGAATGCGGTTTCTCGTGAGTGCTCAAACTGTGCCGCGGGTGCTGTGCTGCTCGGGGCTGCGGCAACACGCGCTGGACCTCGGAAGCTTATGGTTGCCGGTGGCGTCCGGCAAAGCGGCGCAGTACTTCAGCCATCCTTGCGCGGCCCTTCGGCATAGGCAATAGCGCAATACCCTCGTCGCGCAGCGGATCGAGGTCACAACGACCGCCGGGCGCAGGCCAGCAAGTTTGCCGCGGAGCGGCGAGGCGCGCGGATCGATGCGGTCAGCAGGGGAGCAGTAGATGTCCCAGAACCGTCATCAGCGAGCGCGTCAGGAGGTTGCCCGTCGCGCTGTCGTTGTAGGATGGGCGAGCCGATACAGCTGAGCTGAGCTGAGCTGAGCTGAGCTGAGCTGAGCTGAGCTGAGCTGAGCTGAGCTGAGCTGAGCTGAGCTGAGCTGAGCTGAGCTGAGCTGAGCTGAGCTGAGCTGAGCTGAGCTGAGCTGAGCTGAGCTGAGCTGAGCTGAGCTGAGCTGAGCTGAGCTGAGCTGAGCTGAGCTGAGCTGCGCGCGCGCCGGTTCCCTCCACCAGTTCTCAACGCCTCTCTCAGCAGGTTCAACCCTTTCGTGGTTCGGTTTGTTCGCCCGTGCGCCTCCGCTTAGAAGGCCGTAATAATAGGGGATCAACTATCCTAGGCGGGACTGGTCCGCATTGCCCTTGCCGAGTCCGCCAGTGCGTTTTTTACCCGGCAGCCGCGCCCATCCAGCCAACAACTGCGAAGCGAGGCCACCGCACAATAATGCCGGCAGTCTTATGGTGTCGATATCAGACCCTGGCTAGTCGCAATTATCCAACGCTCGCCCCAAAGAAGAATAGAGTCAATTCTTCCAACTCCCGGCACCGTGTCGCCGCGCCTCACCTTCCAGATGCCATTGGGACCTTCCACGATTGCTATACCATTCGTAACTTCACGAAGCGTCCATCCCTCAATTGTAGTTGGTCTGGTTTCGGGTATCGGCGTTAGCTTTACCCGGCTGTTCACATCATTGGCACTAAGTCGTATAGAGGCTGTATGTTGCTGCAACGCCGGCGAATGGTCGATTGTGGGTGGACTTGGCGGAGCAGCGCCAAGGGATGGTTTCGCGCGGCCGCTCGCTGACGAAGGATGGTGCTTAGGACTGTCCCCCGCACTGGCCGCCCTGCCCACCTCAGGAACCGCCCTCCCAACGGTCTGAAGACCACCTTTGTAATCGGTAATGGAGGCCGAAGAGTTGATGATTTGGTGAGCCGGGCTCGAAGAACCGCCCGCAGCACCGAGAATTCTTTTGGATTCGCCTACCCAGGCCAAGTCAGAGGGCGACGTGAGCGAGCTCATGACAATCCAACCCAAACCACATGATGCTGTTATCGCAACTACGATAAGGCCCGCTCGAATGCTCAGGCTGTCTTGGGGCATGCGGGAGAGTAAATGCCCGTCCCCTTCTGCGACGTTGATTTCGTAAGGCCCAGTGGTCGCAGGTCCGCAGGCGTGATTTAGGCCAGGTCAGCCCATCGGTGCTTGTAGTGAAGCAACTCGTCTCACTTTGAACTCTCCTTCTTCCGACCAACTTCCAAATACCACCCCATCAAATCAAGTGAGAGCGAAATACCGCTGATCCGATGTGATAGACCGACTCACCCTCCGCCGGCTCCGAAAAGTCGACGGAGGTTTTGAACTCGTATCCGCACGCTTCGCAAGACCAAAAATTACCCACGCATCGCTCGTTGACGTACCTTGAGAGCCTAACCGCTATCGAGGCGGCGTGGCAGTTAGGACAAAGGTGGTGTGCTTTTCCACTCACTCGATTCACCTCTAACTGCTACAAGGACATCCACCGCACTTGCAAAAGACCGCGGGCCTCGTCCCGTTTGCCCAGATCGCGCCAGAGATGCCACGCTTGCCGAACGAAACCGACAACTGGCCAGTCGATTCGGTCGATCCTATTCTCGCTCTGGTTGTGACAAACGGCCCAACCAATACCGCGCCCAACCCCACGCCGTGAGACACGAGGTGGCGGTGATACCGATGGCGAGAATGACCTGCGCGCTATGGCTCATCATAATTTCCTGCAGCCCCCAGGGATAAACTAAATGCGTACGTGGATCGTAACCGGAGCGTAAGCCGGGTTCTTGAAATCTCCTTGGTAGCGGACGGCGGCAGCGACGGCAGGAATCCCGATTTGTCCGTAGTAGCGCTGTATTGTCTCATTTTTGGAGCATTTCAGAGTTTCATATTTTTGGTTACTCTGTTTGGCAACAACGGCAGTGGCGTCTTTCATTACTGGAACCTCGTTCCCATTCTCACGAGCGAGGATGCCGTCGTAGGCGATAAGTTTGTTAAAATTGGGCGACAAATCGTGCATTCGCGTGACGCTTCTTGAATCTCAGATGGAACATCGAACACGGTAAACGCTCGCTTACATTATTCGCAATGCATGTTGCCGCGAATAAGAAAATGCAGAATCAGTCCTGTTTGGGGTGGGACCGAGGACAAACGTGGCGGTGCATTACCGAGCATCGTTGCCTTAGAATGTTCATAATCACAACGTGGCGCTCATCGTCCGTCGTCATTTCAAGATGCAGCCCATGAGACTAGAGCGCTGGCGACAGATTCCGCATCCTAGGGGTTGACCAGCAGGGCGTGGCGAAAGTTGATCCATGGTGCTTTCGTTCGATGTCCTATGCATATAGCTGCTCGTTTTGAGTGGATAAGGGGAGTGGGTTCTCGCCCCGTTTGGTCTTGCCTTGCACGCCGACCGCGCGCAGGGTGTTGGTGATTGCGGCATTTCTGCCGAGGTAGTCACGGGCGGCGATATCGCGCAAGACGATACAGTCGAAATCCTCTGATCTGCGTGGCTATGACGCCGAGGAGAGCGAGAGCCGCCGCGCGGATCGTCCACGGCTTGCTTCGGTACTTCGACGCGACTGTCTTTGCAGGAGCATGTGGTGACGGAAGCTATCGGGTTTCGAGCGGCGAAACAGGTTGGCAGCGGGACAGCTTTAAGCCGGCGCGATCTTCTAGCCCTGATCGGGACACTCGCCGGCAGCGCGGCGATGTACCATGCGATGTCCAGCCTCGGATTCGCATCGGATTCAACTTACAAAGGCCCCATTAAGCTCGGCGGCGATGTCGGAGGCGCCTCGGTGTTGATCCTTGGGGCGGGTTTGGCCGGCATGACGGCGGCATTGGAGTTGCGCAAGGCGGGTTACAGGGTTCAGGTGCTAGAATGCAATCGCCGCCCAGGAGGCCGCAACTGGACACTGCGTGGCGGCGACACGTTCACCGAGCTTGGCGGTTTCACGCAGACCTGCGAATTTGAGCAAGGACTTTATTTCAATCCAGGGCCTTGGCGGATTCCCTATCATCATCGTGCTGTGCTTGATTACTGCAAGCGTCTCAACGTCGCGCTCGAGCCTTTCATTCAACTCAATCACAATGCGCTTTTGCACGCGTCCAGCGCGTTCGGCGGTCGGCCACAGCGTATTCGCGACATCAAGGCCGATTTTCAAGGACAGGTCTCTGAGTTGCTTGCCAAGGCGACCGAGCAGGGTAGGCTCGATGAAGCTGTCTCATCGGAAGACAGAGAGATTTTGCTGGAGGCGCTGAGATCGTGGGGCGCGCTGGATAAAAACTACGCCTACAAAGCCAACCTGATCTCAGCTGGCTTTCGCGGCTATGCTAAAGGTCCCGGCGGCGGCCTTGGCGCGGCCCCTATCGCCGGCGAAACAATCGACCTGTCGGATATCCTGAAGTCACGGCTTTGGAGATATCTGCAGAATTTTGCAGTGCTTGAACTCCAGACCACGATGTTTCAGCCAGTCGGCGGAATGGACATGATCGGCAAGGCGTTCGCCAGGGAAGTCGGTGATCTCATTCGCTATGATGCGAAGGTCGTTCGGATTCAGCAGGATGACGGCGGCGTTACGGTCACCTACGTGGACGGCAAAGCGCCCGCCATTGCCCAACTGACAAAAGCTGACTGGTGCATCTGCACCATTCCGCTCTCTATTCTCAGCCAAATTCAAATCGACGTGGGAGCCCACATGAAGGCGGCTATCGATGCTGTTCCTTATGCATCGGCCGTCAAAGTGGGCTTGCAATTCAAGCGCCGTTTCTGGGAGGAGGACGAGGTGATCTACGGCGGCATCAGCTACACTGATTTACCGATCCGGCAAATCGCATATCCGAATACAGGTTATAATCGCAGCGGCCGCGGCGTGTTGCTGGGAGCTTACATTATTGAGGGATCCAACTCATACGAATTTACATCAATGCCGCCCGCAGAACGGGTTGCGCGGGCTGTCGCTTTGGGCTCACGCATTCATCCGCAATACGAGGACGAGTTTGAAAACGGCATCGCAGTGGCTTGGCATCGCGTGCCGTTCACGCTCGGATGCGCCGGCTACTGGACTGAAAAAGCGAGGGCAGAGCATTACGACAGCCTGTGCCAAACCGATGGCAGGATCGTCTTGGCGGGCGAGCACGCGTCATACCTTCCAGCATGGCAAGAGGGTGCTGTCCTCTCATCGCTCAACGCCATCTCGCGGTTGCACGCTCGTGTCGTCAAAATGTGAAGTAATGTAGCTGAGGCGCGCCGAACCAGTGAGAGATGGCTCGATATCACCCGCCGATACATTGTCGTTGGTCGCGCCGATGATCGCTACGTTTCTATCGCTTATCTCGCCGGCGGCGTTGGCACAGAACGCAACGAACAGTTCATCCGTAGCCACACTCAGTGCGGGTTTCAAATTCGCCGGGAAGAGCGGTGAAGAACTGTACGCGAGTGTCTGCCAGGGTTGCCACATGCCCGATGGCAAAGGAGCGACCGGCGCCGGAGCGTATCCGTCGATCGCCGGTAACGAGACTCTCAAAGCCAGGGGATATATGCTCGATGTCGTCGTCAACGGGAAGCGAGCGATGCCGCCGTTGGGCGACATGATGAACGACGATCAGGTGGCCGCTGTGGTAAACTATGTGCGGACGCACTTCAGCAACAATTATCGAGATGCGGTAACTCCCGCGGATGTCAAAGCCGCCCGCCGCCCCTGAAGTCCGGCTTGATTGAATGACGAACCGTTGGTCTTGCGCTTCCTGGTGACGTGACGACTTCCACTACGCGTCCCCCCCAGCGCGTCGCTTATTTCGCCTTCGCTGTGAGGCTCCTGAAATCCACATCCGTCGCCGCGGCGAGATAGGTAAAGACCGACCACACTGCGACTGCGTGGTTGAGCTGCTTCGAGTCTATCTTGTCGAGCGTATCGTCGGCGGTGTGGTGGGCGTCGAAATAATCAAGCCCGTCCTGGCGCAGCGATACCACTGGCACGCCGGCTTTCTGGAGTTCGCGGATATCCCCCCCGCTGCTAAGGGCTGGCCGGCGATCTAGGTTGGCGCCGAGCGGCGCGATGATCCGGCCCAGCGTAAGCCCGAAATCGCTGTCGGCGGCGCCCAGCGGGAGCTGCACGGAATAGACTATGCGCGCCCCGAAATCCGCTTCGCCGGCGACCACGATCTTGCCGATCTCTCCTTCGTGGGCTTTGGCATAGGCGGCGCCGCTGAAATCCATCTCCTCTGCGCCGAAGAGGACGATGCGGATTGTCCGGCTGGGGCGCTTCGGCAGGCCGGCGATCAGCCGAGCGGCGCCGAAAGCGATGGCGATGCCGGCGCCGTCGTCTGTTGCGCCGGTGCCGAGGTCCCAGGAATCCAGATGTCCGCCGATCAGAACGATCTCGTCGGGACGCTCCGCGCCCTTGACCTCACCGACGATATTCCAGGACGGCGCGTTTTCATGAACCGACGGCGTCAGCAGGAGCCGGATCCGCACGGGACCCAGCGTCGCCAGCCGCTCGAGCTGATCGGCGTCCGGAATGGCCAGCGCTGCCGCCGGAATCCGCGACGTGCCATCGTCGTAGTTGAGAGCACCCGTATGGGGCAGGCGATGGCTATCGGTGCCGAGAGAGCGCAGCAGATAGGCGACGGCGCCGCGTCTTGCGGCCTCGGAGGGGCCGGAGCGCCGGATCGGGATGGCCGCGCCATAGCCGCTGCCGTCCTGCGTCCGCACCATGCGCTGCGTCACCACCGCGATCTTGCCGGCAAGCGATCCCGGCGGCGCCGCCAGCAGCTCGGCATAGGTGCGGAAGAGCGCAATCTCTGCCTCGATGCCGTTGGCATCCGTCGCGACTGAGCCGCCTAGTGCGGCAATGGCGAGATGCTGCGGCACCGGACTGACGATCTCCGCGCTCTCGGCGCCGCGGATCCAGGCAGGGAAGGTGAATGGCTCGGAGTGCACGTTCTCGAAGCCGCCTGCTTTCAGCTTGGCCTCGGCCCATGCCACCGCCCGCTTATGGGCCTCAGTGCCAGCAAGACGCTGCCCGATCTCGGTGGTTAGCGATTCCACTAAGGCGAAGCAGGCAGGATCGTCGAGCGCTTTCTGTCCGAGGCTCGAAGCGGTGGCGGCCAGCAACTCGAGCGGATGCGCGGCAGATGCCTTTACCGCGTCAGCGGTTGACGCAAGAGCAACCGATAGGCTGGCGATCCACAACATCCTGGCCATGACAAGCTGCTCCTTCGCTACTTTAGCCTCATTGATTCGGCCACGAGTTGGTAAGAGGGGGCCGGACTATTCTTAACGGCATACAGGCCATTGCTGCCAACGCGCTGCAACTTGCGAACAACCAGAGCGAACGAGGCGACGGCGACGAGGACGAGAACCCTTTTCATGGTGCTATCCCCTCTTAGCATTGCGAGCATCGCATTGATTTCAGCGGGAGGGCTGTGACAAAAATCACAGAATGCTCGGCTTATCTCTTAAAGCTGAGGCTATCACATGCCGCAAGATGAGCGGCAGCGAGCGTGATCCATGAGCGGGAAGTGGCAAACCGCACTGGCGAAGATTGGACAATAGCTATGTTCGCAGGTGAGCGCATTGCGCCCAGAATATGCAAAGTTTCGCTAGAACCTATCTCAAAATCGCCTGAAGAGGACAACGAGGCAGGCGAGCTGGACGAAGCCGAGAAAGTTGTGGGCGTGGTATTCCCAGCGGACGAGGATGCGACGTTGCCATTGTATCCAGGCGAAGAAGCGTTCGACCAGCCAACGTCGCATGTAACGACTTAGCCGTCGCCGATCTTGCGTGGGCGGCTTACGGGGGTTGGAACGGTGCGGCGCGATCATCTCAATGCCGTCGTTGCGCAACTCCTCATCCAGCGGATCGCTGTCATAGGCGCGATCGCCGATCAAATTCTTGGGCTTGGCTTCGATCATGTAGAAGTCGAAGCATAGCTGCACTAAGCGGACTTCGTGATGGTTCGCCGGATGCGTGCTGACCGAGAGCGGCAATCCGTGGCGATCCACAATCGCCATGATTTTCATGCCTTTCCCGCGCTTCGTTGTTCCAACTTCAGACCCGCCACCCTTGGCCATGACGAACGTCGCATCGATGAAGCATTCTTCTTCATCCAGCGCGCCTTTGTCGCGAAGATCATTGGCAACGTCCGTCAAAACCCGACGCAAAACCTCGTTGCAGCACCAAGCTTGAAAGCGTCGATGCACAGTTTTGTAGTTCGGATAGCTTTGCGGCAGCATATGCCATTGCGCACCTGTGTTGAGAATCCACAGCACCGCTTCGAGCACATGACGGGTCGGAATCGGCTTACGCCCTGGACGTCCATCGGGGATATGCTCCTCCGGAAAATGCTTCCCGATGCGCTCCCACTGTTCGTTCGTTAGCCGAATCATTCCGCATTTATAGCGGATCGACAGCAGTCGGTAATTGTGAGATAGGTTCTAGACGATCGATTCCATGAAAGTTGTCAGTTGTCATAAGGGGGATTCATCTTGGTTTTCGGATTCCCACATATGTCGCGCGTGCCCAAGAGAACGGGATGAGAAGTCATGGCAGCGTGGCGGCGGGCGCTTGAGTTGTCGCTTGGAGAAGCTGATACGGCGAAGTTGAGATCGATAGCGCAGTCGCGCACTGAACCGGCGAGCCGGGTGGAGCGGGCGCGGATATTGCTGGCCTATCGAGAAGACCCCTCGTTTTTTGCGGTCGGCCGGGCACTCGGGCTGCATCATCAAACGGTCCAGCGCTGCGTCGAGCGCGCCGTGGCCGAAGGCCCGCTGGCTGCGCTGGATGATCGCCCTCGCCCCGGTAGAGAGCCAACGATCACTCCCGAGGCCAAGGCATGGCTGGTGTCGTTGGCATGCCGGAAGGCGAAGGAACTTGGCTATCCCCACGAACTGTGGACAACGCGGCTTCTGGCCCGCCACGCTCGCGAGCATGGACCCGCGGAGGGACATGCGTGCCTCGCCAACCTCGCCCAGGCACAGTGTGCAAGATCCTCGACCAGGAAGAGGTGAAACCGCACAAAGTGCGATACTACCTGGAACAGCGCGATCCCGACTTTGCTGAGAAGATGGCCGAAGTGCTGTGCGTTTATCGCCAAGTGAGAAATCTTGAAGCAGGCCGCAGCCGTCTCGAAGAAGAAGCCGAGCGACGCGATGGCGATCATTTCCTACGACGAGAAGCCCGGCATACAGGCCATCGCAACGACCGCCCCCGACTTGCCGCCCGAGCCCGGCGTGCATGCGACCTTCGCACGTGAGCATGAATATAAACGTCACGGCACGATCAGCTTGCTGGCCGGCATCGATCTCGTCACCGGCAAGGTCCATGCGCTGGTCAAGGATCGCCATCGCAGCCGCGAATTCATCGAATTCCTCAAGCTTCTCGACGCCGCCTATCCGGCCCACACAGCGATCAAGTTGATCCTCGACAATCATTCCGCGCACATCTCCAAAGAGACCAAAGCTTGGCTCGCCGATCAACCCGCGCACCGCTTTGAATTCACCTTCACTCCCAAGCACGGCTCCTGGCTCAACCTCGTCGAGGGCTTCTTCTCTAAACTTGCCCGCTCCGTCCTCCGCCACATCCGCGTCGCGTCCAAACAGGAACTCAAGGATCGGATCATGGCTGCCATGGACTATTTCAATCAGGAGCCCGTCGTTCACACCTGGGCCTATAAGCTCGACAAGGCGGCCTGATATGATTCGAACTTCGAAAACGCTGGTCTAGTTTATTGCTGAAGGAGTGCCGCGATAATTACGGTGACAAGGGGGAACCAAGACTCTTCCCACGAATCTCGTTTCTTGGCTTTCTAATGCCAATGAGGGCGGCATCTCGTAGTTGCGTCACATCCCGTTCGCCTCTTTGCGCGGCCGCGATAATCCGTTTGAACATGACTTCGTGGACCACGGCCGGCTGCCCTGTGTCATTCAGTTCTTTGCACGCGGCATCGAACGCCCTGCCAATGCCGCGCACTGTCGCAGCGTCAAAGACACCTATCGGAATGAACCGAAGAACCGACAACACTCCCACGCGATCCCCCTTCGCGTGCACCCGACGCTCGCAATCGTGGCTATGAAATAGGACGAAAATTGGGAGGCCGCCCGACAAGCACGGGACGGGCATGGCGTGCCTTGAGACTCTTCTGATGAAACGTGAACCTGCGAGATGCTGCTGAAGAATTAGTTATCCACAGGCTGTGTTGCCTCAAGCGGGCTTGAATGCTCGAATGCCTCTGTTGAGGCACAAGGATCGAGTTGGGCTGGCGATGAGTAGTCCACTCTCCGCCATCTTCCTTTGCGGGATCCATCTTGAGTTGTTGGCCAGGCGATCTTTGGAATTCCCTCCGGCAGCATGCAAACACCTAACGTAGAGTGGGTTGGTCATGGACAATGATGACAGAAAGAATGAGGCTGCACACAAGACATCTTTGGGGGACCTAGAGCGCGTCGTGAAAGTGCGCAAATATCAGCACTGCGAAGCGGAATATTCGCAACTGGCGAAGGAGCCGAACACTATGCCCGAAGTGCGGGATCGATATCTCAGGATCGCGCAGTACTATCGCGAGCTGGCAGATACGGAACCTGCAAGTACGAGGGCGGCAAAGCAAGACAATTCCCAAACGCCGGCTTCATAGGCGTAACTGGCTCCGTTCAGCACGTTGGCCACACCGAGTTAGACGGCAGCGCGGTTTCTCCGGTCGAGTACACGATCGCCCCCAATTATGTACAAACCATCCAAACCAGAAAATCGATCTGTTTCTTGAAATTGGAGAACCTGCGCGGCATCACGGAGGCCGGTGAAGGCGCGGCGCTCACTGCGGCATCGAGGGATCGGTCGAGTGAATGACGACGCCGTGGGTCGGCTTGGCAGGCGTCTGCGTCGGATCCGCGGGTTTGGTAACGGCGTTCTTGCCTGAGTCAGTACCACCGCCTTTGCCCACAGCTGCGATAATAGCGGCGAGAACTTGGCTGTGCAGACGCGGCGACTTATCGATGTTCAGGTGGTCGATGCTGGGGTCCTGCTGACGTCTACATTGGACAGTGAACCCTGGAAGCCGACTCCGCGCGACATGTAGCCATAGCCCGCTGGGTCAGGTTAAGGAGACGCCCGACGTTGCTCGGCGTGGCGTAGGATTGCTTGGCGTCGAACGGCACTGCGAGAGCGACCGGAACACCTCTACGGCCCATGACGTTGCCCCCAGTTTTTATCCAGCGGCGATTGGAGTTTGGCGTTCGACGTTACCCTCTTGGGTGGTGATGGCGGCGGTCCGCGGAGCGGAGCCGTCCGTGTAGCGAAGCGCAGCGGACCGCCGGTCCGCAGCGTAGATCGCTGGGCTCATCCAACCGAGCCGCGAGTGCGGCCGGTTGGTGTTGTAGTCCGCGCGCCAGGCTTCGAGCGCAGTGCGTGCATGGGCCAGCGATCGGAACAAGGTCTCATTGAGCAACTCGTCCCGCAAGCGGCCGATGAAGGACTCGGCAAAGGCATTCTGCACGGGCTTGCCCGGCGCGATGTAGTGCCAAGCCACCTTGTGATCGTCCGCCCATTGCAGGATGACGTTCGAGGTCAGTTCGGTGCCGTTGTCGGAGACAATCATCTTCGGCGTGCCGCGATCGGTCAGCAGCCGGTCGAGTTCTCGGGCGACCCGCACACCTGAGATCGAGGTGTCGGGAACGAGCGCCAAGCATTCGCGGCTGCAGTCGTCGACCACGACCAGGATGCGCAGGCGACGGCCGTCGTTGAACTGGTCGGCGACGAAGTCGAGCGACCAGCGCTCGTTCGGCAGTTGCGGCACCAGCATCGGTGCCCGCGTTCCCAGGGCCCGCTTGCGCCCGCCGCGCCGGCGCACCGTGAGCCCTTCCTCGCGATAGAGCCGAAACAGACGCTTGTGGTTCACCGTAAAACCCTCCCGCCGTAGCAGCACATGCAGGCGCCGATAGCCAAAGCGGCGGCGTTCATGGGCCAGAGCCCGTAGCCGCTGCCGCAGCTCGGTATCGTCCGGCCGGCGCGAGCGATACCGCACTGTCATCCGCATACAATCGATCGTCCTGCACGCCCGCCGCTCGCTCATGTCGAACGCAGTACGCAAGTGAGCGACAGCCTTTCGCTTGGCAGCGGGCGTCACCATTTTTTTGCTAGCAGGTCCTTCAGGGCCGCGTTGTCCAGCATCGCGTCCGCTAACAACTTCTTCAGCCTGGCGTTCTCGCTTTCCAGCCCCCGCAGCCGCTTGGCTTCGGAGACCTCCAGCCCGCCGTACCTGGCTTTCCAGTTGTAGAAGCTTGCTTCACTGATCCCGTGCCTGCGGCACAGATCGGCCGTCTTCATCCCGGCCTCGTGCTCCTTCAGGATCGCAATGATCTGCTCTTCCGTATACCGCTTCCGCTTCATCGTCTGGTCCTTTCCCGTGGACCAGACTCCAGGTCGTCTTGGATCAATTCAAGGGGGCAACGTCACCCAGGTATCGTCTTCGTACAGTGCATCCCCTTTTCAAGGCGCGGCGTTTCCCGGGCGTAGCAGATCTACGTGAGCGTCACCGACCGGATGCTACCATTTGCGTGCCCAGCGTATTGAAGCGAGCTTGGTACTCGTCGCTGAGTGAGGCGTAGAAATCTCGCAGCGGTGGATCGACCCAGATTTACCTTTGAAAGGAAGAGCTTGGCGCTCTGCGCAAGGCCGCCCTGCGGCCGGCGCGCAGCGTCGCAGTGCTGGTCCGCGATGCGATCCGCAACGTCGTACTCAAACCACGGGCTGCAGGTCCGGTTGCTATCTGGGACGGCGTGCGAAAGCGTGCGTCCATCGATCACGATAGCGTCCACGATCAGCCCTGATGCGGCGAGGGAGCGGTGTTCGTCGACAGCGGGGCGTGGATTGCCCTTGCGCGGCCACGCGATCCGCTACATGCCCAGGCGCGAGAGCAATGCGAGCTGTTGCGCGGAGCGGGCGCGAAGCTTCACATGCCATAGAGACATTCACAACATTTCTTGATCGCAATGCTAACCGAGACATGGCACTGACGTGAAAAAAAGCCATCTACAGACCGACACCGTAAAAGCCGAAGTTTGACCCCTTCAAATCAAAAAATAGCCAATACTTTACCGCGCCGATCGGCGTCGGGACCCCCATGCCGATTTACAGTTCCCATTTAGCATCTCGCGCACCTGCCCGGTCGCCCATGCCGACCACCAAGCACGTTAGGACAAAGGCGACTAAAGCGAAGTGTATTGTTTATCGGCCGGGTAAGGCGTGAGGTGCTTAAAACTTTTTGTAGTGATGACGCGCTGCGAGTTCATCAGGCGTTAGTATGGACAGTGCTGCCAGTTCTACTCTTGAGCAGGAGCCGGAGAGGTAGTGAAGCAGAGCATCTTTTGCGGCTTCCTTAGTTGGGCTGTTTCGGCCGGTCGTCAGGAGCCGCCCAAGTCCCTCGTCATAGATACTGTACATCGAATGATCACACTCCGGAGCCGGGTCAACACCTTGCCGCTCGTCGGTTGGCAGCCCTTCGCAATTTGGCGCGTTCTGCCTACGATGCTCAAGGGGCAATGCTCTCAAGGCAAGGGTTAGAACGCGCGTCGGCAACGATGCGAAGTCCGCTGGTGCTTTAGTCTCGCTCGTCGAACCACGTCTTCGTACGCGAACCAAGCCACCATCGCACCGAGCAACCCGAAGGACACGGCTAAGATCGCGAGAGTAACTATTGACATGATACAGTCCACGATTTCTGGATCAGGTCCCTCCCGTTAGCGCGGGACGAACTGTCTGCTGACGCTATGGGGCACCAAAAACGCCCTCAACGAGCATCGACTTAGCTAGCGCGCTGTAGAGCCGGATTTTCAGTTTCAGGCGACCCTAGCTCGACACTCTGGCCATTGCCCTCGAAGTTTCCATCGCTTACCATTCCGCTAACGATCTCTTTGAGCTTGATGCGCTCGTACTCATTCCACACCTGACCTAGCCAATGTCGAACATATCCACGCAATACAGGCGAGTAACTAGCTGGGTCTCCTTTGCTATTTTTATTGGCAATAAAGGTGGTGAAAGGTACGGAGGCAAGCTCGACTTGTTCGTAGGCCATCTCCCTGAGTTTAGGAACGGTGAGTTCCTCAATGTTCCCGCATTTCTTGAAATACGAGTTATATGTCGCTTGATCCCACTCAAAAAAACTAGTGTCGTTTACGAAGCTTTTCACCAAACAATATTTGCCGCCCGTTGTGGAGGATATAGTGTCCTTGATTCCCTCCAGCGAGGCCACAGAAGAACCCACGACGTGCAACACGATGAAGGTGAGTTGCCCTTGCTTCACCGAACCGAGAAACTCGATGTCGCGCAACGCGTGTAACGTCGGGGACAACAGCCCCGCGCGCACGTCGACGACGGTCACGGTTGAGTCCGACACCGTGTCGAATATGCGCATTTGGCCTGCGATCGATGTAACATCGACTATTTCGCTAATTTCCGGATGAAAGTGCTGGAGCGTGCCTTTGGGAGCTTCAGTATCGAATGCCCGCGCCGGCACCTCATGGGCGCTGAAATAGTCAAGCAACGTGCGGGCGACCGTCGTCTTGCCAACGCCCCCTTTGTCAGCACCGATAAGTATTACTGTCGGCTGGCCCATGCTGCTTCCACCTGCATAGCCGTCGATACGCAATCTTTGTGGCGAATTCGAGCAAGAGTGCAGGCGCGTATCGGGCAGCATGAAGACGACTACTAAGGCCGAAAATCACAACCTTGCCCCGCGCATCACAGCGACGCTGATAAGTCGCCTGTCAAGGTGCTCACCGTCTCGATTAGGACGTGCCGTCGAGCATGCGCTGCGACCGCGCCGAGGAAATCTGCCGCGGCGGCGGCCCTTCCAAGACGGTCGAGCCGCTTGCTGGTCTCTGACGAGCCATCATCGTGAGCTACCCTCCTGATACTCGAAGCACGCTGCGAATTTGCGCTAAGATGCCGGATCGCCTCCCCTACGGCGCGCCTGCCGTCAGGGTACGTTGGGGCTTCGATGGTTAGTCGCGGCTATATTGGCCAGTCACTGTCGAGTAAGATCTCGTTGTTGATGAGTTGAGCGCAATCCTGGCATGTCTGAGAATCCGATTCCTCTTTGCGTTGTGTGCTCCCCGCGGACGCGCGTGGGAAAGACCCTAGTTTCGCGGCTGCTCGCTGAGTTCTACTTTGCCGCTGACCGACCCGTGGCAGCATTCGACCTCGCCGATGAGGGTCCGCAACTGGTGGATTATTTGCCGGAGATAACGACTGTCGTCGACATCAGGGATATTCGCGGTCAGGTCGCTTTTTTCGACCAGCTGATCACCGAAAGCGCCGTCGCAAAAGTAATCGACCTCAGCCATCGCGCGTTCAATAACTTCTTTGCCATCGTGCGAGAGATAGGATTCTTCGAGGAGGCGCTCAACCACTCTATCGATCCCTTGATTCTTTATATAGTCGATCCGCGAGATCTGAACTCAGCAGAAACCTACGAGATGCTGCGAGATCAGTTCTCGGCGGCGGCGTCTCTCCTACCAGTGCGCAATCAGATCGAAGCAAGCGCAAATCCGGATCATGACGCGCTCCCCGACGCCAACATCGCACCTGCTTGGCTTGACGTTCCGCTCCTCAACTTGTCCTTGAAAGCGCTCGTCGCGCAGCAATCCTTTTCATTTTCGCGATTTTGGCGAGCGCCGCCATCCGATCTCCCTATTTCGATGGACGAGGAATTGGCGGGGTGGGTCGAGCGTGTTTTTTTTCAATTCCGAAACATTGGATTGGCTTTGGGGTGGGAGGATCCAGCAACAGGTCTCGCATTGAAGAGACCACAGCGTCTGCCAATCCGTTCCGCACTGTTTGGGGACACGCAGGCAGAAGGTATTCACTCACTTGCGTCGCGGAACGAGGATCTCCCCGAACAGCTCCTCAGATTTGCTCCCAAAAAGGTGCGGAACGTTGGCAGCTTTCACCCGGCACGCACTGCGTTGCGCGCAGCCATCATTGAGCTGGAAGCGGCAAAAGCGCGACATGTTCAACTTCTGCAGGCGGAGCAGCGAGCGCGGGAATTGGATCTCGCGTCTGAACAAACGCTCGCCGCGCTCGGTGAGGCAGATCGAGCTACCGAAGTCCAACACGACAAAAGTGCTGCAACGCGGGAACGTCAGGACAAGGGCCTGTTCCTCCATTTTGTGGCGCGGCGGGCGGTGAGACAAAAAGGCCGCGAACGGGCTAGTACAACTAAAGCCGCGCACGAAACTGTATGCGCCGACCTTAGCCTTGCGGAAAACGCGGTACAGGAGGGTACCCAGAGGGTTGTTACTGCCGCGAGTGACGTCCTTGTCGCGGCAGCTTTTACCCAAGCCAATGCACTCGAAGCAGCATGGAACAATCTCTGGCGGCAATATGATCGGCTCTCCGCGCTCGCCGACTGTCAACTGCGGTACGCTGATGGTTCACACCGGATTAAATTGCCGCCGGAAATCATCAAGTTGATGGAAGCGATCGCAGCACTTGATCGGCGGAGCTTTCCTGGTGGGCACAATGACGTTGCTGCGCGCACAGGTGAACTTTGGTGCCGCTGGTTCGAGGCTTTGCTGACGAATGCCGAGGCTGAAGCGATTTTTGAACGCGAGGGCTACGATCGGCAGTCATTTCCGTAGAGTGTACGCATGCATGACATTCTTGGCATAGAGACGGGTCCTAAGCCTGGCTCATGCCGGACGAGAGGTATTCTCGATCCCCTCGGCTGATGTTGGTGGCGACATACGAAGGAAGCTTGCCCCGCGCGTGCGCGGTCTGAAGGTCGCCTGACCCACCCCAAGTGCTGCCTGGTGAGGGGGCGATACGTCGAGCCTCATACCGCCACACTTCCGCCCGTACGTTGAGGTTGAAAGGATTGGGCCGGGCGGGGATTGCTGCGGCCAATAATGTTATGAGGCCGCGATGCCGACAATCGCTCTTGTCGATGACGACCGCAATATCCTGACTTCGGTTTCGATCGCACTCGAGGCTGAGGGTTATCGGATCAACACCTACGCTGATGGGGTCTCCGCGCTAGTTGGTTTTCAAACTGCACCGCCTGATCTTGCCATCCTCGATATCAAGATGCCGCGCATGGACGGCATGGAGACGTTGCGGCGACTGCGGCAGAAGTCGGACCTACCGGTGATCTTTCTCACCTCTAAGGAAGAGGAGATGGATGAACTGTTCGGCCTGAAAATGGGGGCCGATGACTTCATCCGTAAACCTTTCTCGCATCGGCTTCTGGTCGAACGCATCAAGGTTTTGTTGCGCCGGGCCGGGCCCAAGGACGGCGCTCCGGCGATGGAAGCCGGTAGCAACGTTCTGGAGCGAGGAGAACTGCGTATGGATCCGGAGCGTCATACCTGTACCTGGAAAAACGAGCTGGTGACGCTCACCGTCACCGAATTTCTCATCTTGCAGGCGCTGGCGAGCAGGCCGGGCGTGGTGAAGAGCCGCAACGCCTTGATGGATGCGGCCTACGACGAAGACGTCTATGTGGACGACCGAACTATCGACAGCCACATCAAGCGGCTGCGGAGAAAGTTCAAGGCACGCGACCGAGAGTTCGATTTGGTCGAGACGCTTTACGGCATCGGCTATCGTTTCAAGGAAGAATGAATGCCCACAATCCGGCTGTTTCGTGTCGATTACGCATCGCACAGGAATTACGTAATCACAATCACGTGGTATGCCTAAACAGGCAACGGCATAGTGCATGAGCAAGAGGTTCGGGCCGCATGACGACTTAACGCGGCCCGCATCTGACCCGCGACGAGGCCCGGCCGATCGCCGCCGACATCGCCAAGCTGCCCGAGATTACTGCGCAAGCGCTAAAGGCCTCCAGTGTATCTAGCAGGGCCTTAGCTTCATTGAGATCAAGCGTATCAAGCCCCCGGTGTATCGGTGAACCAGCCGTAGACTGGAGAAGCTCGCGAGCCTCAACTCGCTTACATTCATCGCGCGAGAGCCGCGCGCGATGACCCGCACGACGCGGGCATTGCCGCCTGTTTGCTTCGGCATACATGTCCGATCGTAGCACGGCCAGCTTTGTGTACGCGCGGTTTTTTGCTCCTCGCTTTTGCCGCTTCGATCGCTATCTGGTGCAATTTCTTGGCGAACCGCCGCCCGTTGCGCAGGCAATTTTTACTGAGGACGTGATTGCATCGGGCCGTCCAACGAGGAAGGTCGCAACGCGATGCTGTTTAACCCAAGCTCGCTTCTTATGCTTTTTTGAGCAGATCGCATGAAGAAACGCAAACTCGAGGTCATTGCAGGAGCCTTGAGCCTTCGGTTCGGTCACCACGGCAGTATCTGTCGATGCCGCATTTAAAGCTGCAAACGCGGTTTCGATCGCAGATAATGGTGTACGCTCTGCCCACGCGACCGGCGCAGGGGCGTCGCGGTCTTGCCTAAGTGAGCACCCTATCGTAGCGAACGACAGCGCGACAATTGCTAGGACTCTTAGCAAGTCTTGCCAACGAGGAACAATCGAGCCACCGTAGAATGCGCTGAGATCGATTTGGATCGGTTCGGCCATATTTGCGTTCATTTAACTCGCCGCCGTAGTCGTTCAGAAGCGCAAAGACCTGTCTCTATTCGGGTAAGCGTTCTCGCGGGTTTGCGGCACGATGGCAGTAGAATGCGTCCTGGTAAGGATTACCAGCAGCGGCATGAGCTGACACTCGCCCGCTAGAAGCGTTCGCCTCTCGGTGATCGAAGCGTCACTGCGCTGTCAGTTCAGAAAACGAAGGTGATGGCGGCGATTACGGCGACGCTTGCGGTGAGCATCAAGATTTCCGCCAAATCAAAGCCAGCAAATGCTCACACCTTCGACATGGGTACCACCCTAAAGTACCCCGACACCGACGGTAGGGAACCTGACAACCGCGGCGAAATTGTGATCGCGGAACCGCGATCGCCGCACTGATAGCTTCAGCACAGACCGTGGTCGCTAAGCTCGGCGAGCTTGCTAGACTTCTGCGTCAACGACCACTCCGATCATCCATCGGGTTGGTCCAACCGAAGTAACGCCGGTTCGTCGGGACTCGCTACAGGTCGCCTTTAAGCGCCATCGGTGATCTTCCTTTTAACGCTTGGGAATAGCGCCACTGGGACCGAGGGTCCGCATAGCCGTGTTGATCCTGGCTATCTCCTTCGAGGACTCTCCCTATGTTCGCCAGCCCCAAGCGAGGCGCACGGCAAAATCCGCCATCCGCAGCTTACGTCGGGTGGGCCCTAGAAGGAGACGACGGCGTAGAACTGAAAGGCAGTGCAGCGCCGCTACAATCTCTACCCGCCTCGTGGCGCGAACAACAAGGGAAAGTCACGCCTATGGCGAGCTTCCTCCGATCTTCTTGATGATCGACTGGATCAGCGCAGCAGCATCGTTCCAAGCACGCGAAATATCTTGGCCTTTGGAGCCAACGTCCTTTTCAATACAGCTGCCAACGATACTGCTAAGTATCAGTCGATGATATTTCAATTGCTCGGCAAATCCCCAAGCCGCCAGGTTCAAGTGGCGGATCACGCGTAACTCGTCCGCGTTGTCTGTCATGCTGGCGGCTACTCCCACCAGCGTACGTATCCGATGTAAATCGGCTTGCACTGCGTCGAACTTAAAGGCCAACTGCATTAAGCAATCCGGCGCATGCGCCTCAGGTCGAGTGGTTATGAGAGCATAGAGATCGTCTCCAATGGACAACATCTTTACATCAAGATCTTGAAAACTCTGATAGTCAGCAGGTGTCAAGACGTTGGCACTGGCGGACGTCGCTGGGAGGAACAGCGAAGCCGATAGGACAAGGGCACGAAAGTAGCGCATCGGACGCCTCCCTCATGGTTAGAGACAGCACAAATAGCATGCAGGGAGAGTGTAGTACATGACGTACGGCCCCGTTCGTCCCTCGAAAACGCCGCGGCGATGCTCGGGACCGAGCGCGCTCCCCTGTGTCAACGCAATATTACCGCCAAGTTTTTTTGTTGGACGCGGTGGCGGCGCTCGATCATCCACTCAAATGCTAACTGCCGTGCCTCAGCGAGCTGCGCCGGGCTCATTTTGGATGCGACACGATGGAGAGCGTCGACGGTTGTATTCCGCTGCTCTTTCCCCGAAGGCGGAAGTTCGGAGACGACGAGGTCCAGCCACATGTGCGCCAGCACATGGTCCTGCGGCACCCCCTTGCCTACGGTATACATGATTCCGAGGTTAAACTGCGCGCCAGCTAGACCCTGGTCGGCGGCTAAGCGATACCATTGCGCGGCCTCACTGTCGCTATTCGGCACGCCCTCACCGTTTGCATACATGATTCCTAGACTGAACTGCGCGACAGCGTGATGCTGATCTGCGGCTTTGCGATACCATTTGATCGCTTCCACGCTATTCCGCGGGACGCCCTGGCCGTATTCGTTCATGAAACCGAGATAGAACTGCGCGTCGGGGGCACCTTGGTCGGCGATCGGACCCCATAGTCGATAAGCAGTCGTGTAGTCGCCTCTCCTCCATGCGGCCAACGCATCCTCGTGCGGCCCGGCAACCGCATCTCCTGCGATTGGCGCCAGCATGCACATTGTCATAATCGCACGAAGTAGATTTGCGTACGGGCGCATCGTCAACCAGGATCGGCATCATATGCTACTCCCTCTGAACCCGCGGCAGGACATCATGAGACGGTAAGGTCCCTTTAAGTTCCGTCGAGGAAACGGCGACGGACGGAGCTCACGTCTAGCAAGTCGCGCGTCGCACCGTTGAAGTGCACATGCACATGTTGGTAGAGGGAAACGATCCGCCTCTAAGCAGCTAGGCGAACGGCTTTTTCAGGATGGTTGCCAACTGACGAGGGCGATTCTTAATGAGCTATCGCGGCTGGTTTCTTGGGACCGCTTGTGGAGGAGATGACTGTGACGACCGATTAGCGTCGCTTCCAAAAAATTGCTGCTCAATCTGTATCGAGATTTGGTACAACCACTTCTCTGCCCGGTCAGCCCTTTCATGGTGATAGCGGACTTTTGCCTCGAGTTCCCTTATCCGGTCTTCATTGGCTGGAAGTTGACCCGATAGTTTGTCGGCTACTTCGATGGCCTGTTGGTAGTTTGCCGCAGCAGAAACAGCAGCTCGATGAAGCAGATCCATAGTGTGTTGGCCTGCCGCGTCAAGCGGATCACCCGCGTCCGACCTAACGTTCGATCTGGGCGAAACAGTCGCGTCTCCTACTCCTACACCGCGGTTACTCATCGCACTTCACCCTAGCTTGGACTGGATCCAAGAAAATTGCGCCAGACTATTGCCCCTCAATAACGAGCTAGCGCAATTAGACCGTCTCGTCCCGTGGTCATTCCCCGACGACCGGACCACCAAATCGTATCCGGCATTGTGTAATTCCTGAGGCAAGATGGGCGCCCCCTGTCGAATCACTCTGACCGTTGCAATTGCACCACTATCACGGCACGTTCTACGGTCCGAAGTTGGAATGGCGGGTGCAGTCCATCATATTCACGCCCACAATGGACGACCAGACGCTGGATCGGCAGGTAGATTTCGCCGAACTGGGAGTTATCCACAGCATGACCGTCGCCGCAATGTTGCCGACGACCCGCCACGAACGGGGATGAAGGTGTTGGCGTAGTCTTTGGCGTTCGGCCCCTAAGCCCAATGTGTGCCAGCGGCACGCGCGGGCCAACCTGCAGAAGGCAATCGGAGAGGCGTAAATCAACAGGGAGATTTTCCGTCAGCCGCCGCGGCGCCTTAACTATCGCGTGCCGATCCGCAAAGGCACTTCACGAAAGTGCGCGGCCATTGAGTGATGCCAACAAAACGACGAACATTCGATATTTCAGCGAGCGACGCTGACGAATTGCAGTGAGTTACACTACGCGTTCGAGCGGGGGAGTTGATGGCGTTTACTTTGGAATCGGAGAGGATTCTCCAAGCGGTTGTCTCTGGAATACCACGAGTAGCAATGACAATTGCTGAGATACCAGCTGCGCTTCGCGAACGAGCGTTAGACGCAGTTGCGCGCAGTTACCAGCAAAGATTGCGAGAGTTAGGTCACACGGAAGCTGACGCTCAGATTTGGATTCCCGCGGTGATGTTACGATTGCGCAGCCAAATTACAGAGCAAAAAAAGAAAATGATAGTGCCGGGCATCTCGTTAAAATACGCAAACGCGCTAGGCCAGATACATGACGACCAGCGATGATCTTCTCAGCACAATATCGTACCATATCGAAGAAACCCGCCGAATGATCACCGAAACAGGAAAGTCGCGTAGCGCGGTTAAACGCGACGGGGCGCTGACACGGCTCTATTTCAAAATCACAGCGATTGGCTTGAGCGAAAAGAAGAGAAGAACCCGCAAGTACCGTCTCGGGTTTCCATTGAATTAATTGCCTGCCGTAGATCCGTTGCGAAGGCCTTACGGCGAATCACGCGGCTACACTGGCGAGATTGGTCTTGTATTGTCCGTCGTAATGGGCCGCCGCGAGTGCGGCGAATATCTGGAATTGAAATTCTGCGAATGCTTGAGAACGAACCGCCGGTTATTCCGATCAAGTAGGGTAGGTCGAAGATGAAGATGCCGAATGATTTCTTCGCTAAGCGGCTGGCCTCTATACAGGAGCAGAAGGCGCGACGACTGTCCGCTATCGAAGAAGAAAAAGCCGCTCAGGCACACGTAGATCGGCTCAATCAGCAGATTCCGCTGATCCTGGGCTGCATTGATAAAATGAGCCTTGCTGGACTCTCGGAGACCGAAATCGCCGACTTATTCCGTCACGCGGCAGATGAGCTAGAGAAAATCAGGGAAAACGATGCGGCCAAGAAGCCCCAGCACCGTCAAAAATAATGAAATCGCGCCGCTCATTGCCCCCCAGAGCCTCAGGATCAGCGCATTTTCAAATCCTTCCAGCACACGAGAGCAAAGGGTGGATTTGGCTGAGCAATGTCGCATCGAGATCTATCAACGCCATTTCTATCGCACTTCACGATCTTCCGCGCCACCCCCGGCGCATCGGCAAAAATTAAAACTGACTTTCCACCAACTCGTGATCGGTTTTTGCTAAGGCGACTAAATTCCAAGCGATCTCTCTTTGGAAGCGTGCGGATACTGTCTGCGTAGGTCCTTTATGGTCTCGACCGTTTTGGATTTTGTCACCGTTCCTTTACCCCCTAACAGGAGCGCGGACTAAACAGCGTTGCGTGGAGCGTTTTCTAGAAACGCTTCGCCAGCGCGCGGCTAAAAGGCACCGACAAGCGCCGGGCTACGACTTGCTTTCACATTTGGTGCTGGTCTGGCATGCGGGGATGATCAGCCCGTGCCGACGAGGTCCGGATTCTCGCGGCAAGATGCGTGAGGGCGGCCGCAACCGGAGCCTCCACTCGCGGCCGCCCATCCGGCTCTAGAGTGGGCACCTTAGAGCCGGAGCCGAGTTGTGACCCATCTCCCAGACGCCGTGTGAGGGGCGGTTAGGAGATGAGCGCCCGACAGTTTCACCCCGTTCGTGGCAAACTTCCGGCCGCAGTCGGCACGAGTCCTGCAGCCCACTAAAACAAACGACTTCCCCTGCGGACAACAACGGACAGCGCGTTTTGCACTGCTCGATCACCCCCACCTCGTCCGGCACGGCCAGCAATCCGCTTTATCAATGAGTGCCACCGGCGCCCCCTTCGGGCCATTTTTATCCTCAGGTGTAGCGCTATTCCAGGGCGGACAGCGATGAGCGACCCGAGAGTTGCCTGGGTCGCCGAATTTGAGGGGCTCGGCGACGACTGCACGCGGGACTGAGGTCGACGTTCGCAGCGACGAGGAAGACCTGCCGCTCACCCAAATCGGACGCGGACGAGCTTGAGGACCTGCAATCGCACAAAATGGCTCAATCCAATGTGGGCCCCATAGATGCCTTCCGTCAGGCGGCCACGCCAGACACGCCGCGCTCCTCATAGGTGCGATCGCTGGCAATGAAACTCCTCTGAACGTGGCGCCGAGATCTTCGTCGCTAATGCGCCGACCGCGCGGTCGCTGCAGCCGGACTTAGGTATCCTGTGCTTGGCTGAACTACTCACCGGGGCAACCGTCACCCCATCGTCCGGTCCTGGTTGGCGCAATCAAGGATCATCGCGAAAAATGGTGCCCGACAACGCCCAGCGAAAGCACTTTGGACCTCGCCCGGCTCGATCGCCACGAGCGTCGAGCATGGTCGCGACAGAAGCCTGCGATACTTGCGTTCATGAACATCAAGCTCACGAACGGACTGGCTGCCGCGATAATCCGACTAGCCCGTTGACCGGTTTGGTGTCCGCCTCAGGAACGGCACTTCAAGCGCTTCCACTGGAGGCCGGCCAGATTGTAGCCTTTTGGCAACATCCCACCATAAAAGCTGCCTGCCACCCGAATAGGGGGATTTTCGGCACAGCTATCGGTTTACCGGTGGAGCAGGGTCCACGCGCCACCATTGACGAATAGCGGTCCCAACCGACCTCAGGCCTCGCCAAAGTCGCAAATGCGATTGAGATTCCGAACGGTCGGCGGACTAGCGGAATGCCTCTACCCAGCAACCCCGCCCAGCCGCCGTGCACCTCTGTGCTGGGTAACCGGGCCCAACCGTGATAGTTGTGTGAGACCGCGTACGCGTAAGAGAGACGATTCCGCTTAAGTCGGGGCTCGCGTTCCGCGTCGGGCGCGATTTTCGTGGGCGGGATTTTTTGGACAGCAGAAGAGTGACGGGGGACTCAATGGTTCAAGGTAGGCTCATCGTCACCATCTTGATTGCAGCGTGCCTCGTCGGTATCGCCACCGAGGGTACGACGGCCGAACCGCACGGGCGCGCCTATCTGTTCCGCGGCTTGATCGGCCTTATCGATTGGGGGATGGACGAACTCGCGGGGCGCATCAACCGCACTGGCGTGGCGGCAAACATCGATTCTCACGTGATGTGGCACAGTGTCGCCGACCAAGCGATCAGCGATTACCGGCGCGACCCCAAGCCGATCACCGCGATTGGCCACTCCATAGGCGGCGATGCCGCCGTCGAATTTGCCGAGCGTCTCGAGGCTGCGCATGTCCCCGTGAGCCTACTCATCACCTACGATCCCAACCGCTTTGCGCATGGCATTCCGGCGAACGTCCACCGCTACATCAATCTCTACCAGTCGTCCAATGTTTTGGGTGGCGGCGACCTTGCGCCGGCCCGCGGCTTCCGTGGCAACTACGCGAGCTACAACCTGAAGAACCGGACCGAAATTATTCACGTCAATCTGGACAAGTTCGCGCGCATCCAGGAAATGCTGGCGAGCAAGATCAGGTCGGCCGGCGCGACCGAAGCAGGTACCGAGCCGTTGCGCCTTGTCGTCCCGGCGAATGTTCCGATCGAATTGTGGGACAGTGGGCTCCCCATATCAGCCCACGCCGGAGATACGTTGCAAACAATCGCGACCACGTACCGTGTACCGCTTTGGGCCTTGACCCAGATCAACAAGGTATCGGAGACTGCATCACTGACCGAAGGCCAGCGCATCATCATCCCGTACTATATCGGGCAGAAACTGCCTTCTGGCCCCGCTCCGAACGCGGCCTCTGGCCCGGCTCCGAACGCAGCCTCGAGCGACGCGCCGGCAGAACGCTGATACTGTGGAGACCAAGGCCGGATGCGCCGTACGTTCATCCTGCTCATTCTCGCGCTCCTCTTTTCGTCGCCACTCGAGGCGGCGGTCCTCAACATTGTCGCGATTGGCGCGAGCAATACCTCCGGTTTCGGCGTCGGCGCGCAGGATGCCTATCCCACGCGGTTGCAGGTCCTTTTGCGCACGAAGGGAATCCTCGCCAAGGTTACCAACGCCGGGATTCCCGGCGACACCACCGTGGGCATGCTGCGCCGGCTCGATAGCGCGGTGCCCAAGGGCACCGACATCGTCATCCTGCAGCCGGGCGGCAACGATCTCCGCTTTGGTTTCTCGAAGGAGCAGCGCGCAGCCAACATCGCGGCTATGGTGAAACGGCTGCGCGCACGCGACATCAGGGTCATCGTCTTTGACCCGGAGATCCCCGCCGATTTTTATCAGTGGGACCACATTCATTTTAATGCTGCGGCCCATGCCAAGATCGCGGCCAAGCTCGCCGACGCGATCGCGGCAGAGGCTGTCGCGCCGCCGCTTGCCGGGCCAGTTGCGCAGCCGCGGCCACCGCAGCAACCATAGGTTCCCCCCACCGGCTGAGGGCTGCAGGCGTCGAACGGCGGATGGATGCGGTCGTCGCCAATGATCTCGCGCCAAAGTTAGGGGGCAAAAGCGCGTTCCCACGCCGGAACTCGCCCCGCTTGGCACGCCCCTCTTTTTTAGCGTAAGTTATTGTTTTTTCATCTACAATCGAAACGCGGAGCCGAAACCCTAGTGTGCGTAACCCTTATCAGGGTCATTGCACCGTCTGGAGTTTTGCGCTGCAATCCTGGGCGAGGGGAGAAGGCTTGTGCCCACCGGACCGCGAGAACGGCTAGCCCGCTTGCTCAACTACGTTGAGCAGGTCGTCCGTCTTGACGAGAGGGTCGTCTTTCAGCTCTCCGACTATCACCTGCCCGACGGAACGGCCTTCGCGATAAATGGCCTCGAGCATCGGGACCTGCCCGGTGTTCGCTTTGGTGTTCGCGACGATGAAGGACCAGTTTGGCTTGAAGTGGCGCGGCTCGCTCGTCAGGAATCGCCCCCGCCGCCCGCAGAAGTAGCCGATTGGATCGTTCTATCACCCGACCCAGCCTCGCCGCCGCGAAGCCGCTCGCGGCGGTTGGTCACCGCAAACGCTGCCGAGCGCGACCTCGCGCTGGCAAACGGCGAGGTGCGGCCGGAGGACGTGGTCGAAACATCGCGCAAGCGCGACGACCCAGCGGAGGCTCCCCCCTGCTTCGAGTTGACGCTGCGTCTCGAGCATCGGCCCGAAATCGGTAACACGGTCACAAATTGGGTGGCAGGCGCATGGTCGAGGTGGGCGACCGAGGAGCTGCGGAGGCGCGATACGATCGCTATTTATCAGCAGCTCTACAAGCTGCTCCAGATGCTCGAGGTTGGCGGTTACGAAAGTCCGATCGAATTGATTTGGGGAATCGGACTAGTTCACTGGCAAAAGGACGGACGAGTCGTCAATCGGCCGCTGCTTGAAATCCGCTCAGATCTCGAACTCGACGACACTCGCGGAGGTCTCATCCGGGTCCGTCCAACTGGTAACGATCCAACCTTCGACCTGAAACCGTATGAGGAGCTCGGCTGCGAAGGAGCACGACTAGAGGAGCTTTCCGATCTCATTCGCACCGAGTTGAAGAAATCTGGCGACGCCCAAGCTCTATCTCCGTTCGCACGTGACAGCTTCGAGCCTCTCCTGATCGCCGCTGCCGCGCAGCTGGGCAGCAGCGGACGCTACCTGCGGAGTGAGGAGGGTGCGAAGGTCGAGTTCGAGCCTGACCGGCTGACCATTACCGATCAGTGGGTACTGTTCGCCAGGCCGCGTTCGCAGCACGTCGTGCTCCAGGACATCGAGCGCCTCCGTGGCGTGCTTGAGGATAGCGGCCGCCCGATTAGCGGTCTTGCGGAAAGACTGGTCACCGAACCTTCGAATATTGCACCGGTAGGCGCGTGGACCCCTTCGGAGCGAATTGGCGTAACGACAGGCATTATTTTACAATCGCAGGATGAAGCACCGTTCGATGTATTTTTTCCAAAACCTTATAACGACGATCAAATCGAACTGGTTCGGCGCCTCAAACAAACAGATGGATTTGTTGTCCAAGGACCACCCGGCACCGGCAAAACGCATACCATTGCCAACCTGATTTGCCATGCCATGGCGACGGGCGAGCGGGTGCTTGTCGTGTCGCGCGGCGAAGCCGCTCTCGCTGTTCTAAAAGACCAACTGCCAAAGGAAATACAGCCACTTGCCATTGCCGTCCTGTCCAACGAGCGCCAAGGCTTACGGCAGCTCGAACGCGCGATCCGGGAAATCGAGGCAGTCGTCGAAGGAACGTCGTCGGAGAAAAGGGGCCGTGCTATCCGCCGCTTGGAGGCAGAGATCGATGGGCTGCGCAAACGCATTGCAGCAATTGACCAAGAACTCGACGCCATTGCAGTCCCCCACCTGTCGAATATAGGACCGCACGGCGAAACAGCCGTCGAGCTTGCCCACCGCGTCGTCGCTCAGCGGGATACTTTCGCCTGGTTCACTGATCGACCCAAGAACTTCGCGGCGGAAACGGCTTTTAGCGAACAAGACATCGCAGCTCTCGCCGATGCCCGGCGTCGAGTCGGCGAATTCCTTGACCATCTCTTTGCTGACCTGCCCCTACCCGCCAATTTGCCGAGCGTCGAGGTGGTGCGCCGTTGGCATGAAGACCTCGTTCGTGCAAGCCAGCTTCACGAAAACGCCTCCGATCAGCCTATCGCGACACTTAGAATTCCCAGCGACGAGGTGGAGCGAGCTTCAAGTCTAGCCGAGATGCTTCATGCCCTCGCCGCGACACACTCAACCAGGTTGGATGCAGCATGGATCGAACCATTTAGACGTGCTGCGATCAAAGGCGAGTCTTCGTCATCCCTGGCGATGCTGCGCGAGCGCTTGAAGGAATGGGCTTCTCTCGATGCCGACCGGCCCGCGCTCGCGAGGCGATCGGTCGAATTGCCGCCTGGACTTTTGGAGAACGGTGAGGCGCGCGAAGCAATCAATCGCGCTGCCGCGGGCGAGCGACTTTGGCCACTATTCTCGACAGGGAAAGCAGCGGCAAAGACCCTCGTCGCCAACATCAAACTCGACGGCACTTCGATGCGCGAGGGCGATATCAACGCCTGGCGCCATGTCGCTGCCGTGGTGGCGCATGCCGCTCGCCGCCATGAGTTCACGGTCCGCTGGGAGAGGTTCGCGACCGAAAGTGGAGCTCCTCCAAGCGCAAATGCGAACCACGCGATTGATGTCGCGCGCGAGGCCATCCAGGCGGCCGATCATGTCTTCGCGCAGCGAGAGTTACTTGCCATAATCACCGGCGGTGCTCTAAACCTCGAGACCCTCAGCGATGATCCCGACCGGTGCCACTCCCTTGCCAACCAAATCGGGGCTGCCGCTACCGCCATGCGCCTCAGCGCCGCCCGCGAGCAAATCCGCAAAGTAATCGATCGGTTTCTAAGCGGATCAGATCGAACCTCCGCGCTGATCAAGCAATTTCTGGAGCAATTCGTTGGCAATGCGGAGGTTGCCGGCGAGCGCATCGACTCCACATGGCGGAGCGCACTGCAGCGATTGGCGGCCATCAAGTCGCGGGCGAGCGCCTACGCCACAATCATCACCGTGACCAACCTCATTGCCAACGCCGGTGCTCCGGTTTGGGCTAAGCGGGCGCGCACCGAGCCCTGCGTCAACGTTGACCCGGTGCTGCCAAGCGATTGGCGTGACGCTTGGGACCATGCAGCCGCGAACGAGAAGCTCGCATCGATCGACGCACGCGAAAAGCTCACGGCGCTCGTTCGCGAACGTGACGAATCCGACGCGCGATGCCGCAATTTGTTTACCGATCTCGTGCGTGAACGTATCTTTTTTGAACTCGACCGCCGCTTGTCACCGGCTGTGAAGTCGGCTTTGGTCGAATTTGTTCGTGCGCTTGCAAAGATCGGGAAGGGAACCGGGAAAACCGCAGGCATGCATCGCAGCGTGGCGCGCGAGGCTATGGCCCGCTGTTACAGCGCCGTTCCTTGCTGGATCATGCCGACGTGGCGGGTCGCAGAGCAGCTGCCTGCGGAGTTGGGTGTCTTCGACCTTGTCATTATCGACGAAGCGTCACAGTCCGACGTCACCGAATTGCCGGCATTGTTGCGCGGTCGAAAGCTTCTCGTTGTCGGAGATGACCGCCAAGTTAGCCCGACCGCACCCTTCGTGACCCAAGAGAGAATTGCGCAGCTGCGGCGCCGATATCTCGAAGATCTTCCTTTCAGGAACCTCCTCGAGCCAGGCGAGAGCATATATGATCTGATGCGTGCGGTGTTTCCAAGTGATCGGCTGATGCTCAAGGAGCACTTCCGCTGCGTCGAGCCGATCATCCGCTTCTCTTCGCAGTTTTATCGGGAAAGACTGGTGCCCCTGCGCATCCCAACAACCCAAGAACGCTTGGACCCACCGCTCGTAGACATCTATGTGCCTAACGGCAAGCGCGAGAAGCGCCGCAAGATAAATCGAGCCGAGGCCGAGGTTATCCTAGACGAGATCAAGACCTTTACCCAGGAGGCTGCGCACCCTCGCTCGATTGGCGTCGTCTCGCTTATCGGCTCCGAGCAGGCTGAGTACATTCGCGCTAGGCTTTCGGATGCCATCGGCGAGGAATTGATGCAGCGCCATGCCATCCTCTGTGGCGATAGTGCAACCTTCCAGGGCACCGAACGCGATGTGATTTTTCTATCCATGGTCGCAGATTCGGCGAACCGTACCGCCCTTACCACACTGCGCTATGAGCAACGCTTCAACGTCGCGGTGTCGCGTGCTCGGGACCGGGTTGTGCTGGTTCGTTCGCTTCGGCGAGAGGACTTGAACCCCAGCGATCTCAAAGCGCGCCTCATCGCTCACTTTGAAGAGCCCATGCAACTTGCAACAGACGTGACGAGCCAAGGTCTCGACGCATGCGAATCGCGTTTCGAGCGGGATGTGATGCAGAGGCTCCTGGATCGCGGCTACCGCGTGCGGCCGCAGGTGGGGCCGTTTGGCTTTCGCATCGATCTGGTGGTGGAAGGAGTTAACGGCCGTCGACTGGCAATTGAATGCGACGGTGATCGCTTCCATGGGCCAGAGCAGTGGCGCGAGGATATGCATCGTCAGCGTGTGCTGGAGAGGGCTGGCTGGCAGTTTTGGCGCTGCTTTGCCTCCAGCTTTTATCGCGACGCCGACCTGGTCACGGCGGATTTGTTGGATACTCTCTCACGCCTAGGCGTCGAACCAGTGCAAAATGCTGAGCACATGGACGCCGCGGCGCGCTTTACCGAACATCGCGTCATAGCTCGCACAGCGGCGGATGACGATGCGGGCGTTTTGCAACGCGATTCGTCGCCAACGACTGCTCCGGCCGGGCCTTCCGAAGTCAATGGCATCGCTGTTGGCGACAAAGTTGTCTTGCTGTTTGGCGATGATCAGCGCCGTCTTTCCGTCCAATTGGCGGACGGTCCTGACGATCTTGGAAATGGTGTTGTTTCAACCGCGTCGGCCCTTGGAATTGCCGTCTGCGGCGCTGAAGAGGGGGAGGAGATTGAGTTTGAACAAGAGGACGGGCGGCGGCGAAGGGTGGTGGTAGAAACTGTCTTGCCCGGCGGATCCGACAAAATCGTTTCGCGAGGTGCCGCTGCACCAAACCTCTAGTCTCGCTCGCGACGCTTGCGACCCGTTGTAACTAAGACGGGTTGAATACCGCATCCCCAGGGTCGGTACCTCTAAGACGCCGCCTTGGGCCATTGGCTGTTGCCCTATGTGTGTGCGGGCATGACAAGGTTCGACGAAGTGACCGCAATCAACGAGCATTCGCTCAGCTCGTCCGAACGTTTGATAAGCGGCAAGTCAGTTCGGCCAGGCGATCGCCGGGATGACGTCCGGCACAAGCTCGAACATCGGGTCGTTGACACTCACGCCGTCGCCGCAAGATCTGGCCAGCGCCTTCGTGCCGTCCGGCATGAGCCCGCAGAACGTCTCAGTAGTTGGACCGAAATTCAACCAAGACGGCAACGGCGCCTCATTGGAAAGGGTTGCCGCGTAGGCCAGGGTCCCCCCGCTCGGATCGGTGAAGGTGTCGGCGGCGAGAGTGAAGTTCACCTCGCCAGCCCCGCAACATTGCGTTCCAGTCTGATTGGTCACCATGGGGGGCGAAGGCGCCGGGGTCTGCACCGCGAAGGTCTCCGAGGTGGTAAGCCCGCTGGCATTGGTCGCCGACACCACGATACTAAAGCCGTCGGCGTTGTTCGGAACCATCCCGATGAAGGTCTGCCTTGAGGCGTCGAATTGCAGCCAAGACGGCAGTGCCGCGCCGTTCGAAAGACTCCAGTTGGCAGGCTCAGTCGTGGCAAGAGGGGTTGGCGAATAAAGAAGGCTTCCGCATGCTGCTCGCCCTCACCGGTGCTACCGGCTTCATCGGTCAGCACCTGCTGCAGGAATTGCCCAAGCGCGGCCACCGTCTGCGCGTGCTGCTGCGCCGTCCGGCTGCGGTGCCGATCGCGGCGGCAAGCGCCGTGATCGGCGATCTCGCCCGGCCGCGAAACATGGCGGCGGCGCTCGAGGGCGTGGACGCCGTCATCCACTCAGCCGGGCTCGCTCACGCGATGTCCGGCATTCCCGAGGACGACTACCGCGTCATCAACACCGAGGCGACGATCGGCCTCGCCCGCGCCGCGCGGCGCACCGGCGCCAGGCGTTTCATCTTTCTTTCCTCGATCCGCGCCCAATGCGGACCGACGGCCGACACGGTGATGACGGAGGCGATCGAACCGGCGCCGACCGATGCTTATGGAAGATCCAAGCTCGCGGCCGAACGCGGCCTCGCGGAACTCGACATCGACTGGGTGGCGCTGCGGGCCACGCTGGTCTACGGGCCGGGTGTCAAAGGCAACATGGCGCAACTGATGCGGCTCGCACGCTCGCCCTTGCCGCTGCCCATCGGCGGCCTCGGGGCGCGCCGCTCGCTCCTCGCCGTGGAAAATCTGGCGGCGGCAATCGAAACCATGCTCGCTGCCCCGGGCACGCTGCGCCGCGCCTTCATCGCCGCCGACCCGCAGGCGCTGACGGTCGCGGAAATGATCGCGGCCATGCGCCGCGGACTGGGGCGCCGGCCGAACGTTTTTCCCTTTCCGACAACGCTGCTCGGGGTTTTGCTTCGCGCCAGCGGCCGAGACGAAATCTACCGGCGGCTCTCCGGTTCGCTCGTCGCCGATCCCGAGGCCTTGCTCGGGCTCGGGTGGGCGCCGCCCCTCGCGACGCCCGACGGCCTCGTTCGGCTGATGCAAGCTGGCGAGGTGACGGCAACGTGAGCACGCAAGCCGTCCCTCCTCGATCCCTTCACGGCATTCGTGACAGGCAGCACCGCATTGAGGTATATTGCCATCCGTGGCAGCGGGTCCTTCCGACAACTCGGCGGCCGACGGCCGCTTGGTCGTTGAGACCGAGCCAGGCCTCGAGGACATCCGCTTCCTTGAAGACGGCCTCATTGATTTCAACATCCAGACGACCGGCATAACCGACGGGAGTTTCATCGGCATCTTCCTCCGCGGGAGCGACGGCTCGCGCACAGGAGGTCTCTACGGCTGGGTGTGGGGCAGCACCTGCTACGTCCGCTATCTCTTCGTTGCCGAAAGCCTGCGCAAACAAGGCCAAGGCACGCGGTTGATGCGCGCCGTCGAAGTGGAAGCGAGAGCACGAAACTGCCGGCAGATCGTGCTCGAGACTCATAGTTTTCAGGCGCCAGGCTTTTACCGGAAGCTCGGCTTCGACGTAATTGGCCGCGTCGAGGGCTATCCACGAGGTCACGGATATCTGACGCTGGTCAAACTTCTGGACTGAGGATCGGCGTATCCCGGCCCAGCTCGTGCGTCATCGCATGTGGGGATGCGCCAACAGCGGCGTATTGGCGGCTTCCGTGCATCGGTGACCACGGCGCCGCCGTGGCCGCCCGCTGTCGTTGCGAAGCTCGCGGCCATGTAGTTTATCAGGAGCCCAAGATCGACGCTTGGCGGCGCCGCCCCGGGATCCTTAATCCTGATGTGGCCACCGCCGTCGTTGGCGCTCGTGAAATTCCCTGCACTGTAGTTGCCGACGAGAAGCACGCTCGCCGAATTGCCGCCATTGACGACGGTGAGCGTGCCACTGGTATTGGACGGATTTGCCGAGGTGTAGGTGAACGTTGCGCCAGCAAAGTTGACAGCGTCGAAGTCGATGAACTGATCGTGGTCCGAGTGCGCAGAACTGCCGACGCCGAATCCGGACACCCTGCCCGCATAGGCGTTGCCCAGCCCGTTCAAGACCAGCCCGCCGCTCCCGTTGGCCAGGAACGAGACGTTTTCGCTGCTCGACGCCGCGACAAAGACGGTGCCGTCGCCGATCTCGGCAACGCCGCCCGTGACCACGGCGCCGCTGGTGATCAGGACCACACTGTTGGAGCCACTCGCGAACAGGGTGCCGGAATTGTGGACGGTGCCAGTGACCGACACCGTGCCGCCGCAAAGGCACCGGTAAGTACAACGTGCGCGCCGCTGCCCGAGGCTAAAATAGTGCCCGTGCCGGTATTGCTGATGTTGCCGCCTAGCATGAGCGTGCCGCCGCTCGCCGTTGCCTCGAGCTTGCCGGCATTGATCGTGTTTGCATTGAGAAAAAGGCGGGGGCAGCAACAATCTGATTGTTCCCGCTCGGTGACAGCGATACCTTGCCGCCGCCGCTGAGCACCACCGCGCCGGAGATCGCGAGCGTCGCAAAACTGGGGCTCCCAAACGCCGAGATCAGATCGCTATTGGCGATGCGGCCGGAAAGCGCAAGCGTGCCGTTGATGGCAACGATCGAGCCCGATGCTATTGTCGCACCGCTGAGCAGACCGTTGATGACGTCGATCTCACCGCCCGCCAGGGTTTGCAGCTTGCCGCCCGAGATCACGGCACCGTTAAGGACAACGTGCGCGCCGCTGCCGAGGCTAAAATAGTGCCAGAGCCGGTATTGCTGATGTTGGCGCCTAGTAGGAGGAGCGTGCCGCCGCTCGCCGTTGCCTCGAGCTTGCTGGCATTGATCGTGTTTGCATTGAGAAAAAGCGTCGAAACGGTGTTGGCGTTGATGATGCCGCTGTTGACCAATGCCAGACCGCCGCCGCCGATGAAGCCGGCGCCGGCGATCGTGTTGTTGACGTTGCTCAAGGTCCCGCCGCCGGGGGCAGCAACAATCTGATTGTTCCCGCTCGGTGGCAGCGATACCTTGCCGCCGCCGCTGAGCACCACCGCGCCGGAGATCGCGAGCGTCGCAAAACTGGGGCTCCCCAACGCCGAGATCAGGCCGCTATTGGCGATGCGGCCGGAAAGCGCGAGCGTGCCGTTGTAGTTGATGTCAACGATCGAACCCGACGCTATCGTGACACCACTGAGCACACCGTTGTTGGCATCGATCTCACCCCCGCCAGGGTTTGCAGCTTGCCGCCCAAAATCGCGGCGCCGCCGTCGAGTTCAACGTGCGCGCCGTTGCCGCTCGCCAAGACGGTGCCAGTGTCGGTTATGCTGCCGAAAATCTTGACAACCGCGCCGCTGCCCAGCGCTTCGATAGTGTTGGCGTTGGTGACCACGCCGCCGATTACCGCACTCAGCGCGGAGTTGGCTTTGACGATCCCCGCGTTACTGACCACGGCGCCGGCGTTGATCGTCACGCCGGCGACGACGCCGCCTTTGGCAACAAGCATGTTGCCGCCGTTGTTGACGATTGCAGCACTTGCCGTCCCGCCGGAGAGAACTGTCAAAGTCCCGGAGCTGTCGACCGTGGTGCTGATGGCCTTGCCCGGGGCCAGGACCCGCTGCGAGCCGCCGCTTTCGATGAAGCCGCCAGTCTCAGTGCCGGAAATTGTCTCGTTGCCCCCTGACAAGTGCGAACCGCTTCCCGATCCGCCTTTGTTGATCGTCAGAAAGCCGCCGGAACTGACAGTTGTCGCGCTTGCGACTCCTGCCGAAAGCACAAACATCGAGCCGCCGCTGACGACGACGTCGCCGGAATCGGTGTGGCCGGACGACCTTGTACGGCGCGAAATTCCCTGGCTGACGATCACGCTCATGAGGGGCCCTCAACTCTTTCTTTCATTCTATCTTGAGCGCATCGGGCGCCCTATCTTGAGCGCATCGGGCACCGCCGGTATCTGACACCGAATTCCGTGGAATTTGGCCGATATTCCCCTCAACCCAGCCGCCATGGGGAAAACGAACACTGGAGTCCCATTTTGGGTCGGCGCCTTTGTGACCAAAGGCAGCCCCGCCTGTACCTTCGCCGCGCGGTCGCGGCTTCGCCGAATTCTACCGCCGTCGGTCGCGCCGCGCCGTCACGGCGTCCATCCGGCATTCCCTTCGCACCTGTTGCATCGTAAGAAAGCGTCGCCAGTAAGGCCCGATCCGGAGCAAGACCCCGCTCATGCCCGACGCAACCATCAAGGCCATCACGACGACGATACTGCGCGTGCCGTGGCCGCAGACGCAATGGCTACGCGGTCACCCCTTTGGTGACACGCGCGACCTCCTGGTGCTCGATCTCGAGACCTCGGACGGGATCGCCGGGATGGGTTACCTCTTCCTGTTCGCGCCGACGATGAAGACAATCACCGCGTGTCTGGAGGAAACGATTGTCCCGCGCGTCTTGGGCAAGGACGCGACCGCGGTCGAAGCGATCTGGCAGGATCTGTGGCGCGCCAGCGTCACCTACGGCCGTGGCGGCATCGCCGCCATGGCGATGTCGCTCCTCGACATCGCGTTATGGGATGCGCTCGGCAAGCGGGCGAAGCTGCCGCTGCATCGGCTGTGGGGCCATTGCCGCGCGCAACTGCCGGCCTATGGCAGCGGCTGTTTCCGCGGCAGCGGCGGCGACGGCATGATCGCCAAGGCCTTGCACTTCAAGGACCGGGGCTACAAGGCAATCAAAATGCAGGTTGCCCACATCGGCGATCTGCACACCGACCTCGCCAACGTCAGGCGCATGCGCGAGGCGCTCGGCCCCAACATCGACATCATGATCGACGTGAACATGGGTTGGACCGCCGACGTCGCCATCCAGATGGGGCGGAAATTTGAGGAGTATGACGTCTATTGGCTCGAGGAGCCGGTGGTGCCCGATGATTTCGCCGGCTACCTTCGCATCGCCGAAGCGCTCGACCTCCGCGTCGTCGGCGGGGAGACGCATTTCACCCGTTTCGACCTCAAACCGTTCTTCGAAAATCCGCGCTTGCCGATTCTGCAGCCCGATCCGATGCGCGGCGGCCTGACCGACCTGCGCAAGATCGCCACCATTGCCGACACCTGGGGCATGACAATCGCGCCGCACCTGTTCCCCGAATTGAACGTTCAACTGCTCGCTTCAATTCCGAACGGGCTGTGGATCGAGGACATGGGTCTGTCGGACGACCTTTGGATTGATCCCGTGCCGGTGGTGAACGGGATGATCACCGCACCGGAACGGCCGGGCCACGGCCTTGCGTTCAAGCCGGAGATCCTTCGCGATTGCGCGGTCAAGGATTAGCCGCTCGCAATTCGGTTGGCGCATCCGATCGGAAGGAGATACGTCCTGCATGTTCAGCCTGGCCGAACTTGAAGAAATCATTCCACTGGTGCGCACGAGTGTGCCGCCGACGCCGCAATATGCCTGGGCGCTGCTCAAGGCCCAGACCGGCGTCGAGGTCGTGGTCAAGCATGAGAACCACACGCCCATCGGCGCCTTCAAGGTGCGCGGCGGCATCGTCTATTTCGACCGGCTCAAGCGCGAGCGGCCGCAGGCGCAGGGAGTCGTCACCGCAACGCGCGGCAACCACGGCCAATCGTTGGCCTTCGCCGGCGCGCGCGCCGGTATTGCCGTGACCATTGTGGTGCCGCACGGCAATTCGACCGAGAAGAATGCGGCCATGCGGGCGCTGGGCGCCGAACTGGTCGAGCACGGCCGCGACTTCGACGACGCGAAGGAGCAGGCGGAGCGGATCGCCGGCGAGCGTGGGCTCGAATTCGCCCCCTCGTTCCACCGCGATTTCGTCATCGGGGTCGCGACCTACGCGTACGAGTTGTTCACCGCGGTGTCCGATCTCGATACCGTCTATGTGCCGATCGGGCTTGGCTCCGGCATCTGCGGCGTGATCGGCGCGCGTGATACGTTGGGGCTGAATACGGCGGTCGTCGGCGTCGTCGCCGAGCGCGCGAACACCTATAGCCGCTCCCTCGCCGCGGGACGCGTCGTCGCGACCAACTCGGCGTTCACCTTTGCTGACGGCATGGCAGTGCGTGCTCCCGACGTGACCGCGCTGGAGGTCATCCGGCGCGGCGCGGACCGGATCGTCGAGGTGTCCGACGACGAGATCGCCGAGGCGATCCGCATCATCTACAGCGCCACTCACAGCTGCGCCGAGGGCGCCGGGGCTGCAGCGCTGGCGGCGGTGATCAAGGAGCGTGAACGGCTGCAGGGCCGGCGGGTCGCCGTGATCCTGAGCGGGCAGAACATCGACCGCCCGTGGATGCAGACCGTGCTCGCCGGCGACACGCCTCGGGTTGGCTGACGCCGTAAAATGCCCGGTGCGCGGACAAGTCGGACGCGGCCTTCGTCGTTCCTGCCCCTCGTCCGGGCGCAACCGTGAAGTTCTTGCGGAAAGCCGCTAATCTACGCGCCCAGGCAGCTTGCCGTGCACGGGGCCACCCCATGAAAGCGTTCAGATGTCCGAATCCAACCGCGTATCTGTTGACGGCCTAAGCATTGCCGAGGTGCTGCACAACTTCATCGTCAACGAAGCCCTTCCCGGCACCGGCTTCGACGCTGCCGCGTTCTGGCAGGGGCTGGATCGAATCGTTCAGCGCTTCGCCCCGTTGAACCGCGCGTTGTTGCAGCGTCGGAACGAGCTGCAGGCAAAGATCGACGAGTGGTACGGAAGCCGGCGGGGGCGTGCGTCCGACGCGGTCGCGCACAGGGCGTTCCTGGAGGAGATCGGCTATCTGGTCCCCGAAGGGCCGCCCTTCCAGGTCAACACCGCCAATGTGGACCCGGAAATTGCTGCCCTGTCGGGACCGCAACTCGTGGTGCCGATCAGCAACGCGCGCTATGCGCTCAATGCCGCGAACGCGCGATGGGGATCGCTCTACGACGCGCTCTACGGCTCCGACGCCATTCCGAGAGACGGCCTAGCCGCGAGCGAAGGCTACGATCCCGAACGCGGCAGGCAAGTCATGGCTTGGACGCGCCGCTTCCTGGATGATGTGGTGCCGCTCGCCTCCGGCTCGCATGCCGGCGTGAAGGCCTATTCGGTAAGAGATGGAAGGCTTGCTGCCAGCCTCGGCGATGGCGCCGCGGTCGCACTTGCGGAGCCGGCGAAGTTCCGCGGCTATCGTGGCGCCGCGGACGCGCCGGAGTGCGTTCTCCTCGCCAACAACGGGCTCCACATTGAGATCGTCATCGACCGCGCGCATCCGGTCGGCCGCACCGATGACGCCGGCATTGCCGACGTCGTTCTCGAGGCGGCGCTCACCACCATCATGGATCTCGAGGACTCGATCGCCGCGGTTGATCCGTTCGACAAGGTGGCGGCCTATCGCAATTGGCTTGGTCTGTGCCAAGGAACGCTTGTCGAGAACTTTCAGAAGCAAGGCCGGAGCGTCACGCGTCGTCTGGCCGAGGACCACGTCTACACCCGGCCCGACGGGAGCAGGCTGATGCTCCCGGGCCGCAGCCTGATGCTGGTGCGCAATGTCGGCCACCTGATGACCGACGTGGGCGTTCTCGACCGCGACGGACGCGCCGTACCCGAAGGCATCCTCGACGCCGCGATCACCAGCCTCATCGCGCTCCACGACCTCAAAAGGGGCGGCGCGGCGCGCAACAGCCGCACCGGCTCGATCTACATCGTCAAGCCGAAGATGCACGGCCCGCAAGAGGTGGCGTTCGCCAATGACCTCTTTGCCGCGGTTGAGGACATGCTCGGCCTGCGCCGCGATACGATCAAGCTCGGCCTCATGGATGAAGAACGGCGGACCACCATCAACCTCAAGGAATGCATCCGCGCTGTCAAATCGCGGGTCTTCTTCATCAATACTGGCTTCCTCGACCGCACCGGCGATGAGATCCACACCGCCATGGAGGCGGGGCCGATGGTCCGCAAGGCCGACATGCGCGGGCAACCCTGGCTCAAGGCCTACGAGGACTGGAACGTCGATATCGGCCTCGCCTGCGGACTTCCCGGCCATGCCCAGATCGGGAAGGGCATGTGGGCAATGCCCGACCTGATGGCGGCGATGCTCGAGCAGAAGATCGGGCATCCCAAGGCCGGCGCCAATACCGCGTGGGTCCCCTCCCCCACCGCCGCGACGCTGCACGCGACACACTATCACCGGGTCGATGTCGCCCAGCAGCAACGCCAGCTCGCGTCCCGCCCCCGCGCCCGCTTGGATGACATTTTGACCGTGCCGGTCGCCCACGGCGTGAACTGGTCGCCCGAGGAGATCCAGGAGGAGCTCGACAACAATGCCCAGGGCATCCTCGGCTATGTCGTGCGCTGGATCGAGCAGGGAATCGGCTGTTCGAAGGTCCCGGATATCAACAATGTCGCCCTCATGGAGGACCGTGCGACCTTACGCATTTCGAGCCAGCACATCGCCAACTGGCTCCGCCACGGCATTACCTCGGAGCGTCAGGTGACGGACACCATGAAACGGATGGCGGTGGTGGTTGACCGGCAGAATGCCGGCGATCCGCGATATTCGCCGATGGCGCCGGACTTTGCCGCGTCCGTCGCGTTCGCGGCGGCCTGCGACCTCGTATTCAAGGGCGCGGCCCAGCCGAACGGCTACACCGAGCCCATCCTTCACGCCCGGCGGATCCAGCACAAGCGGCGCAAAGGCATCGAACAGACCGCTTGATCCGGCGGCGACGACTGGGTCGAGTACCCGACCGAACCGGCAGCGAGCCCGTTTCACATCAACGCCATGGAGGGGAACGCTTTTGCGCGCGGCACTAGCCGGTGCGCGGCGATGAGAGTATGCTTTCGACCGCCAAAACAACCGCAGAGAAACGCGGCGCAAGCAAGGAGGAAAACATGGCCCATTCACCCTTCGCGCGTCCGCGCCCCACCCGCCGCAGCGTTCTCAAGTCCGTAGCCCTCGGCTCGGTCGCCGCTATTGCGGCGCCGCACGTCAGGCACAGTTACGCGGCCGGGACATTGGCGTTGGGCGTCTGGGACCATTGGGTCCCGAATGCCAACAATGCGCTGACGGCGCTTTGCAACGAATGGGGCGCCAAGAACAGCGTCGAGGTGAAGATCGACTTCATCACCTCGCAAGGCGAGAAGGACAAGTTGACCGCGGCCGCCGAAGCGCAGGCCGGCACCGGCCACGACATCATGACCCACCGCGATTGGAACGTCCGCATCCACGCTGAAACGCTCGAGCCGCTCGACGATATTTCCGGCGAGCTCATCAAGCAGTACGGGCCAATCAGTCCGGTGTTCGAATATCTCGGCAAGATCAAGGGCACGTGGCGAGGCGTGTCGGCCACGCGGGGAAGCCAGGTGAAGCCCTGCTGCTCGCGGTTGGACCTCTACAAAACCCACGCCGGCATCGATCTGCGCGACATCTTTCCGGTCGATGAGACCAAGTGGGACCAGGCCAAGCTCGACACATGGACGTGGGATGCGTATCTCGCCGCCGCGGAAAAGCTTTTCAAGGCCGGCTATCCGGTCGGCCTGCCGATGGGTCAGACCAGCGACGCGGTCGACTGGGTTGCGGCGTTGTTCAACTCTTATGGCGTCGTGCTGGTCGACGACAAGGACAACATCAAGGTCAACTCCGACGAGACCCGCGCCGCCCTGGAATTCCTCAAGAAGCTCATGGCGGTGAATCCGCCCGAGGTCTACGCCTGGGACGACGCCGGCAACAACCGCTGGCTCATTTCCGGGAAGGGAGCGGGCATCATGAACCCGCCGAGCGCCTGGGCCGTGGCCAGGCGCGACAGTCCCAAAGTGGCGGAGACCTGCTGGACGCACCCGATGCCGAAGGGTCCGAAGGGCCGATTCGTTGGCCAGCTTCCGTTCTTCTACGGGTTGTGGGGTTTCTCGAAGAACAAGACCGCCGCAAAGGATCTGCTGCTCCATCTCTCCCAGAAACCTGCGGTCGGCAAGCTGGTGGAAGCCTCAATGGGCTACGATCTGCCCGCCTTCAAGAGCATGTACGACTTCGACACGTGGAAGGTCGTCGAGCCGCCGGTCGGCACCGTCTACGGCTATCCGCCGCGGGGCGACGAGCAGACTTCGATCGCCGGGCGCCCGGCGCGCACCGAGGTCGGCGCACAGATCTACAACCAGGCGATCAACACCGTCATGGTGGCCAAGTTTACCCAAGGCCGCGAGAAGCTCGACGATGTGATCAAATGGGCGGAAAGGGAACTCGAAGGGACGCTTCGCGTCTGATCGACGATATGGCGCGCAGCGAACGGACCGGCGAGCGCTCGATATTCCAGGCGCCGGGGCGTGATTCCTTGGCTCCGTGGTGTGCCGCGGCGGGAGTGAAAAAAGATAAGCCGACCAGAGAACGATCCCGAGGGCCGACAGGGTAGCCATGACCGAAGCCGTTCACACCTATCTTCCCGGACTGCAGCAAACAAATCCGCGGCCGCTGGCCAAGGGAGGGTTACGCAAGTTTCTGCATCGGCGCTCGGTTGTCGCCTTTGCGATGTGCGCGCCGCTGCTTGCGATCATCACCGGGCTCGTTGCCTATCCGGCCTGCTACTCCATCTACTTGTCGATGCTGAACAAGTCGCAGACGCGCTTCATCGGCCTCGCCAATTTCCGCTTCCTCCTCTCGCGCGACGTGTTCTGGATGGTCGCGGAGCAGACCGCGATCTTCGCCTGCTTCGCCGTCTTGTTCAAGGCGCTGATCGGCCTGATCACCGCACACCTGATCAACAATCTGCCGAGCAAGGGCCAGCGCAAGTGGCGCGGCATGCTTCTGGTGCCCTGGGTCATTCCGCTGGCGCTGTCGTCGCTAGGCTGGTGGTGGCTGTTCGATCCCACCCACTCAGCCATCAACTGGGTCATCACCGAGCTCGGTTTCGATTCGATTCCCTGGCTCAGCGAACCCTACTGGGCGCGCTTTTCGGTCATTCTCGTCAACGTCTGGTACGGTGCGCCGTTCTTCCTGATCATGTATCTTGCGGCGCTCAAATCGGTGCCGGAGCAGCTCTATGAGGCGGCGGCGATAGACGGCGCCAGCGCTTGGCAGAAATTCCGCCACGTCACGCTGCCGATGATGCATAACGTCATCGCCATCACCGTGCTGTTCTCGCTCATCGTCACCTTCGCCAATTTCGACATCGTGCAGATCATGACCGGGGGCGGACCGCGCAACATGACGCATGTGTTCGCGACCTACGCGTTCATGCTCGGCATCCGTTCCGGCGACCTGCCGCTCGGCGCCGCCACTTCGCTGTTCATGCTCCCGATCCTTGCCGTCGCGGCGGTCTTCATTCTGCACGGCGTACGCAAACGCGGCCGGGAGATCTGATGAGCACGGCCGCCCTGCCCCTGCGCACCGCCGGCACTTTCGGTCTCCGGGCCAGCCTCAGCCGCAACCGGCGCTGGGCGCTGATCACGTCCTATGTCTTCCTGGTCGTGTTTGCGATCTTTTTTCTGATTCCGCCGTACTACATGGTCGTCACCGCGCTGAAGGGCGACGCGGAGATGGCGCACATGGCGACCAATCCATGGATCGTCGCCGACGGGATCACGCTGGATCAATTTCGCATTCTGCTGACGAAAACCGATTTTCTGATCTTTTTCAGGAATACTGCCGTCGTGACGACGTGCGTCGTCGTGATAACCATGGTCGTCAGCGTTCTGGGCGCGTTTTCGCTGGGCCGCATGAAATTCTGGGGCTCGAGCATCCTCGCCACGGGCATTTTTCTCACCTACCTCGTGCCCGACACGCTGTTGTTCATCCCGCTGTTCCAGATCGTCAAGGCGCTCGGCCTGCTCAACTCCTATTGGGGCCTGGTGGTGGTCTATCCGACGCTGACGGTGCCGTTTTGCACCTGGATCATGATCGGATATTTCCAGTCGATCCCCAAGGAGCTCGACGAGGCGGCGCTGATTGACGGCGCGGGCCACATGCAGATGCTCACCAAGATCTTCATTCCCGTGGCGCTGCCCGGCATCATCGCGGCGACGATCTTCGCCTTCACCGTGTCCTGGGCGGCGTTCGTCTACCCGATGGCGTTCCTCTATTCCGCGGACCAGCAGGTGCTGACCGTCGGTACCGTCACGACCCTGATCCGCGGCGACGTCTACGCCTGGGGCATGCTCATGGCCGGCGCGCTTGTCGCCGCGGCGCCGCCGCTCGTGATCTACGCATTCCTCATGGACTACTATATCGCCGGCCTCACGGCGGGTGCGACAAAGGGCTGAACGAGAGGGCTGGACAAGATGGCCGAAGTCGTGTTGCGCAATGTGACCAAGCGCTTCGACAACGTCGAAGCGGTGCGCAGCATCAATCTCCACATCGAGGACAACGAATTCGTCGTTCTGGTCGGTCCGTCGGGTTGCGGCAAATCCACGACGCTGCGCATGGTCGCCGGCCTCGAGGAAGTCACCTCCGGCGATATTCTCATCGGGGGTGATGTCGTCAACGACCTGCCGCCGAAGGACCGCGACATTGCCATGGTCTTTCAGAACTACGCGCTCTATCCGCACATGAGCGTGTTCGAAAACATGTCGTTCGGGCTGAAGCTGCGTCGGTTCCCCAAGGATGAGATCAAAAAGCGCGTGGATCACGCCGCGCGCATTCTCGATATTACGGAACTGCTGGACCGCAAACCGCGGGCGCTATCCGGCGGCCAGCGCCAGCGCGTCGCCATGGGCCGCGCCATTGTGCGCAACCCGAAGGTCTTTCTGTTCGATGAGCCGCTGTCGAACCTCGACGCCAAGCTGCGCGTGCAGATGCGCACTGAGATCAAGCGCGTCCATCAGATGGTCAAGACCACGACGGTCTATGTTACCCACGATCAGGTCGAGGCGATGACGCTCGCCGACCGCGTCGTGGTCATGAACGGCGGCTTGATCGAGCAGATCGCGACGCCGCAGGAGCTCTATCACCATCCCAAAACGCGATTTGTCGCCGGCTTCATCGGTTCACCGGCGATGAATTTCATGCACTGCCGGTTGGAAGGAAATGGCGCCGGGCTGCGCGTGCGCATTTCCGACGCTGTCAGCCTGCCGGTACCGTCAGCGCACGTGACGCGCTACCAGGGCCTGACCGGCAAGGAGCTGATATTCGGGCTGCGGCCCGAACACATCACCGAGCCGCGGCGCGGAGCGGTTGAAGGTATCTCCGAGTTCTCACCCACGCTCGACGTCGTCGAGCCGATGGGCATGGAAACGATCGTATTCTTCCGCGTCGATGGCCAGGAAATCTGCGGCCGCGTCGATCCAGGCAGCGCCGCCGGGCCGGGCGAAGCGATGCGTCTCTCCGCCAACATGGATCACATGCACCTGATCGATCCGGCGACGGGGGCCGTGCTTTAGCGCGCCCTTGAGAGAGAAGGCGGCGGACTATTCACCACTAGGCGAAATGGTGACACTGCTTGGGCTCCCGTCTGGGGCAAGGCCTGTTGCGAAGGAGAACGGCGCATGGCTTTCACGGTCATCAGCAACAGTTTCAATGACGGCGATTACCTGCCCAAGGATTTCATCCTGTCGGCCGACTTCGGCTTTGGCTGCGCCGGCGGCAACAAGTCGCCGCATCTCAAATGGTCGGACGCGCCGGCCGGGACGAAAAGCTTCGCCATCACCTGCTACGATCCGGACGCGCCGACCGGCTCGGGGTTCTGGCATTGGCTCATCGTGAACATCCCGGCGAATGTGAGCGAGCTGGCCGAAGGGGCCGGCAGTGCCGGCGGCACGCTGCCGGCCGGCGCGTTGCAGACCCGAACCGATTTCGGCGGACCCGGTTACGGCGGCCCGTGCCCGCCCCAAGGTGACCATCCGCACCGTTATCTGTTCACCGTCTTTGCCGTGAAGTCCGACAAGCTCGATGTAAAGACCGATACATCGGCGGCGGTGGTCGGATTCAATTTGCATTTCAATACGCTGGCCAAGGCGGAAATAATGGGGCTGTTCAAGCGGTAGGGTGGCGGAGGGAACTTTTCCGCGTGGAACTCGCCGCATGCGAGGCGCCGCCTGGGTCGGCGCAGTCATGGACTTCCGGTGCCGTTGGGCGTACCTTCAGGGCTCCCTGGCTAAGAAGGACGCGGATCAATGAAGATCATCCTTGCGTTTGCCGCCTTTGCTTTGACCGCTGCTCTGTCGCATCAAGCTTTGGCGTGCGACTACCACCCCGTAAATGCGTCTGCCCAAAACTCGACCGTCGTTGCCTGTGCCGGCGATACGTGCAAGGCCGAGCAACAGACGAGCGAGAAGCAGCAGTCTGAATAACGGATTTGCAGCGCGCCACAGCGCCCGCGCCCATTGCGCGAGAATCAGTCGTTGCGCCGGATGATGCGGCGCGCGCTTTGAAGTGCTGCTTTCTCAAACGCTGATGAGACCGGCGCGTCTGTGGGCCGCTGCGCAGCGCACGATCAGCCAACAACTCCCTGAGCGCGGAGGTGGGCGATCTCCTCCTCCGCAAATCCGTGCTCGCGCAGGATCGCCGCACTGTGCTCGCCGACCTTCGGGGCCGGCGTTGCCGCCGCTTTTTCCACGCCGCCGATCCACAGCGGGCTGCTGACGGTGAAGCCACCGCCCTGTAACGGTACGATCGCGCCATTCTCCTCCATTTGCCGGTCGTGAAGAGCTTCACTCGGGCGCGCCACCAGCGCCACCACAAAGCTCTTCGATTCGAGAAGGCGCATCCACTCCTCGCCGTCGCGCTGCAGGAAAATCTCGTCGAGCATGGCAACGAGGGCGCCAGCATTCTTGAGCCTGGCGGCGCGGTCGGCGAAGCGCGGATCATCGGCGAGTTCCGGCCGCCCGAGCGTCTCGGCGAACAGCCGCCACAGCCTTGCGTCCTGGACGACGCCGACCGCGAGCAAGAGCCATCGGTCATTACGGCAGCGGTAGTGATTGGAGAGCGCATTGAAAGCTTCGGTGCGCGGCGGCCGGGGCGTGAACCGGGCGCCGTCGAGGGCGGCCTGGACGAAGCAGGCGTTCGCCCAGACACCGCTCGCCATGAGTGACGTGCCCACATGGGCCCCCTTGCCGGTCCGCTCACGTTGCAGGAGCGCAGTGACGATCGCGCCGTAGAGGGCGAGCGCCGTCGGATGGTCGCCCATGCCGGGGACCGAGCGCGCCGGCAGATTCCGCGCATCGGACCGCACCTGATCCATGAGGCCTGAACGCGCCCACCACGCGGTGGAATCGAAGCCCGGTTTGTTCGCCTCGGCACCGCGCTCGCCGTAAGCGGTCAGCGACGCGTAGATGAGCCGCTCGTTTAGGTGCGAGAGCTGGTCGAACGCGATGCCGAGCCGGCGCCGGACCGGCGGCGGGTAGTTGGTGATGAACACATCGGCGCTGATGACGAGATCATGGATGACCTTTTGCGCCTCCGGACGCTTGAGATCCAATGCCAGGCTGCGTTTGTTTCGATCATCGACCGTCCAGCAGTAGTCCTTGTCGCTGACCGGCATGCCGGGCTGGAAGGACACGTTGCGGTAGGCATCCCCCACGCCGGTCGGCTCGATCTTGATCACGTCCGCACCGAAGTCGGCCATGATCGTGGCTGCCGCCGGAGCAGCGATGAAGCTCGCCGCATCGAGCACTGTGAGTCCGGAGAAGACGCCTGCCCTGCTCACTGAAGCTCCCTCCTTGAAATGCCGCAAGCGGCGCCTGGACTGCGATGCAGGCCCCTCCGGTCGGCGTCATTCTTGCGGATACCGCCAAACAGTCGCGGGCTGTGGTGCGGCCTCATCGAAAGTCCATTGCGGCAAAGCAAACCCGGGAGCGACGTCGGTGAACGCCATGCGTACGCGGGTGCCGATGCCGACCTTGCGCACGAGCTCCGGCGGCGCCAGCGTTCCGTCCGCGGTTGTCAGATTGCCGACGATGCGCAACGCCTCGTCTGCCGTCGGCGCACCCTTCTGCGTGTCGAGGTCGACGAGCAGCACCAGGTAGGGAACATGGTCGCGGAACGCCGGCTGAATGGCGTGGTGGACCTCGACATAGGAATGCACGGCGCCGCGGCCTTCGACCGCAACCCACCGCGCAGCGGCCTCGGCACACCACGGACAAGCCGTAGTCGGCGGATAACGCAACAGGCCGCAGCGGTCACAGGCCTGGAGCCGAAAATCGTGTTCGGCGCAGTAGCCGAAATACTGCAGGTTCTCGGCATCAAGCTCGCTGATATCGAGCGGCATGCCGAGATATTGGGCTTTGATTGTCATCCGTCCGTGCCCCGTCAGCCGCGCCGCATGACCATGGCCGAGCCCGTGCCTGGCATCGCCCAGCCGAGATTGGCCGTCACCTCGACGTCCTTGACCTGGCGGCAGCCGCCCTCGCGGTAGTCGTAGGTATGCCGGCGCTTGCCGTCCGCTCCGGCGGGGCACGAGTTGTCCGCGTCGTGGCGGAGTTGGCGGACGTTCTCGATCACCATGTTGATGCCGTGGGTATATCCCTCGCAGAGGTGGCCACCACTCGTGTTGTTGGGCCGCCGTCCACCGAGCCGAATGGTGCCGTCGCTGACATAGGCACCGCCCTCGCCCTTTTTGCAAAAACCGTAGTCTTCGAGCTGAAGCATCGTCGTGAAGGTGAAGGCGTCGTAGGAGCCGGTGGCGTCAACTTCTTCCGGGCCGATGCCGGCATTGGGCCACAAGATTTCGCGTGCGTAACGGCCGGCGACGGTGGAGATCGGCCCGTGCTGGTAATGCATGTCGACCCGCGGCTTGCTGCAGCGGCCGACGACGCCGCGGATGAGGACCTGCGGATGGCGCAGGTCGCGCGCACGGTCGGCCGAGGTCACGATGATCGCATTGCCGTTATCGGTCTCCACGCAGCAGTCGAGGAGATGCAGCGGCTTGCAGATGATGCGGCTGGCCAGCACGTCGGCTACCGTCACGCGCTCCTTATAGTGCGCTTTCGGGTTGTTCGAAGCGTGCTCGCTGTGGATCGCCTTCACGGCGGCCACCTGTTCGGGACGCGTCCCATAGTCGTGCATATGGCGCATGAAGGTGGGGCTGAACATTTGTCCCGCGCTCTGCCAGCCGTAGGCGCGGCTGTGCAGCATGTCGCCCGAGACCGGCGCGGCGGCGCGCACGCCGGTGCCGCCGATGCGGACCTGCGAGTAGCCGTTCATGGCCCGGAAGATCACCACGACCTTGCACATGCCGGCCTCGATCACGCCCATCGCAATGCCGACGAGGGCTTCGGTGGACGACCCGCCGCCGAACACGTCCATGTAGAAGTTGAGGCGGATGCCGAGGTCGCCAGCAACAAAAGGGGAGAATGTCGAATTGCCCGATTGGTAGGAGAGCATGCCGTCGACATCCGCAGGTTTGAGCCCCGAATCCGCGATGGCATTGCGGACCGCCCAGGTGGCGAGCGCGCGTGTCGTCTTGCCCGAGCCGCGCATGTAGGCGGTTTCTCCCACCCCCACGATTGCGTATTTGTCCCGCAGATAGCGGGGGCTCGTGCCATCAAGGTCACTGGTCACCGACACGTTCGCCTTCCTCCCCGTTGCATCGCCGACTTGAGCTGATCAAAAAGCAGGGAATACCGCCGCCCGCCAGCCGCTCCAGCCCATGATCGTCCGGCCAATACGGACTGTCCAGGCACCGGCAAGAATGGGTGTGTTGCGACCGCGTTCTGCCCTATCGCTACGCGCGATGCCGCCACCGATCGGCTGACATGATTCGCGGCAGGTTGCAGATGGCCTCTGTAGTGCCGCGTTGCCCTTCTGATAGACTGGCGCTGACAGGCAGGGCGGTCGCGATGCCGGTACTCTTTCTGGACTGCCTCACCGGCATGGTCGAGCTGTGGCAACGCGTGTTGCGGCCGGAAGACCCACCCATCCGTGTCAACATCGCCGACGGCCAGCCCGATGGGCTGCCGACCCTCCTCGATGGCTTCGACATCTGCATCAACGACCATACCTTCTTCGATGCCGACTTGCTGGCGCGTTGCGCGGACCTTCGGCACATCGTTTTTCTTGGCACCGGCGCTTCCAGCTTCATCGACCTCGCCGCGGCGGCGAGCCGGGGTATCAAGGTCCACACCATCAGGGGCTATGGCGATACCAGCGTGGCCGAGCACACTATCGCCCTCGCCATGGCCGCGGCGCGCAACGTGGCGCGCATGGATCGCGACGTTCGCGCCGGCAGGTGGCGGCAGATCGAAGGGCTGCAGCTTTACGGCAAGATCCTGGGGATCATCGGCCTCGGCGGTGTCGGCCGCGAGGTCGCGCGCATCGCACTCGGGCTGGGCATGCAGGTGCTCGCCTGGAATCGCTCGCCGGCAGCCGCGCCGGGGGTGCAGGTCGCTGCGCTGGAGCAGGTGCTGAAGGCGGCCGACATCCTCTGCGTCACGCTCGCCTTGAACGAGGAGACTCGCGGCTTCCTGAACCATGCCCGACTGGCGATGACCAAACCCGGCGTGATTTTGGTCAATACTGCCCGAGCCGCCATCGTCGATTCTGGCGCGCTCGTGGCGCTGCTGCGCTCCGGGCATATCCGCCATGCCGCGATGGATGTTTTCGCGCAGGAGCCGCCGGCCGCGGACGACCCTTTGCTGGCGATGGAAAACGTGACCCTGACCGCGCATGCGGCTTTCATGACGCAGGAGGCAACGATGCGCATGTTGCGCACCGCCTTTGATCTGGCCGTTGCGGCCGGCGCCTGAACCATGACGCGCTTGCGGCTTTCCGAAGAGCGCGTGCCGCAGCCGATCGCGGAAACCTATGCGGTCACGCGATTTTGCAAAAATACCGTTCGGCTTTTGCCAGCGCGTTGCGCTATGAGCTTGGACCGCCTTAACCGGAGAAGATGAGATGATGTTTGCAGAATGTGCGCGCTCGATCGCCGCCATGACGTTCGGTTTCTTTGCCCTCCTAAGCGCGACCGCGGGAGCTGGGGCGCAATCAGCGCCTGACTATGCCGCGCTCCTTGCTGCGCCCGACCGCAGCGACGCCGATCGGCAAGCCGACAAGCGCCGCGATCCGTTGCCGCTTCTGGCCTTTGCCGGCGTGCGCCCGGGCATGAAGGTGCTCGATATGGGTGCCGGCGGCGGCTACAGCACTGAGATGTTTGCCCGCGCCGTCGTCCCGGGTGGGGTCGTCTATGGTCAAAATCCCCCCGATCTCTTCGAGAAACCCAAGGCCACTTTCGAAGCGCGCCTGAAGACGCCGGCAATGAAAGACGTCGTGGCCGACATCCGCCCCTTTGACGATCCGGTGCCGCCGGATGCGCACGATTTCGACCTCATCACGTTTCTCTTCTTCTATCACGACACCACGTACATGAACGTCGATCGCGCCGAGATGAATCGCAAGTTGTTCGCGGTGCTCAAGCCAGGCGGCCTTTTGGTGATTGCCGACCATTCTGCCTCCGCGGGACAGGGAACCTCGGTCGGCAAGACTTTGCATCGCATCGAGGAGAGCACGTTGCGCCAGGAAATCGAAGCGGCGGGCTTCCGCTTCGTCGCCGAAGGCGATTTCTGGCGGAACCCGGACGATACCCACGATTTCCCCAGTTACCGGCCGACCATGCCGGTCGACAATTTCGTGCTCAAGTTTCAGAAGCCGATGTGACACCTGGAAGCGTCATATCCACGGTCGGGCCGCCCTTACTTAGAGGCGGATGGGGCGCCGGCCGGCAGTAGCCTTGAACTGCTATTCGATTACCTCGTCGGCGGTGACGAGCAGGGTCTGCGGCACCGTAAAGCCCAGCGCCTTTGCCGTCTTGAGGTTGATGACCAGTTGGTATTGGCTTGGCGCCTGCACCGGAAGGTCAGCCGGCTTCGCTCCCTTGAGAATGCGATCGACGTAGGAAGCCGCGCGTCGGAACATGTCATCGGAATCGATGCCGTACGAGAGCAGGCCGCCGATGTCGGCAAACCAGCGGAAGGGATACACCGCCGGCAAACGGTAACGTCCAGCAAGCGACACGATCTGCTCGCGATGTATCCCGGTAAAGGTGTCCGGCATCACCACGACTCCGCCTCCGGGCTCGCTTGCGAGGGTGGCGAAAGCGTTGCCGAGATCGCCATCGCTGTGGACCGCGGCGGCGCTCGCCTGGACCCCATGGGCGGGGCCCGCCGCCTCGAACGGCCGCAGGTAATAGCCGGCGAACGGCGCCATGGCGGGGTTGTAGATCATGGCGACATGCCGGGTCGCGGGCGCGATCTGCTTGACAAGCTCCAGCCATTTGCCGCCGATCGTCGATTCGATGTTGATGTTCGTGAACCCCGTGACGTTGCCGCTTGGCCGCGCGAGCGAGGCGACAAAGCCGCTGCCGACCGGATCGGACACTTGCGCGAACACGATCGGGAGTGTGCGCGTTTCCCGCAGCAGCGCCGCCACGGCGGGCGTCGTTACCGCAAAGATGACGTCGGGTTGCAGCGCGACCAGTTCCTGTGCGAATCCTCGCAGTCTGTCCGCATCGTCCGCCGCCCAGCGATAGTCGATGCGGACATTGCGGCCGTCGCGCCAGTTGAACTCGTCAAGCCCCTTGCGAAACGCCGCGAGCCAACCCTGCGCCAGAACATCCTTATCGGAAAAAGTCGTCAGCACGGCTATCCGGCGCACGCCGCCAGCGTCCTGCGCGCGCGCGGCGAGCGGCCAAGCCGCCGCCCCGCTGAAGAGCGCCACAAATTCCCGCCGCTGCACGCGCTTCTCCTCTGGTTTTGGAGCGCATCTTATCACACGGCCTTGAACGGAGTGCGTCGTGCATCACTGCAAATCCCGCCTGGAATTTAGCCATCAGCCTTTCCGCTCATTATCCCGCGGCCGACCGTGCTGGAACTGAAGCAAAGGGACGGTATAAACGCCAAGAATGGATCGCTCGGGCCAGGACGTGCACGAGGTTCACAGCACCCGGGCGGTGATTCGACAGGGAGGGCCTTCTCGTGATCGCACCGACTGAGTCAGGAACAAGCGGCGCGGAAGTGCCGGTTCTCATTGCGGGAGGCGGCCTGGTGGGCCTGACGACCGCGATGTTTCTGGCGCACCACGGCATTCGTTCAATAGCGGTCGAACGCATGCGAGCCGGCTCGCCGCTGCCCGGAGCTGCGCATTTCCACCTGCGGACAATCGAACTGTTTCGCGCTGCCGGCATCGAGGATGAGGTGCGTCTCCAGTCCGAGCAAGACTTCGTGCCCGAGGGCGCGCTCATTGCGATGGACAATCTCTCCGGGCGCAAGCTCGCGGACATCATCCCCGGCCTCAACGTCGGGGTCGACGACAGCTTGACGCCGTGCCGGCGGCTGTTCGTCAACCAGCCCGGCTTGGAGCGAGTGTTGCGCGAACGCACCGAAGAGGTTGGCGCGCAAGTCCGCGCGGGTTGCGAGGTTGTCGGATTCAGTCAAGACGCCGACGGCGTAACCGCAAGGGTGCGCGATATCGATAGCGGCGCGGAAAGCAGCCTCCGGTGCAGCTATCTGGTCGGCGCCGATGGCGCACACAGCAAAGTGCGCGAGATCCTCGGCCTCCCACTCGACGGTCGCGGCATTTTTTCGAACAGCATAACGATCTATTTTCGCGCCGACCTGCGGCGCCAGCTCGGCGGCAAACCGATCAGCATCGTCTACATCAACAATCCGATGTTCGGCGGGTTCTTTCGCCTGCAGAAGGATTGCCAGTCTGGCTTCATGGTGGTGAACACCGTCGGCGATCCGAAGGTTGATCCGGTTAAGGCCGCCAATGCCGCTGCCGACACCAGCGAGGAGCGGTTGATCGAGTTGGTGCGCGCCGGCGCCGGCGTGCCCGACCTCGACGTCAAGATCGATGGCGTGGCGCGCTGGCGCGCAACCTCCGACGTGGCGCGCGAGTTCCAGCGCGGGCGCGTCTTCATCGTCGGCGACGCCGCACACCTCATGCCTCCCAACGGCGGTTTCGGCGGCAACACGGGTATCCATGATGCCCACAACCTCGCTTGGAAGCTGGCAATGGTGCTCAAAGGCGTGGCCGGCCCAAGGCTGCTCGACAGCTACGAGGCCGAGCGCAAACCGGTGGCGAAGTTTACCGTCGAGCAGGCTTACACGCGCTACGTGACGCGCACCGCCACCTATCTCGGCGCCACCGACTACGAACCGCTGGCGCACGATTTCAACGTCGAACTCGGTTACATCTATCATTCGCCGGCGATCTCGCCCGACAACGGCGATGGCAAGGGACACGACGATCCACGGCTCACATTGGGGCGGCCGGGGGCGCGTGCGCCGCATCTCTTCCTGGAACGGGACGGGAAACGAATATCGACCCTCGACCTGTTCGGCCGCAAACTTCGTCCTTCTGGCCGGGCCCGAGGGCGCAGCCTGGTGCGAAGCCGGCCGCATCGAAGCAGCCCGCTTGAGCGATGTGCAACTGGACGTCCATCGCGTCGGCCGCACGGATTTGGCCGATCCCGAGAATCGGTTTTGCAGCGCGTACGGGCTGCCTCCGACCGGCGCCTGCCTGGTTCGGCCCGACGGTTTTGTCGGCTGGCGAGCAAAAGCGAGCGAGCCTGATCCGTCGGCAAGCCTGGCGACGGCGCTCCGGACGCTCTTGTGCCGGTCGTAGACTATCTCTGCAAAATTCGCTGCAGCAGCTCCATCAGCGCGCCCGGCGCGGTGACGTTCGGACTGTGGCTGGCGTCCAGCTCGTAGCATCGCCAACCTGCGGTGTGTCTCGCGTGATCGGCAAATTGCTTGAACGGAGTCTTGTCGGCGTAGCGTGTACAGTGAATGTACGAACGCGGCACCGCGGGCTCCGCTTGGAGGCGAATCGGCTGCTCGAAACAGCGGACCGATTGCGGCATGCGGAATTGCGACACCCACGCAATATCCTCCGCGGCCGTGTCGGGCGGAATTGGATTGGGCGTCACTCGCCAGCCGTCGCCGGTCTTGACGCTGCCGAGCAGACGTTGCCGTTCCTCGGCGCCCAAGAAGTCGATCAAGGCCTGACCGTTCGCCGGCACGAAGGCGTCGAGATAGATAAGCCCGGCAACGCGATCGCGCGCCTGATCGGCGACACCCGTCACCGCCATGCCGCCATAGCTGTGCCCGATCAGCACGACATCGCGCAGATCTTCATACTTGATGACGCCAAGCACGTCTTGAATATGGGTTTCCAGGTCGTTCGCGGGACCGGCCAGATGAGCCCGTTCGCCCAGCCCGGTGTAGCTCGGTGCGAAGAATTCATGTCCGGCCGCCGCCATGAGCGGCCGCATCTTCTTCCAGGCCCACGCCGACGACCAGGCGCCGTGGGCGAGCACGATAGTCGCCAAATGTTCCTCCTCTTGTTTTCCAACGCGCCGTCTCCATCCTATCATGCTCGGTGACGAGATCTGTTTGCCGTCGGTTGCCGACGCGGCAGTGAGACGCGGCTGGAGACCGAACACCAAGGTTTGCGAGGCTGCCCGGATGCGATTTCAATCGCCGGTCGCAAGAACGCCCCCGGTGACACCCGATGGACGGATCACCGAGCTGCATCTCTGGGCGGTGCGCGAGGGGCTGCGCCGGGCTCCGGCCGCGGCCGTGTTCGAGGATTTCTGCCGGCGGCTCGCCGCTGCAGGGGTGCCGCTCTGGCGCGCTTTCGTCGGGATGCGAACGCTGCATCCGCAATGGGCAGGCTACACCTACACCTGGTGGCGCGACCGCGACGTCGTGGACCCGTCACCGCGAGAGCACGGCGAAGCCTATGATCAGGACCTGCGGGAAAGCCCCTATACCTATCTGCGGGATACCGCCCTCGGCGGAGGCGTGCCGCAGCGTCTGCGGCGTCGGTTGGCCGGCAGCGGGGCGCGACACGACTTTGCCGTGCTCGAGCAGTTGGCGATTGCCGGAGGAACCGACTATCTCGCCGAACTGATCCCCGTTGGCATGGCGACGGAGGCGTTCCCCGACAGCGGCCTAGGCTTCTCCTTCGCGACCGATCACCCCGAGGGTTTCAGCGACGACGACCTCCACTTGATCGAAGCGGTATTGCCCGCGGTGTCGCTGGCGATCGTATCGGATGCGGAGCATACGATGGCCGCCGGCCTGCTCGCCGCCTATCTCGGCAGCGATGCAGGCCGCCGTGTTCATGCCGGTGTGGTCGAGCGCGGTTCGGTCGAGAGCATTCGCGCCGTCCTCTGGTACGCCGACATCCGCGGTTTTACGCCAATCGCCGACGCAACGCCGGGGCCCGTTCTCGTTGAAATGCTCGACGACATATTCGAAACGTTGGCGGCCCCGCTGCGTCGACATCGCGGTGAGGTGCTCAAGTTCCTGGGCGACGGCATGCTCGCGAGCTTCGCCTTCGTCGATGCGACGCGCGATGAAACCTGCGGCCACGCGCTCAACGCCGCCACCGAGGCGATGCACGACCTCGACCGGCTCAACGCCGATCGGGCGCGGATAGGGAAGCCGGTTGCCGTCGTCGATCTCGCGCTCCACCTCGGCGAGGTGCTGTACGGCAATGTCGGCGCCGTCGACCGCCTCGACTTCACGGTCATCGGTCCCGCGGTGAACGAGGTGGCGCGGATCGAGAAGCTGTGCGAGCCGCTCGGCCGCAGGGTTCTGGTCTCCGCCGAATTGGCTGCGGCGACGCGCGACAGCGCCCGGCTTGAGCCGCTCGGCGCCCATCTCCTCCGCGGCGTACGCGAGCCGAAAGAGATTTTCGCGCTGCGGCTTTGAATGTTGCATCGCCGCTCGCGTCCGCGGACTTGGCATGGTCAGGACGCGTGCGCTCGCCGGATCGGCCGCCGCGTGCGGCTACGGACGGCGGGCATATTGTGCCGGCAGCATGCCGACATAGCCGCTGATGTCGGCATACCAGATATTGCCGTCGGGATCGGCTGCGAGGCTGTAAGGGCGGGTGTTGTCACGCGGAAGCCGGAAGGTTTCGACCTTGCCGTCGCGCAAGCGGCCGAGGCTCGAACTGCGCACCATTCCGAACCAGATCGCTCCGTCCCCGGCGACCGCCAGCCCGCTGAGACCGGCATTCTCCTTGGCCACCTCGAACTCGGAAAACTTTCCGTCCCGCCATCGGCCAATGCGATTGGCGCGGAATTGGAGAAACCACACCGAACCGTCGGCGCCGACCGCAATGTCGGTCGGAACCGCGCCAGGCCTCGGCAAATCGATCGTGACCGGCGTGCCGCCAGGATCGATGCGGACCAATTTGCCGTCGCCCTGCAGCGTCGCCCACACAACGCCGTCTGACGTCACCGCCACGCCGTAGGGTCCTCCGTCACCTGACCCGATCTCGTGCGGCGTGAAGGTCCCGTCTTTGAGACTGGTGATGCCCCCTCCGGTGATGTCGGCAACCCAGACCGAGCCGTCAGGGCCAATTGCCAGCCGGCCCAGCCGCACGATCGCGCTGTCGAGCGAAAACCGCGAGACTTCGCCCGCGGGGCTGATGTGCATGACGGCCCCGCGCTCGATGTCGGTATACCAGGCGCTGCCGTCGCCGGCGACCGCCAAGCCCAGCGGTTCGAAATTGCGCCCGGGCGTCCGCAGCAGGTCAATACGGCCGCCGCGCACGCGCCCGATGCTTTCGGCTTGATCGATGGTGAACCAGATCGTGCCGTCCGCGGCCGCGGCGATCGCCACAGGCGCATCATGCGGGTCCGACATGGCGTACTCGACGACCCGCACCGCAGGCGCTCCGCCCCGCATCAGCAGCGCGCCGCCTACGATCAGCACGACGATTGCAAGGGCGGCAGCAATCGCCAACGGGCGCCGCCACGCCCGCGGTGGTTTCGCAGTTACTTCTAACATGATGGTTGGGGCTTGGCGGCGGCGCGCATGCGCACCAGGCGAAATACGAACAAACCGCCACCGATCAGGACGACCAGAAAGAGACCCATGGCCCCCACAATATAGATTGGGTCGAGCGGCCTCGACAGATTGCCGGTCTCGACGGCGATGCGCCACGCTTCCGAATAGGGCATCAGTGAGTACACGGCATAGAGCACGTTGGTGTCGGCCGGATCACGCGCCAGCGGCCCCGCCTCGAGATGGATCGGAAGGTTGTCCTCCTTGAGAACCCAGGTCTCGCCGCCGTCTTCGGTGCGATAGACACCGCGGTTCGTGCTGACGACGAGGATCTTCGCCTCGGCATTCGCGGCAATGCCGCGCACCTTGGTCGCCGGCTCGGGCAAGGCGCGCCCGGCGGCGCGCCACGACGCACCCAGATCGTCGCTGATGTACACGCGGCCGGCGCCCGCCGCCCACACTCTCCGCGGGACTTGAGGATCGGCGGCGACAATGTCGGCCGGTCCGGTCTGACCGCCCGGCGAGCTCGGGCGCCACTGGAGACCTCCATCCTCGCTGGCCATGACCCGGCCGTCGACCACCGCCATGATGCTCGGGGGCTCTGAGCGGACGACGGCGAGCGCCGTCATCTCCCCCGCGTCGGACGTTCTGCGCACCTCCGAAAAGGTCCGCGCGCCGTCGCGGCTCGCAAACAGCCGATTTCGGCCAAGCAGATAGACCTGATCGGCCGAGGCTCCGACCGCAAGCATCCTGGCGGGAATTGCGGCATCCGGCGCGCGCGCCGCTGTCCAGCGCCCATCTTCGAAGCGGTACACGCCGCTTTGCGCCGCGCAGATCGCGCGCTCACCGCCGTCGAGGAAAATGACCGCGAACGCCGCGCCGAAAATGAGATCGCGCGCTTCGGGAGCCCAAGTCAGCCCGCCGTTGTTCGACACAATCAGGCCGAGATCGGTGCCGGCCAGGAGATGTGATGGGTTGCGCGGATCAACCGCGACGATCAGCGGGACATTGAGGAACAAGCCGACATCGGCCCGCAGCCACGTCCCACCGAAATTGCGTGAGCGAAACACGCCGCCATATGAACTCGCGTCGTGTGGCCAAGCGCTGCCCGCGGCGAATGCAAGCAGCAGGAGCACGAGAACAAGCCGACAGACGGCCCGCATCACGCATGCTGCTGCGAGGGGCAAGGGCCCCTCGCAGCTTGTTCAAAAGCAGACGCGCAACGGCTCAAGGCTTGCGCGACTTCTCGCCGGGCGCCAACGCGATTTCTGCCATCCGCCCACCGTTCAAAGCCACCCATGAGTTCTTCGTGAGCGGATATTTGTCGGTGTAGGCCAGCGGCTCGTGCGCGGAAACGCAGTTCTCGTAGCCACCCGTGACCTTGTAGCACTGCTCGTAGGCGAGGAACTGCTGGACCGAGTCGGTCTGCTGGATGTTCGCCACCATCCAGTCGCGGATACCCTCGTAGGACGAGTAAGCATCAGACCCGAACATCAGCTTGCCGACGCTGGTCGGCACTTCGAGCAGCTGCGAGCCCGCGGTGTGGGCGCGGAACGCCGGATGGATGATCACGCCAGGCGCGATTTCCATCTTCCCATCGACGACAACGGCCTTACCGTTGAGGACCTTGCCGTAGATTTCCTGCATCGTCAGCGGCATGTATCCGCAAGCTGGCGTTCGATTGCATCCACCCGGATCGGAGTTGATCGCCCTGATGTGCTTCTCGGGATAGCTCAAGGCCCACTCAATCGCGGCAAGCTCCTGCTTCTGCACATAGAGCACCGCGTTCGGATAATCCATAATCTGGCCGGCGTGATCCCAGTGGCCGTGACCGATGACTATCTTCGTCACGTCGCCGGGGCTGAAGCCGAGGACCTTGAGCTGGTCAGGGCCCGACGCCCAATGATCCGATCCGGTCATCTTCAGATAATCCTGCTGTTTCCAGCCGGTATCATAGAGGATCACATCGGTGCCGCACTTGATCACGCCGTAGTTGGCCGGCAGATCGACTGTCGGAATGTTGTTGTTCGGATTGGTGCTGCCGGGCACGAAGGCGCGGTCCGGCATGAACGCGCCGAACGGCACCTTCATGAAGCGGCTGCTCTCGACCAACCAGACGGAGCAGTTTTGCGCCATTGCCGCGGTTCCGCTCATCACCGAGATCGCCGCTGAAGCAGCGACGACCGACGCGAATAGTCGAACTTTCATTCCCAACCTCATTGCTTCCTCCCTTGATCAAGGATTCAACATAGTCGCAGGACTTCTCAAAAGCTTTGGGCTCCTTTCAGGTTGTTCATCAGTCAGTGTGGCTTGTACTGGCCCGGCCAAAGCACCTCGCCGGCGCGCAGGAGGTCTTCCGACGCCGCGACGCCCATGCCTTGGGCGTCGACAAGATGCTGCCGCTCACCGTCCTTGGTGAACGCGAGCATTTCGTCGCTGGCTTTGCGATAGAGAACCACCGCTTCGAGGTATTCGTCGTGAACCTTCGACAGCGACGGCGGAACCGTCAAACTGCGGACCCGCGGCTCGGCTTCAACGAAAAACTTTGCAACCGGCTCGATCTTCTGCTCGAGCACGTGCACATCGTGGTTGTCGATTTCATAAGCGATGCCGGCGTAGCTCATGGCCACCGCCGACACCGTGACCTGTCTCTGGATTTCCCACAGCGCCGCGGCGTAGCTCTCTTCTTCGGGACTGAGGGCGCGCGGCTCGGCTCGCTGCGGAGTTGCGGCGACCGCCTGCTGGGTCGTGGTCGGCCGCAGCTCGTATTGCCAAACAGCCACGGCCGCCGCGACGACGACCACGAGCGTGCTGATCAGCAGGATCGGCCGAAAACCAGGGACGCCGATCATTCGGACGCCTCTCCCGGGAATCCATTCTTGGCTTGTTGGGGAAACGTTTACCCCTTCGGCCGGGGGCGGTCAAGAAATCCATTTCGCCCAAGCCGTTACTTAGACAACGCGATGCTGCGTGGCCTGCCCCCCGCCATCGCCGCCTCTGCACACCCATTCTGCAGGCGACATCGGTGTCTCGCCCGCCCGAACCTCGCGAGGCCCGCTCCACCCCTTTTTCCCGGCGTTCCGTGCGGCCTATTGTACATTGTCGGGCGCTGCCGGGTGTCGGCGTGGCCGAAGCGCCGCGGCGGTCCGTTCGTTCGGTCCAATAGTGACTGTCCTGACGGCTGAAGCGCACGGGAAGAGACGCCATGAAGATCACGGCCTTCGAGACGATCAGACTCGGGGAGTTTCCCAATCTGCTCTGGGTCCACGTCCACACGGACGAGGGATTGGTCGGGCTCGGGGAGACCTTCTTTGGCCCCCGCGCGGTCGAGGCGCAAATCCATGAGACGGTGGCGCCGCTGCTGCTCGGGAAGCCCGCGCTGCAAATCGACCGTCATGCACGGACATTGCAGAACCAATATCTCGGGTTTAGCGGCACGCGGAGTGGAGATGCGTGCCGCCTCCGCCGTGGACATCGCGCTGTGGGACCTGTTCGGCCAGGCCGTCGGTCAGCCCCTCTATCAATGCCTGGGCGGCCTCTCGCACGATAAGGTCCGCGTCTACAATACCTGCGCCGGCTACCGCTACATCCGTGAAGGCGGCGGACAGAAGACGGGGAACTGGGGCCTCAACCCTGCGACCGCAGGTGGCGCCTACGAAGACCTGGACGCCTTTCTCAACCGGGCTGACGAACTCGCGCACTCCCTGCTCGAGCAGGGCATCACGGCCATGAAAATATGGCCGTTCGATTTCGCCGCCGAGGCGACAGAGGGCCGCTCCATATCCGCCGAGCGAACTCGATAACGCCCTTGTCCCATTTCGCAAGATCCGCGACGCGGTCGGCAGCAAGATGGACATCATGGCGGAATTGCACTCGCTTTGGACGCCGCCGGCGGCCGAGGTGGTGCTGCGCGCCTTGGAGCCGTTTCAGCCGTTCTGGGTCGAGGATCCGATCAAGATGGTCAACGCCGACCTGCTCGCGAGCCTGCGCGCGCGCACCAACGTTCCGATCTGCGCCAGCGAGACAGTCGCGACCCGGCGGGCGTTCCGCGAATTCCTGCAGGCGGACGCGGTGGACGTGGTGATGCTCGACCTCTCCTGGTGCGGTGGCCTCGGGGAGGCAAAGAAAATCGCAACGCTGGCCGAGGCCTGGGGCCGGCCGGTGGCGCCGCACGACTGCACCGGCCCGGTGGTGTTGACTGCCTCGGTGCACCTGTCGCTCAATTGCCCGAATACGCTGGTGCAGGAAATGGTGCGTGCGTTCACCACAGGCTGGTATCGCGAAGTTCTGACCGAACTCCCGGAAATCCGCGACGGCTTTGTCTACCCGATGGCCGGCCCCGGGCTTGGAACGAAGCTGCAGCCTGGGCGATTGACGGCTGCCGACTGCGAGCGCCGCGTTAGCAAAGCCTAGCCGGTGCTCGGCTCACCTGCCTCCGGCCCGGCGATTGCCTGACGCCCCGCCGGAGGGACGATCGCGCAACCGGACGCTCGGACGAAGCGGAGAGGTGGCGATGCTCATCACGCGGCGAAGAACGCTTCTCGGCGCCACCGCAACCGGGCTCAGCCTGGTGTTGGGAGCGCGTCAGGCTCCGGCCCTGATGTTTGAAGGCGTACCGGTCGGCGAAGCGCCCGGCGACGAAGGCTACAAGCACGAACTTTATCATGACGAATACCAAAAGCTGTTTGGCGACTTGGGACGCTGCGGCTGCGGCCACGGCGAGTGCCGCGTCACCGAGTGGCGCAAGACCCAGCTCGACAGCTCTCTTGGCTTTGATGTGATCGTGTATCGGGAATGGGTGCCGCTCCAGAACAATTGCTGGATACCGAAACCCGAACAAGTGCCCGCAAAGCTGCGGCGCGAGTGGGCGCATATTTGCGCATACCAACCGCATGCCGACCATCACATGGGGAATATCACGGTCAGTGTGCGATGCGCCCTCATCAACATAAAGGATAACTGAGTTTTCGTGGTCTTCATGCCAAACTGAGCCGGCCCTGACCTAGGTGGCTCTTTCATATTGAAAAGACAGACCGGGTCTCGGCTGGCACTCATCGGCACGATATTGTGCCGGAGTGAGCGTCGCAAATTTGGGGGATCGAATCGTGTCCGCGCACGCGCATCAGGCGGCGATGGATCGCGCCGTCAGCTATCTGATCAGCAACTATAACCCGAAAGGGCGGTGGATCGGCTGGTTGATGATGGCTTCGATCATTGTCGAGGCCTGGGATCTCTATTCGATAGCGTTCGTGCTGATCTTCATCCGCGACACCTTCCATCCCACGCCAGCGCTCCTGGGTTTGGCCGCGGCCGGAACGCAGGGTGGCGCCGTCATCGGCGCGCTGCTCGGCGGATGGCTGGCCGACAGGCTCGGCCGCCGTATCGTCTTTCTGTCCACGATGGGGATGTTCGTCATCCTCGCGCTGGCGCAAGCCTTCGTGCCAAACCTCGCGTCGTTGATCATCGTCCGCCTGATCCTGGGCATTCCGCTCGGCAGCGATATCTCCAGCGGCTACACCTACATCATGGAGTCCATGCCCCGCGGGGAACGCGAGGTCATGGGCAATCGGTGGCAGTTCATGTTCGCGGTGGGTCAAGTGCTGGCGCTCACGATCGTCGCCATCTTCATCGTCGCCGACCTGCCGCACGACGTGATCTGGCGCGTGACCCTCGGCCTCGGTGCGGTTCCTGCCGCCATCATCTTCTATCTGCGCCACGACCTGCCGGAGACTGCGATCTGGCTCATTCGCCGCGGCCGCTTTCGGGAGGCCAAGCAGGTGACCGCGAGCATGTATGGCGATCGCTTGGACATGCTTCCGGACGAGGATGTCCAGGTCGCTCGACCCTCCCCGACGGCATTTCTTGCCGACATCCGCAAGGACCCGATCCGCTGGCGGGCCACGCTATTCGGCTGGATCGCCTGCTTCGCGCAGAGCGGCGAGTTCTCCACTTTCGCCTTTTACCTTCCCGTGTTGTTCGTGATGGTCGGGGTTTCCGGCGTATTGGGGACCACCCTGGTAACGCTCGCGCTCTACATTATCGCGGCGATTTCCGGCTGGATCGGTCCGCTGATTACGCCCAGGATCGGCCAACGCGGGCTCAGCATCGCCGGCTTTGCGATCGTGTTCCTGTCGCTGCTCGTTGCCGCCGCGGCGCTCTATACCGGCCATGTCGCCGTTTTGCCGTTTGCGGCGGCGGCCATGCTTTGGGGCCACTATTGGGACGCGGAAAACGTCGTCACCATTCCCGCGGTGGTCGCGAGGCCGGAATATCGCGGCACCGCCACCGGCTTCGCCTACGTCTTCGTCAAGCTGCCGGCATTCCTGTCGATCTTTCTGTTCCCAGTGTTGTTCTCGGCCATCGGCCAGGCCAACGCGACACTGCTCATCGCGCTCTTTCCGCTGGCAGGGCTGCTCGCCGCGATCTTCATCCTGCCTGAGATCTACGGGTTCGAGCACGACTGACCGGCAGGCGCCGGATGCAGAAATCACGGACGGCGTCGTCCGCAGCCCGAGGTCATCGACCAGACGGTTATTAGTTCCCCATCACGAGGCCGCCGTCGATATTCACCGCCTGGCCGGTCATGTAGTCGGAGTCGCGGCTGGCGAGAAAGCTTACCAAGCCGGCCACGTCCTCGGCGGTTTCGGGCCGGCCGAGCGGGATGAGCGCCGTTCTTCGCTTCCAGGCTTCACCGGTCTGCCAGCCCTCAAGGGCGCCCCACTCGGCATCGATCTTTTTCCACATGGGCGTATCGACCGCGCCGGGACAGACGCAATTCGAAGTGATCCGGTGTGCCGCCAGTGCCTGGGCCGCGCTGCGGGTGATGCTGACAACACCGGCTTTGCTGGCGGCATAATGGGCCATGTTGGCGTGACCGCCGCGATAGGCGGCGATCGAGGCGGTCTGAATCAGCTTGCCGCGCAGCTCAGATGCAGCGATCGGCGGCTGCTGACGCATGCGTTTGGCGGCGCCTTGCAACACAAAGAAGACAGCTCGCAGGTTGATCGCGAGCATCCGGTCCCACTCCGCCTCAGTGACATCGAACAGCGGCCGGACTTCAGCTATTCCCGCGTTGTTGAGCAGTACGTCGAGGCGGCCCCAGAGCTGATACGCATGGTCGAGCATGCGCTCGATGTCTGCCGACCGGGTCACATCCGCTTGGACGGAAGCTTGCCCAAGCTCGTCGGCAAGAGCCTTTGCGCCGTCGCCATTCACATCCGCCAACAGCAGCCGCGCGCCTTCGCGTGCCAAGCGCCGCGCAGATGCGGCACCGATGCCGCTCGCAGCGCCCGTGATGAGCGCATGAATGCCGGCGAGGCGATCAGTCATCTGGCGGATCTATTCCAGGGCCGCCGGCCAGGCATTGCGCTGCAGCCGCGGCGCTCGAGATGCATCGAGAACCGGGCGCCACAGTCAACCTGTTCTAGCGGCAAGCGATACAGAAACTGAAAGAGGATGACTTCGGCGGGGCGAACCCGCCGAAGTCTTTGACCAAGGCAGAGCCGCGATCAGCCGGCGCGAACGTAGCCGTAGCGCAGGTTCGAAGGCTCCTTTGCCGCGAACTCGTACTCCTTCTTCAGCTGAGCCAGCTTGTCCTCAGAGTACGCCGGCATCGGCCGCGCATCCGCCGCCTTCAGGTTGAGGCGGTAGAGGCGGGCGGAGTTCAAGCCAAAGATCCCCTGCTTGATCGCGCCGTTGGCACCGCCAAGTGGCGCAAACCCGTATTTCTTCTGCATGTCTTCGGGGACCTCGAGGCGCCGCAACGCTTCGATCTGCCATTGCGGGGACCCGTACCACACGCTGTCGGTACCCCATAAGACGTGATCGGTACCGAGGCCTTTGACCAGCGTTGCGACCAGCGCAGCCGCGAACTTCGGGTGTGCGACGGCAGAGTTGGCGAACGAGGTGCCGATCTCGCCGTAGACGTTGGTGACGCCGTACTTCGCCGGGATATCGGCCAAGTCGGAAGTCCACTTGATGCGGCCGGAGGCCTCGAACTCGGCCCAGGCCTGGTCCGGCAGCTCGAGGAACGGGCGCAACGCCGAGTGGTAGATGACGAAGTTCATCTGCGGCCAGTCCTTGGCCGCCTTGCCGACGTCATCGACCGTCGCGTATTGCCACACGCCGGCGAAGGACTTCTCGTAGTCCGGCGGCAGCAGGCCCTTGTGGATGCAGATGGTCGTGATACCCGATTTGACCGCCTTCTCGTAGAACGGATACATCAGCTTCTCGTCATCGAGCCGCCACGGGAATTTGGACGGCGCGAGCGGATCGCCGATCGTGTAGGACTTCCACGAATCCGGCTTGTAGGTCGAGATCGCCTTGTCGACCTCATCCATCCAGCCCGGCTGAGCCGGCGTGATCACGGTGTGGGCGAGAAGACGCCTGGACCCGGCGAAATCGTTGACCATTTCGCGCGCCTTGGCGATCTGCTCGTTGGAGAGGAGCCACCACGACGGATCGTCGAATGGTGCGCCGCTCAACAGCGCCAGCTGGGTATCGCTGTCGTAGTAGATCTCCTTCACGTAGTTGAGGAACTTGTACCTGGCCAAACCAGGCGCCTTCTCGTCCTTGATCTTCGGATTCCAGTGTTCGGCCGCGAAGTCATTCAGGCCAAGCAGTTCCTTGTGGTCGAAATCGTCGCGGATGAAGTGGGTCTGCACGTCGAACACGAACTGCCCGGCGAGGCTCTGTGCTCTCGCCTGGATCATTTCCGGTGTATGTGCTTCGGCCGCGTCGACCTGGAACACGTTGGTCCCGTAGATTTCCTTCATGGCCAGGAAGGCGGCGGCCATGCCGCAGCCGGTCGCCATGAATTGCCGGCGGCTGAGGCCGAGCTTCTTGGCGTTCTCATCGGCAAGCTCGATGATCCGCCGCTCGACACGCTTCTGCGTCTCGCTTTGCGTCGGCGGAAGATACTCACCGTTGGAAACGATCTGTGTCGGTATCGGTGTTGCCGCGGAGGCTTTTTCAGCTCCTGCAACAAGGCGCATTTCTCGGTCGCTAAGCCAACTGCCCATCGTGGTTTCCTCCCTACTGGTGGTGTTGACGGGCAAGCTTACTG
>CAWHZA010000042.1:0-159850 GCA_963833665.1 uncultured Alphaproteobacteria bacterium | reverse complement strand
CATCTGGCCCAACTGGGTCAGAAACAGCGCGGCGCCGGCGACGGCGACCATGCTGCCGATGCCGCCGGACAACGCGGTTCCGCCAAGGACGGCGGCAGCGATCGGGGCGAGGAGATAGGGTTCGCCGACCCGCAGCGTCGGATTGCGGATGAACGCGGATACGAGAATTCCGGCAATTCCATAGAGGAAGGCGGCGACCGTAAAGGCGGCGCACTGGTAGGCAGCGACATTGATGCCGGCGATCCAGGCCGACCGCGGGTTCGCGCCTACCGCCGAGAAATGCCGGCCGATTGTCGTCTTGCGGAGGATGACGTTGAGGATGACGGCCAGGGCGGCCACGACCCAGACCGAGACGTTGATCCCCAGGAAACGTGCATCGCCCCAAGCCGCCATTCCCGGCGGCACGCGCGATTCCTGCGGCAGCGAGTCGCGATACCAAAGCGTGGCGCCGGTCGTGATCGCGCCGACCGCGAGCGTGACGATCAAGGCGTTGAGCTCGAACACCGCGACCAGGAGGCCGTTGATCAGGCCGACGAGCGTGGCGAAGAACAGCGCCGCAAACGTCGCCCAGAGTATGGCGTCGTCTTGACCTCCCGAGAAACCCAGGACCACGGTGCTCGAGAGCGTAACGACGGCCGGAATCGAAAGATCGATGCCGCGCGCCATGAGCACGAGCGTCTCGCCGATGGCGGCGATGCCGAGAAAGGCCGCCAGCGGGATGATCGCGAGAAATGTCGACGGCAGCAGGCTGCGCGGCACGACAATCGCGGAGACGATGACCAAGCCAATCATCGCGAACCAGATCGCGGCGAAGCGCATCTGGATGCGCCAGCCGCGAAGAATGGAAGCGGATTTTGGCGCCGGATCGGCGGCGGGTGCGTCTACGGGACTCTTCATGGCGTCTTGGCAGCGGCCATTGGCCTAAGGGCTGCACGCATGTTCGCCCAAACCCGGCGGATCGGCTGCAAGCCGGAATAGAGGGCGAGCGCGAACAATGTCAGCGCCCCGCTGGTCATGATGCCGGCACCGGTGTTGAGGCCCAAGAGGGCGATGATGTTCACCGTGAGCGTGAAGAACAGCGCGCCGAGCAGCGCGCCCACGAACGAACCGCGGCCGCCGGTCAACGCCGCGCCGCCGAGCACTGCCGCCGCGATGCTGCTCAGCGTGTAGCTTGAGCCGATGACCGGGGTACCGACGCCCACCTCGGAGCCGACAAAGAGACCGCTCAGAACCGCGATGACGGCGGAAAGCAGGAAGGCGCGCATGTGGACGATGTCGATGCGCACGCCGTTGCGCTTGGCCGCCTCCTCGCGAAAGCCGACGGCGCGCATTTTGAGGCCGCTGCGCGTGCGATAGAGCCAGATATCGCCGCCGATGGCGGCAGCGAGAATGACGAAGAACGACACCGGCATGAACCCGATGCGGGTCTGAAAGAAGTCGATGAAATCCTCGCTGATCACCCCGAAGGGAGACGGCCGCAGGTAGAGTGCGATGCCTTGGACCACGCTCAGCATGGCGATGGTGGTGACCACGGAATTGATGCCGACATAGCGGACAAGCGTGCCGTTGGTCAGGCCGACGATGATGCCAGCCGCAAGGCAGACCAGCGACCCGAGCAGGATGAGCCCGGCGTTCATGTCCTCGGTCATCAGGAACGAGGCGATAACGACAGTGAGGCTGATGACCGCGCCCACGGAAACATCAAAACCTCGCACCATCAGCACGTTGAACTGCGCCATCGTCACCAGCGCCAATGGCGCCGTCGCGAACAGGATGTGCCGGACGTTGAGCGGAGTGAAGAACACCTCCGTGCGCAATGACGCATAGCCACCCACGGCAACGATCAACAGGCAGAGGAACAGCAGCGGTACCCACCATTGATTGCTGCCGCCGGCGATCAGTTGCCGCAGATGGGCGGTGGAGAACCAGGTCGGCCGCGGGGCGTCCACCCCCTTGTTCGCGGTCGCGGCGACTTCCTTCGAACGCAGGAAGGAGGAGACGATGCTCTCCTCGGTGATTTCGCCGCCCTTGAGCTCGCGAATGATGCGCCCGCGCGAGAACACGAGCACCCGGTCGCACATTCCCGCCAATTCCATGGCGTCGGAGGAGTTGATGACGCAAGCGACCCCTTGGTCGGCCTTGGCGCGGATGGCGCGATAAATGTCGAAGCGTGCCTTGGCGTCGACGCCCTGGGTCGGCTCGTCGATCAGCAAGGCCTTGGCCTCGTAGAGGAAACTCCGCGACAGAACGGTCTTCTGCTGGTTGCCGCCGGAAAGCCCACCGATCGGCTGATCGAGATCCGCGGCGACGATATCGAGCTTTTCGATGAGCGAGAGCGAGGCCGCGCGTTCCTTCGGCGCCGAGATCAGTCCGCCGGCGGCGAACTTGTCGAGCACCTGTACCGTCATGTTTTCGCGCACGCCGAGGCCGGGAAAGATCGATTCCGCCGCCCGATCAGCGCTGAGCGAGAGAACGCCGGCGTCGAGAGCGTCGCGCGGCCTGCCGGTTCTGACGATGCGGCCGTCGCACAACACCTGGCCTTCGGCGTCTTCAAGGCAGCCAAGCGCACGCAGCGCTTCGCGTTGCCCGTTGCCTTCGGAGCCGGCAAAGCCGACGATCTCGCCGCGGCGCACCTCGAGCGCGAGATCAGAGAAACGCGGTCCGCTCAGAGCCTTCGCCGAGAGAACGATCTCGGTCGGCGCCGCGCCTGGGCTCGGCGGATATTCCGTGTCGATCGGCCGCCCCACCATCAATGAGATGAGATCGCTCTCCGACAGCCGGCTGTCGACTTCATAGGTTCCCTGGCTTTCGCCGTCGCGGAGGATGGTGACGCGGTGGGCGAGCGCCAGGATCTCCGGCAGCCGGTGGCTCACATAGACCACGGCGGCGCCGGCGGCGACGATCCGGCGGATGATGCCGCTCAGCTTTTCGACGCCGGAAATGTCGAGGCTCGAGGTCGGTTCGTCGAGCAGCAGAACCCGCGGGTTTGCCGCCAGTGCCTTGACGATCTCGAGGAACTGGCGCTGGGAGGCGTTGAGATGCCCGACGAGCGCGTCAGGCGAGATGCCGAGCGCGTAAGGAGCAAGCAGCCTCGCCGCCCATTCGTGCTTGCTGCCGATGGTCTTCGGGCCGTCGGTGACCCCGAGGACGAGGTTCTCGGCGACGGTGAGCTCGCGCACCAGCGAGTCGTCCTGATAGACGACGGCGAGGCCGAATTGGCGCGCCTGCAGCGGGTCGGCGGCCGTGAGCGGCCGGCCCATGATCGTCACGCGGCCTTCATCGGCGGCGACGGCGCCGCCGGCAATGCCGAGAAGGGTACTTTTGCCGGAGCCGTTCTCGCCGAGGACGGCGTGAATCTCTCCCGCCCGGCATTCGAAATCGACCCGATTGAGCGCCTGCACGCCGGGATAGCGCTTCGAAATGCCGGACAGTTCGAGCGAGGCCGCGCCCATCACCCCATTCCAGAAAGCCGAGCGTCTATTCTATCTTGAACCAAACGAAAACGGCTGGAAACGGCTTTCTCGCTTGCACCCCCGCGTCGAAACGGGCGCGGCTATCCGCGCCCGTTCCGCCTCAATTGGCACTCTCACTCGCTATTGTTTGGCAAACATCGCCTTCATCATGTCGTTGTCGACCAGCGTGTTGAGCGAGGCGCTCTCCGGAATTGCCGGATTGCACTGACCCTTGACGACCGCATGCATCTTGAACGGCACATCGATCGCCACAGGTACGTCCTTGCCTTCCTTCTTCATCATCGCAGCGGTGAGCGCAAAGCGGGCCTGATCGTTCTGCCCGTTCGAGTAGTAGATCTTGAAGTTGGGGTCATTGGCTTTTTCCCAATCGCAGATGACTCCCATTTCGTCGGTGCGCAACGTGACGATCACGTCGGGCTTCTTGCTGGCCGCTTCATAGGCGCGCACGCCGCCGCGGAAGCCGTCTGCGTATTCGAACAGAACCGCATCGACGCTGCCATGCTGGGCCAGAAAGCCCGACATGGCCTTGAACGAGCCCTCTTGCGTCCAGTTGGTATCGGCCTTGCCGAGCAGCTTCAGGTTCTTGTGCTTGGCAATCTCTTCCTCGGAGCACTTCTGCCAGCCGGCGCTGAGCGGGTTGCCCGGGGTGCCACCCAGCTCAACGATGGTCGTCGGGTCCTTCTTCGATTGTTCCAGGACTATTTTGACGAACTCGGTACCGAGCCCGCAGATGTTCTCGGCAATGGCCGTCACGAAGTCCTTGCCCGGCTTGCCGCCGACATAGGTGCCGTTGTGCAGAACGACGAGGATGCCGGCTTCGGAAGCTTCCTTCACGGTCGGCAGCAGGGCCGGCCCGGCATCGGCGAAGATCACGATCACATCGACCTTCTGCGCAATAAAGGCGCGCATGTCGGAGACCGCCTTGGTGGCGTCGCCGGCGGCTGAGGTGTAGATGATCTTCTTGATGCTCGGATAGGTCAGCGCCTGTTCGATGAATTCCATCTTGGTGACCTGGCGCCAGACGTTCTCGCCGAAACCGTCGGCATAGGCCACGGTGAGAGTGCCGTGTCCGGTCTCGCAGACGTTGTTCTTCCAGCATTCGAGCGCGAGCTTGCGCTGCTCCGGCGTGAGATCCATCGCCGCGTGCTTGATGGCTTCGACGATGACCGGCGAGACGTTGTCGGTCCGGCCCACGGCTTTCATCATCAATTCGTTGGCGTCGCGGGCATAGGATGCCGTGCCCGCAGACAGCAACATGGCTGCGGCCACGATCGGACCGGCCCAGGAACGCATTGCCTTAAGCTCGTATTTCATGGTCGTCCTCCCTTGGAAGCGTTCTGTACGTCAGGTGACGGTAGTCCAGGCTCTACTTGTTCTTCAACCACGGATACCGCGCCGTGTCCTTTCCGGCGTAGTCGGGATCGAGATAGATGAAGCACCGCTGAATCTTCCAGTCGCGAATCTCGAACACGTCGCACCAGCGCCCGGCGCCGTGCTCCGGCGCACCGGCGCGCCACGGCCCGTCGCGATGCTCACCCTCACTGGTGCCTTCGCACACCACGAGGTCGCTGCCCGAGAAGATGAAGTTGAAGTGAGAGAAGTGATGTTTGATCGACTTGATGGTGCTGCCGATGTCGCCGAACATCTGCCCGATCTCTTCCTTGCCGTAGGCAACACCCCATTTCGGAAAATAGACCTGCGCGTCCTCGGCGAACAAATCCAGGATGCTGCCCCCGTCCCAGGTCTTTCCCGCCCGGTCGAAGGCCTTGAGATAATCGATCACGACCGACTTCCGCTGCTCGTCGGTCATCGTCTGCTTTGCTACTGCCATTCATCTCCTCCCTGAAACGATACGGCATCCATCGCCCGAAGTTTCATTGCTCAACCTATTTGGCGAGCTTTTTTCGTTCCTTGTGTGCGGCTGCGGCCGCCAGGTGAGCGAACGCCAGGATCGGCCCGATCGTGGCGCCGCCGGCCCAGTAGGCGCGGGCCGAAGCCGAGGCGACGCAGTTGCCGACCCCGTAGAGCCCGGCGATCGGCTTGTCCTGATCGTCGAGGACCTGCCCGGAGACGTTGGTCTTCGGCCCGCCCTTGGTGTCGAGGTTCCCGCCGGTCAGCAGCGCCGCGTAGAAGGGTCCCTCCTCCGAGATCGGGAACATCGTCGGATTCGGCGCCGACGGCGACGGTGCCACCGCGCCGTTGAACAAGTGCTCGACCTGACGCTCGCCACGCCGGAAGTCGAAATCCCGCCCGCTCGCGGCAAAGCCGTTGAAGCGCTGAATCGACGCCGCGAGCGTTTTTTCGAAGTCCGGCGCCAGTTTCAATCCACCGGTGACCTGCGCGTAACGCGCCAGGCGTTCGCCGATCGCCTTGCTCAAGGCGGCGAGCGTCGCGCCCTTGATCACATGGGCGTCGTCCGTGCCCGGAGGCACGATGAAGCGTCCGTACTCGTCGCTGGCGCTGTGCTCCTGGCTGCGCTGGTCCCAGACCGCGATCAACAAAAGGTTCGGATATTCGGAACGCGCGCCGTCCCATTGGAAGAACACTTGCGCCATTTCGTTGTAGGCGAGCTTTTCATTGGCGACGCGTTGTCCCTCCTTGTTCACGTAGATCATGGAATTGCCGCAGGGCGAGAATGTTCCGATCAGGCCCGGATCGCGAGCCATGGCCTTCTCGAACACGATCGGACACATCCAGGCGTAGTTCATGTTGCGCAATTGCGCGCTGACGGTGCTGGCGATGTAGATGAAATCGCCCTCATTGCTCAGCGCGGCGCAGCCGCCATAGACCGGCGCGCTGAGGTAGTTCTTGCGCAATTCGACGTTATGCGTGAAGCCGCCGGTGCAGAACACGACGGCTTTGCGCGCGAAGAAGCGCTTCTTGCCCTTGGCGGTGTCGGCCTCGACGCCGATGATTTCGCCTTTTGCGTTCTTGATCACGCGCTGCACGCGATGGCTGGCGCGGACATCGACGCCGTCCTTCTTGGCGGCGGCCGACATCGTCTTGACCGCCACCTCGCCGCCATCGGACATGGTCTCGCGCGCGCCCTTGGGAAGAAGGACACGGCCTTTCGGCGCCTTGTCTTCGGGCAGCTCGGCCCAATAGTCAGGCACGAAGTCGCAGTGGCGGTATTCGAGCGCGCCCTTCTTGCTGAGCAATTCCGTGGCCGTCGAGGCGTTGTCGTAGATCGCTTCGTACTGCGAATATTCCCATTCGGGCATGCCCAACCGCGGTGCGTCGGCGTTGTACATTTCCGGTCGAGACAGGCGCGCCATGTAGCGAATGCAGTCCTTTTTCGGATCCTTGGTGCCGGCCGCCCGCATCGCCGCGTTGTTCGGCACCCAGTACCAGAAAGCCGCCTTGCGCGTCGTGCCGCCGAGTTGCGACGCTTTTTCAAGAACCAGAACCTTGTTGCCGTGCCAGCGGCTGAACAGCGCCGTGGCCAATCCCGCGATGCCGCTGCCGACGACAATGACGTCGAACTCGCCGTCGAATTTGCCCTTCGCCGCAGCGGGTGCCGCCGACTTGCGAGTGATGGTAGCCATCGCATCCTCCCTACTTTCTGGAAAAAGACTCCGCTATCCAAGCGTCGCGATCTTTCAGCTTTTACGATTTTATCGAATCCTGAAAATGCCAAGCAGAACGGGTACTTGGCTGTTGGCAGCAGGGGTAGAATGCGTTAGTCTCGCCTGTTTCCACCTTCCCGGAACGGGACCGTCAGAGCCTCGCCGTGGGGGGTAGGTTGTCGCCTCCGGCATCGGTGTTGGCACGGCGATCGATCTTGGGAGGAACGCGATGGCGCTGTCCGCCGGTGACCGGCACGGCTCGGCCGGATTTCGCGGCCTTGAGCAGTTTCACACACGCGGCGACGCGGATGGAGTCGGCTACTGCATCGCCGCAGCCAAACCCTACGCGCTGGAATTTTCCAACAATGCCGATGTCATCTGCCTGCTTCTGGGCGACATCAACACCACGACGAAGTTCGAGGACAATCACGAAGGGCCGCTCGTGTTCCTGGGCGAGAGCACGGCCTTTCATCCGCGCGTCGGCAATGTGCGGGTGCGCGCGGACGAGGTGCGGCATGGATTTATTGCATTCAACTATAGTCCGGACTTCCAGGGTTTTCTCGACGATCGCAGCATTGCCGGACTGCGCCGTGACGGCAGCTGCAATAACATACGCAGCGATGCCATCAAGTTCCTGGCCCGCTATGTAAGGGAGCGGCTGCGCCGGCCGGAAGCGTTGCAGGCGCTCGAACTGCAGTTTTTCGCGCTCGGTACCTATGTCGAAACAATGCGCCAGCTCGACACCGCCGGCGTCACGCGTCGCGACACGCTCTCCGATCAGGAATTCAGCAGGCTCTGCGACTACATCGAGCAAAACCTCGAGGAAAAACTCACCTGCGCCGGCCTCTCCCGGGCGGCGAACCTGCCGCTGCGGACCGTATACGACGGCGTGAAACTTCGCACCGGACGCTCACCTTACAATCTGGTCATCGAGAAACGGATTGAGCGCGCACGCAACATGCTGCAGCACTCGCACGCCTCCATTGCCGAGATCGCGTGCGCCTGCGGTTTTTCGTCCCAGCAACATTTGACCGCGACGCTGTCGCGAAGACTGGGCCGCACGCCGCGCCGACTACGCCACGAGGCGTAGCTGAACTAATCGACCGCCGCTGTCAGAGATCGTTGTCGCCGTTGCAGCGCGCCTATTGGAGCTGTTTCGCGTCATGCGCATCTTGCTTCAATGTGTATTTTATGCTTGGACTAGCGGCGTCGCGCCGCTTGGCGTTGCTCTATCTCTGTCTCTTTCGCGAACGCGCAAACGGCCACCGTCCGTCGGCAGGCAAGCCGCCATCAGAGCTGGCACCAAAGACGGGCGTCGTCAGCAACGGTCAATTCAAGCGTGAAACAGCGTCGGGAGGAAAAAGATGAGATCAAAGATCGGCGCCGCCGCGATAGGCATCGCCACGGTTACCGCCGTTGCCGCTGTCGGCAACGCTGTCGCCCAGGAAAAGGACGGATGGAAGGGCGCGCCGCGCACATTCCTCTGGAACTCGGGTCCGATCCAGTTCACCGAAACGGCGAAGTACAAAAAGAATCCGCCGTGGACGATCGCGGTGGCGAACGCTTCGATATCGAACGTGTGGGCAGTGGGTTGGCTGCATTCGCTGCAATACATCGCGGCTCAGCACAAGGACGTCATCAAGCAGCTCATCGTCACCGATGCCAATGACGATGCGAACAAGCAGGTCGCCGATATCCAGGACCTGCTGCAGCGCAAACCAGACCTCCTGCTCGTGCGCCCGGCGACGGCGCAGGCGCTCGACCCGGCGGTCACGCGGGCGATGAAATCCGGAGTGCCCGTCGTTTTGTCCGATCGCAGCATCACCTCGGACAACTATCTGTCGTTGGTCAACGCCGACGACTGGTCGCTGGGGCGCAACATGGCGCAATGGATCGCCGAAACGCTCAAGGGCAAAGGCAACATCGTCATGATCGCCGGCATTGCCGGGGCAAGCCCCGCCGAGAACCGGATCAAGGCGGCTCACGAAGTGTTCGATACCTATCCCGATATCAAGATACTCGACCTGCAATACACTGACTGGAGTCCTGCCAAGGGCAAGACGGTGATGGCCGCTCTCATCCAGAAATACGGAAAGCAGATCGACGCGGTTTGGAGCGATCACGGCCTTGAGGGCTCGGGCGCGATCGAAGCCTTCGTCGATGCCGGCTACAAGGACGGGGAGATTCCGCCGATCACCTGCGCGGATCTCAACGGCTGTCTGACATTGGCGGTCAAGCACAAGGTGCCGTTGATGAACTTCGACTACCCGCCGAAGATGGGCGGAGTGAGCCTCGACGTTGCGCTCTCGGTGCTGCGCGGCGTGCCCGTTCCCAAACACTATGTCATCAGCAGCGAAATCTCAATTTCCAAGGGGCACGAGACAGCTTCGGTCAAGGCTGATCGCTGGCTGGAAGACTACGCGCAGATGAACAAGTCGGACGATTTCATCGTCTCGACCGGCATTCCGAACTACGATCCGAAGACGTTCAAGGTTGAATAGTCGCGGCAAACGCGATCGCCGCGACGGGCCTGGACAGGTCTGTCGCGGCGCAGCGGTGCGCGCCGCGGCTTCGAAGTGCAAGCGGAGCAGTGCCGGCGTGCGATGTGCGGGACATGGCGCACTGGCATGCTGAGCGTTACCGCAATCTCGAAAAGCTTTCCCGGCGTGAAGTCGCTGCAGGACGTCGACTTCGCCGCTGCGTCGGGCGAGATTCATGCCCTCGTCGGTGAGAACGGCGCCGGCAAAAGCACGCTGATCAAGATCATTTCCGGTGCCTACGTTCCGGACCAGGGCGAAATCGAATTGGACGGCCGCAAGGTCGCGTGGACCAGCCCGCGCGAGGCGCAAGGCGCAGGCATCCACGTCATCTATCAAGAACTGGTCCTGTTTCCGGAACTCACCGTCGCCGAAAACGTGTTCATCAATGACCAGCCACTCACTCGTTTTGGCATCATCGACCATCGGCTGATGGAGAGCCGCGCGGACGACGCGCTACGCCGGCTGGGCGCCAGGATCGACGTGCGCCGAAGGGTCAGGGAGCTGACCGTCGCCGACCAGCAGATGGTTGAGATTGCTCGCGCACTCGTCGGCTCGGTCAAGGTATTGATCCTGGACGAGCCGACGGCAGTCATTTCGGGGAGAGAAGTTGACCTTCTTTTCGATCGCCTCGTCGCACTGCGCACGGCCGGTGTCGCGATCATCTACATTTCCCACCGTCTGGAAGAGATTTTCCGGATCGCCGACCAGGTGACGGTATTGAAGGACGGGGTGCGGGTCGCGACGCGGCCGGTCAAGGAGGTCAATCGCGATCAGCTGATTTCGTTGATGGTCGGCCGTGCTCTGTCCGACGTCTTCCCGCCGCGCCGTCCGCTCCGCAATGACGCACCGATCCTTCTGCGGGCTGAGGGGATCAGCGTCGGTACCCGCGTGAAGAACGTGTCTTTGACGCTCCGAGGCGGAGAGATCGTTGGCCTCGCCGGCCTTGTCGGCTCGGGCAGGACTGAACTGGTCCAGGCCATATTTGGCGGAGTGCCGTTTGACGCCGGCAAGGTCGAGATCGAAGGCACGGTGTTTACAAGGACGTCGCCGCGGAGCTCGATTGACGCCGGCGTCGGTCTGCTTACCGAAGATCGCAAGGGCGAGGGTCTGTTGATGCATCTCGGCGTCGCCGCCAACATCGTCGCGCCGCGGCTTGGCGAGATCGCGCGCGGTCCGTTCATCGATCTCGGCGCCGAGAACAAGATCGGCGCCGATGAGATTGCGAGATTTTCCATTGCGGCATCGGGGCCGCAGGCCCTCGTCGCCAGCCTGTCAGGCGGCAGCCAACAGAAGCTCCTGTTTAGCCGCTGGGTTCGGGCTTGTCGTCGCGTGTTGCTGCTCGACGAGCCGACACGCGGAGTCGATGTCGGCGCGAAAGTGGAAATCTATCGAATCATCCGCCAGTTGGCGGACGCCGGGTTTGCCATATTGATGATCAGCTCGGAACTGCTCGAGATTGTCGGCATGTGCGATCGGACGCTGGTCATGTGCGAAGGAGCGATCACCGGAGAACTCACCGGCCCCGCGATCACGGAAGAAGCGATCATGACGTTGGCGTTGCCGGTATGACGAACGACGCGGAATCGAAGCCGTCGCGTGCGCTGGCGCTGCTGCGCCCGTTGACGCGGTGGCTGACGCCTGCCGTGCTGATTGAAATCGGGGTCATCGCGCTCCTGTTTATGATCGGCTTCGTAGTCAGCGAAAACTTCCGCACGGTCGACAATGTGGTCAACATCTTCGAGCAGACCACCGGCCTCGCTTTCGTGGCGCTGGGCCAGACTGTAGTCATTCTGTCCGGAGGGATCGACCTGTCACTCGATGCAAATATCGCGCTCACTTCCTCGTTGCTGTCCGGCGTGGTCAACGGTCGCGCTGAGTTGGCGGCGCCGATGATCGCCGCCGTTCTGACCATTGGCCTTACGATCGGCATCGTCAACGGTGCGCTGATTTTGGTGCTGCGCGTCCATCCGCTGATCGTCACGCTCGCCGTGGCCGCCATCGTGCAGGGCATTACGCTTCTCTACACGCTGATGCCGATCGGCGGCATGCCCGACGGTTTTGATATGCTCGCCTTCGGGCGGGTATTCGGCATTCCGATCGGCGCGGCCTTCTCCGTTTTTTGCTTTGCCGTTGTCGCTTTCGTGCTCGCCTATCTGCGCCCGGGCCGACAAATCTTCGCGCTCGGCGGCGAGCCTGCGGCCGCGCGCCTGGTCGGCGTGCCGGTCCGGCGCGTCATATTATTCGTCTACGGTCTTTCCGGCCTCCTCGCCTCGCTTACCGGCATCTATCTTGTCAGCCGGCTCGGTGTCGGCAACCCGACTGGCGACACCAACTACAACCTCGCCTCGATCACGCCGGTGGTGCTCGGCGGCACGCCGCTGACCGGAGGCCGCGGCGGCGTACTCGGTACGTTGCTCGGCGTCTGGCTGGTCCAGACGCTCAACAACGTCCTCAATTTTCTTGATATCTCGACCTTCTATCAGTGGATGATTCAGGGCCTGATCATCATCGCTGCGGTTTCCATCTTCATAGACAAACGCAGGCGGGCGGCATGAGCACGGCCGCTTCTGCCACACCGCGATTTCGCGCACCCGGCGCCGGTGCGTTCATCGAGCGCAACGGCTTGTTTGTGTTCTGTCTGGTCCTCACCATCGGTGCCGCGCTGTTCGCGCCGGGCTTCCGCTCGCCGAACAATCTCCAGAATGTCCTCACCAACGCCGCCCCGCTCGGCGTCGTGGTGCTCGGCCAGTGCCTGGTCATCCTGGTGCGCGGATTCGATCTGTCGGTAGCCTCGGTGATGGCGACCGCCGCCGTCATCGCCACGTCCTTTGACGAGACCACGAACTGGTCGGTCGTTTCGATTCTCGCGGTGTCATTGTTGATGGCGCTCGTTGTCGGCTCCGTGAACGGTTATCTGGTCACGCGGCGCAAGGTTTCGCCGTTTCTCGCCACCTTGGCGATGATGATCGTTCTTCAGGGCGTTCGCTTCGCCTGGACGAAGGGCGCCGCCTCCGGACGCGTCCCGGAACTGATCCGGGTTGTGGGCTCGCAGGCCGTGTACGGAATCCCGATCAATCTCCTTCTGCTCCTGGTGCTCGCGCTGATCGTTGGCATCACGCTGCAGCGCACGACCTTTGGCCGCAAAGTCTACATGGTCGGCGGCAATCCCCGCGCCGCCGAACTCATAGGCATCAACGTCGAGCGGGTCACCTTTTCGTGCTACGTGCTCAGTTCGGCTTTCGCCGCCGTCGGCGGACTGGTCCTGGTCGGCTACGTGGGCAGCGTCGACAACTGGGTCGGCCGCGGCTACGAGCTGAACTCGATCATCGCCACCGTGATGGGCGGGGTGTCGTTGGCCGGCGGGCGTGGCACGGTCTTCGGCGCACTGGTGGGCGCGTTCGTTCTCACCGAGATATTCAACATCGCGCTGCTTCTTGGCTTCCCGGTGCAGTTCCAATGGGTGGTGAAGGGCGTGGTCATACTGTTGGCGGTGGCCGTGTATCTGGTGGGCCAGCGGTCGCGTTGAAGCGAACAGGCGACCGCATCACCCCTTGGCGCTCAGCGACAGGAACAACGCCGACCTTTCTAATCGAGATCGCTCAGCATCGTGATGAACTTGATCTCAACGTCCTTTTCCAGCAGGTCCAGACGCCGCGCCCAGAAGCTGGTGAGAATTGGCGTCTGCAAATGCTCGTCAAGCTCCTTGCGCGTGCGCCAATTCTCATAAAAAACGAACAGGTTCGGATCGTCGTTGCTGACGTGAAGATGATAGTCCACGCACGCGGGCTCGGAGCGTGAAGGCTTGACGAAGCTGTGCAGTATCTTGAGGAGCTCGTCGCGCTTTTCCGGTTTGGCGTGAAGATACGCGATCAAGGTGCATCCCGGCTTCATGTTGTCCTCCCAGACAAGACCATTGCAGCCGGACGCCATTCGCGCACGGCTCCCGCTCCACGGCGGCGGTGACGATAGCTAGACTTGGCTACTCCGGCAATTCGGCCAGTTCGGCCTCCGTACCCGACCCGCCCGGCGGCAGGAAGCTTGCGGCAAACGCCAAGGCCCGCATCGGGACGGTCGTGCCCAGCGGGGCGATGCTGTGAACGGTGTTCGGCGGAATGTGGATCAGGTCGCCGGGCTCGACCTCACGCTTGTCGCGCCCAACCTGCATCAGGGCGCGGCCGGAGAGAATGTAGAAAAATTCGTGGGTGTTGTGCTTGTGCGGCTCGAGATGAGTGCCGGGAGCGATCTCGAACTCGGAGACATATTCGAGATACGAACCCTCGGTCGCGCTGCGAATGGATTCCTTCGGGAACATGAAGAACGTCTTGCACGTTCCGCCATGCTCGATCGTCGGCTCGATCTTTGCGTTGCGCACGTCCATCCTGCGACTCCCTTTTGTATTCCAGTCGGCGACACGACGAGGCCAGAGTGTAATGCTTTTCGCGCCAGATTTCGAACCCTTTGACAACGCAAGGCGACTGGGTATCGTTTTTCGCCTTGCCGCAACGGGAGCGCCGCCATGACCGCTGACAATATCGAGTTGATCGCTGCTTATTTCACGCTCGCCGGCGACGTCTATCCGTTTGGACCGACGCAGATCAGCCCCTTTCCCTTTCGCGAAAGGGTCGAGGCTGCAGCCCGCGCCGGGTGGAAGGGCATCGGACTGATCCCCGACGACGTCGACGCGACCGTCGAAAAGATTGGCTACCCCGAGATGAAACGCATCCTTGCCGCCAACGGGATCAAATATGTGGAGCTTGAATTCCTGGTGGATTGGCATCGCGACGGCGAGCCGCGCAGGAAGTCGGACGAATTGCGGGCAAGGCTTTTGGCGATCGCTGAAACGTTCGGCGCGCGCAATATCAAGGTCGGCCCCGGCCTCGGGCAGGACGTCAACAATCCGAAGCCCGAAGAGCTTGTGCCTGATATTCCCCGCATGCAGGAGGCGTTTGCCGGGCTGTGCCGCGACGCCGCCAAACACGGAACGGCAATCGTGCTCGAGATCATGCCGTTCGGCAATGTGCGCACGATTGCGGCCGGCCGCGCCATCGTCGAAGGAGCAAATCAACCGAATGGCGGTCTGCTGATCGACATCTGGCATATGGCGCGCGGCGGCATCGACTACGGCGAAATCACCGCGATTCCGCAGCGCTTCATCGGCTCGATCGAACTCGACGACGCGGACGAGAAAGTGGTCGGATCGTTGTGGGAGGACACGATTCACCAGCGCCGGCTTGCCGGACAAGGGTCGCTGCATCCGCAGAGCTTCATACGGAACGTGCAGAAGGCCGGCTATCGCGGTCCGTGGGGCGTCGAGATCCTGTCCGCGAGTTTTCGGAAACTCCCGCTGGCGGAGATGGCGCAAAAGTCGTTTGACGCGACGATGAAACAATTCGCGTGACGAGCCGCAAAGACCCGTTGCGGAAAAGGAGCGGACGAACCGACACTTGCGGCTGCGCCCATTGGCGCAGCTTTGATCCCGATCGCCGTCGTCACCCGGCCGCGGCTGCGCCAGCAGCGGCGCCTGCGCGTGCTGTGACGCCTCCGTCAGCAGGGTGCCGCCGTGGCCGTCGGCGGCGGTGACGAAGCTCCCGGCCATGTAGGTGCCGAGGAGCGCGATGCTCGCGGCATGGCGGCCGTCGCTCACCGTCAGCGTGCCGCCGGCGCCGTTGGCGTTCGCCGCATAGGCGAGCGTCGTCTGCGCGCCGAAGGCGATGTCGGGCAGATCGAGGCCTTGCCGCGGGAAGGTTTGGGCGCTGCCGCCGTTGGGCACCGCCGGATCGATGATCTCCACATTGCCCGCTGCTGTCGGCCTTGGCGCTGAAGTTCGCCGACGTGTAGGCGCCGATGATGTTGATCGCCGCCACCGGCGTGCCGCCGCTCGAGACGAACAGCGTGCCGCTGGTGTGGGAGGCCGCGGAAACGTAGTGGAGGAGGATCTGCCCCGGACACGAACGCGACCGAAGTGAGGTCGATGAACTGCTTGTGGTTTGCGTGACCGGCGCCGCCGAAGCCGGAGACCTTGCCGGTAAACGCGCTCGCATTGTTCGCCGAATCCTCGATCTCGAGGCCGCCCGAGCCGTTCGCCTGGAAGGCGACATTGGCGGAGCCGCCGGAGAGCACGTCGACGATGCCGTTGCCGACCGCGACGGCGCCGCCGCTGACCACGCCGCCGCTGCCGATCTCGATGAGGGTGCCGAGGCCGCTGGCGGTGAACGTGCCGGAGTTGACCACCGTGCCGGTCACGATCGCGCTGCCGCCGGAGAGCGTCGCCAAGGTCGCATGCGCGGCGACCGAAGTCACCCCGCTCAAGGCCAGCGTGCCGGAATCGGCGAGCGTGCCGCTCACGATCAGCGTGCTGCCGCTCGTCGCCGAGACCGTCGCGCCCGCGCCGACCGAGCCGCCGCTCAAGGTCAGCGTGCTGGCGCTGACCACGGCGAGGTGCGAGCCGGAGACGATGGTGCCGCCGCGGATCGTGTCGACCGTGCCGCTGACGGTCTCGATCAGCGCGCTGGCGCCGCTGGTCGCCAGCCGGCCGCCGGAGAGCGTGGCGCCGCCGAGGTCTAGCGTCGCGGCGCTGACCGCTGCGCTCACCGCAAAGGTGCCGGCATTGGCGATGGCCCCGCTCAAGGTCAGTTCGCCGCCGTCCGCAACCTCGATGACCGAGCCGGAGACGATCGTGGCGCTGCTGATCACGTTGTGGCTGCCGCTCGCCGTTTCGACGATGCCGCCGCTCGCCGTCTGCCACTGGCCGCCGGAAATGGTCGCGCCGGAGAGCTCGACCACGGCGCCGCTGCCCGAGGCGAGGATGCGGCCTTTCGCGTTGATCGACGTCCCGCCGAGCACGACCAGCCCCGGCGTCCGACACCTTCGATGGACCCGGAATTGACCACCGAGCCGACAATCCGCGCCGTGCCGCCGCGGCCGCTCCGACCGCGTCGCCCTTGCCGATCAAGCCGCCGCTCACCGTCAGGACGGCGCCGTTGAACGCGGCAAGCTCGGCGTTGGCGCCGATCGTCACGTTGGTCGCGGTCAGCGTGCCCCCGGTCACCACCTGGACGATCCGATCCCGACACGATCGTCGTGCCGCTGATCGCATTGTTGCCGGTAGTCGCGAGCACAAACGCGTTCTTCGTGGTCTGCAGCTTGCCGCCGAGGATCGTCCCGCCGACGAGATCCGACCTGTTCGTTCGGGCCGGAAACCAGCACCAGGCCGGTGCTGGTGTTGCTGACCGTCGCGCTCTGCGATGCCGATGCCGGCGCCGGTGCCCGACGCCAGGATGGTGCCGGAGTTAACGACGATCGCTGTCGATGAAGAGGATGCCGCCGCCGGTCGCTTCCACCTTGCCGGCATTGATCGCAGGGGATCCGTCGAGATGACTGAGCGCAAATCCGTTGTTGGCGTCGACCGTGCCGCCGCTGCTCACCGTCAGCTGGCCCGCGATCAGGCCGACGCCGACGATCGTGCCGCCGCTCGCACACGGTCGCATTCAGGCTGGTGCCGCCCGCCAGGATCTGCTCGGTAATACCCTTGCTGACCGCGAAATTGCTCAGCGTGAAGCCGGAGCCCACCACCAGGTGGCGCCGGAGCCGAGCTTGAACGAACCGTTGCCGCCGCGGAGGAATTCGAGCGTGCCGCCGTTGCCGACGCTTACCGTGCTGGTCGTCGACCCGCCGGAGAGCACCTCCACGGTGACGCCCTTGCCGGCGCTGAAATTGCCCAGCGTGAAGCCGGAGCCCGCCTCCAGGGTGCCGCCGGAGAGGACGGCCAGGCCCGACGCGGTATTGCCGGCGAGGAGTTCGACCACGCCGCCCGAGGCGACGATGGCCGTGCCGCCGGCGCTGATCGTGAGGCCGATGTCGGTGCCGTGGGCGGACACCATCGCGGTGCCGCGGCTGTTAACGGTCACGCTCTCGCCCAGGCCGCCGGACGAGGTGATCAGCCTGCCGCCGCTGCTGACGGTGATCCCGCTCGCCTCGCCGCCGGAGAGAACATTGAGGGCCGCGCCGGAGACGATGGCGCCGCCGCTGGCGACGCCGCCCCCGAGCACCTTCCAGGTGACGCCGGCGCTGAACGTGTTGCCGCTCAGCGTGTAGCCCGAACCGACCTCCACGATGGCGCCGGTGCGGAAGCTCGAGCCGGTCGCGACCGCGCCGCTGCCGACCCATTCGAAGGTGCCGCCGTTGCTGACCGTGACGCCGGCGGCGGTGCCGCCGCCGGACACGACTTCCAGGCCGCCGCTCTTGACCGTCGCGCTCGTCGCGATGCCGCCCGACTCGACGAACAGCTTGCCGCCGGCGCCGACGGTCGTATTCGACACCGCGCCGCTGAAGGCCGCTTCCAGGGTGACCCCGCCGCTCACCGTAAAACCGGACAGCGTGGAGCCGGAACCGATTTCGAGGATGCCGCCGGAGCTGACCTTGGTGGTGCCCGACAGCCTGCCGCCGGCCACCAATTCCAGCGTGCCGCCGCGGAGCACGGTGGTGTTGCTGGCGATGCCGCCGGAGACCTCCAGGGTGACGCCGCTGCTGACGACGAAGCCCGAGACCGGGCCGCCGATGATCAGCGTGGCGCCGCTGAGCAGATGCGTGCCGACGTTGCCGCCGCCGCTCTCCACCTCGAGCGTGCCGCCGCTCGACACCGTGGTGTTGTTCGCATTGCCGCCCGGTTCCACCACCTCGAGACCGCCGGCGAATATGATGGTGCTGTTGGTGGTGCCGGAAACGATCTGCGTACCGCCGCTGATGCGCGCGTTGGAATCGTTGCCCTGGCTGTCGATCACTTCGACGCCGCCGCTCAACAGCGACGTGGACTGCACGAAGCCGTTAGCCGAAACGACCTGCGTCCCGCCGCTCCCAACCACGGTACCCGTGGCGAAACCGCCAAGCATCACCTGCTGGGTGCCGCCGGAGATCACGGTGCCGATGGCGACGCCGCCGACAAACTGCGAGCCGGAGAAAATCGTCGCGCCGATCGCCGTGCCGCCGAGCACTTCCTGATCGCCGCCGCTGATCCGCGCGCCGCTGTCGATGCCGCCCGAGGAGATATTTTCGACGCCGCCGGCGCGGAGAATTGTTCCGATGGCGTGTCCGCCGGACGAGATGGCCAGCCCGTTGGCATCGACCTCGGTGCTGCTCGCGGTGCCGCCGGAAAGGACGGTTTCCTGTCCGCCCAGAATCTGTTGCGCTGATCGACGTGCCGCCGGAGCCGACGGTGTCGCTGCCGCCGTTCAGGATCGTCGTCAAATCGTCGACGCCGCCGGAGAGTACGGCGAGCGCGCCGCCGCTGGAGACGGTGGTGTTGGAAGCCACGCCGCCGCGGCGACTTCGAGCGTGGCGCCGCCGCTGACGGTAAAGCCGGAGAGCGTCGCGCCGGAGCCGACTTCGAGGGTGCCGCCGGACGAGACGATCGTGCCGCTCTGCGTGGCGCCGTTGACGAGATCGAGTATGCCGCCGCTGGAGACGACCGCGCCGGATACCGTGGTGTCGTTGGCCACGAGCGTGACGCCGCTGCTCACGATGAAGCCGGAGACCGGAACGCCGGACCCGAACTCGAGAATGCCGCCCGACAGGACGTTGAAGCCGCTCGCCGTGCCGCCGCTGAGCACTTCGAGGATGCCGCCGCTCGATACGGTCGTGCTGCTCGCCGTGCCGCCGCTGCCGACGACTTCGATGCCGCCGCCGGCAACCGTCGCGCTGGTGGTGAAGCCGAAGGCGCTGAGCACGCCGCCGCTGTCCGACGCTCGCCTTGCCGGCGGTGCCGCCGGTCGCAACGATCTCGAGGCCGCCGCTCGCCACGACCGAGCTGCCGAGGTGAGCCCCCGAAAGCACAAGCGCGGTGCCGCCGTCGTCGATCGTCGTGCCGATTCCGGTGCCGCCCGATTCGATCACCTGCGAGCCGGTGAACACAGTCGCGCCGGTGGCGCTGCCAAAGACAAGCTGCGCGCCGCCGGAAATCTGTGCGCCGCTGTCCGTGCCGCCGGCGCTGACGTTCTCGGTGCCGCCGCCCAGGATGACCGTCGGGTCGGCGACGCCGCCGCTCTCGACGTCGAGCGTGCCGCCATTGGCGACCGTCGTGTTGCTCGCGAGGCCGCCGGATTCGACCACCTGCGATCCGGCGAACACCGTCACGCCGCTCGCGGTGCCGAACACGTCCTGTTCGCCGCCGGCGACCTGCGCGCCGCCGTCACGCCCGCCGGCGCTGACGATTTCCGAACCGCCGCTATCGATCGTCGTATCGAGGGCCGTACCGCCGGAGAGGACGACAAGCACGCCGCCGCTCCGACGAAGACGCCGGTGCTGGTCACCCCGTTGGAGACGAAGGTGGTGCCGCCGCTGACGACCGGGCCGCTTGGGCCGGACAGGAAAATCTCCACGCTCCCGGGGAAGCCGAGCGCGTCGCGGCCGATCTCGACGTCGAACTGCTCGCCGTTGAAATTCTGCAGGGGATCGAGTTGCAGATAGTATGTCGAGATGTCGAAGAAGATGTCCTGGGTCGTGAGCTGAAGCGCGTTATTCGGGAGCAGCGTAACACCGGTAACGCTGACGTCCGGGGTCAGGATCTGGCCGAGCCCAATGAAGGCCAGTGTGTCGCCAGGCGCAAAGCCGCTGATCACGGCGGTGGGCATGGTGGTGTCGTCGACCTGCAGGGTGCCGCCGGTCCCGGCGAAAGTCAGGCTCGTGCCGCTGCCGAGAACGCCGCCGTCGACGGCTTCCATCACGCCGCTGCCGCTGATCGTGGTGCCGATCGCACTTCCGCCGGAAGCAACACGTTCCGTACCGCCGTTGCCGATCACCGCGTTGACGCTCGACCCTTTGGCGCCGACAAAGAGGGCGCCGCCGGCGAGCACGGTAGTTCCGCTGGCGGTGCCGTAGGCCTCCTGTTCGGCGAGGCCGCCGGAGACGGTGGCCCCGGTCGCGGTGCCGCCGGAATAGATGTACTGCAGGCCGAAGAAGCCGATCCTTGCGCCGCTGTCCCTGCCGTAGACGACCTCGGTGCCGTTGAGGACCGTGCCGCTCGCCGTACCGAAAACGTCCTGCTCGCCGCCATTCGCGACCGTCATACCGAGCGCGGTTGCGTCGGACTGGACGATCTGAACATGCGCGTCGCCGACTGAAATATTGGTCGAAGTCTGCCCGGACGCGATCGAAGCGAACTGGTCATGGCCGATCACCGTCCCGCCGGCGCCGGTCGTCGTGTCCTCGTTGCCGTCCGGCTTGAGATGGAACGTGCCCCCCGCCAGACCCGACGGCGCCAGATGCACCGTGAAATGCGAGGTGCCGGCACTCACTGTCACGACGCCGCCCGCGGATGTGACCGTATTGCCACGGGCAAAGCCGACGCCGGCGAGATCGATCGTGTCGCCGGCCGCGAAACCACTGATCGTGTTGGACAGCGGCGTACCGTCGAAGGTCAGCCTGCCGTCCGAGCCGCCGGTGCCGAACGTCACCGCGCCGGTTCCCAGCGAGGCGCCGGCCGCGAGTTCGAGCGTGCCGCCGTCAATGACCGCACCCGTCGCTGTGCCGGCCGCTTTGACGAAGGCCAAGCCGCCGTTGCTGATGATTGCACCGCTCAGGACGCCAAGTACTTCTACTTCCGCGTATCCACCGTTGCTGACGATGGTCGCGCTCGCCTTGCCGGAAACGTCCTGCTCCCCGCCATTCAGGACGGTGGTGCTGATGGCCACGGCCCCGCCTTCGACATCCTGGAAACCGTCACTGGTGATTGTCGTGCTGATCGCGGTGCCCGCCGACCGCACCTGCTGCTCCCAGGCATCGGTGGTGCCGACGGCCGTGCCACCGGAAATGACAAACTGAAAGCCGAATGTTGCGATCGTGGTCGCGCTGGCCTTGCCCCCCACGTACTGCGTGCCGCTGACGGTCGTACTGGTCGCCGTGCCGAGGACTTCTTGCGCGCCGGACTCGGTGATCGCGGCATTGGCGGCGCTGCCGCCAGCGAAAATGAACTGGATGCCGTCGACCGCCGCGCTAATCGCTATGCCGCCCGAGGAAACGAGCTGCACGCCGCCGACATCGACGAAGGTGTTGTTAGCTGTGCCGCCGTGATTGACGCCTTGCTCGCCGCCGTTCCCGACCGTCAGGCTCAGCGTCGCGCCGAGCACGCGCTGCGCCTGTCCGAGTCCGAGGGAGCCCCCGGAGGTCGAGCTTCCGGCCCCGACCGAGCTGACGCTCACCACCTCGATGGCGGTGGCCATTGGGAAGGCGGCGAGGAGATGGACATTCGTCGTCGGGATCGCGTCGAACGCGAACCCGGCGTAGCTCACCGACGAATCGAGATGCAGCGTGTAGTGGGTCCCGTCGAGCGTGGCGCTGAGCACGTCGGGCGAGCCCGAAGTCAGGGTGACGGTGGCACCCGGCCCAAAGGTCGCGTTGTCGAACAGGAGAAAGTCACCGGGGACGAGCCCGCTGATCACCGCAGTCGGCATCGTATCCGTCTCGAACTCGAGCACGCCGCCCGAGCCGGCAAAGGTGAGGTTGCCGCCGAAGGAGGCGGCGTTCCCAACGGTGACCGTGCCGCCGCTGATCACGGCGCTGACAATCGTGCCGCCAAACAGCGTGTCCAGGAGTCCGCCGGAGCCAACGGTCGTGGAGATGGCGCTGGCCAAGTTCTCGGTGATCTCGGTGCCGCCGCTCAGGATCGTTGTCACGCTCGCGGTGGCGACGGAGAATCCATCGCCGACGAGTTGCAGGCCGCCGGCGCTGACTGTCGTGCTGATGGCTATCCCGCTGGCGGTGACGTCCTACTTGCCGCCGGTATTGATGACGGTGTTGAATGCGGTGCCGGCGCCCTCCTCGAAATTCCCGACCGTCTGCAGGCCACCGCTATTGACGGTCGTGCCGATCGCGCTGCCGCCAGTATCGATCTCCTGGGAGCCGCCGCTGTTGATGGTGGTGCTGATTGCGGTGCCGCCGGTGGTGAAAAACGATCCGAGGCCCTCGAAGCCGCCGCTGTTGAGGGTCGCGCCGGTCGCCGTGCCGCCGCTCAAGATCAAGAGTCGGCCTTCGCCGGCGACTGTCGTACCGATCGCATTGCCCCCCGAGCCGACGAGTTGTACGAGGCCCTTGGTGAAGTCGCCGCCGAGCGTCGTCGAAACCGCCGTTCCGAAAACGTTCTGTTGGCCGTCATCGACGAGCGAGGTGTTGGTGGCCGTGCCGCCGGCGGAAACGATCTCCAGGCCGGCGCTGGTGATGATCGTGCCGCTGGCGAGGCCGCCCGACGATATGAACTGCGTGCCGCCAAGATTGTTGAAGCCGACCAGGGTCCCGGCGATGATAGTGCTGATCGCCAGGCCGCCCGAGGAGACGATTTCGCGGCCGCCCTTGAACAGCGTCGTTCCGCTCGCGGTCCCGCCTGACAGCACGTCGTCGACGCCGCCGCCGTACACCGCGAGATTGGCGACCACGCCGGCAGAGACGAGCACGATGCCGCCGTTGGTGATCGGCTGCTGGTTGAAACCGATGACGGTGTCGGCGCCGCCGGCCGCGGAAAACAGGCCGAACGTGCCGCCGCTGTAGTTCGCGTTTGGATCGAGGTGGAGGCTGTAGGATGTGCCGTTGGCGCTGATGACCAGCACGTTGCTGGTGGTCAGGGAGACGGTGCTGCCGCTGCTGAACGGGATGCCGACAAGCTCGATCGCTTCGTTGCGCCCGAAGCCGGAGATCACGTCGCCGCTGCTGCTGAACTGGGCGGCGCTGTCGATCTCGAGGAGGTTGCCGATACCGGAGAACGTGACATTAGCGGCGTTCGGCAGTTCGAATACGCCGCCACTGGCAAGGACCAGCGTGCCGCTGCCCGAGACCGTTGCCGGAAAAATGCCGCCGCCGACGAGCGTCAGGAAGCCGTTGTTGACAATGGTGCCGGCGACCTGGCCGCCGTCGATAATCAGTGCGCCGCCGTTGCTGATGGTCGGCGCGCTCGCAACTCCACCCTGCGATACGATGAGTATCCCGCCGGAGAGGACAGTCGCCGCGAAGTCATCGCCCAAGCCGCCATTCGCGCCGACGACTTCGGTGCCGCCGGAGGCGATTACCGATCCGCTGGCGCTACCGAAATCGACCATCATGGAGCCGCCGGCGACGATCGTGGTTGAAAGCGCGAGCCCTTGCACGAAGGCCGAGCCGCCGGAGAATGTCAGTCCACTTATGATGGCAGAGCCGAACTCGACGTTGACATTGCCGCCCGAGCCGATCGTCATCGAGTTGGCCACGCCACCTGCGTTTACGGTGACGTTGCCCAGTCCGCCCTGGCTGGCGTCGCCCACGACCGTCCCAAAATTCGCGGTTCCGCCGCTATTGATGGTGAGTTGGGCAAACGTGCTCACCGTGGTCGAGTTCGCCATCCCCTCGACCGTCATACCGGTGAAGAGGCCTTCCAGCACCGTGTCGTCGGTTGTGCCGCCGGACCGGACGTCCACCGAACCATCGACGACATCGATCAGGCCCGAGATCACGCCGCCGCTGAGCACGACAAGCGTGCCGCCGTCGACGACGTAGCCAGTGGTGTTGGAGATGTGCTTCGAGACCGAGGTCGTGCCGGTGACTGTGATCGTGGTCATGCGACGGCCCCTTTGGTCTTTAGCGGCGCCGGCGTTGCGGGCCTGCGTCCAGCAGAATTGGAATACCGGCGTCCGTGGGAATTGGAACTGGCCGCGTCACGGTTCGCGGCGGTCCGGCTGGACGGCAGGTAGCGAGGCGGGCCTTCGCCTCGGACAGTCACCCTCATGACAAGTCCTTACCGCCGGTCAACGTCCCTTATCGCACGGCCGCCGGCGTGTTTCTGCGAAGCCGAATGGCGTGACGCCGAAGACGGCGGCGCGCAACCGGTTCCCAATTTTGGCCGCCTCGTCGCCCGAGACGTCGACACGTCCGACGTTAAACCAAAAGCCCGGAAGCCGCATCCCCGGTGCCCGAGAGGCTGCAAACTTTCGTCGGCTGTGGCAGTGGGGCAACGCCCGCAAGAGTTCCAATCGTCGTTCCGGGTTCCGGGCGCGAACCTGTCGAGAGCGATTGAAGGCACGTTGGTTCCGACTGAGGCTTCTCAGGAGCTTCGCGAGTGGCGGATGACAACCGTCGATTGCGTCGAATTGGGGGCAGCGGTGGAATAGTGGCACATTAGATCACCGAGCTTAAAGACCGGCGAAGGGTTTTGATACAAATGCTATCCGCGGCTCGATGAAATTTTGATGACGGAATCGATTCGGAGGCTGCAGTTCCCGAGGACGCAAAGTCGACCGGGGGCCGCCCGCTAAAAACTTGATCATGCATCCGGCCTCGGCGCTCGAGCGCGACGGACGGTACCATCGCTCGATCCGCTCCAGTGCGGCGAAGAACACCACGCTGATGAGCACCGCGAAGCAGATCGCGGCATAGGTGCCGGGAAGGTCGTAGCGCTCGGCCAGATCGTTGATCAGCTGCCCCAGGCCGCCGAAATTGATCAGGAACTCGACGCCGACGATGTTGATCAGCGCGAAGATCAGGCCGAGCCGGAGGCCGACGAAGACCGTCGGCGCCGCCGCCGGCAGCAAGACCTTCCAGAAATGCTGCGCCGGCGAGAGCCGGAACGAGCGCGACACGTCGATCAGCACGGAGCGGACGCCGGTGAGACCCTCCAAGGTCTTGAGGACGACGGGCGCGAGGCCGGCGAAGAAGCCGATCATCACGATGGTCAGGGCGCTGCGGCCGAACATGACCAGGAACAGCGGATAGGCGAGCACCAGCGGCGCCGACGCGAAGGCTGCGACCCAGGTTTCGGTCGCCCGGCGCAGCAGCGGCAAGCGGAACAGCAGCAACCCGAGGGGGATCCCGACCGCGGCGAGCAGGAGGCCGGTGCCGAGCGCCTCAGCGCTCGTGAGCAGGAAGCGCTCGGCGATGTGCTCCTCGGCGATCACGCGTGCAAAGCTCAGCAGCACCGCCGACGGCGGCGGCACCAGATAGGCATTGATCCAGTCCGCGTCTATCAAGAGCTCCAGCGCCAACAACGCCGCGCCGGCCGTGAAAACTCCGGTGAGCGCGGGCAGGAAGCGGATCATTCGCTGCAGCATCCGCGACTCGCTCATGGCCGATGCGGCATGCCGCGCACGCGCGCTTCGGCCTCGCGCATGCCGCGGCTCGTCTCTTCGCGCAAATCGTTCCAGATCTCGGCGACGTAGCGGCCGAATGCGTCGCTGCCGACGAGGTCGAGCGTCCGCGGCCGCGGCAGGCCGACATCGACGATGCGCTTCACGCGGCCCGGCCGATAGGTCATGACGACGATGCGGTCCGACAGCTGCACCGCCTCGGCGATGCTGTGGGTGATCAAGAGCGTCGTCTGTCTCAGCTCCTGCTGAATCTGCAGCACCTTGTCGCCGAGCAGCAGGCGGGTCTGTTCGTCGAGCGCGCCGAACGGCTCGTCCATCAGGAGGATTTTCGGCTCGAAGGCGAGCGTGCGCGCGATCGCCACCCGCTGCCGCATCCCGCCGGAAAGCTCGAACGGATAGCGCTGCTCGAAGCCTTCGAGGCCGACCAGCGCGATGAAATGCCGTGCGCGCACCAGGCGTTTTTGCTTCGGCATCCCCTGAATCTCCAGCGGGAACGCCACGTTCTCGACGACGGTGCGCCAGGGGAAGGTCGATTCTTCCTGGAACACCATGCCGATGGCGGCGTGCGGGCCGCTGATCGGTGCGCCGGCGATCGTCACGCGCCCTTGGAAACTATCGATCAACCCGCCGATGATGTTGAAGAGGGTGGACTTGCCGCAGCCGGACGGTCCGATGATCGACACGAATTCGCCCTCGCGCACGGCAAAGGCGATGCGCTCGAGCGCGGCGAGCGAGCCTTCCGGCGTGCGGAACGCCTTGGCCAGGCCGTCGACGACGAGAAGCGGCTCCGACGGTGGCGCTGCCGCAGCGGACGGCTGCGAAGGCGAAAAACCGGTCGGCACGGCGCGCTCCTCCGCCATCCTAGCGCTCGAACCGGCCCGCGCCGGCAAGCCGCCCCATCAGGGCGTTCGCCCCGATCGCCAGCACGAACACGGCCGTCAGCAAGGCATACATGCGCGGCATGTCGAAGGTCGTGTAGGTCTGGATGATCAAATAACCGAGGCCACGGTTCGAGAGCTTGGTCTCGGCCAGCAGCGTTCCGGTGATGGCGACGCCGAGACCGAGCCGCGCGCCGTTCACGATCGGCCGGCGCATGGCGGGAAGATAGATCCTCGTCAGCAGCTGCAACGGCGTCGCGCCGAAGCTGCGGCCGACGCGGATCAGCACGCCGTCGACTTGCCGCAAACCGGACGCGACGCTGATCGCGATCGGAAAGAAACAGGAGAGCGCGCCCATCGCCACCTTGGATCCGGCGCCGACGCCGAACCACATGATCATGACCGGGAAGAAAATGATCTTCGGTGTCGGGCCGAGGTAGTAGACGAAAGGCTCATAGGCGCCGGCGACAAAGCGGCTGCCGCCGAGCGCGAGGCCGACCGCGAAACCCGACAGGCCGCCGATGGCGAGCGCCAACCCGACCTCGCCGAGCGTGATCGCCAGATTGCCGTAGAAGACCGGGTCCAGGATCAGCCGCAGCAAGGCTTTGCCGATCGCCGGCAGGGAAGGCACGACGTCGCGGTAGAGCAGTCCCGAGGCGGCGATCGCCTCCCATGCCGCCAGCAGCGCAACGATGATGCCGAGCCGCAGCAGAAAGACCCGGCCGGCCTTCGCCGCAACAGCCGCGTCCGGCGTTCCGGAAAGAGCGTCGGCCATCGCGTTGCTCCTGCGGCTGCCCGCCGGTTGGAAAGTGGCGCCCGTCAACTCCGCGGCGGGATCTGCACCATCTCGGAAAGCTGCTCGGGCGTCACCGGCTTGGCGATGAACTTGAGGGTGACCGCTTCCGGCATGATCGCGTCGAGCCCGACGATCCGGTCGGGATCGAGAGCGGCCTTCGGAAAGAATTCATCGCGCGTGCGCTGCGCCCGTGCCTCCGGTATGCCGACGAACTCCGCGTAGAGCTTGAGCGCGGCCGGATCGCTGTACATCCAGTCGAGCGTTTCGCGATACGCCTTCATGTAGCGCTCGATGGTTGCCTTGCGACCCTTGAGCGTCTGCACATTGGTAATCAGCAGGCGCACGGTCTGGCTTTCCAGGTCCTTGGCGTCACTTCCCCTGGCCACGATCCGGATCTTCTTCTCGTCCAGAAGGTCAAGGCCGAACGGCGGCGCCGACCAGCCGACATCGATCTGATCCGAGATCACCTGCGTCAACGTGGCGGACGGGCCGCCGGTCGCGACCAGCTTTGCCTGCGCGCCGTTCTCCCGCACCAGCACATTCGCGATTTCATGAGACGACGATCCGGTGGTGGAATACGCGATCGTTCTCCCGCTGGTGTCCTTCAGGCTTTTGATCGGCGACTCGGCCTTGACGTACCAGAACAGATCGGCGCCGCCCTTGGCGACGGCACCGATCACGCGCACCGGAGCGCCTTTGGAAAACGCGCTGAGCACGCCCATGATTCCGGCGCCCACGCCGATGTCGACGCTGCCGGAAATGACCGCCTGCTGGGTCTCGCCTCCGCCCTGGGTGTAGAGGATTTCCAGTTCCAGCCCGTGCTTCTTGAAGATGCCGGCCCGCTGTCCCAGTTCGCCGACCGACGTGTCCCAGTTGCCGCGCTGGCCGACGGCAAGCTTCAGGGTCTCCTGGGCGCTGCCTGTGCCGCAGGTCGCCAGCAGCGCCGCGGCGACGGTCAGGCAGCGCAAGGCCCTCGTGCTGTTCACCTGCTTCCTCCCGCTCGACCTAGCCCCGGCTGTCGCATGCCGTCCGCCCTCACCGGCAGAATTTCGCAAAGCGCGCGGGCACGTCGCGTGTACAGCAAACAGCGCAGCGCGCCAACGGGGGGCGTGTTTCCTGTTGTCCGGGTGTTTCCGTGCGCGCCGGGAATGCCTGCGTGTTCGCGGCTGCGCGCCTGCGGCGCAGCATTGGCATTCAAGCGGCGGCGCCGGCCATGTCGCGCTCCGTATCGTCCTCCTCGATCCCCGCGCGGAGCACCAGCTCTTCCTGGGAGGCGCCGAAGGTGCGCCAATTGTCGCTCTTCGGCACGATCCCCTGGTACGAGCGCAGCCTTGCCTGCGGCACGTGCGGCTCGATGAGCCCGATCGGCGCGCCGCCCTCGGCGTGGCTGCGCGCCGCCGCAATCATCAGCCGCCGGAACTGGACGATGGCGATATCGCTCGCGCCCAGCCGTTCGCTCGTGCGATCGGCGATGGGCCCCATCGACTCCCACATCGCGATGTCCTGGTTCGGAATGCCGCGGATGCCGGTGAAGTTGCCGAGCTTCATCGCCTGACGGTCCTGAAGGTAGTTGTTCGCGCGCGAGCGTATCGGGCGATAGTGCTCGTCGAGGTCGATGCCGACCTGGGCGACGGAAAACTTGCGCCACGCCTCCTGATCGATGCCGCCTGCACCGTTTTCGCTCCAGGCCATGAAGTTGAAATAGCTGCTGGTATCGTCCCTGGGAACGACGGCCACCGCGACGTTGAACGAGCTGTTGGGCGGAATGAGCGCGATGAACGGTGCGACATAGGTGGTGACGCGCACATAGTCATGCGTGTCGGGGTTCTTGATCGGCCGGCGGATGGCCGCGTAACGCATGCCGTAGTTGGTGAGCTCGACCTGAATTCGCGGCGACCTGTCGGTCGATGGACGCAGCCACGTCTCGCCCGCGGTCGCGGTGTCGACGGGGGCCGGCTTCATGTCCGACGAATGCAGGGTGGAGCTGTGCGCCGAATCGATCTGGCCCTCCATGATCTGCGCCCAGTTGCAGTAAACATCCATGCGCACGATGCTGACTTTCGCCTCCGGCGTCGCCGCCCAGGGCGGCGCCTCGAATTCCGGCATCTTGTCGGCGGGTCCCATGTAGACCCAGACGAAGCCGCCGGCCTCGCGGACGGGGTAGGCCTTGTGCTTCACCTTCTGCGGAAGGCGGCGCGGGGGCTCCGACGGCATTTCCAGGACATTGCCGTCCACGTCGAACTTCCAGCCGTGATAGAGACAGCGCAGGCCGCACTCCTCGTTGCGGCCCAGCGCCAGCGAGGCCTTCCGGTGCGGGCAGGATTCGCCGAGTACGCCGAGCCGGCCTTGCGTGTCGCGGAAAGCGACGAGATCCTCGCCCAGCAGGCGAAGCCTGACCGGCGTTCCGTCCGGTTCGCGCAACTGCTCGCTCAACGCCGCGGGTATCCAGTGGCGGCGCATCAGGCGCCCCATGGGAGCATCCCCCTCGACCCGGCACAGCAGTTCGTTTTCCGCCGTCGTCAACATCGCAAAATGCCCTGTCCTTTGGGCGCGGCGGCCGGCAAATGCGCGGCCGCCGCAGCCAAAACCTTAGTCTCCTAAGCTTATTCGGAAGATATCGGCTGGCGACGTTCATGTCGAGGCCGGGCCGCGCGTCATCGGTCCACGCGCCCTGCCTGCTTCGCCCAGGCTCCGCGACGGTTGCCCGAGCCGGCTTGCCAGGGTTTGGTTAGCTTTCTAACTATCGCGGCGGCCTCCGCCTGTCGGCACCGAGAACGAAGACAGAGCGCGCCGGTCCTGGAGCTCCAACGGTGAACATCCTCCGTGGCTGACGTGACCAAGCGCGAGCGGCTCCGCCTCGGCGTGGCCGGGCTCGGCCGCGCTTTCATGCTGATGCTGCCCACCTTCCGGCAGGATCAGCGCGTGGCGCTGGTCGCCGCGGCCGATCCGCGCCCGCAAGCGCGGCGGCGATTTGCCGAGGAGTTTTCCGCGCGCACCTTTGCTTCGGTCGAGGAACTGTGCGCGGACGCCGATATCGATGCGGTCTACATCGCGACGCCGCACCAGTTCCATGCAGCGCACGCGGCGCTCGCCGCGGCCGCCGGCAAGCATGTGCTGGTCGAGAAGCCGATGGCGCTGACCATCGCGGACTGCCGCGCGATGGTCGCGGCCGCCGCTCGGGCGAACATCCGGCTCCTCGTCGGGCACAGCCACAGCTTCGACGCCCCTTACCTGCACGCGGCGGAACTGGTGCGGAGCGGCAGGTTTGGCGCCGTGCGCATGATCCACGCCTGCAACTACACGGACTTTCTCTACCGGCCGCGCCGCCGCGAGGAGCTCGACACGCAACAGGGCGGCGGCGTCATCTTCAGCCAGGCTCCGCATCAGGTCGACGTCGTGCGGCTGCTCGCCGGTGGCCGCGCTACAACCCTGCGCGCGCTGACCGGAGCGTGGGATCCGGCGCGCCCGACGGAGGGCGCGTATTCAGCCCTCCTCACGTTCGAGAACGGCGCCTTTGCCTCCCTGACTTACAGCGGCTACGGCCGTTTCGATACCGACGAGTTCTGCGGCTGGATCGGAGAAAGCGGGCGCCGACGCGACCCGGAGCAATACGGCGCGGCGCGCAAGCAGCTGCGGGAAGCCGCAACCGCCGACGAGGAGGAGGCGCTGAAGAACCGGCGGGCCTATGGCATGAGCACAGCTCCCGCGGCCAGCGCCGGGGTGCAACGGCCGCTGCATCAGCATTTCGGCTCCGTCATCGTCTCCTGCGAGCACGCCGATCTGCGCCCGACGGCGGAGGGCGTGACGATCTACGCCGACGAGAAACGCTGGCTCGAAGCGCTGCCCGCACCGGAAATCCCCCGCGCCGAGGTCATCGACGAACTCGTCGGCGCTGTCTTGCACGGCCGCTCGCCGCTCCATTCCGGCGAGTGGGGATTGGCGACCATGGAGGTCTGCCTCGCGATCCTGCAATCGGCGCAAGAGCGGAAGGAGATCGCGCTGACCCATCAGGTCGGCGTTCCATTCCGGCAATAGCGCGGCACGCTGCCGCGGCTCAACCCCGCGGGTTGTTGGCGCCGGTCGCGAGGATCGCAATCGTATCGTTCTCGGCGGCAGCCGCCGTCGTATATCGCGGTGCCGTCGTCACATAGGGCTTGTCGGAATCGGCGGGGTTATAGATTTCAACGAAATACAAGCCGGTCTCCGGGTCTTCGACCGCTTCGATGCGAATGACGGCCATTTGTGACTCCTCAAGCTGCATTGAATTCGGCCGCGGCAGACGTTTTTCAGGAAGCTCCATCGCATCTCGCGGGTACTCCCGTCCGATCAGAAAAGCGGCTCGTCGACCGCGCCGCCGGCACCGTCGGAGGAGGCCCGCGCGAGATTGCGCTGAATGCCGAGCAGAAACTTCAGCAGCAGCGCGACGTCGCGCTTGGAGAAACCGGCAACCGCCGTGTTCACCACCTCGGCGGCGACCGGCAGCAGCTCGGCCTCAAGGCGTCGTCCCGCCGCCGTGAGCGACACGATCCACTTGCGGCGGTCCGTCCGGTCGCGCACGCGGGCCACGAGCCCCCGGCGCTGCATGGCCAGAATGGCAATGAGTGTGGTCGGCTCGCGGGTGCCGATGCGGTGCGACAGCTCGCGCTGGGTCAGCCCGTCCTCGCGCCACAGGATGCGCAGGAAGTACCACATCCCCAAGGTGACGCCGTGGGGCCCGATCTTCACCTGCAGGTAGCGCTGGAGCGCGCGATGGGTCATGCGGACCTGGTAGCCGACGCTCTTCTCGAGCGGCAGGTCGAAAGACTGCGGCCGCGTCCGGCGCGGGCGCCCGCGTCCGGCAGCTTCCGCGCGAGCGCTGCGTTTCATGGCTCCCGGATCATAGGGTCACCGTCTGTCGGCATTTGCGTATTGTGACCTTGCTACCACGACGATAGGCTCCTCCGTATCAAGGAATCGCTTCACACCGCCGTCAATCGGCCGGCGAACTGACTGGGCTGCGTCGCAGGCGCGTTTGCGGCTGCTTCAGCAAATCGCGAGAGAGAGGTCCCATGTGGCTGCCGATCGGGCGCGGCATTCAATCGGCGGTCTTCTTCAGCCGTTGGTTGGTGGCGCCGTTTCTCCTGGGCATGGCTTTCTGCCTTGTCCTGATCCTCTTCCGTTTCTTCGCCGACCTGTTCCAGCTTGCGATAAAGGTGCCAACGCTCGGATGGCACGATCTCCTGGTCGACGTGCTCAACCTCATCGACCTGACCCTCACGGCAAATCTCGTCCTCATCGTCATCTTCTCCGGCTACGAAAATTATATCCGCAAGATCGTCCCCGGCGACCATTCGGACTGGCCCGACGGCCTCATCGACGTCGATTTCAGCGTCCTCAAGCAGAAGCTCCTGGGATCGATCGTCGGAATCGCGGCCGTCGACGCGCTGGCGTGGGACCTCGACCTCGACAAATCCGCCGATACGTCGAAGCTCGCATGGGTGATCGCTTTCCCGCTGATGTTCGTCACGGCGATGGTGCTGGTCGCGGTGGCGGACCGGCTCGTGCGCCGCCCCGCCGATGAGTAGTTGAAGCCGCGCGCGCGACCGTGACGAGGCGTGCGCCATGCGTTTTGCCGCTCGAGAGTCGGGGGTTTTCAGTCAGCCGGAGCCGGCGCTCGGTGCGATCCGCAGGCGGCAGCGTGCAACACCGCGCACGCCTCATCGGCCGCGCCGAGGCGCTGGCCGAACTTGCACAAAATCACGTTGCTCGTAAATTCATTCAATGACTGCTCAAACAATCTACCTGGCGACGACCTGGATCATTCCGGTCCTCGTCGCCATCACGTTTCATGAGGCCGCCCACGGCCTCGCCGCTCACCTTTTGGGGGACGACACGGCATGGCGGCTCGGGCGGGTCAGCTTCAATCCGCTGAAGCATATTGATCCGGTGGGCACCATACTCCTGCCCGGCATCCTGCTGCTGGTGCACTCGCCTTTCCTGTTTGGCTATGCGAAACCGGTACCCGTCAATTTTCGGGCGCTGCGCAACCCGCGTCGCGACATGGTTCTGGTCGCCGCCGCCGGGCCGGCAATGAACATAGCGCTGGCTGTTGTCGCCGCTCTGTTGTTCCACCTTGTCGGTTATCTGCCGCCGACCCTGGCGCCATGGGTTACCGAAAATCTGAAGAACGGTCTGATCATCAACGTGGTGCTGGCGGTGTTCAATCTCTTCCCGATCCCGCCTCTCGACGGCGGACGCATCCTGGTTGGAATTCTTCCAAAGGCAATGGCTGCGCCGGTCGCCCGACTGGAGCCGTACGGCCTAGCGATTTTGCTCGGCGTCCTCATTGTGCTGCCGCTCTTGGGCGCTCAGCTGGGCGTGGACCTCAACATCGTCTCCCGCGTCATTCGCGTTGTGACCGGCGCGATCCTGGAGGGAATCCTCCGCTTGACTGGAAACGTATAGTCGGGCTGCGCAGGGCGACGACCTGCGGCAATCGCACGGTCGCCTTCTGAATAGGCGTGGCTCGTTCGCGAGTGACGGATCGCACGCTCCGATCACTGGACGGTCGTGAAGAACTTTCGAAATCCGGCAAGCGCATTCTCAATTCTGAAAGAAACGGTTCGATGGGCGCGGCAGCCCCAGATGTTCACGCAGCGTGGCGCCTTCGTATTCGCGGCGGAACAGGCCGCGCCGCTGCAGTTCGGGGATGACGCGGTCGACGAAGTCGTCGAGGCCGCCGGGCAGATAGGGGAACATCACGGTAAAACCGTCCGAACCCTCGCTCGCCAGCCACTCCTCCATCTCATCGGCGATTTTTGCTGGCGTACCGACCATGGCAAGGCCGGAATAGCCGCCAAGCCGCTGCGCCAGCTGGCGCACGGTGAGACTCTCGCGCCGGGCGAGAGCGATCGCGCGCTCGCGTCCGCTCTTCGAGGCGTTGCTCTCGGGAATGTTCTCCGGCAGCAGCGCGTCCGGATCGAATTTCGAGGCGTCGTGGCCGAGCGCGATCGACAGGGAGGCGATGGCGTTGGCGTAGTCGACGAGGCTGTCGAGCTTGGCGCGCTTGGCCCTCGCCTCCTCGATCGTGTCGCCGACCACGACAAAGCAGGCCGGCAGAATCTTCAAATGTTCGCGCGCACGCCCGAGCTTTTCCATACGGCCCTTGAGGTCGGCGTAGAACGCGCGCCCGGCGGCGAGATCGCTCTGCGCGGTGAACACCGCCTCGGCCGTCTCGGCGGCAAGCTGCCGGCCCGCCTCGGAAGCACCCGCCTGCACGATCACCGGCCAGCCCTGGATCGGCCGCGCGATGTTGAGCGGACCGCGTGCGGAGAGGTATTTGCCCTTGTGGTTGAGCACATGCATCTTCGCCGGATCGAAGAAAACGCCACTCTCCACATCGCGGATGAAGGCGTCGTCCGCCCAGCTGTCCCATAGGCCCGTGACCACGTCATAGAACTCGCGGGCGCGGCGATAGCGCTCGCCGTGCTCCATCTGGTCGTCCATGCCGAAATTCAGCGCCGCATCGGGATTGGAGGTCGTGACGATGTTCCAGCCGGCACGGCCGCCGGATAGATGATCGAGCGAGGCGAAGCGGCGCGCGACGTGATAGGGCGCGTCGAACGTGGTCGAGCCGGTGGCGACGAGTCCGATGCGCTCAGTGACCTGCGACAGCGCCGACAGCAGCGTGAACGGCTCGAAGGAGGTCGCCGTATGGCTGCGCTTGAGCGCATCGATCGGCATGTTGAGCACGGCCATGTGATCGGCCATGAAGAACGCATCGAACTTCGCCCGCTCGAGCGCCTGGATACAGCGTTTCATATGCGCGAAGTTGAAGTTCATGTCCGGCCAGGCGCCGGGATAGCGCCACGCGCCGGTATGGATGCTCGCCGGGCGCATGAACGCGCCGAGGTGGAGTTGGCGGGACGACGTCATCAAAAATTCCCTTGAGCAAGCCGATATGAGGCATGATAGGGCATGCCCAGCTTCAAGCGAAGCAGGATGCGACCGAGCGCCGTGCTGCTCACTTCGGGGAAATGGTCCGGGTGCGCATGCTGCGGCTGAGGGCCAGGGATGAGCGACTCCTATCGGGCCGTGGTTTGCAGCGAACTCGGCCCGCCCGAACGCCTCCAGCTTCTACGACTGCCGCACGCGCCCCTTGCGCCGGGAATGGTCCGCGTCGAACTCAAAGCGTCGGGCATCAATTTCCCCGACCTTTTGGTGATTGAGGGCAAGTATCAGCACCGCCCCGCGCTTCCATTCGTCATCGGTCAGGAGGCTGCCGGAATTGTCGCCGAGGCGGCGCCAGACGTCGATACATTCTCGGCTGGCCAACAGGTCATTGTCCGCATGCAGACCGGCGGCTATGCCGAACAGACCGTCGTGCCGGTGGACCAGATCATCGGACTTCCCGCAGGTTTTTCCTTCGCGGAAGGCGCAACCTTTCTCGTCGCGCACCTTACGGCTTACCACGCGCTCGCGACACGGGCCGCCCTTGCCGCGGGCCAAAGTCTCGTGGTCCTCGGCGCCGCCGGAGGCGTTGGCCTCGCAGCAGTGCAAATCGGAAAGGCGCTGGGCGCCACGGTCATCGCTGCCGCATCCACTGCCGAGAAGCTCCGGTACGCCGCTCAGTTCGGCGCCGATCATCTTATCAACTACACCGAAACGCGCGTTGACGAGGCGGTGAAGCGGCTCACCGCGGACGCCGGCGCCGACGTCGTGCTGGATCCGGTGGGAATCGCACAAGAGGTAGCGCTCAGATGCGTCAATCACGGCGGCAAGCTGCTCATTGCCGGTTTTGCCGGCGGCTCCATACCCGCCTACGCCGCCAACCGCATTCTGCTCAGGGGTGGCGCGGTGATCGGCATTCGCGCGGGCGAGGCCGGCCGGCGCAATCCGCAAATGCGTCGGCGTGAACTGGAGGCGCTCTACGCACTCGCTGCGCAGGGACTCGTCCGGCCGCTGGTCTTCGCCACCTATCCTTTGCATCGCTACGCCGAGGCGATGCATGTTCTCGCCAGCCGCCAAGCTATCGGCCGGATCGCGCTGACGAACGGCGACTGATGGATAGCAAGTCGCCCGGCCGCGCCTTTACAACAACAAGCTTGCGTCCGCCGACGTCAGCGGGTATGCGCTTGCGCAGCAAAAGGTAAGATTCCATGAAGAGAGCGATCTTCATTTTCGCTTGTGTCGGCATGTGCTTGCTCACCGGAGAAGCATCGGCTGCCGTCAAGTACAAGCGATTTCCCCATTGCGCCGATGGTCTTGTGGCGGAAAAAACCTGCGAATGTCGCAGGGAAGGCTTGCGGCATTTTCACTATTGTCACGCCGGCCAATATTGCCACACTTTTGATGGTAGCTGCGGGCAATAACCGCGAACGAGGCACGGCATGCCGGCGCCGCCGCAAAGTGGAGGCGCGCGCGCTGTCGCCGCCGCACCTGATCGGTGGCAAGTAGCGCGGATCGAGCGCAGCAAGTACCATGAGCCTTTCACGCCACGCGGCCGCGCGCGGCAAGCGCTCAGGGGGCAGCCGGAATCAATGCCACTGCGCCAGTTCGACGGTCACGTCTTCGGGGCCGTAGACAAAAACAAGCTTGCGGTCGTGAAAATCCATCATGTGGTTGCGGACCTTGACGCCGACGGCGGTGAGCTTGGCGACCTCGGCTTCCAGGTCGTCGACGGCGAAAGCAGACGTGATTGAATCCGACCTTGTTGAGCTTGGCGATGTCGGCGTCGGCGATCATCTCCGGATGACGATAGGACAGAAGCTGCACCTCGGTGTGCGGGTTCTCGATCGCCAGCGTGATTTATGCTCGGCCTCGATGCCCTTGATGCCCATGTAGTCTTCCATGATCTTGCCGGAGATCACGACGGATTTTATTTCCTTGAAGCCGAGCAGTGCGAAGAAGCCCTTGGCGCCGGCGACATCGCGCACGACAATGGTGATGTGATCGAAGTTGCGGACCATGGCGTTCCTCTTTTCCGGCGCGGAGATCGCGGCGCGGGCTGTGTCCACGAAGGATAGACCTGTGGCGGCTTTGCTGAAAGCGCGCTGGAGAATCCGGGTGAATGAGCTGCAAGCGGCGTGCTGTTAGCCGGCAGCGCCCGGCACGCGCTCCGCGTCGGCCTTTAAGCGTGACCGTGCCGCGGGCTCGCCTGGAAGCAGCGCGCCGCTCGCAGCTCCGGCCAAGGCGAGCGCTGCGGCCGCCAGCATGACGAGCCGTATGCTGCTCGCCAGCGACTCCTTGATGATCTTCTCGGCGACCGTTCGATCGTTGCCCTGAACCAGCGACAATGCCGGGGCGGTGACGAATTGACCATGAGCGCTTTGCACGGCCCGTGCCACGGCGCTGGATACAGGCCGGCCCTCGAGATGGTTGTCCAGAGCCTGATTGTAGGCGCCAAGCGCCAAGGCGCCGAGGACGGCGATCGCGAGCAGGTTTGCCACCGACGCGACGGCGTTGTTGATGCCGGAAGCGACGCCCGTCTGATGCGTCGGCACGGCATTGATGACGGTCGTGGTCAGCGGCGCGACGCTCACCACCATGCCGACGCCGAGGATCGCGATCGGGCCGAGAAAGGCCCAATACGATTCGCCGCCGACCGGCAGAGCCAGCAACCCGAAGCCGAGAGCCGCGACCGCCGGGCCGACCATCAGCGGCAAGCGGGCGCCGAAGCGGTCGAGCACGCCGCCCGACCAGCGCGACAGGCCGCCCATGATGAGCGTGAACGGCAGGAAGGAGGCGCCGGCGAGCGTGGCGGAAAAGCCCGCGACCTGAATGAGCGCAAACGGCAGAAAGAAGAAGGCGCCGCCGAGCGCGGCATAGAGGAGCAAGGTCAATACATTGACGGCGCTGAAGGTGCGCGAGCGGAACAGCCCGAGCGGCAGCATCGGGTTGCGGCTGTGCGCCTCCTCCCAAATGAATACCGCCATGAGCAGCAAGCCTGCCGCCAGCGACAACAGCACCGTCGTGTCGCGCCAACCGGCGACCGGCGCCGAAATGAGGCCATAGGCGAGACTTCCCAGCGCGGCGAATGCCAGCAGCGAGCCGCGCCAATCCAGCCCGCCCTTGGCCTCGGCGTCGCGGCTTTCCGGCACATGAGTGAGCGCAATCCAGATCGTCGGCAGCGCGAGCAGCGGGTTGATGAGGAAAATCCAGCGCCAGCTGAAATGATCGACGATCGTGCCGCCGAGGAGCGGGCCGACGGCGCCGGCGATCGCGGAAAATCCGGCCCAGGTCCCGATCGCCTTGCCGCGCTCGGATTCATCGAATGTCGCTCCGATGATCGCCAGCGAGCACGGGATCAGCAACGCCGCCCCGATACCTTGAATCGCGCGCGCCAGAATGAGCTCCGTCGTACCGGCCGACAGCCCGCACGCCAGTGAAGCGGCGGCGAAGACCGCGGTGCCGACGACGAATATGCGGCGGCGGCCGAAAAGATCGCCGGCGGCGCCCCCGGTCAGCAGAAACGCCGAAAGACAAAGCGTGTAGGCATTGACCACCCACTGAATCACGACGACGGACGTGGCGAGATCGGTCTCCATCGCCGGCAGGGCGACGTTGACCACGGACTCGTCGATGTAGGCAATGCTCGACGCGAGGATCGTCGCCACCAGCACCCACGGCTTGGCGCTGTCGGGGCAATTTCCGGACGCCCGTGTCGACAGGATCGATGCTTCCTCGCACGGTCGCGCCTTCGGATTGATCATGCGCGGCGTCCCCAACGACCCGGCGCGACGCAACTTGCGACGTGCGACGTGCCGAAGAAACGTGCAAGGCCGATGAAGCAAGACTACTCCAGTTTCGGCGCAAGGTCTGCATCGCGGCGGCGGCAATGCCTCTTTGCGCGGTGCAGCGACCGGACGTTCCTTGCTCGACGGAACGGTCGACAATTGCAAAATTTCCCGCCGGACAACTCTTGACATCTGCGCAGGGTAAAACAGGTAGACCGAAACGGGGTCTTGGAAGCCGGGAAAGTGACCGACACGAGCTTTTCGGTGTCCGACAAGTTTTGATTAAGTGCGCAGCCATGCGCGAACGGAATGGAGAGACACATGCTGAAACACAAGCTTGCCGCCGCGCTCGCCGTCGTCGCCTTGGCGTCGCCGGCTGTCGCCTGGGCTGAAGACGAACCGCTCCCGGTCCAGATCGTGGACGCGATGAACAAGGCGTTCGGCACGCATCCCGGATTCCGCGCCAATCACGCAAAAGGCGTGGTGGTCGAAGGCAGCTTCAAGGCTTCGCCCGAGGCGCCGGCGCTGAGCAAGGCAAAGCTGTTCGACGGCAGCACCATCCCGGCGACCGTGCGCTTTTCCGATTCGACCGGCGTACCGAACCTGCCGGACGGTTCGGCGCTTGCCAATCCGCATGGCATGGCGATCAAGTTTCATCTGCCGAACGGCGAGGAAGTCGACATGGTGACCAACTCGCTCAAGTTCTTCCCGGTGTCGAACGGCACCGACTTCCGCGATCTGTTCCTTGCCGTTGCCGCGAGCCCGCCCGATGCGCCGAAGCCAACAAAATTCGAGCAGTTCGCCGCCGCCCACCCGACAGTGGCCGCCGCCGTGGCGACCGTGGCCACTCCCGGCAGCTTTGCCGAGGAGGAATACCACGGCATCGACGCATTCGTGCTCGTCAACAAGAGCGGCGACCGCCAGCCGGTGCGTTATCTGATCAAGCCTGAGCGCGTCGTTCATCTCGATCCCGCCGACGCGGCGAAGCGCGCGCCGAATTTCCTGCTCGACGAACTGCCCGAGCGCGTCAAGCGCACACCGGTGACGTTTCATCTCGCGGTCCAGCTCGCCGCCCCATCCGATTCGACGAAGGATCCGTCGCAGCCGTGGCCCGACGACCGCAAGGTCGTGGACCTGGGCACGCTGACGATCGACAAGACGGTCGCCGACAGCGCCGCGGCGGAGAAGTCGCTCCTCTTCCTGCCGGGCCAGCTCACCGACGGCATCGAGCCCTCCGACGATCCGCTGATCGACGTGCGCGATGCCGCCTATCCCGTATCGTTCTCGCGCCGCAATCCCTGAGCACGCGCAAGTAGCCCGGATGAGCCAACGTGTCCGGCCCGAAGTGGCCGCCCCGATAACAGGCTCCGCGAAAGCCGGCTCGGCGTTCAAACTTGCAGGCTGCTCCCGGATTTCACTTCGTTCATACGGGCTACGAACTGCCCCCATGGATGGAGGAGACTTCACTTCCCGTCGAACACCACGAATTTGCCGCCGCGCCAGACGAACAGCGCCGGCGTCAAGCCATAGGGCCCGGCGGCGAGTTCGGCCGCCAGCGCGCGCAGCCGCGCTATACCGGCCCGGTTGCGCGAGCCGGTGACCAGGAGCGGGCCCTTTGCCGGCGCGGCCACGACAATGTCGCCCTCAACCTCGATCTGGCCGCTCGACCACAGAGCGTCGGCCAACAACAGGCTCGCGTCGTAAACGCCGTCGGCGGTGATGAGAGAGACGCCATCGGCGCCGGGGCGCATTTGGATCTTGGGCAGCAAGCGGTTTAGGTTGCCCAGCGCCAGATTGCGAAGCCGTGCGCGGTCTCCGACATCGTCGCGCGTGGTAAGGAAGCGCATTGATGACGCCTGATCTTCGGCATAGACGATCGCCAATTCGGAATTGAAGGGCTCGGTCAAAACCTCGGGCGCCGCATCCGCCGTTTGCCCCCTTCGCGCGCGACGCAACTCATCTACCCATCGCTGCGATTTTAGCACCGGAACAATCCGCGAGCGGTCCGGCGCCTTCGCGTCGGCCACGTGCATCGTCTCAGCGAGTACGCCGACGTAGTCGCGAAGCAGCGCAACGAGGCGCTCGGGATTCTGCAGGTAAAGCGCGTACGCATTTCTCAGGTCGGATACCGTCGCCTTGCCGCTGCCGTCGCGGGTTTCGGTTTGCAGATCGCCCGTCACCGTGACCTTAGCGCCGGGTATCGTCGCGCGGACGGACGCTGCAAATGCGTCGGTGAAGGCGCGCGGGCTGAGGTTCTCCGCCGCGGCGGCACCCGCCACCAACAAGAACGCGAAGACGAATGCCGCAAGCCGGGACACGACCGCCATCCCCCTCCCTACAACTATGAAGAGACTAGCCCGGAATTGCCGCGGCGCAATGCCCGCAGCTCATAAAATCGGTCAGCAAGTAGCCCGGATGAGCGTCAGCGAAATCCGGGGCCGCCATTCAAGCTTGACGATCGCTCCCGGATTTCACGGAGCCTGTCATCGGGCCGGCCACTTCGGGCCGGACCCGTTGGTTCATCCGGGCTACAAACTCGGTGACACCTCCGCGAAATCCGGGATCGCTGGTCGCGAGCGCGGGCAGGCTGCCGCGCCGCCCGAGCGATGAGTAGTTGAAGCAAGTAGCCCGGATGAGCGTCAGCGAAGTCCGGGACCGCGATTGGCGCGTTAGTAACCATTCCTGTTTCAGTCACGGCGAGTCCAAAGCTCGCTACATGAGAGTAAAGTCGTGACACGATCGAACGGGGCTTGTTTGCTCCAATTTTTCTGCAAAGGTCAGTCGTATTCCACTCGCCAGGGTCTTTGCTCTTTACTTGATAGAAACTGACTTGTGTTGGCGCTTCGGCCGGATCCAAGACCATAATGTCATCGAAAATATCAAAGACCACCCTGAAGTCTTTCCCGCTCTCCCGTAGGTTTAAGAATTCCAAAATTGGCTTGAAAGTCATAACGAGCCGCGGTCTGGCTCCCAGCGCGTTCGCGCGGCACCACCGTTTCGAGGAGCGTGGCGAGATCAGATTCGGGCATTAGATCGGGCCAAGCGGGCGCAGGCGTGACACATTTGCAATTAGCACCCCAATCATCGAGATGCTTCACCCCAGACGCAATCCGGGTCGCCTGTCCAGAAACTTCTCATGGTTCATGTTGTTCGCGATTCGCCCCGACAACTTGCAAGCCTTACCTTCGCTCCTGTTCCGGCGGCGATGAGCGCGTCATGCACGTCTGACATTTATCAACGGCCACAAGCGAACTCCGCTCGCGGCACTCATGAGGGAACTTTAATTGTCCAAGAAACTCCGCAGCTTCCGCGACCGCGACGGGTGCTTCAGCTTCCGCAGCGCCTTGGCCTCGATCTGGCGGATGCGCTCGCGGGTGACCGAGAACTGCTGGCCGACCTCTTCCAGCGTGTGGTCGGTGTTCATGCCGATGCCGAAGCGCATGCGCAGCACGCGTTCTTCGCGCGGGGTCAGCGAGGCGAGCACGCGCGTGGTGGTCTCGCGCAGGTTCGACTGGATGGCGGCGTCGATCGGCAGGATCGCGTTCTTGTCCTCGATGAAGTCGCCGAGGTGCGAATCCTCCTCGTCGCCGATCGGGGTCTCGAGCGAGAGCGGCTCCTTGGCGATCTTGAGGACCTTGCGCACCTTCTCGAGCGGCATGCCGAGCTTTTCCGCGAGCTCCTCGGGCGTCGGCTCGCGGCCGATCTCGTTGAGCATCTGCCGCGAGGTGCGCACGATCTTGTTGATGGTCTCGATCATGTGCACGGGGATGCGGATGGTGCGCGCCTGGTCGGCGATCGAGCGGGTGATCGCCTGGCGGATCCACCAGGTGGCGTAGGTCGAGAACTTGTAGCCGCGGCGGTACTCGAACTTGTCGACCGCCTTCATCAGGCCGATATTGCCTTCCTGGATGAGGTCGAGGAACTGCAGGCCGCGGTTGGTGTATTTCTTGGCGATGGAGATGACGAGGCGGAGATTCGCTTCCACCATCTCCTTCTTCGCCTGGCGCGCCTCGCGCTCGCCCTTCTGCACCATGTGCACGATCTTGCGGAACTCGCCGATCTCGAGCCCGGTTTCGGTGGCGAGCGTGTGGATGAGCCCGCGCAGCTCCTTGATGCGGTCCTTGTCGCGGGCGACAAAGCCCTTCCAGCCCTTGGCGGAGAGCTTCGACACGCGGTTGAGCCAGCGCGGGTCGAGCTCGGAGCCCTGGTAGTTCTTGAGAAAATCCTCGCGGATGACGCCGTGGCTCTCGGAGAGCCGCATCAGCCGGCCCTCGTGGCTGACGAGGCGCTTGTTGATGTCGTAGAGGTGCTCGACCAGCGTGTCGATGCGCGCCTGGTTCAGCCGCAGCGATTTCACCTCCTGGACGATCTCCTCCTTGAGCTTCTTCGACTTGCGCTCCTGCGCCGGGGAGAGCGTCTCGTTCTTGAGCTTGTTCTGGATGTCCAGCTCCTGCAGGCGGCGCAGGCGCTTGAACGAGTCGGCGATCTTGTCGAAGGTCTCGAGCACCTTGGGCTTGAGCTCGGCTTCGATCGCGGCGAGCGACATCGAGTTCTCGAGGTCGTCCTCGTCGAGGTCGGGCTCGCCCAGCGGCGGCTCCTCGGGCATCTCCTCGCCGTCGGCGTCGCCGCGCGCAGCGCCGGCCGGCTGCGGCTTGAACGGGGTGGCGCCGGGCGGCGCCGAAGGCGGCGCCACGGTCTGCGGCGGCTGCGGGGCGAAGGCGGCGGGTCCCGCGGCCACGGCGCCGGCGGTCGCGGCAGCGGCCGGATCGCCGGCGGCTCCGACCGGAGGAGCCACCTGCTTGGCGTCGGGGCCGGCATAGGTCGCTTCGAGGTCGATGATGTCGCGCAGGAAGACCTTGCCCTCGTTGAGCTCGTCGCGCCAGATGATGACGGCCTGGAAGGTGAGCGGGCTTTCGCACAGGCCGGCGATCATCGCCTCGCGGCCGGCCTCGATGCGCTTGGCGATCGCAATCTCGCCCTCGCGGGAGAGGAGTTCCACCGACCCCATCTCGCGCAGATACATCCGCACCGGGTCGTCGGTGCGCTCGGCCGGCTCCTTCGCCTCGGATTTCGCCGGCGGCTTGGCCGTGACCTCGACGAGCTCCCCGGCCTCGGTCTCCTCCTCCTCGGGCTCCTCGCGGGCCTCGCCTTCCTCGTCGGCCTCGGCTTCCTCGGTCTCCACCACGTTGATGCCCATCTCGCTCATCATTGCCAGAACGTCCTCGATCTGCTCGGAGGTCACCTCCTCCGACGGCATCACCGAATTGAGCTGCTCGTAGGTCACATAGCCGCGCTTCTTGGCCTGCTTGATCATCTTCTTGACGGCGGCGTCGGACAGATCGAGGAGCGGCAGCGGGGCATCGGGGGTCTCGGGCGCCTCCTTCTCCGGCGCCTCGCCTTCCTTCTGCGGCGCGGCCTTCATCTTGGCCGCGATCGTCTTGATGCCCACACTCTTTGTTGCCATGTCCGTCTCCACCGACGCCTGTCCCACCAGCTAAATTCTTCGGCCGGCACCCTCAGGGGAACAACGCGGCACCTTTGCGGCCCCGCCGCCCGCCCCTGCGACTGTCTCCCTACCCTATGGCTGTTGCCGCGATCGGCGCGGACGCCTGGGCAAAAACCCGACCAAACGGCCAAAACGGGCAGCGCCGCCCGGCACCACCCGATTCGGGCTCAGTGTTGACGGAACCCGTTAAGCTCCGACTAACCCTGTCAACAGCGCCAGCGACCTCTATTCTTCCGCCAGCGAAGCGTCCAGCACCGGTGCAGCGTTTCGTGCGATCGGTCGCCTAGAGCGACCGGGCCGGCCGGCCCGAATGGGCGCCGAAGCCTTCGATCAGAGCCTCGGTTCCATCGAGCGCCGAAAGCCTCGCCTTGATGTCGCGCAACCGGGCGTAGTTCGTCTCGGTGGTCTCCTGACCGAGCACCAACTCCGCCTCTTTCAGTTCCCTAGTTAGGGAATGCCACTGCCGATGCAAGGCAAGAAGCTGCTTCCAGGTGTGCAAAACGTCGGAGGCCGCCGCCTGCTGACGCGCGCCCCAGACCGAAGGCGTGGTGATGTTGCGCTCGATGCGGGCGAGGAGCTCGGCGAAGCCGAGGCGGCCGAGTTCCGCGGCAAGTTCCAGGCGCGCGGCTTCCTCGTCGGCGCCGAAGCGCCGGCCGCCCTCCTCGCCCGCCTCGTCGGCAAACCGGTGGGCGAGGGCATCGATCAGCACCGCCTTGAGCCGGCGGGTGTCGGCATGGCGGAATTCGGCTTCGGCGAATTCCTCAAGGCGGTCATGCAGCAGCCAAGGGTGGTTGAGCGCCGTCTGCAGGATCAACGCTTCACGGCGCGGTATCGACGCCCGATGACCGCGATGCAGCGGGCTCGCGGCCAACTGGGGACTTGCCGCCACGTAGCGTTCGTCGCCGGCAAAACGGCTGGCTGGCGCGCCTCCCCGGCCGCGTGCGGTGCGCCGCTGCCCCGCTCCGGCCCAGGTGCTCCGGCGGCTTGCGATATCGGCCGGCGCAAACAGCCGGCGCAAGCGGACGGAGAAATCCTGCCGGTAGTAGCGGCGCACGGCTTCGTCGCCAATCGCCGCCGTGACTTCGGCGACGCGCGCTTCCAGGGCGGCGCGCCGTTCCGGCGTATCGAAGGGGCCGGCCTCGCTCTCGCGCGCCCACAACACCTCGGCGAGCGGCCGCGCCGCCGCGAGCACGTCCTCGACCGCCTCGCGGCCGCCGGAGCGCACGAGATCGTCCGGGTCCTGCCCGTCCGGCAGCGCCGCGAGCTTGAGGCTCTTGCCCGGCCGGATCAGCGGCAGCGCGAGATCGAGCGCGCGATAGGCGGCGCGGCGCCCGGCGTCGTCGCCGTCGAAGCAAAGGATCGGTTCGTCGGCCATGCGCCAAAGGAGCGCCAGCTGATCGGCGGTCAGCGCCGTGCCGAGCGGTGCGACCGTCGCCTCGAAGCCGGCCGCCACCATGGCGATGACGTCGATATAGCCCTCGACGGCGATCACGCGCGCGGAAAAGTTTTCCGACGAAGGCAGCGCCGACGTCATCGACCGCGCGGCATTGTTGGCGGCCTGATTGGCGGCTTGGCGGGCGGCGGCGAGATTGTAGAGCGTCGCGCCCTTGTGGAAGAGCGGCGTCTCCGGCGAGTTGAGGTATTTGGCCGCGACCTCCTTGTCGAGCGCGCGGCCGCCGAACGCGATGATGCGGCCGCGCCAATCGCCGATCGGGAACATGACGCGGTCGCGGAAGCGGTCGTAGGGGACCGCAATGTCTTCGCCAGCGACCAGAAGTCCCGCCGCCACCATGTCCTCGACCGAAATTTTCGCGGCGCCGAGGTGCTCCTTGAGGGCGTATTGCTCCGCCGGCGCATAGCCGAGCCGGAACTTGATCTGGATCGACGGATGGATGCCGCGGTCGGCGAGGTAGCCGCGGCCGCGCGCTCCGGCGCGCGCAGCGAGCGTCGCCTCGAAGAATTTTGCGGCAAGCTCGACGATGTCGTGCAGGGTCTTGCGGCGCTCTTCCTGCGCCTGCGCCTCGCGCGTGAGCACCGGCACGGCGATGCCGGCCTCGCCGGCCAGACGCTCGACCGCCTCGGTGAAGCTCACGCCCTCGGTCAGCATGACAAAGTCGAAGATGTTGCCGTTCTTGCCCGAGGAGAAGTCGAACCACATCGCCTTGTTGTCATTGACGAAGAACGACGGCGTCTTCTCCTTGTTGAAGGGCGACAGCCCCTTCCATTCGCGCCCGGCCTTGCGCAGCCGTACGCGGCGGCCGACGACCTCCGAGACCGGAAGCCGCGCCCGCAGCTCGTCGAGGAATTGCGGCGAGAATCGCATGGTGATTCGGCAAGCTTAGCGCGGCAGCGGCGCGAAGATAGGGCGGCCGGGCACGGCGGCGTGGGCCGCCGTCATTGTCCCGGTTATCCACAGGGCGTTGTGATCAGGCCGGCTCTTCGGCCTCTCGCTTCATTCCACCCGCCCATGACTGACCCCGCGGCGCTGCCATCACAATTATTAATTTCTTCCAACCGATTCTTAACGCTTCGTTGCTAACTCTCGCGCCGTCGCTGTTCCAGTTGAGCGTGGTCTTTCCGCGAGATCGGTTGCCGCTCTTGCGGATCATGCTCGGGTTGCGCCTGCGGCGGCGCTGAGGTTGTTTGTGGCATCGATCGGTTCCGAGCACGCGCCGCGTTCCTATTGGCGCATGCCGACGCGCCTGTCCTGGCGCGCGGACCTGAGCGACACGATCTCGCGCCTGCGCGCGCTGTTTGCCGACGGCAGCGACTCCTCCCTGGCGCGCCGCCTCGCCGGCGCCGCCTTCCTTATCCGCGTCGTCAGCGCGCTGCTCGCCTTCATCTCGCAGATCCTGCTGGCGCGCTGGATGGGCGGCTTCGACTTCGGCATCTACATCTACGCCTGGACCTGGGTGCTGCTGATCGGCGGCATGGTCGACCTCGGCCTCGGCTCCGCCTCGCAGCGCCTCATTCCCGAATACACCGAGCACCGGCAGTTCGCGCTGCTGCGCGGCTACCTCCGCGGCAGCCGCTTTCTGGCCACCGCGATCGCGTGCGCCGTCGCGCTTGCCGGCGCCGCCGCCGTCACGCTGCTCAAGCCCTATCTCGGCCCCGAGACCACCGTGCCGCTCTACCTCTCCTGCGCGGCGCTGCCGATGTTCGGGCTCGGGCAGGTGTTGAGCGGCATCGCGCGCTCCTACGACTGGGTCAATCTCGGGCTGGCGCCGACCTACGTGCTGCGCCAGATCGCGCTGCTCGCGCTGATGGGGCTTGCCTATGCGCTCGGCCTGCCGACCGACGCCACCACCGCGACGCTCCTCGGCGTCGCCGCGCTGTGGAGCGTCACCATCGGCCAGCGCGTGGTGCTCGACCGGCGGCTGGCGCGGACGGTGGCGAAGGGGCCGCAGGCCTACGCGGTGCGGTCGTGGCTTGCCACCTCGGCGCCGATCTTCGTGGTCGAGGCCTTCTACCTGCTGCTCACCTATTCCGACGTCATCGTGCTCAAGCAGTTCCGCCCGCCGGACGAGGTCGCGATCTACTATGCCGCCGCCAAGACCCTAGCGCTGGTCGCCTTCATCTACTTCTCGGTGGCGCAGACGATCGCCCACAAATTCGCCGGCTATCACGTCAGCGGCGACCGCAAGGGGCTCACCGATTTTCTCAAGCTTTCGATCCGGCTGACATTCTGGCCGTCGCTCGTATTGATCCTCATCCTCCTCGCGCTCGGCAAGCCGATGCTGCGGCTGTTCGGCAACGATTTCGTCTCCGGCTATTATCTGATGTTCATCATCGCCGTCGGGCTTCTGGCGCGCGCCGCCGTCGGCCCGGCCAAGCGGCTGCTCAACATGCTCGGCGAGCGGCGCTCGTGTGCGCTCGTCTATGCCGGCTCCTTCTTCATCGATCTCGTGTTGTGCCTCGCGCTCATCCCCTGGCTGGGGATCGCCGGTGCCGCGATCGCCAGCGCCGTGGCGCTCATCTTCGAGTTCGGCGAGCCTGTTCTTCGTCGCCAAATACCGGCTGGGTTTGCACTGCCTGATTTTCGGGCAGTGGGAGCGTTGAGGCCCGGTCATGGCGGTCAGAGCGTCGGCCGATCAGGCGCCGGTTGTCGCGCTCGGTGGCGCCGCGTCGGCGATCACGAGTGCGCGCCGCGCCGCGCTCGCCGACCGCTACGCGGCCAGTTCGCTCGATGTCGAATGGCGCAGCCTGGCGGAGCTTGAATCGATCGGCGGCGAGTGGCGCGAGCTCGCCGCGCGCGCTCTCGAGCCCAACGTCTTCTACGAGCCGGCCTTCGCGCTCGCGGCCGCGCCGGTGTTCGGGCGCGGTGTCGGCGCGCTGCTCGTCTGGTCGGGGGCGGACCCGCGCCGGCTGCTCGGATTTTTTCCGGCGCGGATCGAGACGCGGCGCTACGGCATCAAGCTGCCGGTCCTGGTCGGCTGGAGCTATCCCTATGCGCCGTTCGGCGTGCCGCTCATCGAGCGCGAGGCGGCCGAGCCGGTGATTGCCGCCTGCCTCGCCCATCTCGCCGCCACCGAGACGCTGCCGGGGCTGCTGCTGCTGCCGCTGCTGCCGGAGACCGGTCCGTTTGCAACCGCGCTCGATGCGATCACGCGGCGCGCGCAGATGCCCGCCGCCGACTTCAACCGCCATCGCCGGGCGCTGCTGGCGCCGAGCGACGACCGATCGCACTACCTCGAGCAGGCGCTGAGCGCACGCAAGCACAAGGAGCTGCGCCGCATCGGCAGGCGGCTTGCCGACGTTGGCGCGCTGCTGTTCAGCGTCGCCACGGACCCCGCGTCGGTCACCGCGGCGATCGACGATTTCCTCGCCGTGGAGGCGAGCGGGTGGAAGGGCCGCGCCGGCACGGCGGCGACCGGCGACGACGCGCTGCGCCGCTTCTTCCGCGCGGCGATCGGCGGCCTGGCGGCCGAAGGCAAAGTGGCAATCAACCGCATCATGGTCGATGGGCGGGCGATCGCGGCGGCGGTGCGGCTGCGCAGCGGGCGCGCCGCCTGGTTCTGGAAGATCGCCTACGACGAGAGCTTTGCGCGCTTTTCGCCGGGGGTGTTGCTGACCCTCGCGCTCACCGAGGAACTGCTCGAAGACGCGGCAGTCGCGCACGCCGACTCCTGCGCAACGGCCGATCATCCCATGATCGATCACGTCTGGCGCGAGCGCCTCCCTCTCTGCGACCGCCTGATCGCGGTGCGGCCGCAGGCGCCGTTCGCGCGCGCCCGCTATCTGGAGGCGGTCCGTTCGCTGGCCATCGCCCAGGCCAAGAGCCTGCGCGACCGGCTCCGCCGTTAGCCGTCATAAAGTGCCCTCGTCGATCCGACCGCGCCGCTTGCGTCTTCCTGCCCCTGAAAGGGGGAGGATTGAGGTGGGGGTCGCGGGCCGCTCGGGGAATGCCGGAGATCGTGCCGCCGCGTACCGTTTTGTGATTGTTATTCCACGTACTGGGCGCTTCGGCTGGCATCCTTCGAGGCCCGCGCTACGCGCGGGCGCCTCAGGATGACGGTCAACACTGAGCGTCCTTGGTATCACTCCGCCCTCTTTGCGTGCTTCGCTGCTGATCAGCACGCCGATCGCGAAGATTCACGGCTCGTTGACGGCAAAACAACCGTCTCCGCTTAGGTTTGAGCGCCGACCAGGGGGCGGGGGACATGGTTCGCGGTCAAATTCTCCGGAAGACGACACGCCACTGGGGCCCGGTCATTCTCGCCGGTGCCGCGGGGCTTGCCGCCGGCATCGCGGGCCTCGCCGCCTTCGGCCGCGACGAACTGGTCCGTGCGTTGGCCGAACTTCCCGCGCCAGTCGCCGGCGCCGTCATCTGCGCCTTGCTGGCGCTCGCGGGGGTGGCGCTCGCCGCGCCTTTCGTCATCGTCCGCCTGCGCGCGCACATCCGGCTGATGAAATCCGCGCTCAACAACATGAAGCAGGGCCTGTGCATGTTCGACAACGCAGCGCGGCTCATCCTCTGCAACGAGCGCTATATTACGATGTACCGCATGCGGCCCGAGCATGCGCGGGCCGGCACGCCGATGCGCGAGCTTGTCGCCCATCGCATCGAGCTCGGCACGCTGATGGGCGATCCCGACGCTTATGTCGAATCCCGCCTGAAGGACGTCGCCGAAGGCCGCGCCGCGACACGGATGACCGCGACCGCAGACGGGCGCTTCATCGCGGTCGACTGCCAGCCGATGCCCGGCGGCGGCTGGGTGGACACGCATTCCGATATCACGCGGCAACTCGTCACCGAGCAGGAACGCGACGCGCTGCGCGACCGCGAGGAGCGGCGCGCCATGATCGACGCGCAGACCGCCTCGTTCCGCGCCCGCGTCGAAACCGTGCTCAAGACCGTCAGCGGCAGCGCCATGGCGATGAAGGAGGCCGCCCGGACGCTGCTCGCCACGTCCGACCACAGCCTCGAGCGCACCGAGGGTGCGGTGCACGATTCGAACGCCGCCTCGCTCAACGTCGAGACCGCGGCGACGGCCGCCTCCGAGCTTTCCGCTTCGATCCAGGAGATCAGCCGCCGGCTGCTGCGGGCGAACGAGATCGTGCACGGCGCCACCGCGGACGCCACGGCGACCAATGAGGACATCGCCGCGCTCGCCCAGGCCGCGCAGCGGATCGGCGACGTGGTCCGGCTCATCCAGGACATCGCCGGCCAGACCAATCTCCTGGCGCTCAACGCCACCATCGAGGCGGCGCGCGCCGGCGAGGCCGGGCGCGGTTTTGCCGTGGTCGCCTCGGAGGTGAAGTCGCTCGCCGTGCAGACCACGAAGGCGACGGGCGAGATCACCCGCGAGATCCTCTCGGTGCAGAGCGGCACCAACGACGCCGTGCTGGCGATCCGCACCATCACGGAGCGGATGCAGGAGATCAACCGTCACACCTCGGAGGTCGCCGGCGCCGTCGAGCAGCAGGACGCCGCCACCGTGGAAATTTCCCAGAGCGTCGCCAGCGCCGCCACCGACACCCGGGCCGTGGTCACGGCGCTCGCCGAAGTCGCAAGCGGCGTCACGCGGACGCGCAGCTCCGCGGCCACCGTGCTCGCCGCCTCCGACGAGGTCGAGAAGGCGGCCGCGCGGCTGCGCAGCGAAGTCGAGGAATTTCTCGGCACCGTCGCGGCGTAGGTCTTGGCGATGAAATTTCGTCGAATCGTCATGCCCGCGCTCGTCGCGGGCATCCACCGCGCCTAAAACAACGGCGTGACTCGCTGGAAAGGTGATGCGTCGCTGCTGATACCACCTCCTCCCTCACCCGGATGAAAAAAGCGCGCGCAGCCTCTCACGCCCTCAACGGTTGCGCTAGCGGCCAATTAGGCTACATTCTCTAGTTGCCTGCCCCCAGCCAGCATTTGTCCTGAGCCGTTGTTATGAGGAAGCGTCTTCAATCGTTAGGTTTCTCGTTCACGTCGGATTTCGATAGTCTGATCGGAAAGTTCGCCGCTGCTCAGGACTACCGCGAAAAAACTGGAAAATCGGAGAGTCACCAGCTTACGCGCACAACCGCGTTAGCCGTTGTGCTTTTTGAGGCGCCAGAGATACAGCGCGCGCTATTATCTTTAGGACTTCTCATATGAGAAGTTTCTTGCAAAAGTTGGACTCATTGACTTTTCGTTTTCGCAAGGATCGCAAACCGATGTTGACCTATTTTCCAGCTTGGATGATGCGGTCATCAGATACGTCCGTTCCGATGATCGGGTCCTTCAGACTTCAAAGGACGTTTTTGCCATTCTCATTTTGGAAGACGTCCTCGCTACCCCAGCTACCTACGGCGAACTGGGAAAAGCATTGAGGTCTTGTGGTCTTGGTTTCAAGAGACTCTCGGCTGCATTGCAATCACGATCTCTGCCATTTGATCCTCGAAGACCATCACTAGGGATCGACAGCCCTGCACGTCCTACGGATTCTGTATCGCCGCCTTTCGGAGAAAACAAGCCGTCACCCGGCGTTGATGAGCTGCCGCCGCAACATGTAACTGAGCCAGCAGCAACGACGCCGTTCTATTCCGACCATCCCGCGCATCGCGATCTTTTGAATCGAAAAGCTGTCGCAGAAACTATTGCGACAATGATAGAAAGCGTTTGGCGGGAAGACGATAGGGAAAAAACAAATGATCGGTCTTTATCGTGCATCTGCACGGCCGCTGGGGTTCGGGCAAAACATCAATTCTGAATTTTCTGTCTGAGTCATTGCATCGGAACCGCATAGGCGACGACCTCTCAACCGAAGCGCACAGTCCGGCTTGGGTGATAGTCAACTATAATGCGTGGCGAAATCAGAACCTTGGGCCGGCCTGGTGGACTCTGATGGAGGCCGTCTACACGCAGGCACGAGATCAATTTGGGGGGTGGCGTTCGGCAAAAGGCAAAACATTGATTGGGCGCGACCGCTGGTGGCGAATTCGTTCTAGCCATGCTCCGCTTGCCCTAACGACAATTGCCATCGTTGTCATCGTGCTTTGGTTAAGTTGGGCTTTGAAAACCGATTTATTTGGGAAGGACGGATCATCATGGTTCAGTGGGGGGTTAGCAGCCATCGCCTCATCTATTGGAATAGTCGTCGCCATTTTTACGTTCGGGCAAACGTATCGAATTGGCTCTGCACGCACCGCCAAGTCATATCTCGAATTGTCGCGCGATCCGCTTAGTCCATTGATTAAAAGATACGGTGAGCTTATTGACGATATTGGAAGCCCGGTCGCGGTTTTCATTGATGATCTTGATCGCTGTAATGGCGAGTTTGTCGTAGAGCTGCTGCAAACAATTTAGACGTTGTTTCGAAATGCAAAAGTGCTTTACGTCGTGGCAGGCGATCGGGACTGGATATGCTCGTCATATCAACAGCAATACGCCAAATTCAGTGACAGTCTTGGCGAGCCAGGCAAGTCGTTGGGGCATTTGTTTGTCGAAAAGGTATTTCAGCTATCAGTCGAGGTGCCTCGCCTCGGCGAGACTGAACGGGACGCTTATTGGGATCAACTGATTAATGCGCGCCAGCAGGCGGCTCCTAAGGAGACCGAGGCGATCACTGCGCAAATAAGTGCTGAATTGGAGAACGCGAATACTGAGGCGGCAATCGTCGACGTGATCGACCGCTATCGCAATGATCCTGACCGCGCTGACATCGCGGCCGCACAAGCCTTCAAGCGACTGCACGCCGCGCCGTTGGTGAAGGCGCGCGAGCATTTCTTACTCCGCTACAGGAATTTGATTGAGCCAAATCCGAGGGCTATGAAACGCCTGCTCAACGCCTACGGCTTTCGACGTGGTTTTGACCTGCAATCGGGTCGGAGAAGTGATCCCGATGCTTTGGTTCGATGGACGATCCTCGAGAACCGATGGCCCATTTTGGCCGACTACCTCGAAGGGCGATCAAGTGGGCTCAAACAGTCAGAGATCATCGAGGCGCTCAAGAAAGATGCAGAGGTACTGAAAGTCGCTGAGGGCCTTACCTGGGACAAATTGCGTCCGGTACCGAGCGCACCCGACCAGCCGCCGTCTCCTGAAATCACGCCGGGACCCGCGTCAGGGGGTGATCCCTCCGCCACTGCCGTCAGCCAAGCGTCCAATGTAGACAAAGCAAACAAACGGTCTAGGGTCTAGCGCTTGCCGTCCAAGCCCAACTAACCGACGCCATGAGCTTGCTGTTCCGGATTCATCAACCTGCGAATAGCCGTGTCTATCTCTGCCCCGTCTTTCAACGCCTGCCCGAGGCGTTCGGCAAGCTCCACGAGCACGATTCGGACATCGTGGGCAATCTGCAGGCATTGCTCATCGCTAATTCATGGACGCCCACGCTCAGCGCTCTATGCAGCAATGTCAGCGGATTGCGACCGTTCACCAGCAAGCGTAGCCCGGATGGAGCGTAGCGAAATCCGGCACGGGCCTCGCCGCCCAATCCCGCATTACGCTACGCTCCATGCGGGCTACTTCCTGCGTGAAACAAAGATGTGGAAGCCGGCGCGAGTCCGGCCATGGCGACTTAGCGGCCCTCACCGCCCTGCGGCGTAGCCCTGCATGCCGCGCGGGTTGGCGGCGGCGCGGCGGCGGACGCCGTCGCGGGCGGCGGCGGTCAGGCGGCCTTCCGACCAGTCGGGGCCGACTTCGACGCGGTGGCCGCGGCGTTCGAGCTCGGCGACGGTCGCTTTCGGCACGCGGCCTTCGACCACCAGCACGCCGGGCCGCGCGGTGCGCGGCCAGAACGAGCTCGGAAAATGCTCGGAGTGCCACGCCGGCGCGTCGATCGCCTCCTGCAGGTTGAAGCCGGCATGGACGTGGCGCAGGAACATCTGCGTGATCCACTGGTCCTGCTGGTCGCCGCCGGGCGTGCCCCAGGCGAGGTAGGGCTCGCCGTCGCGCAGCGCCAGCGTTGGCGTGAGCGTGGTGCGCGGCCGCTTGCCGGGCGCGAGCGCCGCCGGATGGCCTTCCTCGAGCCAGAACATCTGCGCGCGCGTGCCGAGGCAGAAGCCGAGCTCGGGAATGACCGGCGAGGATTGCAGCCAGCCGCCCGACGGTGTGGCCGATACCATGTTGCCGGCCTGATCGACGATGTCGAAGTGCACGGTGTCGCCGCGCACGCCGCCGAGCTTGCCGACGGTGGGCTCGCCGGCCCCGACCGCAGCAGCGGCGGCCGCCCCCGCTGCCGCCGGCGCGCGGTCAGGGAATTTTACGACGGCGCCAAAACCTTCGATCGATCCGGGGCGCAGATCGAGTGAAGCGGTGGGCCCGACGAGCTTGCGGCGGGCGGCATTGTAGGCGTCGGAAAGCAGCGTCGCCATCGGCACCGGCACGAAATCGGGATCGCCGTAGAAGGACTCCCGGTCGGCATAGGCGAGCTTCGCGCACTCGACCTGCAGGTGGATCAGCTCCGGCCCCGCCGGGTCGAGCCCGTCGAGACCAAAACCCTTGAGCAGCGCGAGCTGCTGCAGCATCACCGGGCCCTGCCCCCAGGGGCCGGTCTTGCACACCGTGTAGCGGCAGTAATCGTAGGTCAGCGGCGCTTCGACCGGCGGCGTCCAGCGCGCCATGTCGCCGGCGGTGAGCACGCCGCGGTGCCGCGCGCCGCTCGAGTCCATCACTTCCTGGGTGCGGCAGAAGCGGCCGATCGCTTCGGCGACGAAGCCCTGCGACCAGGTTTCGCGCGCCCGTTCGATCTGGGCCGTGCGGTCGCCGCCGGCGCTCTCGGCTTCCTTGAGGATGCGCAGATAAGTCGCCGCGAGCTGTTTGTTGGCGAACAGCGTTCCCGCCGGCGGCACCGCGCCGTTTTGAAGATAGACCGCGGCCGACGTCGGCCAATGCTCGCGGAAAAGTGCGGCGACCGTGGCGATGGTGGCGTTGGCGCGCTCAAGCAGCGGATGGCCGTTCTGCGCATAGCCGATCGCGGGCGCGAGCACCTCGGCGAGCGAGAGCGTGCCGTAGTCGCGCAGCAGCAGCATCCAGGTCTCGAAGGTGCCGGGCACGCAGGCGGCAAGGAGCCCTGTGCCGGGGACGAGGTCGAGACCCTCGCGGCGGTAGTGCGCGATCGTGGCGCCGGCCGGCGCCGGGCCCTGGCCGCAGATCACTTCCGGCTTGCCGCGCCGCACGTCGTAGACGATGACCGGCGCGTCGCCGCCCGGGCCGTTGAGATGCGGCTCGACCACCTGCAGGGTGAACGCGGTCGCCACGGCGGCGTCGAAGGCGTTGCCGCCCTTCTCCAAGGTCGCCATGCCGACCGCGGTGGCGATCCAGTGCGTCGAGGTGACGACGCCGAAGGTGCCTTCGATCTCCGGACGGGTGGTGAACGGGTTCGGGTTGACGAAGCTCATGCCAGCGCATGTAGCACGTTGCCGGCGGGGCGCGTAGCCGCCGGCGGCAGGAATCCGTAAGGCGCGGGCGCCACGGCGCCCAGCCCCCGGCAGAGCGTCAGCTCGACTTCGCGTCGCCCGGCGCGAACTTGAGCGCGACGCCGTTCATGCAGTAGCGCAGCCCGGTCGGCTTAGGGCCGTCGTTGAAGACATGGCCGAGATGGCCGCCGCAGCGCCGGCAGGAAACGGCCGTGCGCGTCATGCCGAAGGAGTGATCCTGCGTCTCCTCGACGGCGTGCTCGAGCGGCGCCCAGAAGCTCGGCCAGCCGGTGCCGCTTTCGAATTTCGTCTTCGACGAATAGACCGGCAGGTCGCAGCCGGCGCAGGCGAAAGTGCCGGCGCCATGCTCGTTCAAGAGCGCGCTCGAGAACGGCCGCTCTGTCCCCTCATGGCGCAGGACCTGATAGGCTTCCGGGCTCAGGAGCTTACGCCACTCGTCGTCGGTATGCGTGATCTCGTACTTGGCCGCCTTGTTGACGGAGCCGGCCCCCGCCAGGCGGGCGACGGACAGCGCGCCGATGGCGGCGGCGCCCGCCAAGAAAACATGCCTGCGTGTGAACATCTTCGTTCTCCCTGCGCGAGGCCGTCTATAGACCACGTCGCGGTAACAACCACGGCAATATTTGGTGATCGCGGATCAGTTCGCCGAGGGAGGGTCGGCGTGTCGCCTTGCGCCTTTGCCTCTCATCCGTCCGCCGCCGGCCGCACAAAAAGAAACCGGGCCCGCAAGGGCCCGGCCTAGTTCGCCGGCGTGGGGGTACCGACGAGCACCTTCCAGAGGGGAACGGCTGAGCAGCATCACGGCGGCGCAAAACTCGGGCGCCGAGACAACCGTGCGCTTCGCAGCGCCGCCCACTATGCGATTCGCATTCGCTCCGGACAATGCAGCGGCGGGCATGCCAGCCATGCAGTGCCGGCAAGGTTGCGCGTTGATACGTGCGCGCCCGCAGGCGGCGCGCGGCGCGGTGCGGCGACCCCTCCGCGCCTGCATGGAGGGCAACCGACTTAGAAATTCCAGCGCTGCGCGTTGACGACGAGAAAATCGCGGAAGGCCTGCACGCGCGCGACGCTCTTGAGCTCTTCCGGATAGACGAAGTAGGCGTCGAGCGCGATCGGATCGGCGTCGGAGAACATCTGCACCAGGCCGCCGTCCTCTTCGACCAGATAGTCCGGCAGCATGGCGATGCCGAGGCCCCGCTGGCAGGCGCGCAGGATGCCGAGGATATTGTTGATCACGAGGTGCGGCGTGCGCGGCCCCTTGCCGTCGCGCCCCACCTCGACCAGCCAGCGCGAGCGCTGCAGATAGGTGGGTATGGTGCCGCCGAGCACCAGCAGGCGGTGATTGTCGAGATCCTCGAAGGTCCGCGGCGTGCCGAAGCGCTTGAGGTACTCCGGCGAGGCGTAGATGTGGAAGTGCACGGAGAAGAGCTTGCGCTGGATGAGGTCCGGCTGCGTCGGCTGGCGCAGGCGAATAGCGACGTCGGCCTCGCGCATGGCGAGGTCGAGCTCCTCCTCGGTGGTCAGCAAGGTGACGTGGATTTCCGGATAGAGATCGACGAATTCGCCGAGCCGCGGCGTGAGCCAGTGCACGCCGATGCCCGGCGTCGTGGTCACGCGCAGATCGCCGTTCGGCCGCTCGCGGCTGTCGGTGAGCTTGGCGCGTGCGGCTTCGAGCTTCATGAACACGTCGTGCGCGGTGCGGTAGAGCAGATCGCCCTGCTCGGTCAGGATCAGTCCGCGCGCGTGGCGGTGGAACAGCGAGACCGCAAGCTCGTGCTCGAGCGCGCTCACCTGGCGCGACACCGCCGACTGCGAAAGTCCGAGCTGCTCGCCGGCATGCGTGAAACTGCCCGCCTCGGCGGCGGCGTGAAAGACCTTGAGCTTGTCCCAATCCATCAGGTTGTGCTTTCTGCCTGTCCGCGGCGCGGAAGAGTTGAAAATCATTCCGCCGCCATGCGCGGCTCGGCCTCGCCGTGCGCCGCGAGAAATTTCTCCGCTTCGAGCGCCGCCATGCAGCCCAGCCCCGCGGCGGTGACCGCCTGCCGGTAGACGTCGTCGGCGACGTCGCCGGCGGCGAAAACGCCGGGCACCGATGTCGCGGTGGAATGCGGAGCGATCTTGACGTAGCCGGAGGGCTTCATCTCGATCTGGCCGGCGACGAGCTGCGAAGCCGGGGCGTGGCCGATGGCGATGAAGATGCCGTCGATCGGGCGCTCGCTGATGTCGCCGGTCTTGACGTTGCGCAGCACCGCCGCGCGGACCTTGGGCGGCTGCTCGTCGCCGAGCACGTCCTCGAGCACGGTGTCCCAGAGCACGGAGATCTTCGGATTGGCGAAGAGCCGCTCTTGCAGGATGCGTTCGGAGCGCAGGCGGTCGCGCCGGTGCACCAGCGTGACCTTGGTGGCGAAGTTGGTGAGAAACAGCGCCTCTTCGACCGCGGTATTGCCGCCGCCGATCACCAGCACCTCCTTGTCGCGATAGAAGAACCCGTCGCAGGTGGCGCAGGCGGAGACGCCGTAACCGCGGAATTTGCGTTCCGAAGGCAGGTCGAGCCAGCGCGCCTGGGCGCCGGTCGCGAGCACGAGGGCGTCGGCGAAGTAGACGTCGCCGGAATCGCATTCGAGCCGGAACGGCCGCCGCGCAAGCTGCACCTTGGTGACATGGTCGGCGACGAGGCGCGTGCCGACATGGGCAGCCTGTTTCGCCATCTGCTCCATCAGCCAGGGACCCTGGATGACGTCGGCAAAGCCCGGATAGTTCTCGACGTCGGTGGTGATGGTGAGCTGGCCGCCGGGTTCGATGCCCTGGATAAGGATGGGGTCAAGCATGGCGCGCGCCGCATAGATCGCCGCGGTGTACCCCGCCGGTCCCGATCCGATGATGACGAGCTTGGCATGGGTGGTATTGGTCACCGGCTCATCCATACTTTGCGGCGCCGGGTGGTTGCCGCGCAAATCGGCCCGCCCTAAAGCCCCCGAAGGCAATACGCACGCCCTTGCTGACTGCGGCCGCGAGCTGAGCCGGAAAACACCCCGATTCGGCCCGCCTGCGGCTGTTCGCAGGGCGAAAATAGGGATTCCCCGGAGCCATGCAAGATATGCAAAGCCCCATGGCGCCGAAATGAGAAATAGGCGTGGGTCAGGCCGGCGGAAAAATTACTTCCACTCGACCTTAACGATCTCGTAAGCCTTGGCGCCGCCCGGCGTGACCACCTCGACCTGAACGCCCTTCTTCTTGCCGACGAGGGCCCGCGCCAGCGGCGAGGTGATGGAAATCTTGCCCTTCTTGGCGTCCGCCTCGGGCTCGCCGACGAGCTGCCACACCGCCTTCTTGTCGGTGTCCTCGTCGATCAGCGTGACGGTCGCGCCGAACGTGATGGTATCCCCGGAAAGCTTCGATACATCAATCACTTCCGCGCGCGCGAGCTTGTCCTCCAGCTCGGCGATCCGCCCCTCGTTGAGCGACTGGGATTCCTTCGCCGCGTGGTATTCGGCATTCTCCGAGAGATCGCCGTGGGTACGCGCGTCGGTGATCTGCTGGATGATGCGCGGGCGCTCGACCTGCTGGCAATGCTTGAGTTCGGCCTCAAGCGCCGAGTAGCCCTCCGCCGTCATAGGAATCTTTTCCATCGGTCCTCCTCCAATCCCGGTAGAGGCAAAATTCAGGTCGCGGGCCGGAGCGTCGCCCGGCCACGCGACCACAACCTGTCCCTACACGTGCCGCCGCTGTGGCCGCTCCGACGCGGGATCGGAGGCGGCCGCAAAATAGGACTGCAACGCACAGACCTCGAGGTCCCCCCCGAGATAGGCTTTGATACCCTGCGCTGCGGCGACGGCCCCTGAAAGAGTGGTGTAGTACGGCACTTTATGCAAGAGGGCCGCCCGCCGCAGCGAACGGCTGTCGGCGAGGGCCGTCGCCCCTTCCGTGGTGTTGAAGACGAGGTGGACCTCGCCGTTCTTGATGGCATCGACGATGTGCGGGCGCCCCTCCGCCACCTTGTTGACCTTGATCGCGGCAACGCCCTCCCCGGCGAGATAGCGCTGGGTCCCCGACGTCGCCAGCACCTTGAAGCCGAGCCCCGCGAGCAGGCGTACCGTCTCCAGGATGCGCGGCTTGTCGGCATCCTTGACCGACACGAAGACCGTGCCGCTCTTCGGCAGCCGCGTGCCGCCGCCGAGCTGGCTCTTGGCGAACGCGACATTGTAGTCGCGGTCGATGCCCATGACCTCGCCGGTCGATTTCATCTCCGGGCCGAGTACGGTATCGACCTTGTCGCCGAAGCGCGCGAACGGGAACACCGCCTCCTTGACGCCGACATGCGTGGCGGTCGCGAGCTCGAAGCGCTGCGGCTTCAGCGCAAAACTCTTGAGCGATTCACCGGCCATGATGCGCGCCGCGATCTTTGCCGCCGGCACGCCCGTCACCTTGGCGACGAACGGCACGGTGCGCGAGGCGCGCGGATTGACTTCCAGCACGTAGATGGCGCCGTCCTTGATGGCGTACTGCACGTTCATCAGTCCGCCGACCTTGAGCGCCAAGGCGAGCGCGCGGGTCTGCCGGTCGAGCTCGGCGATCGCCGCTGCCGAGAGATCGTGCGGCGGCAGCGAGCAGGCGGAATCGCCGGAATGGATGCCCGCCTCCTCGATGTGCTCCATGATCCCGGCGATGTAGGTGTCGCGGCCGTCGGCCAGGCAATCGACATCGACCTCGACGGCGTCGGTGAGATAGCGGTCGATGAGCAGCGGCCGCTTGTCCGAGACCGCGAACTCCGAAGGCCGGTCGAGATCAGCGGCGAGGCGGGCGACGTAGCGGTCGAGCTGGACCGCGTCGTGCACGATCTCCATGGCGCGGCCGCCGAGCACATAGGAGGGGCGGATGACGATCGGAAAGCCGATCTCGTGGGCGATGGCGCGCGCCCGTTCCGGGCTCGTCGCAATGCCGCTCTTCGGCTGGCGGAGCCCGAGCTTGTCGAGCAGCCGCTTGAAGCGGTCGCGGTCCTCGGCGAGATCGATGGCGTCAGGCGAGGTGCCGAGGATCGGCACCTTCGCCTCGGCGAGCGGCTCGGCAAGCTTGAGCGGGGTCTGGCCGCCGAACTGCACGATGACGCCGTGCAGTTCGCCGCTTCTGCGCTCGGTATCGATGATCTCCATCACGTCCTCGGCGGTCAGCGGCTCGAAGTACAGCCGGTTCGACGTGTCGTAGTCGGTCGACACCGTCTCCGGATTGCAGTTGACCATGATGGTCTCGAAGCCGACCTCCTTGAGCGCGAAAGCGGCGTGGCAGCAGCAATAGTCGAACTCGATTCCCTGGCCGATCCGGTTCGGGCCGCCGCCGAGAATGACGACCTTCTTTCTGTCGCTCGGCGCCGCCTCGTCGGCCGCGCGACCAACAAACGGCGCCTCGTAGGTCGAATACATGTAGGCGGTGGGCGAGGCGAATTCGGCGGCGCAGGTGTCGATGCGCTTGAACACCGGCCGCACGCCGAGTTGACGGCGGCGCGCCGAAACCTCCTCGGCGCCGAGGCCCACGAGCCGCGCCAGCCGCGCGTCGGAAAAACCCATGGCCTTGAGCCGGCGCAGCACCGGCGCCGCCGCCGGCAGGCCCTTTTCGCGGATCTCCGCTTCCGTTTCCACGATGCCGCGCACTTGTGCCAGGAACCACGGATCGATGCGGCAGGCGGTGTGGATGTCGTCATCGCTCATGCCGAGCCGCATCGCCTGCGCGACCTTGAGGATGCCGTCGGGCGAAGGCGTGCCCAGCGCGGCGCGGATGGCGTTCTTGTCGTCGCCCTGGCCGAGCCCGGGGATCGCCACCTCGTCGAGCCCGGTGAGCCCGGTCTCGAGCGAGCGCAGCGCCTTCTGCAGGCTTTCCTGGAAGGTGCGGCCGATCGCCATCGCCTCGCCGACCGACTTCATCGACGTGGTGAGCACCGGCTCGGCGCCGGGAAATTTCTCGAAGGCGAAGCGCGGGATCTTGGTGACGATATAGTCGATCGTCGGCTCGAACGAAGCCGGCGTGGCGCCGCCGGTAATGTCGTTGGCGATCTCGTCGAGCGTGTAGCCGACGGCGAGCTTGGCCGCGACCTTGGCGATGGGAAAGCCGGTCGCCTTCGAGGCGAGCGCCGAGGAGCGCGAGACTCGCGGATTCATTTCGATGACGACGAGGCGGCCGTCCGCCGGATTGACCGCGAACTGCACGTTGGAGCCGCCGGTCTCGACGCCGATCTCGCGCAGCACCGCGATCGAGGCGTCGCGCATGCGCTGGTATTCCTTGTCGGTGAGCGTGAGCGCCGGCGCCACCGTGATCGAGTCGCCGGTGTGCACACCCATCGGATCGAGGTTCTCGATCGAGCAGACGATGATGCAATTGTCGTTCTTGTCGCGCACCACCTCCATCTCGAACTCTTTCCAGCCGAGCACCGATTCCTCGATCAGCACCTCCGAGGTCGGCGAGGCGTCGATGCCGCGCTCGGCGATCTCGATGAACTCCGCCTTGTTGTAGGCGATGCCGCCGCCGGTGCCGCCGAGCGTAAACGAGGGCCGGATGATGGCGGGAAGCCCGATATCCTCGAGCGCTTCGAGCGCAGCAATGAGGGTCTTGACCTGGTGCGAGCGCGGCGTCTCGAGCCCGATCCTGGTCATTGCCTCGCGGAACCGCTCACGATCCTCGGCCTTGTCGATGGCGTCGGCGGTCGCGCCGATCATGGTGACGCCGCATCTTTCCAGAACGCCCATGCGCCGCAGCGACAGCGCGGTGTTAAGCGCGGTCTGCCCGCCCATGGTCGGCAAGAGCGCGTCCGGACGCTCCTTCTCGATGATCTTGGCCACGATCTCCGGCGTGATCGGCTCGATGTAGGTCGCGTCGGCCAGATCCGGATCGGTCATGATGGTCGCCGGATTGGAATTGACGAGAACGACCCGATAGCCCTCGTCCTTGAGCGCCTTGCAGGCCTGCGTGCCGGAATAGTCGAACTCGCAGGCCTGGCCGATGACGATCGGCCCCGCACCGATGATCAGGATCGAGGAGATGTCAGTCCGCCTGGGCATTTGATCAGGGATATCCTGTAGTTTCGCAGCCGGAACGCTGACTTTGAGCCGCGCACGGCCGAAAACCCTCTCCCCGGCGGGGAGAGGGTAGGGTGAGGGGGCCCGGCCCATGAGTAAAACCGCCCGTGCGCTGCGCCGGCGATCGACCGAAGCCGAAAAACTGCTGTGGTCCAGGTTGCGCGGGCGCCGGCTTGAAGGAATCAAATTCAAACGACAAGTGCCGATCGCGAACTATATCGTCGATTTTGTCGCGCTCGATTTGAAATTCATCGTCGAAGTGGACGGTGGCCAGCACCAGATCCGTGCTGCCGCGGACGCCGAACGGACACGCATTTTGCAGGAATGGGGGTACCACGTCGTTCGCCTCTGGAACAACGACGTTCTCGGCAACATCGACGGCGTTCTCGAAGCGATTCTGCAAGAGCTTCAACTCGTCCGCTGAGCCCCCTCACCCCGCCCTCTCCCCGGCGGGGAGAGGGCGACGATTGGGCACAAAAAAGGGCGCGCCTCTTGCGCGTCCTTGGGCCCGGGTGGCCGGCGCCGGGGCTCGGCCCCGCGCGAGCGGTGTTTAGACCAGAACCGGCAGCCAGGGAAGGGGTCTGCTCACGATTGCCGCGACAGCATGCGGTCGTCGGCCGAGCCGGCTCGGCCGGACGCGAACAAGGCTGGCGGCAACCATATGACCGCGCTCTCGTTATCTCGTGGTGCATCGAGGACCGATCCGATGACGGCGCGACAGTCGGAACTGCGGCGCGACAGCGCCACGAGCACGGCCGGGGCCGGGTGGAGCGAGAGAAAACCGCCGTTCGGCGAGCCGCGTAGCGCCGAGGAGCCGCACGAACTCGAACGGCTGCGCACGAAAGAGCATGAGCGCGGGCGCCATGCCGCCCACCCGCTGCAGATTCCCTGGCTCGGCTGGAAGGACATCCTCTGGCGCACCTACCGGGAAATGCAGACGGACCGGCTGTTCTCGATCGCCGCCGGCGTCGCCTTCTACGTCCTGCTTGCGATCTTTCCCGCGATCACCGCCCTGGTCTCGGCCTATGGCTTGTTCTTCAACGCCACGACAATCACCGACAATTTCTCCCTGCTGGACGACATCCTCCCCGGCAACGTGCTCGACCTCATGCGCGAGCAGGCTGGCCGCATCGCCGCGAACGGCGGCGGCGCGCTCGGCATCGGCGTCATCGTCGGTATCCTGGTGGCGCTGTGGAGCACCATGAGCGGCGTGAAGGCCGTGATCGACGCGCTCAACGTCACCTATGAGGAGCAGGAGAGCCGCAGCCTCATCAAGCTCAACCTGGTGGCGCTCGCCCTCACGCTGGCCGGCTTCGCCGCGTTCCTGCTCGTCGTCGGCGCCGTCGTCGTGCTGCCTTTGGTCCTGTCATTCGTCGGGCTGGGCGGGGTGACGGCGACGCTCGCCTGGATGGTGCGCTGGCCGGCGCTGTTCGTGCTGCTCCTGGTCGGGCTGTCGGTCCTCTACCGCTACGCCCCGGATCGCAAGCGCGCGCGCTGGCAATGGGTCAGTGTCGGCAGCGTCTTCGCCACGGTGGCATGGATCGCCGCCTCGTTCGTGTTCTCCTGGTTCCTCGCCCACTTCGCCAACTACAACGCCACCTACGGCTCGCTCGGCGCCGCGGTCGGCCTGATGATGTGGCTATGGATTTCCGCGACCGTGGTGCTGCTCGGCGCCGAGCTCAACGCCGAGATCGAGCACCAGACGGCGCGCGATTCGACGGTCGGCGGGGAGAGGCCGCTCGGCGCGCGCGGCGCCGTGATGGCCGATACCGTCGGGGCGAAGCAAACCTGATGTTCGCGAACGGCGGACCGTGGCACGCCTATCCTTGTGGTGTCCGCTGCTGGCAAATTCGGACATTCCGATTGAGCCACATCGGTAGCGAATGACCCATCTCGACAAAATCCGCCGCCTTCGAGCTGTCTCAAGATCGGTGCCGTTGTGCTACTCTGGCAGGCTGTTCTGGCGGTGGGGGGGGTAGCAATGAAGCGGCGCTCCAACGCAAGGGAGGTCGTCCAGCTAAGGGAGGAGTTACGCGAGGCGCGGGAGCATCAGACCGCTGCATCGAATGTGCTTCACGGCACACACACGGAGCTATACGAGGGGGAGTCGGATATGCACGCGTATCTCGCATGTCACTCTAGCAGCAGCCATAGACTTCCACGCACTCTCCAGATGGTCTTTGTAATTGCGCTACTAAGTTGCTTGATTGTGAGTGGTCCCAATGCCGCCGTCAGCATTGCCGGTGCTGCAACCGCCGCGCCGAGGGCTGCGGCGAAGGATGCTCACAAGACGGTGAGCCTCCCCCATGTTTACTTGATGCGTGGCTTGATGAACGTTTTTTCGCTCGGCATGGATCAGTTGGCGGTAATAATCGCCCGGCATGGCATCGAAGCGAGCGTTCACAATCACGCCGAAGCGGACGCAGTCGTAAGCGAAATTGCCGCGCGCTATAGTGCGGGCGACCGCGGACCGATTATCCTCATTGGGCATTCGCTCGGCGCCGATGCAGTAATGATTATGGCGCAATCCTTGGACCGGGTAGGAATACCGGTTGCGCTTGTCGTTCCATTCGATGGCACCGACTCGTACGCAGCACCGAAGAACGTCACGTGCGTTCTCAACATAACGCAGCGCACTTTCAACTATATGCGCAGCGGCGCCGGCTTTCATGGCGAACTCACGAATGTCAATGTCAGCGGTGAGCCCGGCATCGATCATTTTACGATCGACAAGTCGCCGCAGCTCCAGGGTTTGGTGCTGAAGTCCGTATTGCAAGCGGCGAGCGCACAATCATGTCGGCCAGGTGTCGATGCGCCAGTACCTCATGCAGCCGCGCCGCTGCGGCGCCGCGGATTTGAGGGCTTGGCGTATTGATCTCAAGCGTCAAGCTCCCGTTTGAGTTCTCTTCGTTTCAGACCTGGTGCTGAGTCCCTCAAGCGTCATCAGCTTTGCCGCACCAACAGCCATTTTTTGAGTCATCCAGGAGCCAACCTCGAGGAGTTGGCGGCATAGGGTCCGCGACTTCCGTTCCTGGCCCTTCGCGACGTTTTTGCTACCTCGCTCTCTTCCGCTTCCGAATAAAGCGGACATTGCCCTGCAAAGCGCACTCATCTGTTACGCCACCCGCTCCTCTCCCCTTTCTTCCTTGGTAGCAGCCGCAGCCGACGCGCGACGATTAGTTCGCAGCGGCAATCGCGCTCAGGTCGGCAAGCTCGAATTTGTAGTTCACGCCGAGCTTGAAGAGATTGACGGACTGCTTGACGCCGATGGTGTGGGTATTGATCACGGCGACGCTTGGAAACGGCACGGTCGCCGAAGGAACGCCGACATGGTCGTACTCGGCGAGCGCGGTCCAGTGATTGGTGAGCGCGTATTCGATGCCGCCACCGGCCGTCCATCCCCATCGGTCGAGGGTTGTGCCACCGGTGCCGAGCGTGAGTGCACCGGTGTTGCCGGACAGGCTGTAGCTTGTATCGGTCCAGGCGCCGCCGCCTTTCGCATAGGCGAGCGAACGGTCCCACGCAAAGCCGACGCGGCCGGTAATGGCGCCGAGCGCGCTGATGGCATGCTGGCAGTTACTCCCGCCGAGGCCGGAGAAGCAGGTGTTCTCCCCGCGCATGTTCGCAGCGTCGGCGTCGGCTTCGACGCCGACGACTACGCGCCCCGTTTGCCAATCGGCACCGATCTGACCGCCGCCGAGCGGCCCGGTGGCATGGTGGTGTCGCCGAAGCCGGCAACATTGATAAATCCTCCCGGCCCAACGGTCGATGCGAACGGATCGGACCATTGGGCATCGCTCCAGCCGCCGCCCAGATGTGCGCCGAAATAGAAGCCGGTCCAGTTCATCGGTGCTGAAGCCACGATGGCTGCTTTGGCGAGGATCGGATGCCCGTTTGCGGGCGGCGGCGGTTCGCCCCAGCGATAGCTCGACTGCGCGAACACGCCGTAGCGTTCGGTGGTGAAGCGCCCCGTCTCGGGAATGGGCGCCGGCGCAGTCAGGAAATCAAAGATCACGCTGCCGGTGCTGGTGTTCCAGGCCCAGTAGCGTGGCGACGCCGACGCTCTCCAGGCCGGAGTGAGGTAGTAGTCCAAGCTCGCTTCTAACATCACCCCGTTGCCATGCGCGCTTTCGAGAAGAAGCAATTGACGCAAAAGGTGATCGTCTGTCCCTGAAAAACTCACCCACGGGACGTAGGCCGCGTCGGCCGTCAGTCTCAGCCGTTCGGTCAGCATGACTTCGCTCGACAAGCCGACGCGCAGCGAATTGAAAGAGTCGCGCTCGGTCAGGCCCAGAAGCGCCGCGGGAAAGGCGGTCGAGCAGGGCGTGCTGCCGGCAACTTGCGTGCATCCAAAAGTGTCGATTGCTTGGGTGTAGTAGTTGTAACCGACGAACGGCCCCACTTTGGCGCCTGCTGAGCGCCAAACATTGTAGCCTACGTCGATCGTCGCGTAGCCGAGATGCCCTAAAGCGCTCGAGAGCGTGTTCGAGTACGTCGGCCCGGCAGGGAAATCTTCGTCGTTGAGATGCCCGTTGTTGATTTTGCCGGCCCCCAGGTATCCTTTCACGAAAAATCCGCTGCGGTGGTTCAAGCGGGCAAACACTTCGCCCGATACTGCATCGAGGCCGCCGAAGATGAGCCGAGAGGCGAGCACGTTTGGCGGCGGTATCACATTGCTAGCAGGGGGCGGCGGGGGCGCCGGGCGCCGCGGCAGCGGCATATCACTAAGGGAAGGCACGTCGAGCAGCGGCTGCGGCGCGCCGACGCTTCCCGAACTGAGCCAAAGGCGCGCCCCGGTCTCTACTTCCCAGTCGGCAAACAGCGGCGGCCAAGCTTTCAAGCTCGGCGCCGCGAAGGACATGAAAAGATCATGGCTCGACGGCGCATCGGCGCCGCCGAACCGGTAGTTCAAGCCGGCGCGCAGGATATCGGCGCGGAGGCCCGCGGAATGCGTGAACGTCTGGTGCGGATGGAACGGCGCGAGATTGTTCGCCGTGACCGATCCTGCGGTGTTGGCGAAATCGACGAAGAGGTACTCGGCCTTGACACTGAGCCGATCCGTCAACGGCGCCTCGACGCCTCCGCCGACTGCATAGCCTGCTTTGAGCGCGTCGACGCTGCCCGACTCGAACACGCGGTTGCTGTCGACGAAGGAAAAGTTGGAATGCAGCTGCGTGACCGCGAGGCCGCCGGTGGCATAGAGCAGCCAATTGTTGGGCATCACCCAGCCGAGGCGCGGCCGCGCGGTGAAGAGCCAGTCGATGCTTCCGTAGGATGTGACCGTGTACTTGGGCGAATGGGTCGGATAGCGGATCGCGCCGCTGCTCACGCTTCCATCGAGATCAACCGCCTCCAGACCAGCTTCAAGCCCGAGCAGCAGATTGCCGACCCGCCAGTTGAACCCGCCCTCCAAGCCGGCAACGAAGCCCGTCGAATTGATGGTCTGCATGCCGGCGGCAATAACGGCTGGCGCCCCCAACGAACCGAAATAGCCGCCCCTGACGGTCGAGGTGCGCGGCGTATACTGCCCCCACGCGGCACCCGCGGTCGCGCCGACGTAGAAGCCGCTCCAGTCGTAAGCTGGCGAAATCGTATCGGGCCTGCGCGCATCGGGCGCCTGCGCCAGTCCGGCATCGCACCAGACCAGAACGGCGACGCTCGCCCACAAAAGCTTCTTCACGCACCGCCCCAGCCCGGAGCGCAACCCCCGCTTGAGCCTCGCCGACTATTCTCGTGATGTCAATGGCGGATCGTCCGCAACGAGCCTCAGCGCGGGCGCGCGTAATAGCCGGTGCGCCCCTGGTTGTGGCGTATCTTCTTGCAGGCGCGTTGCGCGGTGAACTCGGCGGCGCGAGCTTCTCCGCCGTCGTCACTTTAATGTAGCGCGACAGCCCAAGCTGCGAGCCGTAGCCGGGATCGCGTCGAAGTCGGCAAGCTCGAATTAACGCACAGCCAGCCAGGCTCATGCGATCAGGTTGCCCACGATTTTGCTTCTCTGGCGAGTGCTAGCGTTTGCTGTCGGGCTCTTGGCTGTGCTGTTTTTTGATCCATTCCCGCGCCTGCCGATCCATGTCAGCAATCTGGGCGAGCCACGCCTTGAAGGCTGGCTGTGCAGCATCGGAGGCAAAGGAGCGTCCCTCTTCCTTCGCATACCAAGCGCCATCCTGCTGATAGAGATAGCGTTTGATAATGCCCGGATGTGCGGGATGGTTTGGTTTTGTGAGATACCAAAATGTGTACTGCCGCTCGCAAGTGAACAGGACAAAATCTGGAAACTGTGACGGCTTGCAATCGGGATCGTGCGCGACCGCATCCCAAAGTTCTTGAAATGACGTGGGCTCACCCGCGCTGACAGGTGCGGCCATAAACAGCAGAAACCAGAACAGGAATGCCCAGCGCATACTCACTGCACTTTCCGCTTTGCCGGTGCGCGTAACATCCAGAGCTTAGGCCGGGAATAGTAGCACGTAGGGCGGCTTGGCGAAGCGTAGTCCGCCCGGTCTAACGTCTCGCCGGCTGGGCGGGCTCAGCGCGGACGCGCGTAGTAGGCGGTGCGCGCCTGGTTGTGGCCGATGTTCTTGTCCGCGCGTTGTGCGTTGAACCCAGCGGCGGCAAGCTTGTCCAGCATCGCCGCTTCGCTGTAGCGCGTGAGCCCAAGCCGCGAACGCAGCCGCCAATAGTCGGAGAGCAGCGTGCGCGCGAGGCCGGCGACCGCGGCGATGAAGAAGCCGTTGGCGGCGGCGAAGCGCAGCAGCGCGGCGGCGTCGGTTGCCGCGCCGACATGCGGCGAGAGGACATCGCTCACCACGAGGAGCCCGTCGGATTTCAGCAACCGGTGAAACAGCGCGAACAGCGCCGCCGTTTCCTCGGGCTTGAGGTATTGCGCGACGGAATGCAGCACGACGAGATCGAGCGAATGGTCCGGCAGGCGCTCGACCTCCTCCGGCGCCACGGCGCGGATCTTCGGATCGTTCGCGAAGCGCGCGGCGAGGCCGGCGCGCACGCGCGGCGCGGCTTCGCACAGCAAGAGCTCGCCGGCAGCCGCCGCCACGGCGTCGGCATGAAGCGCCTCGCCGCAGCCGTAGTCGAGCACGCGCGCGTGCGGCCGCGGCACCAGCGCCGCCATCGCCTTCGCGATCAGCCGGTAGTGCACGTCCTTGTGGCGCGCACTGACGTAGATCGAATGGGAGCCGTTCCAGAAGGCGAGCCACGCCGACGTCATGGGCGGTACAAGGTCATGCGCGGTACAAGGTCATGCGCGGTACAAGGTCATGCGCGGTACAAGATCATGGGCGCCCAAAGTCATGGGCGCCACAGCGCGACCAGCGGCCCTTTTGGCCCGAACACCGGATCGGTCGGGGGCAGCGGCACTTTCGGGATCGAGACGAGCGCCCGCGCGTGCTCGGCCTTGCTGCCGCGGCAGAGGTCGTATCTGCCGCTCGGCGGATAGGCGCCGATGACCACGAGGTCCGGGCTCTGCGACAGGCATTGATGGCCGGTGCCGGCCGGCAGGATGGCCACGTCGCCGGGCGCAATCTCGATCTCACGGCCGTTGTCGCCGCCGAAGCGCACCTTGGCGCGCCCGCGCGCCACGCCGAGCGCCTCGTGGATCATCGAGTGATAGTGCACGTACGGATAGATGCCGTTCCGCCACATGTCGCCCCAGCCGTTCGCCGCGAATGTCTTCTCGATCAGCCGCTCGGGATCGGGCGTGCCGGCAAGGTCGATGCCGTTGCGGTAGAGAACGAGCGCCAGGGTGGGATTGTTCGGAATCGTCCCGTCGTCGGCGAAATTCACAGTGACGGGCGCGGGGTGTTTGATCGCGGTCGGCATGAGGATGTTCGTGTGCCCGAAACGGCGGGCTCGTCGTTCTAGCGGAAATGGCGTTGAAATTGTCTAAGCGCTACGGCCGCACCCGCCTACCCGCGCCGAAACTCGCGCATGAGGCCGACAAAGCGGCGGAACAGCCCGTGGCTGTCGCGCGGGCCGGGCGAGGCCTCGGGGTGGTACTGGACCGAAAAGACCGGGCGGTCCTTGAGCGCGATGCCGCAATTGGAGCCGTCGAACAACGACACGTGGGTTTCCACGACGTTGTCCGGCAGTGTCGCGCGGTCGACGGCAAAACCGTGGTTCATCGAGGTGATCTCGACCTTGCCGGTGGTCAGATCCTTGACCGGATGGTTGGCGCCGTGGTGGCCCTGGTGCATCTTCATCGTCTTCGCGCCGACGGCGAGCGCGAGCATCTGGTGGCCGAGGCAGATCCCGAAGGTCGGCACCGCGCCGATCAGCTCGCGGATCACCGGCACGGCGTATTCGCCGGTGGCGGCGGGGTCGCCCGGCCCGTTGGAGAGGAAGATGCCGTCGGGCTTGAGCGCGAGAATGTCGGCAGCGTCGGTGCGCGCCGGAACGACCGTCACCGTGCAGCCATTGCCGGCGAGCTGGCGCAGAATGTTGCGCTTGATGCCGTAGTCGATGGCGACGACGTGGAATTCCGGCCGGCCCAGCTCGCCGTAGGCTCCGTTGTCCCACTGCCACGGCGTCTCGTTCCAGGTGAAGCGCTGCGCCGTCGTCACGGTCGGCACGAGGTCCATGCCGACGAGGCCCGGCCATTGCCGCGCCTCGGCCTTGAGGACGTCGAGATCGAAACGGCCGGAAGGCTCGTGCGCGATCACCGCATTCGGCATGCCCTTCTCGCGGATGAGCGCCGTGAGCGCGCGGGTGTCGATGCCGGCGAGCCCGATGACGCCGCGACTCTTGAGCCACTGATCGAGGTGGCGCGTGGCGCGGTAGCTCGACGGCGCGGTGATCGCGGTGTGCAGCACGACGCCGCGCGCGCCGGGCGTCGCCGCCAGGTTGACGGTCTCGATGTCGTGCTCGTTGGTGCCGACATTGCCGATATGCGGGAAGGTGAAGGTGATGATCTGCCCGGCATAGGAGGGATCGGTGAGGATCTCCTCGTAGCCGGTCATCGCGGTATTGAAGCAGACTTCGCCGACGGCATGGCCGGTGGCGCCGAAGCCCGTTCCCTCGAGCACGGTGCCGTCGGCCAGCACCAAAAGCGCCGTCGGCTTCGGCTCCTCCCACAGTCCGTGTGATTGAGGTTGCGGTTGTGTCGGCATCGGCAACGGCCTAAATCTTCCGCGCCCGCCGAGGCCCCGACCCGAGCGGGCCAATTGCGAGAGGCCATAGCCGTGTTGCGCGAGGAGATCAACAATGCGCTCAAGGACGCCATGAAGGCGTCCGACAAGCGCCGGGTGTCGACGCTGCGCCTGATCAACGCCGAAATCCTCAGGCGCGAGACCAGCGCCGCCGAGCGCCTCACCCTCACCGACGCCGAGATCCGCGACGTCATGGGCAAGATGATCAAGCAGCGCCAGGAATTGCTCGACATCTACGAGAAGGCCGGCCGCGCCGAGCTTGCCGCGCAGGAGCGCGAGGAGATCGAGATCATTTCCGCCTATCTGCCGCGCCAATTGTCGGACATCGAAGCCGGCGAGGCCATCTCCGCGCTGATCAAGGAGCTGGAAGCGGCGACGCTCAAGGACATGGGCCGCACCATGACGGCGCTCAAGGACCGCTTCGCCGGGCGGATGGATTTTTCCAAGGCGAGCGCGATGGTGAAGAAGCTGCTCGCGCGGTGAGGCGCAGCGCGGGCCTGACGATTCGATCGAATCGCGTACCGTTTCAAGATTTATTGCGGCGCGTGCAGCGCGCTCAATAATCCTTCAGAAGCCGCTCGATGTAGTCAAGCTCATCCTGCGGGCGCAGCACGTCGCCGAAACGGCGGCGCAATTCTTCGATGATGCGGCGGGCACGCTGCACGTCGATCTCGCCCGGCACTTTCACCGTGTAGTCGTCGCCGTATTCGCGCCCGCGCAGCGGGCGCCCGAGCGGATCGGTGTCCTGCTGCGCGCGCGGCGGTCCCATCCGGCCGGTGCGTCCCGGACCGGGACCCTGCCCCATCTGCTGCTGCATCGATTGCGCCAGACCCTGCGCACCCTTGCGCAACGCCTCGAGCGCGCGCCCTTGCGAATCGACCGCGCTGTCGGCGTTGCCTTCGCCGAGGCTGCTCTCGGCCTCGCTCATGGCTTCGCCGGCGCGGTTGAGGTCGTTCACGTCGCCTTGGCCTTGGCCCTGGCCCTGCTGGCCCGGCTTGCCCTGCTGGTTCGGGGCCATGCCGCGGTTTTTCAGGTCGTCGAGCAGCTTGTTCAACCGGTCGCGGAGCGCCTGCTGGCTCTGGCGCAAGTCGCCGAAGGGATCCCCCTGCTGCTGGCCCTGTCGGCCTTGCTGCCCCTGCTGGCCTTGCTGGCCCTTCTGCCCGGGCTTGCCCGGCGGCGCGCGCTCGCCGCCGCGGCGGCGCTCGTCCTGACCCTGCTTGAAGGTGCGGTCGCGCAAGTCCTGCTGCTCGTGGATCATGTCGCCGAGATCGTCGAGCTGCTGCATCATTTCGCCGAGGTCGTCGCCGTTCATGTCCGGCGACGCCATCTGCAGGTTTTCCATCATCTGCTCGAGCTGCTGCAGCAGCTCACGCGCGGCGTCCTTGGCGCCGCTGCGCGCCATGCTCTCCAGGCGGTCGAGCATGTTCTTGAGGTCCTGCTGGCGCAGCATGCGCGAATTGCGGTCGAGCGGACGGGAGAGCTGCTGATTGTTCTTGAGCTGCTCCTGCATCGCCTGCATGAAGCGGTCCATGGCGGCACGCAGCTGGTCCATCAGCTGCTTGAGCTCCTGGTCGCCGGCGCCGCGGTCGAGCGCGTTGCGCAGCGCTTCCTGCGCGGCGCGCAACGCCGCCTGCGCTTCGGAAATATCGCCGTCCTCGAGGCCGACCGCCATCGACCACAGCCGCGCCGCTACCTCGCGCAGGTCGTCGTCGCTCTTGGCGCGCACCAGCGACCAGAAGATCGAGCGCAGCCCGAGATAGGTGCCGGCCTCGGTCCTGAATTTGTCCGACCCGAGGGTGAGCGCATCGACCGCGGTGATGACCTGCGAACGGACGCGGGCGTCGAGCGCGAGATTACGCCGCTGCTCGACCAGCGCCTTCGCCAGCGGTTTGGTGAACGCGCGCTCGGGCAGATGCAGGGTGAAAGGCTCGCTCCTGCCCTCGTTGCCGCCTTCATCGCGCGCCGTGAGCGTCATGACCACCTCGGCGCCGGCCCAGGGATGGTCGGTCACGTCCTTGATGGTCTGCGCGACGCCGCTCTTGGTGCGCGCCTGCGGCAAGATCAGCGAGAAATCGGGCGGCCCGTACAGCGGATGCGGGCCGTCGCCCTTCGCCGCCGGCGCGTCCTTGCGGGCGAAGGTCGCGTGCGCTTCGATCGCGCCGTAGTCGTCCTCGACGCGGTAGGACAAGAGCATCGCGCCGCGGTTCTGCTGCTCAGGGTCCTTGGTCAGCGCGATCGTCGGCGGCTTGTCGGGAGTGGCGTTGAATGCCCAGGTCAGGTCGTCGCCGACGCCGCGCAGGGTCGCTGTCCCGGTGGCGGCGATCTTGAAACGGTGCTCCTCGGTGCCGCTCGGGGCGTGCGTCGCCTCGTTGACGGCGGTCACGCCGCCGCTGCCGGCCACGTCGAGGTGGAGCTTGCCGGTGGCGCGCACGACCAGGGTGCTGCCGGCGGGGACGGTGACGGGCTCGCCGGCGGCATCCGCGGCGCGCGCCGTTTCGCCGGGATGGATGCCGGCGAGAATGATCGGCGGCTTGCCGGTATAGGCCGGCGGAGTGACCCACGCGTCGACGCGGAAGTTTGCCGGCAGCACGACGCCCTGCCAGTCGAATGCCGCCGCGACGCGCTTCCAGCGCTCGCCGCCGGCGGCGACGAACGTGGCGATGCAGGCGATGAGGACGAGGGCGCGCAGCGCGTAGGGGTCGCGCCCGGCCACGCGCGGCGACGGCCAGCCGGCCTTGAAGGTTTGCGCGGCGGCGCGGGCGCGCTCGACATGGGCGTTCCACAGCGCAAGCGAATAGGAATCGCTCGACGTGACCGCGAGCGCATCGACGAGCGCGGTCGCCGGACGATGGCGCAGCCCGCTGGCGTGGTCGAGCCGGCGCAGGCCGTCGGCGATGGCGGGCACGCGCACAAAGACGAAGGGAACGGCGGCCGCGAGCGCGATGACGGCGAAGGCGAGCACCGCCGCCGCGCGGCCGACCGGCGGCAGCCACAGCCACACTCCGAGCCAGGAGATGGTGAGGAACAGGCCCGCGGCGGTCGCCAGCGTCGCCAACGCCGGCCACAGGCGCTCCCAGAAGATCGTCCAGCGCGCGCGGCGCAACGCCGTCGCCAGCGCTGAGCCGACGGGTTCAATGCCTCCAGGCCCTGGGGCAGCAGGGGTGCTCGACACGATTTCCGTCAACCCGATCTCCGCGGCGGAAAGTTCGGCATGACAACAGCGTAACACGAGGGCAGGTTCAAGGCACCCGGCGGGCACGAATCGGTGATCGCCGACGCACGCAATGCAAGATCAAAGCCATGCCGGCAGGCGGTCGAGCGCGATCAGCTCCGCAGCCGTGACCCGAGGCCGCACCAGCGCCCATTCGTCCGCCCGAACAAGCACTTCCGGGACCAGCGCGCGGCTGTTGTAGGTTCCGGCCTGCACCGCGCCGTAGGCGCCCGCCGACATGATGGCGAGGAGGTCGCCGGGCTGCGGCGCGACGAGCGAACGATCGAGCGCGATGAAATCGCCGGATTCGCACACCGGCCCGACGATGTCGGCGATGATTCGCGGCGCGCCCGCGGCCGGCTCCCGCACCGGGCGGATGTCGTGGTGCGCGTCGTAGAGCGTGGGGCGGACGAGATCGTTCATCCCGGCATCGACGATGACGAAAGTCTTGGCCTCGCCGCGCTTCACATAGAGCACGCGCGTGACCAGGATGCCGGCATTGCCGACGATGAGGCGGCCCGGTTCGAAGATCAGCCGGCAGCCGAGCCCGCGCGTCGCCCGCTTGACCACCGCCGCATAGGCGTCCGGGTCGGGCGGCGGCGCGTTGTCCTCGCGGTAGGGAATGCCGAGGCCGCCGCCGAGATCGAGGTGCGTGATGGCGTGGCTGTCGGCGCGCAGCACCGCCACGAAATCGGCGAGCAGCGCGAAGGCGTCGCCGAACGGGTCGAGCTCGGTAATCTGGCTGCCGATATGCATGTCGACGCCGACGACACGTACGCCGCCGAGCCGGGCGGCGCGAGCGTAGACTTCGCGCGCGCGGCTGATCGGAATGCCGAACTTGTTCTCGGCCTTGCCGGTCGCGATCTTGGCGTGGGTTTTTGGGTCGATGTCGGGATTAACCCGGATCGAGATGTCGGCGGAGCGGCCCTTGCCGGCCGCGATCGCTGCTAACAGCTCGAGCTCCGCTTCGGACTCGACGTTGACACAGAGAACGCCCTCCTCGACGGCGAGTGCGAGCTCGCGCCCGGTTTTGCCCACGCCGGAGAACATGATCTTCTCCCGCGCAACGCCGGCGGCGCGGGCGCGCAACAGCTCGCCTTCGGAGACCACGTCGGCGCCGGCGCCGAGCCGGGCGAGCGTCGCGATCACCGCCTGGTTGGAGTTGGCCTTCAGGGAGTAGCAGACGAGCGCGTCGACGTCGGCGAAGGCGCCGGCGAACACCCGGTAGTGCCGCTCCAAGGTCGCGCTCGCATAGCAGTAGAACGGGGTGCCGACCGCCTCGGCCAGCGTGACCAGATCGACGGCCTCGGCGCTGAGCACGCCGTCGCGATAGGCGAAGTGATGCATGGCGCGTGTTTAGAGCATCAGCCGGAAGAGTGGAAACCGGTCGTCCGAAGGGACTGCCGATCGACGACTGGGACCAGAAGCGAGCGTCCGCCTCTGCGGCGTGGAATCGCGACCCGCTACTGCAGCAGCGGGTCGAGAAGAAATGGTTTCTTCTGGCCCGGCGTGGCCGCAGGGTTGCCGTGCGGGTCGAAGCCGGTCTTGGCAATGGTCTCCTGCGACGTTGGCTGCGCTGCGGATGCATCGGCAGGCGCAGAAGCGACCGGCCCGGGGGGCGGCGCGCTCAAGGCGGCCGGGGCCGGTTGAAAGCCTATCGGTCCGGGCGGAATTTCAAGGGAGCCGTTGCGCCCGCAGGCGGACAGGCTCAGCGCCGCGACAGCGGCCATCCCCAAAAGCGGTATCGAGCGACGAAAAGCCAAGGGCCACCCCACGAAGCCTCGCGACAGCATAGCAGATCGCACAGCCAAGGCGACATTTTGTCGAAAACCCTTGCCAGCGCGTTTACGGGGCTTTTTGCAGCCGTTTGAGCCAGCGTTTGGCCTGCGCACGCACGTTCCGCGGCGCCGTGCCGCCGTAGACCGTCCGGCTTTCCACGGATTTTTCTGCGGAAAGCACGCCGAAGACCGCCTTGGTGATCCGCGGCTCGATCGCCTGCATGATTTCGAGCGGCAGCTTCTCGAGCGGCAAGCCGGCCTCCGCCGCCTTGGCGACGATCCGGCCGGCGACATTGTGCGCTTCGCGGAACGGCAGCTTGAGCGCGCGCGTGAGCCAGTCGGCAAGGTCGGTCGCGGTGGCGTATCCCTCGGCCGCGGCCTGGCGCATGCGCGCGGCGTCGGGCTCCATGTCGCGCACCATGCCGGTCATGGCCGCGATCGAAAGCCTAAGCGCCGCGAAGGCGTCGATCGCGCCTTCCTTGTCCTCCTGCATATCCTTCTGATAGGCGAGCGGCAGGCCCTTCATCACCACGAGCAGCGCCGTGAGCGCGCCGACGATGCGGCCGGCCTTGGCGCGAACGAGCTCCGCCGCGTCCGGGTTGCGCTTCTGCGGCATGATCGAGGAGCCGGTGGTGAACTTGTCGGACAGACGCACGAGGCCGGCAAGCGGCGAGGACCAGATCACGATCTCCTCGGCAAAGCGCGAGAGATGCACGGCGCAGATGGCAGAGGCCGAAAGCGTCTCCAGCACGAAGTCGCGATCGGCGACGGCATCGAGCGAGTTCGCCATCGGCTGGGCAAAGCCGAGCGCCTTCGCCGTCATGATCCGGTCGATCGGAAACGACGTGCCGGCGAGCGCCGCGGCGCCGAGCGGGCTTTCGTTGAGCCGCTTGCGCGCATCGGCGAGGCGGCCGCGGTCGCGCGCCGCCATCTCCACATAGGCCAGCAGATGATGGCCGAACGTCACCGGCTGCGCCGTCTGCAGATGGGTAAAGCCCGGCATCACCGTCGCCGCGTGATCGATCGCCTTCTGCGCCAGCGCCCGCTGATAGGCCGCGAGCGCGGCGTCGATCTCGTCGATGGCGTCGCGCACCCAGAGCCGGAAGTCGGTCGCGACCTGATCGTTGCGCGAGCGCGCGGTATGCAGGCGCCCGGCGGCCGGCCCGATCAGTTCCGCGAGCCGGCTTTCGACGTTCATGTGGATGTCCTCCAGCGCACGCTGGAAGGCGAACTTGCCGGCCTCGATCTCTGACAGGATCGTGTCTAGACCGTGAGCGATGCTCTTTGCATCCTGCGCCGTGATGATGCCCTTCTGGGCCAACATTGCCGCATGGGCCTTGCTCGCGGCAATGTCCTGCCGGTAGAGGTGCCGGTCGAAATCGATCGAGGCGTTGATCTCCTCCATGACCGGATCGCTCTCCGAACCGAAGCGTCCGCCCCACATTTTGTTGCTCATGATGCGTCCGCCGAGGTTTGTCCGTCGATGACCGAGCGATCCGCCCCGCCGCGTGCCGCTCTTGCGCGCCGCCGCCTCATTTCCGTCGCGGCGGCCGCCGTCATCCTGGCGGTGCTGGCGGGGGTATACGGGATTGCGCGTCTGCGAAGCAATCCGGCGGCGGACGCCTGCGCCGCCGCGGTCGCGGCCGCCGGCCGGCTTGCGCCGCTGGCGCACGGCGAAGTCGCCGCGCTCGCGGTCGCCCAGGCGCCATTCCTCGTTCCCGATCTCGCCTTCAAGGATGCCGACGGCCGCGAGCGGACACTGAAGGATTGGCGCGGCCGCACCGTGCTGCTCAACCTGTGGGCGACATGGTGCGTGCCCTGCCGCAAGGAGATGCCGGCGCTCGACGTGCTCGAGCGGGAGCTGGGCGGGCCCAGGTTCGAGGTAGTCGCCGTCAATATCGACACCCGCAATCCCGATAAGCCGCGGTCGTTTCTCAGAAGCGTCGACGTCAAGCACTTGGCCTACTACTCCGACCCGAGCGCGAAAGTGTTTCAGGAGCTCAAATCCGCCGGCAAGGCCTTCGGCATGCCGACGACGCTGATCGTCGACGGCAACGGCTGCGAGCTCGGCGCCATGGCCGGACCCGCCGAGTGGGCAAGCGCCGACGGCGTGAAGCTCGTCAGCGCCGCCATCGCCGGCGGCCCGGATTGAAGCGCGCCGGCGGCGGTCGCGGACGGCTGTTCGCGCGCTCGCCGATTCCGGCTATCGTCATGCTTCACCCCCGCCAACGACAATCGCTCCAACCCGGCCAGCCACGTTCCATGACCAGACCTCTCGCCGTCCTTTGCGCCCTCGTCCTCGCCGCGCCCGCCGCCATCGCGACGGCGCGCGCCGACGAGGATTGCGGCGACCTCGGCCGCAACTATCAGCTCATCGAGCGTGAAGCCGTGTCGGTGCAGACCAACATGGCACTGATCTCGGCCGCCGACCGCGGCTGCGAGGCGCTGGCGCGGCAGCTCCTCGATGCCGGCGCCTCGCTGCTGGCGCGCGACCGGCACGGCGACATGGCGCTCGCCCACGCCGCGCGCGGCGGCCAGATCAAGCTGGTCGAGCTGTTTCTCGCCGCCGGCGCGCCGATCGACGCGCGCAATGTCGAGGGCGGCACCGCGCTCTACGCCGCCGCCGACGCGCAAAAACCCTCGACCGTGGCGTTGCTGCTGGCGAAAGGCGCCGACCCGAACCTCACCGGCCGCACCGGGCTGACGCCGCTCATCGCCGCCGCTTTCAAAGGGAATGACCGCATCGCCGAGGCGCTGATCGCGCACGGCGCCGATCCGAATGCGCGCGACACCTACGGCAAGGGCGCCATCGTCTATGCGGCGGCGCGCGGTTTCGACGAGATCGTGCGCCGGCTGCTCGACGCCGGCGTCGACGGCAGCGCGCGCTACGGCAACGACCTCACCGCGCTGATGTGGGCGGCGGGACACGACGAGGGTGTGGGCGCGGCGTCGGTCGAGCGCGTCGTCGATCTTTTGCTCGCGCACGGCGGGCGCCTCGATGACGCCGACAATCGCGGCCGCACCGCGCTGATGATCGCCGCCGAGCTCGGCTATGCCCCGACCGTCGACCTTCTGCTCAAGCGCGGCGCCGACCGCACGCTCAAGGACCGCGAAGGCAAGACCGCCCTCGATCTGGCAAAGAACGCCGAGGTGCGCGAGCGGCTGGCGGCGCGCTAGCGCGCGTACTCATAACGCCTGCGGTCCCGATGTCTGGTTCCTGAGGGATTGTGTTGCAAAACTATTTTTAGCCTTTGCGCAAAGAACATTTTTCCCGAAGCAAACCAAAGCGCGGAAATTTGATTCACAGAACCGGCCTTTCGGATTCTACTATTGCCGTTTTTCCTTGATCGGGTGCCCCCACAGGGACTTTTGCAACACAATCTGAGGGATAGCGGACATCCGAAGCCACGCTGAATCGGTCGCACACGACCCTTAGCGGTCATCGGCGGCCAAGTTTGCTGTGATGCACCATACGGCTCTCATTCGACAATGTGGTAGGGTACGATCCTCGGCTTGAGGGGAGTCATGAGGCGACGCAATTTTATCACTCTTCTCGGCGGCGCAGCCGCATGGCCGCTCGCGGCGCGGGCGCAGCAAGCGGGGCGAACCCATCGTCTCGGCTGGTTGTTACCCCTTACGCGCGATGCACCTGTAAACGTTGCTTTTTTCGATGAACTGCGACGGCGCGGTTTCATTGAAGGCCAAAACCTCACGGTCGAATATCGCCCATGGGCCCTACACTTTGATCTGGTTTCGCAATATGCGGCGGAGCTGATCAAAGCTCGGGTTGATGTCATCATTACCGGCGGGGAGGAGACACTTCGCGCTGCTCAGGAGGCGACTAAAACGATCCCGATCCTTGCGCTCGCAGAAGATTTGCTCGGGTCTGGTTTCGTGAACTCGATGGCACGGCCAAACGGGAACACAACTGGCGTTAGCATCCTCGCGAACGTGCTTGACGGCAAACGACAGGAAATACTGATCGAAGCGGTGCCAGGACTTCGCCATATGGCCGCCCTTGCCGATTCCAACACGACCGCAGTTGCTAAGCTCGACGCATTGCAGAAAGCAGCGGGCGCTCGCAACATCGAGCTTTCAATTCATCAGGTCGCCAGAGGCGAGGAAATCGAAACGGCCATCGCAATGGCGAAGGCATCGGGCGCTACAGCGCTGAATGTTTTGGCGTCACCGCTACTCTATGCCAATCGTCAGCTCATTATAGACCGCACCGCAGCGTTGCGCCTGCCGGCGATCTATGAGTTTCCCGAAACGGCGGAGGAAGGCGGCCTTGTCGCCTACGGATCACGCCTCAGTGAGCTCTTTTTAGAGGTAATGCCCCGACAGCTCGCCGAGCTCTTCCGCGGCGTCAAAGTTGTCGACATCCCGGTCGAACAGCCGACCAAGTTCGAGCTGGTGATCAATCTCAAGACCGCTAAGGCGATGGGTGTGACGGTTCCAGAGGCATTATTGGCACGCGCCGACAAGGTGATCGAGTGAATGGTCGTGATGTCGCCTTGTGGCCCTAAACTGACGTGCCTATCGCGTTAGCGCATGTCTGCTTTGAGGGGGAAGAGCGGAAGTGGCGCGGACTCGCTGCCATGCCGCTGAATGACCCTTCTGGACACTTGCCTGCGCTGATTTGCTGTGCTGCACAACCGTCCTGCCGATGTGGTAGGCTGGGCCGTCCGAGAGAGGGCCACAGTGGGACGGCATCGCACTAAGAGCCGTAAGCCAGCGAAAGCGCGGCGGCACAAGACTCCGAAGATCAAGCGCTTTAATGTGCGAAGCGCTGCAAGCAGCGAGAAGCTCTCTGTCGCTGATGCTGAGCTTCGAGAACAAGTCAGCACGCTCACGAATGAGTTGGCCCGACGCACCGCCGACCTCACCGAGTCGTTGGCGCAGCAAACCGCAACCGCGGAAGTGCTGAAGGTCATCAGCAGTTCTCCGGGTGATCTGCAGCCCGTGTTCGAGGCCATGCTGGAGAAAGCGGCGCGGATCTGCGACGCTCAGTCTGGCAGCATCTATCGTTGGGACGGCGATGTTCTGCACCTCGCCGCTACGTATCGTACTCGGCGAGCCTTTGTTGAATCTCGCAGATGGTCGGCGGTCCGTCCCGATCCCAAACTTCCGATGGGTCGAGCGGTGTTCGGCAAAACCGTTGTTCACGTTTATGATGCCGCTGCGGACGAAGCTTATACGAAGCAACGCCATCCGGCATTCGTCGCGGCGGTCGAACTTGGAGGCGTGCGGACGTTTCTGTTTGTGCCACTACTGAAAGATAGCGAACTGCTTGGCGTGTTCAGCTTATATCGTCAAGAAGTCCACCCCTTCACTGATAAGCAGATTGAGCTGGTCACAACCTTCACTGACCAGGCGGTCATCGCCATCGAGAATGCGCGATTGCTCAGGGAACTGCGCGAGAGAACCGAAGAGGTGGTGAAATTAAATCAGCACCTGGAGCAACGTGTTGCCGATCAAGTCGACGAAATAAAGCGGATAGGTCAACTCCGACGCTTTCTGCCTCCTCAGGTCGCCGATCTGATCGTTGCGTCGGGAACAGAGAAGCAGCTCGAAAGTCATCGGCGTGAGATCACGGCGCTCTTCTGTGATTTGCGTGGCTTCACCGGGTTCACTGAAATCGCGGATGCGGAAGACGTGATGGCGTTGCTGCGCGACTACCACGCAGCCATTGGCGAAATCATCATCAAGTACAATGGCACTCTCGAGCGCTATGCAGGTGACGGGGTCATGATCATTTTCAACGACCCAATTCCAGTATCCAACCCCGCTTTGCAAGCTGTCCAAATGGCGCTGGAGGTGCGTGAGGCTATGGGTGCCTTGACTGAGAAGTTAGGGCACGAGGTTGGCTTTGGTATCGGCATTGCGCATGGATATGCGAACTCTGGGCACGATTGGTTTTGAAGGACGCTTCGACTATGCGGCTATTGGGACCGTATCCAACGTTGCATCCCGCCTTTGCGACGAAGCGAAACCTGGCCAGATTCTAATAAGTCCGAAGTCCTGATGGCAGTCAAAGATGCCGTCATAGTTGACGCCGTTGGGGAGTTCGAACTTAAGGGCATCCGGCGTCCTATGGTGGCCCACAACGTGCTCGCCGCCACGCCGCCGAAAATCTGAATTGAGCGGCTGGCGGACAAGCCAAATTGCTGCACTGCCGATCGGCTCTTGTTGGCCCTAAACTGACGTGCCTATCGTGTTGGCGCATGTCTGCTTTGAGGGGGAAGAGCGGAAGTGGCGCGGACTTCGCTGCCATGTCGCTGAATGGCCCTAAACTGACATGCCAATCGCGTTAGCGCATGTCTGCTTTGAGGGGGAAGAGCGGAAGTGGGGCGGACTTGCTGCCATGTCGCTGAATGACCCTGAACTTGAATAAGCCGGGCCAAAATCCCCGCGGCGCAGCAATGTCCTTGCTGCACGAGGTGTGCTATCCGTTGTGTTTAGAAGCGCCCGAGGCAACCCACGACGCTCCGCCTCGACTTTCAGATGGGGTGTTCGAATATGAAGCGCCGCGATTTCATCACGCTGGTCGGCGGCGCAGTGACGTGGCCAGTGTCTGGTCGGGCGCAGCAGACCATCCCGGTCGTCGCGTTCGTCTTTTCGGGCACAGCATCCAGCACAGCGGCCCCCTATGTAACGGCGTTCAAACTGGGCTTGGAGGCGGTTGGCTTTATCGAGGGGCAGAATGTGGCGGTTGAATACCACTTGCCCGGCGGCCATGACGAAGGGCTGCCAGCTTTGATGGCTGAACTCGTACAACGGCGGGTGGCCGTCATAGTCGGAGATACTTCCCCAGCGATTGCGGCAAAAACGGCAACCTCGACGATTCCAATTGTGTTCGTGACGGGCACCGACCCAGTTAGCGTCGGCCTTGTGGCCAGCTTCAACCATCCCGGCGGCAATGCAACGGGCGTGACCTTCTTGACCGCTACATTGGACGCAAAGCGACTCGAGCTGCTCCATGAGCTGCTTCCGCAAGCGAAGGTGATTGCCTCTTTGTTGGACCCAAACTACCCAGCCAGTGCGAGCCAGCTGAAGGGCCTCCATGATGCCGCAGCCGCGCTCGGCCAACAAATTCATGATTTCCAAGTCAGCAATGAAAGTCAGCTTGACCACGCCTTTGCCGCCATTGCGAATTTGCGCCCCGATGCGCTCGTGGTTTCTGCCTCCGCATTCTTAGGCGCCCGCCGGCAACAGATCATCGAACTAGCTGCACGCAATTCTCTGCCCGCCATGTACTTCAATCCCGAATTTCCCGTGTTCGGCGGCCTGATCAGCTACGGGGCCAGCGTACCGGACGCGTTTCGCCAAGCCGGCGCCTATACCGGCCGCATCCTGAAGGGCCAGAAGCCGGCTGAAATGCCAGTGCTTCAACCCACCAAGTTCGAATTGGTCATCAATCTCAAGACCGCCAAGGCACTCGGCCTCGACGTGCCGCCGTCGCTCCTCGCGCTCGTCGACGAGGTGATTGAGTAAGTGAGTTGATGTCGCCTACTGGCCCCCGTCGCGCCGCTTACCGCGATACGGCGATTCAGTTGCTATCGGGATGAAAAACGGACATCGCGCAGACATCCTGAAGTGTCGCGTTTGACCCAAACCGCACCCGAGATTGATTGTCGGCCCGGCGATGAGAGGCGCCCTTCGCGAGCCTCGCATTCAGCCGCGATGCAGCGCGCAAATCTTGTTGCCTGATGGATCCCGAAGGTAGGCAAGATAGAACTTGCCTGTGGCGCCTTCGCGCCAGCCGGGCGGGTCCTCGATGCTCTTGCCGCCATTGGCTACGCCGGCGTCGTGGAACGCCCGCGCCTGCTCAGGGCTGGCACACGCGAAACCGATGGTACCGCCATTGGCGTGCGTCGCCGGCTCGCCGTCGATAGGCTTGGTGATGCCGAGCACGCCGGTCTTCGTGCGATAAAAGATGCGGCCCTTCGGATCCGCTTGGCCCGCCGGCAGCCCGATGGCGCCTAGCACGGCGTCGTAGAACTTCTTGGAGGCGGCAAGATCATTGGCGCCGACCATTACGTGTGTGAACATGCGTTGCTGTCCTTGTCAGAGTACGATCCGGACTTCGCCTGGACCTCGGCTACCCTTGCGAAGTGTGCTTCACCTTAAGATCATGACGCCGAGAAGGACCGGGCAGAGCGTGCTGCAACTGCGCTTCCGGACATTCATAGTCCCGAGGGGCCGTCTGGCAAGCCCCCAACAGTTCCGTTGATGGCAGCTACGGCCATTGGCACTAAGCGGACATTTCAAGATGCCCGCTGCATGTTCGCTTTCGGGAGCAAACGCAACTCCCTGGCGCGCCATGACAACACTCGCGTGCCATCGCCCCGTTCGCTCGGCTGCCATCCCCAGAAGAGGTGTTCGAGTTTGCCGGAGTCTGCTGGCCAGAAACTCGTAGCCGCTTCGCAACGACCGCCGCGCGACCCAAGCCACGCAGCGTCCCTGCCGCATCCCCGCTTCAGGGCGGCTTACAGCGCCGCGAGATACGCGGCGAGGGCCGCGATGTCCTCCTCGGTGATCGCCTTCATCAGGTCCGACATGCCGGGATTGTTGCCGCGGGCGCCGCTGCGGAAATCGAGCATCGTCCTTTCCAGGTACGCGTGGAGCTGCCCGGCAAGACGCGGCTGTGTGCCCTCGCCCTTGAATCCCTCCTGATGGCAGCTCGTGCAGACGACGGAATTGTTGGCGCGCTGCGCGCGCGTCAGCACGTCGGCGGACGGCCTCGGCTGCTGCAGGTTGGGCCAGGGTTTCTTGGAGAAATACTGCGCCAGCGGCATCAGGTCGCTTTGCTCCAGACTCTGCGCGATCGGGGTCATCTGGTCGTTCTTGCGCGCCCCGGACTTGAAGTCGCGGAGCTGAAAGAAGAGATAGCCGAGATTCTGGCCCCAGATCACCGGCACCGGGAATTGCTGCGCAGGCGGCACGCCGTTCTCCCCGTGGCATGCGGAGCACAGTTGCGCTTTTTCCTCGATGGTCTGCGCGTAGGCGGCGGCGAGCGATGCGACGAGATATGCGAGCAGGGCGGCTAACTGGATGTAAATTCCCTTTGCGCGCATTCGCCGATCCTTATTCCGGAGTACCGCAACGCGGCACTCCACAAACCTGCTCGCGACCCGGCTCGCGAGCGCAAACTGCCCGCCCTGCCTGACGCGGCCCAAGATAACAAGAAAATGGACGGGGCCGTTTCCGGTCCCGTCCTTAGCTTCACGAGCGAAGTGGCGTTCCGCCGTCCCGCGCTGTTACTCCAGCGTGAAGGCGATGATGGAGTTGCCGCGCTTGGCGTCGATCTGCACGTTGCCGCCGGCGGCGACCACGATGTACTGCTTGCCGCCGGCCGTGTAGGACGACGGCGGCGCGTTGACGCCGGCGCCGGCGTGGAATTTCCACAGGATGCTGCCGCTCTTGGCGTCATAGGCCTTGAACCAGCCGTTGGCTTCGCCGGTGAACACCAGGCCGCCGGCGGTGGCGAGGAGGCCGCCGATCATCGGCTGCGGCGTCTTCACCTGCCACTTGACCTTCCCGGTGTTGTAGTCGACCGCGGTCACGTTGCCGGCCTGGACCCCGCCGGGAACGTTGGTGAACGCGCCGCCGAGCCACAGCTTGCCGTTCGGATAGGGCGAGCTCGCGACCGTGTAGGTCATCTCCTGCTCGAGGTTGATCGCATAGGCCAGGTTGAGCCCGGGATTGGTGGCGATCGGCGACCACTCGACGCCGCCATTGGCGCCCGGGAACATGCGCGCCGCGCTGGGGTCAAGCGCCGCGGTCGCGGTCGGCAACGTCCACATCCCTTTCTGCGACACCATCGCGTCGGTGAAGCGGATCAGGCTGCAATCCTTGCGGTCATGCACGTAGATGTTGCCGGTCTTGCCGGCGTGGAGAACGCCGGGGACCGTCTTGCCGTTCTTGTCCTGGACGTTGACCAGGACGGTCGGGCTCGTGGCGTCGAGATCCCACACGTCGTGGGCGATGTACTGGAAGTAGCACGCCATCTTGCCGGTATCGAGGTCAACCGAAACAAGCGAGTCGGTGTAGAGGTTGTCGCCGGGGCGCAGCCCGCCGTCGAGGTCGGGCGAGGGATTGCCGACCACGAAATAGATGCGCTTGCTGGCGAGATCGACGGAAGGATTCTGCCACACGCCGCCGCCCAGCGTCTTGTAGGGATCGCCGGCTTTGGCGAGCTGATCCTTCTCCGCGGCGATGTCGCGGTGCATGTCGCGCCCGGTCGCGTCCTTGGTCGCCCACACGCCGACCGAGTTCTCGGGGATCGTGTCGAACGTCCACAAGAGCTTGCCGTCGTTGGCGTCGTAGGCCTTGACGAAGCCGCGGATGCCGTACTCGCCGCCGTTGGTGCCGATGAGGATCTTCCCATCGACCGCGGTCGGCGCCATGGTCTCGCTGTAGCCGAGCGACGGATCGGCGATCTGCTGCGACCACACCATCTTGCCGGTCTTGGCGTCAATCGCGTCGAGCTTGGCGTCGAGCGTGGCGAGGTAGACCTTGTCGCCGTAGACCGCGGCGCCGCGGTTGTTCGGCCCGCAGCAATAGACGGTGATCGGGCCCATCTCGTGCTTGTAGTGCCAGAGCTGCTCGCCGGTCTGCGCGTTGAGCGCGTAGAGGTGGTCGAACGAGGTGGTCACGTACATCACGCCGTTGACGATGATCGGCGAGGTTTCCATGGACTCGCGGATGTCGGTCTGGAAGATCCACGCCACCTTCAGCTTCTTGATGTTGGTGGTGGTGATCTGGTCGGCCGGATGGAACCGGGTCTGGGCGTAGTTGCCGTTGGTCGCCAGAAAATTCTTGCTGTCGCCTGCGGCATTGTTGAGCATCGCCTGCGTGACGTTCGCCGCCGGCGCGGTGCCGGCCATGCCGCCGGCGCCGCCGCTCGTCTCCTGCGCCCGCGCGACACCCGTCGCGGCCAGCGAGAGCGCCATCGCCCCCACGGCCAGACTCGTCCTACCGATTTGGCTCATCTCTTGTCCTCCCTGCGCCTGCAATCGTTGATCGACTGCGCGCGTTTCCTCGCAGTTCCGTCCGAAGCGTGACAATGGAACCTGAGACTGTCAAGCAACTGACGCTGCGCCCTGGCGAAACGGCTTGACACTCTCGCCCGCCGCTCTATCCTTAACCTGATGGTTAAGTTTAGTGGGACGCCCCTCGACCGCACCTTTGCGGCGCTCGCCGATCCGACGCGGCGGGCACTGTTAACGCGGCTCGCCGAACAGCCAGATCTCTCGGTCAGCGCGCTCGCGGCGCCGTTCGCCGTTTCGCTGCCGGCGATCATGAAGCATCTCGACGTGCTGTCCGATGCCGGACTGGTCGCGCGCAACAAGTCGGGCCGCACGGTAATCTGCCGGCTGACCCCGGCCCCGATGCAGGCGGCGGTCGACTGGCTCAATCGCTACGAGCGGTTCTGGTCCGAGAGCCTGCGCCGTCTTGCCACATTCCTTGAGGAGGAAGAGTCATGGCCGTCGAATCCGCAATCCTCCAACCAAGCCTCACCCTCAAGCGCCGGCTCAAAGCGCCGCCCGGAAAAGTCTTCGCCGCCTGGACCGACCCGGAAAAGATGAAGCGCTGGATGGGACCCGGCGAGGTCAAGAGCATACGCACCGAATCGGACACGCGCGTCGGCGGCCGCTACCGCATCGTCATGCAGGCGCCGAACGGCGAGGAGTACGACGTCGGTGGCGTCTACCGCGAGGTGGTGGCCGACGAGAAGCTGGTCTTCACCTGGGCCTGGAAAAGCGCCCCGGAGCGGGAATCGCTGGTGACGCTGGTGCTCAAGCCGGATGGCGACGGCACCCTGCTGACGCTGACGCACGAGCAGTTCGCCGACGAAGACAGCCGCAACGGCCACGAGCGAGGCTGGAACAGTTCGCTCGACAAGCTCGAAAAATTCGTCGCGTGAGTGGGCGCCGCCGGCGTTGCGCGGCGGCGCGGTCTTCGACTTCGGGAATTAGCAATTCCGGCTGCGGCGCCGCCCCCGCCCGGATCGACGAGCAGAACAGGATCAACCATCAACACGGAGCAACCCATGGCCTCGTCACACGGCAAATTTCACTGGAACGAGCTGATGACCCGCAACGTCGAGCGGGCGAAGAAATTCTATTCCGACACGCTGGGCTGGACGTTCGAACTCGATGCCGATGCCCGGCGGCGGCACCTACTGGCTCGCCAAGATCGGCGACGATCCGGCCGCCGGCATGTTCGACATCGGCGGCCCCGAGTACAAGGACACGCCGGAAAGCTGGATGCCCTACATCGCCGTCGATGACGTCGACGCGCGCGTGAAGAAGGCGACCAAGGCCGGCGCCACGGTCATGAAACCGGCCTTCGACGTGCCCGGCGTGGGCCGCATCGTCATCCTGCTCGAGCCCGGCGGCGCCGGCGTCGGCTGGATGACGCCGGCGGACGCCTGATCAGATAGGAGAAGCACAATGCAGCCGCACAAGATCGTCTCGCACGATGAATGGCTTGCCGCCCGCAAGGCGCATCTCGCCGACGAAAAAGCGTTTACGCGCGCGCGCGACGCGCTCAGCCGCAAACGGCGCGAACTGCCATGGGAGAAGGTCGACAAGAACTACGTGTTCGACACGCCTGACGGCAAGAAGACGCTTGCCGACCTGTTCGGCGGCAAGAGCCAGCTGATCGTCTATCACTTCATGCTCGGCCCGGACTGGGAGCAGGGCTGCCCGAGCTGCTCGCTGCTCGCCGATCACTTCGACGGCGCGGTGATCCATCTCGCGCAGCGCGATGTCGCCTTCGTCGTCGTCTCGCGCGCGCCACTTGACCAGATCGAGAAGTTCGAGCGGCGCATGGGCTGGCACTTCAAATGGGTGTCGTCGTTCGCCAACGACTTCAACTACGACTACCACGTGTCGGCGACGCCGGAGGAGAAGGCGTCCGGCAAGGCGCTGTACAACTACCAACTCACCGAGTTCCCGAGCGAGGAGCGCCCCGGCGCCAGCGTGTTCTACAAGAACGCGACCGGCGAGATCTTCCACACCTATTCGAGCTACGGGCGCGGCCTCGACATCCTGATCGGCGCCTACAACTTCCTCGACATCGCCCCCAAGGGCCGTGACGAGGAAAGCCTGGAATGGTCGATGGCCTGGGTCCGTCACCACGACCGCTACGACGGCGCGGCTGTCGATCCCAAGGCGAAATACGTAGAGCCGAAGAGTTCAAATTCCTGATGCGAATAGGCACGGTCAGATCGAATTGACGCATCATCCGTAAGCGGGTTGCGGACTAGTGCTACGTGGACTCAATCGGGTGACCTGCCCTGGTGCCAGGGCAGGTCGCAGGGGAGCAAAAGCAAATGTCGATCGAACTCAAATATCTCGCCCTTACGGCGATGCTGACGGCCTCGCTGTGGATACCGTATATCGTCGCGCAGGCGACGACCAACGGGTTCTTGCGACCTGAAAACTATGTCGACCCGACGCCGCGCAAGGTCCCGCTCTGGGGCCAGCGCGCGGACCGCGTCTATCTCAACGCGGTCGAGACGTTTGCGCCCTTTGCGGCGCTCGTGATCCTCATACAGCTGACCGGCAAGGCCGATGCCATGACCGCCTTCTGGGCGGCGTGCTTCTTCTGGCTTCGCGTCGCGCACGCCGTCGTCTATCTGGCCGCGATCCCGTATATCCGCACGATCGTGTTCGTGCTCGGCTACGTTTCGGTGATCGGCCTGTTCGTCGAGCTGATGAAGTAGCCGACTATCTGGTCGGCACCGGCTTCTCGCCGCGGTAGTCGTAGAAGCCGCGCTGCGTCTTGCGGCCGAGCCAGCCGGCCTCGACGTATTTCACCAGCAGCGGGCACGGGCGGTATTTCGAATCGGCGAGCCCCTCGTGCAGCACCTGCATGACCGAGAGGCAGGTGTCGAGCCCGATGAAGTCGGCGAGCTCGAGCGGGCCCATCGGATGGTGGGCGCCGAGCCGCATCGCGGTGTCGATCGCCTCGACATTGCCGACGCCTTCATAGAGCGTGTAGATCGCCTCGTTGATCATCGGCAGCAGCACGCGGTTGACGATGAAGGCGGGAAAGTCCTCCGACACCGCGATGGTCTTGCCGAGCTTGGCGATGAACTGCTTGGTGGTCTCGAAGGTTACATCGTCGGTGGCGATGCCGCGGATCACCTCGACCAGCTCCATCAGCGGCGCCGGATTCATGAAGTGGATGCCGATGAAGCGCTCCGGCCGGTCGGTCGCCGAGGCAAGCCGCGTGATCGAGATCGAGGATGTGCTGGTGCCGACGATGGCGTCGCGCTTGAGCGTCGGGCAGAGCGCGCCGTAGATCTTGCGCTTGGTGTCCTCCTTCTCCGTCGCGGCCTCGATCACGAGGTCGCAGTCGGAGAGGTCGCCCAAGGTCGGGGCGGCGCCGATGCGCTTGATCGCGGCCTGCCGCTGCTCGTCGGTGATGCGCTGGCGGCTGACCTGGCGCGCGAGGTTGCCGCTGATGGTGGCCAACCCCGCGGAGATGCGGTCGGCGGCGACGTCGTTGAGCAGCACGTCGAAGCCGGAGAGCGCGCAGACATGGGCGATGCCGCTGCCCATCTGTCCGGCGCCAATGATGCCCACCTTGCGAATGGTATTGGCCGCTGCGTGCTCGCCGCGCGTCTTCGGCCGCTCCTTCACCTCGACCATCTTCGCCTACCTTCTCCGCTCATCCGCGCCGCATGCCGTTTCGTTCAACGCCCGAGCTTTTCCAGCTCCTTGGCCAACTCCGGCAGGGCCTGATAGAGGTCCGCCACCAGTCCGTAGTCGGCGACCTGAAAGATCGGTGCTTCCTCGTCCTTGTTGATCGCCACGATGACCTTCGAATCCTTCATGCCGGCGAGGTGCTGGATAGCACCGGAGATGCCGACGGCGATATAGAGGCCGGGCGCCACCACCTTGCCGGTCTGCCCGACCTGCCAGTCGTTCGGCGCGTAGCCGGCGTCGACTGCGGCGCGCGAGGCGCCGACCGCGGCGCCGAGCTTGTCGGCCACCGGCTCTATATATTTGGTGAAGTTCTCGCGGCTTTGCATGGCCCGGCCGCCGGAAATGATGATCTTGGCCGAGGTCAGCTCCGGCCGCTCCGATTTCGACAGCTCCTCGCCGACGAAACCGGAGATGCCGGGATCGGCCGCAGCGGCAACCGCCTCGACCGGCGCCGAACCGCCCTCCCCCGTCGCCTGGAACGCCGCGGTGCGCACCGTCATCACCTTCTTGCGCTCGGTCGAGCGCACGGTCTGGATGGCGTTGCCGGCATAGACCGGGCGCTCGAACGTGTCCGGCGCCACGACCTTGGTGACGTCGGAAATCTGCATCACGTCGAGCAGCGCCGCCACGCGCGGCATGACATTCTTCCCGGTCGTGGTCGCCGCCGCCATGATCGTCTCATAAGGCTCGGCCAGCGAAACGATGAGCGCGGCGGTCGGCTCCGCCAGCATGTGCGCGTAGGCAGGCGCGTCCGCGAGCAGCACCTTCTTGACGCCGTCGAGCTTGGCGGCGGCGTCGGCGACCGCCTTGCAGCCCTCGCCGGCGACGAGGATGTGCACGTCGCCGCCGAGCGCCTTGGCCGCGGTCAGCGCCTTGTTGGTCGCGTCCTTGAGCGACTTGTTGTCGTGTTCGGCGAGGAGGAGGGTCGGCATCAGAGGCCTCGTCGCGAATTCGTCATCCAGCCCGCGCGTAGCGCGGGCCTCGAAGGATGCAGCCGAGACGCCGCCGCCGCCCTTCGAGGCTCGCTGCGCTCGCACCTCAGGGTGACGGACCAGGCGCGTCATCAGATCGCTCCGGCCTCGTTCTTGAGCTTGTCGACGAGCTCGGCGACGGTCTTGACTTTGACGCCGGCCTTGCGCTGCGGCGGCTCGGTGGTCTTGACGATTTCGAGCCGCGGCTTGACGTCGACGCCGTAGTCGGCAGCGGTCTTCTCGTCGATCGGCTTCTTCTTCGCCTTCATGATGTTGGGCAGCGACGCGTAGCGCGGCTCGTTGAGGCGCAGATCGGTGGTCACGATTGCCGGCATTTTGAGTTTCACGGTCTGCAGGCCGCCGTCGACCTCGCGCGTCACCATGATCGCCTCGCCGTCGAGCGTCACCTTGGAAGCGAAGGTGCCCTGCGGCCAGCCGAGCAGCGCCGCCAGCATCTGGCCGGTCTGATTGCAGTCGTCGTCGATCGCCTGCTTGCCCATGATGATCAGGCCGGGCTGCTCGGCGGCGGCGATCGCCTTGAGGATTTTTGCGACCGCGAGCGGTTCGACGGTGCCCTCGGCCTTGACCAGAATGCCGCGGTCGGCGCCCATGGCGAGCGCGGTGCGGATCGTCTCCGACGCTTGCGCCGGCCCGATGGAGACAGCGACGATCTCGGTCGCCTTGCCCGCCTCTCTGAGGCGGAGCGCCTCCTCGACGGCGATCTCGTCGAAGGGATTCATCGACATCTTGACGTTGCCGAGCTCGACGCCGGTGCCGTCCGCCTTGACCCGGATTTTCACGTCCTTGTCGACCGCCCGCTTGACGGGCACGAGGATCTTCATGGCTTGGTTCAGTTTCTTCCGGCTGCTCTCGCGGCTGCTCTCGGCCGCGCCTTGGCATCCGCGCGATGCTGCAGCGCGGGAACGTACCGGCCGTCGGGCCCGGGGTCAACGGATCGGCTTGGTAAAGGGAAGTGTACTCGTGAGCCCGCCGTCGACCGGGAAGGCTTGGCCATTGACGTAGGACGATTCGTCGCTCGCCAGGAACAGCGCCATGGCGGCGATCTCCTGCGGCCCGCCGGCGCGCTGCAGCGGGTTGAGCTGGCCGATTTTTCCCTGCGTGCCGCGCTCGCGCGCGCGCTCGAAGATCGGCTGCGTCATCCCCGTCTCGATCAGTCCCGGGCAGATCGCGTTGACCCGCACCCCGGTGCCCAGGAACGCATTCGCCGCCGTCTGCGCGAGGCTCACCACGCCGGCCTTGCTGGCGCTGTACGGCAAGCCGCCGGCATTCGCCCGCAAGCCGGCGACTGAGGCGGTGAGCACGATCGAGCCGCGGCCTTCTTTGACCATGTGCGCGCCGGCGTGCTTGATCGCCAGGAACGGGCCGATGAGGTTGGTCTGCAGGATCTGCTGCCATTGCTCGACCGTCTGCTCGAACAGCGGCACAAGTCCGCCGCTGACCCCGGCATTGGCGTAGATCGCATCGAGCGCGCCGAAGCTGTCGAGCGCGCGGCCGACGAATGCCTTGACGTCGTCTTCGCGGCCGGTGTCGGCGGTCATCGCTTGCGTACTGCCGCCGTCCTTGGCGATGAGCTTCGCCGTCTCCGCCAATCCGTCCGCATTCTGATCGACGATCACCACGCGGGCGCCTTCGCGCGCGAACAGGATCGCGCTGGCGCGGCCGATGCCGCTCGCCGCGCCGGTGACGATGGCGACCTTGTTGTCCAGCCGGCCCATGAATCCCCCCTTAAGTAATCCCCGCGGTTCTTTGTTCAGCGGTTCTGTCCCGGCTTCCACAGCACGTCGCGCGCGCCCTTGCCGTTGGCGTGACGGGCGGCAACGAACAGGAAGTCGGACAGCCGATTGACGTATTTCAAAACTTCCGGCGTGACGCTCTCGTCCGGCTTGTCGTTGAGCTCGGCAATCAAGCGCTCGGCGCGCCGGCATACAGTGCGGGCGAGATGGAGATGGGCGGCCGCCGCGCCCCCTCCCGGCAGGATAAAGGATCGCAACGGTTCGAGCTCGTCATTGAGCCGGTCGATCTCGGCCTCGAGCCAATCGACCTGCGCCGCGGTGACCGTGAGCCGCGCCCCGCCCGGCCCCTTGCCTTTGCCGGGCGTGGTGAGATCGGCGCCGACGTCGAACAGGTCGTTCTGGATGCGCGACAGCGCCGCGTCGAGCGCGGCATCCTCCGCGGTATGCAGCCGGGCGATGCCGATCACGGAATTCGTCTCATCCAGCGTGCCGTAGGCGGCGATGCGCAGATCGTATTTCTTGCGCCGCTCGCCGGTGCCGAGCGCGGTCGTGCCGTCATCGCCGGTGCGGGTGTAGATCTTGTTGAGGACGACCATGCCTGCTCGCTCGCGCTTCAGCGCGCCATGAACCAGATCGTGAACATGATGACGACGATGGCGATGAATTGCAGCAGCACGCGCAGCCGCATCAGCTTCTGCGAGGTATTACCGGAGCCGCCGCGCATCATGTTGACGAGGCCGAGCAGCAACACCACCGCGACCGCGCCGATGGCGATCGGTACCAGCCAGTGGGAGAGGAACGTGGCCATGCCGCTCCTTGTAGATGAGGCGAGTGACGCCGCCAAGCTGGGTGCGGCCGCATCTTGCCTCGGATTCGGTTTTCCAAGGGGCGATTATGCGAGATTGGCGGGTAGCACAAAGGGCAGCATGACGGCAGTCCAACGAGCCGCCGTCGAATCCGCAAGGGTAGTGCTCAGGGCTTCGACATCGAGTTCATAGTCGTGGTAGAGCCAAATGACGAATAGTGACCCATACGCGATTGTTGATCCGATTTTGCTCCCGTGGGCCAGGAGTCACGGGATAAACATAGTCAGGCTCTATCATGATGACTTCGGTACGTTCTGGGTTTTTGATCGCTCGGGAAATAAGCGCGCCCAATTGTGGCTAAATCCGCCGGACGCTCATGGCGCTGTGACGGTTTGCGCTGCCGCGTTCGAACTCATCAGGTCCTACCAAATGGGGGGCGCGCGAGGAGCGTCACGCTACTCTGGCAACACTGGCAGAAACATTGGAATTCGCTGCGGCTTATCGTCTTCGGCTGGGCGGGACCGGGCGCGTTCACGTCACCTTGAAAAAGGGACCGCCCCAAGTTTCAGAAGGCACCAGTGTCATCGTCTGACCACGACGAGTCTCGGTTCGGCCTAGCGGACCCGACGCCAAGGCTTCGTTTTTCAGTTCGACCCGTCCAACAGCCGCCGCGCGATCACGTTGGCCTGAATCTCGGCGGCGCCTTCGAAAATACTGAGGATACGGGCGTCGCAGAGAAGGCGCGAGACCGGGAATTCGAGCGCGAAGCCGTTGCCGCCGTGGATCTGCACGGCGTTGTCGGCGGCGGCCCAGGCGACGCGCGCGGCGAGGAGCTTCGCCATGCCGGCCTCGAGGTCGCAGCGGCGGCCGGAATCCTTCTGCCGCGCCGCGTAATAGGTGAGCTGGCGCGCGATCATGATCTCGGCCGCCATCAGCGCGAGCTTGTCGGCGACGCGCGGGAAATTCGCGATCGGCTCGCCGAACTGCTCCCGCGTCGTCGCGTAGCCGAGCGCCTCTTCGAGCGCCGCCTGCGCCACGCCGACGGCGCGCGCCGCGGTCTGGATGCGCGCCGATTCGAAGGTCGCCATCAGCTGCTTGAAGCCAAGACCCTCGACACCGCCGAGGAGATTTTCCGCCTTCACGGCGAAGCCGTCGAAGGCGATCTCGTATTCCTTCATGCCGCGGTAGCCCAGAACCTCGATCTCGGTGCCGGACATGCCGCGCGCCGGGAACGGGTCCGCGTCGCTGCCGCGCGGCTTCTCGGCGAGCAGCATGGAGAGGCCGCGATAGCCCTTCTCCGCCTGGTTGGTGCGCACGAGCAGCGTCATCAGGTCGGCGCGCACCGGATGCGTGATCCAGGTCTTGTTGCCGTAGACCTTATAAGTATCGCCGTGCCTTACGGCGCGCGTCTTCAAGGAGGCGAGGTCGGAGCCGGTATTCGGCTCGGTGAACACCGCCGTCGGCAGCACCTCGCCGGAGGCGATCTTCGGCAGCCATTTGCGTTTCTGCTCCTCGGTGCCGCTGCCGAGGATAAGCTCGGCGGCGATCTCGGAGCGGGTGCCGAGGCTGCCGACGCCGATATAGCCGCGCGCGAGTTCCTCGGAGACGACGCACATCGATTCCTTGCCGAGCCCCATGCCGCCGTAATCCTCGGGGATGGTCAGGCTGAACACGCCGAGCTCCGACATCTGCGCGATGACGTCGAGCGGGATGTAGTGGTTGCGCAGGTGCCATTGCTGCGCGTGCGGCACGACCTGGCCGTCGGCGAACTTGCGCATCTCCTCGCGGATCGAATCGAGCGTCTCGTCGAGGCCGCAGGTCCCGACCGTCGCTTCCGGGCGCTGGCGCATCAGCTCGGCGAGGCGCGCGCGGCGCGGCGCGGTGTTGCCGGCGGCGATGAGGCGCTCCACCGCCGGCGTCACGCGCGCTGCCACGGCCGATGGCGCGAGGCCGAGATCGGCAAGGCGCACGATCTCGTTCTGACTCATGGGAATGCCGCCGAGAATCTGCGCCAGATATTCGCCGGCGCCGATGTGCACCAGGAGTTGCTCGACCTCGCCGAAGTTGCCGTCCGCGGCGAGGCGCTCGGCATAGGCGGCGAGCTGGCGGAGCGCTTCGACATAGGTCGCGAGCCAGGCGAGGCCGTGGGTCGCGCGCTGCTCGCGGTCGAAGCTGCGCGGGATCGCGCGGCCATCGTTCATCACCCGCTGCGCCACCGCCCGCTGCGCATCCGCCAGCAGGGCCTCGGCCGCCTGCACCGCCTGATGCAACGTCGCCGCCACGTCGTGGCCGGCCGGCGCAGAAGATGCGGCAAGGGGCATGAGCGGGCTCCGATCACCTCGATTCAACAATCCCGGAGGCTACGACCTTACGCGTGCGGTGCACAAAAGCAATCGAGACCCACGCTCCCAACATTGCGGCGTGAAAGATTTAGGCGAGATCCGCGCCGTCGACGGGAACGCCGTGCGCTCCTAACCCTTGCCGATAAGCTCCTGCCGCCGCCGCTCCAGCTCGGCCGAGTAGCGGCGCAGCGCATGGGCCTCGGTGAGGAGCCCGACGACCCGGCGATCGAGGTAGGAATCGACGACCGGAAGCGACTCCGCCTCGGCGCGGTCGAAGGCGAGCACCGCATCCTTGATCGCCATGCCCGGCAGCAGCATGTCGTTCGCCGAGTGGAGCAGGTCCCGCACCGCCTCGCCGGGCGAGACTTCGGCGGCATGGGCATCGGCGACGCGGACCATGCCCGCATAGCGTTTGTCGTCGTCGACCGCGATCACGTAGGTGGTCGAGCCCACGGGAAAGGCGTCGCGGAAGGCAGCGATGGTGCCGGCCGCCGCCGCGGTCCGTATGTCGCGGCGCATCATCTTGCCGACAGTGAGTTCGCGCATCCAGCCGATGTCGGCGGCGCTGCGGATGGTCTCGCCGCGCAGATGGAAGCGCCAGGTGGCGAACGAATAGCCGAAGACCTCCCGCGTCATCTGCGCGGAGATGATCACGGCGATGAGCACCGCCGTGGTCAGCCAGAGGTCGCCGGTCGTCTCGAGCGCGATGAACGTCATGGTCAGCGGTCCGCCGACCACCGAGGCCGACAGCGCGCTCATGCCGATCAGCGCGTAGGCGTTGGGATCGAAGTGGCCGCTCGGCCACGCCATGGTCAGCGCGATCGCCAGGAGATCGCCGCCGAGCGCGCCCATGAGCAGCGAGGAGAAGAACAGGCCGCCGCGGAATCCGGAGCCGAGCGAGACAATCGACGCGGCAATCTTGAGCACCAAGATCGACGCCACGGTCCACAGCGACAGCGTGAACACGCCGGAAAGACGCAGCGCGCCGTGACCCGACGACAGCACCTGCGGCGTCACCATCGCCAGCAGGCCGACGACGAGGCCGCCGATCGTGGTGCGCAAGGCCGGCCGCACCCGCAGCCGCACGAACAGCGTTTCGCACAGCGCGACCCCGCGCATGAGCAGAATTCCGAGCGCCGCGGCGAGGAGGCCGATGGTCGCGGCGATGACCAAATCGTGGACCCCCACGGCCATCCGCTCCGGCGCGACGACGCCGATGTCGGCGGGCGCGAGCGCATGCGCCACCAAAAAGCCGATCAGCGCCGCGGCGGCGACCGGCGCCAGGCTGTTTGGCGAATAGCCGCCGATGATCAGCTCGAAGCCGTAGAACGCGCCAGCGAGCGGGGCGCCGAAGGCGCCGGCGATGCCGCCGGCGGCGCCGCAGCCGACCAGGATGCGCAGGTCGGCGCGGCGCAGCCGAAACGCCATGCCGAGGCGCGAGGCGATGCCGCCGCCGAGCTGCGTATAGCCGGCCTCGAGGCCGACCGAGGCGCCGACGCCGCTCGACCACACCGTCTGCGCGGCGACGATGATGCTGCCGAGAAGCGACATGCGGCCGCCATGCAACGCATTCGCCTCGATCGGATCGATTTCCCGCTCCGGCCGCCAGCGCGCGATCAGCTCCGTCGCGATGCCGAAAACGGCGCCGCCGGCCAGCGGCACGGTCAACGCCACGACCGGGTCGAGCCGCAACAGCCCGGAGAGCCGCTCGCCCGGGTCGAGGCGGAACAGCAGCTGGTGCAGCACGTCGACGCCGGTGCTCATCGCGGCGACCACCAGGCCGGCGATGGCCCCGACCAGCGCCGCGAGCGCGATGAGGCTCGACTCACGCGCCCGCACCATGGCGCGCAGCCGCCGCGGTATCTCCAACTTGCTGGCAATCCTGTCGATCAAGACGGGAATTCCGTGCGGTGCCGGACGGCCGATCGGCGGATGATCACAGAACGTGATTCACAGAACGTTATGGCGCATGTCATTACGCATTAAGCGCAGCCATCGAGAACGGACGCCCGGGGGCGCTTCGCTCGACGCCTTGCCGCGCTGCTTTCGCATGACCCGCGCAATGGAGCGCGACTTCCACGAACAGGCAACAATGGAACCCGCCAGACGCCGACTTGTTCACGTAGCAAAATCGCGGGGAACGCGCGCCATGCCTCATCTCATTCATGCGATTGTTGCGGCGGCCGCAGCGGCGGCGGTCGTGGGTGCCGCACTACCGCTGCTGGCAGAGACCGGTGCAACGAGGCTCGAAGGCAAAGCCGCCTTCGGCGATTGGCGCTTGGATAAACCGGGAACGCGGCGGCTGATCAGGCCGCAGGACCTCCCGGCCGGCGATCAAGCCGGTTCGGCAACCGATTTTCTCTACCCTGTGCGCCGCAGCGAGCAGCAAAAACCGGCCGTTCCGACTGGCTTCGAGGTCACGTTGTTGGCCTCCGGCCTTTCGCATCAGCGGCTCATTCGCGTGGCGCCCAACGGCGACGTATTCGCTGCCGAAAGCGAAACCGGCCGGGTCCGCGTGCTGCGGCCTAACCCCGGCCAACCGGCGTCAGCCAGCGTGTTCGCGGACGGGCTTCGCGGACCGTTCGGCATCGCCTTCTACCCGCCCGGCCGTGATCCGGAGTGGGTCTATGTCGGCAATACCGACTCCGTCGTCCGCTTCGCCTATCGCAGCGGCGACCTCAAAGCGCGCGCACCGGCCGAAACCGTCGTGCCGCATCTGCCGACTGGCGGCAGCCACCGCACGCGCGACGTGGTGTTCTCGCCCGACGGACGCACGATGTACGTCTCCGTCGGCTCCGCCTCCAATGTCGGCGACGCGATGGGAAAGCTGAGCACGTCGGAATTGCAGGCCTGGCAATCCACGCATGCGCTCGGCGCCGCCTGGGGCAACGAGACCGACCGTGCCGCGGTGCTCGCGTTCGATCCGCAGGGCAAGAACGGCCACATCTTCGCGACCGGCATCCGCAACTGTGTCGGCATGGCGGTCGCGCCAGGGAGCGGCGAACTCTGGTGCTCGACCAACGAGCGCGACGGGCTCGGCGATAACGTTCCATCCGACTACGTCACGCGCGTGCGCGAAGGCGCGTTCTATGGCTGGCCCTGGTACTACATCGGCGCCAACGAGGATCCGCGCCGCCGCGGCGAGCGGCCGGACCTGAAAGACAAGATCACGGTCCCCGACGTGCTCATTCAAGCGCATTCCGCTTCGCTGCAGATGACGTTCTACGAAGGCACGCAATTCCCCGCCGAATATCGCGGCAACATCTTCGCCGCCGAGCACGGTTCCTGGAACCGTTCCAAACCCACCGGCTACAAGGTCATTCGCATCATCGTGAAGGACGGCGTGCCGACCGGCGAGTATGAGGACTTTGCCACCGGCTTCGTGATCGATGACCGCGAACTGTGGGGCCGGCCGGTCGGCGTTGCCGTCGACAACGACGGCGCGCTGCTCCTCTCCGAGGATGCCGGCGGCACGATCTGGCGCATCACCTATTCCGGCAACGCTGCGCAAGCGCGTTGAACGGATTAATATTTTCCGCGGTAAACAGCGCGCACACGACAGGGTGATGGAACGCCGTTCGGCGATTCCTCGTTTCCCCGATTGCCGTTGCAGCAAGAGGCAAAAACGTGACCGACCGACTGACGCGCGTGCTGCTCGCCGGAGTGTTGGTCCTACTGGCGGCGATCTTCGCGCAGCCCTACATCAACGAATCCTTGTTCTCGAGCCGCAGCCCCCGCCCGATCGAGGCGCGCGGCAGCCTGGCCGAGGCCGAACGCACGACCATCGCCATCTTCAATGCCGTGTCGCCTTCGGTCCTGCAGGTGATCGGCCACAGCGCAAGCCAGGAGCAGGTCACGCCGGAAGGCGATCAGGTCGTCGGGGTGCAGACCGGCACCGGCTTCGTCTGGGACGAAGCCGGGCACATCGTCACCAACAATCACGTCCTGCAGGGAACGAGCGCGATCGACGTGCGCACGCCCGCAGGCGACATCGTCGCGGCCAAGGTCATAGGCACGGCTCCGAGCTACGATCTCGCTGTCGTGCGCCTGCGCGACTCGCGCCAGCTATCGAAGCCGATCGCGATCGGAAGCTCGGCCGATCTTCAGGTCGGGCAATGGGCCTTCGCCATCGGCAACCCGTTCGGTCTCGACCACTCGCTCACCACCGGCGTCATCAGCGCGTTGCGGCGCCGGCTGCCGACCAGCGAGGGGCGCGAACTCGCGGACGTCATCCAGACCGACGCCGCGATCAATCCCGGCAATTCCGGAGGGCCGCTGCTCGATTCCGCCGGCCGCCTGATCGGCGTCACCACCGCGATCCTCTCCCCGTCCGGCTCGAATGCCGGCATCGGCTTCGCCATTCCCGTCGATGCCGTGAACAAGGTGGTGCCGCAACTCATCAAGAACGGGCGCGTCCCCACGCCCGGCATCGGCGTCATCATCGCCAGCGACGAGGCGGCTTCCCAACTCGGCACCGACGGCGTCGTGGTGGTGCGCGTGGTGCCCGACTTGCCGGCCGCGAAAGCGGGATTGCGCGGCGTCGATCCCTCGAGCGGAGCCATGGGTGACGTCATCGTCGGCGCCAACGGCGTCCAGGTGCACCGTCTCGCCGATCTCACCGACCAGATCGAGAAAATCGGGATCGGTAACGAAATCGGGCTCAAGGTACAGCGCGACGGCCGCACCATCCCGGTCTCGGTCGGCGTCGAGGATACGAGCAAAGCCTCCTGAGCGGCCCGCCACCCCGGCCACCTGGCAAAATACGCTGACGCCCGTCGCGCCCCAACGATTCGGGGGCCGCCCTTGCCGTAGCCTGCCGTCTCCGTATTGTAGCGATCCGGGCCATTCAGCTCCGGAACACTTGGGCGCTCAAGGCGTTAATAAACGGGATTCCGTGCGTGGGTGGCAATCCGAATGGTTCAGGCACGCAAGGCATCGCCCCATCCGGATTCGCCGCATCCGCCGCTGAGCGGCGCCGTCAAACCTCGGGGACAGCCGACCATTGCGGCGACCGCTACCCAAACCGGCATGGTCGTCGAGACCGACATTCCGGCGCGCCTTGATGCCCTGCCGGTCGGACGCTTCCACATCCTCGTCATTGTTGCGCTCGGCATCACCTGGATCCTCGACGGTCTTGAAGTCACGCTGGCGGGCGCGCTTTCCGGGGAGTTGACGCAAAGCTCCGGACTGGGTCTGAGCAATGCGCAGATCGGCATTGCAGGAAGCTCTTACCTCTGTGGAGCGGTGCTCGGCGCCTTCTTTTTCGGCTGGCTGACCGATCGGCTGGGGCGCAAGAAGTTGTTTTTCATCACGCTTGCCGTCTATCTTACGGCGACCGCTGCCACCGGCTTCTCCTGGGATGTGTGGAGCTTCGTGGTGTTCCGGTTCCTCACCGGCACCGGCATCGGCGGCGAGTACACTGCCATCAATTCGACAATTCAGGAGCTTATTCCCGCGCGCCTGCGCGGCTGGACCGATCTTCTGATCAACGGAAGTTTCTGGATCGGAGCAGCGCTGGGGGCGGGCGGCTCGATCGTCCTGCTCAATCCTGCCTTTATCGATCCGGGGCTTGGCTGGCGGCTCGCGTTCCTGATCGGAGCTTTGATAGGACTGATCATCCTCCTGATGCGACGCTGGATTCCGGAAAGCCCCCGCTGGCTGATGACCCATGGCTCTGTCGCCGAAGCCGAGGCCGTCGTGCGCGGCATCGAGGCCCGTGTTGGTGTCGGCGGCCGCGACGTGACGCCAGCGCCGCGCGTTCGGCTGCGCATGCGCGACCACACGCCCCTTGGCGAAGTCGCCCGCGCGTTGTTCGTGACCTACCCCGAGCGCACCGTGGTCGGGCTCACCCTGATGGCGGCACAAGCCTTCTTCTACAACGCCATCTTCTTCACCTACGCGCTGATCCTGACCAATTTCTACGGCACGCCGGCCGATCAGGTGGGCTGGTACATCTTGCCATTTGCCGCAGGCAACGTGCTCGGACCGATCCTGCTCGGCCGTCTGTTCGACACCGTCGGCCGCAAGGTCATGATCGCGCTGACCTATGCTATGTCGGGGATCCTGCTCGCCTTGACCGGCTATCTGTTCAGCCGGAACCTGCTCACGGCGCAGGCGCTGACCGCCTGCTGGACGTGCGTCTTCTTTTTCGCCTCCGCCGCGGCGAGCTCGGCCTACCTCACGGTGAGCGAAACCTTCCCGCTCGAGATGCGTGCGCTTGCCATCGCGTTCTTCTATGCGATCGGCACTGGCGCGGGCGGCATCGGCGGCCCGCTCCTGTTCGGCGTCCTGATCAGTACCGGCTCGCGCGGCAATGTCGCCATCGGCTACGCCATCGGGGCGGCGCTGATGCTGTTCGCGGCGGCGGTCGAAGTGCGTTTCGGGGTCGCGGCCGAAAGAAAGCCGCTCGAAGCGGTCAGCCGGCCTTTATCATTTATCGACTGATTGGATACATACGTGCACAGACAAGGCGACGTTTCGGACCTGGACATGGAAATCGCGAACACCTCGCTCGCTTCCGACTTGCGGGAATGCGCGATCCTGCTCGACATCGACGGCACCATCCTCGACATCGCGCCGGCGCCGCAGGAGGTCTGGGTGCCGCCGGCGCTGCGGCATACGCTCGGCCGCCTGCAGGAGTTGACCGGCGGCGCGGTGGCGCTGGTCAGCGGCCGGCCGCTTGACGATATCGACCTGATCTTCGCCCCGCTGCAGCTCGCGGCGATCGGCGGCCACGGCGCCGAGATGCGCCCGGTGCCGGGGACCGTGCCGCAAACCCGCGTCGGCTCGTTGAGCGCGGAATTGAAGCGCAAGCTCGCGACCATCACCGAGCTCGGCCGGGGGATTCTGGTCGAGGACAAGGGTTACTCGCTCGCCCTGCACTACCGGCTTGCGCCCGAGCACGGCCCGGCGCTGCGCGCCGCGGTCGCCCATGTCTGCGCGCAACTGCCCGCGGGCTCGGTCGAGATTCTGCCCGGCAAGCTCGTGGTCGAGGTCAAGCCCAGCGGGGTGAGCAAGGCGCTCGCGGTGAGCGAACTGATGACCTATCCGCCGTTCGCCGACCGGCATCCGATTTTCATCGGCGACGACACCACCGACGAGCCGGTGTTTGCCGTCATTCCCCGATTCGGCGGCCTCGGCTTCTCCGTCGGCCGGGTCGTTCCCGGCGTCAACGGTCACTTCGACAAGCCTGAGGACGTACGCTCGTGGCTGGCGCGAATTGTAGCCGACCACGGGGATAGCGCGGGATGATGACAGGCCACGGACTGGATCTGGCCGTCATCGGGAACGGGCGCACGGCCGCATTGGTCGATCCGACGGCGCGGATCGTGTGGTGGTGCTATCCGCGTTTCGACGGCGACCCGATCTTCTGCCGATTGCTGGCGGGCAAGCAGGAGAAGGGATTCTCCGACGTCGTGCTCGACGACATGGCGGAGTTTCAATCGGAATACATGCGCAACACGGCGATCGTCTCGACCGTGCTGACCGACCGCAACGGCGGCAAGGTCCAGATCACCGACTTCGTGCCGCGCTTCCGCCAGTTCGGCCGCGTATTCCGGCCGCCGCAGCTCTATCGGATCGTCGAACCGGTCGCCGGCCTGCCGCGGATCACCATCAGGATGCGGCCCGCGAGCGACTACGGCAAGCCGCTCACGAACCACTCTCTTGGCAGCAACCATATCCGCTATTCCGCCGAGGGCACCGTGATCCGCCTGACGACGGACGCGCCGCTCTCGCTGATCGAGAGCGAGGCGCCCTTCGTGCTCACCCGGCCGGTGCACCTCGTGTTCGGGCCGGACGAGCCCTTCCAGGGCGATCTGTCGTCGACCTGCCGCGAATTCGCCGAGCGCACGCACGACTACTGGGTGGAATGGGTGCGCCGCCTGTCGATCTCGGTCGACTGGCAGGAAGCGATCATCCGCGCCGCCATCACGCTCAAGCTCAGCAATTTCGACGAGACCGGAGCCGTCATCGCCGCGCACACCACCTCGATTCCCGAGGCGCCGGGATCAGGGCGCACCTGGGACTACCGCTACTGCTGGCTGCGCGATGCGTATTTCGTCGTCCAGGCGCTCAACCGCATCGGCGCCACGCGCACGATGGAGGAGTTCATCTCCTTCACCCTGTCGATCGTCTCGAAGCCGGACCAGGAGCTGCGCCCGCTCTACAGCGTGGTGCCGACGACCACGGTCGAGGAGCGCACCGCGCCGGATCTCGAAGGCTACCTCGGCGACGGCCCGGTGCGGATCGGCAACGCCGCCGTCGGCCAGGCGCAGCACGATACCTACGGGAGCGTCATTCTCGCCGCCATGCCGATGTTCTTCGACCGCCGCCTGCCGCGGCCCGGCGACGAGGGCTTGTTCCGGCTCCTGGAAACGCTCGGCAACCGCGCCGCCAAGAAGGCGCTGGAGCCGGACGCCGGCATCTGGGAATACCGCGGGCGGCAGCGCGTCCATACCCATTCGGCGGCGATGTGCTGGGCGGGCTGTTCGCGGCTCGCGGCCATCGCCATGCGGCTTGGCCTCAAGGAGCGCGCGCAGCACTGGAATGCCGTCGCCGAGCCGATCCACGCCGCGCTCATCGCCGGCGCCTGGAACGAGAAGCGCGGCGCCTTCACCGCGGCGTTCGGCTCCGACGACCTCGACGCCAGCGTGCTGCTGCTGCCCGACCTCGGCGTCGTCGAGGTCGACGATCCGCGCTTCGTCTCAACCGTCGCCGCGATGGAGCGCGAACTGGTGCGCGAGAAGCACGTGATGCGCTACGCCAGCGAAGACGATTTCGGCCTGCCGGTGACCGCATTCCTGATCTGCCGCTTCTGGCTGATCGACGCGCTCTGGTCGCTCGGCCGGCGCGAGGCGGCGCGCGACCTGTTCACCGACGCGCTCGCCCACCGCAACCGCTACGGCCTCCTCTCCGAGGACGTCGACCCGCAGACCGGCGAGCTGTGGGGCAACTTCCCGCAGACCTATTCGATGGCCGGCCTCATCCTCTCCGCCATGCGGCTATCGCGCAGCTGGGAGGACCGCTACTGGCGCGGGTGAGATTTCGTACAGGTTGCGCGCCGCTCATTCGTCGTCATTCCGGGGCGCGGCCGCAGGCCGCGAGCCCGGAATCCATATTCACGGATTGTGGTTACGCCGCGCGGCGGTTTACACGGCCGGACCGAAACAATCGATGCGGACCGGCTGATCGAACCTGCCGCCATGCGCGGCGTGGGTCTCCTCGAAGCGGCGGCGCACCGCCGGCGCCAGCACGGCTTCCTCGCTGTAGCCGTTGAAGCGCATGTTGGCGATCATGCGCGCGGCAAACGAGTCGAAATCGGCATAGCTGCGCTTCTCGGCATAGGTCGCGATGCGGTCGGTGGCGAACTGCGGACGCGCAAACCGGGCAAGCGCGTCGGCGGCGCTTTTGCGCACCGCCGTCTCATCGTGGAACAGCTCGATGATGTGTTGATGCGGGCCCTGCGCCAGCGGCTCGGCGACGTAGAGGCGCCCCGACGGCCGCAACACCCGGCGTGCCTCGGCGAGCGCGCGTTCAAGCTTGGCGCCGGGCACATGATGCAGCGAGAACACGAAGAGCACGAGATCGGCTTCGTGGTCTGGTTCGGGAAGCGCGTCGGCCATGGCGTTGGCGAGACGGAAGCTGCCGGCGCCTTGCTCGGTCAGCGGCGTCTCCGCAATGAACGGATCGTAGCCGGTGACGCGGGCGCCCTGCTCGGCCAGGGCGCGCGCCAGGTGTCCCTCGCCGCAGCCGATGTCGAGGATGCGCAGCCCGCGCACGGGACCGACCGTCGCCAGCAGCGCATCGAGATGCGACAGGGTGCCGAGGTCGCGGGTGGAAGTTTCTGTCATGGCGATGATGCCTCGCAAGCAGCTTCAAACTTGGTTGCAGATTACGGTTCGCCGGGCTTGAACGGCTCCTCCTTGCCCGGCGGCACGGTCATCTCGCTCATCGCCAGAAGCATGGCGATGCTCACGTAGCTGCCGGCGACCGCGGTAAGGTCGACGACCTGCTGCTCGCCGAGCAGCCGTTTCGCGCGATCGAAAGTCTCGTCCGACACTTCGTGCCGGGTCGTGAGCTCGGTGACGAAGTCGTACACCGCAGCCTCTTCCGGCGGCATGTTCGCGGGCCGCCTGTTGGCCTTGAGGTCGGCGACGATGGCGGGCGCGAGGCCGGCCTTGATGGCGAGCGGCGCATGCGCAAACCATTCCACCTGCGAGCGCCACTGCCGGCCGATGATCAGGATCGCGAATTCGTTGAGCCGCAGCGGCACCGACGTCTCCCAGCGCAGATAGTGGAACAGATCGAAAATGCGCTGGCCGAGCACCGGGCTGCGCAGCAGCGGATTGTACGGTCCGCCGAGGCCGACACTCGACACCTTCACGATCTGCTCGGCGAGCGGCTTCTGCGCGTCGCTCAATTGCTCCATCGTCAGCTGCGGAAAGCGCGGCTCTCGGCTCATTGCGTAAGGCCCCATGGTTGCGCCGGCGAGCCAGGGGCCCGCGGCAATCAGCGGAGCTAAAGCTATCAGGGTCCAACGTTTCACACGCGCCTCCTCCGGTCCAGTTCACGAGCGGCCCGTGATTTACAAAAAATGCAACTTCAATGAGTCACGAAAAATGAAACTTGGCGCTACCCCGACACCGTGCGGACGTTGAATGCCTTGATCGGCCGGTGAAACCCCTTGAGCCGCAGTTCTTCGAGCGGCTCGAGTTGCGCGGCCGACTCGACGGCGACCTTGACCTTGCCGTCGATCAGGATCTGCCCGTCCTTCGCTTCGTCGCACAGGCGCGCCGCAAGGTTCGGCACGGCGCCGATCGCGGCATAGTCGAAGCGGCCCTCGAAGCCGATGCGGCCGAGCGTGGCGTAGCCGTAGGCGATGCCGATGCCGAAGCCGAGCTCGAAGCCGTGCTTGCGCCACTTGGCGGTCAGCTCGCCGACTTCGGCGCGCATTTCCGCGGCCATGCGCACCGCCTGGAGGCAGGGCTCGGCGCAGGGCAGCGGATCGTTCAGCATCGCCATCAGCCCGTCGCCGGCGAAGTGCTCGATCGTGCCCTGGAATTTATGAATGATCGCGCCGGCGCAGGCGTGGTACTCGCCGAGGATCGTCATCACTTCCTCCGGCTCGGCGGTCTCGGCGAAAGCGGTGAAGCCGCGCAGGTCGCAGAACACGATCGAGACGTCGCGGCGGTGGCTGTCGAGAACGCGATCGTCGCCCGAAGAAAGGACGAGCTCCGCCACCTGCGGCGGCAGGAAGCGCTTCAGCCGGTCCATGCGCTCGATATGCGCGAGCTGCTGCGCCACGCGCTCCTCCAGCGTGCGATTCCAGGAAGCGAGATCGGCGGCTTGCGCGCGTACCTCGTCGGTCAGCTCCTTGATCCGCAGCATCGACTTGACCCGGGCGGCGAGCGCGGCCTGGTCGACCGGCTTGGTCAAATATTCGTCGGCGCCCGCCTCGAGCCCGGCGACGACGTCCTTGCTGTCGGCCTTCGCGGTGACCAGGATGATCGGCGTGAACGGCAGATCGGCATCGGCCTTGAGCTGCCGGCAGGCTTCGATGCCGTCGACCTTCGGCATCATGACGTCGAGCAGGATCAGATCCGGATGATGCTGCCGGGCGGCCGCGACCGCCTCCTCGCCATCGGCCGCTTCGATCAGCTCGTGGCCCTGCCGCCCAAGGCGGGTTCGGAGAATGTCGCGATTGGTCTCATTGTCGTCGACGATGAGAATGCGCGGTGGCTTGTGCATCGGAACGTCCGGCGAAGGGCTAGTGGTCCGATTCTAACATTCGCATCCCGGCTCCGCATGCCCTCATTGCGAATGTTAGAATCAAAAGAACCACTAGCAAATATCAGTGCCAGTGGAGCTTTGGATTTGACATTCGCTTCACGAGCTAGCGGCCCCGTGGGTAGCGAATGTCAAATCCGCTCCACTAGCGCGTTCGCCGCTCATTCCCGCGAACGCGGGAATCCACGAGGCGCCTGCTCATGGCAATGGAGTCTCCTGGGTCCCCGCTTGCGCGGCGACGAGCGGAAGATGAAAGGGATCGGATCAACACCGTCATCAGCGCAGGTGCTCGTTGATCTTCGCCAGCAGCGCGCGCGGGCTGTACGGCTTGGTGATGTAGTCGTCGCAGCCGGCGGCGCGGGCCTTGTCCTCGTCGCCGCTCAGTGCATAGGAGGTGACGACGATGATCGGAATGGCGCGCAACGCCGGATTGGCCTTGATGCGCCGGGTCGCCTCGTAGCCGTCGATCAGCGGCAGCTGGATGTCCATGAGGATCAGGTCCGGCCGCTCCGCCTCGGCCGTGGCGACGCCGCGCGCGCCGTCCTCGGCCTCCAGGATCTGATAGCCGACGCTGCCCAGCAGATCGCGCAGGATCTGCCGGTTATCCTCCTGGTCTTCCACCACCAGAATCCGCTTGCTCATGTCGCGCGCGCCTCGCGGCCGGCATCGACGGGAAGCGTGATCGTGAAGGTCGATCCCCTGCCGAGCTCGGAATCGACCAGGATGCGGCCGCCGTGCATCTCGACGATGCGCTTGGAGATCGCCAGCCCCAACCCGGTGCCGCCCTTCTGCCGCGTCGAGGTGTTGTCGACCTGTTGGAACTCCTCGAAGATTTTCGCCTGGTCGGCGGCGGCAATGCCGGGACCGCTGTCGCGCACCGCGACGCTGAACGCGCCGTCGGCGTGGATGGCTTCGATCGCCACCTCGCCCGCTTCCGTGAAATTGATCGCATTGCCGACGAGATTGAGCAGCACCTGGGCGAGGCGGCGCTCGTCGCCGCGCCCGACCGGCAGGCCCCGGGCGATCCTGGTGCGCAGCGCGAGGCTCTTCTGCGTCGCCAGCGGCTCGACCGCGACATAGACACCCTGGACCAGCTCGGCGAGCGAGTAGTCCGACAGCGACAGCGTGAGCTGGCCGGCTTCGATCTTCGACAGGTCGAGCACGTCGTTGATCAGTCCGAGCAGATGCTTGCCGTTGGTCTGCACGCGCTCGAGCACATGGCGCATCTTTTCCGGCGCCTCGCCGTAGATGTTGTCCAGGATCAGCTCGGTGTAGCCGAGAATGGCGTTGAGCGGCGTGCGCAGCTCGTGGCTCATATTGGCCAGGAACTGCGACTTGTGCCTGCTCGCCACTTCGAGCTGCCGGCCCTTGTCCTCGATTTCACGGAACAGCCGCGCGTTCTGGATCGCCAGCACCGACTGCGCGGCGAACGTCTTCATCAGCTCGACGATATTCTGCGCGAAGGCACCGGGAGCGCGGCGGCGGACCACCAGCATGCCGACGATATCGTCGCCGCGGACGAGCGGCGCGACAAGACGCGCGCGGTAGCCGGCGCGCAGCGTGATGTCGTTGAGTTCCGAGCCGGCTTCCTCGTGCAAGTCGGCGACCTGGGTCGGCTCGCCCTGGGCCATCACCGCCGCGACCGTCGGATCTGCCATGTCAATATGTCGATGCGTGAGGGCGTCGATCAGCTCCCGGTCCATGCCATAGGTGGCGCGCAGGCGAAATTCGCGCTGCTGCTCGTCGAACACGTAGATCGCACCGGCATCGGTGCCGGCGAGCTGCACCGCCTTGGCGACGATGGTCGAGAGCACGGTTTCGAGGTCGAGCGTCGAGTTCACCGCCTGCGACACTTCACCGAGCGCGCGCAGCTCGCCGACCGATCGGCCAAGCTCGTCGGTGCGCTGGCGCAGCTCATTGAGCAGCCGCGCGTTCTCGACGGCAATCACGGCTTGGGCGGCGAAGCTCGTAACCAGCGCAATCTGTTTGTCGGTGAAGGGGCGGACTTCCTGGCGGAACACGCTGAGGGCACCGATTAGTTCGTTGTCTTTCAGCATCGGGACGGTAAGATACGTCCGCGCACCACCAAGTTCGACAGCCGCGATGTATGCCGGGTGCCTTTCAATGTAGGCAGGCTCTATTGCGGCATCGACGACGTGGACCGCCTTCTTGGTGGCCACCATACGTCCGACACCAATTTTCGGACTGGGATGATAATGCGGCACGCGCCTGCGCTCCTCGGCGTAGGCTGGCGGTGCATTGTGCGTCGTGGCGAGGTGAAGGGCCTCGCCGTCCCAGCGGTAGATATTTCCAAACCTGGCGTCGCAGATGCGGACCGCCTTCTCGAGCATGGCGGCGAACACCGGCTCGAGATCGCCGGGCGAGCTGCTGATGATCTGAAGGACCTCGGTCGTGGCCGTCTGCTGCTCCAACGACTCGGTCAGGTCGTTCGTGCGCTGGCGCAGCTCGTTCAGCAATCGCGTATTCTCGATGGCGATGACAGCCTGATTGGCGAAATTCCTGACGAGGTCGATCTGCTTGTCGCTGAAGGCGCGCACTTCCTGACGGTAGATGCCGAAGGCGCCGATCAGGTTGTCGTCCTTGAGCATCGGCACGACGAGCAGGGTGCGCGCGCCGGTCAGGCGGGCCAGTGCGGTGATGCCCGGGTCGCCATCGAGAAAGGCCGGATCCGTCCTGACGTCGACGACGTGCTGCACGGCTTTCGTCACCGCCAGCCGCCCGAGCGGATTCTTGGGCGCGAACCGATCGGCCCGCTCAACCGCTGCTCGGCAAAGGCTTGCGGCACGTTGTGCATGGCGACGGAGCGGAAGGCGCCATCTTCGTGCAGCGCCAGCATCCCGAAATGAGCGGCGCACAGCTTGGTCGCATTCGCCAGGATGGTGTCGAACACGGAATCAAGCTTGCTCAGCGAGTTCGATATGACCCGCAGCACCTCCGCCGTCGCCGTCTGCTGCTCGAGCGCTTCGGTAAGCTCGCGCGTGCGCTGCTGCTCGGCCTCGAATAATCGCGCGTTCTCGATGGCGATCACCGCCTCGGCGGCGAAATTCTTGACCACCTCGATCTGCTTGTCGGTGAAGGGGCGGACCTGCTGCCGGTAGATGGCGATGGCGCCGACCAGCTCTCCGTCGCGGATCATGGGCACGGCCGCGATTGTGCGCGCGCCGGATTGCTCGACCATGCCGACTACGTCCGGCGCGCCCTCGATGTAGACGCGCTCGGCTTTCATGTCGTGAACGTGCACGACCTGACGCGTGCGCACGATGCGGTACAGTGGATTGGCGGCGTTCGGCGGGATGACCGGCTGACGGTTCGTGGCCTCCGCCCAGGCGCGCGGTGCGCCGTACAGGGCGACGCGCCGGAATGCGCCATTCTCGTACAGGAGCAGGTTGCCGAACTTGGCGTCGCAGAGCCGGGTCGCGTTCTTCAGGATCGCGCCGAACACTGATTTGAGGTCGCCCGGCGACCTCGCAATGATGCTCAGCACCTCCGACGTCGCGGCCTGCTGGTCGCGCGCCTCCTTCAGCTCGCGGGCGCGCTGTTCGAGCTGGTGCCGCAGTTCGGAGGCCGTCGCGGCCTTCCCGCCGCTGGCGCCGTCCGCGCGACCGCGTTTCGGCGCGGCGGGCTTGCGCAGCCGTGCTTTCGGCGGCTTTCGGCTCGATCCCCTCCGCTTCTTCGTCGCCTGCACCATGGGTCCGCGACCTGCCGCAAGTGCAGATTAAGCGTAGCACACCCGGCCACGTCCGTCTGTGGGCGTGGCTTGTGCGCTCAAGGGCGCGGCAGGACGCCGGCGTCAGTCCTTGAACAAGGGTACTTCGTGCCGCCGTTTCGCGTCGTAGATGATCGCAGTTTCGATTCGGGTGACGCCCGGCTTGTTGGTGAATTTGTCGAGTGCGAGGTCCTTGAGATGCACCATATCCCGGGCCACGACATGGATGACGACATCCCAGCGCCCGGTGAGAAGAAACGCGGCGCGTACTTCCGGAATTTCGCCGACTGCCTGCATGAAGGCATCTACATTGCTACGTTTGTGTTTCGAAAGTTCGATCATCAGCAGCGCTTCGATACCTATGCCCAAGGCGTGTGGGTCGACCTCCGCATGAAGCCCGCGCAGCACGCCGAGCTCCCAGAGCCGCTTCACGCGTTCATGCGTGGACGAAGGAGCAAGGTCGACTGCCGACGCGAGCTCCTTGTTGGTCAACCGCGCATCCTTCTGCAGAAGGCGCAGGATTTCGAAGTCCGTTCGGTCAAGGTCGGGTAAGATCGCCATTTGCCGCAAAATATTCGGTTGAATCAGGCGTACACTGCTTCATTATTCAATGAAACCTCCGGTTTGTAAAATGGAGTTCGGCAATGAGCTACCGGTTAGACCGTCTTAAAGAGATTTCTCCGGCTGATCGAGGCAGGTTCGAAGCAGACGGCTTCTTGGTTGTCGAGCGGCTCCTCGAGCCCGAGCATATCCAAAGCTTGCGCAGCCGATTTCCGCTCCTGTTCGCCGGCAAATTCGATACCGGCGTCTACCCGGACGAATGGTATTGGCGCGAAGGGATGAGCTTGCCCGACGTGACGCGGCACATGGCGAACGCGTGGAAAGCCGACCTGACTGTCGCGAAACTGGCGTTGTCCGAGAGTATCGGTCGCTTCGCGGCAGACCTTTGCGGCTGGAGTGGAGCACGTCTCGGGCAGGATACCATCTGGTGGAAGGCCCCGAAGACGAAGCCGATCGCCTATCATCAAGATACGTCGTTCATGGATTTCCTTGAGCCGTCTTCGACGGTGACTTGTTGGGTGACGCTTGACGACACGCATCGCGACGCGGGTACGCTGGAATACGCGCCAGGCTCCCACAAGTGGCCACTGACGCGTTTGCCCAGCGCATTTCACGGGGAAGAAGATTATCGGGCCCAGATGGAGGCTGCCGCCAAGGCTGCCGGCGTCAAACCACCCGGCCCCTTTTTCATTGAAGTGCCCGCCGGCTCCTGCGTTTTCCATTGCGGCGAAACGTGGCACGGCTCGGCCGCCAATATCACCGCCGACCGAATGCGGCGTGCGATCGGCATCCACCTGCTGCCCGAGAACGTTCTCTTCAGCAATCGTCCCGGCGGCTACATTTACCGCCGTTATCAACGCACCGACGATCCGGTGCTTGATGAAAGCTATTTTCCGGTGGTGTGGTCACGCTCCGGGCGCCGCACGAAATGGATTGAAGCTTATTGCGAGAGCGGCTTGCGTCACGCGGCGTGAAGGAAACCGTGCAATGGCGATGCGGGCGACACACTATGCGAAGAGCGGCGACGTTCACGTAGCCTATCAAGTCTTTGGCAGCGGGCCGATCGATCTGGTCCTGGCGCCGGGATTTGTTTCGCAGATCGAGAACTACTGGGAGCACCCCGATTTGGCGCGCTGGCTCCTGCGTCTAGGAAGTTTCGCCCGCGTGATAATGTTCGACAAACGCGGGACCGGCCTCTCCGACCCGGTCTCCGAGGTGCCGTCATTGGAGCTGCGCATGGACGACGTCCGCGCCGTCATGGACGCGGTAGGAACAGAACGTGCAGCGCAGCTGGGCATATCCGAAGGCGGTCCGTTGGCGACCCTGTTCGCCGCGACCTATCCCGAGCGATGCCGGGGGCTGGTGCTGTATGGCCGCTTTGCCCGTTCCTCCTGGATTACCCCCGAGGGACTTGAGGCGTACCTTGGATATGTCGAGCGAGCCTGGGGCAGCGGCGGCAGTCTGCCGATGTGGGCGCCGTCGCGCAAAAACGATCCGGCCTTGCAGCAATGGTGGGGCCGCTTCGAGCGACTTGGCGCGAGCCCGGCGGCCGCGATCGCGCTCGTGCGGATGATCGACAAGATCGACATCAGCGATATCCTGTCCTCAATTCACGTGCCAACCCTGGTCATCCACTGCACCGGGGACACGCTCATCAACGTGGAACATGGACGCAGTCTTGCCGAACACATTCCGGGAGCACGACTGCTCGAACTGCCCGGTGACGATCATCTCTTTTTCCTCCACGACCAGATCGGTGACGCGATCGAGGAGTTTTTGACCGGATCCATTTCCCCGGCAGAAAACCACCGTGTTCTGGCGACGGTGCTGTTCACCGACATCGTCGGCTCGACCGCGCGCGCCGAAGAATTGGGCGACCAACGCTGGCAAAATCTGCTCGACGCGCATCACACGACGGTGCGGCGGCAACTCGCGCGGTACCGCGGCAACGAAGTGAAATCGCTGGGGGATGGGTTTCTCGCCACCTTCGACGGTCCGGCGCGTGCCGTGCGTTGCGCCTGCGCCATTGCCGAGGCGGTTGGTCCGCTTCACATTCAAGTCCGCAGCGGTCTCCATACTGGCGAAATCGAGCAGGTCGACAACGATGTGAAGGGCATCGCCGTCCACATCGCCTCGCGCGTCTCGGCACTCGCCGAGCCCGGCGAGGTGCTGGTATCACGGACCGTCAAAGATCTGGTCGCTGGGTCAGGCCTCAGCTTCAACAAGCGAGGAAAACATTCACTCAAGGGCCTGCAGGAGCCGATGGACCTTTACGCGGCTTCGAATTGACGGCGCGCTCGGCGGAAGCCCCGTTTGCCCGCCCGCTGCGGCCACCGCTCGTTCAGACGTCGAAGTCCGCGCCGGCAGAGGCAAAGGTTATGGGTTCGTTTTGGGTGAACGAGACGTGCACGGCCAATTCGATGCCGAAGACAACACTCGGCGGTGTCGGCAGCTTGAACGTGTTGCTGGTGCCGAGCCGGAAGCGATGTTCGCCGAAGAGCAGGAAGGGACCAAACTTGTGGATTTGGCTCGCCCCGTCCCAGACGTCCACCTCGGTTATGTTGCAGCCGGCAATCGTGGCGTCGTTGGCGGCTATGGATGCGGCGCTCCCACAGCGAAACATGACGAAGAACGAGCTTTGCCCGCGTACCGGCGACAATGACCGGAGTTGCGATGGGCACGTGGAACCAATTCGAAGTGCCGACGGCTCCCTGGAATGTCGTGCCGCCGTTCTGGCGCAGTCCGAGAGCGTCGCTCCAACTGACGCCATTGACCGGCCTCATATCCCCGGGAAATTCGGCCGGCATGAAAGCAATGCCTGGAGACCAACTTGCGTGCGTCGCCATGGTTTTATTCCTCCAAATCTGACAATTAAACTGTCGAAGACTTCGTCCACACGCGGCCTTTGGCTGAAGCGTCGTGCCAAACTTTCTCCATGGCCTGCGCCTGGTAGCAGAGCGATGCAAAACAACGGTCATGGACCTTGACGGTAGCAGCCCCCGGGGTTCTTGAAGAGATCGGGACTCGGACAGAAAGGCGCACCGTATGGACAACTATAGTTACCCTGCGAGTCGCACGTCGCTCCGAATGTCGCACCGACACCGCCCTCGGGCCTGCACTGTGGCATGTCTCCCGTACCGACGAGTGTATCATAGGTGATCACTGGACATATCGGAGGCGGTGGCGGCCCGCGGAAATTCTGCGATCTGACCGACATGACGCTTGAGTATCACTGACATATGTCCGCAAGTTGCAGACGCTGCGTCCGCGCCGGAGTCGCCATGTGGTCTCGCCTGGTCGCCCTCGCTTTGCTCCTGCTACCCGCCCCGGCCCTGGCCGGCGCCAAGGAGAAGGTCGCCGCCCTCGCTCCGCGGGGTTTGGTGCTCGTGATGGACGCCGAGGGCAACGAGTTGGTGGCCCAGAACGCCGATGAGCCCTTCGTCCCGGCCTCAGTCACCAAGATCGTGACGGCCTGGCTGGCGATGGAGGTTCTGGGCGGCGACTACCGCTTCGAGACCCGCTTCTACCTCGACGACAAGCGGCTGCTCTACGTGCGCGGAGGCGGCGATCCGTTCCTGATCTCGGAGGAGCTGGCGCCGCTCGCGGCCGAGCTGGTCGCAGCCGTCGGCAAGGAGCCGATCACCGGCATCGTGCTCGACGCGAGCTACTACCCTTCGCACCTCCGCATCCCGGGCATCGAGGACACCGACGAGGCCTACAACGCGCTGAACTCCGCGCTGGCGGTGAATTTCAACACAGTCTACGCCGTGCGCAGCGGCAACAAGGTGCGCTCCGCCGAGAAGCAGACCCCGATCACCCCGCTCGCGATCGCCCAGTTCCGGGCGCGGGGCCCCAACGGAAGCGGCCGCATCAGCCTGAGCCAGGATCCCGCGGTGAGCCTGCAATATGCCGGCGAGCTGATCGCCGCGTTCATCGAGCGGGCCGGCGGCAGCGTGAAAGGCAAGATCTCGACCGGAACGGTACCCGCGGGACTGAAGCCGGTTTACGTTCACCGACAGTCGCGCACCCTTTCGGAGATCCTCGCCGAGCTGCTCCGCGCCTCGAACAACTACACCGCCAACCAGGTCTTCCTGGAGATCGGCGGGCACCGCCTGGGCGGGCCGGTCAGCCTCGAAAAGTCGCTCCAGGTCGCGAACGAGATGCTCGCCGCGCACGGCCTCGCCGCGGCCATCCATCTCGAGGAGGGCTCGGGCATCAGCCGCAACAACCGCTTCACCGCCCGCGGCCTCGCCAAAGTGCTCGACCTGTTCGCGCCCCACGCCGACCTGCTCCACGGCCATGACGGCGGCATGAACAAGACCGGCACCCTGGAGGGGGTCCGCACGCTCGCGGGCTATGCCGACAGCTCAAGCCACGGGCGGGTGCGTTTCGTGATCTCGCTCACGAGCAATGACGGCGAGATGCGCTTCCGGCTGCTCCGGGCTATCGAGTCCGGGCTGTAGCCGGCACCGGGTCCACGCGTTCACAAAAGTCGGCAAGGTCCCCTTCGGGTCAAAACCTGAAGAACTCACATTGAGCAAATTTCGTCCGCTTCGCCCCTGAACGCCGACGTTGCAGCCGATGCGCGCTTACTTCGCTTTCGTGCCAAACTCGGAAGTCGCCATGACGCGACCTTTAAGTTGAATTTGGTCGAGCGATCGGTCTCACTCGCGTAATGGCGACGCCCGAGATGGCGAGTAGCGCCCCGATAGCTAACGTCGGGGTCATGCGGTCGCTAAGGAACAACACGCTCGAAATCAGGGCGAAGACCGGAAGCAGCAGGGCGAATGGTGCCACGCGGGCCATGGTGCAATGGGCGATCAGCCAGAACCAAAGGCCGAACCCGATAATTCCTCCGATGAAAATAGTGTAGGCGAGCGCCGTCCAGGTACCTTGCGCGAAGGGACGTCACCGACGGCCGCGGCCTGTTCGCCGGTCTCGTCGAGCATTTTGCGCGAGTGGGCGTAGGCCGCTGCGGGTCAGCCAGCAGTGCGCGGCGCCGTGACCCGCTTCACCGTCCCCGAAAAACTCAACACCGGCCGGCCTTCCGCGGTGAGCATGCCGCGCATAAAAATGATCGAGCGCCCGGCGCGGACGATTTCACCGGTGCCCTCGACCAGCTCGCCCTTGTAGACCGCGTCGATGAACTCGGTCGCGAATGACAGCGTAACGCCGCGGCCTTCGTGGAGCACGGTGTTGGCGATCGCGAACAAGCAGTAGTCGGCGAAGGTCATCAGGCAGCCGCCGTGCACGGCGCCGCCGCCATTGATGTGCTTCTGCTCGACGCGGAAGACGCAGCGGACCTTGCCGTTCTCCTCGCGGTGCCAGAACGGGCCGTTGTGGACTTCGTAGTGGTCGCGGGTCCACGTCCACCAGCCGGCGAACTCGCCCGAGGTCGCCTCGACTGCGCCATCGTGGCGGGGAACCGCGTTCTTGGGTACGAAATTCACGTGAGACTCCGCTGTGTTAGGGGCTCGCCGACCTGCCTTCCATAAGACGAAGCGGGTACGGTCATGTCAGTTTTGTGCCCACCAGCAGACATTTGCGTCCGCTTTGCCGAATGTCCGCTTCTGCCCCGCAAAACCAGACATCGGACAGTTGGTGAGTACACGCCCTAAATTTCCCGCAGCGCGCGCTCGATACGGCGGTCGGGAATGAGCCAGATCAGCGCGACCAGCACGTAGATCGCGATCGACAGCCACGGCAGGACGAAGGCCAGCGGGATGGCGGCGGCATAGAGCAACGGGGAAATCTTCCCTTTGATGTCGCTGCCGAGCGCGCGGGCGAGCACGGAGTGCTCACCGTGCGTGCGCATGATCGCCTTCTGCAGCAGGTAATAGGCGATGGCGGGCATCAGCAGGACCGCGCCGTAGACCGCGGTCGGCAGCGGCGCGGCGAGGTTCTCGCCCATCCAGCCGGTCGCCGCCGGCACCAGCGACAGCCAGAACAACAGGTGAGTATTGGCCCACAGGATCAGGCCGTCGACCCGGCCGACGGTGTGCAGCAGGTGGTGGTGGTTGTTCCAGTAGATGCCGAGATAGATGAAGCTCATGACGTAGGAGAGAAAGTTCGGCGCCACCCCCTTGAGCGCCGCGAGGTCGGCGCCGTGCGGTATCCGCAGCTCCAGCACCATGATCGTGATGATGATGGCGATGACGCCGTCGCTGAACGCTGCCAGGCGGTCTTTTCCCATGTCGCGCCGCCGGGGAACGAGCCGCTAGAGCCGCGGCGGCGACGGCCGCACGCGCGATGTATGCACCCGCGCACAGCCAGTGGAGCCGCAGATGACGGCCGCCGGCCGCAGAAGCGCCGCATCGTCGGCGGCAACGCGTGACGCCGAAGCGCCGGTCAACGTCATCGCGGCGGCTCGTTCGCCGGGCACCGGACTCGGCAGGATGGCGGCCGTGGCGGCCGGAACAAACGCGCCGGTGAGATGTGTTGCACGCATGCGTATCCCCTTGCCCCTCGCTCCGATGCGGATCGTGAATGAGGGCGCATCCCGGTCCCCCCAACCCGCGCCGCATCCTCGCGCGAATCAGCCCCCACAAGTATAGCGTCGACCGCACTGTGTCGCGCCGCCGCCAACAGGGGCGAAGTCACGACACCGATCAGACCAGTTCTGCGTCGTTGGGGAGTGGAATCCGCGCCGGGCGGACCGGCTGAAACTGCGCCAGCAGAGCCATCGCCTTCAGATCGAGGAACTCCACGCGCCGATCGTTCAGGGCAATCATGCCTTCGCTGCGCAGCCGGGCGAGCACGACTTTCGGCCCGAAGCGGACCTGGCCTGCTGGTTGTCTGAGCAAGGAACAGCGCAACACAAGTGACTTCCACGCACAAACGCCGCGATGGTAATATGACCTCTCACTCAACGAGGGGGTAAACGTGTCACGATTGGAGATCGGCATCGTCGCGCTCGGCGCAATGATGGGAACCTTAGCGGTGACTTCCGTTGGCGCCTGGGAGCGCGGCCCAGTCGATTTGCATCGAGGGTCGATAATAGAGGCGGCACAGACTGCGAAACACTCGCAATGCATAAAACTTTGTCGTGCGCGATATCGCGACTGCCAGTCCCAAAAGCAGGTGCCATCCTTCGAGTGTCGGGACGTATACCAGGATTGCATTCACTTTACTTGTCATAGCGCGCAGGGATAACACGCGCCGGTACGCATCGGTCTCGGGCGCGCTGCCACCTATGTCGACAAGATTTTGAAGGGTGCCAAGCCGTCCGATCTTCCCGTCCAGCAGCCAACCAAATTCGCGCTGGTGATCAATCTTTAAGACCGCCAAGGCGCTCGGGCTGATGATCGCGGAGTCGGCTGCTCGACTACCGGGGGCGTGAAGGCACACGCCGCCGCTTCGGGTGTGCTAGGTTGACCCGCTATCATGCCCCGTCCCAAGCCTAGGGCGAGCCAATGAGACGGCGCAAGTTCATCTCGCTTCTCGGCGGCACGACCATTGGTTGGCCGCTTGTAGCGCGCGCACAGCAGGCCTCTCTGCCTGTGGTCGGATTCCTAAACAGCGCATCCGCTCGGGGGTACGCATCGATGGCGGCCGCGTTCAAACAGGGCTTGAAGGAATCCGGCTATGCCGACGGTCAGAATGTAACCATCGAATACCGTTGGGCCGACGACAACAACGAGCGGCTGCCGGCATTTGCGGCCGACCTCGCGAGCCGCAGAGTCGACGTGATTTTCGCCAATAGCCCGTCAATTGCCGCGGCTCTGGCGGCTACCAAGACGATCCCGATAATCTTCAATAGCGGTGATGATCCAGTTCGGCTCGGCTTCGTTGCGAGTCTTAACCGACCAGGCGGAAATGCCACCGGAGTGACCATTTTTTCTAATGAACTGGCGGCGAAGCGGCTCGACCTTCTACGCGAGATTGTTCCGCATTCGAAGTCCATCGCTGTTCTCATCAATTTGGATTTCGGCCCGTCCGCCCGTTTCCGGGCCGATGTGGAAGCGGCAGCACGCGCACTCGGACTGGCGGCCCCAACTCTGCAGGCGAGCAACCCAGGAGAAATTGAAACAGCCTTCAATAACCTCGCTCAAACCCGCCCCGACGCCCTGCTGGTCGGGCCCGGTCCATTTTTGGACAGCCACCGCGACCTTTTGGTGTTCCTCGCTGCCAAGATCTCAATTCCAGCGGGATATGAAACTCGCGCGAGCGCGTTGGCCGGCGGGCTGGTAAGTTATGGCGCGGACGTTGGGGATGCTTATCGTCAAGCCGGCGTCTATGCCGGGCGTATTCTAAAGGGCGAGAAGCCCGCTGATCTACCAGTGCTGCAAGCAACCAAGCTCGAACTCGTGATCAATCTTAAAACCGCGAAAGCGCTCGGCCTCGATTTGCCGGCGAAGATTCTTGCCGTGGCCGACGAGGTCGTTGAATAAATCGCCCGATGTCGCCTCTTGGGCTCGGAACGCCGGTTCGCCGCAACGCAGCGATACTTCTGCTGTTGGGTTTAAATCGGAAGTGGCGGTGCACGCCGAAATGAACGCGGATGACCCACAGTGACCATAACAACGGACATTCTGCCACTTCGCACTCACGCCATATGAAGCCATCGATGCCCGTCGGCTTCGGGAAACGCCCGCCGAGTGCCGGAAGCTTGGCACAACTTCAGGGCAAACAAGGCAGTCAGTGCGTAGCCGACTACCCCCGCGGCTGCATGCGCGTGCCGAGTCAATCCCGCACTTATTCATATAATCCAAGCAAGCTGTGGAGCTAGTAACCCCTTGGTTTACTAAAAAGAAACCACCAGCATCCAGATTTGCCGGCACGGCAGGAAGCTGCATGCCCATCCCGGCCCCGTACCTAGTCGGCCTACAGATGTACGAAATCGACGACGAAGCGCTCGCGCTTCGCGCCGAGGTGTGGCGCCATCTTGGGCCGATGATGGACACGATTTGCGACCGGCACTTCGCCAAGATTCTGAAATTTACGCCCTTTTACGAAGAGTCCTTGAAAAAGACCGCAGAAGAATGGCGCCGGCTCGTCATCCATTACACCTCCCGGCTCTTTCTAAATCCGTTCGACGAGAAATTTGTCGAGGATGCACTGGAACGTGTCGAAATCGAAAATCGGGTTGGCCGCCGACATGCGGACGCGCGGCACGATCGCCCAGTCCATTCTAACCAATTTCAGCCGCGAGCTGCAGCGGCGATTTTGGCTTCCACGCCGCAAAGCCCTTCAACTCACCGACGTCGCGCACCGCGTGCTGACGTTGGATGCTGCCAATGCCATGGTTCTGCACTATTCGGCGCGAGTGCGGGCGGCGAAAAAACGCGGCAACGAGCTCAGTGGCGCAATCAAAGATTTTGATGAGGCGGTCAAGAGCGTGCGCTCCTTCGTCAGCGACGCGGAGCACTCGTTCAGTGACAACGCCGCCAAGCTCTCGCGCCTCGCCGGCAGCGCCTCGGAAGAATCAAGCGCCGCGACCGAAGCAGCCCTCAGTACGGCGATGAACGTTTCCACCATAGCGGCAGCGGTCGAGAAATTGAGTTCGTCGCTTGGCAACATCAGCGCGCAGGCCTTGGACGGAGCAAAGGGAGCTGAAAAGGCGGTGGCGCGCGCTGTGCAAACCAATGAGACAATCAGATCGCTTTCCGACGCGGCGGAAAAAGTGGGCTCGGTCGTTGGCCTGATTTCCCGGATCGCGGCGCAAACGAACCTCCTGGCGCTGAATGCGACGATCGAAGCGGCGCGAGCTGGCGAGGCCGGCAAGGGATTCGCGGTCGTCGCCAGCGAAGTGAAATCGCTGGCAATGCAAACGTCGAAGGCAACGCAGGAAGTCAGTGCGCAGATTGGCAAAATCCAAGAAGCGACGCGGCATTCCGTCGAGGAGATTACCGGTACCGGTGTCGCCATCACCAAACTTGCCGAGACCGTCGAATGGGTCTCGCACAACATCAATGATCAGACGCACACGACTTCGAGCATCGCTACGGAAGCGGCCAATGCCTCGAAAAACGCCAGCACCGTCGCCAAAGCACTTGCAACGTTCGGGGAGACGATCGGCGAAACGAGACATGCTGCTGACATTTCGCTCGAAATCTCCATGTCTTTGTCGAGCGGCACGGCGAAAGTCCTTGAGGCGATCAATCGGCTGTTCGAATTCGCAGCCAGGCACGAGACCATCGAAGATCTTTCCAACCTCAAACAAATTCCGAACGCGCAACGGCGCCCGCGCGCGGCGAGTTGAGCAGCCGCCGCTTGCTCCTCCGGCAACAGCGGAACTCCAGCGGCGCTGTTAGAAGCTCAGTCGGCATATCGTCCGCATTTCATTTTTCATTGTCCGACAAGTCGCGCCTTCCCTGGCTCACGGCAAGTTTGCCGATGCCCGTTCCGGGCCCAATCGCTACCATCGCCAATCTCCTTTCCGGATCCCTTGAATGCAATTGAGACGATCGCCTGGTCATGGTCCGACTTGGACGTGTCGAGGTTCCTGCTGCAGGCGCTTTTCAATAACGACCATGCTGTTGTAAAAGCAGATACCGTGGATGGAGCGATGCGCGCCAGGCACGGATTGCGGCTGATCATGAAAATCGGCGTGAATGTCGTCGACGATTTGTTTGGCGACTTCAATGAATGTCCCGCTCCTGCGATAGCCGCCGTCCAATGCCGGTGAATAGGCGGCGTGAAGGTCTTCGCAAATGTAAACGCCACCCTCATTCAGGAGCGGAAAAAGGACCTGGAAGCTGGTCAACTGATGGCTTGCCATGTGGCTACCATCGTCAAGCACAACGTCAACACCGCCCATTTCCGATACGACGGATCGCAAAAATGCAGGATCATCTTGCGAACCGATGCGTACATGAGCGTCGCGTTTATCGAACTGACGGCAACGATCGTCAATATCGATCCCGAACAGAAGGGCTTCGGGCCCGAAATACTTTCGCCACAGCGACAACGAACCGCCCTGCGCGACACCGATTTCGAGCATATGGAACGGCGTGTTCCGGAACCGTGACAGGTGATCCTCATATATTTTGAGATAGTGCCGCCATTTGAAAACCAACGTACCGGCGTTGCTGTAGAATAATTTATGAAGTTCTGATTGCGTTTTTTCCGCCGCCGGGACGTTATCAGGCGAAAGGGAGAAGCGGTCGAATTGAGTCATCCAGTCAAACATCGATTTCTCTTCGCTGCCGGACCGATTCGATTTAATGCGGGTATTATCGCATTATCGCGGCGCCGCAAAAGGCCTACTTGGCTGCCGCGTTTGTCGGCGATCGGCGGGGGCAGTTGATGACTCGTTTCGGACCGTGCTCACGACACCATTTGACGCCAGCGGACGTGGATATGTCGTCGGAAAAACTTGGCAGGCCGCTACCAGCCCGATCATCCACAATACGTTCGCCCTCTCCGCCACTGCGGATCAGGCCGTGCAGGGATGCTCGCCAATCGAATCATTCAGCTCGCCGGGTTCGAGCCGGTCATGAGTCGCGAGCCATGCCACCAATGCCGGTGAAGTCCGCTCGACCACCCGCAACTGCCGCAGCGCAACGCGAACGGCGGCACGCGCAAACCGGTCGGCGGCCATCCCGCCGGGAGGCGGCATCCGCCCCGCGACAACGGACTCCACAACGCGCCGCTTTATGTCGGTGAGTTCCGGGTCGCCGTAGCGGGCCAAGAGCGCTTGGAAAGCCGCGTGGCGCTCCGACTGGAAGGGTAGACGATGACCAAAGGCGTCCCGCATCGGATGCGGCGGATAGAAGTGGGCGCACGGAACCCATCCCGCCGGCAGAGCTTCCGTGGCTGCGTGGGTTCGTTTGTGCCCCAGCAGCTTAGGAAGAACGTGCGTATGAGGACCCTCAGGGCTCTTGCCGTTTGCCGGCGGAATCGCCTGAAAGACCTCGATGCGTCCGACCCGGCTAACGAACACCCGGTGTGGGCTTGCTGCCAGGATCACGGCCATGGCGGCATTGCCGTGGGCGAAGAGCGACTGGCCTACCCAATTTCGCAACGCTGTGACCGTGGCGGCGTCGCCGCTGCGAACGCAGGCGTCGAGTTGCAAGGTTCCAAGGCCAAGGTCAAACAGAGCGGCTCTGCGATCCTCGGCGCGCAGTGCGCCGTGATCCGGGCCAATCTCGGTAAGTACCGCTCGCCGGTTCATGGCGCAGGCTCCCTCGGGTAGGCACAGCGCCACACGCTGATTCCAGCTTTCCTCGGTGAGCGACTCGGAGGCAATTGGGCGCAATGCGTCGTGTGCGTCGATGCGCATACCGCCGCGCGCGGTCACCACGGAGATCGCGCCGGCGCCGGGATCGAATGCTGCCGTCTCCTCGGCGTCGCGCGTAAATTCCGCGATAGCGCCGAACGTGCCGATACTCCACGCGGTTTCGGCGTCGGTCACCTGCCCGGCGATTAAATCAAGAAGATCAGTCGATCCGCTCACGTGCCACCTGCGGTTTTCGTTAGCATCGGCTGCCGGCCGTTCGCGCGCAGGCCGCCTCCGTTGAGCCTGACGCCGCCAAAGATACCGAATCCCGGACGGAGAAAGCCTGCCGGGTCTTCGTATTGCTCATTGAACAGGTGCGCTCACCACCTTGCCGACGCCCAAACCTCGTAGGTGCGCGGCGCGCCAAGCAGAACCTGATCCGGGTAGGTCGAATCCGCCCATTGCGCATAGACGACGTTGGTCAGGTTGCGCACGCGAAAACCCAGGCGCAGGTTCTCGATTTCCGGCCGCCACAGATCCCTGCCGGGAATGTCGACAAAGGTGTACACGTCCGCGGTCGTATAGGCGAGCAAGGTCGTGGCATCGTCCGGGAACAGATAGCGGTTGCCGACATGACGCACCGAACCGCCGAATTCGACCGGCCACGGCCAGTGCTTGAAGCGATAGGATGCACCGGCGTTCACAATGAGCGGCGCGACATTCGGCGGGGTGTTGCCGCTCCACACATCGAAATTCACGAACCGGGCGTGGGTGAAGGCGGCGTTGCCCCAAAGCTTCAGGCCGTCGATGGGCCGAACGGCAGCGGCCAATTCGACGCCTTTGCTGGCGACCTCGCCGGCGACATCGACCGTGGTCGTGTTCACCGGGACGAGGACATTGCGCTGCTTGATGTCGTAGGCGGCGACGGTCCACTCCGCCCCGCCGTCCCACAGCGTTTGCTTGGCGCCGGTTTCGTAGAGCCGGGTGCTCGTCAATTGCAGTGTGTCCGGCGTGATGGAGAAGAGGGCGGCGCCCGCCGGGTCGTAGGCGGTCGCGTACATGCTGTAGAACATGAGGCCGGGGATCGGCTCATAGGTATAAGCCGCCCGATAGGAAACCGGCTTCCAGGTCTTGGAGAAAGGCTGGCCGTCCGGGATGGTGCCGTCGAAGTTCACACCGAACCTGTTGAGCGTCAATTGCTCCAGGCGCACCCCGCCGATCAGCGCAAAGACCGGCGTGATCTTGAGACGGTCCTCGAACGATCCAGCGACGTCGGTGAGCCGGCTGTTCCGCGTATTGGGAAATTCCGGGCCGTACACGCCGGGCGAGGGGTTGATGACGGAAACGGTGTCGGCCGGAAAAGCGTCCGGATTTCCTTCCTGCTCGAATGTGATCCAGTTGCTGCTGACCTGCAGCTGCGCGGCGAAGCGATTGTCCATTCCAAGGATACGGCTATCCCAGGTGAGGTCGGCATTGTCGCCGATGATGTGCTGATTGTGGGTTACGAAAAATCGGTCGCGATCGATGGTCGAGGTCGCATTGTTGAAGGCATACGTTTCGCTGTCGAACCAGCTTCGTTTGGCCTGATAGGAATAGTACTGATCCTTGACGGTGACGTTGGCGAGCGGCGTCCACGCGAAACCGCCACGCAGCCAAAGGTCGTGAGCGCCGGTCGCATTGTCGGCGACGTTGTAGTTGGTGGTCAGGGTGCGGGAGTTGATCGTCAGCGGGCCGATGATCGAGCCGTCAAAGGTGCTGACTGCCGTGCCCGATACGACGCCGCTGACGGCGTGCGAACCGGCGAAGGAGACCGGGACGAGCGGCGTGCCCCAATAGGCATGACCGTAGTCGTTTTTGTATTCGAAGGCGGCAAAGGCCGCGAAGTCGGCTGTGACGCGATAGTTGAGCTGGGCCGCGAGGCCGGCCAGGTCGCGGAAATCGCCGTCGATGAAGCTGTTCAGCTTCGATCCCACTGCATCGAAGCGGTAGTCGAGCCCTTGCACCCCGGTGTTGCCGCCTGAGCCGAGGTGCGTGCGGAACGAGCCAAACGAATCCACGCTGGCATCGATTTCATTGCGGACGGGCCCGCTGGTCGGCTGCTTGTTGACGTAGTTGATCGAGCCGCCGATGGCGTTGAGGCCCGACATGATCGAGGAAGGACCCTTCAGGAACTCGACCTGCGCCAGACCGGCAGTATCCATCCAACGCGAAGTGATGTCCCCCGGGCCGGTCCAAATTCCATTGTAGAGGATGTTTATCTGACTGCCGCTGAAGCCCCGCATGGAAAACGAGGCCGGTGCGCCGGCGGAGTCGCCCGACAGGACGCCGACGGCGCCTTGGGCGGTGTCGGTGGTGGTGCGATAGCCCTGCTCCTGGATGGTTCGCTCGGTGACGACTTCCACCGACGCGGGGGTTTGTATGACGGGCAGCCCCAGGCGCGTGGCGCTTTGCGGCACATCATTCAGCGGAGTCATGGGTATTCCGGCCAAAGGCTGCGCCGGCGGCGGCTGATTTGTGTTTGCTGGAACGGCAGTGGTCGTCCCGGTCGGATGCCTTTTGATGGGGCCACGCTGCGCCGGGCGCCGCCCCGACACGCTTATTTGCGGGAGTGGTTGCCCCGGCTTTGCCTGTTGTGGTCCCGCCGCGGTTTGCGCAGCGGCTGCGGTCGCCTTCAGGATGAGTGCTGCAAGCACGGTCGAGAAGACAGGCACGAGAACACAGCGGCCGCGACGGCGGCCGTCAAAGCTGACAGGAAACACGTCACGCCCCGGAGGCGACAAACGTCCCGTCACCGCGATTTTGGCTGATGAGGTCCGCTTTCGCCCTTGCGCGGACCGCACAACAACCGGACTAGACTCGCCAGGACACCCCGCCCGACGCGCTCGCGCGTGACCGTTGCCGGTGGCAGATCTCCTGGCTCGCGGGTCGCTGTCTCCGGCCGCCTTCCCAGGAGCGTCGCTCCCAGTGGCACTATGGCCGGACACTCGCCGCTTACAGTTGCGGGGGCAGCCGCGGCATTGTGTGCGTCACCTTCACGCGCACGCACCGCGTTCCCTTTTGATCCCTTGCGGGAACCACCGCTGGCAATTTGGACGGAACCCGGGAACCGGTCAAGCGCCGAGATGGCGTCGCTCTGCGCCGCGGTCTGATGTCTGCTCGTGGCACGAGCAGGGATGAGCCGAGTCCGGCAGACGGGCCGCCAGGCGGACCCGGATTTCCGCGATCGATGTGATGGCCTGCACAACACTTGAAGTATAATTTCGCCGCCGGCTCACCGAGAGAACTGGCCGACGCACGCGGCTTGGACGGGAGGACGCGTCCATGAGCGAACCCAAGATTCTGTTCATCGGCGCCGGCGCGATCGGCGCGTCGGTGGCGGCCTGGGTGGCGGAAAGCTACAAGTCGGTCTGGATCATGGGCCGCGGCGAAGCCCAGGACGCGCTGCGCAAGGACGGGATCACGACCTACGACTTCGCGGCGCCGGCGGAGACGCGCCGCACCGTGCGCATACCGACGGTCACGCGGCCCGGTGAGCTCGCCGACGTCGACGTGGTCGTGCTGGCGGTGAAGAACTACGGACTCGAAGCCGTCGCCAAGCAAGTGCGCGACGAACTCGGCGATCGGCCGATCATCGTGTCACTGGCGAACGGCATCGACAACCAGCGCATCCTGCCGAAGCTCTTCAGCAAGGTGATCTATGGCGTAGTCGTCCACAACGCCCGCCGCGACGCGCCGGTGGTCGTCGGCTTCCAGGACAAGGGGCCGTTGTTGATCGGCACCCTCGACAACACGCTCGGCGCCGAACGCGAGATGGTGCGCTCGATACTCGCGCGCGGCTGTCCGACCGAGATCGTCGACCGGATGCAGGATGCCATACACACCAAGATCGTGATCAATCTCACCAACGCGCTCGATGCGCTGGTGGGACGAGGCTGGCGGCCGCTGTCGGGCCTCGCCGTCTATCAGCAGCTTCTGTCGCAGACGTTATGGGAGGGCGTGCGCATCGTGCGCGCCGCCGGCTTCCGCGAGCACCGCATTCCCGGCCTTCCGTCGTTTGCCCTTCTCAGCCTGGTCGCGCGGCTTCCCGGCTGGCTCACGCGGCCGCTGTTTCGGCGCCGGCTGCGGGCCATGAACATGTCGAGCATGACCCAGGATGTCGCGCTGCGCGGCGCGCACGACACCGAGATCGAATCGATCACCGGCTATATCGTCGGACTTGCCGCCAAGCATGGGGTACCGGCGCCCTACAACCGCGCGATCTACCGCCTCGGCCGGGAACGATTCCACCCCGGCTTCGAGCCGCTCCCTTGCGAAGAAGTTCTCGCTGCGGTCAAAGAGGAACGCGCAGCGCAAATTGACAAGCCGGCGGCAATGGACCGACGTTAGCCGGGTTCGCCGCGCGCACGCGCAAGCCTTGAGGGAGGTCCACCATGGCGCTCACCGATAGCCCCGTCGCCGTGCCGGTTTCGCGCCTGTTTCCGTTGCAGGACATGTCGGCTGGGGAGATTGCGGCGCGCATCGCCGCGCGCGACATCCCTGCCGCCGAGATCGTGGAGCACTTCATTGCACGGCTCAAAGCCGTCAACACCCGGCTCAACGCGGTCACCGTCGAGCTGTTCGACGGCGCGCGCAAGACCGCCGCGAAGTTCGACGACGCGCTGCTGCGCGGCGAGAAGCTTGCTCCACTGGCCGGTCTGCCGGTCACCATCAAGGAATGCTTCGATCTCGCCGGCACCGCATCGACGTTCGGATTGCCGTCGCGCCGCGCGGTGATGGAATCCAAGGACGACCCCTATGTCGCGGCGCTGCGGGCCGCCGGCGCGATCCCGATCGCCAAGACCAACGTCCCGCAGCTGCTCATCTACACCGAAAGCGACAATCCGCTCTACGGCCGCACCAACAATCCGTGGAATATGGAACGATCCTGCGGCGGCAGCAGCGGCGGCGAAGCGGCGCTGATCGCCGCCGGCGCTTCGCCGCTCGGCCTCGGCAACGACATCGGCGGCTCGCTGCGCATTCCCGCGGCCTTCTGCGGCATCGCCTCGATCCGGCCGACCGCCGGGCGCACGCCCGACCGCTGCGGCCACGGTCTGCCGATCGGGCAACAGGCGATCGTCAGCCAGGTCGGCCCCATGGCCAAGCGCGTCGAGGACCTGGTGATGGCGCTGCGCATCATCGAGCGCGGCCGCGATCCATTGCTCGAGCCGGGGCCCGAACTGGGCGACCCGGCATCGGTCGAGCTTGCCCGCCTGCGCTTCGCGACCTTCACCGACGATGGCGAATTTCCGGTCGCGCCGGCGGCGCGGCGCGCGGTCGCCGAAGCGGCGCAGATGCTCATTGCCGCCGGGGCGAAGCGGGTCGAGTGGCGCAAGCCGGCACTGAGCCAGGTGAACGATCTGTTCTTCGCCTGCCTGTCCGCCGACCGCGGCTCAGCGTTCAAGCGCATGCTGCGCGGCAATCGCGTCGACGGGCGCATCCGGTCGCTCCTCCTGACCGGGCAGATGCCGCCCTGGCTGCGCGGCATTCTGCGCGCCGCACTCGCCGCCATGGGCCAGCACCACGCGGCGACGCTGGTTCGCAGGCTCTCGTCCGGCAGCGCCGACGCCTACTGGCAGACGGTCGAGGCGATGGTCCGCTTCCGGCGCGACTTTCTGCAATCGCTCGATACCGCCGGCGGCCCGATCGATCTCATTCTTTGCCCCGCCTATGCGGTGCCGGCGCAGCGGCACGGTGCGAGCCTGATGATGCCGCTGCCCGGCGCCTACGCCCCGCTCGCCCCTGTCACCGGTCTTCCTGCCGGCATCGTGCCGGTGACGCGTGTGCTGCCCGGGGAAGAGAGCGACCGCCCGGAGAGCCGCGATCAGGTCGAGCGCGTCGCCCGCGAGAGCGAGCGGGCGAGCGCCGGGCTGCCGATTGCCGTGCAGGTGATCGCCCGGCCGTGGCGCGATCACGTCGCGCTTGCGGCGATGGGCGCAATCGAGGCAGTCGCGAGAACGCGGCGCGACTATCCGGCGCGGCCGCCGCTGTGACGGAGCGGGGCGCTCAATGACAGCGCACTCGCCGCGAGGCGGCTGTCATTCCTGCGCCAGCAGATCGACCCGCCCGGATCGCAGTTGGTAGATGCCACCGACGACGCGGAGCTTCTTGTCCTTGACGAAGGTCTCGAGGATGGGCGCGGCGGTCTTAAGCTTCTCGACATTGCGCATCACGTTGCGGCGTGTGGCGTTCACCAGGAGGTCGCCGGGCGCGTCGCGCGCCGCGGTGACCGCCGGAGCAAGCGCCGTCACGAGCTCCGGCAGGTGGCCGGGAAACGAGACGCCCTCCGTGACCGATTTGATCGCCGCATCGACCGCACCGCAGGACTCGTGCCCGAGCACCATGATGAACGGCGTGTTGAGCACCTGCACGGCGTATTCGAGGCTGGCGATGACGACGTCGCTCGCGAAATTGCCGGCGACGCGGCAGACGAACACGTCGCCGCGCGCGGTATCGAAGCAGTATTCCGGGGCGATGCGCGAGTCGGCGCAGCTGAGCACCGCGGCAAAGGGGTTCTGCCCCGTGCTCAGCGGTTCGCGCTCATGCTTGAAGTCGTGCCGTCTGCTGACGCCTTCGACGTAACGCGCATTGCCCTGCATCAGGCGGTCGAGCGCCGCGTCGGGGGAAAGCACGTTTTCCGGCTTGACCGGTCCCTTCGGCTTGGCGGCCAGCGCCTGCGGCGCCAGCGCCACCGCTGCGGCCAGTCCGAGCTTCAGCACGCTGCGGCGCGCGATGGACCGAGACACGTTCGCTTCAGCGCACAGTTCGCACATATTCCCGGCTCCCGCGTCGGCGAGGCGTTCGGAATTGCGTGATCGCTCTTAAGCCCTCCCGCCGCCATCAGCCGTCAGACTAGTCGACGTTCCAGTATCATAGGGATGCCGGTGCGCCCGATGCCGTGGCTTCGAAGGCGCGCGCGGCCGCGCTCCGGTAGAGACATTCATTCGCGCCGGCCGATAAACCCGCGTGCGGCGCCCAAGGCCGATCACTGGGCAATGACCTCCTCCGGCGGCGCGTGCTCGACCTGCGCACGCTGCTCGACCGGCTTCGTGGCGCGGGTGAGATTGTAGGCGCTGTTGACCAGCGCCACGTGTGAGAAGGCTTGCGGGAAGTTGCCGACCAGCCGCTCGGTGCGCGGATCATATTCCTCGCTGAGCAAGCCGACATCGTTGGCGAGGCCGACGAGCCGTTTGAACAGCCGCACGGCATCCGCCGCGCGGTCCTGCAGGGTGTAAACGTCGGCAAGCCAGAAGCTGCAGGCGAGAAACGCGCCTTCGCCCGGCGGCAGACCGTCGTCCGCGTTTTCGGTGTCGTAGCGCATGACGAAACCGTTGCGCAGCAGGCGGCGCTCGATCGCCGCCACCGTGCCTTTTATGCGCGGATCGGAAACCGGCAAAAAGCCGACGGACGGCAGCAGCAGCAGGCTGGCGTCGAGCTGCTTGGCGCCGTAGGACTGCACGAAGCTCCCCAGCTCCTGGTCGAAGCCCTTGGCGCATACCTCATCGCAGATTTCTTCCCGCACCTTGCGCCAATCATCAAGCGCCCCGGGCAGCCCGAACGTCTCGGCGCTCTTGATCGCGCGATCGAACGCGACCCAGGCCATGACCTTGGAATGGGTGAAATGCCGGGGTGCGCCGCGGACCTCCCAGATGCCTTGATCGGGCTCGCGCCAGATCTTTGTCAGATGCTCGATGAACTCGAGCTGCGCGCCCCATCCCGATTCGTTGCTTGAGAGCCCGCTGCGCCGCGCCTGATGGTGCACGTCCATGATCTCGCCGAACACGTCGAGCTGAAGCTGGCTGTGGGCGGCATTGCCGATGCGCACCGGCGCGGAATTCTCGTAGCCCGGCAGCCACGGCGCGACCCATTCGGTCAACCGCCGCTCGCCGCCGATGCCGTACATGATCTGCAACTGGTCCGGGCTGCCGGCGACGGCGCGCAGCAGCCAATCGCGCCACGCCTGCGCCTCCTCGTAGTAGCCGGCGTTCATGGCGCCGAGCAGGACCAGGGTGGCGTCGCGCAGCCAGCAGAAACGGTAGTCCCAGTTGCGCTCGCCGCCGAGCTGCTCCGGCAGCGAGGTAGTGGGCGCGGCGACCATGCCGCCGGTCGGCGCGTAGGTGAGCGCCTTGAGCGTGATCACCGAGCGCACGACCGCTTCCGTCCACGGTCCCGCCGGCCGGCACTTCGCCGCCCACTCGCGCCAGAACGTCTCGGTCTCGTTGAGCGCCGTCGTCGGGTCGAGCGGCTCGTGCAGCGGCCGGTGCGACTGCAGATAGCTCAGGACGAACGGGATCGTATCGCCCTGGTTGATGGTGAACTCGCCGACCGTGGTCATGTTCTCGCCGCGCAGATGCACCGGCGTGTGCACGATCATCATTTCCGGCCCGGCGATGGCGCGCAGCGCGCCGTTCTCGAGCCGCGTCACCCAGGGCACGATCGCGCCATAGCCGAACCGCAAGATCAGCTCGGTCGACATCGCCACCTGGCCGCGGGTCCCGATCACGAGGCGGACGATCGCCGGATTGCCGGAGCGCAGCGGCATGAAATCGACCAGCATCGCGGCGCCGTCGCGGGTCTCGAAATGGGTTTCCAGCACCAGCGTGTTCGGCCGATAGCGGCGGGTGACGCGGGCCGGCGCGACCGGCGCGATCGACCAGCGGCCGTGCTCGGGCGTGCCGAGGAGCGCCGCGAAACAGGCGTCGGAGTCGAAGCGCGGGCAGCAGAACCAGTCGATCGAGCCGTCGCGGGAGACGAGCGCGGCGGTCCGGCAGTCGCCGATGATCGCGTAGTCTTCGATGCGCGCGGCCATTTCGCTCTCAGCTTCTGCGTCAGGAGAAATCGACGATGACCTTGATGTCGTCCGGCTGCCGTTCGAGCGATTGCGTCCAGCGGTCGAGTGGCTCGCGCCGCGTGATCAGCCGGTTGAGCCAGGCCTTGTCCGCCCGCTGCAGGGCTTCGCCGGCCAGCTCGTAGTGCCTGCGGTTGGCATTCACGGTGCCGAACACGGTGTCGTTGTCGAGCACCATGGTGCGGTTGAACTCCCCGACATCGATGTCGAAGTCATGGCCGGGTGCAGTGACGCCGACGAGGCAGACGATGCCGCCGGGCGCGGTGCGGCCGAGAACGTCACGCACGACGCTCGGCGCGCCGCTGCACTCCATCAGAATGTCGGGCTTGAAACGGCCGTTGAGCTTCGCGAGGCCGCCGGCGTGATAGGCGGCGCCGAGCGAACGCACCAGGTCGTGCTTCTGCTGATGGTCCTCGTGGTCGACCACGTGAACGTCGAGGCCGCGCTGCACGCCGATCATCGCCGCGATGAGGCCGATCGGGCCGGCGCCGGTGACCAGCAGCGTCCGCGGTCGCCAGGAGCGCGCACGCTGACCGATGCGCTCGGTGTGATCCCAAGCCTTGGCCACGATGCTCGTCGGCTCCAGCAGCACGGCAGCGATGCCGAGCGCGGCATCGACCTTGACCAGGAAATCGGGCTCGACGCGAAAGAACTCGGCGCCGTAGCCGTGGCGCTCCTTGATGCCGCGTTCGGTGTAGCGGCCGTTGCGGCACATGTCCCACTCGTCGACGGCGCACGCGGAACACGGAACCGGATCCGGCCGCCGTACGATGCCGACGACATGATCGCCGGCCTCCACGCCGCAACCGGCGGGCGCCTCCTCCACACTGCCGAGCAATTCATGACCGATCACCAGCCGGTGTTCGCCCGGTGGAGCCCAGCCATACGCGCCGGAGACGATCTCACGGTCCGTGCCGCAAACACCGAGCGCGAGCGTACGCACCAGCACTGCGCCGTCCGACTGCGGCGGGTCGGCAACGTCTTCGAGCCGCGCTGAATCGGCAATCCCCGGCGCGACAGTGAGGGCGCGCATTCTGCTGTTCCCGCGACTGCCTGGTTTCCCGCAACCGTCATCACGAGCGCGCCGAGCGCGCCGTGAATAAGCGCCGGCGTCTGCGGAAAGTTCCGATTCGGGAACTAAACGGCGCTTCGGTGGTTTTCCTGTGCCCGCCGGAACCGGGCGATGCCCCAAAGAGAGACAACCCGGGGGCGCGGGACCTCGACATGGAGCCCATCGGGCGCAAGCGTTGGGCTATTGCGGAAGGATACATCCCTTCTCAGAGTTCGTTTTCCGAACCGGCTCTCGTTTCGCACGAGACGGCGTGCATTCTCAATGCCGGCGACCGGCAGGCGCACGTCGACATCACGCTCTTTTTCGCCGACCGCGAGCCCGTCGGCCCGTATCGGGTGACCATTTCGCCGCGGCGCACACTGCATTTGCGCTTCAACGACCTCGAGGAGCCCGCCGCCGTTCCGCGCGATACCGACTTTTCATCGGTGTTCGAGGCCGACGTACCGATCATCGTGCAGCACACGCGACTGGATTCGCGGCACGCCGAAGTGAGCCTGTTGTCGACGACCGCATATGCGGAGGCCTGAGCGAATGGGGCCGAAGCACTCCCCCGGGCCGAATCGCACGCTCAATGGCGGCAAATCCCCATGCGGCGCGCCTTTCTGCCACTCGCGTCCGTGAACGGTTGTTCAACAATATGGAACAAAAGTTAAGTCAACGGGTTGGACGTGTGCAGTGCAACGAAGTCGGAGGACGAACGTGAGTGTCGTCGTCGTTTCCAACCGCATAGCGCGGGCAAAAACAGACGAGCCGGCCACCGGCGGCCTGGCAGCGGCCTTGCTGCCGATGGTCAAGCAATCCGGAGCGACCTGGGTCGGCACCAACGTCCTGGCCGCTGATGCGGCGCAGGGCCGGGAATGTTTCGCCGAGGTCGAGCCGCTCGGCAACGGCGCATTGGCGACGATCGACCTGCCGACGCGACACTACCGCAACTACTACGAGGGTTTTGCCAATTCGGCGCTTTGGCCGGCGCTGCATTCGCGTCCCGATCTGATCCAGGTCACGGCCGAAGAGTACGCTTCGTACCGCGAAGTGAATGCCTGCATGGCGCGTGGCCTGTTGCGCTTCAGCGATCCGCAGACCGTCTACTGGGTCCAGGACTATCATTTCCTGACGCTGGGCGCCGAATTGCGGCAGCTCAGGGTCGAGCGTCCGATCGGCTTCTTCCTGCACACGCCGTGGGCCGAGCGCGGCACCATGCTGGCGGTGCCGCATCACGCCGATCTCGTGCAGGCGATGCTCGCCTATGACCTCGTCGGCTTCCAGACCGAGGAGGATCAGCGCAATTTCGAGGATTACCTCCAGGTCGAGTTGGGACTCAACGTGGTCAATGGCACGGTCGCTTCCGACTGGGGCGTGACGCGCCTTGGTACTTTCCCGATCGGCATCGACTTCGATGAATTCGCGGCGCGCGCGACGCGGGCGGTGACACGGCCGGAAATCGCGCGCCTGCGCGCGAGCCTGCAGGGCGCCAAGCTCGTTCTCGGCGTCGATCGTCTCGACTATTCCAAGGGCCTCGCCAACAGGATGCAGGCGTTCGACCGCATGCTGGCGATCGAGCCTTCGCTCAAACGTAACGTGTCGTTCCTGCAGATCGCCGTGCCGACGCGCGGCGGCATCCGCGCCTATCGGCAGCTCAAGTCAGATCTCGCCGCCCTGGTGAGCGAGGTCAACGGCCGCCACGGCGAAGTCGATTGGAGCCCGATCCGCTACCTCAACCGCGGCTATACGCAAGCGACGCTGGCCGGGTTCTATCGGGTGGCGCAGGTCGGCCTGGTCACGCCGTTGCACGACGGAATGAACCTGGTCGCCAAGGAGTACGTGGCGGCGCAGAACCCGTTCGATCCGGGCGTGCTGGTGCTGTCTGCGTTCGCCGGCGCGGCCAAGCAGCTCGACGCCGCGCTGCTCGTCAACCCGCATGACATCGACGGCATGGCCCGCCAGATCGCGGCCGCGCTGGCGATGCCGTTGGAGGAGCGGCGCGAGCGCTGGCATTCGATGGTCGGCAAGCTCAGGACGTCGTCGGTGCAAGGTTGGTTCGCGGACTTTCTGCTGGCGCTTGGCGACGCGCGGCGCAAGCCGTCTTGGCCCAAGGCGCAGCCGATCGTGCTCGATCTTGCCAGCCGCGCCAGGGCGCAGTGGCGCTAGTGGAGCGGATTTGACATTCGCTATCCACGGGGCCGCTAGCTCGCGAAGCGAATGTCAAATCCAAAGCTCCACTAGCACTGATATTTGCTAGTGGTCCTTTTGATTCTAACATTCGCATGAGGGCATGCGGAGCCGGGATGCGAATGTTAAAATCGGACCACCAGCCTGTTCATAAAGTTGCATAGCGTCGGCATGTGCGCATGGCAGCTCGCCGCGCCCTACTAGCGCAGCGTAATCCGCTACTCATACCCCGCCCTACGAGGCCTCGCCGAACTCGCCGGTGACTGCAACATCGCCTGCCCAATCGAGCGGGAAAATTCCGCGTTCCACGTCGCGGTGAAAGCAGGTGCGAGTCCATGCTTCACCGGGTTGAAGCGCAATCCGCCAATTTCAATGTTTCGAGCGGCGAGTTAAGCCTTCCGCTTTTCCCCCTCGCGCACGCGTTGAATGAGCTACCACGACCAAAAACGTAGACGAACTGGTCGAAGACATTAAGAAAGCGACCATCATCCGCAACGTGCTTTGTCATGGCTCATGGCGAACACCGAATGCCAACGGCGCATCCGTGCCGCTATTCGTCAATCGGCAGCAACACGTGTTCGATACCGCAATAGACATTGCGTATTTGAAGCAGGCTCAAGCACATGTCGCCGAGCTGGCTTGCAACGTCATAGATACCGTAACGCACATGGGATGGCAGTTTCCGGGCGGTGCGGGGCCGGGTAAGCCGATTATGGAGCGAAGCTAAACGCGTCTGCCACCTTTCACCGGGTTCGGCGGCAATCTCGTTAACGGGCGAGCGAGAACAACCATGAAGAAAGGACAACCGCCATGAAGAAGAGCAAGAGCGCCGGGACGAAAGCAAAAGAGAACGCCTCTCCCTCCCAACTAATCGATGCGCGAATCAAGGAGTTGGGCGGTTGGCGCGGCGAGACGCTTGCCCGGGTCCGAAGCCTTATCAAGGAGGCCTGCCCCGGCGTGGTCGAGGAATGGAAATGGAGAGGGGTTCCGGTGTGGGAACACGACGGAATCATCTGCACCGGCGAGACGTACAAAGCGGTCGTGAAGATGACCTTCGCCAAGGGCGCCGCGCTCCAGGACCCTTCAGGCCTCTTCAACTCCAGCCTCGAAGGCAACACTAGGCGCGCCATCGATTTTCATGAGGGCGACAAGATCGATGAGAAGGCGCTGAAGGCGCTCATTCGCGGCGCCGCGGCACTGAACACGTCGGCGCGAGCGGCCGCTCGCCCCGCCCGCTCGCAGAAGCGGACGGCGCGCAATCGCCTCAATTGAGAATGATTCTTTCGCAAAACTGTTTTCCACTTTTCCGGATCGCGGCCGCATGCCGGGACGATGGGGCCCCGGTACAAGACATTTTTTACTTCATTTGTTGATACTTTTACGCGTGTGTAGCTTGGAGTGATGCGATGTCCGACGCGCGCAGGGCCAAGGCATCAAAGGCATCAAAGACATCAAAGACATCGAACAACCTGTCGCCGGCGCCGGCCGGCGGAAAGCGGCGGCTTGCAGCCGCGCTCGCCCTCACCGGCTTGACGGCCTTGATGCTCACGCTGGCCGCCGCCCAGCCGGGCGCGGCGAAGGAGCACGAAACGCCGTCCCGGCCCCACGTCTATCTGCTGCGCGGGCTCATGAACATCTTCTCGCTCGGCATGGACCAGCTGGCAACGAAGATCGCACAGCGCGGCATTGCCGCGAGTGTCCACAACCATGCCGAGGCCGACGCGATCGTGGCGCAGATCGCGGCACAGTACCGCGCCGGCGATCGCGGGCCGGTCATCCTGATCGGGCATTCGCTCGGCGCCGATGCGGTCATGACGATGGCGCAGGCGCTCAACCGGGACGGCGTACCGGTGGCGCTGGTCATTCCCTTCGACGGGACCGGTTCCTACGTGACGCCGAAGAACGTGGCCTGCGGGCTCAACCTGACGCAGCGCAACTACGCCTATATGCGCAGCGGCGCCGGCTTCCACGGCAAGCTCACGAACGTCAATGTCAGCGGCGACAGCGGCATCGACCATTTCACGATCGACAAGTCGCCGCGGCTACAAACGCAGGCGCTCAATTCCGTGCTGGAAACGGCAAAGTCCGGCGCCTGCCGGCCCGGCGGCGGCAATTCCGCCGCGGCCGAGCCCAAGGAACAATCGGCGACACCGGCGGCCGCGCCGCTGCGCCCCGGCATCAAGGGCTGACGCGCACCCCCGGGATTGGCCGAATCTTGTCCGGCTGATGCGCGCCGATCCGCCTACGCCGCGCCCTGCGCCTTGTGTGTCTTGGCCTTTACCGCATGAATTCTTGCGTCGACCGGCGCCATCGGCCGCCTGCTGCAGAGTGCGGCGGATCTCGTCGCGCTTTTCGTGGATCGAGGCGATTGCCGGCCCCATGGCGACGCCGAGGGCGACGAGTGCCGCCTCCGAAAGCTGCAGGCTCGCTTCGACCGTCTCGGGCACGGCATCGGTGGCGCCGAGCCCGTACAGATGGCGGGCGTGATCGGCATCGCGCGCACGCGCGATGACGATGATGTCGGGCCGCATCCCGCGGACGTGCTCGACGACCTGGTCGATGATGTTGCGCGAGTGAACCGTGATGATGACGCCGGCCGCCGTGGCGAGGCCGCAGGTCTCGAGAAAGCGCACGTCGGCGGCGTCACCGTAAAAGACCTCGTGACCTTCGCGGCGGTCGCGGGCCACGGTCGCGGCATCCGAAATCGGCGGCGATGTAGGAGATGCCGTGCTCGCGCAGCAGCGAGCACACCATCTTGCCGACGCGGCCGTAGCCGACGACGATCGCCTGCCTTTGCCCGCTGCCCGGCCGCACCGCGAGCTCCGGATCGATCGCCCTATGGGGCCGCAGCCGCCGGGAAAGGTGCCGCGCGCCGACCGAGAGCAGCGGCGTCAGCGCCATGGTGACCGCGGTGACGGCCAGCGCGAAGCTTGCGAACCGCGCATCGATCAGTCCCGCGGCCTTAGCCATGCCGATGCCGACGAAGGCGAATTCCCCTCCCGGGCCGAGCAGCAGGCCGGTCTCCACCGCCACCGGCCATGACAGGCGAAACAGCCGGCCGAGACCCGTCAGCAACAGGCCCTTTATCGCAATGAGGCCGACCACCCCGCCGAGCAGCAAGACCGGCTCCCGCACCACCTCGCGGAAATCGATGCTCATGCCGACGGTGAAGAAGAACATGCCGAGCAGGAGACCCTTGACCGGAGCCACCGTTGCTTCGACCGCCTTGTGATACTCGGTCTCGGCGAGGAGCAATCCGGCAACAAAGGCGCCGAGCGCCATCGACAGGCCGGCCTCGGCGGCGATCACTCCGGCCCCGACGACGACGAACAGCGCCGCGGCGATGAAGAGTTCGTCGGACCGCGCCGTCGCCACCAGCCGGAACAACGGACGCAGCAGCACGCGGCCGAAGGCGACAATGGCAACGATGGCGACCGCGGCCTGCAGCAGCGCGTTGGCGAGACTGGCAAGGACCGATCCGCCCGACCTGCCGGCAACGATCGAGATGAACAACAGGATCGGGATGACGGCGAGATCCTGCGCCAGCAGCACCGAGAAGCTGGCGCGGCCGACGCGGGTGGTGAGCCGCTCCTGGTTGGAAAGAAGCTCGAGCACGATCGCGGTGGAGGAAAGCGAGAGGCTCGCGCCGAGCACGATCGCCTCCGGCGGGCTGCGGCCCGACAGCGCCAGCGCTCCGGCGATCACCGCGCTGGTGAGAAGCACCTGCGAGCCGCCGAGGCCGACGACGAGGCGGCGCATGGTCAACAGACGATGGAAAGAAAGCTCGAGGCCGATGAGGAACAGCAGGAACACGATGCCGAGTTCGGCGATGCCCCCGACGCTGGCCGCGTCGCTGACCGTGAACCAGTAAAGGACCGGGATCTGGTCGCTGAACGAGCCGAGCCCGAGCGGTCCGAGAATGGCGCCGGCGCCGAGATAGCCCAGGATCGGGCTCAATCCGAAGCGGCGCACCACCGGGACCACGACGCCCGCGGTGCCGAGGAACACCAGAGCGTTGCTGTAGGCGTCGGTATCTATGGTCGAGGCCACATGCCCTCCCACGCGGGGCGCGCCCGGTGCCGGAAGCTTAGACGCTTGGCGCCATTGCCGCGACCCGCGGCTCGACTTCGCCTTCGCTCCGCCGAACGCGACCGTGTATCGGCGGGGGCGTCAGCGCGGGCACGACACTGAAACCTTGTCGCGCCTTCCCGGTTAGCCGATACGCCACGCGCCGTTTTGCGTCACACGATTCGGTCTTGACCACAATGAAGTTGTTTCAGTGCCAAAAGTGCGGCCAATTGCTGCATTTCGAGAACACAAGCTGCGAGCGCTGCGGCTCTCCGCTCGGCTATTTGCCCCTGCGCGAGACCATGACGGCACTCGCCGTCGGCCGGGAATCGCGCAACGCGCAGGAGACGATCGGGCGGGCGCTCGTCGACCAGCAGGACTACCGGCTCTGCGCCAATTCCGCGCACGCCGTGTGCAACTGGCTCCTTCCGGCAACGCGGCCGGACCTCTATTGCGCGGCGTGCCGCCACAACCGGACCATCCCCGACCTGGCGCTGCCGCAGAACGTGAACAACTGGCGTGCCGTCGAGGTCGCCAAGCATCGCCTGTTCTATACCTTGCTTCAGCTTCGCCTTCCGCTCGCCACCAAGGCGCAAAGTCCCGACGGCTTGGCATTCGAGTTTCTCAGCGATGCCGTTGCCGCATCCGATCGGGAGCCGGTGCTGACCGGTCACGCCGGCGGCGTGATCACGATCAATCTCGCGGAAGCCGACGACGCCGAACGCGAGCGCCGCCGCCGCCAAATGGGCGAGCCGTACCGCACGCTGCTCGGCCACTTTCGCCACGAGATCGGGCACTATTACTGGGACCGCCTGGTCGCGGGCACACCGCACCTCGAAGAATTCCGCCGCCTGTTCGGCGACGAACGCAAGAACTACGCGCAGGCCGTGCAGGATCACTATGCGCAGGGAGCGCCGGCGGATTGGGGCGAGCGTTTCATTTCCGCCTACGCGAGCGCGCACCCGTGGGAGGATTTCGCCGAAAGCTTCGCGCACTACTTTCACATCGTCGACACGCTTGAAACCGCGCACGTGTTCGGCCTCGCGGTGAGCCCGAGGCTGCCACAGGGGCCCGGAGCGGTCTTCGATTTTCATCCGCGCGACGCCGACACGAAGCAGCTGGTCGAGGCGTGGGTGGCGCTGACGTTTGCGGTCAACGCGATCAATCGCAGCATGGGGCTGCACGATCTCTACCCGTTCGTGCTGAACGCGCCGGCGGTCGCCAAGCTCGGTTTCGTCGCGCAGCGGATCGGCTCCGCCGGTGCGGCGCCCGAACGCGGAACGGCGGCGGCGCCGGCGGCTTGATCGACAGTCGGCACCGCGGCGCAGGGCCAGGATAGCCGGCATTCAAATCACTTCGCCATTGGCCGCCGGAACTCTCGAACCGCAAAAACGTTGACGACCATACAAAGCCCATCACGCAGCCCATCACGCAGGAGATGAAGAATGGATTGGAACCGTATCGAAGGAAACTGGAAGCAGACCAAGGGCAAGATCAAGGAGAAGTGGGGCCAACTCACCGACGACGATCTGACCCTGGTCAACGGCAAGCGCGATCAGCTCGAAGGCAAGATCCAGGAGCGCTACGGCCTCGCCAAGGACCGCGTGCGCCAGGACGTTGACGACTGGCTCAAGACCGTGAATTGAGCCCGTTCTCAGGACCGCGAATGCACAGCGTGGCGCCCGGCGCCACGCTGTCTTCTTTATGCGCGCGCTCTTCCTGCGTCTTCCGTAGCAATGGAGGGACGATCGGCCGCCGGCGGGCACCCCGTGAGGAAATGCAGCGCCGCCCGAGGATACCGCACCGTGAACGGCCGCTGCGGAGGTCACCATGACGGGAATGCCGCTGCACATCGGATGGAGTGACGTCGCGCTGCGGCTGGCGCTCACCGTCATCGCCGGATTGCTGATCGGCTACGACCGCACCGAACACGGCAAGGCCGCCGGGCTGCGCACCACCCTGCTTGTTTGCCTCGCCGCTTCGCTGGCCATGATCCAGGTGAACTTGCTGCTGCCGATGGCGGGACGACGTTCGTGACCAACGACCTCATGCGCCTGCCGCTCGGCATTCTTACCGGCGTCGGCTTCATCGGCGGCGGCGCGATCCTGCGCCGCGACAACATCGTCTCCGGCGTAACGACGGCGGCGACGTTGTGGTACGTCACCATCATCGGACTTTGCCTCGGCGGCGGACAGATCGCGCTGGGCGTCGCCGCTACCGCGCTCGGCCTCGCTGCCCTTTGGGGGCTGGAGCGGTTCGAGCTCCGCCTGCGGCGTGAGCATCGCGCCAGCCTGCCACTCGTGCTGGAAGGCGGCGCGCTGACCGACGACGCCATCCGCCGCCGGCTCGAGAACGCAGGCTTGCGCATCGTCGGAACGCGGATCGCGGCGTCGAAAGCCGGGGCGCGCCGGGAAATCAGCTTCGATCTGCGCGAATACCGCTTCCCTGACGAGACCGCTCCGCCCCCGGTCTGCGAGGCCCTGGCAAAGGACGACGCGGTGACCCGGCTCGAATGGAGCGGCGTCGATTGATCGGACCGTCTGTCCCGCTCCCCGCAGCGGAATCCATGGAACATTGCCGGGGCCAAGCCGGTTTACAAAGAAGCGACACCCATTCTCGAGACCGTCCATGGGCCACGACACACAAGCGCCGGAATACAAGGAAGCGGATCGGCAAGTTCCGCCGCGGCCCGTCGTGTCGCCGCCGATCGTACCGACGCCGCGTGCCCGGCAGGGCGTGACGGGTCACAACGTCCGCTATGTGCTCGGCTTCGGGCTGACCGCGATCATCGTCGCCTTCATCATCGTCTACCTCCTCTATTTCGGCTGACATCGTTGCGGCGCGCCAGCGCCGACCACGATCGAGTTGATTGACTTTCCGCTCATTTCCGCGGAGGCGGCGATCCACACTTGCAACGCCGACATCCGGACGCATTTCTCGTTCGGTCGCGGCGGCGCGCCGGCGCTGGGAAGCGAAGATCGGCTGCGATCGTTCGCGCAAACTTTGGTGACGGCGCGCCGTGGACGCGCGTTGCGCGCGAAGCGGCGCTGACTCGCCAATTGTGGCGACTGCGGGACGATGCGGAACTTTTGTGACAAACACGAGTTTTATTTCCGCCATTAGGAGAGAACGTCATGTTGTCGACAATTCTGATCATTATTCTGATCCTGCTGCTGGTCGGCGCGTTGCCAACCTGGCCGTACAGTTCCGGCTGGGGCTACTATCCGGGCGGCACGCTCGGCCTCATCCTGATCATCGTCATCATCCTGGCGCTGATCGGACGAATCTGAACAAGTACGTCTGCAATCATCGCTAGGTTTTCCGCTGAGCTTCAAGAGGAACCGGTGGCCGAAGCATAGGATGACCGGCAAGTCTTCGGGCCATCGAGGTTTTTTTCCCGCCCGCCGGCGCCGACCGCTGGCGGGCGTTCTTGCGTGGCCGGGCCGACGCACCAGGGCGGCGCAAGAATAGTTGAAAACGCCTGTTGAATTTTCTTCGGTTGCACCGTGTAATGCTGCGGTGCGGGGGGCGAATCGATCATGCCCAATTCAGCGTCAGGCGGCCCGTCGACCGGCGTGCCGTGGTTCACTGCGACGGCAATCGTCGTTGCCGACATGGTCGGCGTCGGCGTTTTTACCAGCCTGGGATTCCAGGTCATCGACATAAAGTCCGGCTTCTCGCTCCTGCTGCTGTGGGTCGTCGGCGGGGTCGTGGCGATCTGCGGGGCGTTCTGCTACGCGGAATTGGCCGCGATGTTTCCGCGCTCGAGCGGGGAGTACAACTTCCTGCGCCGGATCTACCATCCGGCCTTCGGGTTCGTGGCCGGCTGGCTGTCGGCGACCGTCGGCTTCGCGGCGCCGATCGCGCTCGCCGCCATGGCGTTCAGCAAGTATCTGACGTCGAGCCTGCCGAATCTGGTTCCGAGCCTGCCGGCGCACCTCTTCGGCCTTCCCGTGGACTGGTCGCTGCTGATCGGGCTCGCCATAACGTGGCTGGCCGCGGCCGTGCATCTCGGCGGCGTGCGGTTCGGCGGCGCCTATCACAACGCCTGGACGGTGCTCAAGCTCGTCCTCATCATCGTCTTCATCGTCGCCGGCTTCGTGGTCGGCGATGCGCAGTCGGTCTCGTTCGCGCCGAGCGCCGCCGACCTCGGCTATATCGGCGCTGCGCCGTTCGCCATCAGCCTTGTGTTCGTGATGTACTCCTACTCGGGCTGGAACGCGGCGACCTACATCGTCGGTGAACTGCGCGAACCGACCCGCGACCTGCCGCGGGCGCTGTTCGTCGGCACCGCTATCGTCATCGTCCTCTACGTCTGCCTCAACGCCGTCTTCATCGCCACGACGCCGGCGAGCGAATTGGCCGGACAACTTGACGTCGCCATCATCGCCGGCAAGCACATGTTCGGCGAGTTCGGCGGCCACATCGTCGGCGCGGTAATCTGTCTCGGGCTCATCTCCTCGATCAGCGCCATGACCTGGATCGGCCCGCGCGTGACCATGACGATGGGTGAAGACATACCCATGCTGCGCCTGTTCTCGCTCAAATCGAAGCACGACGTGCCGGCGGTGGCCATCGTCTTCCAGCTCTTGGTCTCGAACCTGCTGCTGCTGACCCGCAGCTTCGAGGCGGTGCTGGATTTCATCCAGTTCAGCCTTGCCTTCTGCTCGTTCTTCGCGGTGCTCGGCGTCATCAAGATGCGGATCACGCATCCGCAGCTGCCGCGGCCCTACCGGACCTGGGGATATCCGGTGACGCCCCTGGTTTTTCTCAGCGTGACGCTTTTCATGATGTACTATCTCGTCGTCAACCGGCCGCTGCAGTCTCTCGCCGGCTTCGCCATGATGTCGGCCGGCCTTCTGATCTATTACGCATCCCGCCCCGGATCGAATGTCGCTCCCTCGGATGTTCCCACTGAAGTGGCCTAGGCGGCCGGCGGCTGTGCCGAAGCTGACGGCGGCCGTGCTTCTGGCCGTGGCGGTGGCGCTGGCATTGACGCTCGCGCCGGTGCGCGCCGCCGATACCGCGACCGCCGACGATACCGCGCACTTCCTCGCCGGGCTGCCGCCGGCGACCGATTCGCCATTGGCGGCGCTGACCGGCGATGCGCGCTGGCAACACCACGCGCGCTATTTCGATGCAATTTTCGAGCGGGAGGACGCCACGACGCTGTCGCGGGTTCGCGCCTTTGCCCAGGAGCACCTGACCGACAAGCACGACACCATGCTGTACATGTTCAGCGGGCCTGACTTCCTCTACGCCACCTCGTTCTTCCCCAACGCATCGACTTACGTGCTTGCCGGTCTCGAGCCCGTCGGCGACGTCCCGCAATTGACCGCGCTGAAGCGTCCTTTCCTCGAGTACACGCTGCAGAACATCGAGAGCTCGATCGGCACGCTCATGAACTACAGCTTCTTCATCACCCACAACATGAAGACGCAACTGTCGAACGGGCCGGTCTACGGGACGCTGCCGATCCTCTATGTGTTCCTGGCGCGCACCGGCAAGACCGTCCACGACGTGACCTTCGTCGACCTCGACGGGGATGGAAACATCCAGACCTGGAACGAGACCGGCGGCAAACGCGGCAGCAGCGCCGCCGCGGGCGTCCGCATTATCTTTTCGTCCGGCAACGGCCCGTGGCAGACGCTCTACTATTTCAGCACCAACCTCGCCGACGGCGGCGTGACACGGAGCGGCTTCCTCACCTTCTGCGGCAAGCTCGGCGTCGCCGACAGCCTCATCAAGAGCGCCTCCTACCTCCTGCACAGCGGCGGCTTCAACAAAGTGCGCGACTTCCTGCTCGAGCACAGCGCCACGATCCTGCAGGACGACAGCGGCATCCCGCTCGTCTATTTCGATCCGAAGAAGTGGCGGCTGCAGCCGTTCGGCCGCTACGTGCCGCCGCTTTCGATCTTCCCCCGCGCCTACCAGCCGCGCATGGCGGAACTTTTCCGCAAGGCCACCCCGATCGAATTCGGGCTCGGCTACCGCTGGCGCAAGAATGAATCCAATCTGCTCCTCGCCCAGAAGCTCCAAACCGGGACGAGCGAGAGCGGATTAAGCCCCCATTAACTTCGCTCGCCAAAATCGGACCCTGGACGAGAAGCGCGGCCACCGCGGCGCGCGGGTGCCGGCCGGCTTTGTCGGAGATTCGATTTTCCGGATTTGTTCCTGGTCCTTTGCCCTTTTGGCCCGGAGTCAAGGGGGAACGGGCATGGTTAACAGGGTGGCGGGGCGACCGTTAAAATGACATACTTTTCGGGCTTTAGTGGCACTCGTCGGGTGGGGGAATAGTGCCGAAATCGCCGCGAGCCATAGCGCCGCACGTTGCCCGTAGGCCGGCTGGTCCGCCGATGCCGCGCGCGCGCGATCTCGATATGGAGCCCGATCCGCCGCGCCGCCGCGAACAGGTCCCGCCGCGAATCACTCCTGCACGGGTGACTGCACCGCCAGTGCGGGCGGCTGCGCCGCCGGCGCGGGTGACGGCACCGTCAATGCGGGTGACGGCGCCCCCGGCGCGGGTGACTGCGCCGCCGATGCGGGTGACTGCGCCGCCGATGCGGATGACTGCACCGCCGATGCGGATGACAGCGCCGCCCACGCGGATGACGGCGCCGCCGATGCGGGTGAATTGGGAAGAAAACCGCGGGCGCCCCAAACCGCCGCCGCGTCCGACTGCGCGACGAAGTCCGCTGCAGGCCATGCTCGAGCAGAGCATGCTGCAGATTTCAGTTGCGGCCGTGATCGCCGGGTCCCTGGGCTGGTCCTGGCTTATCTACAGCGAATTCCGCTCCCCGGTTCTGGTCGCTCCAGCCATAGCCGCGGTCGATCCGGCGGCAGTCGACGATACGTCGAACGTCGTAAAAGCCGCGGGCACCTCGGCCTATGCGCGCATCGAGCGTCCATCGACCTCGGGCACTGGAAACAGGCCCCCGAGCGACGAGAGCGCCGCGAGCATCGTGGCGCGTGAGTGGAGCTTCTTTGAACCGAAACGCCTCGCCGATGGCGCCCGCGCGGCGCTCCGGCAGGCAGCACGAGAGCAAAGGATCGCGAAAGAATCGACGATCGCAAGAGAACTTACTGCGGCGAAAGAGCCAAAAGTCGCAAAAGAGACTGCGGCTGCGAAAGAACCAAAGATCGCCAAAGAGCCCGCAACAACGAAAGAGCCTAGGGTCGCCAGGGAAATCACGGTCGCGAAGGAAGCCGCGGTCGCCAAGGAGCCCGCCGCAACGAAAGAACCCAGGGCCGCAAAGGAAATCACGGTCGCGAAGGAAGCCGCGGTCGCCAAAGAGCCCGCCGCAACGAAAGAGCCCAGGGTCGCCAAGGAAATCACGGTCGCGAAGGAAGCCGCGGTCGTCAAAGAGCCCGCGGCCGTGAAGGAAGCCGTAGTCGTCAAGGAAGCCGCGGCAGCGAGAGAGACGGCGAGGTCGCTGATCCATCTCGCGGCTCTCGAAACCGTCGCCCCGCAGTTTCCGCCGTTGCACGCGCCGAGCGAGCCCGGGCCGTCGCGCATCCCGTTCATTGGCGCGAGGACAAGCCTCGTCGACTTCGAGACGGCTCCGTTCCCGTATCACGGTGCGGTCCCCGGATCGAACCGGCCATTCCTGAGTGCCGGCGATGAGGGCCACCGCGGCCACGCCAATTTCCGCGGCCGGGTGTTCTGGGAATCGCCGACCTTCAGCGACGACCGCGTGCTGCTGCACATCCCGCCCGGCTTCGATCCGAAGCGCCCCGCGGTCATGGTGGTGTTCTTTCACGGCCACGGCGCCAACCTCGCCCGCGACGTGCGCGACCGCCAGCAGGTGCCCGCGCAGCTCACGGCGGCCGGAACCAATGCCGTCCTGGTGGCCCCGCAGTTCGCCGTCAACGCCGCCAATTCCAGCGCCGGCAAATTCTGGGAGCCCAACGGGTTCAAGCGCTTCCTCGACGAGGCGGCGGTCAAGCTCGCGAACCTCTACGGCGACCAGCGCAGCACCGCCGCGTTCGCCAACATGCCGATCGTGATCGTGGCCTATAGCGGCGGCTTCGGCCCGACGCTCTCGGTCCTCGACCGCGGCGGCGTGCGATCGCGGGTGCGCGGCCTCGTGCTGCTCGATGCGCTCTACGGCGGCATCGACCGGTTCGCGGACTGGATCGCCAACAACCGTTCGACCTTTTTCGTGAGCTCGTACACGCCGCACACGGCCGGCCACAATGCCCATCTCGAGCACCTGCTGCGTCAGCGCGACGTGCCGTACAACTCGGAGCTCAGGCGCAGCCACTTGCGCGGCATGGTCGCGTTCCTCCCTGCCGGACCGATCTCGCACCGGGATTTCGTGAACCGCGCCTGGGCCGAAGCCCCAATCAAGGACGTGCTCCTGCGAATGGAAGACGTCGGTCCGCATTATGCGAACACGGAAACGACGGCATCGCTTCCTGCTGCCGCCATGGCGGGACGGCGCGACTGAAGCGCTGCTAGCTTAAGCACAATCGAGAACCGCACCCGTTCGCCGTGATGGTGCCGGCCGCGCCCGCGCGCAGAGCGCGCGGAGCGACGGCACGGCCGTGCATGGCGCCGCTCGCTTCCGCCCTGCATTTCAGCAATACTGCATCGAGACTATGGAGGGCCGCGCGGCAGCGGCGGCCGGAACAAATGATGCCGGGCAAACGCGTACAGTTCGACGATGAGACCTGGTCGGCGCTCGACCTCCTCGCGCGCGACCGCATGATGGACTTTCAGGAGCTCGCCGAGGAAGCCTTCAGGGACCTGCTGCGCAAGCACGACCGCCCGGTCGACCTCAAGTCCGCGCTCCGGCAGAGTGCAGGCCAGCGCGCGACGGTTCACAGCTTTCCAAAAAAGAAGCGCGGTCGGAAATAGCGCGAGCGAGCGCTTTGCCTCTGGCGGAGCCGACCAGATAACCCATCCATCGCTCCCGCGCCGTTGTATGGTGCGGAGAGGAAGGTCCGGTGGAAGCGCCGCTGGAAAGTGCTCGCCGACCTCAGATCGCGACACCCTTCTGAGGCGACTTACGCACCGCAGCTGGCCTGCTTTTCATGTTGCCATAGATGCGGCGCAGGCAGCGTTTCACTAACGCCAACTCGTCCGGCGACAGGCCGGCCGCTGCCGCGGCCTCGATCTCGTATGCCTGCGGAATGAGACGCGCTACCAACGCGTTGCCCCGCGCAGAAAGCGTCACGACAACTTCGCGGCTGCTGGTCGTGGAGCGCGTCCGAATGAGCAAGCCCATACGCGCAAGGCGAGTGACCATCCGCGACAAAGTCGACGCATCAATGCTGGTCAACTCAGCAAGATCGATCTGGCGCTGACTGCCGTTGCTCGCCAGTACCGCCATTACCCGCCACATAACAATACTCAGCCGGTGCGGAGCCAGCGTCTCTATGCCGAACTGTTCGGCAATGATCACACCGGCCCGGTTTACGAGGTACGGCAGGAATTCACCGAGGTCGAGCTTGGTACGCTGCTTCACCGAAAGAACCGAAAGAGCCATCCTAACAACAGATTAGTCCAACACCCAATGCATTGACAACTGATGCAAATTCAATTATTGCTGTCGCAACTGTTATGCTACCGACGGGGAAAAACCGAGGTCGTTCGCCGCTCTCTAGGAGGAAACCATGGATTTCGGTTACTTCACGCTCAGCGACAATCACTACGACAACAATCCACGTTCCTCGAACCAGTTCGTCGCCGACATCACTGCCGAGGCGCTCTACGCCGAACAGCTCGGCATGCACTCGGCCTGGATCGGCGAGCACCACTTCAATTCGCTCGGCGTGCTGTCCTGTCCCGACCTCGTGCTCGCCTACGTCGCCGCCCGCAGCAAGCGCATCCGCCTGGCGCCGGCGGTGACCGTGCTGCCGCTGCACCACCCGATCCGCGTCGCCGAGCAGTGGGCGACGCTCGATCTGCTCTCCGGCGGCCGCGTCGACTTCGCCGCCGGACGCGGCTACGACCGGCGCGAATATCTTCCGTTCCATGTGTCCTTCGAGGACAACCAGGGCATCTTCGAAGAGGGGTTGGAGCTCGTCCGCAAGCTGTGGACGGCCGAAGGCCGCATCTCCCACCACGGCCGACACTATTCGTTCGACGACGTGCGGATCACGCCGAAGCCGGTGCAGCGGCCGATCCCGGCCTATGTGGGATCGTTCTCAAAGCCGTCGATCGAGCTTGCGGCGCGGCTCGGCTGCGGGCTGATCGTGGCGCCGTTCGCGGCGGCGATGAGCTATGGCGGGCTCAAGCAGGTCGCCGACCTCTACCGCGAAAGCTGCGCCCGATACGGCACCAAACCCGGCCGGCTCATGTGCAGCTATTTCATCCATTTTGCCGACAGCACGGCGCAGGAGGACGCCCAGCGCGCGCGGCAGATCCGCTATTACCGGGAGTGCGTGATCCTCGCCTTCCCCGGCGATCCAAAATCGGCGCCGCCGAGCTACCGCTACTTCGTCGACATGGTCGCGCGGCTGCAGCAGGTGAAGCCGGAAGACCTGACGGAAAATTCCGTCCTGCTCGGCACGCCGGCGGACATCACCGCAACCTTGAAGAAGGTCGAGACGGCCGGATTCTCCGAGGTGATCCTCTATTTCAACGTCGGGCTGAAGCCGCACAATCAGGTCAAGGACGAGATGGCGCGCTTCATGGCCGAAGTCGCGCCGGCCTTCGCAAGCACCCACACCGAGCCCGCCGCCTGAGCGCGTACCTGTAGCCCGGATTGAACCAACGGGTCCGGCCCGAAGCGGCCGGCTCGGTCAGCAACATTCCATTGGCAGGCGCGGCAGCGCCGCAACACGGCCGGCGGCGAAGTCAGGCCGCCGTGAAATCGTCGACGCTACACGATGCGGACGGGCTTCGGCGGACCGGCGACGACCGACCGCTGGCTGGCGCGGCTCGCCGGCGGCGGGGTCGCGGGTGCGCGCAGATCGTTCGGATGGATGAACTCGTCGCGGAACCACGGATATTTCTTCGCATCGAACAGCGAACGCACCCAATCGATGAACAGCGCGATGCGTTTCACGTTCCTGACATCCTCATGATAGGTAAGCCAGATGTCGAGCTCGTGCTTGATGCCGATATCGACCGGCAGCACCTCGGCGCCCAGCGGCAGCGCATAGGTCGGCAGGCCGCCGATCCCCAGACCCTGCTCGACGGCATAGAAGTGCGAGGTGCTGGTGTTGGTGCGCAGCGCGACAATGCCCTCGACATTGTCCAGGCCGAGCAGGCGCGGCCACGCGCCTTCGTCGAGTTGCGGCGCCGTCTGGTCGATCAGCCGGTGCCATTTCATGTCTTCGATGGTCTTCGGCAATCCGTAGGTCTCGGCGTAGCGCTTCGCCGCAAACGGATAGATGTGCAGCCGCCCCAGGCGGACGACTTTGAGATCGGGACTGTCCGGCCGAACGAGCTGGATGGCGAGATCGGCCTTCATCCGCAGCACGTCGCTCCATTGCATCGAGCAGACCAGATCGACGATGGTGAAAGGATTGGCGCGGTTGTATTCGGCGAGGTGCGGCAGAATCCAGAACGTGCCCAGCCCTTCGGTGATCGCACATCGGACGACGCCGCGATTGTTGAGATCCTGATCGAGAAACGCGCGCAGCGAATGGCTGGCGCGTTCCATGTCGCGAACGACCGAGAAGATCGACTGACCCTCGGCGGTCAATGCCACGCCGTCCGGCAGCCGGTCGAACAGGCGCAGCCCGAGCTCGGCTTCGAGACGCTCGATCCGGCGCATGACGGTCGAGGAGCTGTTCCCCGTGGAGGTCGCGGCCTTGCGGAAGCTCAAAGTGAGTCCGGCCGTCATGAACAACTTCAGATCGTCCCACGAGATTCGATCGACCAGGGCCCGGCCGATGGGCTGCTCTATTTTTGCAACAGGCCGTTGCGAATTCTTGGTCATAGCACCGTTCCCGTTCCGGCTTAGACTAATACACTTTTTGCTGCTCAGGGAAGGACATGGCTCCGAATCTGGCGCATTCCCCTCGCGACGGGACGGTCTCTGCAACCCAGAATAGGCCTGGGCGGCTCAGGGAATTCGACCAGGTGACGCTCCCGGCCGGACAGCGGGTCGAGGCAAGACGAGTCCGAATTGGCGATATTCCCTTGTTGTTAGGTCATGGCGAAGCCGGGATGGGTGTCGCCCTGGCGCCGGCGATCACGGTCGCGCGGATCGCCCGCGCCCACCCGGACTCGCTCTGGGGGTTTTGGCGGCACGACCGCTTCGTCGGCGGCTTCGCCTTTCTGATGCTCAATCGCCACGGCGTCGCGGCGTTGATCGGCGATGCCCTCGACCTCGGCGATCCGCCGACGTCGGTTTTTGCCGCTCCCGGCGACCGGCCAGCGGGAATCTATGTGTGGGCCTTGTTGCGATCGTCGGCGGTTGCCGCCGAGGGCATCGCCCGCGTCATCGTCCGGCTCCAGCAATTTCCCTACGAGCGGTCGGACCTCTTCGCGTTGCCGGCCACGCCGGACGGCCTGAGATTCATGCGCGGACTGGGTTTCCGTCCCGTGCCGGGGCATCCGCGTTCGCTGCACCATTACCTGCGCTTTGCCAATCGCCACGAGCCAGTGAGGTAGTTCATGAGTGTTGCATGGAATGAGCGACCGGCCCGCGACGAGCCGACTGACCGCGCGGAATCGCGTTCGAACAATGTTTCCATACGCGTGGCCGCCTCGATGACCGACCTGATGCAGGTTGTCGCCATCCGCGCCGCCGCGTTTCTGGCCGAGCAGAATTGCCCGTACGCAGAGGAATTCGAGGGCAACGACTTTTGCGCCTTGCACCTGATCGGCGCGGTCAACGACGAGCCGGCGGCCTGCCTGCGCGTGCGCTTCTTTGCCGACTTCGCCAAGCTGGAGCGGCTCGCGGTACGGCGCGAGTTTCGCAGATCGCGACTGGCGTTCGAGATCGTGCATGCCGCGATCAAGCTGAGCCGGCGCAAGGGCTACACGCGCCTTTACGGTCACGCCCAGGACCGCCTCGTCCCGTTCTGGAGCCGTTTTGGCGGCCAGCCGATGAAGGGACGCCCGCCGTTGAAGTTCTCCGACTACGCCTACACCGAAATGATGATGGTCACCGAGCGCGACCCGGAGGCGCTGTCGCTCGACTCCGATCCCTACGTGCTTATCCGGCCCGAAGGATCGTGGGACGAGCCCGGTCCGCTGGAGCGTTCCGCCGCGCGTCCGGTGACCTCGCCCAATCGCTACGTCCGGGCGGCCTGACGCCGCCACCGCCGTGCACGACCGCGCACGACAATGAGGAAGTACAGGGAGTTGCAGACGTGAATGAACGCCGGTTGACGGCCAGAACGACGAACAATGTCGTCCATCTCCGTCCCTTCATCGATCCGCTTGCCGTTCCGACTGTCGTGCTGGTCGACCTGCAGCAGGAATACGTCGCCGCACCGCGCCGCATGGCGGTTCCCGATGCGAGCGCGGCGCTGACGCAATGCAGCCGGCTGCTCGCGCACGCCCGCGCCATGGGCTTTCCCGTCGCCTTCATGAAGCGGGTGACCCACACGCCTTTCTTCAACGCGGCCACGCGCTTTTCACAGTGGATCGAGGGCTTCTCGCCGTTGCCCACGGAGATGGTGTTCGAGCGCGAACTGCCATCCTGCTATTCCAACGAAGATTTCGCCAACGTCATGAACGAGGGCGCCGGGGTCAACATCGTGCTTGCCGGCTTTGCCGGCGAATCGGCGTGCCTCTCGACGGCGATCGACGCTTATCATCGCGGCCATCGGTTGACATTCCTGTCGGATGCGTCGGCGAGCCACGCCGTCGAGACCGTCACCGCATCGAACGTGCACAGCCTCGTTTCCAAGGTGCTGGGCCTGTACGCGACCGTGGCGACGACCGCCGCGTGGATCGATGCGACCAGCCAATGGCCGATCTGCGGCGACCTCGGGCGCGGCCCGCAGAGCCACGAGGCCGGCTGATGCCGAAGCAGACTTCCGCGGGCGCGTTGTGCCTGCTTAGCGTTGTGGAGCGCGACCAGTGACGTACTTCAAAGAGCGTAGCGGATGCCGCCGGCCGATCCGCCGGCCGATGTTCCTCACGACAACCGGAACTGGATGGGACATTGCCATGAGGCGACACGACGCTGATGATCAACCCTATGCTCATGCCACCTATGCTCATGCCAGCGAACGGCAGAGCAATATCCAGGGCGTGCTGTTCCTGCTGCTGTCGGCGCGAGCCTCGCTGCTGCGCCACGCCGCCGACGACGAGTGCCTAAGGACAATGGAGGACTGCGTTTCCTCGTTTCGCCTGCAACACAACCTGACCGACGGGGAGGTGAACGAAGGAATCCTGTGGGAAGAGACCAGCATCGACGCGCTGCACGGGTTGCTCGAATACCTGCATGGCGAAGTCAGCGACAACCTGCAGGATCGGCGCTGCGCCGAACAGCTCAAGCTCTGCATCGAACATCTGAAAGAGGCATGCCGAGCTAAGGACGGGATGAGTTCAGTTCAAAATCCATAGTTCGTCGTGGCCTGACTTGTTCCGGCGATCCACGTCTTTGTTTTGGCGCAGCCTTTAAGACGCGGATGCCCGCGACAAGCGCGGGCACGACGATCTCATAACGAGCCAAATCGCGGCAGGCGCAACCGCGCGCCGAATTCACGCCGACTTGGCGGCGCTGACGCCTTACCGCTCGGAGGCGATCTGCTCGATCAGTTTCACCAGCGTGCGGCGGATGTTCGGGTGATTGATGCCGGAAAACGCCTGCACGAGCCGAAATGATTCGGGCTGCGCCAGCTGATCAAACACGGAGCGGCGCGCCGTGTCGTGCATGCGATCGGTTCCTTCGAAGAAATCGGTGATCTTCACGCCGAGGATTCCCGAGATTTTCAGCAGCCGCCCGCTGCCCACCCGGTTGGTGCCCTTCTCGTATTTCTGCACCTGCTGGAAGGTCACTCCGAGTTCGTCCGCAAGCTCCGTCTGCGAAAGTCCTTTCGCCAAACGAAGGACGCGGATGTTGCGACCTACAAGCTTGTCGACCGCGTCGGGTCCTCTGCGAGCCATCACTTTACTCCGGCATTGCCGCCACGGATCGGCACCGCTTCCGCGCCAAGATCGACGGCCGAGTTTCTGAGGAAAACGTGCTAATTACTACAACCATACGACGTTTGTGACAGAACACAAGGCGCGTGGAAAGGGTCAGCAACCCTGGCTTTTACCGTGGTTAATCCACCCGCGGGAATTATCACTGCCAGGCGAACGAGGAGCCGTACCAGGAATACCGGGTACCGCCCCACCTCCAGCCCCAGCGATACCAATAATAGCCGAAATGGACCCTCGGCTCATGGCGCACGCGCCAGTGATGGACCGTGCGGTGCTTGTGGATGCCGAGCGGCAGTTCCGTTGCGGTCGCGGCGCAAGGCAGGCCGACGATTGCCAGCGCCAACACTGCGGTTCCAACTTTGATGCCGCCCATCCTGATACCTCGCGCTCCGCCCGCCCGGGCTATCCCCATCGTATCCACCGCGGCCTTGTACGCGCTTCGGGCGCACCGCATTTGCCGCTAAGCTTGGTTCACGACTCAGCCGCAGATGGCCGAACGCAGCAACCGATGCGCCAATACCTTGATCTGATGCAACGCGTGCTGACCGAAGGGGTCGAGAAACGCGACCGCACCGGCACCGGCACGCGCTCGATCTTCGGCCACCAGATGCGGTTCGACCTCGCGCGCGGATTTCCCCTTCTTACTACCAAGAAGCTGCATCTGAAGTCCATCATCTACGAGCTTTTGTGGTTCCTGCGCGGCGACACCAACGTCAAATACCTCAACGATCACGGCGTCACCATCTGGAACGAATGGGCCGACGCCAACGGCGACCTCGGCCCGGTCTATGGCCGGCAATGGCGCTCGTGGCCGGCCCCGGACGGGCGCGTCATCGACCAGATGGCGGAGGTTGTCGCCGAGATCCGCCGCAACCCCTCGTCCCGCCGGCTCGTCGTCACCGCCTGGAACCCGGCGGAGAACGATCTCATGGCGCTGTCGCCCTGCCATTGTCTGTTCCAGTTCAATGTCGCCGACGGCGCCTTGTCGTGCCAGCTCTATCAGCGCTCGGCCGACGTCTTTCTCGGCGTGCCGTTCAACATCGCCTCCTACGCGCTGCTGACCTTGATGGTCGCCCAGGTGAGCGGGCTCAGGCCGGGCGCGTTTGTCCACAGCTTCGGCGACGCCCATCTCTACCTCAATCACCTCGAGCAGGCGCGGCTGCAGCTGACGCGCAGCCCGCGACCGCTGCCGTCGCTGCGACTCAACGCGGCAGTGACCGATCTTTTTTCATTCCGCTACGAGGATTTTGCGCTCGAGGGCTACGAGCCCCACCCGCACATCAAGGCGGCGGTGGCGGTGTGAATGGCCAGCGATCGAGCGCACTTTCAGCGGCTGGCGGAGCTTCGCCTCGCTGAAGCAAGGATATTAGCTCGTGAAGGACAGTTTTCTGGCGCCTACTGTATCGCGGGATATGCGATAGAATGCGCCCTTAAGGCTCGAATTGCGGCCTTGTTTCGAGAAAACGAAATACCCGATAGGAACTTAGTGAACCGGGTCTACACCCACGACTTGACAGCATTGCTCAATCTTTCCGGATTGGAAAAACCCCCTTGAGAGAGACCGACAAAGCGACAAGGTTCTGGCTCGGCGATGGGCAATCGTCAAAAATTGGACAGAACAAGCTCGCTACAGTACTTGGACTGAACAGGAAGCGGTGGCCATCATTGATGCAATCGACGGAGACGGTAAGAGCGGAGGGCTATTTCAATGGCTGAGCGCTCACTGGTAAATCGAAAGATCGAGGTCTCTCGACAGTTGATCAGACATTTGGAGGCCGATCGGGCGCCGTTGCTCGCGGCCTATTGGAATTCGCACCAGACAAAGATCGTTGGATTCTCGATTTGGTACCCAAGTCTACAGAACTGGAGCGCGAATTGATTGCAACAGTTTCTAAAATAGAGAATACGCCACCATATCGTCCCGTATTTTCATTGTCGGATGTGTTCGTGGATGCCCGCCAGATTCCGAAAGCGCTTGCCGTCGGCACCTATCTTGAAAGTCCTGAGGACTGGGGCCGCCAATTTGATACTACATTCACTGGGGGACACTATTTTGAGAGCGTCATAGTCCTCTACGTTGCGCCCGAGCTGCGTAAGGCCCACAGCGCGGCTTAGCGACAATCTGAACCTTGCCTAA
>CAWHZA010000041.1:0-61676 GCA_963833665.1 uncultured Alphaproteobacteria bacterium | reverse complement strand
GGCACCGGCAGCTTGGCGCGATCGAGATCACGGCTCACGAGCTTCAGCACTTGCGCGGAGGCGTCGCCGAGGAAGGCGCGATATTGCGCAGTCGAACGCGCCAGCACGTTGTAGATCATCACAGCCGGGATGGCGGCAACGAGTCCGAGCGCAGTCGCGAGCAGCGCTTCGGCAATGCCTGGCGCCACGACGGCGAGATTGGTCGTGTGGGCCTTCGAGATGCCGATGAAGCTGTCCATGATGCCCCAAACGGTGCCAAACAGGCCGACGAAGGGCGCGGTAGAGCCGATCGTGGCGAGGACGCCAGTGCCGCGCGCCATCTTGCGGCTGGCCGCCTGCTCGATGCGCTCAAGTTGCCAGGCGATGCGCTCCTTGAGGCCGTCTGCGCGTAGGTTAGCGGAAAGCCGAATCTCGCTTCCGGCCGCCTGCATCAACTGTGCGGTTGGGCTCGTGCCGTTGCGGAGTTGCTCGTGCGCCTGAGAGAGCGTTGGGCAGTTCACCAGTGTGCGCAGGTCTCGCCGGATCGCGCCGCGCGCCCTTTGCAATTCGAAGCCTTTTGCGAACCAGATAGTCCACGTCACCAACGAAGCAATCGCAAGCCCGATCATCACCGCCTTCACGATCACATCGGCATGAAGAAACATGCCCCACGGTGAGAGGTCCTGTGGCAACTCCGCTACACTGATAGCTGGCTCACCAGGAGGCGGAGGCGTGGCCGAGGTGTCATTGGTCCGACTTGGCGTAGCCGCGTTCGCCGGCGAATGCTCTGCCTGTGCTGCGGGTGCCGATAGGGCGCTGCCGCTCGGGGTCATATTGCCCTGAGCATGGGCGGCGGGATTTTGCGTGGTGACGATCACTAACGCTACGGCCATCATTGCGAATATATGGCGACGCATGCGCTTCTCGTTACCGGTCGACCTTAACACTTGTCCTCGTCGCATCGCGTCGACTCCTTTCACGTGCGTTACCTGCAATTTCTTTTCTCGTGTCGCTGAGGTTTCTCCGTCACGTCTTCGTGTTTGCTCTGCTGCGACGGGTAGAGGTGCAATGGGCCGCCCCCCGCCAAATCATCGCTGCTTTGGCTATTTCGGACGGTTCGATGCGCCGCATCACCAATAATCCCGTTGCCCCCAAGGTCCGCCCGCGCGACGTTGACGGATGCGAGTAGGATGCAACTCACAAAGCTGCACGCGAATATCGCCGGAGCTCTGCCTATTTTCATGGTGCATTTCCCTTCAGTTTAAACTGTGGGTCGCTGCTTCGAGCCTTCCGCCTCCATCGCGGGAGAGGCCGACGTAAATAGCTCCGCGAACTCGGCGTCCTCACCCGTGCTAGCGCCGTTCAGCGGCGGTAAAGCGGATTGGGACGACGAAGGAAAGATCAGTGTCAGCGACTTCGGCGGGCGGGGGTGGAAACGGCGCGGCGCGCTTGACCAGCGCCAGCACCTCCGCATCGAGAACGGCGGAACCGGAAGTCGTCGCGATCTGGCTGCTCAGGACCTTGCCCTTTCGATCGATGGTGAAGGCGAGGCTGGCCACGCCCTCGGCTCCATGCGCCTGCGCCGGATAACGTTTGAACCGATCGAGCCGGGCGACCAGCGCTTGCTGCCAGTGCGAAACGTTCTGAGACGGTGATGCGCGGGACGGGGATGCCGGGGAGACCGGCGCTGGCGCTGCGGCCGGAACTTCCTGCACCCGCTGCGGATTTTGCTGCGCCCAGACGAGAGCGGCCGACAGCGCGCTTAGCGCCACAGCCGACAGTGTGCTTGCGGCCCCACGCCTGACCTCGCCTGATATCGGCTGCGAGCGCTGAATAGCATCGCCAAGCCGTCTCATCCGCCACTCGCTTGCGATCGTGCTCATTGTTGCCCCTCCGATCCATCTTGGAAGTGAGTCGCCTACATCGATGGTCTGCCTCCGTCCGCGTCAGAATTTCTTCGAGATGCCGGCAAAATAACCCCGGCGCGGGCCGTATTGCGGCGCGAACACGCCGATGCCGCTGCCGTCCCTGATGAAGTAGATCGAGTCGAAGAGATTGACGACGTCGAAGCGCACGGTCATCGGCTTCGGATCATCGGGAAGCAAAAACTCGCGGGCGATGCCGGCATTGAACTGGGCGTAGGGCGCCACGGTGCTGATATTGGCGTCGCCGTCGCGCAGCCCGCTGCCGGCGATCATGTCGCTGGAAACTCGGATTCCGCACCACGAGCCCCATGGCGCCGTCACGGCAGCCGTAGACCATGCGAACAATCTCGTCCGTACGCGCCGGCCGGCCGCAGAACTGGTAGGAAAAGCCGGCCGAACCGGTCCAAATCTGCGTGTGGTCGGTGAAAACCCAATGGGTCTGCAGGTATTGGAATTCAGTCAAGCCGCCGAGGTCGGCGAGCGGCGTGGAATTGTCGAACAGGAACTGGTTGGAGACGGGATTGATCGCTTTCTGCTGCGCCAGGGCCAGATTGGCGTAGGCCTGAAAGCTGTCTTGCTTGTATTTGGCGGAAAGCTCGATGCCGACATTCTCACCTTGGGCATAGTTGAAGGCGGTCAGGACAAAGGCTGCGCCGAACTGGCCGTCGTCGATCAGGTTGGTGGCCTTCTTGTAGTAGGCGTCGACGCCGACCTCCAATCCCGGCAGCACTTGCTGCACCACGCCGACGTCGTAGACGTCGGCCCTCTCCGCCCGAACCGGACTATTCAGCATAACGCTGGGCTCCTGCGTGGTGCCCTGCACCAGCGCGAGATTGGTCGGCGCGGCCAGCACCTGCTCGGGCGGAGTGAACGTTCGGGCATAGCCGGCGTGGAAGGTGGTGGTGCCGAATGGCTTCCAGGTGAGGCTGAACCGAGGACTGAACTGGTTCTCGCTGATGTAGGCCCAGTACTGATCATAACGTAGGCCGCTGCTGAGAATGAGCCAGTTGGTGATTCGCCACTCGTCCTGAACGTAAAACCCGATGGTGTAACCGAGTTTATTGCTGGGGTCCGTAACTGTGAATGGCGCGTCGACCGGAACGCCGTTGACGACCGGCAGCAGGGTATTGATGTTGGTGACGTCAGTAGAATTGGTGCGCAGCAGAAAGCCGCCGCGCAATGTGTGGGCGTCGTTGAGGCGATAGGCGGCGTCGGTCGCGACTCCGTTGGCAAAATCGGAGCGAAAGACGTTCGAAGCCACGCCGTTGAAGACGAGATCGCCGATCGGGTCGGGAGTAAAGTGAACGCTGCTGTAGCGCGTGAAATAGGAGAGCTGCACGTCGGCGCCGTTGATCGAGCGTTGCAACGCCGCCACCCCATAGTAGTTCTGCTCGAGCTGGTTCTCGTTGAGCAGGGCGGAATTGAACGTGGAGACGCCGAAGGCTGTGAAGTTTGGTGTTAGCCCAGGAGTGTTGGGTATCTGAAAGCGCGCATAAGAGGCGCCAGCCAAAAAGGTAAACCGGGTGTAAGGGTCAAGCAGGGTCGAGACGTAGCCGAAGCCCCGCTCCTGCGTGGTATGATCATGGATCGCGTTCCAGTTCGCCGTCGGGTTTTCCAGCCCGATATTGCTCTCGAAGAAACGTCCGGTGATGAAGTATTGCGTCTGCCCGACGGTGCCGCCGTATTCGATGCTGGGCGTGAACGTCCCCCGGCTGCCGCCGTAGATGCCGACGTTTCCGGTATTGTTGAAGGCGTCGCTCCGCGTCCAGATATCGAGAACGCCGGAGGTGCGCAGGCCGAATTGCGGCGGCAAGGCTCCGGTAATCAGCGATATGTTGCCGATCAACGCCGTATCGAGGAAGGTGCCGAAGCCGCTGACGCCGTCCGGAAGCATGATGCCGTTGATGCGGGTCTGCACATTGGCATGCTCGTTGCGCACGTGGAAACTGCCGCTGGCGGCCGAATCCTGGGTAACTCCAGGAAACCGCAGCACGATCTTCTCGACCGTGGCGTTCGCGCCTTGCGGCAGCGCCTCGATCGCGTTGTGGCTGATCGTTGTCGGCGCCGTCCCCGTCGGCGCGTAAATGGTGTTGAGGCCCTGGTTGAGAGCGGCGGTCTGGGTGGCGAGCCGCTCCGCTGGCGTCCCCAGCCGCGGCGTCACCCGTGTCGCCGGGGCAGGAGCGGCGCGAACGCGTGCGGCCGTGGCTGGTTTGGGCTTCGGCTTTGCGGCGCGCACCAGGACTTCGGGAAGCTTCACTTGCGCGCCGGCGATGCCGATGCAGCAGATCAGCACCAGCATCACCGCGAGGGACCCACGCGCAAAGTACGCGACGGCAGATTGCACTGTAGATACCAACAGACATGACGCCCGCCTACACTTGATGTGCATGAGTGGCCAAACGGCCGGTCCACGGCGGTCGTGCTGTCGCGGCGCATCACGGAATGGAAGGCAGCCGCGCTTGCAATCCTCTACGCATCGCCGGGCCGGAGCGCGGCGATGGTGAAGATCAGCAACGACCGAAGGTCAGGCGAGAGGCGGAGCGCGCGACTGGAATGGCGCACGTCGCGTGGAGAAAAAGGTGGCCGCTGCACAATTCGAGTGCTCGACCTGGCGGACCGCAAACGGCACAGGCAGCTGTGGCGCCTGCGGCAGCAACGATGTCGCGCTCAGATGGATTGTGGCGCAGATCGCACAATAATCGTCTGCATCACCGACCGGGTGCTGCGTCGGCGTCGATCCGCTGGGCTGCCCTCCCGTGGAGGCGATAGCAGAAGCGTGCTGGACGTTGCCGAGATGGATGTGTCCGAACGACAGAGCGATCTGCACCGTCAGCGCAAACAGCGCCAAGTCGCGCCCCAGTCCTCAACTTCGCCCTCAACCACCGCATCACTACAAACTCGCCATGATGCTGCTACGACACCTGGACAGCTTACGACACCATTGTCGAGATGCAAAGAAGGATTTTAGACAGACAGTGCGCGTTGAATCCGCCTATCAATGTCAGTTCAAGGGGCGTTCAGCACCTGTCGGCAAGCCGGTGGCATACCCGCGAGCGTCATGGAAACCTCCGGCTTAGGCGGCAAAGCCCGGAGGCTTAGGATATCGCACGGAGTTCCTTGAACCAGAAATCAAGCTCATGCCCACAGCCCTCACCCGTACTCGGCGGCGTTTGCGGTTTGCATTCGCTGCTGCCCGGCGGACCGCCGAGGCGGATGAAAGTGATCATCATGTCGCCACCACGGCCGCACCTTCGATAGCCAAGCGCGATGCGGTCCAGCCTCGCGGCAGGCGAACCAATCCTTCACCAGCACGATCTTCGCTCGGTCCCAGCGGTAGACGCGATAATATTGCTTGAGATGAAAATGCATTGTTTTTGGTCCACTTAATACTGCCGCCACACAAGCCTCTGAGATCGACCTTCAGATTCTGCGGTGATGCCTGAACCTTGGTCGCGAACGGCGTGTAGCTCCTCCGTCGGTGGCAGAATTTCGCGTCGACGACTCGCCATGCGCCAAAAATTAGAGTAACGACGTGCACGTGCTGCGAAGCCCGTCCGATCGTCGCGGCGCTCTTTTGAGAGGTAGCAAACTGTTTGGCAAGATCCGGGTTGATTGCTTTTGCAGCGGTGATATCCGCCTCCGCCGCATCAGCATCGCCCTTCTTCCGGCACGTATAACTTTCCGCGCGCCGAAGACTGCGCCACAAGTTGCCGCCGTCGCGTTTGTCATCCCAGATCATCGTAGATGCGTTCATGGCTCAGCTTGATGCCCTGTTCGCTCAGCCGCCGCTGATCTGCTCCGGCGACCAGCGCATCTGCGCAACTTCGCCTCGATCTTACGCGCGTCGGCACCGTGAGCTTGCGGGGCTTACTCGATCGCCTGCCGTGCTTGAGCCTTGGCTTCCGCTTGCTTGAACCGATAGCCGCGCTCACCACGATTGCGGTGAATCTCCCGGCTCACCGCGCTTTGACTGACGCCCACAAATCGCCTCACTATAATCCGCTATAGCGCGATCGTAGTCGTGTCTTATCCGGTAGATGATGCCGCGGTTGGAGAACTCGGATTAAGGCGAATGGATTGATCAAAGTCTTCTAGCGCCTGGTCATACTTACCTTTAAGTCGGTAGGCAGCACCGCGATTGTTAAAGGCTGTAGCCAATTTCGCTGCGGGTTCCGGTGCTGCCTGAATTATAGCTGTGCAACCTGCCACTATGACATCGGCGATCGGCCCTTCACGGCCGGTGCATTGAACCCACTCTTGTGAGGTTTGAGCTGAAACTCCGGTCGTAAGCAGAAGCCCAAGCGCCAAATTTAAGCTAGTGTTGGCGAGCCGCGTCCTATCAGTCATGTGCGATGCTGAGGTTCGGTCGACATGGGCCATCACCTCGTAGCTGACGGTTGGAATTGAAGGAGCGGTCATCGGCCTCAGCCGAACATGCTTCAACATCGGGTTTGGAGGCAGAGTATGTCGAAAACCCGTGCTTTGTTTTGCAGGCCCGGACCATGATCTGCAATCCCACTAATCTCGTCCATATCGCGATTGCTACATGCAATCGTCAAAGGCAGTTTAGAACTGCCAGTGAAACCGGCCGGCAAAGACATTCACCGGGCCGCGATCGGTGTTGTAGCCGGGGTTAGCGATGAACTGGTAGTCTAAGCTTACTTTCGTCGCGGACGAGAGCGCGTAGCTGTAGTACGCCTCGATGATCTGCTCGAGGCCGGGACGCGGCAACTGCCCGTCGCCGATGAGGATACCCAGTCCTCCGGCATTCAAAAAAGCTCGGTGCACGCCGGAAATTCCGTTGACGACGTCAGCGATGCCGACCGTATCGTCCGGCCGTGCCCAAAGCTTGCCGGAGACGGAAAGTCCGGCCGCAACGGTGCGGTCGACATCCGTGAATTCGTATGGCTCGACGTTACCGTCGGCCCACCCGGCGCGAACGAAAGCGCCGAGATAGGACGTGATTTCCTGCTCGACATTCATGCTCATGCCGCCACGACTTTGATATTGGCGGACGGCGGCGATATTGGCCGGGCCGCCGGTGGCCGCAGCCAATGCGATCGCCTCCTCAAAGCTTCCCATACGTCCCCGGGTAAGGAAACCGGTGACAGCGATCTTGCCCGGATGTCCCCACAGATCGTAGCGTCGTTCGATTTCGCCGATCCACTGGACTTGGCGGAATGTCGGATCGAGATCGGCGCTATTGGGCACGATCGAGAGATCGAACAAGCCGCCACGCACGGCCCAATTTCCCTGATACCATTCGGCGGTTGCACCGTAGGTATAGCCCCAGGCGTCGGCGGCATAATCGAAAGTCGCGGTGTCAACCAGCGCCCAATTCATGAAATCGTTGCGGGGATCGTGCGCATATTTGTTAGTGTCGAATATGTCGACCACAGCAAGCTTGCCAACCGTCAGCACCAGCCTGTTTGCCGTCTGCGATTCAGCGAACTGACTCGTGCCGGGCTCGACTTTCTGACTTTCTCCGCCAAGGTCGATGGTCTGGCGAATAAAGGCGCGCGGCAATCGCGCATAAGGAATGGTCTGTCCGACCTTGTAGGCTTCTCCACTCGGAAATCCCGCAACGCCGAGCGTATTGGCGAGCCCGAATCCCTGGTCGATCTCGGGGTTGATCCATAGCTCAGCCCCCCGCCACAACCGCACGCCGACAAACAGCGAAGCGTCCCAGGTTTCGCGGCCTTGCCCGCTGCCGGGCAAACTATTGGGCCCCTGATAGGGCGAGCGAAACGCGGGATAGGCTTGTTCGAGGAATGTCGTCTGGCCGTGAAAGTTGACGATGTCAGGATCGGGGGCAGCCGCCGCTTTGACCGTCATCGGTGCCAGCGGCGCAACGTTGCCGAACTGATAGTTCAAGCCGGCCCGCAGCTCTTGCAGAGCGAAGTTGGAACCGATCCGCTGGGCGCCTGCCAAGAATGTCGTGCTGCTGTTGCCATAGTCGGTGAACAGATATTCGAGCCGCGCAGTCCAGTGTGACGCGACTGGGCACCTCGAACCCGGCGCCGGCTGCGAAGCCCAATCGCCACAGAAACGGTGATTCGGTCGCGCCGTTGGCCAGTTGCGTCAGCGATAGCTGGTTATAAGTCCAGGCGAATCCGCCCGTTGCATAAAACAGCCAGCTGCCGGGCGCATAACCAATACGACCGCGTACGGTACCGGAGGTAAGCACAGTCTCGCTGAATGTCTCTGCCCCGAGCGTTGGCGACGCCAGATTTGTAATGCCGCCGATGGAAATGCCGGCGTTATTTGGAAAGCCGGGAAAAGTTACGTCCGCCTCCGCACCGACGACCCTCGAAGATTCGATACGGCGCAGGTTTCTCTGACCATCAAAAGAAGCAGGTAGCGCAAGCCGGGGGCGGAGCAATGGCAGTGGCATCGGCGATGATCTTGCGCTGACTTTGGTCGTGATCGTGCCCGGCGGCTCTCCTTTTGCTTCGAGATTTGCCTGAGACCGAGCTAAGAATGCCGATGACGCCGTTGCCTCGAAGAACGAGTACGATGCGCTGTGTCGATGTGTGAATGGGTCTTCTTGTCCGCCGGCAAATAGACGACGTGCCCATGACGCACGCCGCGCTCGGCAATGATGTGATCGGCAAAGTGCTGCACATCGGATTCCGTGTCCTTTTAGCACTGTAACTTCCATGCAGCTCTCCTCGTCGAGATGCACGTGCAGCGTCGCCTGCGCGAGGTCGTGGTGCTTGTGGAAATCGCGAGTGAGGCGCTTTGGCAACTCGCGCGCTTCGTGGTCGTAGACATAGACCAGTGCCGCCACACAAGGACGCGGTCCGCTGATCTCCATGGCTGCCTGCTGGAGGCCGGAGCGGGCCAGATCGCGGATCGCCTCTGAACGGTTGTCGTAGCCGCGCGTGCTCATGAACCGTTCAAGCTCAGCGTCCAAGTCATCGTCGATGGTAATAGTCACACGCTGCATCGCCTTATCCTCGCCTGGAAGGTGCAACCTTATCACGCTATAGCAGCATCGCGAGCCGCTTTCGAGCGAGGGCGATCGCGCGATGCGGTACGATGACTATTGACAAACATCATACTTGCTCAGCAAAATCGCCGAAATCATCCGGGGACACCCTTTGGGTGATGGCTACTGGGGGGACTGCCTTCTAACGTCGCCGAATCTGTCGATTCGCTTCCGTCAATTGCTGCGGAGGGCGTCGTGGAAGTTTGCCTACTTCCAGTCGGGGGGCTGTTGTGTCGTTGCGTCCGCGGTTGCTTGCGTCGACTTCGCTCTTGATTTCGTCGCTTTGTGCGGGCGCATTGGCGCAGACGGCGCCTTCGCGCTTGGCGCAGTCGCCTCCGCTACCTGCTGAGACTGGTCCCGCAACGGGAGCGCCGGCATCTGCGCCCGCCACGGCTGGAGAAGGCCAGCCGGCGACTGCCCCGGCTTCGGGACAGCCACCCGCCCGAGCGGGCTCGCAACTTCCCACCATCCGGGTGACCGCGCCGAAGGGCAAGCCGCGACCGGCAAAACCGACGCGCACGGCAAGGCCGGCGCCGCCGGCGCCGGCGCCCAGACCGCCCAACACCCTATGAGACCGGCGCTCCCAACGTTGCCGGCGGAACGCCGCGCGGTGCCGCAATTGGCGAGCCAGACGACGATCTCCGGGCGCGGAGCTCAATTCCCGTCCGGTGGCAACGAACACGGAAATCCTCGAAGCGGCGCCCGGCCTCGCCGTCGTTCAGCACTCCGGCTCCGGCAAGGCCAACCAATATTATCTGCGCGGCTACAATCTCGACCACGGCACCGACCTGGCGATCTTCTGGGACGACATACCGATCAATTTGCCGACCAATGCCCACGGCCAGGGTTACGCCGACCTGAATTTTCTCATTCCCGAAACGATCAGCGGATTGGAAGTCCGCAAGGGACCTTATTTCGCCGACATCGGAGATTTCGCCAACGCCGGCGACCTGCATCTTTTCCTGCGCGACAGCGTCCCACAGAACATCGTCTCCGCGACAGTCGGCAGCTTCGGCTACGACCGGTTCCTGACGCTGGGCTCGACCGCGCTCGGTGGCGGATCGCTGCTCTATGCCGGCGAATTCAAGACCTACGATGGTCCGTGGGTCACCGGCGAAGATGTCCGCAGGTTCAGCGGTCTTCTGCGCTACAGCCAAGGCACGGCGACGAACGGGTTTTCCGCAACCGCCATGGGGTACACCAACAACTGGAACTCATCCGATCAGGTCGCGCTGCGCGCCATCACCACCGGACAGATCGGTCTGTTCGGCGAGATCGACCCGTCGGACGGCGGCGACACCAGCCGGTTCATGCTGTCGACCAGGTTTGCGCAATCCGATGATGCCGGATTGTGGAAGGCGAATGCCTACCTCGTCAAAGAAACGATGAACCTGTGGAACAACTTCACCTGGTTCACGACCGACCCCATGAACGGCGATCAGTTCCACCAGCATGACGATCGTATCTATGGCGGCGCGGGCGTGTCGCGCACGATCAATGGCACGCTGTTCAGCCGTCCCACCGAAACCCTTTTCGGCGTGCAAACCCGCTACGATGACATCGATGTCAGCCTGGGCAACACAGCGCGGTCGTCTGTTTCTGTCAAACACGCTCGTCGACCACGTCGGCGAGGGCAACGTCGGCATCTATGCGCAGAATACGACGCGCTGGACCGATTGGTTCAGGACCACCGCCGGCTGGCGCGGCGACTATTTCTGGGCGTCGGTGAATTCGATCTTGCAGCCGGCGAACTCCGGCAATGCGCAGGCCGCGATCGGCAGCCCGAAATTCACCATGACGTTCGGTCCCTTCTACAAGACCGAATTGTTCATCGCCGCCGGCATGGGCTATCACAGCAACGATGCGCGCGGCGTGACCTCGACGCAAGTCGCCGGCGATCCGACGACACCTCAGGATACTACGCCGTTTCTGGTTCGCTCCCGCGGCGCCGAGATCGGCGTCCGCACCAAGGCGATACCGAATCTGGACAGCTCCATCAGCCTTTTCTACCTGCACCAAAACTCGGAGCTGGTTTTCGAGGGGGATACCGGTACCACCGCTGCCGGGGCCGCCAAGTCAGCGCACCGGCATCGAGTTCACCAACAACTACCGGCTCGCCTCATGGATGAGCGTTGACGCCGATCTTGCTCTGGCGCGCGCCCGCTTTGTCGGCTTCGACTCGGCCCAGGAGCAGCTCTTCGAATCGCTTGCGGGCTTTCCGCAGTCGCAGATCGGCAATGCGCCGGGCAATTTCATTCCCGAGGCCCCGTGGATGGTGGCGTCGGCCGGTGTCACGTTGGGTGAGAAGACCGGCTGGTTCGGCGCGCTGCGCTGGCGCTACATCAGCGCGCGGCCGCTCACCGAGGACGGCGTTTTCCAGTCCCCGCCAGTGAACATCTTCAACGGCGAGGTGGGCTATCGCTTCGCCAACGGCTGGCGCGTCCAGGTCGACGCGCTCAATCTCCTCAATTCGACCACCTACAACGCGAGCTACGCCTACGGTGCGCTGCTCACGACCGACGCCCTTTTCGCCATGTGCTTTCCCACGCCGAAAATTGCGGTGGCGGTCTGCCAGAACGGATTCATGGACTATTCGATCCACCCCATTGAGCCCATGGCCTTTCGGCTCACGCTCGCCGGACCGCTCGATACGATCGATGTCTACGCAATGGCCGCAGAGTTCGGGCGGGCAGTCCCGGTCTTCGCACCGCCATCGGCGACATTTCGATTGGACCGGTTTCTACGTCGGTGGCTACGGTGAATACAGCTGGGCGAATACGAACGGCAGTGCCGTCAACCTTGCAACGGGTGCCGCGGCAACTGCCGTGACGGGCAACCCGCCGAACTGGCACGGCGGTATTCAGCTGGGTTTCGACTACATGATGCCGTCGCGCCTGCTGGTTGGCGTTGCGGCTGACGTGACCTCCGGCGGTACCAGGACGACGACGGTCACCGACTCCTTTGGCACCAGCGCCAACCAGACCACGGTATTCGACAGCGAGACCATACGTGGCCGCGTTGGTTACGCCTTCGACAACGTCCTCCTTTACGGAACGGCGGGGTGGGCCTGGTCGAGCAATCAATACGTTCGTACCCAGCTTACGGGCACGCTCAACAACGCCACTGCGGGCGCGGACGAGGCGGTGAACACGTATCTCAGCGGGTGGACGGCGGGCGCAGGCGTCTCCGTCGCTGTCGCGCAGAATTGGAACGTATTCGCCGAGTATCGATACACGGATTTTGGAACCACGGCGTTCACGCTGCCGCTGTCGCAGCTGTCGACGACGTCGACAACGAAGGTCAGCGCCATCGAATTTGGCGTGAACTACATGTTCAACAGCAGGGGACCATTTGCTCCCGCTTCCGGGGCGGCCGACGTCGGGTTGCCTCTGAAAATGCCCCGCGTTCGTTCTCCGTACAATTGGACCGGTTTCTACTTCGGCGCGGACGGCGGCTTTGCCTGGCAAAGGGCGACCGGGACTTTGACGACGGCGTCAGGCGCCGTGTTGACGCCATACGGCTACAGCGGGAGCCGGACCATTTGCCGGAAGTTTCGTTGGCGGAAATTATCAGTTCAACCGGTTCGTGCTCGGCGTTGAAGGGGATTGGCAGTGGTCCAACCTGACCGGCAACAATCAAGCCCTGGCGCCGCTCGGCGCAACCGGCGCGCTGCCGTCGGGTCCCTTCACGGTTTCCACGACGACCAAGGACTACGGCTCGATCCGCGGTCGGCTCGGCGTCGCGTTCGACCGCTTCCTGGTCTTCGGCACCGGCGGCTGGGCCACCGGCAATCCTTCGACGGCGTTCGCCCTGACCGGCGCTGCGCCATTCGTCACGACCGGCGGCAAATCCAACGGTTGGACGGCCGGCGGCGGGGTCGAATACGCGATCACCGACACGATCCTCGGGCGGATCGAGTATCGATATACCGATCTTCAGACTTCGGGCTTCGTGAACGTCCCGGCAAATATTGCTGATGGTGGCACCCGAACGCCGATCAGCGATTTCCGCGCCGGCTTTGCTTATAAATTTTGACGCCAAGTGGAGGGCCTGCCGCGCAGTGCACATCTGCGCGCGCGATCAGTACGACAACTCAGTGCGAAATCACCGTCAGCGGACCGTGGTCGTCGCAATGATCGCCATGCGGGTGGTGCAGGCGACCATCGACCAGATAATCAATATGGTCCCCATGGGGAACAGCCTCATGGCCGCAGCCTTGGCCATGTCGATGGGCCTCCTTATGTCCGGAAGCGCGATGCTTTGAATCGCAGCGATCAGGGTTTGTCGAACTGATTTCAACCACGTGTTCGTCGGTGTGCCCGCCTTCAATATACTCTAGATGACCGTGATTAAGATAATCGACATGGTCCTCATGCCCCACGGCGATATGGCCGCAGCCAGGACCGTGCACATGCGTTTGATTGGTGGAGGACATGGCCGAGATTGAGGGGCTCACTGGATATATTCTCGTGGCATTTAGACGCGCCCGCGACCTGCGTTCTTTGGGAACCAAACGCCTCGATCGCAGTTCACTGACCGGTCGATTTTCAATAGCCCGATCGTCCTGACCCGGGGAACGAGAACGAACGAGGCTTTGGGGATACGGAAATTGATGGTTCGCGAAGTTTCGCTTCGGTCGGGTAGGATCGAGGCGCGGATCGGGCTTCGGATGATGCCGACGTTTCCTCGATCCCCCCTATTATTCCGTACGGTGAGTTTTCCCCAGTACGGCTGCAAGGCTGGCTTTCCAAGCGGCGCCTTCCTGAGTGATCAGCGGCTTAAGCCTGCTCCCGGCATGCGCCGTCTGACATCCAGTTTGCGTCCGCCCCTCGTGCGTCTCGTGGTCACGTCGATTTTCCCGTACTGCGCCGGGTCAAGGACTCGATAACGCACCGCCATGGTGGGCGACTACCCCACCGCCCCAGAGGCCCTCGCTCGGGTCCGGGTTATTCTGTCCCGGTCCGTCATCACTTAATCGGCCTCATCCGCCCCACTCGCGGGCGCATCCCGATTTCACCGCATGGCGGCTTATACGCGATGCCTTCGCTGTGCGGGAGCGCCTAGGCGACCCGCGAGTGGTTCCGAGCTTTCGCTGCTCATTCCTTCCTGACATGCCGCCCTCTCCGACCACGGAGAGTTCGACATCGATATTTTCCAGAACTTCGATGCCGACATTGGCCTTCGCCGAATGACCACCGGCTCGGCACTCCCAACACTCCCGCAATCCGTTCCACGCGGGCGGTCGATTTCGTGGCTTCACTGGTTCGCTTCCGCTACAGCCTGCCAGGTTGCTTGCCCCCCTGTACGGATCAGACTGGGATACTTCCCCAGCCACCGGGGACTTTTACTTCCAGGCTTTCAACGGATCGGTCTTCCTCCCCGTTGCTGGATATAACTACAACAGCGACTGGACTCCTTGTATGGGGCCTTTTTTGTCAAGGAGTTTCGGGAGGGCGGCGCATCCTCTTTCCTTCGTCGGTTTCTTGTTCGATCTGGAAGCCCGTTTCTTCGTCCCGACCCGCGCTTCGCTCACGTCGACGCGCAGGAGCTGTCAAGGTTGGCCGTCGCGCCAACCTTGCAACATTCCGCCCTTTCCAGGCCATACCTTGACGGCTTCGAGCACGACGGCACCCTTGGTGCGGTCGTGCTGACGATCAGAGGGAAGCCCGCTTTCGGGCGCGGATCAATCGCGCCACAACCTTGTATCCGGTGGGCCCAAGGACCCGAACCATGATGCAGTCATGCGCATCGGTGCGAAGCTCCGAAGCGGCGGACCCATTCTCTGTTACGGCGTGATAAGCCATGGAGTCCATCGGGTCACCGCCACCTCGAACCGTCATCGGCGACCCGTCACAAGCGGACGGGCTGAGCCAAAACTGTTGGGTGCTTTCTGCGTCCTCCGGTCATTGTACGGGACGCAGAATGACGCCGTCCGGCACCACGCCCTCCCGTACGAGCCGCCACAGGGCGATCAGAAGCTTGCGCGCCAAGGCCACGATCATGGTCTTGCGAGTGCCGCGGGCGTTCTCGGTACGGGCTCGGAACCACTGCGCCAAGGCGCTGTCCTTCTGGAACAGGAGGAATCGCCACGCCAATTGGATCATGCCCCGCCGAACCCGAGGATTCCCGGATCGCGCCAGCCCTTTCTCGCGGCGCTTCTTCCCGCTCTCGTCGGGCGAGCCAGTGAGGCCCGCATAACGCGCTACGGCGCGTCGATCGCGCAAGTTTCGCGACAGCACCTCCTGCACCAGCATGTCGGCCGTCTCGATGCCAATGCCCATCACACGCGCCGGCAGGCGCACCATGGCATGCGCTCCCTCGCCGGGTGCATGCTCGAGGCGATCCAGGCGTGCGTTCTCGATCTGTTGGATCTGATCGCGCACGAGCCGTCGGCGCTCCATGTCGCGATATAGTTCAGACAACGTGTTGGGCGGGATCGGCTCGCCCTCGGGCGTGCGCAAGCCTTCAAGTCGTTCGGCAGCTTTCTTCAGCTTGGGATTGAAGCCGCGGATGCCGAGCCGGACCAATGTTGCTTTGATTCGGTTGATGATCCGACTTTGCTCTCCGACGAGGCTCTCGCGCTCGCGGTTTGGCCGCTTGCCATCTTCGTCCTTAATTGTCGGGATTGCGACCATCTTGCAGTGATCACGCTCGCCGCGCAGCCAGCCAAGAAAGGCGCGTTTGAGCAGCTCGGTGTCGAGCCGGTCGGTCTTGGCGCGCCGGTGCTCGCGCGATACGGCTACGCTCGATGTATGAATGACATGGACCTCGATGTCGCGAGCCCTGAGCCAGCGCGCCAGCCAGAAGCCGTCACGGCCGGCCTCGAAGGCGACGGCGATCCGTTTGATCATGTATCCAGCCTTCTCGGCTTCCTCTCTCCATCGATGCAGCAGCTTCAACAATACACTCTCGTCGACCGCGAGCTTCTTCAACGGCTGGCGCTCGACGCCGGGCACGATGCCGGCAACGAGCCAGCTCGACAGGCTCATCTCGATGACGGCGATCAGCGTGCTGTCCCGTTCGAGGGGGGTGAGGCATCGGCTCAGGTCATTCAACTTCTGCATGGGGTGCTCCATCGATTCACATCAGCGCCGATGGATGCAATATCCTCGCCGCCGCCCCATAGCATCTCTGTTGGCGGGACTCTCACCCGCTGGAATGGCAGCTAGCTTCGCTGCACGGTCACGAACGACCGATCGGTCATCAAGTGACGCGATGGGGGCCATTCGCGACAAAGTGCATTTGCAGCAATGTAACGGTCTGAGGCGAAGCCTTGCTAGGCTTTAGATTTGATTCGCTCCGCGAAGCGGCGAGAGGCGCCCGTATCATCCTTTGTGACCAATTCGTAGTGATCCGGCAATGACAGCAGGTGCAGCGCGCTTTTAGCCTGCGGTTTCAACGCTGGCGATGCCAGGGAGGGTTTGATGCGACATGCTTTTCGTTTTGCCGTGGCGGCAGTGGTCGTCGGGACGATTGCATTGGTCGGTGTTCGGAAAGTCCGGGCCATCGGGTGCAGTTCGGCGCGCCCGCACCCTTCGAGGGCGCAGACAATTCGGTGCCGCAACCTCTGGGGCCACGCGCATTCGGTACGGACAAATAAAACAACCGACTCCTATCCGCTGCACGCCATTACTTTCCAAATTTCTGTTGCGGGCCCGCAACCCGGTCCCCGTTTGAAAGACCTGAACCGAGGCCAACGACGTTTGCTATGTCAATCGGTGGCGTCAAGAGACTATCCCGAGCCAAGCTTCTTTGGCGGCCCCGCTACGTTCTTGAACAAATCGTGCCCCACAACCAAATTTCCGCATGTCCGCCCGGAGACATGGGTAACAGAACGTACCTAAGACATGGGTGACAATCTCGTGCCGAACGGATTGTCCATTGACGGATTTATGGGCAGATGCCGTGGCTGCGTCGATAACGTTGATTAACTGCAGCAAGGGATTTTCCCGCGGTCACGCACGTCGCCCGATTGTAATTTTCCTGAGGACCCCAGGGTCCGTGATGCAAAAGGGCGCTACCGGCGTAAGGTCTGTCGCCCGCGCGGGTGGCCAGGGTCGTCACTGCCGCCGTACGGAAGAGATGAGGGCTGACGGCTACGCCAATCGTGATCCTTGTGGTTTCGGCAATGTGCTCACCCATCGACGCGTAGCTCATCGGGTTGCCGTTGATTGCCAGCCACAGCGCGGTTGTTTCTGCCTTGTCTCCTGCCAGGACAGGTCTGTAGATCTCCAGATAGCGCTCGATTGAAGCTGTAAGGTCCTCCGGGACTGGCCGCTCGTCTTCCCTCTTTTCCTTTGTTTCGGCCGCCGTGAGTACAATCCACCATGCGCCATCGACACTGACAAAGCTGCGCCCGATTTCGAGGGCCGCGAAGTTCTTGAGGCGGATCGGACAATAGGCGAGAAGCGCAATCATCAGGCCGTCGCGGAACATTCGCGCCCGCGTGAGCTCAGGTCGTTTTGCGATCTTGGCCTCGGCCATAAGGGACAGCCCGGCATCGACCAGGACATCCGTGGTGACGACCCGGTCCCATTTCGGGCGGGGTCGTCTTTCCGAGTAGAGTTGACGCTCGATCTCGATCAGCCAGCCGAGATCACTGCGGGGCGCAATCAGCTGCACAAAACGCCGCAGCTTTCGGATCGAACCGTAGACCGTGACTGAACTGACCCGATTTTTCAGTTCGGCCACGTAGGCACCTACATTTTCCGGGGTAACTTGCGCCCCTGCGGGTGCGTTCATGTCGAGCCGCTCCGACCTCGCCACGAAGTCCAGGAAGAGGCCATGGCGCTTCCGGAGGTCGTGTTGCACCACCGGCCTTAAGTGGCTGGCGGTGCCGCCACGCTGGAGGCGAACACCGGGACGACGGGCCTCTTGCCAGGCGGCACGATCTGCCGCCGGCCACTGCTCTTCAGGCAGCGAGTGGACGCCCAGCCCCAACGTTTTCTTCTTCTCCTTCATGGTCTGTCACCGGGGTCGGTTTCGATATTGCGATGCTGCCGGACCACATCGCCCAACATCCGGGTGGCTTGGATGGTCTCCAGACCGCAGTAGAACTTGACCGTTGTCCGGATGTTGCGGTGGCCCAGGAAGCGCCGGACCGTCTCGTAGTCGCCGGGATGGTGCTTCAAGTAGACAGCGGCCGCCGCATGGCGGTACTGGTGTAACGTGATGCGCAATCCGGTCACCTTTTGGATACGGTCGGTGATCTGGATGCCGAAAAGGCGCGCATTCTTTGCTCCCCCTTCACCTCCCGGGAACAGCCAGTCCTCGTTCGAGCCGCGCATCAGTGCCGGACGATAGTCGTGGACGTATTCGTCAATGACCGCGGTCACGTACTCATCTAGTTCGAAAGTCAGGTCGACCTGGTTTTTGACGTCATACTCCGGGAACACCAGCAGGTAGGACGTATCAGGGCCGCCCGGCTTGTTCAGGTTCTCGCCAAGGCGGATGGCAGCGAGGTTCGAAGCTCGCACCGGTGCCGCCGTGACGATGGCAACCGCGACCGCGATCTGGGCGGTCATCGCTGCCTTAACCTGCGCCTGATCTTTCAATGAACGGGCTTGGCGCATCAGCACCTCTGTGCAGTTGATGACTTTTGCCCAGACTTCGCTGTTTAAGACCCGGCGGACCAGCTTGAGATTCTTCTGCGTCATTCCCTCCTTTCGATATTCCTCGAGGGCTGCTCGTTTATCGTCCAGTTGGGTAAGATGCTCCTTGGTGAGGCAATTGGCCGATCGCGCCACCGCCACCAGTTTCTTGGCGAGGTCGATAGTAGAGGTTTTCGGCTCATCGCCGTTCTGCTCCCATTCTTTGTCGAGGATGCGCTCGACAAGCTCCGGCGCAAGCAGGACCGACAGTGAGGAAAGCTCTGCCGTCGGTATACCGACCCGGACCGCCTTCTTGGCAAAGGAGACGAGGTCCGTGCGGCGGGTCCGAAGCGTTAAGGCCTTGCAAGGCCGCAAGTGCTTGCCGCTCGGGCTCTTGCGATGCGTGGTCAGGAACTTCAGGTGAGAAGCGACGTCCGCTTGCAACTGCTCTGGAAAGTCTTCCCAGCGAGGGCCTTCTTTTGCCTTGAGCGGAGGCTCGATCAGCTGCTGTTGGGGCCAGCCTTCGATCCCGCGACTTGCGTTCCAGGCTCGCGCAATGGCCCGCCGCGCCTTGATGTCGACCGCCAGTGCCGTCGTCTCCTTTCTGTAGGCCATGTAGGCGTCGACTACCGCCTCATCGACCGCGCTCGGCGCGATACCCTTGAGGCTGCAATAGCGGATCAGGCCCGAGAGCTTTCCCCGGCGGGATAGATCCTTCAGGCGGCGGCGCAATTGTTGCCACTCAGGCTTCAGCGGTGTGCCCCGGCGCGGCAGGCCTTGCTCACCGCGGAACCAGAACAGTGCCGCCTTGGCGTTCGACTTGTGGTTCGCCAGCGTCTTCCACTCCACGCCGCTGTTGGCGTGATGGAGCTGGTTGACCTTGAGCGCCACCGCGCCCCAGCGCGCGGCAATGCTCTCCGGTGGCCGGTCTAGCGCCTTGGCGATGATGCGCAGCGAGCAGCACCAGTGCGTTCGCTTCGACGCCGGCAACTCCTTCGCCTGCTCGATCGCCGCGATGGCGTCGGCAAAGGAGGGCTCGAGTAGTCCGTTTTCGCTCATTGGGATCACCTACCTTGTTGACTGGCATTCCTTGGGATGGACCTGCATGTATTATGTAGTAATTTAGGATAGTGTTGCTAGTAAATAAAAGTCGGGTTTGTTACCATATATTCCTAATCTAAGCCGTACTAGAGGTCTATTGATGTATTGTGATGTACTACGATGGACGATTATTCAGTGAATTTGGGACGTTTCTTGGCGTCATCTTCGCTTGTTGAACGCCGTTCCTTTGTCTTCGTCCACTGATGAAGAGCCGTCTCTTCGTAGCGGACGGCACGTCCGAATTTCACAAAGGGGGGGCCGTCGCCATTCATGCGCGCCTTGGCGAGCCACGACACGCTCATGCGACAGATTTCCGAGGCTTCTTTTGGAGTGAGATAGACCTTTGGCGACGCCGTGGCTTTCCTTGGCGTGCCGATGTCGCGGCCCGACAGTGCAGTCATTTCCGGAATTCCCCTTTCTGGCTATGGCTCGAAACTTCGAGCTGTCATCGGCCAAAGTGGGGAAGGTCCAGGAACGCTTCACATCGACAAAAGGGGCCTAGCCGGATCGGGGGTTTTGTCGATGCGCTTTGGCCTGGCGCCTCTTACGACTGCGCTCCAAGCGTTTGCCGCACGCCTCCGCGCTGGGGGAGCGCATGTACGGATCGAGGAATGCCTCGAGAGCCTGGGCGGCCTCGAAAAGCCATCCTGTTCGGGTGCGAGTAATTCTGTCCTTACCAAGCGATGGATCGACGCCCGCCTTCTCGGCAATTTTGAGCAGCAGAGCGGTGAACTCGTCGTACCAACGCAAGGGCGCGCGTCCCTCGTTTAGGGCCTTTTGGTTTAGATCCGCATAGGCCACCATACAGGTGTGGCCGACCCTCGCAGCCTCCTCCCGGAACGCGATGATTAGTTCTTTCGCCCTATCGAAGGACCCGACGCTCGGATCAAGCGCTAGTATCGTAGCTGCCTGCCGCGTCGCTTCGATTTCCACATGCGTGCGACACCCGGTTTCCAAACCACTAAGGACTGCCGCGGCATCCAGCAGATTTCGCGCGGTCGATCGCAGCGCCTTCGCGACAGGCGAAACCTCCGTGGCCTCCTGCTCAGCCAGCCAAGCGCCGTAAATCCGTCCGATCTCTAACCACAGTTCATGAACCGCAGAATCATCGAATGCATCGCCGACACCTAGTTCGATCAGGATACTCCTGAGCTTGGCTTCATTCTCTCTTGGCGCGGCTATTGACGCGCCGCCGATCGGTAGTTTTCTTTTCATCGAATCACACGCACGCTCATTATAGCTCGCAGCATCAAAGCGGCTCACGCCGAAACTTCGATCAATGCCGTGCCGCCAAACACCAGGGTCCGTAGTTTTCGTCGCACAGCCGCCGAGGGGCGCAACGTGCGGTCGCTGTCGCGCGCGGCGCAAAATTGAACTTGACCGCGTCGGGGCCGAATGTCGGCGTTTGGCACTTTGCGTTCTTCTGCGGCCGTGCAGCGCGTCGGTCGCTTTCGGGGCGAAGCGGACGTGAACAGCGAGGCAAAGCGGGCTCGATCGTCGCAAACGACCCCGAGCCGACATGAGCCAGGGGTTGAACGATGCGCGCCTGATCTCATCAACCGCTCTGCTTGTGTGCTAGTTTGCGCGGTCAGAGATGCTTTGTGTGAGTTTGCGAGGGGCAATGCGGCGGCGCGAGTTCTTCATGCTGATTGGCGGCGCGACAGTTGCGTGGGCGGTAGCGGCACGCGCGCAACTGACAACAAAGATGCCTCGCATAGGGATTCTGCCAACTGGCCGTTCCGAGCCTCATTGCGAGGCCTCACGTCTGCCCATCAATCCGCTGGCCAATGAGTTGCGTCAATCCCAGTGTTTTGCAAGGCTCTGATCTTCGCCGCTGGCAGCCGGCGGCGACGACGCGTGGATCGAACTGCCAACAAGGATGGGCAACGATGGCTCAGAACGAGCTAAAGCGGCGCTGGAAAGAGGGCAAGGCGGCGGTCAATGGCTGGCTCGCGATCCCCTCCGCCTTTGTAGCCGAAGTGATGGCGCAATGTGGCTGGGATAGCGTCACCGTCGACTTGCAACATGGGGTGCAGGACTATCTCTCGATGGTCGCTTGCTTCCAGGCAATGCACGCGTACCCCGTGACCCGTCTGGTTCGCGTGCCGTGGAACGAGCCGGGCATCATCGGGAAAGTACTCGACGGTGGAGCCTACGGCGTCATTTGCCCGATGGTTAACACCAAGCAGCAATGCGAGGCGCTGGTCTCCGCCTGTCGCTACCCACCGATGGGCACGCGCAGCAATGGTCCTATACGCGCCGGAGCATATGGCAGCGCCGGCGAGTACCAGAAGACCGCCAATGACGAGGTCTTGGTCATCCCTATGATCGAGACCCGCGAGGCGCTCGACAATCTTGACGCCATCCTCGATGTCCGGGGCATCGACGGGATCTATGTCGGACCGGGCGATCTGAGCTTCTCGCTAGGCCTCATGCCGAAGCTCGACCGGGAGGAGGCACAGGTGTTGCAAATATACGAGCGGCTTATCCGCGAGACGCAGAAGCGCAATCTTTACGCTGGCATCCACTGTGCCAGTCCTGTCTATGCCGCACGCATGATCCAGTCGGGTTTTCGCCTTGTGACGATCGCTAACGACAGCGGCCTACTGGCCAAGTCGGCGAGGGAATCGGTTGCCGGCGTCTGGGCCGAGGCCGGCGGTTTTCGCTGACAAGCTGTGCACTCTCGAGTGGGTTCTCGTTACACCGCGCTACGCTGGGAAGGCGTTCGAGTGAGATCGCGTCAGTTGTGCTGTTTGAGGTAGGTGAGCGGCGGAGTTCCAAATACGCCGCTTGAACATGGTCGTAAACGCGGCCGGATTGTCGTAACCCAGGCCCATCGCGACCGTCAGGCACCTACGCCAGCGTGAGCCGCGCTTCTAGTCGTCCACAACGCTTCCAACATTCCCCCAAGTGAGATGTCGGGAAATGACCGCCAATCGCCGCTCGACTGTTAGATCTTGTACTTGCAGTTTGGGGCTGGTAGCGCACTACCGATTCCCCGGCATAGGAGAACAGTGCACATGCTGAAGACGCTTACGCGGTTACACACCCCCGAATTGCTGCACACACTCGCTTCGATGGGGCATGGTGACGAAATCGCTCTGGTCGATGCACATTTTCCGGCGACATCTCTGGCCCGGAGATTGGTTCGCCTCGATGGCGCCGATCTCCCCGATGCACTCGCGGCGTGCCTCTACTTGATCCCAGTCGACACCTTTGTTCCCGATCCGGCGATACGCATGGAGATGATAGACGACCCGAATAAAATTCCTGAAGTACAAGCGCTCTGCCAGGAGGTGATCGACAAGGCTGAAGGGCGGCACGTTCCGCTCGCTGGGGTCCAACGGTATGCCTTCTACGATCGAGCGAAGATGGCATACGCCATCGTTGCTACGGGAGAAATGCGGCCCTATGGATGTATTCTCATAAAGAAGGGAATCACGGTGCCGGTTTGAAAGAGGACGGTAATCGGCGGGAGATTCTTTATGCTCCCGTTCGTGCCGCTCGGATCACTGGTACAGGGGCGTCGGCGGCCAGTAGTTTTTCAGCTTTTAGCTCATCCCATAAAGATCGCGGGATCTGCATATCTACGTACGCGGCATTGCGCTCGACCTCGAAGGGGCTCACGGCACCGGGAACAATCGACGCTATCGTTGGCTGGCCAAGGGGAAATTGAATAGCAGCGGCCGCAAGCGGTACGTCATGACGTTTGCAGACGGCCTCAATTCGCGCGACTTGTTTGATGATCGCGGGGGGCGCCGGCTTGTAGTTGTATTTCGCTCCCGGCGTCGCCCCAGTAGCCAAAATCCCGGAATTGAATGGACCGCCTAGCAGCAGCGAGAAGCCGTGCTGTTCGGCCAGCGGAAAGAGGTCGTTGAGACCATTCTGCTCCAGAAGTGTGTATCGGCCGGCGAGCAGGAAACAATCAAACGCTGCTTCCTTCGCGAAACGAACGCACGGCGCGACTTCGTTGATCCCGACGCCGATTGCCCTGACCACCCCGGATCTTCGCAGTTCATCAAGTGCACGATACGCACCATCCATGGCTTCCCGAAATCGTCGCTCATAGGCCTCCGCAGAGCCATGTGTCCAGATATCGACATCATGGATGAGCGCGATATCGAACTCGATCCATGCCGAGGCGATGGTAGCTCTGCTCGAGCGCGCGCATGGTCCCATCGTAACTGTAGTCGTAGACGGTTTGGAAATTAAGCCCCCCCGCGAACTGACCGCGGTCGACGAGCTCGCCACGCTCGGGGCGGAGCCAACGGCCGACTTTCGTCGAGACTACAAGATCAGCGCGCGGCTTGCTCCGGAGCACATGACCAAGGCGGTGCTCCGACAGGCCGTGTCCGTACAGCGGCGCGGTGTCGAAAAAACGGATGCCGCGCTGATAGGCAATCTCCAAGGTGGCCACCGCCCGCTCCTCGGGTATCCGCTCGTAGAGATCGCCCAGCGGGGCTCCGCCCAAGCCAAGAACACTAACCTCCAGTTCGGTCTGGCCAATCCGCCGTGCCGGAAGGTTTTTCATCGCACACCCGTAGATGGCCAAGTTCTGGTCCAACGCTACGTTCCCCGTAGTCTTAAAGCCGGTAACGAGCAATCGCGTCGTCGTGGAAATACATACGTCTTTCATCCAAGGAGGCGCGTGCCACGACCGCATCGACAGGATCGACCGAGGGCGGCTGGTCTCCTTAGTGTGTGGACTCGATTGCAGCCCGCGGTTACTACTTGCCGGAGACCGATGAAGCGGATGTGCTGTTGGTTTTCCGCCCACAGAGAGCCCAGGCGAGGTTGCGTCGTGCTCAGATTCACACCAGACCACGAGTGGCTACGCATCGGCGAATATGTTGCGGTCGTCGGTATCACTGGACACGCTCAACGGCAACTCGGCGAGTTGGTCTTTGTCGCGCTGCCACCGTCCGGGAAGCGTTTCGCAAAAGGCGCGCCGGCTGCAGTAGTAGAATCAATCAAGGCGACCTCCGATGTTCGCGCGCCGATCAGCGGTCAGGTCATCGAGACCAACCAAAGGATCGTGGACGATCCGACCCTGGTCAACTCCGATCCGCTTGGGGATGGCTGGTTTTTCAAATTGAAGATCGCTGATCCATCGGAGATCGACTCTCTTATGGGCGAAACGGCTTACAAAACCCATTGTCGGTATTGCCTCGAGTTTGACGAAGACAACATCTGAGGAACGGGTGAGCCGATTGCCGTCTTTAGCAGCTATGAGCTCAAGGCACGGTCGGCAAACGCCAGCACAATAATCGGTTGCAACATCCGCCGCTTCGTTCTCAGGCTCTGGATGGTGTTCCACGTCATCCCGGTCGACCTACGCTGAACAGTTGCAATCCCGCTGCCTCGGTGCCGGCGTAGCTTTTGGTTGTCCGTTGGCGTTGATTCATGGGATGGGGTACAGTTAATGGGTACGAGAAAAATCCGGAGAGCACGATGGCTGGCACAGTGAAGGGACCCGCGATCTTTCTGGCGCAGTTTGCGGGTGACTCCGCACCTTTCAATTCCTGGAAGTCGATTTGCGGATGGGCCGCCGGCCTCGGCTACAACGGCGTGCAGATTCCGAGCTGGGATGGACGCCTGTTCGATCTGGCAAAAGCTGCTTCATCGAAGACGTATTGCGATGAGGTCTCCGGCGTGGCTCGCGAGCGGGGAATTGCCATCACCGAGCTGTCCACGCACCTGCAGGGACAACTCGTCGCGGTCAATCCGGTGTTCGACGAGGCGTTCGATGCCTTCGCACCTCCATCGGTTCACGGCAAGCCGAAAGAACGGCACGCATGGGCGGTCGAGCAGTTGCGCATGGGCGCCAAGGCTTCGCAGCACCTTGGGCTCAAGGCCAGCGTCTCCTTTACTGGCGCGCTGGCCTGGCCATTCGTTTACCCATGGCCACCGCGCCCGCCCGGCCTCATCGAAGGCGCCTTCGCCGAACTGGCCCGCCGCTGGAAGCCGATCCTGGACGCCTACGAGGACGCGGGCTGTGACATCTGCTACGAGATCCATCCGAGCGAGGACACTTTTGACGGCGCCACTTTCGAGATGTTCCTCGACGCGGTCGGCGGGCACAGGCGTGCTTGCATCAACTATGATCCGTCGCACTTCGTCCTGCAGCACCTCGACTATCTGGAATTCATCGACATCTACCACGAGCGGATCAAGGCATTTCACGTCAAGGACGCCGAGCTCAATCCGACCGGTCGGCAGGGCGTCTATTCCGGTTACCAGCCCTGGGTGAACCGTGCCGGCCGCTTCCGCTCGCTGGGCGACGGCCAGGTAAACTTCGCCGCCGTCTTCTCGAAGATGGCGCAATATGATTACAACAGCTGGGCCGTGCTCGAATGGGAATGCTGCCTCAAGCATCCCGAGGACGGCGCTCGCGAGGGGGCCTCGTTCATAAAGAACCATCTCATTCGCGTCACCGAGAAGTCGTTTGACGATTTCGTCACCGGCAGCGCTGATCAGAAAAAGATTCAGCGGATGCTGGGGATTGGCTAGAGGGACAACATTGCGAGTGGGAGGAAGACATCGTGGACGGACGCAACAATTTTCCGAAACTGCACAACGCAATGTGGCCGGGCCTCGTCGGCAAGGGGCCGGACTCGGAGCCGCCGATCGGTCTCGACGAAATGCTGGATCTGACTGCGGCGGCGGAAGTCGACGGCATCAAGTTTGAAGGCGTGGACCTCTTCCTTGCCGATCCGCACACCGGCATCGACTCCTCCACGGACGAGATCAAAAGGCTTGCCGACAAGGTTGCGGCGAAGAATCTGGAAGTCGGTTCGGTTGTTGCGCCGGTTTGGCCGCCGGTCGGCGGCGGCTCGGCCATGGGGAGTGAAACGGACCGCCAGCGCTTCGTCGACATGGTGCGCAAGGCCTGTGGCATTGCCCGGCAGCTCCGCGACATCGGCATCCGCAAGGGCGGCGTCGTTCGTATTGATTCCGCGGCGAGCGTCGAGGATTGGGCCAAGGACCCAGCCGGAAACACCCGAACGATCGCCGATACCTTCCGGCGCGCCTGCGACGTTGCCGAAGTGCATGGCGAACGGCTGGCTGCCGAGGGTGAAATCTGCTGGGGCGGCATGCACAGCTGGCAGGCAATGGTCGATCTGTTGGAACAGGTGAACCGGCCGAAGACATTGGGATTCCAGGCCGACATGGCGCATACGCTGCTCTATGCGCTCGGCTATAACGCTCCCGAATCGCGCATCCTGCCTGCCGGCTTCGACTGGAAGAATCAGGAGATCCTCGACCGGGCGCTGAAGACCCTCACGGACGCGTTGCGTCCCTGGACCAACGATTTCCACGTCGCGCAGAACGATGCGACGGTGAAGGGTATGGGAACGCACGACAAGACCGGCCGGCACTGTCTGGTAAATGATCCCAACGGCAAGCTCGACGTCGTGCATGTCGCCGGCTATTGGCTGCGCGATGCCGCGGGCAAACCCACGCACGCCGTCCGCCACATCTGCTGGGACGGCTGCATGTTTCCGAACGCGGTGATGCGACAGCCGCAGACCTGGAACGATGTGCTCAAGGCCATGATCGACGTTCGCGACGGCCACGGTTGGCGGCAGTGATCGACGGCGGATGGCACCGATGAGCAATCAGCGACCGCTAAATGTCGGCTTGGTGGGCTACGGTTTCATGGGCCGCACTCACTCTAATGCCTTCAGCAAGGTCAACCAGTTCTTCGATCTCGACCGCCGGCCAGTGCTCAAGGCGATCTGCGGGCGCAAAGAAGCGAACGTCAAGGCGTTCGCGGCGCAGTGGGGTTACGAGTCGATCGAAACCGATTGGCGCAAGCTGCTGTCGCGTTCCGACATCGATCTGATCGACATTGCCACGCCGAATGATAGTCACGCCGAGATTGCGATTGCCGCGGCACAGGCCGGCAGGATGGTCATGTGCGAGAAGCCACTCGGCCGCAATCCGGCAGAGAGCAATCGCATGGTGGCGGCGGTCGAAGCCGCTAAGACGCCGAATATGGTCTGGTACAACTACCGCCGCGTTCCGGCGGTCATGCTCGCCAAAGAGATCATCGATGACGGACGCCTCGGCAAGATCTTTCACTACCGAGCCAAGTTTCTGCAGGATTGGACGATCTCCAAGGATCTGCCGCAAGGCGGCGCCGGACTATGGCGGCTTGACGCCGACGTGGCCGGGAGCGGCGTAACCGGCGACCTCCTCGCGCATTGCGTCGACACCGCAATGTGGCTTAACGGTCCGATTCAATCGGTCACCGGGACGACCGAGACGTTCATCACGGAGCGCCAGCACAATCTTACCGGTAGGGTCGAGAAGGTCACGATCGACGACGCCAGCGCTTTCCTCGCCCGGTTCGGCAACGGCTCACTGGCAACATTCGAAGCGACGCGTTACGCCCGCGGCCACAAGGCGCTCTACACGCTGGAGATCAACGGCGAACATGCGTCGATCTTCTGGGATCTCCACGATCTTCATCGGCTCCAGTACTTCGACCATCGTGACGAGGGCCGGCTGCGCGGATGGCGTTCGCTGCACGTCACCGACGGCGATCATCCCTACATGAAACATTGGTGGGTGCCGGGATTGCAGATCGGTTACGAGCACACGTTCATTCATCAGGTCGCGGACTTTATTGAGGGCCTGCGCGCCGAAAAGCCGGCGGCGCCCACCTTTCGCGACGCGCTGGCCACGGACCTGGTTACGGACGCCGTGCTCAAGTCGGCGAAATCAGGACACTGGGAAACGGTGGGCCGCGCCTAGCTGGGCGCTATGCGGGATCGCCGCGCACATGTAAGGCTTGAACCGCTCAGTGCTTCGCCCAGCCTTCCTTCATCAGCCGAAACGCGCCTGCGTAAACATCCTCGGGCATCACAAAGAGCGGCCGCCAGACCTTGGTGGCCGCCGCGAGGTCGGGCAGCGCTTGGCCGAATGCTTCGACGGTCATCCAGTCGTCGTATCCGGATTTTTTAAGCGCGCCGAACACGCCCGCGAAATCCACGTGGCCGGTGCCGGGCGTTCCGCGGTCATTTTCCGAGATGTGGACGTGGTTGATTGCCGGCGCGGTCGCGCGGATGGCGTCGGTAAGCCTCTTCTCCTCGATGTTGAAGTGGAAAGTGTCATACAGGTAGCCGTAGTTCGGCTCCGCGACGCGCTCGACCAGTGCATGGGCGTCGCGGGCGGTGTTGAGGAAATAGCATTCGAAACGATTGAGCGGCTCGACCGACAGTTTGATGCCGCTCTTGGCCGCGTATTGCGCCGCCTGCTTGTGGACCTCGACACAATGGGATTTTTCCGCCTCGGTCGGTCCGACACCGGAGAACTCGCCTAGAGGCTGGTGGAATGGTCCGCACAGCACGTCACCTCCGAGCGCCGCGGTGCAATCGATCGCCCATTTTAGATGATCGAGCGCTTGCATGCGTTCGGCCGCATCGGCGGTGATGGCGCTCTTGCCAGACGGCATCACCGTCACCGCGGTCGCGGCGAGCCCGGCGTCCTTAAGATTTCGAGAAAGCCGCGAGTAGTGGCGCACCTCGCCTTCGAACAAGGGGATTTCCACCCCGTCATAGCCGACTGCCTTGAGGCGATCGAAAAGCGGAACATGCTCGTCAACCACGTGGGTCGTCCAGAGCAGAAGATTGAAACCGAGCTTCATACCAAAGCACTCCTTTTGGATCGGGGAGCCGCGGAAAATGCTTAAGCCGCGAGCTTTTCCTGCAACGCTTTGAACCCACCGACGAACACGCCGTCGCCGATCTGCGCCACCATCGCGTCTTCGCTGCCCGAAGTCACGTCGAAGTCCGCCCACCATTCGGTAAAAGTGCCGTTCCCGACCGTAACCGGGGTCAGGCGAAACGTTGCAACGTAATTCTTCACCGGCATGGGCGATACCAGGATGCTGTAGCTGAACGAATGGTCGACGTCAGAGAGCGCCAACAACTGTTCGCGCAAATGTCCGCCATCCTTCAACGAGAAACTACGCACGCAGCCAATGGCGTCGCTTGCCCGTCCGCCCTCGATTTCACTCTTGGCAATCGCTGGATGCCATGAAGGCAGGGCGTTGAAGTCCCGAATAGTCGCCCAAACCTTTTGGACCGGCGCATTGATAACGGCGCTGCGATAGGCTCTGACCATGGTCGTTTCCTTGATTTCGTTGGGAAGATTTCGATCCGGCGTCAACTCGCGATCTCCAGAAAGCTTTCAACCAGGGAATGCGAAAACTCGGGATCATTGATATGGCACGCGATCCTTTCGATCCGACGGTCGCGTGTCCGATGAAGCGTGTGCTCGATCGCGTCGAACAGCGCGGCGTCGGCAGTCGGATCATGAAACGGCTGGCCCGGCGCGTCCAGCATCGACACCCCTTTCTCGGGAATTAGGAAGCGGACAGGACCGCTGCACCGATTGAGTTTCTCGGCGATCCACACGCCGATTTGGCGATTCTCCTCAGCCGTCGTACGCATGAGCGTCACTTGCGGGTTATGGCGATAGAGATTGCGGTGTGAATAGTGCGCCGGTACCGTCTCGATCGCCCGAAAATTGACCATGTCAAGTGCACCAACCGAGCCGACGTAGGGCACGCGCGTGCGCGCGATCGCGCCGAGCCGATCAGCGCCAGCACTGAGCACGCCGCCGAAGAGGTGATCGCACACCTCAGTCGTCGTTACATCGATGACGCCGCTCACGAGGCCGCTGTCGACCAATTTCTCCATCACGCGTCCCCCAGTCCCGGTGGCATGAAACACAACGCAATCGAAACGGTCCCGGAGCTGCTCGGATGCAATAGTGACGCAAGGGGTCGTGACGCCGAACATGGTCAGCGCGATCGCCGGCTTCTCGGTGCCCGCGGGAGGGCCAGCAGCGGCCATGCCTACGATGCCAAACGCCGCGTTGCGAAGCACAGCGCTGCTGATGTTGTTCAGGCCGGCCAAATCAGTGACCGACGGCATCATGGTTATGTCCGCGATGTCCACATAAGCTCCGACCTCGCCGGAGGCGAGAGTCGAAACCATCAGCTTGGGCAGGCCGACCTTAAGTGCCTGCATGCCCTTCGTCACAATGAAGGTGCCGCCTCCGCCGCCGATACCCAGCATGGCGTCGATGTCGCGGCGGGTCGCGACGAATCGGGCGAACGCCTCTGCCATGGCGGTGATGGCCTCGCCCCGATCAGTCCCGCACAGAAAATGCATTCCGTCCGGATGGTGGGCGGCGATCTCGCTCCGCGCAATATCGACATCGCAGCGCGCCGAGCCGATGCCGACGTCGACCACTATCGGCGTGCCGCCTGCGTCGGCGACCATGCGCCGCAGATAGGCGAGCTCCTCGCCTTTTGTGTCAGCCGTGCCGACAACGAAGATGCGCCTCATTGTAAAATCAGCAAACGCGCCGGCGCGTCGGCTGTCCAGACCCCAAAAGTCTGAGAGGCGCGGGGCCCTGGTTCATTTTTACCCTCCCGGGCAAGCACCATGTCCGCTGCCGCATCACCCGCTCGCCTGCTTGCCTTTCTGATGAGAGAACTATAGCGTGTTGTCAAACTAGGTCGATCCTTGTGTGGGGGACCAGTCTGAACTCGTAGTGGGTCAGTCAGGGAAGCCGCCAATGAACACTGCTTGGAACAACGTGTTACGGAGGTTCCGCATGCAGTGACTATGAAGCAATCGGATAGTCGCGCGCTGCGATGCGGCGTCCGAACTGACACTAACTCCAGGGAAAACTTATAGGGAGGAAAACCATGAAGAGAAGTATTACCGCGCTGCTCGCGGCAGGAGGCTTGGCATTCGTGCTGGCCAATACGGCTCGCGCCGAGGAATTGACCATCTTCTGGGCGGAATGGGATCCGGCCAACTATCTTCAGGAACTGGTCAACGACTACACGAAGGAGACGGGGGTCAAGGTCACGGTGGAGACCACGCCGTGGAGCGACTTCCAAACGAAGACGTTCCGCGAATTCGCGGCGAAGGGCACCGCCTACGACATGGTCGTCGGCGACTCGCAGTGGCTGGGCGCGGGCTCGACCCAAGGCCACTACGTAGACCTCACCGACTTCTTTCAGAAGCACAATCTGGAGAAGGCATTCCTGCCGGCTACCGTCGCCGGCTACGCCGAGTATCCGATCGGCAGCCACAAATACTGGGCGATTCCGCTAGAAGGCGACGCCAACGGCTGGGCCTACCGCAAGGACTGGTTCGAGGATCCCAAGGAAAAGACTGCGTTCAAGGCCAAATACGGCTACGAACTCGGCGTGCCCAAAGACTACAAGCAGATGCGCGACATCGCCGAGTTCTTCCATCGACCCAATGAAAAGCGCTACGGCATCGCGATCTACACCGACAATTCCTATGACGCGATCGCTATGGGGGTCGAGCAGACGATCTTCAGCTATGGTGGCGAACTGGGCCACTACGCCACCTACAAGGTGAATGGCATCATCAATTCCAAGGAAGCCGTACAGGGCCTTGAGGCATACCACGAACTCTACAAATTCACGCCTCCCGGATGGGGCAAGGCGTTCTTCCTCGAGGACAACCAGGCCATCACTGAGGGCCTGGCGGCGATGAGCATGAACTTCTTCGCGTTCTTCCCGGCCCTCGCCAATCCGACGACGAACCCGCACGCCAGCGGCACCGGCTTCTTCGCCAATCCGGCCGGGCCGACAGGCGCGCACTTCGCCGCCCTGGGCGGGCAGGGAATCTCCATCGTGTCGTACTCAAAAAAGCGCGACGCTGCGATGAAGTTCCTCGAGTGGTTCGTCAAGGACTCGACCCAGAAGAAGTGGGGCGAACTCGGCGGCTACACCTGCAGCAAGGCGATCCTTGAATCGCAGGAATTCCGCAAGGCGACGCCGTACAATGAGGCCTTCTACCAGTCGATGCTGATGGTCAAGGATTTCTGGGCTACCCCGGAGTATGCCGAACTCCTCGACCAGCTCAATCGGCATCTCTATCCATACATCGTCGACGGCAAGGGCACGGCCAAGGAGGCTTTGGACGGCGTCGATGCCGATTGGACTACCACCTTCAAGAAGTATAAGCGCTACAGCAGCAGTAGTACGCTGCTAACGCCCGGAGGTGGCGAAGGTCCCTCCGGGCGTGCTGCGGTAAGTAAGTGAGCGTCGCGACGTGATCACGAAGCTAGACGCGAAGTCCGCGGCCATGGCCCGCGGCCTAAGCGACCTCTCCATTCGTAACCTCTTTATCATTCCGACCATCGCCTTCCTGATCATCTTCAATATCTTTCCGCTGATCTATTCGCTTGGATATTCGTTCTACGACTACAGCGCCGCCGGAAGCGCGCCGCCGGTTTTCGTCGGCCTGCGGCAACTACCGGGAGCTCCTGGCTGAGCCCCTACATCTGGAGCAATTTCTCGATTACCGCCAAATATGTGATCGTCTCGGTCGGCGGCCAGATGCTCGTCGGCTTTGGCATCGCCGTTCTGCTTAACCGTGCAATCCCATTCAAGGGCCTGATCACCACGCTGCTGCTGCTGCCGATGATGATGTCGGCGGCCGTAGTCGGACTGTTCTGGCAACTCCTGTACAGTCCGTCATGGGGACCTATCAACTACATCTTCGGCCTCGGTGATTTTCCCTGGCTGTCGGATCCGGTGGCCGCGCTCTACGCCGTGGCGATCACCGACATTTGGATGTGGTCGCCCTTCGTCATGCTGCTTTCGCTGGCCGGTCTGTCTGCAGTGCCGAAACATCTGTACGAGGCCGCGGCAATCGATCGCGCCAGCGGCTGGTTTACGTTCAGTCGAATCACGCTGCCGCTGGTGGCGCCGCTGCTTACTGATCGCGCTCATCTTCCGGACCATGGAGGCGTTCAAGACATTCGACATCGCTTACGTCATGAGCGTGCAGCCGACGACGGAGCTGATCGCCATCAGGCTCTACAAGCTGGCTTTCCAGGAATGGCAGACTGGCCGTTCCTGCGCGCTAGCTTACATCGTGCTCATCATGGTGCTGGCGATCACCAACATTTACGTCAAGTACCTCAACCAAGTGAAGGCACGGTGACATGGCTGTTGTGCGCACGCCCGCCGAGCGAATACGGGACCGGCTCGCGGTCGCGGCCGTGATCGCGATCACCATCGTGATGCTTGCGCCGATCTACTGGATCGCGTCGACCGCGTTCAAGCCGCGCAGCTTGGCGACGACCGTTCCGCCGACCGTGTTCTTCAAGCCGGAGATAACGCCGTTCATCAAGCTGTTCACCAAACGCGTGCAGCTCCTGCGGCCGGTTGACAAGGCGACCTACGACGCGGCGCCGTGGTGGGAGCGGCTGATTTACGACGGCGGCGAGCGCGTGCTGAAAGTTGGTGGCGACCCGCAGCTATCTGCCTATCCCAATCGTTTTCTCAACAGCCTGATTGTCGCAATCTCCAGTACGTTCCTCGCCGTGGCGATGGGCACCATCACGGCTTACGGCTTCTCGCGATTCCGGATAGCCGGCGAGCCCGACCTGTTGTTCTTTATTCTGTCGACGCGGATGCTGCCGCCGGTCGTCGTGGCGATCCCGATGTTTCTGATGTACCGCCAGGTAGGGCTGGTCGACACCCATCTCGGGCTGATCATCCTCTATACCGCCTTCAACCTATCGTTTTCGGTGTGGTTGATGAAAGGCTTCATCGACGAGATACCGAAGGAATACGAGGAGGCCGCACTGGTGGACGGCTACACGCGATTGCAGGCGTTTCTGAAAATCGTAATCCCCGAGTCGTCGACCGGAATTGCGGCGACCGCAGTCTTCTGCTTTATCACCGCCTGGAACGAGTACGCCTTTGCGCTGATGATGACTAATCGCAACGCGCAGACGGCGCCTCCGTTCATCCCGGCGCAGCTTGGTTCCGGCCTGACTGACTGGACGACGATCGCGGCCGGGAGCGCACTGTTTCTGCTTCCCGTCGCGCTGTTTACTTTCTTCCTGCGTAACAATCTGCTGCGCGGCGTCACATTCGGTGCAATCCGCAAGTGACGACCTGGAGATCGATGTCCATGCGCCGCGAATATCGGCAGTTCATCGGCAAATACGTAGTGCCATCGGCGATGCTGTTGATGATTCTAGGTTTCGTCTTCCTGTGCCAGCCGTGGAGCGAGTTTTTGCACACCTACAGCGTCGCTATCACGCTTCTCGGCTTGATTCTGTTCAGCATCTTCGCCCGACTTGCTCCGCAGCCAGGAAAGAACTGACGGATCGGCCATGGCGAACATCAATCTGCAGGACATCGAGAAGTACTTCGGCCAGAACTATGTCGTCCGCAAGCTCAATCTAAACATCCACGACGGTGAGTTCGTGGTTCTGCTCGGGCCTTCGGGTTGCGGCAAGACCACGACGTTGCGTGCCATAGCCGGGCTCGAGGAGATTGACCGCGGCGATATCCTCATCGACGGCAAGGCGGTACAACGGCTGCGCGCCGCAGAACGCGACATCGCCTTTGTGTTCCAGTTTTTCGCGCTTTATCCGCACCTGAGCGCCTACGACAACATTGCCTTTCCGCTTCGTGCGAGTGGCCAGGGCCGAAGCGTCATCGACACGCGGGTCCGTGAGGTGGCGAGGGCGATCGGTATCGAACAGCTTCTCGGTCGCATGCCGTCAGCGTTGTCCGGAGGCGACATGCAGCGGGTCGCCATCGGCCGCGCACTGGTGCGCCGACCCAAGGCGATGCTTATGGACGAGCCGATTGGGGCGCTCGACGCCAAGATGCGCGAGAGCATGCGCACCGAGCTGAGGCGTCTACATCTGGAGAACGCCTCGACGACCATCTACGTGACGCACGATCAGGTCGAGGCGATGTCGCTCGCCGATCGCATCGCGGTCATGGATGAAGGCGTGCTCCAGCAGGTGGGCACGCCGACCGACGTCTACCGGCGCCCGAAGAATCTATTCGTGGCTCAATTCATCGGTAGCCCGGTGATGAACGTCCTGCCTGGCCGGCTGCTAGCCGAAGGCGGACGGACGAGGCTGTTTCTAGCTGGACTCTGACGACGCCTTTGAGTTTGACGGCCCGGTGCCACCGCAAGGGGTTGACCCGGACGACAGTCTTATGGTCGGGGTTCGTCCCGAGGCGGTGCAGGTTGCGCGCGACAAGCGGTCCGGATACGTCCCCATTGAAGCTCATCTCATCGAACCGCTGGGCGCCTACGATATCGTCGATCTCAAGCTTGGCAGTCAGTTTCTGCGGGCGCGAACGGCGAGCGGCTTCGTGGCGGGCCCTGGACAGACCGTTTGGGCTCACATCGAGGAGTCGCAGACTCATTTCTTCAGCTCGCGGTCCGGCAGCGTGTTGGAGTCGCCCGGTAGCTGACATGGCGCACGTCAGACTTGAAGGAATTACCAAGTCGTTCGGCGGCCATGCCGCCGTGTCCGATCTCGACCTCGAGATCGAAGATGGGCAATTCTTTGTGCTCCTTGGCCCGACCGGTGCCGGCAAGACAACGACGCTGCGTCTGATTGCCGGCCTCGAACGACCGGATTCCGGAGCTATTTTCCTCGATCGCCAGAACGTAAACGGCTGGAGTCCGGCGCAGCGCGATGTCGCCCTCGTGCTGCAGCAATTCTCGCTCTATCCCCGCTATACGGTGCGGGAAAATCTGGAATTTCCCCTCAGGTCACGCACGCGCCGATTTGCTCAGGCGCAGATCGCCGAAAGGGTCGCCCGCGCAGCGGCCATCGTGCGCGTGGAACATCTCCTCGATCGAAAGACCGACCGTCTGTCCGGCGGCGAGATGCAGCGAGTCTCGATCGGCCGGGCAATCGTGCGTCAGCCGCGCATCTTCCTGATGGACGAACCGCTGTCCAACCTCGACGCAAAGCTGCGCGAAGCGCTTCGCGCCGAACTCAAGGACCTCAAGGTCAAGCTCGGCGCCACGTTCCTGTTCGTAACCCACGACCAGATCGAGGCCATGTCGATGGGAGATCGCATCGCCGTTCTCGACGCTGGGCGAATTGCGCAGGTCGGCACGCCCTATGAAATGTACAACGAGCCGAATGACGTATTCGTCGCCGGCTTCGTCGGGACGCCGACGATGAATCTCCTCGATGCGGAAGTCGGGAACGGCACCGCACGAGCGATCACCGGCCGCTTTGATTTCAGCCTCGGCGATGCTGCGACGGCCCGTCTCGCCGCAAGCAGCGGTCAGGTGACGTTGGGCATCCGCGCCGAAGACATCCGCCTCGGTCCGGGCGAGGCGATCGAGGCGGTGGCGCATGGCGTGGAAAATCATGGCGTGGAGAAGATCGTTACGTTGCGCGTCAACGATTGCCTGTTGCGAGCAACCATTCCGGCAGCTTACCCGATTGCGATCGAGGAGCGGGTGCGATTCTCATTTGTTCAGGAGCGGCTGCACGGATTCGACCCCAAGACCGGCCTGAACCTCAGGCGCAAGCAGCGATAGACCACGGGAGGACTTCATGGCCGGGATCAAGGGGCCGGCTGTATTTTTGGCCCAATTTCTTCGCGACACACCGCCGTTCAATTCGCTTGAGAATATCTGCAAATGGTTTGCCGACCTCGGCTACGCGGGCGTTCAGATTCCAGGCTGGGACAGGCGCGTCATCGATATTGATCTCGCCGCAACCTCGGCCGCCTATTGCGACGAGCTGAAAGGAAAACTCGCCGCACTTGGACTTTCCATCACCGAGATCCCTGCGTACCTGGCGGGCCAGGTGCTGGCGATTCATCCCGCTTACGAGGTAGGCTTCGCCGGGTTCCATCCGCCCGGGCTGCGCGGCGCGGCGCGCACGGAGTGGGCGGCTGCGGAGGTGCGCAAATGCATCGACGCTTCCGCCAAGCTCGGCTTACGCAACGTACCAGCGCTGTCGGGCGGATTTGCCTGGCACCTGATCTACCCTTGGCCGCAGCGTCCCCCGGGCCTCGTCGACGAAGCCTTCAAGGAACTCGCTCGCCGCTGGCGACCGCTTCTCGACTATGCACATGACCATGGCTGCGCCGTCGGCTTCGAACTTCATCCCGGCTCCGACATTTACGACGGCGCAACGTTCGAGATGTTTCTCGATCACACCGATCAGCATCCGGCCGCGTGCATAAACTACGATCCGAGCCATTTCCTCTTGCAGCAACTTGACTACTGCGCCTTCATCGAGCTTTACGGCGAACGGATCAGCGGCTTTCACGTCAAGGACGCCGAGTTTCGGCCAAGCGGTCGCGTCGGAGTCTACGGCGGCTACCAGCCGTGGGACAAGCGAGCCGGCCGCTTCCGTTCGCTCGGCGACGGCCAAGTCGACTTCAGCCGCGTGTTTTCGCTCATGACCAGCATCGGCTTCGAAGGCTGGGCCGTACTCGAATGGGAGTGCTGCGTGAAGAGCCCCGAGCAGGGAGCACGCGAGGGCGCGCCGTTCATCCGGAAGCACCTTATCGAGCCGACGACCGTCGCGTTTGACGATTTTGCCGGCGCGGGCAGCGATGCCGAAGCAAACCGCGCGATGCTGGGATTGGCCTGAGGGGACGCGTCATGGAGAGCTGGAAGCGGAAGCTTAGAATGGGAATGGTCGGCGGCGGGCAAGGCGCCTTCATCGGCGGCGTTCACCGTATCGCTGCCACGCTCGATCAGCAGGTCGAGGTCGTCGCTGGCTGTTTCTCGCAATCATACGACAACACCAAACTGACAGGCGCGCAGCTCTATCTCGATCCGGCCCGCTGCTACCCCACCTACGAGGCCATGGCGGCGGCGGAAGCGAAGCTGTCTGCTGACAAGCGGATTGATTTCGTCAGCATCGTCACGCCCAACGTTTCGCATTTCCCGATCGCGAAGACATTCCTCAATGCCGGTTTTCACGTCGTCTGCGACAAGCCGATGACCTACAGCTTGGCCGAGGCGGAGGAACTGGTGAAGCTGGTGGAGAAGGCGGGTCTCGTTTTCGCCGTCACCCACAATTATACCGGCCATCCGCTCGTGCGCCACGCGCGCGAACTCTTCCGATCTGGCGCAATGGGCACGGTGCGCAAGGTGATCGTTGAGTACCTGCAGGATTTTCTCATGGTGCCGCACGAGAAGCTCGGCCAGAAGCAGGCCGAGTGGCGGCTCGATCCGGCGCGTTCAGGCCTCGGTGCCACCATTGGCGACGTCGGCACCCATTGCGTCAACTTGCTGGAATATGTGACGGGCGATCCGATCGCCTCGGTGTGCGCCGACAAGAGCACCTTTCTTCCCGATCGCAAACTAGACGAGGACGTGAACGCGCTTCTGCGCCTCAAAGGCGGAGGCAAGGGCGTACTCACGATCAGTCAAGTCGCTACCGGCGAGGAGAATGGGCTGACGCTACGCGTCTACGCGTCCGAAGGCGCGATCAAGTGGAACCAAGAAAACCCGAACTACCTCGAGCTTTATCGCTACGGCGAGCCGCGCCAGATGCTGACGCGCGGGCAAGGCTATCTCTCAGACGCCGCCAAGAATGCGACGCGCATACCGACCGGCCACCCCGAGGGCTACCTGGAAGCGTTCGCCACCATTTATGTCGGCGTCGTGCAGGCGGTTCGTGCGCACGCAGACGGCAGGCCGCTGAAAACGGCCGAATACCAATTCCCCACCGTGTACGATGGTCTTCGCGGCATGCAGTTCATCACCCGGGCGATCGAATCTTGCAACGCGGGCTCGCGCTGGGTAGCGCTGGCCTGAGAGCTGGACCTCGCCCGGGCATGCGGTCGGCACGCACTTGGGCCTCAATTGACCAAGTGCTGCGACTGAAGCGCTCGCTCGTAGTCGGCGCGCGCCCGCTTGACCTCGTCGCGGGGGCTTACCTGCGGCACCGGCACGTCCCACCAATGGCCGCCCAACTTGGTCGGTGTTTGCGGATCGGTTTCGATGACCAGAACGGTGGTGCGATCGTTCGCCTTAGCGGCGGAAACCGTGCGCTCAAGCTCGGCGATCGAGGCGACCTTGTGTGCGATCGCGCCGAGGCTCGCGGCGTGCGCCGCGAAGTCGATTACCGGTAGCGTCTCATGGCGGGCATCTTTCAGCAGGTTGTTGAAGCTGGCGCCGCCGGTCGCGGTCTGCAGGCGATCGATGCAGCCGAAGCCGGAATTGTCGAATATGATGATCGTCAGCTTGAGTCCGAGCATGACTGACGTCGCGATCTCCGAGTTCATCATCAAATAGGAGCCGTCGCCGACCATTACGACCACTTCTTTGTCCGGCTTGGCCATCTTGACGCCGAGACCACCGGCTATCTCGTAGCCCATACAGGAATAGCCGTATTCGAGGTGGTAGGTCCCCGGCGCACCGGCTTGCCAGAGTTTGAGCAGTTCGCCCGGCAGTCCGCCCGCGGCACAGACCACAGTGGCACCGGGACCACACGTGCGATGCACCGCGCCGATCACCTGAGCCTCGGACGGATGTTCGGCGTTGCTGGCGGCGGTCACTCGCGCAGCGTCGGCGAACCATTTTGCCCGACTGCCGTTGGCCCGCTCTACCCAATTGTCGGGCGCGCGGTAGGCGCCGATGTCGGCGGCGATCATCTTCAAGCAAGCGTCGGCGTCGCCCAGAAGCGGAAGCGCGCAATGCTTGGTCGCATCGAAGAGCTGCGTGTTGAGCGCAATGATCGTCTTGCGGTCGTTCTGGAACAGAGCCCAGGAGCCGGTCGTGAAATCCTGCAGGCGCGTTCCTACGGCGAGAATGACATCCGCCTGTTGGGCCAAAGTGTTTGCGGCTGAGGAGCCGTTGACCCCGATCGCGCCCATGTTCAGCGAATGGTCGGCTGGGAGCGACGACTTGCCCGCCTGCGTCTCGGCGACCGGAATGCGATGGGCTTCGGCGAAATGCGTCAATGTCGCGCTAGCGCCGGAATAGAGTACCCCGCCGCCGGCGATGATCAGCGGCTTATTGGCCTGGCGCAGCGCCGCGATCGCGGCGTCGAGTTCGTCCTCCGACGGACGGCTGCGCCGCAAAGTCCAAACGCGCTCCGCGAAGAAGCCTTCGGGATAATCGAAAGCTTCCGCTTGAACATCCTGGCACAGCGCCAGCGTAACCGGCCCGCACTCGGCCGGATCGGTAAGCACTGCCATGGCGCGTTGCAGCGCGTTGATGATCTGCTCGGGTCGGGTGATGCGGTCGAAGTAGCGCGAAACGGGGCGAAAGCAATCGTTTGCGGAAACGGTGCCGTCCCCGAAATCCTCGATCTGCTGCAGGACGGGATCGGGCCGGCGATTGGCAAAGACATCACCTGGCAGCAGAAGAAGCGGCAGACGGTTTACATGCGCAACCGCGGCCGCCGTAACCATGTTTGTTGCTCCCGGTCCGATCGAACTCGTCACCGCCATCATCCGGCGGCGAAAGCTTGCCTTGGCGAAAGCGATCGCGGAGTGCGCCATCGCCTGCTCGTTATGTGCGCGGTAGGTCGGCAACTCATCCCGCACCTGATAGAGCGCCTCGCCGATGGCCGCCACGTTGCCGTGGCCGAAGATCGCCCAAACGCCGAAGAAAACTGGGACCTTCTTGCCTTCGACCTCCGTCATCTGCCGCGCAAGATAACGCGTCAGTGCTTGCGCCATAGTCAGGCGGATGGTCTTCATGGTCATCTCCCTCCCTGCAGGCCGATGTGCGCCGGAGCGGGCTGGCCGTTTAGTCCGGGCTCCGACCTTGCTTCGGTATCGTGGCGCCAAGCGTGCCAGAGTTCGTTGGAAAAGTCATAGGACTCTGCGTTCGGACCACGGTTGGTCGGGACTAAACCAGCTCAACACTGATACGGTTCGACGCGAACCAGTCGCGGGCGTGCGCCGGCATAGCGTTGTCACTGATGACGTGCTTCACCGCGGTGAGCGGCGAGATGAGAACGGGGCCTGCGTTGCCGAATTTGCTGGAGTCGCAGACGAGGGTGGTTGCTCGCGCCGACGCGATCAGCGCTCGCTTGGTCTCGGCGACTTCAAAGCTGCGTTCGGCGAGGCCTTTCTCAAAATGGACACCATAGGTCGCGAGAAACAGCCGGTCGGCGAAAACTCCGGAGAGCTGCCCGAGCGTCTGCTGGCTTGCGGTCGAAAGCGTCCGGGGGTTCAGCGTGCCGCCGCACACCACAACCGTCACGCCCGCCCGGCTGCCGGCCTCGAGTGCAACATTTAGGGCGCAGGTCACTACAGTGATCTCGGCGTTCTCCCGCAAGTGCCTCGCAATCTCGATCGTGGTCGAGCCGGAATCGAGAAGGATCGTCTCGCCTGGGCGGACGGCGGCGGCGGCTGCACGACCGATCCGGCGCTTGGCGTCAGCATGCTCCGCAGAACGAGCGGCGAATGACGTATCCTGGATCGCATCGGGCGCCACGACCGCCCCGCCATAGGTCCGTTGGATCAGCCCTCGCGCCGACAGCGCGTCAATGTCCTGACGGATCGTGACCGTCGACACGCCAAAACGGTCTGAGAGTTCCGAATTGCGTACGAAGCCGGTTTGCCGGACCAGTTGGGCAATGGATTCGCGGCGGTTCGTGTCGACACGTCTAGCCAACAGTGCCCCTCCAATTGCCATGATTCTAGTTCACGGCAATTGACTTTTCAATTCGCAACTAATTTACTTTGAAGTTCGAAAGCAAATTGGCGGCCAAGCCCTTTAAAATCGGGGAGGAGTGCAATGGCAAGAACCGTGGCGCTTCTGGCAACCCTCGATACCAAGGGCATCGAGATCGCCTATATGCGCGACTGCATCGTTGCGCGGGGTCACCGGGCGCTGGTCATCGACAGCGGTCTTATGGGGGAGGCGGCAACGGCCGCCGACATTACCACCGCGCAGGTGGCCGAGGCCGGCGGATCTTCGCTGCAGACGCTCAGGCGCAACGCTGATCGCGAAGAGTCGGCACCGATCCTGGCTGCCGGAGCAACCAAGCTGGTGGGCGAACTGGTGGCGCGGGGCGAGATCCATGCGCTCGTCGCGCTCGGCGGCACCCAGGGGACAACACTGTCAACCGCAGTTATGCGGGCGCTTCCGTACGGCTTTCCGAAAATCATGGTCTCGACGATGGCGTCAGGGAACGTTGCTCCCTGGGTCGGCACGCGGGACATCACCATGATGTACTCGGTGACCGACATCATGGGGCTAAATCCGTTCATGCGGCGCGTACTTGCCAATGCTGCCGGAGCGGCTTGCGGTATGGCAGAGGTGGAGCTTCCGGACTCAGCGGCGAAGCCGCTTGTTGCCGTCACTACCGTCGGCATTACGACCCAGGGAGCAATGAAGGCGGCCGAGGTGCTGCAGGCCGCCGGCTATGAGACCATCGTCTTCCACGCCGTCGGTACTGGCGGCCGCGCGATGGAGGAGATGATGCGCCAGCGCCTGATCGGCGCTGTCCTCGACTATTCGACCATCGAAGTGTCGAATGAAATGTTTCATGCCCTCCTTGCAGGCGGGCCTGATCGGCTGACTACGGCCGGCACTCTTGGACTGCCGCAAGTGCTTTGCCCCGGGGCTATCGAAGTGCTGGTGTTCAACGAGCCGGAAACGGTACCGGAGCGTTACCGTGATCGGCGTCTAGTTCGCCACAGTCCGCAGATAACAGATCTCCGCTTAAATCGCGACGAGATGGCGGACGTCGGCCGCGAGGTCGGCCGCAGGCTTGCATCGACGAAAACTGATGCGGTCTTCCTCATTCCGAAAGCAGGCTATGACAGCTACGCCACAGAGGGTGAGGCGTTCTTCGATCCCCACGCCGACGCGGCGTTCGTCGAAGCGCTCCGCGCCAGCGCTCCCGAGCGCGTCGCGGTCGTCGAGCGGGACCTCGATATCAATGACCCGGCCTTCGCGACCGAGGCGGCCATGACGCTGATCGGTCTCATGCAGGCCAACGCGAAGGCCAGCTGACAAATGGCGTTGCGCCATTCCCGGCAAGCCTGCCTCATGCGCTTGCGTGCTGAAATCGCGACCGGCCGTGCCGTGGTCATGACGGGAGCTGGCAACGGCCTCGCCGCAAAATTCATCGAGCGTGGCGGAGTCGATCTGATCGGCGTGTACAACACCGGCTATTTCCGCATGCAGGGCTACGGGTCGCTCGCCGGAATGCTTCCCATCCTCGACGCCAACGAACTGGTGTTCCGCACTGCGGACCGTGAGGTGTTACCCCAGGTGAAGACGACCCCCGTCATCGCCGGCGTCAACGCAGTCGATCCACTGCGCGATATGCCGCGCTTTCTTTCAGACCTTGCGCGGATTGGCATCTCGGGGGTCCATAACTTCCCGACCGTTGCTTGGTTCGACGGCAATTTTCGCCGCTCGCTCGAGGCCACAGGCCTTGGCTACGTGCATGAGCTTGCGATGCTCCGAATGGCCCGCGACCTCGATCTTCTCACGATCGGCTATGCCTTCAACGCCGAGGATACGGTTCGGCTGATGGAGGAGGCTGCGCCGGATATTTTCATATTCCACGCCGGAATTACCGCCGGCGGCACGACCGGGGACTCCGGCGCGGCCTCCCTCGCCGAAACCGCCGCGCGAAGCGAGCGGCACTTCGCCCTTGCGCGAAAAATACGGCCGGATGTGATCCTGCTTGCTCACGGTGCGGCGATCGTCGACCCCGAGCACGCGCAGCACATGCTCGACCATACCGGCTGCCACGGCATCCAGCTTGGCTCAAGCGTCGAGCGACTTGCGATCGAGGGACCGCTGGAGGCACGGGCCGCGGCGTTCAAAGCTACGCGGCTTGGTGACGGACGCGGCTAGGGCTTGCGGAGATGCCGCTCGTTGCTTTCCAAGACCTCATGGCGGATGCGGCGCGCCACCGCTATGCGGTCGGCTATTTCGAGAGCTTCAGCCTTGAGTCGCTGCTCGCCGTTACCGACGCGGCGGCAGCGGAACGCTCTCCGGTGATCCTCGGTTTCAGCGGTATCTATCTGCCGCATCCGGCCCGCCGGGTGCGCGACCGTCTCGCCCCGTACGCCGCGATGGGTTTGGCCATCTGCCGAGATCTTACCGTTCCTGCCTGCTTGCTCTTCAACGAGTGCCCGCATGCCGATTGGGTCGAGGCGGCGATCGGGCTGGGCTTCAGCCTAGTGATGTTTAGTGACGATGCGCTCGACGACAGCGGCGCGGTCGCAATAATCACCCGCCTAGTCGAGCTTGCCCACGCACGCGGCGCCGCAATCGAAGCAGAGCTTGCCCCCCTTCCCGGCGTCGGCGGCGACCTCGATCCCTCCAAAGAACTGGACACCCGACCGACTGATCCTGAATCGGCGGGGAGCTTCGTTGCGGCAACTGGTGTTGACGCGCTTGCGGTCAATATTGGGCAGATGCACCTTCACGGACGGCGCGTTGTGCGCTTGGACCTCGATAGACTCCGCGCGCTTGCCACTCTGCCCGTGCCGCTCGTTCTTCACGGCGCAACGTCGATCGCACCGAGCGATCTGCAGGCGGCGATCGAAATCGGCGTGCGCAAAGTCAATGTCGGCAGCCGGTTGAAACAGGCCTTCCTGAATGCGTTGCGCGAAGCGTGCCGCTCGGTGCCCGAGAACGCGAATCCGTACGAGTGCATCGGCTCCGGCCTCGACAACGACGTGTTGGTAGCCGGCCGCCGGGCTATGGCGGCCGAGGTCGCCCAGATGATGCGTCTGTTCGGCAGCAGCGGCCGCGCCGAGCATTGGAGACCGAAATGAAGCATCCCGTGGTGATGCCGCATCTCGGAGCGACCGGCGGTGACGTAAAGATCGTCGAGTGGCGGATCGCAGAACGCGACGTTGTCGCTGCTGGCGCGGCGCTCCTCACCGTCGAGACTGACAAGTCGGTGGTCGAGGTGGAGGCCTTTCGCGGAGGTCGGCTGACCGGACCACTCGCGCCCCCCGGAAGCTCGGTCGCGCCGGGGGCGATCATCGGCTATCTGAGCGACGATGTAGAAGCCGCAATTCCGGTCGCCCACGTGCCGCCGGCACCGAACGCGGGCCGCGCCGCAGCACCGCCTATCTCTACGCCGCCGGCACCGGCGCCCCTCAGCCAGGAGGTTCGGGCCGCGCGAATAATGGTGAGGTTGTCGCGCGTTCGAGACAGCAAAGATGCCGCGGGTTTCGTAGAACGTTTGCTCGAAGCCTTCGCCACAATGGTGCTGATCCGTCGCTACGAGGAGCACCTCTACCAGCTCTTTCTCCAGGGGCTGGTCCCGGGGACGCTTCATCAATGCCAGGGTCAGGAGGCCGTCGCTGTGGGCGTGTGCTCGGCCCTCCGCCGCGACGACCTCGTCTACTCGACCCACCGGCCGGTCGGACATCTGATCGCCAAAGGTGCTTCGCTCGAAGCAATCACCGCTGAAATCTGGGGGAAAGCGACCGGTTGCGTTGGCGGCAAAGGCGGCCAGATGCATCTGGCGGACTTCGCCGTCGGCGCAATGGTGTCCAACGCCATCGTCGGCGCCAACATCCCAATAGCGACTGGCAGCGCGATGTCCTTTCGGCTGCAAGGCCTCGATCGCGTCGCCGTCAGCTTCTTCGGCGATGGCGCCTCGAACATTGGCGCCTTTCACGAAGGGCTAAACCTTGCCGCCGTGCAGGACGCGCCGGCAATATTTGTCTGCGAGAACAATCTGTACGCCGCATCGACCAATTTCGCCTTGACGGCACGTATTACCGACATTGCTGCACGTGCGGCCGCCTATGGCATGCCCGGCGTAGTGGTGGATGGTATGGATGTCGAGGCGGTCTATGCGGCAGCAAGAACGGCGGTGGCGCGTGCTCGGGCCGGGCAGGGTCCGACGCTGATCGAGGCCAAGACCTATCGGTATCGCGGTCACTCGCGCGGCGATCCCGGTGGTTATCGAGCGCGCGACGAGCACGCGGCCTGGATGGCCCGCGATCCGATCGAACGGCTCAAACAGCGACTGGTCGGCGACTTCGCCCTCCCTGCGGCGAAAATCGACGAGATCGAGGCAAAGGCACAGGCCAAGGTCGAGGCCGCGGTTGAGTTCGCCCAACAAAGCCCCGAGCCTTCGCCGGACTCGGCTCTGGAGCATGTCTTCGTATGAACGATGCCGGCGCGCCTACCCGACCGATGGGCATGGCAGAGGCCTTGCGAGACGCCATGCGTATTGCGATGCGGACCGATCCGACCGTATTCCTGCTTGGCGAGGACATCGGCGTGTCCGGCGGATTCGGCGGCGGCTTCACCGTTACGCTCGGCCTTGCTGAGGAATTCGGCCGCGAGCGGGTCATCGACACGCCGATCTCGGAGGGCGCGATCGTCGGTGCCGCAGTCGGCGCCGCGATGGCCGGAAGCCGGCCAGTTGCCGAGATGCAGTACGGCGACTTCGTCTTCTGCGCCATGGACCAGGTGGTCAACCAGGCGGCCAAGATGCGTTACATGAGCAATGGCAGCGTGCGGGTGCCGATGGTGCTCCGGCTACCGGTCGGGGCTTCTCAGCGCGGCGCGCAGCACGGGCAGTCGAGCGAAGCTTGGTTCATGCATACGCCGGGCCTGAAGGTAGCGTGTCCTGCGACCCCTTATGATGCGAAGGGAATGCTGATCGCGGCGATCCGGGACGACAACCCGGTCATCTTCCTGGAGCACAAGCTCCTCTACGGCGGCAAGGGAACACGCAAGGAAACCGCGCAAATCTCGCTCGGCACTGAGGTTCCCGATGGTGATTATGAAATCCAGCTCGGTACAGTGGCAGTCCGCCGTGCGGGACGTGACCTCACTATGCTGGCCAATATGTTGATGGTGCACCGCGCGCTAGCCGCGGCGGAGAGGTTGGCGGAGTCGGGAATTGACGCCGAGGTCATTGACGTTCGCTGCCTCGTACCGCTTGATATGGCTACCATCGAAGACTCGGTCAGAAGAACCGGTCGGGCGCTTATCGTCGAGGAGGACCATCTCACCGGCGGATGGGGCGCCGAGATCGCAGCTAGAATTGCCGACGCGGCATTTTCCAATCTCCGCGCCCCAATCCGACGAGTCGCGGGGCCTGACACGCCAATACCCTGCGCACCCGCCTTGGAGCGCGCCTGGGTGCCGGATGTCGACCGTATCACGGCCGCCGCTGTAGCACTTCTGGGCGCGGCCTCACGTCACCTCACCGTCGCCTCTGAATGAGTTTCGATCCGAGCGGATTTGAGAAAATCGGCCGCCGATTCAAGACGGGAATGTTCGCGGAGGTCGAGAACTTCCCCCGCTCGCTCCGTCCTACTCCGCCGCCTGTCGGTTCTCGAGGTGCTGACGAAGCTTGGGCATGACTTTCTCGGCAAGCAGCACCATGGAGTGCTTGTGGAGTTCCGGTTTGTCCCAGTCTTTGTGCGTGAGCAAGAGGGTCCCAAAAGGACCGACCTCGTCGACGATTGCGACGAGCTGGTCCAATACCCGCTGTGGGCTGCCGTGCAGCACCATCCAGTCAAAGCACTGCTGAACCGTCACTGCATCATCGGGGATTGTTTCGCTTGGTTTGAATATCTTGAGCAGTTTGTAGTTCGAAAGATTGTCGCGCAGATAAGCGTAGTACCAGCCGTAGCTGCTGCGATCGTCGCTCAGATAGTCCGCGGCCTCCTGGTCAGTCTCAGTGACGAGGATGCTGCGTGCCAAGCGCCATTCCGTGCGGTCAGGGTGCCGCCCCGCGGCCGCGGCGCCGGCGCAGTATTGATGCCAATGCGATTTGGCATGGCCGACGGGCGTGAAATTCGCCGAGATAAGGCCCCAGCCGCGCTCACCGGCGAAGCGGGCCGTTGGAGAAGAGGGACTCATCGCCGAGACCGCGATCGGTGGGTATGGCTTTTGATAAGGCTTTCGCATCGGCCCAACGCCAAGGCGCGGCTGATACGAGCTGTCGATCGTGATGTCCCAGTACTTGCCGGCGATGTGGTAGGGCGGGTCCGACGCCCAGATCTTGTGTATGATCTCGATCAATTCCGCCATCATCTCCGAGCGGTCTTTGTCGGTGACCTTGAACAACTCGAAGTCAGAGCCTAGCCCGCCGGGCCCTATACCCATAATGAAGCGGCCCGCACTGAGATGGTCGAACATTGCACAGTTTCCGGCAACCTGCGCCGGATGGTGCTGCGGCAGGTTGAGCACGCTAGTACCGAACTTGATCGACGTGGTGAGCGGGATCAGCGTCGCCATGAACTGTAACGGATCGGGGATGGGTTCGGTCGCGGCGCTATAATGCTCGCCGACCCATGCTTCCTCGTAGCCGAGTTTCTCCGCCAGCAGAATGGCTTCACGGTCTTGCTGCAAGATCTTGGTGTAGTCGCCTTCGGGGTCGTGCAGCGGCATCATGAATAAGCCAAGCTTCATCGCGTCTCTCCCTTCGAAGAACCAGGTCGGATGTTTGCGAGGTTAGCGGTGGATGCTGGCCGGCAGTGTCTAAAGATTGCTGCTCCGCGCTCCAACCTCGTCCGTCTTTGAATTGCCCTCCCGAAGAGATTCGTCATATGACTCTCCCTGGGAGGTTTCGTGCGAGTAGCGATGATAAACGGGGTCTCCGTGACCGTACAGCCGGCTTTGTGAAGCTCGACGCGCCCGTAAGAAAAACCAACCTTGGGTCTTCAGCGCTGCCAACAAATGGGTAGACAGCGATCCGCTGTCGCTGTTACTAGGCAATACTGTCAAACTAAGTCGTTGTGATACGCACAAGGCATGAAACCAAACGATGGCAATGCAACCATCAAGCACCGACAAGTGGAAACCGGATACGGTTGGATTGCGTCACGACTTTTTTGCACTTGGACAATACCCCAGAGCCACGCGCGACGCAGGCAAAAATGAAAAGATTGGCGTGGTCGGCGCCGGAGACGTATGGAGCAAGTTTATCTTGCCGGCGCTCGCTCAGCGTGGTTCGCAGGTATACGTTTGTGACAAGAAATTCGACTCATACAGCCGCCTCGAGATCCAAGCCAAGGAACAAGATGCCTTCTTGCGCTTGGTCAAAGAAATCGGCGCTCAAGATCGAATTGAAGTCGTCGTTGGGGGGATTGGCGCTCTGCGGGATGATCTCGACTACGTCTTAGTGCTCACCCCGCCGTCACAGCACCTTGACGTGATAATGCAACTAATGAGCTCGAAAAGAGGTGTGCCGATCGCTGTAGAGAAGCCACTGGTTGCAACACGAGAGCATCTGGATAAACTGCAGAAATTACTTCCCTATCCAATATATTGCATTGATTGGCAGGTTATGCACGCATTACCTCTTTTGGAAGCGTGCACCTCCGAGTTGTTGTTCGGCGGTGCATTTGCCGGAGCGGTGCAAACCGAGGTCTGCGATCATGCCGCTTATGCTGATTTTCGTTTCGAGCTAAAAAATGTCAGGAAAATCTCCGGCCGTCTCGTAGAAGGTGGCGCAAATCCGCTCGGTGATATCGATGCCAATCGAGAAAAGCGACCGGAATTATTTGATTTTGAGAAGGGCGGGGGCGTCCTATTTGACATGGCGGTGCACCCGCTGAACGTCCTCGCGGCATTGGGATTTCGCGTTGACGGCGTCGTTGAGGGATTTTTGGGCAGGCCCGTAAGGAATCAGCGCAATCAATATATAGCGGGAGTGTACGAGCGCTTCGGCAAGGAATTCGGCGAAACGACCGGTGAAACATACGGACGCGCCCTCCTGCGCATGGGCATCGAAGGAAGAAATCAAGGCATAGAGACCACAATCGAAGCCGCAAAGGGCGGCGCCGCGACCGACGGCCTGATAGCGCTCAGCGACGAAATGTACGAACTGCGGTGGGAGACGTTCCCTACCGAGCAAATTGGAAAAGGCAGCGGCAGCCAACTCGAAATCGAAGACCTGCGGAGCGGGAGGGTCATTGCGAGGTCGTCGCTCGCCGCAGACTGTTATGCGCTCATTATGGAACATATCAGCGTATTCGCAAAGAGCGGCAAGAGAGACGCAGTTTTTTTTACCGAGCACGCTCACGTGATTGGATCGATCCTTGATATTCACGAACACGCCCGCTCGCGAAGGATTGCTGCCGGTGAGATCGTGCGCCAACTGAAGATCGATCAACCGGACATTCGCAAAATTGCCTTGCGCAATTCCAATGGTATGACCGTCGAAATTACCAATTTCGGGGCGACGATCATCGCAATCGAAGTGCCAGACAGTTCCGGCCAATTCGATGACGTCGTTCTTGGGTTCAACGATCCGGAGGACTACAAGGCAAGAAAACATCCTCATTTTGGCGGGCTCGTGGGACGCGTCGCCAATCGCATTGCCAAAGGCAGATTTGAACTGGGAGAACAAGGCTACGTTCTTGCCCAAAACGATGGACAAAATCATCTGCATGGCGGAATCAAAGGGTTTGACAAGGCAGTCTGGCGAATTGAAGTACGGTCGGATAGCAGCGTGACGCTTAAACACGTATCCATCGATGGGGATGAAGGATATCCGGGCGAACTGACTGTCCAGGTAAAGTACATGCTGAATGACAGAAATGAGCTCCACATAGAATATGAAGCACGGTCGGACCGTGATACGCCTATAAATCTGACCAATCACAGTTATTTTAATCTAAAAGGAGAAGGGAGAGGCACGATTGCCGATCACTTCGTCCAGGTTTTCGCCTCGAAATACCTCCCGGTAGACGCCGCGCTCATTCCAACAGGTGTTGAACAAACCGTAGATGGAACGCCGCTGGATCTAAGACGGCTAACGCGTATCGCTGACGGTCTGGGACAATGCGCCCACGAGCAGCTCGCGATCGTCGGCAGGGGGTATGATCACAACTTCGTTCTGGACAAGACGCCCGGCCAAGGGAAGCTTCATATGGCCGCGCGCGTTGAAGAGCGCCAGACCGGGCGCGTGCTTGAAGTGGAGACAACGGAGCCCGGAGTTCAACTATACACAGGCAATTTCTTGGATGGGAGCATTCGTGCGAAACACGAAAATTCGACGTACGACCGGCATGCCGGTTTTTGTCTGGAAACTCAGCATTACCCTGATAGCGTCAATCATGACAGCTTTCCGACGACCATTTTAGCACGGGGTGAAACCTACACATCGGAGACTGTCTTCAGATTCTCCGTGCAGAAATCATCGGCGCGTTAGAACGTTTCGAGCCGAGCCCACATATCGAAACTGTCGCCAGTCTGTGCTTTGGCTGCTCCTTCAGCAACCGGCTCTGCATCTGCGGACCGAACGCCGGACGGAGTGCCGCCAAGCTGTGTCAGCTGCGGATATGGGCCAGCACGAGGTCGTTGACTTTACCGGCCTTTTCCATCTGCACCATGTGGCCAGCCTCCTTGATCACTTCGGCTTTTGCTGCTTCGCCAAGGGCGCCGGCATGTTTCGCGGGAATCACCCGGTCATTGGCGCCCCAGATCACGAGGGCCGGCTTTCCTGCATTCGCGAGCTCCCCCGCCAGCACATCGGCCTGCTGTCCATTCGGGAAGAGCGCGGCGGACAGCGTCGACAATGCTTGCTGGACGCCGTCGAGCCGCTTGTATTTGAGCACGTCCTCAACGAACTGTCTGTTGACGAGACCGGGATCATCGAAAAGTTGTTCGAGCACTGGCTTGAGGTCGCGGCGCGAAGTGCTCGTTACAAAACCTTCGACGTATCCGCCGTTAATGTCCTGGCCGAGGCCGGCCGAAGAGATCAAGGTCAACGATTTGACCCTTTGCGGCGCGTCAAGCGTGGCGCGCGCAACGACCGCGCCGCCCATCGAATGCCCGACCAGATGTGCATCGGTGATGCTCAACTTGTCCATGAAATCAATGAGCGCGCGCGACAATCCCTTAAGCGACGGCTCGGCGACAGATTTGCTCGATTGTCCGTGGCCGGGAAGGTCGAGTGCATAGACTGTTGCTTCGGTAGCCAGCGCGTCAATGTTGAATAGCCAATTGTCGAGATCGCCCCCAAACCCGTGCACCAGGACGACGACCTCGCCGCCTTCGCCGCGTTTGGCGAAGCGGAGCGGGCCCGCGGGTGTTTCAGTAAACTGGTAGCCGGGGCCAGCTTCCTCGTCGTCCATCTCGGCGGCGGGCGTGGTGTAGCCGCTGACAAAGGCGTCGACATCGGCGTCTGCTACGTCGTCCTCGGCGAGCACGCCGATGAGGGCCTTTACGGGATAGATGGCGTCCGGTTGGCCGATAATACGCCGCAAGGTGCCTGCGGAGCCGGCCTCGACGGCACTGGCGATCTTATCGGTCTCGACTTCGAGGATTGCATCGCCCACGGCCACGCGGCTGCCGAGCGGCTTGAGCCACGCCGTGATCTTCCCCTCACGCATCGACAAGCCCCATTTTGGCATGACGATGGCCTTTATGCGTTCCTCCGCCATCCGATCTGGTCCTCCATTCAGAATTTCGTCACGCGATCGTTTCGCTACGCCGCCATTGCCGGTTTCGTGGTTTTGGATACTGCTCCGACGATCGCGTCGGCCGAGGGGATGTACAAATCTTCCAGTACTGGCGAGAACGGCACCGGCGTATGCGGCGCCGTCACCATCTGCGGCGCCGCCTTCAGCGCGCCGAAAGCCTTTTCGGTCACACTGGCGACGATATCGGCAGCGATCGAACAGCGCGGATTAGCTTCGTCGACTGCAACTAATCGCCCGGTGCTCTCCACACTCTCGATCACCGTGTCCAAATCGATCGGCGAGAGCGTGCGCAGATCAATGACTTCCGCCTCGATCCCATTCTTGGCGAGTTTGTTCGCGGCCTCCAGCGCACGATGCACCATCAGTCCGTAGCCGACGATGGTAACGTCCTTGCCTTCACGCGCTACGTAGGCCTCGGCGAACGGAATGGCATACGACTCCGCCGGCACTTCGGTCTCCAGATTGTACAGATTCTTGTGCTCGCAAAAGATAACCGGATCATCATCGCGGATCGACTGGATTAGTAGTCCCTTCGCGTCATAGGCGTTCGACGGGCACACGACCTTCAGTCCCGGCACGTGCGTAAAGATCGGCGTGAGCATTTGCGAGTGCTGGGCCGCTGCGCGGAAACCTGCTCCGACCATGGCGCGGATCACCACGGGCGTCGTTGCCTTGCCGCCGAACATGTATTTGAACTTCGCAGCTTGGTTCAAAATCTGGTCGAAACACACGCCCATAAAGTCGAGGAACATCAGTTCGGCGACCGGGCGCATACCGCAAGCGGCCGCGCCGATGGCAGCACCGATATAGGCCGACTCCGAGAGTGGAGTGTCCATCACGCGGTCGCCGTGCTTGGGGTAGAGCCCTTTGGTAACGCCGAGCGGTCCGCCCCAGGCGTCGCGTTCACCTGCCGCGCCGGCACCGCCGGCCGTGTCTTCACCGAGAACGATCACGCTTGGGTCGCGGCGCATCTCCAGATCGAGCGCCTCATTGATCGCCTGCTTGAAACTGATTTTCCGTGCCATTGTCTTCGCTCTCCCTGGCCGTTCAATAGGCGACATAGACGTCGGTCAACAAGTCGCGTGCGGTCGGCAGCGGCGCGGCTTTGGCCGAAGAAACCGCTTCGTCGATCAGACTTTCGGCTTCGCGGTCGACGACAGAAAGTTCGGCGGCACTGACGACGCCCGCCTGCGTCACGCGCTGCGCAAATAGCTTGATGCAATCGCGCGTCGCGCGATTGCGCTCATTCTCGTCCGGCGCTTTATAGGTCTGTGCATCGCCCTCGAAATGGCCGAAGAAGCGGATCATCTTGCATTCAAGCAACGACGGCCCGCCGCCGGCACGGGCGCGCTTGATCATCTCGCCCGCGGCCTCGTATACCGCGAACAAGTCGGTGCCATCTACAGTTACGCCCGGCACGCCGAAGCCGGCGGCACGGTCGGCGAAATTATCCACCGCGGTGGCATACCCCACAGCGGTTGATTCCGCGTAGCCGTTGTTCTCGACGACGAAGACAACCGGCAGGTCCCAAATCGCAGCGAGGTTCATACTTTCAAGCACGGTGCCCTGGTTGGCGGCGCCGTCGCCGAAGAAAGTGATCCCGACCCCGCCATTGCGGCGGAACTTCGCCGCGATCCCGGCGCCGCAGGCGAGCGGCGCACCGGCGCCCAGAATACCATTGGCGCCCATCATGCCTTTGGACAGGTCGGCGATGTGCATCGAGCCGCCCTTGCCGCGGCACGCGCCGGTGGCCTTGCCAAAGATCTCCGCCATCATCTCGTGCACGTCGACACCCTTAGCGATGCAGTGTCCATGTCCGCGGTGCGTCGAGGCGACGCGATCGACATCGGTGAGGTGCATCATGATGCCGGTGGCACAGGCTTCCTCGCCGGCATAAAGGTGAACAAAGCCGGGAATTTCACCGGTGGCAAACTCCACATGCAGCCGTTCCTCGAACGCGCGGATCGTGCGCATTGTGCGGTAGGCTCTGAGCAAGTCGGCCTTGGCCAGCGGGAACGGATTGTTTGACATTGTTCGCTTCCTCCTTCGGCGGGTGATTCATGTTTTTAAAAATGCGAGACTTCTGTCGAGCCGTGCAAAAAGGTTACGTCGTTTCGCATTGCGCGATGATCTGTTTCACACGGTGCATGCGGCGAGCTGACCTGAGACGTGCATCAGACCACGGGTCGAAGCAAAGCGCATCACCGCGCTCACGTCGACGGTCCGGAAGGCGTTATCGATCACGGTAACGGCCAGCACTTGATGAGCGTCGAACACCAGTTCGCGTTCCCCGTCCAGCGCGACCGCGCCGGCGGCAAGCATCGGCGTAAACGGAATTCCGGCGGGCATGCGGCGCCAATTTTCGACGCCGATGGGCTCGACGAGCCCCGGGCCAATCGGTGCATGGACGACCGTCGGCGCCAGGGCCGGCGGCGCAAGCCGCACCATCATGCCGCCCGTCTCATCGCGGGCGATCTGCTCGAGCAAGCCCGCAATCGCTGCCAGGCCGATCACTTCTGGGTCGGCGAAAGTTACGAACAGCTCACGGACTGTCTCGCCGCGCCAGATGGCCCGAGCGCCGAGATACCGGTCAGTGACGAGCGCGACGTCCACAAGCGCAATCTCCGGCGCGCCGCCGTCAAGTGCAACCTCGATTTTCTTATTGAAGCCATACGCAATCTCCTTCGGTACTTTGCCGGTGGCCGCAAGCCCGGCGGCGAGCCCGGTGATCGTGGGTTCGCGATGCAGAGGAAACGCATTGTTGGTTCCGGTCGAAATGCCGGCGATCGGCACCGTGCCGCATTCAGTCACGACCGCCCGGTGGGTGCCGTCGCCGCCAAGGACGACGATGACCGCAACTCCGGCCGCACTCATCAGTCGGGCGGCGCGACGCGTATCTTCGACCGTCCCGGAGACCGGCATCTCTAGGAACGACAGGCGCGGGAAACGCGCCTCGCCGCAGCGGCGCGAATGTTCAATGCCGCGCATGACGTGAGAACGTATGCCGCTCATGTCCGGCATCATCACCACATCGGTAACGCCGGCGGCGGCGAGCGCGGCGAGTGCGCGCAACACGATGTTGGCGCGGTCGGCTATCTGAAGGCTGCTGGCATTGGCGACGACACGGCGAATATCGCGGGCCGAAACCGGATTGGCAATGATGCCGACAAGCGGCGACTGCATCGGTTTCCTTGCCCTACATCAGTTGAGTGACCGCACTGGTGCTGATAGTCCTGACCGTACCACTCACCACCCTGATAAGTACAGTGCAGACGCTTGTCGCGGGCCAGCGCATAAACGTGGATTTGTACCATCAACGTCGGAGCAGCGGCGGCGCTCTTGGGGAGAGGCGCTGTCGGAGACGATTATGGATGCCGACCCACTTTCCTACCGGGCACGATCGTGCTGGCCCTGGCGTCTGTCCTCGGAGCACTCGCGCCAAGTGCCTTGCTGTTGAGCACCGCCCGCGTCGCAAAGACTTGGGGTGTGGCCATTCTCGCCTACGGGCTCGGCTGGGAGAGCGGGCCGCCGAACGACAAAGGGGCGTGACCCACGCGGAGGTGCGGGGCGGTGGGCGCTACCCGCGGCGTGCCCTGGCACAAGCGTCGGTAGCTGCAGTGTAGCTTGATATCGGAAACTCGGGCATGAACGCACGTCCGGCCAGCGTGCCGGAAATGTCGCGAATGACCCACAGCACAAGCGGAGTGTGCAACGCAGCGTTCGGCGGTCGGCTTAGGCCGGCGTGGCATGACCAGCCTCAAAGCACCGCATACCCTGTAGCGGACCGGTTTGCCGCCGGCGACAGAAGGGCCGCATCGGCGGCTGCATTTTCGCGCCCGTTCAGGCATAGCGGCCGAGCCCTCGACGAAGACGCATCTAATATTGCTTGGCGGCAGCCCGAACACTAGAGTGAGCTGCGAACGCGGCCAAAGGAGAAGTGCGCCATGAGCGGCAAGAAAATATTGATGTTGACCGGTGAGTTCAGCGAGGAATATGAGATTTTCGTGTTCGAGCAGGCGATGCACGCCGTCGGTCACCGTGTCGACGTCGTTTGCCCCGACAAGAAGGCGGGCGACATGATCAAGACGTCGCTGCACGATTTCGAGGGCGATCAGACTTACACGGAAAAGCCCGGCCATCTCTATACGTTGAATAAGAGCTTCGCCACGGTGAAGCCGGAAGAATACGATGCGGTCTACATCGCCGGCGGCCGCGGGCCGGAATATATTCGCATCGACAAGCGCGTTCAGGACATCATCCGCCACTTCCACGAGACCGGGAAGCCGATCTTCACTATTTGCCATGGCGTGCAAGTGCTGATTGCGGTCGACGGCGTCGTGAAAGGCAAGCGCGTCGCGGCGCTCCAATATTGCGAGCCCGAAGTGCGCCTCGCTGGGGGAATCTACGTCGATGTCGAGCCGAGCGGCGCCTGCGCAGACGGCAATCTGGTCTCCGCCAAAGGCTGGCCGGGCCTGGCCGCATTCATGCGCGAATGCCTGAAGGTGCTGGGCACGACAATCCAGCATGGCGAGACCGTCAAAGGGCCGATTCGCAAGGTCGCGTGAGACTAGCAAATCCAAGATCCGTGGTGGCCTGGATCGCTCGCTCACAATAACGCGGCTCGCCTCTCTCGCTGCGCCCGCCGAAATCCATTCCGGCGTTTCCGGGACGCTCATCACTACGGCCTATGCAACCGCGGCGGCTTGGGATCATGCGCGGCGTCTCTCCGCTGAAATCGATTTGTATGTTTGCTGCACCGCATGAGTCCGCAATTGGGGCACTTAGCGGACGTCAAAATCCGGCAGACAGATGTCCGCTCTGCATAGAACAGCCGACATCACGCGTTCGGGCGGATCAGTTGGTCCCCGGCCCTGAGATTGCGAACGAGTTCCGTGACGTGCGCTCCCCATCGATCGAGTGCGTCCTTGCGTTCGGTGAGAAAGTCATGCCGCTGATAGACCGCTGCGACGCCGGAAATTGTTCCCGACTGGTGGTTGAGTATCTTGTCCGCGACATGGGGTGGAATACCCGTGCGGGCCATGCCGGAAACAATAGTGCGCCTGAGATCATGCAGGCGCCAACCACGGATACCGGAGAGTTCGTCGAGCAGGCGCTTCGATTGGCTGTACGCCTGAAAGCGATGCCCGGTGGAGGTTGGGAAAATGTACTTCCCACTAAGATGTTTGGAGATGACCGCCCAGGCCGGCACGGAGAGATGCACGATGTGGGCTTTGCCGTTCTTGGTACGATGGGCGGGAATGCACCACGTTCTGGCTTCGGCATCGATCTCGCCTGGGCTGGCTTGAACAACCTCCTCTCGGCGCTGACCAGTGAGCGCCAGGAATTCGACGATTCCGCCGTAGGGCCACGGCATCTTGCGCGCCGCGATAATGACTGCGGCGAGTTCGTTATCGTTCAGGACACGGTCTCGACTGACCTCCCGATAATCTGTCGAGAGACCTTCTGCGGGCGAAACCTCGATCACCGCCCGGCCAACACACCAGCGGAAGAACGTCTTCAGCAGCTTGAGCAGCCGATGGCCGGCATGGCTATTCCGCTCCGAAATCTTGCTGACCAGATCAATGACGTCCCGCTTCTTGACGTCATGGATGCTCTTGGCACCCCAGTACGGGATGAGGTCCCGCCGCAGGCGGTTCGACAATGTTCGCGCTGTACGAACCTTTGAGAGGCGTTCCCGAATAAACGTCTCGACCAGATCCTCGACCTGATCGACTACCAGCCGACGCCTGGCCTGATGCTTCTCTTCAGCTGGGTCCCGCCCATCCAGCCTGGCGGCGAAGATCTTCTGCGCCTGGGCACGCGCCATCGGCAAGGTGATGCGTCCGTAGGGACCGATGGTATATTTGCGCAATCGTGAGCCGGCGCCGCCAAGCCGATACATTACGATGAAGACCTTGCGGCCCCTCGGCGTCACCTTGACGCCAAAGCCCGGCAGTCCTTGATCCCAGTACACTGTATCCCTTTCGGCGACGGCAAATCCGTCAATCGCCGACTTGGTCATATGGACGCGAGGAATGGTGTTGTTCCCCTATTTCCCGTGCTACCTTGAGTTCACATAGGTAACACTGAAGGGGAAACAAGGGCGATCACCGGCCATCCTCATCCACTATCCCTGCGGAAGATATGGCGATAAATCAATGCTTGGCCATCATCGTCAATCTGCGGGAACGCCATTACCAAGTCCGCCCGGGGTCAAGATCGCCGGGCGAACCGCGCGTGCCCATGCGCGGGCACGCCTGAAAGACGGCCGAGCCCGAGAGCTGTTCGATTATTGGGTCGTGGTCGACGCGGAGCCCTATCACGGCTTGACCGTCGATGGACGCGTGCGGCCCGACCTTTACAAACGCCGCTCAGAGCGGGCGCCGGTCGCGTCCATGCTCGATGCTGCAAGACAGCTGCGGAACCGGCTTTCGCAGGAACAGCAGCAACTGGCCTGCTATCCGATCGACGCGCCCGAATGGCGCCGCTGGCAGAACACAGAGATACATGCGGAGACCGGCGGCCTGCGGCTGGAAGAGGCAAATGATGCCATACGCAGTGCCGCACTTGCACTCATGCGCGCGAGCCTTAGCGCCAAGGGTTACGAACAGTCTGTCAACGCGATGCGGCTGAACCGCTTTCTCGGCGACCTGGTCGGCGGACCAGCGGTGATGAACGAATGGAGCTACAGCCTCAGCCTATTCGGCGAACCTTCGCTTACGGAGCCGTGGGGCTGGCAGTGCTTTGGTCATCATATGTGCCTCAACTGCTTTGTGCTTGGCGATCAGATGGTGTTCTCGCCGGCGTTCTGGGGTGCAGAACCATGCTATGCCGACGACGGACCTTATGCCGGCGTTCGTCTGTTCGCAGCCGAGGAACGGGCTGGCTTGCACTTTATCCGGGATGCTTTCGCCCGACCAGCAGGCTGTTGCAATCGTCGCGCATTCGATGATCGGCGGTGATCTGCCTCCCGGCCGGCGGCATTTCGCCGACAACTTGCACCTCGGCGGCGCATTCCAGGATAACCGGGTGGTGCCCTATGAGGGATTAAACGCCGCCACCATGACGGCGACGCAGCGCCGTGCGCTGATGCAGCTGGTTTGGCTGCACCTGTCGGGACTGCCGGAGGGGCCGTTGAACAGCCGCCTCAGCGAGATCGAGCGGCATCTCGACGCAACATATTTTTGCTGGATCGGCCGCACCGATGACGATAGTCCGTTCTACTATTGGATTCAGAAAGCCCGGTGATATTCATCGAGTTCGACCACCATGCCGGCGTGTTCTTGACCAATGCGAAGCCTGCGAAATTCACCTGCCCCATGATCATCCGAACGCCGAACGGCAATGACTATGGCTTCGATCTGCTTCGGCAGCATCGCGAAAATGCGGCTGCGCTACGCGGCTAAGCGAGCCGCGGCAGACGGATAGCACGTAGGGCGGATCGGCGAAGCGTAATCCGCCGCTTCCGATGATCTAGGTGGCGTCAAGATTTATAGGTTGCCCACAATGCTCCAGACCCTTCCTCGCAATGATCTCATCTTGGATTAACTCAAGTAAGTTTAGAACAATCGTCATTAGCGTCCCAACATTAATTGAAGAGATTTAATTGGTTGGCGTCTGCGGCAGGAATTTTCTGCGATGCATCGTCGTCAAACAAGCTATCGACCGGGGTTTTCTCGAACAGGGTGAGACTCTAAAATCTGTAGAATTTCGTAGAGGGTTGCCGGCAGCGCGAGGCGCTTTTTCACGATGGCGACCAGGACGTAGACCGAGACGGCGATCCAGATTTGCGATTTGACGGCATTCTCGCTGGTGCCGAAGAACGCTTTGATGCGCAGGTGCTGCTTGATCCATTTGAAGAACAGTTCCACCTGCCATCGGTATTTGTAGAGCTTGGCGATGGTGAGTGCGTCGAGGGCGAAATTGTTGGTGAGGAACACCAGCCGCTTGCCGGTTTGTGGATCGTTGAACTTGATCCGCCGCAGCGGACGGTCGAAGCCCTGGCGCGAATAGAAGCCGGTCAAGAGAACCGTCTGGTCGCAGATGAGGCCGGTCGAACGATCGACCGGGCGTGAATAGCGACGGCGAGCCTTGAGGTTGGACTTGGCGCGGGTGACGAAGAAGCTTCCGGCATCATCGAGGTGCGCCAGCGCTCGAAGTCGAGATAGCCGCGATCGATGACATAGAATGCGCCGGCTTCAGGAACGAGTCATCGAGAATATCGACGTCATGGATCTTGCCGTGCCGATAAGATGAACGAGGGGATGCTGCCGCGAAGATCAAGAGAGCGCATGGGCAGCTCGACCGGCGGCCGGGGTGGATCGGAACGGCGCCCAAGGGAACACCGAGAGCAAAGATCGATGGTGGCAGAATCGAACGCATAGACGGTCTCGTCGAGGTCCAGCGCGAGCAGATCGTTGCATAGAGGCGCCGCGCGACGCCGATCAGGTGTCGTGCGAGTCGGCACAGATCCGCAGTCGCGCACCGCGTCGGCATTGGCCAAGGTGTCGCGGGTGATCGCACTGCGGAAACCGAGACGGAGAGTTTGGACGATCGCGACGAGACACGCTTCGATGTCGCGCAGGCTCTCGCGCTCAGGTCAACTGCGCAAAGACAAGCACAGACATTGATCAAGGCATGAGAACTGCTGCACGTGGTACTCGCCGTTGTAACGTGTGACGCAACGACGAAATGTCGTCAACGGTAGGCGCTGGATGAGCTGGGCAAAGACGTAATGACCTCGCATGCATGGCCCATCCTCGCGACCTGAGGGCCGCAAAGGTGTGCCGATTTTCCAGCCTCCATTGAAATCGAGACGAGCCCAAATCTCTATTTTTCCGCCGCTTCAAAATGTTAGCGTCCGCCCAACCTCTAGTTTC
>CAWHZA010000040.1:0-116224 GCA_963833665.1 uncultured Alphaproteobacteria bacterium | reverse complement strand
TCGTACTCAAGCTGCTTTTCGAGCAGGTCCCGCAGCGCCAGCAGCACCGGACGCTCACATTTGGCATAGCCAGTGGTTAGCGCCGCGCGCCCATAGGTCGCCGGATCGCGCTGCCAGGGGGTTAGACAACCTATGGGAATAAATCGAGGATACCGAAGTCTTGGTTTTCGCTTCAGGGCCGAGCACCCTATACCGCCGTCGAAGGAGGAATGCTTCATACCATTCCATCAAAAGGAGCAAAGCATGTCGAACCAACGCAAACCGAGCATCGTGTTCGTTCACGGCATCTGGGCTGATCGCCAAGTCCTTCAGCAAACTGATCCCCTCCTTTCCAAGCAGACGGGTACGAGGTGATCGCAGCCGCAGACGGCCTTGACACGCTCGCCGAGGACGTCGCCGCGGTGAAAAGCGCACTGGGGCGGGTCAGCAGCCCGGCGATCCTCGTCGGACACTCGTATGGCGGCACACTCATCACAGCCGCCGGGACTGATCCCCGGTGGCGGACTGCGTCTATATCGCGGCACTCGCGCCTGACGTCGACGAGACCTCGGAGAGCCAGCAAGCCAAGTTCCCGGTCACCGACATCTTTTCACACATCGAAGTAGCGGACGGGCGCGTCTGGATGCGGCCGGAAGGCGTCGCGTGCTTCGCTGGAGATCTGCCCGAGGAGGGCAGAAGCTCGTGTGGGCGACCCACGCTGCACCGGCGGCGGACCTGTTCAACCAGAAGGTCGAGGGTACCGCTTCAAGGCGAAGCCGAGCTGGTACATCGTGGCTACCGGAAGACCACACTGCTCAGACCGAGTTGCGACGCTTCGTGGCGAAGCGCATGGGAGCCACCACCGTGGAGACCGCCAGCAGCCACGTCCCCATGCTCTCTAACCCCGCATTCGTATTCGATGTCATCCGCAGGGCGGCAAACGCCGTTCGGAAAAAGGCCTGAAGGCAGGGGTCCAAAGCGGAAGGCAGCAGCGACAACTACGTAGTCGGGCCTCATCGACGCTGCGAGCGCTTATCGCCCGCGCGCCCATCGCTTGCTGTCCCAATTCTCATTGGGCCTCGCGTCTGACCGCCGGCGCGGCCAGATTCTTGATCTCTTAGCCAGTGGTCGACCCCGGACCGATAAAGGCGACCTGAGCCGCGCTTCGACACGATGCCCCTCGCAGCCGAGCGGGCAGGAGCCCCCGAGGTTCTTTCGCTAGTGACTAGGGTACTGCTTCCGGGCGAGCTTGAGGTATTGCCGGTGAACTTCCATGTCCAATGGAAGTTCCGCCAAGCACCAACATTTGATTGATCGGTCTTGATAGCACTTCGCCATGCTCAATCGATCGCCCATGATCAGCCCGTGATCTGCGCCGATGCAGCGGGCGCACATCCTCCAGACCGGAGGGCGCACGCCTGTTGCCGAATGGATTACCGCATGACTGTCTCACCGGTCGTCGACCGATTGAACGCCGGCGACCGACCAGGCCGCGTTCTCGACAGCCTCGCGCTCTTCCCAACGGAGCAGACCGCCTAGCGCGAAATGCCGCAGAGTATCACCAAGCACGATGGTCCGATTGACTTGTTTGGTCGGCTCAAGGTGCCTTGCAGCTGAAGTCTCCAGCTCGGCCAGCAGCCAAGACTGGCAACCATCGGCGGCCAGTAGCTTCGGGTGTACACAACGGCATCACGACCGCGGGCGACGTCAGGACCGCACCAAACGTGATGAGAATATCATGGCACGTGATGGTCGAATTCCAGCCGCCACTGGTCGCGCGTCGTCGGCTACGCCAGTCACAGCTTCCGGCACCCAAGCGCGCCATCCAAATGCTGCCAAAGGGGGGCGCATCACAGGGCCGTAACCCTGAAAAGAAACATTGGTTTAGCGTCGTCGTCAATTGCCAATGATCGCCTCCGTCCGACCGAAATCGCTTTTGACCGAGATCAATGCTGCCGACATTCGTCGCTCTAGCCTTTGAATACCATTGGTTAGCGAGAATGCTTATGCAGCGCAGTCTATCGCCTACACAGGGGTCCGGAACCGCTCACGCACCAGAGGTATTGCGTGCACTCGGATTGGTCAGAATGACTATGCGACACATCTTGTTGGCAACAGATGGATCGGATGGCGCCTGCGGTGCAGCGGATGTTGCGGCGGATCTCGCAATAGCTATGGGGGCGAAACTGTCGATCCTGACTGTTGTACGGAATCCTCCCGCGGGTAAAATTGCAGCGCCGGCACAGGATCAGCGGAATATGGAGATTTCAGTCAAGGCGAAGCAAATCCTGGAAAGCGCTCAAGAGCGCGCTCAACGTGCCGGCGTTTCAGATATCCGGGTCCAGCTTGGACGAGGTGAGCCGGTGGACGTGATAATCGAGAGCGCCCGACAACAGCACGTTGAGGCAATCGCGATAGGTAGGCGGGGTCGCGGGCTTGTGTCACAGAAGGTCGCGAGCCTCGCTCCCTGTATCGTGATTGTGGTTCCGTGCAGATAGGGGCCCCGTTCACCACTCTCATTGTGCTCACCCGCGCGCGGGTGATTCGCGTAGCGAGGGTTGCGGCTGAGCCGGGCTTGACCGTAGCCCCGGCGTAAGGACCGCAGCGACGGAAAGAGCTGGCCCCATGATGGAGCAGTCCCCGTGCCTCTTTGCGTTGCACGCGACCGCCAAGCTTGGCGCAGCCGTCGCTGCCGCCCTGGATCGCCCTTTGGCAGCGCACGAGGAGCGTGAATTCGAGGATGGTGAGCACAAAATACGCCCGCTCGAAGCTGTGCGCGGCGCGGACGTGTTCGTGTTGCAGAGCCTCCACGGCGAAGCCGAGCAGAGCGCCAACGACAAGCTATGCCGGCTTCTGTTCTTCATCGGCGCGCTCAAGGATGCCGGCGCCGCGCGCGTTACCGCATTCGCACCCTACCTGTGCTATGCGCGCAAGGATCGGCGCACCAAGCCAAACGATCCAGTGACGACGCGTTACGTCGCAAGCCTGTTTGAAGCGGTGGGCACGGACGCAATCGTCACTCTCGATGTGCACAATCCGGCCGCCTTCGAGAACGCCTTCCGCTGTCCCACGACGGTGCTAACCGCAGCGCCGCTGTTCATCGAGTTTGTCAAAGGCCTGCAGGAGGACAAGCTGTGCGTGGTTTCTCCCGATCCGGGCGGTACCAAGCGTGCTGACGTGTTTCACGAGGCGCTGGAGAAAGCGATCGGCCGACCGATCGGAAAAGCCTTCGCCGACAAGCGCCGCAGTGCCGGCGTCGTATCGGGCGAACTCTTTGTCGGCGAGGTCAACCGGGCGACTGCGCTCATTATCGATGACCTCATCAGCACCGGCGGTACGCTTGTGCGCGCCGCCCGCGCCGCTCGCAACGCAGGAGCTAAACGGGTTCTGGCTTTCGTAACCCACGGTTTGTTCATGCCGGGCGCCGAAGCTGCAATCATGGACCCAGCGATCGACCGGATCGTCGTTACGGATTCGGTGCCTTCATTCCGGCTCAGTGCTGAAGCTGTCCGGTCAAAGATCGACACCCTTCGTGTAGCGCCACTCTTCGCCGAGTGCATTCGCCGCCTTCACGGCGGCGACACCCTTACCGACCTCCTGGTCTTCTGAGCGCCCTTTCAAGCCGTACCGCATCCGCGGTTGCAAGCTCCAGATAAGTGCGCGCAAGCGGTTCCCATTTCTCTGGCGTGCGTGGATGAGGCTCCAACAAATGCGCAATGGCGAGGCGCGCCCGCAGCGTCGCTCGGTGGCAGCGATAGAAGATAAAGAGCTCCTCGGAATAACCGTCATGGAGCGCATGCATGATGCGACGCCGCAAATATTCGCCCGCCCAAGGCACGCCGAGCCGCTGGCATTCGAGGCATAGGAATGCGACTTCGTCGAAGGGATCGACCATTCTCAGGCGCGCATTGAATTCCAGGCAGTCGATAACGCGTACGGGATCGCCGAGACAAATGTGTTCCGGGCGTAGGTCGCCGTGGCCATCGACGATACGTCGTGCCCGCGCGCGGTCGGCCAGATCTTTGGCCCGTTTAGCAAGGAACCGGCGCTGCACGGCATCTACGTAGTGGGCCGATCCCCAGGGAAGGTGAAAGCGCGGATCGAGAAGGATACGGCGATTATACGCGATGCTGCGCCACCACTCCCCGGCCTGTACAGCGGGCGACAAAAACACCGCACTGGCGCGGCGGTAAAACTGGATGAGAACGGCCGCCAGTCGGTCAAGGTGCCAGCGATGCAGGCGCTTTTCTGCGATCACGCGATCGAGCATCTGCGACTCGTCCAGACGATACATGACGACGAGCCAGTCGACAATATCGCCACTGCCGCCGATGGCGAAACCTTTCGTCGAATGCACCAGCGGGACCACCTCACGATACACGTCGGGGGCGAGGCGGCGGTTGAGCTTGAGCTCGGCACGGCAGGCCGCCTCGCGGCGAGCCAGCGTCGAGAAGTCAAGGTATGGAAAACGGACCGGCTTTTTGAGTTTGTAAGCCCGATCGCCCGCAAGGAAGACTTGCGACATGTGGGTCTCGTGACGCGTGACCTCGGAAACCGGGGGCCTATAGGCCTCGCCACGCTGCAAGAATTCGACCTTGTCGGCGAGCGATGGCGCGGAGGTTGGAACCCGCCTCGGCCCGGGGTCGGGTAGCTGCTTCTCGATTAGCATTAATTAAGCATAAAGCTGTTGCAGCCCAGAGCCAATTGACGGGAATCAATCCCCCCTTTTTCTGCAAGACGATAAAGTGGACTTAAGCCGGCTCGGATTCGTTCGGGGCCCAGCTTCAGGCATTGGGGATCATGTCATAAAATATCCCGGGTGGGGGATTATACGATGGCTCAACTGGAATTGCCGGCCGCGCCTGCGCCGGCTTCAGCCGACGGTAAGATCGAGGCGACGACATCGTCGGTACAGGTGCGACCGCTACCTCCGGAGCGGCTCTATCGGCCCGCCGATCTATCGGCCCTTTCATTCAAAACGACGGCCGACCTCGAGCCGGAGGAAGGATTTGTTGGTCAAGCCCGCGCCCTCGACGCGATCGAATTTGGTACTCGCATTGGCAAGCCGGGTTTTAACCTGTTCGTCATCGGACCGAACGGCATGCGCGCCCAGCGCGCAGTTGAGCGCGTTCTTCAGGAGGGTGTCGCGGGCGAGCGGCGACGCCCGTCCGATTGGGTCTACGTCAACAATTTCGATGATGCGCGCAAACCCGTGGCGATCGAGTTGCCGGCCGGACGGGCCGGCGAATTTCGCGACGGCATGCACACACTCATCGACGATCTCAGGACCACATTGCCGGCCGTGTTCGAGAGCGAGGATTACCAGACCAGGCGCGGAGCCATCGATCAGGCGTTCCAGTCCAAGCAAGGCGACGCCTTCGCGGCTTTGCACGAGAAGGCCGCGGCGAAAGACATCATCATTCTGCGTACCCCCATGGGCTTCGCGCTCGCCCCAGCGCGGGACCGTCAGCCCGTTCCGCCGGAAGAATTCAGGACCTGGCCGGAAGCAAAGCGCAAAGAAACTCAAGCCACCATTGAAGAGCTGGAAAAAGACCTCGAGCACATCGTGCGTCAACTCCCCCAATGGGAGACTGAGCGGCGCGATGAAATTCGCAAGCTCAATCGTGAAACCACGAAAGTTGCCATCGGGCAGTTCATAGAGACGGCTAAGGCGCGGTTTTCCGACATCCCGAAGGTCCTTTCGCATTTGGAGGCAATTCGCGCGGACCTCATCGAAAACGTCGCCATGTTCGTGATCAAGAGCGAAGGCGACGAGGGCCCGCCGGCGCAACGCCCAATCGATGCGCCGTTCGACCGCTACGCCGTCAACGTCTTGGTTGGCCAGGCCGGCCGCGAACCCGTCGTTCCGATCGTCGAAGAGCTGCATCCCACGCTGGCCAATCTGTTGGGCAGCATCGAGTACGTGTCCCAGCACGGCGTGCTCGCGACCAACTTCCGCCTCATCAAGGCCGGTGCAATTCACCACGCCAACGGCGGTTACCTTCTGCTTGATGCGCGCAGCCTGTTGCTGGAGCCGTTCAGCTGGACGGCTTTGAAGCGAGCACTGCGCCAACGGGAAATCAGGATTGAAGACCTGGGCCGCTTCATCGGTCTGACGAGCACAGTCTCGCTCGAACCCGATCCAATCCCGCTCGACGTGAAGGTGGTGCTGTTCGGCGATCGGTTGCTGTATTACCTTCTGGCCTCCTTCGACCCGGATGTTGCCGAGCATTTCAAGGTGCTCGCTGACCTCGAGGATGACATCGATCGAACGCCGGCGACCGAGGCGGTGCACGCGCGCATGATCGCGGCGCTGGCACGGCGCGATGGGATCAAGCCGATCGATCGCGCCGGGATCGCCTTGATGATCGAACACGCTGCCCGGCTGGCGGATCACGCAAACAAGCTCACGCTGGTCGTCGACCGCATCGACGACGTGCTCGCCGAGGCCGACTTCTGCGCCGGAAAAGCCGCTCGCACCGTTGTGTCTCGTCTCGATGTCGAGACCGCCATCGCGCAACGCATCCGTCGGTCGTCGCGGCTGCGCGATCTTGCCCAGGAAGACATTCTTCAGGACTTGGCCCTGATCGACACGAGCGGCATGCGCATAGGGCAAGTGAACGGTTTGAGCGTCGTCGAACTGGCAGGCTTCCGCTTCGGGCGGCCGACCCGCATTACTTGCCGGGTCCGGCCGGGAAGCGGCAGGCTCGTGGACATTGAGCGCGAGGTCGCGCTTGACTGACGCTGAGGCGATAGCCGCGCTCGTCCATGCTGATGATATCGTGGCAATCATCGAGCCACGCCATCCGGCCGAAACGATCACGCGGCAATTCACTGGCCTGGTCGATGCGGCGCTCAACTCCGCGGCCGCCGTGCTTACGATTCCGAGGCGGATTGTGCGTACAACCGGTCCGATACTTGCGGTGGCCGCCGCCGCGGAGGACCCAAGCATCGGCGTCGCGCTCAGGATCGCGGCGGCGTCGAAGGAGCGCTTGATCGTGATGACTCTGCCCGGCGTACCCTTGTCGCCCCTAGTTGCTTCCAACGCAAAGCGGGGTGGCGTTCATGTGGAGCACATCGTTGCTGGGGCGCCGTGGTCCAACGGCTCGTTACTAGCGCCCCCCATGAGAGAGCGCCTTCGCGTGGTAACGCGCACAAAACAATTCGCCGATGCTCGGCGGCTGTTTTCCACATTGCACGGTGTGCCCTTGCTGGTGATCGAGCCCGATCAAGCAGAACCCGCAGTCGAGCCGGGAGCCAAGCCGCTGGCTGACTAGACCAGCGTTTTCGAAGTTCGAATCATATCAGGCCGCCTTGTCGAGCTTATAGGCCCAGGTGTGAACGACGGGCTCCTGATTGAAATAGTCCATGGCAGCCATGATCCGATCCTTGAGTTCCTGTTTGGACGCGACGCGGATGTGGCGGAGGACGGAGCGGGCAAGTTTAGAGAAGAAGCCCTCGACGAGGTTGAGCCAGGAGCCGTGCTTGGGAGTGAAGGTGAATTCAAAGCGGTGCGCGGGTTGATCGGCGAGCCAAGCTTTGGTCTCTTTGGAGATGTGCGCGGAATGATTGTCGAGGATCAACTTGATCGCTGTGTGGGCCGGATAGGCGGCGTCGAGAAGCTTGAGGAATTCGATGAATTCGCGGCTGCGATGGCGATCCTTGACCAGCGCATGGACCTTGCCGGTGACGAGGTCGATGCCGGCCAGCAAGCTGATCGTGCCGTGACGTTTATATTCATGCTCACGTGCGAAGGTCGCATGCACGCCGGGCTCGGGCGGCAAGTCGGGGGCGGTCGTTGCGATGGCCTGTATGCCGGGCTTCTCGTCGTAGGAAATGATCGCCATCGCGTCGCTCGGCTTCTTCTTCGAGACGGCTGCGGCCTGCTTCAAGATTCTCACTTGGCGATAAACGCACAGCACTTCGGCCATCTTCTCAGCAAAGTCGGGATCGCGCTGTTCCAGGTAGTATCGCACTTTGTGCGGTTTCACCTCTTCCTGGTCGAGGATCTTGCACACTGTGCCCTGGGCGAGGTTGGCGAGGCACGCATGTCCCTCCGCGGGTCCATGCTCGCGAGCGTGGCGGGCCAGAAGCCGCGTTGTCCACAGTTCGTGGGGATAGCCAAGTTCCTTCGCCTTCCGGCATGCCAACGACACCAGCCATGCCTTGGCCTCGGGAGTGATCGTTGGCTCTCTACCGGGGCGAGGGCGATCATCCAGCGCAGCCAGCGGGCCTTCGGCCACGGCGCGCTCGACGCAGCGCTGGACCGTTTGATGATGCAGCCCGAGTGCCCGGCCGACCGCAAAAAACGAGGGGTCTTCTCGATAGGCCAGCAATATCCGCGCCCGCTCCACCCGGCTCGCCGGTTCAGTGCGCGACTGCGCTATCGATCTCAACTTCGCCGTATCAGCTTCTCCAAGCGACAACTCAAGCGCCCGCCGCCACGCTGCCATGACTTCTCATCCCGTTCTCTTGTGGGCACGCGCGACATATGTGGGAATCCGAAAACCAAGATAAATCCCCCTTATGACAACTGACAACTTTCATGGAATCGATCGTCTAGGCAACAACCGTGATGAGCGCGGGGGGCCGCTTCAAAGCTTCTTGAGCGTGATCTGCGCCCCATCGAGCTCGTCAAGAACGCTTTCGTGCATCGAATCCATCAAGGCGCCGATGCTGGTCGCCTTGGCCACGCACTGCTCGCGAATCCTGACCCAGGCGTCGGCGCACGCCGCGCCGAAGGTCGCATTGTCGTCGACCTCGTAAACGCCCTCGTGCAGGCGTTGACCGGCCTTCGTGATTTCAAGCCTCACTTTCATGGATAGCTCCCCAACGCCTACTCCGAAAAAGCCGCTCCAGTGTCATTTGAGAGTCGATTTCCCCGAAAGATGCGCAAAATAGAAGGATTTGACGGCCTCCTCGCGGGTATCTTCGCCCTTGACCAACGAACCTTGTGCCATGAGTAGCGCTAGCTCGTCCAATGCATCGATGGCAGAAGCAAAGATTGAGATCAACCTCAGCCGGCCGCCTCAACTGTTCAACTCCCTCGATCCCTCTCCCTTCCACGAGCGAGACCTGGATCAGAACGCCGAAGAATACATCGTCGGCTCGGCGGAGGAGATTCCGCGTCAGCAGCCGCTGCGGTTTGTGATCCACCTTGCCGTCCGACCAACTGACCGAGGCCTGCGATCTCGGCGAGGCCATTCACAACATTTTGCCTACGCGAAACCAGCGAACGCCGACGACTGCGGTTGTTGTTCCGCGACGGCCGTATCGCGCTGGCCACCGGCATAGCATTCCTGTTTAGTTGTGTGCTGGCGCGGCACGTGGCGTTTCTTTCGGCAGTGGAGCGGCTTTTGGCATCGTCGGCGAAGGCATGCTCATCATCGGATGGTGGCAATGTGGCGCCCCCTCAAGGTCTTTCTCTACGAGTGGGTGCCAGTACGCCGACGTTGCCTGACCCTCCGCAAGCTTGCGAAAATTCCGGTGATCGTTCAGCCGAGTGATCGTTGAGTTATCTTCATCCCGCGACCTGTTGACCGGCGCGGCCCGGCTTGCATCCGCTGACGCAATCCGGGCCGCTCGCCCACGCGGGGTGGAGCAGCCGGCGATCACGCGGCCTTGACCGCGATCTTCTTTTCCGCCTTCTGCGCCTCCGCGCTCTTCGGCAACATCACCTTTAGGACGCCTTTGTTGAAGGTTGCCTCTATTTTGTCCTGATCGATGCCGTTGGGTAGCTGAAGGGCGCGATGGAAGGAGCCGTAGCTGCGCTCATGCAGGTAGTAGTCCTTCTTCTTCTCCTCTTTTTCGTCCTGCTTCTCGCCCGTTATGGTCAGGACACCATCGGCAAATTTAACCTCGATGTCCTTTTCGTCCATGCCGGGCAATTCGGCCGTGACCTCGTAGCCCTTGTCCGTCTCGGCGAAGTCGACCGCCGGGGCGGCCCACGCCGGGCCGCTGAACGGTGCCATATCGAAAAACGAGCGACGGGAGCGGGCCGGCCATAGACTGCCGTCGAAATCCTCAAACAAGCGATCAATTTCTCGGCGTAAGCTTTCGAATGGCCGCCACGCCGGCGCGGTGGGTGCCTTTTCGGGTTTGAAGGGTACTTTGCTGGTTTCAGCCATGACATTTTCTCCAATAAGGGACGAAACACGGTTCTTCTTAGTTCCAACCCGGTCCTCCACATTGATATGAATCAAGGACGCCTCAGGGTGGTTCGATGATTAATTTCAAATTGATGTTGTTCTGCGCGAACCTTTCCAAGGCGGGAACCCCATGGCACACAAGCAGGTCCTATTCCGCTCCGCCGCCCGTGAGAAGATATTACGCGGCGCGTCGCAATTGGCCGATTCCGTCCGCGTAACTTTGGGCCCGCGGTCCAAATCGGTGCTGATCGAGAGGAAATGGGGGGCGCCGATCGTTTGCAATGACGGCGTCACTATTGCCAAGGAATTCGACCTCAAGGACCCGGAGGAAAATCTTGGCGCCCGCATGCTGCGCCAGGCCGCCGAGAGAACCGGTGATATGGTCGGTGACGGAACCAGCACCTCGACCATATTGGCGCACGCCATTTTTGCCGACGGGGTCCGTAACGTGGTGGCGGGAGCAAGCGCCATCGATATCAAGCGTGGCCTGGATCGCGCGACCAAACGTGCCGTCGAAGCGCTGCGGGCGCTGTCCCGCCCGGTCAAAACCCGCCGGGAAACGGCGCAGGTAGCTGCCATTTCCGCCCACAACGATCCCGCGATCGGCGAACTCGTGGCCGACGCCTTGGAGAAAGTCGGCAACGAGGGCGTGATCACGGTGGAAGAGTCGAAGACCACCGAAACCGCGCTCGACGTCGTCGAAGGCATGCAGTTCGACCGCGGTTTTCTGTCGCCCTATTTCATCACGAACCCCGAGAAGATGGAGGCCGTGATGGAGGACGCGCTTGTCCTGATTTCCGATCGGAAAATCGGCGTCCTCAACGACGTGCTGCCACTGCTCGATGCTATCGTCAAATCCGCACGTCCCTTGCTGGTCGTGGCCGAGGATGTTGAAGGCGAGGCGCTGGCAACTCTGATCGTCAATCACATTCGCGGCAGCCTCAAGAGTTGCGCCGTGAAGGCCCCCGGCTTCGGCGATCGGCGCAAGGCCATGCTGGAGGATATTGCCGTGCTCACCGGCGGCCAGGTCGTTTCCGAAGATCTCGGTCTAAAGCTCGAACACGTGACCATCGAGCAACTCGGTCGCGCCAAGCGCGTCGTGGTCGACAAGGAGAACACCACGATTATCGGCGGCTCCGGGGACCGCCGCCAGATCGAGGGGCGTGTCGAACAGATTCGACGCGAGATCGAGAAGACAACCAGCGATTACGACAAAGAGAAGCTGCAGGAGCGGCTGGCGAAGCTCGCCGGTGGCGTCGCCGTCATTCGCGTCGGTGCCCCTTCCGAATCCGAGATGAAATCGAAGAAAGAGGCTTTTGACGACGCAATCAGCGCGACCAAGGCGGCGGTAGCCGAGGGGATTGTACCCGGCGGCGGGCTGGCGCTGCTGCGCTGCGCGGACTCCGTGGCACAAGAAGAGGGTAAGTGCGAGGGCGACGAGAAAACGGGTGTGCAGATTCTCAAACGCGCGCTCGAAGTGCCTACCCGCCAGATTGCGGAGAACTCCGCCGTCGATGGCGGCGTGGTCGTTGCTCGGATGCTGAGCGGAAAAGGCAACGAGGGCTTTGACGCTGGCCGCAAGGAATATGTCGATCTGATCGAGGCCGGAATTATCGACCCGACAAAGGTCGTGCGCGTCGCCCTCGAAAATGCCGTATCGGTGGCAAGCGTGCTGCTGCTCACCGAGGCGACGATGACCGAGATCCCCGAAAATAGGAAAGAGCGGAATCCCGAGCCGGAAATGGCACTTTGAGGGGCACAGCGCCAATGTCGGATAGCTCGCAATCGCGATGAAGAGTTGAGATGGGAGCATCATATGCAGACGTCGCCTGAAGTCGTGTTTCAAGGGATGACTGCCTCCGCGCAAGTTCAAGATGCGATTGAGAAGCACATTGCCGAGCTCGAGCAGCGTTGGGGTCGCATAACCGCTTGTCGTGTTGTGGTGAAAGGGCCCGGTCAGCGTCACCACAAAGGCGGGGTTTACGATGTCCACATCCGGCTCGCCTTGCCTGACGGCCGCGAGGTGAATGTGGAAAGGACGCCGCGGGCGGACGAGCGGTATGCCGATCTGACTTTTGCGCTCGACCATGCGTTCAAACGCGCACGCCGACAGCTGCAGGACGAGGTTCGCCATACACAAAACCAAGTCAAGCATCACGAAAGCCTGCCCGTTGCAACGGTCGTGGGGCTTGATCCGTCCGGCGAATTCGGTTTCCTCGAGGCGAGCGATGGACAAGAAGTCTACTTCCACCGCAACAGCGTGCTCGATGGCGCCTTTTCCCGCCTAGCCGTAGGCTCTCGTGTGACCTTCACCGAAGAAGCGGGTGATAAGGGCGCGCAAGCGACGACCGTTGGGCTCCTTGGTAAACATAAGCTGCGAAGCTGAGCGGCCGCCATCGCTGGCGGCCGTGGTACAAACAGGCTCTCGCCAGCAACCAAGGCAGGCACACCTGGAGGTGTACGAGGTGTTCTGTTACGTCGATTTTGCCGTAGGGCCGCTTGCCCAAGCACGGCTGCACGGAGTTTGACGTGGTGTAAACCCGTTCACAAGCGTCATCCCGGACATCGCGCTGTGGCCGAACGCGAAACCCAGTGTGCAAAGTGGACAAAACTATTGACGCAAGAATCGCGGATCATTCAACTTTGCGAGTTGCCGATTGATCGGTCGCCTAGGTCGGGTGGACAAACCTATTGACGCAAGAATTCGCGAATTGATTCAAGGCTGCTCTTTGCGGAGGGCAGCCTTGATTCGCGGACTGATGACCGACGATGAGTGGGCGTACTTCGAACCGTTCCTGATCCATCGCGGCGGCGGCCGGCCGCCACGCAATCATCGCCGCGTGCTCGACGCGGTGTTTTGGTTGATGCGAACCGGCGCACCATGGCGCGACCTGCCGGAGGGCTTCGGCAACTGGAATTCGATCTTTAGGCAGTTTCGGCGGTGGGCCGACAGTGGCGTCTGGGACGTGATCCTGGAAGGGCTCGCGGGAAGCGGAGTGTCGGACGCCGCGCTGCAGATGATCGATGCGACCATCATCCGTGCGCATCATTGCGCAGCCGGTGGAAAAGGGGGGCCGAGCGTAACGCGCTCGGTCGCTCGCGTGGCGGCTTCTCAACCAAAATCAACGCCCGCACCAATGCCGAGGGTCTGCCGATCGGCGTTGTGATTACGCCCGGGCAGGCACACGATGTCACCGCGTTTCCGGCCTTGATGCAGGAGATCGACTGCGATCCGGAACAGATGCTCGGTGACAAGGGCTACGACAGCGAAGCCGTCCGCAACGACATTGAGGAACGTGGTGGTGAAGCCGCAATCCCCAGCACTGCAACCCGGAAAATACAGCATGCCGTCGACAAGGCTCTCTATGCCCTGCGCAATCGCATCGAGCGCTTCTTCAATCGTGCGAAGAACTCACGCCGTGTCGCCACCCGCTACGACAAGCTGATCGAGAGCTTCGCCGCCTTCGTGCTGCTTGCCTGCATCCGAATCTGGATTAAGTTTGTCCACACGACCTAGTTTGGCTTCGATATAGTAAACTGTCCCATCGAGGGCAACCAATTTAGGGTAATCGACTTCGGGAATGTCGATGCCGAGGCGGTGATGGATCGCGGTAATGAAATTGAGAAAGTCCATGGAATCTATATCAAGCGCTTCTCTCAGATCTGCACCTCATCGATCGCTTTCAAGTCGATTTCCGGAGCGATGTTTTCGAGTTCTTCGCGCAAGACCACGTCAACGTCAATATTGCTCATAGCTTGTCTGGCTCCTGCAACAGCTTGCCGATTCCGGCAAGGAACAGTGCACCGGCATGGCCGTCGCTCGTCCGGTGATCTGCCGCAAGCGTGACTGTAACGACGTAGCGCGGCACGAGTTGGTGCTCGACGACCCACGGGCGGATACGACCTTGCCGAAGCCGACGATCGCGACTTGCGGCGGATGGATGACCCCATAGAGCGCTTCTACCCAGGGTTCACCCAGGCTGGAGACGGTACTTGTCGTGTCCGTCATTTCCGAGCTGCGGATGCGGCCGCTGCGCACGCGTGATCAGATCGCGCATGCGCGCCATCAATTCATCAAGCGTCAGCTGATCGCTGTTGTGGATCGCCGGAGAGGCCAGGCCGCCGCCACGAATGGCAGTAGCCACTCCGGCGTGGACGTCCGAAGATGGCTTGAATTGCCCGTTCTGAAAAAATCCGTTGAACGGCGGAAACCGGTGCGCAGACAGGGCGACGGCCATTCACGGCAACGGCGCCCATGAGCAGCCGATTTTCGGGCGGCCGTCCGGCATTGACGCGCGAGAGGAACTCCTGTCACATCGACCTGATGATCAAGGCCGAGGCGAGCCGCCGCGCTGCCGGCGAGGCGCTTGGCTCGACCAGATGTGGTCGGGCTGCGGCGGCGGCGCCGCGCTCGGCGCGGCAACCACGGCAGCGACCGCAGTTCTGACTGCTATCGGCGGCGGCGTTGCCTCGAACCGGGGCTCCGCCTCCCCTTCGGCACGGATGAGGGCGAGCGGAGTGCCGACCGGCACCTTGGCGCCGACCTCGACCAGCACATGCTCGACCCGCCCGGTTTCGAAGATTTCCACCTCGATCGCGCCCTTCTGCGTCTCGACAACGGCGACGATATCGCCGCGCTTCACGCGGTCGCCGGGCTTGATCATCCATTCGACTAGCGTGCCCGCCTCCATGTCGGCCCCAAGCGAGGGCATGCGAAATTCCGCCACGGCCCGGCCTGCTAGGTTCGGCTAAGTACCGCCTTGGCGGCGGTAACAATCTTCGCAACCTGAGGAATGGCTGCTTCTTCGAGGTGGCGCGCATAGGGGACCGGCACCTCTTCGCTGCACACCCGGCCGATCGGAGCATCGAGCTCCCAAAACGCCTGTTCGATGATTCGCATGCAGATTTCCGCGGCGAGGCTACCGCTGCGCCAACCTTCATCAATGATGACGGCCCGTCGTGTCTTGGTGACCGAAGCCATCACTGTCTGATCGTCGAGCGGCCGCAGCGAGCGCAGATCAATCACTTCGGCTTCGATATTGTCGGCGGCGAGCGCTGCGGCTGCATCCAACGGGCGCGGCGCATCTCAATTCCCTGCCAAACGGCAAGGCCGGGAAGGCCGAGCACAAAATCCGGAACGCGCTTGACAAATGACAATGAGAGCGAGAGGTGTGCCGGCAAACCGAGCATTTGGCCGACCAGAATGTAGCCTCCTTCCTGAACGCCCCAGCTTCCGGGAACGAAAAATGCCGCGATGCTAATCGTCGTACCCAGGCTTTCGAGGATTACGGCCTGTTCGAGCAACAGCGGCTTTCCGAGGAAATAGAATGTGAGCAGAACTTCCAGGGTGCCGAACGCCCAAGCAAGAGCATGTACGAGCAAGGCGATCAGCACGTAACGGGGCCGACGCCAGATTTCGTCGATGGCCGTCTGATACCCGGCAACGCCTTTGTGGGCTTTCGACGCCATCCGCGCCACCAGTGCCGCCAACACCAGCTCAATGGCGCGAGCGCCCTTATGGCGTTGCACAACATAAAAAGCGCCAAGCACGATGCAGGCTGCTGCCGCCCCCCACAGAACTGGCGGCAGGATAGTCGAGGGCCCTACAATTCGCGCTAAGAGCGTGGCGCCGGATAGGGCAAACAGCGCCTGGGCGATCGTCTGTAGGAAAACATCGGCGACCAGACCCGCCGTTGCCATGGAGCCCGATGGCCCCCAAAAAGACAGCATGCGCGCACTGACCAGTCCGCCACCGATGTACGCCACCGGCAACGTGACATCGATGGCCTCGCGTATCCAACGCAAGAGGATGAAGATGCGGCTAGGGACGTTACTGAGCTCCGCCAGCAATCTGGCCCAAGCCAGACCGTTGGTTGCGATCACAATGGCGCGCACCGCCACGATGGCTGCTATGCCCCACCCGATCTCAGCGAAGCTGTGAAAAATAGCGGCCAAGGTCGCGGCCGAGACTAGCCATGCGGTCAGCCCCAGACCAATTGACAAGGCGAGGAACGGCAGGAGCTTCGAGATCATTCTGTTCAAATAACCGGCGTGCGTGCGAGGTGTGTGTTTATAATGCCCGGTTTGGCGACCGGCACCAGGCTGGCCTATGTCGCCCGCCCGATGTTCATCCCATGGCCGTTCATTGAGGAGCGCCTGCAGCGGGCGGCTTCTGAGGGAAATATCCCAAGACAAGAATGGCGAGGACAATCGCATTGAGCCCGACCCACAGGCCGCGCAGGCCGGCGATCTCGGCGAGCCGCGACACGCTGGCATCGATGCTGGCGGTGGCGAGGACGATCATCGCTCGCCGGGAATAGCGACGTGCGGAGTGCACTAGCATTTAGCGCCCCCGCACGGGCGGATGCACACCATGCCAGCGCCGCGTTGTTCGACGAGCTTCGACCACGGTGGCGCTGCAGCCCGCGCTACGAATAGCGTAGTCGAGCGCGAGACGCTGTTGCATGCCAAAACTCATGACTTCCTGAGACTTACTCAGAGGCCGGTCACCAGCGTGGCATGTTGGCGAGCCGAAGTCGACCTAACCCGACGCTTCAAGGCTAGTGTGTGTCGCCTGGAATCGGATGCTCCTGGTGTTTTCAGCCGCGTCCCAGCTTTGCGGTTGGGTGGGGCGGTAGCACGGCGGGACCATCCCATCAGCGGTAATTTGGTTGTGCAGCTCTGGATGGTTAAATTTCGATCTGCATCTTGCGTCACGATTCCACGCAAAAATTGTCCTAAAAGATCAGCTCTAGTTATTATGCGTTTTTCGTGCCCTCAGACCAAGATTAAATCGTTTTGCAAAACTTTGGTGATTCGCAGCAACGGACTCAAGTTACCTTTGCGCTCTAGCACCGGGAGCGACATGCGAACGAAATTCATAAGCGAACGCCGATGCCCCGGCCCTCAGCAGCGTCAAGGTCAGCACCAATGCCACGAAAGCCACGGGCACCACGCCCGTCGGACGTCATCATGGACGAGCTTGTCAGAGACCATGCACCCTGGGATTATTCGATGCTGAAAAGCTTCGGCAGTTGCGTCGATGCGATATACAGCGCTGCGCTTTGAACCCGACGAGAACCGAATCCGATATGAAATAAGCGACGTTAGCAAGGCTGATGAAGCGGCCGGAGGCGCTCACGATGCCGACGATCAGAGCCACGGCCACAGCGCGGCCAGCATCGCCGTCGCCCATCGCTGCGACACTGGTCGCGATCACAAATTGCCAAAGCGGACGTCGGACCAACTGCAAGCTGGCGGCTGGTTCCAAACAGCGCGTAAGCGATGCCTGCCACCGAGACAGCAATAAAGCCCGGTGACCGGCGGCAAGGAAGTCTACTGGACGATCGCCGCAAGGGTTCGACAGCTCGGAGTCGTTGTCAGTGACCTAGGTCAAAACCGGATCCTGGTCGTACGCCGCGGCAAAACCCAGGGAACGGTGCCGCATGGCGTCGCGAGCACCTGTCCGCCAATCTCGCGCGAATTTCGACGCTTGCGAGGCATCGCGCGCTGAAGTTGTCGTGCACGAGCGGGCCGAAGGCGGGGTCGCAGCCAAATGGAATTTTCGACTTGGTTTGGCGCTCGCTCGGGTTTTCAAGACGAACGGGTCGAGGGCTGGCGCCAACCCGACGCGTCGTTCTGGATGTTCCATCTCGCAGCGAATGTCGCAGCGGCCGGCACGAGACGGTCACCCTTGCGAGCGCGATCAACGACGTTGAAGGTCCGGGCCACAGACGACTGCGCGGAGCCAGTAGTCTGGGTCGATGGTTTGGCGACCAGCGGCGAGTAGGCGATTGCGAGGGCCACCAACGCGCTTAGAATTGGGCAGCTCGTTAGTATGGAACGCCGGCGATGGTTCTGCGGCATATCCGGCTGAACGTGGCATCGCTGTTCGTATCGCATGACTGTCCCTCCCAGTCTGATTGCAAACCATTAGCCACCTTTCCTGCGTGCAAAAATTCAGATTCTGTCCTTAAGGGAAAGCACCTAAGCCCGCGATCAGCCGGAAGAGCGCTTTCCGGTTCAATGATATCGCGGCCTTAAACCGACCTCCCTACGGGAAATTACCTAAGATCATTATCTGAATTTCCGTCGCCGCAGCTCGCCGTTAACCTTTTCGTCAGTGCCGCGGTCGGCTCTGACGGAACGATGGAGGGTGGCAATGGCGAGACAATTTACGGCCCAATATCCGCATCCCGCCTTGGCGGCTAAGCCAATGATCTTCGGAATGATGGCTTCGACGATTATCGCCGCAATTATTGCCACGCAAAGCGCGTCCTCGCCGAGCGCAACGGGACAGCGCCGAATGGGTTCCGCGTCCAGCACAGCCGCGATCGGCCAAGCAAGCCTGAGATGCGATCAGCAGGTCTGCCCATACTACGAAGGTGCCTATTTGCGGAATAACGATCGCGGTACGCGCAGAGTTTGCCTAGTGCCGTTTGGTTGCAAACAGGTATCAGCCCACGCAAGCCGGATTTAGCTAGTACCTCTGCACAGTGGTTTTGACTGATTGAATTGGCGCTCAAAGTAGTTCGGGCAGCAGTTTGGAAACAACGAGCAGTTCGATGCTGCGAGCTGTTCTTGGCTGTCCTCGGATGAATCCCCTGCGTTCGAGTGTGAGCACCATTTGGTGAACCGAGGGTGGGCTGACGCGGAAGTATTGCTGCATGTATTGCTGCATGTCGGTTTCGGCCGGGGGTCGGCGGTGTAAGCGCGTATAGAGGTGGATAAACGCCAGATACTGGCCCTGCTTCGGCGTGTCGGCCACCATTCAGGCCTCCTTGGAATTTCGGGAATCGATAGCGACATGCGCCGTCTGCATGAAGCGTCTCGATCCAACGCCGACGCGCGGCTGGCAATTCAAATGTCTTGTTATTCAATTCGCAAACAGGTGGCGGTCATGATTGTCGCCCTTGAAGGGCTTGATCTGCTGGTCTTCACCGGCGGGATAGGAGAACATGATGCAGAAGTGTGGGCCGCGATCTGCAGTGGCATCTCTTGGCTCGGTGTCAGCCTCGATCCGGCACGAAATCAATCGTTGGGAGATCCCATCAGCGATCCGACCTCACGTTGTTCCGTCCGTGTGCTCCCCTCGCAAGAAGACGCACAGATCGCCGCCCATACGTCGGAACTCGCCTCGGGTATTTCGTGATTTGACACTGCTCATCAATACGCAGGCAAGTCGCATGAGTTTCGACAGCTCACGACTGCGGATTGCGCACATAGTCACAGCAAAGCAAGAAGTGCGCTCGGCACGATCATCATCAAGGCGCTAGGTCACAACTCGAAAACGTGATTAGGCTCCGGCATTTCGACGTGAGTGTTGGCAAGGTGCGCCGCGAACTGCCGCATGGTGTCGTCTTCGCCGTGAACAAGGAAGGTACGCTTCGCGCCGGTCTGCTTTTGCCAGGCCAGCAACTCCGCCTGGTCGGCATGGGCGGAGAATCCGTTGATGGTGTAGATACGAGCGCGAACCACAATATCCTCGCCGAAAATGTTCACTTGCTTGGCGCCGTCGATAATGCGGCGCGCGAGAGTGCCGCTGGCTGCGTAGCCGACGAACACGATGCTCGAATCCTCGCGACCCATATTGTGCTGGAGGTGGTGCCGTACACGGCCGCCGGTGCACATGCTGGAACCGGCCATGATGATGGCACCGCCGTGGACACTGTTGATCGCAACGGATTTGGCGGTCTGCCGGGCGAAATGCAATCCTGGCAAAGCGAAAGGGTCATGTCCCTCTTGAAACATCTTAGCGGTCGCCGGCTCAAAACACTCCGGATGGTGTCGAAAGATCTCTGTGGCTGAAATCGCCATCGGTGAATCCAGGTACACTTGCATCGATTTCGCGAGGTGACCTTGAGCGACGCCCTCGCTTAAGTAATAGAGCAGCTCCTGTGCGCGCTCCAAAGCGAAGGTGGGGATGACGACGTTTCCTCCGCGTTTGAAAGTTTCGGTTATGGCCTCGTAGAGCTCATCGATGGATGGCCCCAATGGCTTGTGCAACCGGTCTCCGTAAGTGGTTTCCATCACGACGTTTTTGGCGTGTGGCGGCTTGGAAGGGCTGCGCAGCAGCACACGACCGGCATTGCCCAGGTCGCCCGAAAACAGCACGCTGGTCGAGTGGCCCTGTTCCTCAAGCTCCAGAAAAATGCTTGCAGAGCCTAGAATATGGCCAGCGTCGATGAAGGTGGCGTGCACGCCAGCGCTGACCTCAAAGACCTGGTCGTAGACCGCAGTTTGTCCGAAATAATCGAGGCAGTTCAGTGCGTCGAGGGTCGAATAGAGAGGTTTGTTATTGTTGTGGCTTCCACCGTCGTGCCCGCCGCTTCGCGCACGAAAGCGAACGTCTTCCTCCTGCAGGTGGGCCGCATCCAGCATGACCAGTCGTGCCAACTCGCGCGAGGCTGACGTCATAATGATATCGCCTCGAAACCCTCTCTTGGCCAGCAGCGGCAGACGCCCGCAATGATCCAGGTGCGCATGGGTTAGCAATACGTAATCGATGCCGGGGGCATCAAAGCCGAAAGGAGCGGCATTTTCCTCGTCCAACTCGCGGCTGCCTTGATGTAGCCCGCAGTCGATCAAGATCCACTTTCCAGCACATTCCACCAAATGACAGGAGCCGGTGACACTGCGATCGGCTCCATGGAAGGATAGTTTCAAGGCGCTCTCCTGTGTATTTTCCAATCTAAAATAAAACTGCACGGGGCGTTGCAACAGTGTTGCAATCCAGCCATTTCACGTTGCAGCGCGCAACGGCTCACCGCTCGCTTGGTGCCAGTGCAAAATACCGTTCCAGATGTCTCGCGCTGTCTCGGCAAACCAGAACAGATCCCGATCCTCCGCATCGATGGTACCTTCATCGACAAGGAAATCCATGTCGACCGCCCGACGCCAATAGGCCTCGCCTACCAACACGACGGGGATTGGCTTGATTTTGCGGGTTTGTACCAGAGTCAGAACCTCGAATAGTTCGTCGAACGTGCCATAGCCTCCCGGGAACGCGACCAGTGCCTTGGCTCGCAGGAGAAAATGCAGCTTGCGCAGTGCGAAATAGTGAAGGCTGAAACAGAGTTCGGGCGTGACGTAGGGATTCGGATATTGCTCATGAGGTAGGCTGATATTCAGTCCGACAGACTTGCCTCCGACATCGAATGCCCCACGGTTAGCGGCCTCCATCATCCCCGGCCCTCCGCCGGTTACGATGACCGTATGGTGTTTGCGGGCGCCATGATTTGCACTGCCCACAAGGCGGCCAAATTCGCGAGCCACCTCGTAATAATGACTTTTGGCATGGAGTCGCTCAGCAATTGCCAGCCGACGCTCAAGTTCCACGTTACTTGGGTCGGCTGCCAGTGATGCGCGTAGCGCCTCCGCTTTGCGACGCGCGGTAGCTGGCTCGCAGATCCGCGTGCTCCCAAAAACCACGATCGTTTGATGAATCTCGTGCTCTTCGAGTAGCAGCTCGGGCTTGAGATAGTCGATCTGCAGGCGCACGCCGCGAACGTCATCTTGTGCGAGAAAGTCACTGTCATTTTCAGCACGACGGTAGCTGGGGCTATTCAGGATTGCACCTTCGGGATCGGAAGTGCAGAAAAATCACGATGCCGAATGGGTCAGGCTTCATCTGTGGTGCACCCGACTAAATCGGCGCGGCCATCCAAGCCGGCGACGTGGACCGCAGGCTGCGATGGATTTCTAATCGCGGTCGCCGTAGTGATGACGCTCGCCTTGCGGTCGCGATCCCGAACGGTCGCGATCTATGCGAATGCTACCTGGGCCGATCGTCACGTCAGCTTGGGCCAGCGTGATAAACTCGCCCGCGACGCGGTTGCAACGTCAAGGGAATTCGACCCAGAGACTTCTCGGCCTGCAAGACACGGCGAGTTGTTGAGGCCGCGCCCCGTTCAATCCTGGAAGAACGCGGTCACCATCTCGGCATCTTCCTTCGATCCACCATCAGGTGCAGCAGCACCCGACGGCCACCGTAAAGGGCCAGACCGCCAGATCCGATTCGTGTTTGGCGCCAGGCCGCAACCGCTCGGTGGTGCCGTCGACAAGCAGGTAGGCGATCTCGTACGGCGGTTCCCGATCTTGGTCTCCCTAAGGTCGCAAGTGCTACAGTTTTGCGCACGTTACCAGAGGCTGACGATCCATTTTGCGCCGACGACCGTCTCCCAGACCACCGCCAACTCGATCGTCAGCACGACGACGGCGATCAGCAGAGCAATCAAGAGCAGGAGCCCGTCCTCCTCGACATAGGCGAGTGAGATCAGGGCGATCACCAGGGCAAAAACGACGTTGCTCAGGGGGATCGGTGTGAACACCATCGTGGTGTTCAGTATCACGATGACGGTGCCGACAAGGCGCTTGGTCGCCTCGAGTGGGGTGGGCCAGCGTGGATGGATCGCCTTCTCGAGATATCTCAGCACTGGCACGGCTCGCTGCACCAGAGCGGCGAGGTGCCGCGTCGGTAACGGACGGGCGGCGATACGGCGTGGGAAGACTGGGGCAGGCTGCCCTGCGACCATCTGGAACGCGGGGATCATGAGTAGCAGGCCGGCTATGATCGAGACACCCGGTGCCATCGCGACCAGGGCGAGCAGTAGCATGATGATACCGAAAGAGCGCCTGCGCAGGCTGCCCATCAGCCAGCCTAGGGTGAAGTGGTCCGTCGGCGCCTCGTCGTGCAGCCACTGCAGCACAACGGAGGTAGGGATAAACGCTCTCGCGTCGAGCGGCGATGTCGGCTTCAACTCGGGCCTCCTGACGGGGCCGCCACCGCCGTGACGACGACGCCGATGAGGTTAATTGCAGCCGCCCTTCAACCACGGCGGCCAGAGGACCGGTCAGCCCGCGGATCATGCACAATTAGCCACGCCATCGGTTCATCCTGCCGATCAACACTCCGATGCCGACAGCGATAAGCACCGCCGTCATCGGATTACGCTGGATACTGGCCCCGATTTCGTCCCTCACCGCGCGAACATTTTCCTGCGCGTCGGCCACCTGATGTTGCACCAGTTCGCTCGCCGTTTCGGCCGGACGCGCAACGTCCTGCCGCAGGGCGGCCAATTCCGCGGTGAGGTCTCCGGCAGCGCCTTCAGTGTTCTTGGTCATGGGAATTTCCAACATCAAAAGGCCGATCTTGTTCGATAGTCTCACTCGAATTGAACAGCTTATCGATGAAATCCACTTCGGCGTCGAACAGCACTACATTCTGTCGGAGCGGACCTTGCGTATTGCTCGATCGCCGAGCAGACGATCGAACTCCTTCTTGGAAACGCCGTAGCACTCGCACGAGCGGCGGATCAGGCCGTGGCGATCGATGATCGTAACGTTGCCGCGTTTGTAGCGGATGAGGCCGGCACGCTGCAGGGCGCCGGCCGCAGCCGTAACGCCTGTCCGCCGCACCCCCAGCATCATGGCCAGGAACTCCTGCGTAAGCAGAAACTTGTCCGATTGCATGCGGTCGTGCGTCATCAGCAGCCAGCGGCAACATCGCTGCTCTAGGGAATGAAAGTGATTGCACGCGGCGGACTGCGCGACCTGGTTGAAGAAGGCGTGGGCATAATGAAGCATCACCGTTCGCATCGAAGCGCTTCGCGCCAGTTCCTTCTTCAACAGCGCTGCCTTCATTCTCAGGCCGACCCCTGGAACCTGCACGTAAACGCTGGTGGGCGCCCTGTCGTCGCCGAACACGAGGGGCAGACCCACGAGCCCCTCGTTGCCGATCGTTCCGACCTCGGCGGCCTGGCCGTTCGCCATGGTGTTCACCAGGGAGCCGACGCCAGTCTCGATGAAATAGACGAATCCGATGGGCTTATTAGCACGGTAGAGAGACTGTCTGTATTCCAGCGGAGTACGGTGAAGATGCGGGCGAAGCCGTTTGTAGTCACTGGGCGATAGCAAACCGAGTAGTCGGTTGGCACGCGGGTCCGTAGCCTTACGGCTAGCCACTAACTCGCTGCTCCTCTCCTTCATCTCGACCTGATTTTTGGTTGCCGCGTTGACGAGTGATCGTCCCTCGGGAGCGTAGCGTCTTCCGCTCAGTTCTAACTGAATTTGGTCTCTTCTTCGGTCAGCAATGTCACAATCCGTGATCGCACGGCAGCGTTTGTCGACGCGCTGGCGAGCGTGTTGATACCGCCCAATATTCTATCGGCTGACGAATTTGTCCATCGCAGCCTCCCTAAAGGCTAGCGGACGTATAGTGACTGCTGCGCCCTTTTCGACTTTGGGGCAAGCTCAATGTCCGGTAGCGGACACTTTACTGGACTTTGCCCGGGAAGGGGAGGCAGCATGAGTTGCATGGCGGACGCTGCGCCAGAACATGCGGCCGAGCCCGTAATTCAACCTGCCAATTGAGCCGGGAGTAGCTCAATGTGCGTGCAATCGGTCAATTCCCGAGGCTGCAAAATAAATGTCCGGTATCGGACATAATTGATTTGCGTCAATTTATCTGCGCCGTCTCCGCTGCAAGCTCACTTCAGTCCGGGTATCCAGGTCACGATGTCGGGATGCGGGAAAGGACGACAAATGAGCGTTGAATATTCGCTGCACGGCGCGGGCACACCTCCGAGCACCTTATTTAGAAGTTCTAAGCGCCGCACGGTCGCAAGCTACGAACAAGAGTTGAGAAGACATAGGCGCACGGAAAGTGAACTTCGAGAGGCTCTCGCCCGCGAGGAGATTCTACTTTGTCAAAAGGAGGAGTTGATCCAACACCAGGCAGTTTTGAGCCAGGAGTCCGATCATCGGCTGTTGAATAGCGTGCAGATGATCGTAAGCCTGCTTGCGCTGCAAGGCCGGGCGTCGGAGAATGCTGAAGTTGCTTCGCAATTGGCCGCCGCAGCCGATCGCGTTGCCACGATCGGGCGCATCCACCGTCGTCTCCACTCATTAGACCGCGTACAAACCTTTGCATTCAAGCAATATGTCGAGGACCTTTGTCGTGATTTCTCCATGATGCTGTTCTCGGCTCGCCCCGAGCGGGTCATCGTCGTCGAGGGGATTGAAATCGAGTTGCCCGCCGCCACTGCTATTCCGCTCGGCTTCATCGCCAACGAACTGATCACGAACGCAACCAAATATGGTACAGGCCGGATCACGGTCAGGTTTGAAGCAGACCCGGCAAAGGGCTACGCGCTGTCGGTGGCCAACGAGGGGCCAGCTTTGCCGGAGGCATTTGATCCAGCCGCCGGCAAAGGGTTGGGAATGAGGATTATTCAGTCTCTTGTCAAACAGATCGGCGGTGAATTGCGGATTGACCGAGGCGATAGGAACCAAGGAACGCGATTTACGGTTCTGTTTTCCTGAATGCTCACAACGCGCATGCCCGCCGCGCTGGACAAAGTTTCCGAGCGTTCTATTCGGTTCCGCCAAAAGGAGATAAGTTTATGTCGATCGGACTCATACTCATCATCATCCTCGTCATTTTCTTACTTGGTGGCTTCAGCGGCCGCTTCGGCGGCTACGGCTACGGCTATGGTCATGGCGGCGTCGGACTTATCGGTGTCATCCTGATTATTCTCGTCGTGCTGGTGCTCTTGGGTCGGATTTGAGCTGAGGGCGAAATATCGAACGCTTCAAATTGCAACTGCGCGTCGTTCGGTGCGGCAGACCATCCGGCCATTTGAGTTAGAAGATCTGGCGGGGGGCCGACGATGACCCTTCAAGGCACGCACAATCCAGGCGCTTTTTCTTTTCTCTCGCAAGAGATGATCGGAGGTTGACCATGACAGATGCCAAACGCGCCGAAGTCGCTCGCGACACTATCTTAACCCTGCTGTCCGATGAGGAGGTGGCCAAGGTCAGCACTGCCGAGACCGCGTCCGGGCCAACCGAAGGAGCCGAGTATCTGGATCTGGAGCATCTCGATCAAGGTGTCCAACGCGCCAAGGCCGCGACTAAGACCACGATGGGGCATGTCCTTCCACGCAGCGCAGTTAGCGACAAAACCTGGAGCAAGATCCTCGCGCAACTGGCAGCCGCGCAACCTCGTCCGGGGTCAGATGCTCGCGGGTCCGAAGATCGGCATTCTTGGGTCTCCGCGGCGCGATTCTTCGTAAAACAATGGTTGGGCTGATCAGCCGCAACTTTGATTTTGCCATGATCCAAGCTCCGCCAATCGTAACTGTTCGAAGAAGGACGCTATGAATAGTGTCATCGGCAGGCTCCCGCTGGGTTTGAGCCGGACCGGCGGAGTGATTATGGGAACTCGCTGCGGTGACCTCGATCCGGGTGTGTTGGTCTATTTAATGCGCGAAAAGAACTTTCGATTCCGCGCGTCTCGAGCGGGCAGTCAGGCCGACGACGGTACTTGGTCGAGATCAATGAAGGCTGACCCAAAGGGCATACTGAATATGGTCAAAATTGATGCCGCTTGTTGTTGGGCTCTGTGGTCCGTGCAATTTGCCGACAACCGAGAGAGACGGCGCCGAAGAGAGCATTACAGCGCGGAGTTGCTTTGAAATATGTCGCTGGTTTTCACAATCGCATCGCGAAATCTGTTTCAAGATCGATTGCGCTTTGTCGCGTCGCTCATCGGCATTGTGTTGTCGGTGGTCCTGGTCATGGTGCAGATGGGCCTTTACTCCGGCTTTAGCCGCCTAGTGACGACTATGATCGATCACGCCTCGACCGACCTCTGGATCGTCTCGACCGGGGCAAAGTGCTTCGAGGATCTCTCACTCCTCAACACGGGAATGCGAGACGATCTACTGGCGATCGACGGAGTAGCCGAAGTCATTCCGGTGGTAGTCGGATTTTCCGCCTGGAGGACGCCGGATGGAACCATGACTCCTGTGTTCGTCGTGGGTTCCGACTTCGCCACCGGCGCATTGTCACCTTGGAATGTCGTGGAAGGGACTGTCCAGAGTTCTGACTGCTCCGGGAACTGTGGCGATCGACCGCTCGTATTACAATCGGCTCGGCGCGGCTGGCGTCGGCGCAACGAGGCAAATTCGCGGCCAGCCGGTAACGGTTGGCGCGGTCACGGACGGCATTCGCTCTTTCACGATGATGCCATATGTCTTCTCCGGTATTGGCGGCGCTCGGTCCTACATCGGATTGCCGGACGCCTTTACCAGCTATTTTCTCGTTCGGCTGAAGTCAAAGGGAGATATCGAGCGCATCCGTCATGATATTCTTGCCAATCTTTCTGGCATCCAGGCGCTCACTCCGGACCAGTTCCGGGATCAAAGTCGGTCGTTCTGGCTTTCCGGAACCGGAGCCGGCGCGGCATTGTTCGCGGGGGCGCTGCTGAGCGTGATCGTCGGCACTGCAATCGTCGCGCAGACACTTTATTCCAACACCAAAGAGCATCTTTTCGAGTTCGCTACGCTGCGCGCGATAGGCGCCTCCAACAGCTATATCTACAAAGTCATTATCGCGCAGGCGCTGCTCAACGCCTTCATTGGATTTGGCCTTGCAGGATTGATCGGAATCGCCGTGGTTCGTTTCACCGCGAAAAGCGCATTGCCGGTTGTGATCACGCCCAATTTGATGATCGAACTGTTCTTTCTTACTGTCGTTATGTGCATCGCCTCGGCATTTGCGGCGATTCTCCGCGTCGTTCGCGTCGATCCCGCGGTTGTGCTGACGCAATGACCGGGTCCATCATCGAGGCTAAGAACGTCAGCAAGGTGCTTGGCAACGGGCCCGCACGGGTGCAAGCGCTCAAGGACGTCAGTCTGACCCTTAACGGCGGCGAGTTGACGGTATTGATGGGACCGTCTGGCAGCGGCAAGACCACCCTTCTGTCGATTCTTGGCTGCATGCTCGCGCCTACGGATGGGACTGTACGAGTATGCGGCGCCTCCACCAGCGGGGCGCGTGCAGAAGAGCTGGCGAAGATCCGACGCCAGCATATCGGCTTCGTGTTCCAATCCTATCATCTGTTTGCCACCCTCACGGTCGCCGAAAATGTTCGCTTGGCGCTCGACGTGCGCGGGGAGCACAGGCTCAAAGCGATTGTGAAAACCGAGGAGGTGTTGGCCAGCCTTGGCCTGACATCGAAAAAGGCATCGTTCCCGCGCCAACTCAGCGGCGGCGAGCAACAGCGCGTCGCGATCGCGCGCGCCATCGTGGCGGAGCCTTCCGCTATTCTCGCCGACGAGCCGACCGCCTCGCTCGATGCCGCCAATGGCCAGGCAATCATGACGATTCTCCATGCGATCGCCAAGGAGCGAGGCCGCGCCGTTCTGGTGGTAACCCATGATCCGCGGCTGTTCGGATTTGCCGACAGAATTGTACACATCGAGGACGGCTCGCTCACGCGGAAAGAGTTCACCGATCCCCAGGTCAATCTGATGCGCAGCAGCGTTAACCGCGCTCAATGAATGCGTTGCTCGTAATACCATTCACCCGCTTGAGATGGCACCCAACAAACTGCGCCGCTCGCCAAAAGTAGAGCGATAAAGTCGGCAAAACTCGTTGTTCTGGACAGCGAGACCATCAAGTATCTTGCACAAACCCTTCCCACTTTCGTTGACGTTAAAGCCCAAGAAGGAGATCGGTTGGCAGTCCACAAGCCGAGGATGCGGGCCACCACGATCTTGGTGTTGTCATACAGGATCGACTTCGGCACGCCGCCGAAGAATGCAAACGCTCGAACGTGGCCGTCGCAGAAGGCTTCCGTCGTCTCTGCCGGATAGCCGACCACGAAGCAGGCATCCGAGTGCGGCAAGTCAAAATCGAAGAAGTGGATCTTGCGCTCTACACCACCGATGATGCCGATGGCTTCACCAAAGTCTGCCTGAGCATGCCCCGGCGGATGCACCAGCGGTACGAACATCTCCTCCGCCCGCTGCCGCCAGCCGGCCACGTAATCCTTCACGATCGTGATGCCGCCTGTGAAGCCATGCTCGTCCCGAAGCCGCTCGAAGATCCGTTTCGCCGTATGCAGCTGCTTCTTCGGCCGCCACTTGTCGTCACCGAGAATGCGGTCGATCACTGGAATAAATGGATCGAGCTTCGGCATCGCCGGCGGCTTCTTGCGCACGTAACCCGGCGGCACCGAGAACTTCATCATCTTGTTCACAGTCCGCGGATCGATCCCGAACCGGCGCGCCGCCGCCCGCTCGCTCAGTCCCTCAATCCGAACCGCATGGCGAACCCGTCCGTATAGCTCCACGCCCTTCATCCCCGCCCTCTGCCAATCCAGTGCAAAGGGCTATCTGCTGCCGGATTTTTACTCCGGCGGCGCTACCGGAATATCCGGCCGCTTCTCTGAGGGATTATTGCTCCGGCGTTTAGATCGACCGGTTTTTTCGCGTCGAGCGAGGGGCCGGTGAGGCGGTTCTATTCTTGAACAGTTTGGCGACAACGCCCCAAGTAGATGGAGCATTGCAATCATCGCGTCGGATGATCATCTGTTTCTGCCTCATCACGCGATTCGCGCGGGAATTTTCGGGAACGATAGCCGCGCGGGCTCGTAGGATGCGCGCATCCAGCTCGATTCCCCTGGGGAAAGTTGTCGCAACCACAGTTGATCTGGATCAAGTACTGCTGCGGTTGGATCAATATTTGCTAATTCGGGGTTGATTTGGGCAATTCCGAAATATGTAAGGAGGATAACATGCTCAATCCTATGATCGCCGCAATGGCTGTCCTTGCCATCGCCGGCTCTTCGACTGTGTACGCGCAACAGTGTTTCGGCCAGCGGGGCGATGGCGACGGCGGTGTTCGCTTCGAGCAGCAGTACCGGCCAAGCGGCGACGACATCAAGGCATTCACCGATGCGCGCATCGCTGCGCTGAGGGCCGGCCTTCAGCTCACGCCGGAGCAGGAAAAGAACTGGCCATCGTTCGAACAGGCCGTGCGCGACCTCGTCAACTTGCGGGTTGAGCGCATCCAAACCCGTGAGGCTGGCGGCGAGCAACAGTCGCCGATCAATCCCTTCGATCGGCTGAAGCATCGGGCCGACGCCATGTCATGATTGGGTGAAACGCTCAAGCGCGTCGCCGATGCGGGCACGCCGCTTTTTCAGAGCCTCAGTGACGCGCAACAACGCCGTTTCAAGTTGCTGGCGCACTTTCTACGGCCGCATTGGATGGGCGGCGGTTTTTGGCAGGAACACCGTGAGTTTGGAAACGACGGTCGCGGTGGACTAGGCGGCTATTTCGAACGCCGCGACGGCGGACAGCGCGGCATGACGGGCCATGACCGGGATGACGGCGGATCGCGCGGCATGATGGGCCGTGACCAGGATGACGGCGGATCGCGCGGCATGATGGGCCTGACCGGGATGACGGCGGATCGCGCGGCATGATGGGCCGTGACCGGGATGACGGCGGATCGCGCGGCACGATGGGCCGCTGGCGGCCGGCGTCCGAAAAGCGCCAAGGCACGAAATCGCGGTCGGAAGTGCACCGATGGTGCGGCGGGCTCTATGGGGAATTGACCGCTGCACATGAGTTGGAGGCCGTGTGATTTTTTACTCTGTTGGCCTCGAACGCGTGGCCGAAATAGCACACTCAGTAACTCTTGCGCGATGACCCTCACGACAAGCTTCCGGCATCATAGGGCGAACCGATCTTTGAGGACTGCAACAAAGCTCAACGATGTCCAACCGAAACTGCTTTGAGCTGCTCGTCAAGATGATCGCCGCGTCTGCGATTACAGGGGCTCGTCATTGAAATCTTTGGCGGATGTGAGTGTAGATTTCAGACAAGCCGCTTGCCTCACTATCGCGCAGCGATTTAGTGCTTTGGCACTCAACGGTCGTGCCAGCACCTATCAAATGCGTCCGCCGTGTAGGGTGGAGCGGCCGTGTCGTCGCAATACCGCGACTTCCCAGTTTGAGCGATAGTGTTTGGCGAACAGTGATTCCATTATCGATCCGCAAACAACTGGCAAAGTGAGGATTATCGGAAAAGATTCCATCGAAAGAGTGCCTTTGTATGGCGGGCGATCTGTTCGTCTTCCTGCGAGGCGAGGACCTGCACCGCGCAGCGCGATCCGGAGTCGTTGATGGGATTGTTCGCGGACCGGTTCCGAGCTTCGTCGAGGCTGACGCCGAGCCAGGACAAGCCGTCACAGATCGCCGCTCGCGCTTTGACGTCATTTTCTCCAATGCCGCCGGTGAACACGAGCAGATCGACTCCACCAAGCGCAGCGGTCATCGCGGCCACCTGCTTGCGCACGGAATAACAGAACATCTGAATGGCAAGTCGTGCATCGGCGTTCGACGACGCGGCTTCACGCAACCTCCGCATGTCGCTGCCAACCCCCGAAATTCCGAGAAGGCCGGAACGGCGATCGACCAATTCTTCGAGCATGGTGGCGTCGAATTTCTTCTCAGCATCAGATAGACCGGAACGCCTGGATCAAGATCGCCGCTCCGCGTGCCCATGATGACCCCGCCGGTCGGGGTCAATCCCATGCTGGTATCCATCGATTTACCGCCTTTGACCGCGGTCACGCTTGCGCCATTGCCGAGATGGGCGATCACGAGGCGGTTCGGCAGATCGTTCGCAAGTTGGTGTACGATCGATTCACACGAAAGACCGTGAAATCCATAACGTTGGATACCCTCGAATTGCAATTCCCTGGAGATCGGAAGGACATGCGCAACCGCCGGCAATTGGGCGTGAAATGTCGTGTCGAAACACGCCGCCTGCGGAAGTCCCGGAAAATGCTCTTGTGCGAAGCGGATGACCGACAGAGCCGATGGAATATGCAGCGGTGCGAAGGCGATCGCCCCTTCGAGTTGCGTTAAGACCGCATCGTCAATGAGGCAATGCTGCCGGAGCTTCGGCCCCCCCTGGACAATTCGATGCCCGATTGCGGCCGCTGTTGGCATTTTGGCGTCGACGAGAAGCCTTCCGATGCGAAAGATTGCTTCCCGTTGGCTGGAAATAGGGCCTGTATCGGTGAGCAAGGTATTTCCGCGCGAGTCTTCCGCATGGAATTTGCCGCTTTTGTCGCCGATCGACTCGACCTCGCCGGAGACCAGCCTTTCGATCCGTGAAGATCCAACGCAATACAGCCCAAATTTGAGCGAGGAAGAGCCGCTGTTCAGCGCAAGTACATTTAACTGCGGTTCAGCATCAGTCATGGGCATTCCGGCGAAAACATCGCGCTCACGAGGTCCAGCGCCAGTTACGGACTTCCGGCATGTCCTCGCCATGCTCGCTGATATAGAGCTTGTGGCGCTCCATCGACGTCCAGTACCGCGCGGTCGCCTTCTCTAGTTGATCACTGAACCGTGGAATTCGACGGACGGCGTCCAGTGCGAGTTGATAGCGGTCGAGATTGTTCAGCACGACCATGTCGAAGGGCGTCGTGGTGGTGCCCTCCTCCTTGTAGCCGCGCACATGAATATTGTCGTGATTACGGCATTGGAGACCTACGCGCTCGGCGCCAGCGGCAAGGTGCTGGCCACCGGCCCGAAATCGCACTCTGTGCGTTAGGTGGACGAAGCTATTTCGTGTTTGGACTATATCGACAAGGCGTGGGGCATGCCGCCGAATTAACTTCAGGCTTCCCGTCAGAAAACCTCGATCCTTCCGGAGACAAACTCATCGACTAGGCGTGGTATGTTGCCGAGGCGATCGGCTACGATTTCCTTCGCCCGCTCCTTGAATCGAATCGAGGGATTGCCGTCAACGGTCGCAATCTTGATCTGAACGATGGCCGGATCGATGACGGGCGCACCGATCTTGCTCGCGATTAGACATTCCGCCCTGCGAATGTCGCTTGACACCGCTACTACCGATTCTGCAATTTCACCGGCGACAACATTGTAAAGCTTGCCAACATGGGTAACGGGGTTCTTTCCGGCGGCTGCTTCGAGGCTCATTGGTCGGCAAGGCGTAATCAGTCCATTCACCCGGTTGCCGCGCCCAACCTGACCGTCGTCCCCGGCTTCGGCTGAAGTACCGGTGACCGTGAGATAGACGCTGCCCGCCGCGGGCTTGTCCGCCGCATTGACAATCACATCGCAGGTCGCAAAGCCATGCTCGATTGCCAGGCCGCGCCCGAGTTCCGCCACGGCGTCTTTTTCGGCAAGATAGTCATCGATATGAGCAAGGTGCCGGCCGATCATGGCGCACGCTATCGTGAGGTTGACAGCCTCGCCGTGCCGAACCCCCATTACTTTGATGTCTTCGCCCCAAGCTGGATTTTGCCTAGCGCGATCTCTCGCATTGATCCGTTTCTCGACGGCAAGGACGAGGCGCTCAAGGCGACTCAAAGGAGCGTGACCCACTCCGACCGAAGTGTCATTCGCTAGCGCGACATCGCGTGCCCCCGCGGCAGGAAAAAGCGCTTGCAGGTCTACCGAACCGGGTTGGATCCTCGCATGGACCTGGACGTGCCGCTCCGCGTCCATTGCGTGCATGTTGGCCCTGAGCCATTCCCTTGCGCATTCGACCGCGATCTCCGCGACCGGAACGTGGTCGTTTGCCACCTGGGAAACGGCTCTGCCGGCGAGATAGACGTGGATCGGCGCCAGGATCGCGCCACCACCGAAGGCCGGCGCCGCGCGACCGCCACACAGCAGCGCCTTGTCGACGTTGTGGTGGAGAATGGCGCCAAACCGAGTGCGATATTCGCTGCACAAGGCCCTTGACAGGGTCTCGGCGAGCGCATCGCAAATGGTATCTGGGTGACCCAAACCCTTTCGCTCGACGATTTCTACCGGGTCGTCCAAGAATTGCAGTGTAGATACGATGAACGCGCCCATAAGATACCATCACCCATTGAGCCAGGGACCTCGGAGTTTTGCCAAGCGGCCCGGTGCCCAGAAGCTAACATGATTGATGGCGCAGCGCGGGGCAGCGTGATGAGGCCGTGCTGCAGCGCGGCCAATCTTCAGTCGCCTCCGGCAGCCCGCTCCACATGACAACAAGCTTAATTTTTCCACTGATATCGCAGTTGATCTCGATCAAAGGCGGATGGGGATTTGCCTGCATTAGGCTGTCTAGAGGGCATAGGACCGGCCCTAGAATTGTACTCCGCCAGACAAGTGGACGTTGCAACGATGACCATTCGTAGGAAAATCCCCGAATTGCAAGCAACCCACCCAAACATCACATGGTGCGGTTCGGGCGTCGTTAGGATGATCGTTCTTGCAATTCTGCTTTGGCCGCGGAAGGGCGGTTAGATGTCAAATCTAAAGGGTGGGAAGGCATTTTAGTGCGCGCTATGCCTATAGGCCGCTGTCGAGGGCGTCGTGCGTAGAGGACAAAGATCCATGAGCAAAAGAGCCAGTTTTTCCTCGCTTGCCGGAAGCCTGATGCTAGTATCAGCGCTATTCGCAGGCAGTGGCAGCTCAGACGCGCAGCAAATCGGCAGTGCCGGAGAGGGTCGTGGGCTTGCTCAAGTTGACTGCGCACAATGCCATGGCATCGATAGAAACAATTATTCCAGCAATCTCGCCGCGTCTACTTTCGACGACATCGCCAACATCCAGGCATGACGGGCCGCGCACTGATAATCGCCTTGCGAACCTTCCATCGCTCCATGCCGAATCTTGTAGTCAAGGATCGCGACGCAGAGAATCTTGTAGCCTACATACAGAACCTGAAACGAACCTGAGGATCGGAACGACGTGTCAAAGCCGCGACGCCTACCGTCAATGGTGTGCTAAACCTAACGCAGAAGCTGAAGTTAGCTCGACGAAAGTGGACAACTACCGGCTCCGATCTTCATGCTTTCCTGCCGATATATCGGGACGATGTTCTGATGAGCGCAGATAAGGACAAATGGGTTGCCAATATTCAAAATGCGGTCCGCAAGGAGCGCGCGCGACTGTTAAAAGTGAACGGTCGCATTAGCGTCGATTTAAAAATGCTGCTTAAGCCGGCGTTGTTTTATTTGGAAGATGTTGAGGTATTGGTTGCATCCGAAGCGCAGCTTCGTGCTCCGCATTCAGTCAATGAGTTGTATGCGTTGGAAAGGCGGTTGCAACTTGTAGAAGACATTTTACATCGCGCCATTGAACATCGGAAAGCGGTTCAAGACGTCATAGATAAGCATGGTCCGCGCGCCCGAATAGTGGGCGGTTAGAGCTTCTCCGAGCAGAGTTTCCCGATTATGGGTGGGAGACTATTCAAAAACCGTATGCTGCGATTGCCCCTGGGCAATCTGGCGGAATGCTTTTATGACCTCTGGTGCGCTATCGCGGAGGTTGCGCAAATGGCCCTCAAACCGTGGTTGTCTCTGAGCAATTATCGTACATGGACGCTTCTCTTGTAATAGAAATATTTTCGGTTTTCAATGCTGCTTCGTCAATCGATGGTAGGTCCCTGGTTTCCCGCCATAGCCTGTGGCATCGGTACAGCCGGAACGGATCTTCGAGGTTGTCGAGCCGCTCCGCGCCTCGATACCTTTGAAGTCGATCTCGATGAGTGCGGACCAATGCTTCTCGACGCTCTCTTCTGGATCAAGAACAAGGCACGCTTGCCGTGCTGCACGACCTCCTTGCGGCCGCGGGTATCGTGGCTACGCTCCGTAAAAGCACACGGATGACGCCCCATACTCCGGGTTTGGTACGGTGTTCCCGGCGCAGCCCGACCGGCAGAGTGACTCGTCGAACACTGGGGTGCACTAGCCGGTCGTAGGAGCGCGGTCGAGCAGGACGGTCAGGTTATCCGGCCTCACCGGCTCGGCCGTTTTCGACAAAGATCGGGCTGCCAAGCTCGGATAAATGGAACAGGCCGAAGGCACGCTGACCGTTGAAGTCGAGGACGCGCAGATCGTCGGCTTCGTGCAGATGGCGAAGCACGACCTGGAAGTGGTTGCCATAGCGCTCCTGCGCGAGGTCCAGCGGGATCTCGTAGGCGATAAACTTGTCGATGTCCTTGGCGCCGTGCTTCTCCAGCAGAGTAGGGTCGTTGAAGGAGGCATGCGAGGTCAAAACGACCAGAGGGCCGCTACCGGCAAACAACAAAGCGGCTTTCATTATTCTCATCCTTGCCTGACATCCAAAGCAGGGCAGAGCGCCACGGCGGCGGGTAAATTGATGTGGGCCGAGGCCGACGCATATCAACTTTGTTGTCGCTGCCGCTCGCATGCATTGATCAGGATCAATTCGCCGCGGCTTCGGATGCGGCACAATTCTCAACCTTAGCCGCTGGCGCGAGTGAATCCGATGACGGGGCAATCTTCCTATGTCCGCTGGTTTAGCGACCTTCGCCTGAAGGATGTTCCCCTGGTGGGGGGCAAAAACGCCTCTCTTGGCGAACTCTATTCGACGTTGGCGGCGCAAGGCGTGCGGGTGCCGCAGGGTTTTGCCCTGACCGCAGAGGCCTACCGTGAGGCGCTCACCGCGGCGGATGCCTGGGGCGAGCTGCGGTCGTTGCTTTCCGGTTTCGACCATCGCGATCTCGAAGCTCTTGCCGCGCGCGCCGCGAAAGCGCGCCAAATCATCTATCGGGCGACGGGAGGCAGCGGGTTGCGCGAGCATATCGCGGCCGCCTATCGCGCGCTCGAAGGGGACTACGGCAAGAACGTCGCCGTCGCGGTGCGCAGCTCGGCCACCGCGGAAGATCTGCCGACCGCCAGTTTTGCCGGTCAGCATGACAGCTTTCTAAACGTGCACGGCGAAGCCGCTTTGTTTGAGGCGTGCCGGCGGTGCTTCGCCTCGATCTTCACCGATCGCGGGATAGTTTACCGCATCGATAACGGCTTCGACCACTTCAAGGTCGCTCTCTCGGTCGGGGTGATGAAGATGGTCCGCTCGGACCTGGCGGCTAGCGGCGTCATCTTCACCCTCGATACGGAGTCCGGCTTCCGAGACGTGGTCTTCGTCACCGGGTCCTACGGACTCGGCGAGAATATCGTGCAGGGCAAGGTCGACCCGGACGAGTTCTACGTCCACAAGCCGACCTTCCGGCAGGGCCATCGCGCGGTGCTGAGCCACGCGCTGGGCGGCAAGCAGCTCAGTCTCGTCCTCGCCCGGGGGCAGGGCGATGCGAGCACGCATAACCGTCCGACCCCGAGAAATGCCCGCCAGCGCTTTTGCCTGACGGATGCGGAGGTGCTCGAACTCGCCGATTACGCGATCCGCATAGAGGACCACTACACGAAACTCGCCGGGCATCCGAGCCCGATGGATATCGAATGGGCCAAGGACGGCGCGGACGGCAAGCTCTACATCGTCCAGGCGCGACCGGAGACCGTCGCGTCGCAGCGCCGAACGGATAGCTTCGAGACCTACGCGCTGAAGGGCACAGGCCCAGTGCTGGTCAGCGGCCGCGCGGTCGGCGAGAAGATCGCCGCCGGGGCGGTGCGGGTGGTGGCGGACAAGGAGGGGCTCGCCGCGTTTCGCCCGGGCGAGGTGCTGGTCGCCGAGGCGACGAGCCCCGATTGGGAGCCGGTGATGAAGACCGCCGGCGCGATCGTCACCAGCCGCGGTGGCCGAACCTGCCACGCCGCGATCGTGGCACGTGAACTTGGCGTCCCGGCGGTGGTCGGCGCCGAAGGCGCGGTGCACAAACTCGCGACCGGCACGATCGTGACGGTGAGCTGCGCCGACGGCGAGACCGGCAACGTCTACGACGGAAAGATACCGTTCGAGGCGACCCGCGTCCCGATCAGCACGGTGCCGCGGCCGCGTGCCAAGATCATGGTCAATCTCGGCAATCCCGAGCTCGCCTTCCACACCGCGATGCTGCCCAATGATGGGGTCGGGCTTGCCCGCATGGAGTTCATCATCAACCAGCACATCGGCGTCCATCCGATGGCGCTCGCCTGCCCCGACAAGGTCACCTCGGCCAAGGCGCGGGCGGCCATCACAAGGCTGGTGCGCAACTATCCGAAGCCGACCGATTTCTTCGTCGAGCGGCTTTCCGAGGGGGTCGGCACGATCGCCGCCGCGTTCTATCCCAAGCCGGTCATCATCCGACTGTCCGATTTCAAGACCAACGAGTATGCCAGCCTGATGGGCGGCGCCGGGTTTGAGCCGAAGGAGGCCAACCCGATGCTCGGCTTTCGCGGCGCCGCGCGCTATGCCCACCCGGCCTACGCTGCCGGTTTTGCGCTCGAATGCGCCGCGCTCACCCGGGTCCGCGACGAGATGGGTCTAACCAATCTGCGTGTCATGGTGCCGTTTTGCCGTCGCGTCACCGAAGCTAAACAGGTGATCGCCGAGATGGCCCAGCATGGGCTGGAACGCGGCAAGGACGGCCTCGAGATCTACGTCATGTGCGAGATCCCCAACAATGTCATCTCGATCGATGGCTTTGCCGAATTGTTCGATGGCTTCTCCATCGGCTCCAACGATTTGACCCAGCTTACGCTGGGGGTCGATCGGGACTCCGCGATCGTCGCCTTTGATTTCGACGAGCGCGATCCCGGCATGCTCGAAATGCTGCGGCTCGCCGTCACCGGCGCCAAGCGCAACCATCGCCATGTCGGCATCTGCGGCGAGGCCCCAGCCAATTACCCCGAGATCGCGCAGTTTCTAGCCCGGCTGGGGATCGATTCGATCAGCGTCACCGCGGCGAGCATCTTGCACACGATGTCGGTCGTGCACGAGGCCGAGCAGCAAGCGGCGGGCGCCCCGCTCGCCGCCCAATAGCCCTTGTCGGAAGGGGCGCGACCATGGCCGCAATCGTAACCCTGACGATGAACCCTGCGCTCGACATCGCGACCGCCACCGACCGCGTCGTCCCCACGCTCAAATTGCGCTGCGAGGCGCCGCGCTATGATCCCGGCGGCGGCGGGATCAATGTCGCGCGGGCGGTGCATGCCCTGGGCGGCGATGCGCTCGCGATCTTTCCCGCCGGCGGGGCTGCGGGCGAGATGATCCGGCACCTGTTGTACGAAGAAGGCGTTGCCCACGAGGCCATTGCGATCGCCGGCTTCACGCGCGAGAGCCTGGCGGTGGAAGACCTCCGGATAGGAAATCAATATCGGTTCATCCTACCGGGTCCCGAAATCAGCAGCGCGGATCAGGAACGCTGCCTCGACCAACTTTCGCGGGCGGCGGCGCAGGCGGATTATATCGTCGCCAGCGGCAGCCTGCCGATTGGCGTTCCCGAGGATTTCTATGCGCGTGTCGCAGCGCTGGCGAAGCGGCAGGCAAAGCGCCTCGTGCTGGACACCTCTGGTGCGGCGCTCAAACAGGCCGGCCATGGCATCTATCTGCTGAAGCCGAGCCTTCGCGAGCTCGAGGATCTTACGGGGCGGCAGATCCGTAGCGAACGCGAAGAAGAGCAAGCGGCGCGAGAGGTGGTCGCGCAAGGCCGCAGCGAGGTCGTCGTCGTTTCTCTCGGTCCGAGAGGTGCTTTGTTGGCGAGCGCGGAGGGGAGCGAGCGCTTTCCGGCGATGCCGATGCAGGCGAAAAGCACGGTCGGCGCGGGCGACAGCATGCTGGCGGGCATCGTTCTGGACCTCTACCGCGGCCTCCCGCTGCGCGAGGCGGTGCGTTTCGGCATGGCGGCGGGAGCAGCGGCCTTGTTGGGAAGCGGCACGCAATTGTGCCGGCTCGACGATGTCGAACGGCTTTACGCGCAAATGTCGGTAACCCATCCGGCAACTACTAGACGATCGATTCCATGAAAGTTGTCAGTTGTCATAAGGGGGATTCATCTTGGTTTTCGGATTCCCACATATGTCGCGCGTGCCCACAAGAGAACGGGATGAGAAGTCATGGCAGCGTGGCGGCGGGCGCTTGAGTTGTCGCTTGGAGAAGCTGATACGGCGAAGTTGAGATCGATAGCGCAGTCGCGCACTGAACCGGCGAGCCGGGTGGAGCGGGCGCGGATATTGCTGGCCTATCGAGAAGACCCCTCGTTTTTTGCGGTCGGCCGGGCACTCGGGCTGCATCATCAAACGGTCCAGCGCTGCGTCGAGCGCGCCGTGGCCGAAGGCCCGCTGGCTGCGCTGGATGATCGCCCTCGCCCCGGTAGAGAGCCAACGATCACTCCCGAGGCCAAGGCATGGCTGGTGTCGTTGGCATGCCGGAAGGCGAAGGAACTTGGCTATCCCCACGAACTGTGGACAACGCGGCTTCTGGCCCGCCACGCTCGCGAGCATGGACCCGCGGAGGGACATGCGTGCCTCGCCAACCTCGCCCAGGGCACAGTGTGCAAGATCCTCGACCAGGAAGAGGTGAAACCGCACAAAGTGCGATACTACCTGGAACAGCGCGATCCCGACTTTGCTGAGAAGATGGCCGAAGTGCTGTGCGTTTATCGCCAAGTGAGAATCTTGAAGCAGGCCGCAGCCGTCTCGAAGAAGAAGCCGAGCGACGCGATGGCGATCATTTCCTACGACGAGAAGCCCGGCATACAGGCCATCGCAACGACCGCCCCCGACTTGCCGCCCGAGCCCGGCGTGCATGCGACCTTCGCACGTGAGCATGAATATAAACGTCACGGCACGATCAGCTTGCTGGCCGGCATCGATCTCGTCACCGGCAAGGTCCATGCGCTGGTCAAGGATCGCCATCGCAGCCGCGAATTCATCGAATTCCTCAAGCTTCTCGACGCCGCCTATCCGGCCCACACAGCGATCAAGTTGATCCTCGACAATCATTCCGCGCACATCTCCAAAGAGACCAAAGCTTGGCTCGCCGATCAACCCGCGCACCGCTTTGAATTCACCTTCACTCCCAAGCACGGCTCCTGGCTCAACCTCGTCGAGGGCTTCTTCTCTAAACTTGCCCGCTCCGTCCTCCGCCACATCCGCGTCGCGTCCAAACAGGAACTCAAGGATCGGATCATGGCTGCCATGGACTATTTCAATCAGGAGCCCGTCGTTCACACCTGGGCCTATAAGCTCGACAAGGCGGCCTGATATGATTCGAACTTCGAAAACGCTGGTCTAGGTGACAAAGCCACGAGAAGGAGCATGACGATGACCGTGGGCATTGCGATCAACGGCTTTGGGCGTATCGGACGGCTGGTTCTGCGCGCACTCGTAGAAACCGGGCGGGATGATCTGGTCCCCGTTGCAATCAACGATCTCGGAAGCATCGAAGCCAACGCGCATCTTTTCCGTTACGACAGCGTGCACGGTCGCTTCCCCGGCCAGGTTGAAATCGACGGCGACACCCTCTCGATTCACTATCACGGTCGGAGCTACGGCCCGATCAAGGTTTCAGCCGAGAGAGACCCGACCAAGGTGCCATTCCATGGAGTCGATGTCGCCATGGAATGCACCGGACACTTCGGAAAGAAGGATGCTGCCGCTCAGCTCATCACTGCCGGCGCGCGCAAGGTGCTGGTCTCTGCGCCGGCTGCCGGCGCAGATGCGACCATCGTTTACGGCGTAAACGAAAGGTCGATCACTCGCGACATGACCGTGATCTCCAACGCGTCTTGTACGACAAATTGCCTGGGACCGATGGTAAAGGTTGTCCATGACGCATTCGGCATCGAGCGGGGCTACATGGTGACGATCCACTCTTACACTGGCGACCAACACACGGTCGACACCCTGCACAAGGACGTGCGTCGCGCCCGGGCGGCGGCGCTTTCGATGATCCCGACCAGTACCGGCGCCGCGCGGTCCATCGGCCTCGTAATACCGGACCTCAAGGGCAAGCTCGACGGGACCGCCATCCGAGTGCCGACGCCGGACGTATCGTTAGTCTCGCTCGATTTGGTTCTGAAGACGCAGGCGACGGCGGCGCAGATCAACGATGCGATGAAGGCGGCCAGCAACGGGGCGCTTCGCGGCATCCTGGACTATAATACTGAGAAGCTCGTCAGCGTCGACTTCAACCATAGTCCGGCCTCCTGCACCTTCGATGCGACGCAGACTGCCGTCGTGGACGACGGGCTCGCACACGTCGTTGGCTGGTACGATAACGAATGGGGCTTCTCCTGCCGCATGTTGGATACCGCCGCGCTGTTCGGCAGCCTCTAGAAGATCGGCAGGCCTAATGCCCTTTCATACGCTCGACCAGCTCGAGGCAAGAGGCAAACGGGTGCTGCTTCGCGCCGATCTCAACGTCCCGCTCAAAGATGGCCAGGTTACCGATCCCACTCGGCTGGAGAGGCTCTGCCCGACGATCCGCGAACTCATCAATAAAGGAGCGCGGGTCATCATCTGCAGTCATCTTGGCCGGCCCAAAGGAAAGCGCGTGCCGGAGATGTCATTGCGGCCGGTGGTGATCGCACTGGGGCAGCTGCTGGGGCTAAAGGTCCGGTTCATCGACGCTTGCGTTGGGCCGGAGGCCGAACACGCGGCAAAGGCCCTCGCGGACGGCGAGGTGCTGGCGTTGGAGAACCTCCGCTTCGACCCACGCGAGGAGAAGAATGATCCGGCGATGGCGAAGGAGTTGGCTACGCTTGCCGACGTGTATGTTGACGATGCGTTCTCCGCGGCGCACCGAGCCCATGCCAGCATAGAGGCCGTCGCGAGGTTGCTGCCGGCTTATGCGGGGCGGCTGATGCAGGCGGAGTTAGAGGCGCTAAACGCCGTCCTTGTCCATCCGGAGCACCCGTTGGCGGCGATTGTCGGCGGAGCCAAGGTTTCCACCAAACTCGCGCTGCTCTCCAACCTGATCGGACGCGTTGAGGTGCTGGTGCTCGGCGGCGCGATGGCCAACACCTTTCTTGCCGCACAAGGTGTGGCGGTTGGCCGCTCCATGCAGGAGCCGGATCTGCACGAAGCCGCGCGCAATATCTTGTCCCGCGCGGGTCAGATCGGTTGCGAGATTATGCTACCCCAGGACGTTGTCGTGGCCGATCGGCTGGCCTCGAACGCGGCCGTTCAAACTGTCCCCGTGAACGCGGTTCCCATGGACGCAATGATTCTGGATTTAGGCCCAGCGACGGTCCAAGGCGTGATCCGGCGGATCCCCGACTGGCGCACAGTGGTCTGGAACGGCCCGCTCGGCGCTTTCGAGACGCCGCCTTTCGATGAGGCCAGCACGGCCTTGGCACGCGCTGTTGCAACAGCAACGCAGTCGAAGCGGCTCATCAGCGTCGCCGGTGGAGGCGATACGGTCGCCGCGTTGCGTCATGCAGGTGTAGTCGACCGGCTCACATACGTTTCGACCGCCGGCGGTGCGTTCCTGGAATGGCTCGAGGGCAAAACCCTGCCCGGCGTCGCCGTCCTTGGTGCTTGATCGATGGCGCTCGGGGTACCCACGCTCCACAGAAGTACCCATCGAGGCCCGCGGAAGGCGTCGGCCTCGCGCATCTGCCAAAGGGCCGGACCGTCAGCCCGGTCGGGTAGCATAGAGGCTGCTGCCTCGCCCACCTCAAGAAGATCATGGTTCAACTCATCCTTTTAAGGCATGGCGAGAGCATCTGGAACCGAGACAACCGCTTCACCGGCTGGACGGACGTGGATCTTTCCGACAAGGGCGTCGGAGAAGCGCATCGGGCGGCGGCCCTCCTTAAGATGCACGGGATCGTACCGGATTGGTGCTGTACGTCGTATCTCAAGCGTGCCATTCGCACGTTGTGGATCGTGCTCGATGATCTCGATCGGATGTGGCTGCCAATTCATACGAGCTGGCGCCTGAACGAGCGTCATTACGGCGCCTTGCAGGGGATGAACAAGATTGAGACCGCCCAAAGAATGGGCGAAGAGCAGGTGCATGCCTGGCGCCGTAGCTATAGCGTTCGGCCGCCGGCGCTTGACGACCACGACGAACGCTTCCCCAGACACGATCCGCGGTACGCGGCCCTTTCCGACGAAGAACTGCCGAGGACAGAGAGCCTGAAGGATACCGTCGACCGTTTGCTGCCGTATTGGGACCGTGTCTTGATGCCGCAGTTGCGATCAGGTCGGACGGTGCTCATTTCCGCGCACGGCAATAGCCTCCGCGCACTCGCAAAGCACCTCGATCGAATCTCCAACTCCGAGATATCCGGTCTTGAGATCCCGACTGGCATCCCACTTGTTTACAGGCTGAATGATGCGCTCCGCCCCATCCAGCACCATTATCTGGAGACGACCTGATCAGTGTTGAAGGCGTACACAGGGCCTCAGCCTTCTGCCCGATCCACCTTCTACGAGGCGCCGCAGATCGGGCTGAGTACCGCCTTTTGACGAGATGGTTTGCCCGGCATCGATGCCGAGCTTGAGGAGTTCACCGTGGATGCGCGGTGCGCCCCAGAGGGCCTCAGCCTTCTGCCTGACGTTGCCCCCTTGAATTGATCCAAGACGACCTGGAGTCTGGTCCACGGGAAAGGACCAGACGATGAAGCGGAAGCGGTATACGGAAGAGCAGATCATTGCGATCCTGAAGGAGCACGAGGCCGGGATGAAGACGGCCGATCTGTGCCGCAGGCACGGGATCAGTGAAGCAAGCTTCTACAACTGGAAAGCCAGGTACGGCGGGCTGGAGGTCTCCGAAGCCAAGCGGCTGCGGGGGCTGGAAAGCGAGAACGCCAGGCTGAAGAAGTTGTTAGCGGACGCGATGCTGGACAACGCGGCCCTGAAGGACCTGCTAGCAAAAAAATGGTGACGCCCGCTGCCAAGCGAAAGGCTGTCGCTCACTTGCGTACTGCGTTCGACATGAGCGAGCGGCGGGCGTGCAGGACGATCGATTGTATGCGGATGACAGTGCGGTATCGCTCGCGCCGGCCGGACGATACCGAGCTGCGGCAGCGGCTACGGGCTCTGGCCCATGAACGCCGCCGCTTTGGCTATCGGCGCCTGCATGTGCTGCTACGGCGGGAGGGTTTTACGGTGAACCACAAGCGTCTGTTTCGGCTCTATCGCGAGGAAGGGCTCACGGTGCGCCGGCGCGGCGGGCGCAAGCGGGCCCTGGGAACGCGGGCACCGATGCTGGTGCCGCAACTGCCGAACGAGCGCTGGTCGCTCGACTTCGTCGCCGACCAGTTCAACGACGGCCGTCGCCTGCGCATCCTGGTCGTGGTCGACGACTGCAGCCGCGAATGCTTGGCGCTCGTTCCCGACACCTCGATCTCAGGTGTGCGGGTCGCCCGAGAACTCGACCGGCTGCTGACCGATCGCGGCACGCCGAAGATGATTGTCTCCGACAACGGCACCGAACTGACCTCGAACGTCATCCTGCAATGGGCGGACGATCACAAGGTGGCTTGGCACTACATCGCGCCGGGCAAGCCCGTGCAGAATGCCTTTGCCGAGTCCTTCATCGGCCGCTTGCGGGACGAGTTGCTCAATGAGACCTTGTTCCGATCGCTGGCCCATGCACGCACTGCGCTCGAAGCCTGGCGCGCGGACTACAACACCAACCGGCCGCACTCGCGGCTCGGTTGGATGAGCCCAGCGATCTACGCTGCGGACCGGCGGTCCGCTGCGCTTCGCTACACGGACGGCTCCGCTCCGCGGACCGCCGCCATCACCACCCAAGAGGGTAACGTCGAACGCCAGAACTCCAATCGCCGCTGGATAAAAACTGGGGGCAACGTCATGCCCGATCCACCTTCTACGAGGCGCCGCAGATCGGGCTGAGTACCGCCTTTTGACGAGATGGTTTGCCCGGCATCGATGCCGAGCTTGAGGAGTTCACCGTGGATGCGCGGTGCGCCCCAGAGCGGGTTCGCAATGCTCATGTCGCGAATGAGCTGTCGGATCTCACGTGGCGTCCGCGGCCGACCACGTGCGGTCGCGATTTCCAGCGCCAATAGGCTCGGAAACCAGCGCGATGCCAACGGATCACCGTCTCGGGCTTGACGATTTTTAGCGCGTCCAGCAATTGAGGAGCCAGATAATAGAGCCCGGTTAACACTAGGCGATCAATGTTGTTGAGGGCCACTCGCCTCGGCGATTTGCGCCGCAGCACATTGAGTTGGTGTCGAAGGAACAGGACCTCTGCCTGCAACGCAGCCCGCGACCGAAACAGTCCAATCACCGCAGACCAGATCAACCTGCAAAGATCACTCATCGGAAGGAAGTATCAACCGATTCGCGGGCGCTCGTCAGCCGCTTTGACTTTGCGGTAGGGACAACCAGGATTTCGGCTTCCAGCTCAGCCCTCGACCGGAAGAGCCTAGCGAAAGCGCACCAGATCAGCTTGCAAAGGTCGATCATCGCCCGCGAGCATCAACCAATTCGCGCAGGCTTACCAGCCGGACTGGGTTTCCGGTAGGGACAGCCATCGGCGAGCGTGACCATGCCGGCCACCGCCAGCCCATGCCGGTTCTCCATGGTGGCGTGGCCCATATGGAAGTTGGCCCCACCGTCCTCATCGCCGCTGCCGTCCTTGGGGCGGAAACTCTTGTGCGAGGCCCACGCCTCGATCAGCGTTCCGTCCACCGAAAAATGTTCGTCCGACAACAGCGGCTTGACCTGTGGATGGTTCAGCAGCTTGGTCATGAATTTGGCAAATACCTCGCCCGTTCTGCAGCCGGTCGCGGTTCTTTGTGGAGGTCGTCGGGTCCCAGATCGGGTCGTCGGGCGAAAGCCCTACGAACCAGCGGTACAAGAGATTGTAGTCCAACTGCTCCATCAACTGGCGTTCCGACCGGATGCCGTAGAACACCTGAAGCAGCAGCGCGCTCAGCAGCTGCTCCGGCGGAATTGAGGGACGGCCTTCGCTCGCGTAAAGCTTCCCCAGGCTACGGTTCAACTCGCCCAGCACATCGCGCAAAAGCGCCCGGATCTTCCTCAGCGGATGGTTCGCCGGCACCCGCGCCTCGGGCGCGATATACGAGAACAGCCCGCCCTGATCCTCAAATGTGCCTCGCATGCCATTCGTGATAGGAAACTAAATCATGACACTCTCGTCATAGCGAGGGGGTTTTTCAGCAAACTGCTAGAGCACGTCTGGCTGCTGGAAGGATAAAATAAAAATCAATGCAAAGGACTTTCGCGTACGGGAGGGAGACGACGTCGATCTCAAAAAAGTGGCCGACGAGGGTCGATCCCGTGTACAAGTCGAAAGAGCAATACAAGAAGCCACGGCCAGCAGCGCAAGAACGACACACATGCCAGCACCAGGGATCCCGACAGCTGTCTTTACCGCAAGGCCGCCGGGCGAGAGGCGAAGCTCTGCTAATGCCGCGGGAAAAGACGGCGCCATCAGCCACGTCATGTCCGGGGTCAATCCCCAAGGCTGCCAGGTGTTCAGCTACAAGCATCCCAGCGCTACCGAATTGGAGCATGACTTTCTCTGGCGCCCCACGCGCGATCTGCCCGAACGCGGGCGGATCGGCATCTTCAACCGATCCTATTACGAGGAGGTACTGATCGTCCGCGTGCATCCCGAACTTCTGCGAAGCGAAGCGATCCCGGACACCCCGCAACAGAAGAAGCTCTGGCAAAACCGGTATCGTTCGATCAGGGATTTGGAAAGACACCTGCACGGTAATGGAACCCGCATCATCAAGTTCTTCCTCCACCTTTCCAAGGAAGAGCAGCGAAAGCGGTTCCTGGCGCGCATCGACGAGCCGGAAAAGAACTGGAAACTCAGTGCCGCGGACGTCGCCGAGAGAAAATTCTGGAAGCAGTACATGACGGCCTATGAGGAATGCCTCACTGCGACCAGCACGCGAGATGCGCCCTGGTATGTCGTTCCCGCCGACGACAAAGAGAATGCTCGGTTGATCGTATCCCGAATTGTTCTCGACACACTCGAAGGAACTCAAAATGGCCTTTCCAGAAACGAGCGCAAAACGCCGGCGCGAATTGCTTTCGATCGGTAAGCGGCTCGCGAAGTGAGAATTTGAGTGCGATGGTGCTAAAGGCGGTGATTAAGGAGAGAGAAGTATACCAGCGTCCTGATACCACCTGACGGGTCGGAACTCGCCGGGAAAACCGTCCAGGACGGCATCGCCTTGGCCTAGACCCCATGGTTGCTTTGCCTAAAGGTGGCCCGTCATCCGATATGCAATGCCGCTCGTCATCATTGCCCAGCGCCGCTGTGAGACAGGTCCGAATTGGCGTATCAGTCTCCTGTTATAAACAGGCTCGAGGGAGCCCGAGCGGCGGGCGCGTTTGTCAAGGTAAGATGGCCAAGTGCCAAGGATCCATCCTGTGACCACACCGCGCATCAGGCGGGGGACTAAATTGAGCGGATGCTTGGCCGAAGAAGGAGATAGCGCCGGCACGCCGGCGCCATCCGCTGCGGTCAAGCTGCTTTTTGGCAGAGCGTGATGAGTTTTAGTTATTTCATCGACCGTCATTGCGAGGAGCCCGCAGGGCGACGAAGCAATCCAGGGTTTTTGGTACCAGTTTCTGGATTGCTTCGCTTAGTTCGCAATGACGGCAGGCGTGTCTCGCATGGAGTCAGAACGCCTTTAGTGTTGCGTCATCGTCTTGCCGTGGTGGACCGACTTGTGGTGCGGCTTGACATAGGCGTAGTAGCGCCCGTGCTTGAAGCCGCGATCGTGCAGCGCGAGGTGGGTCGAATGGCGGCGTTGATGCGCCATCTTCGCCGTGTTTGCCTTGGCGCTGACCTTGCCCTTCGACTTGTCGTTAGCCTGGGCGGTCGGCGTGTTAATCGGCGCCGCAGGAGTCTGGGCCTGCGTTGGAGGGGTCGAGGTTTGCGCTGAAGGGGTCTGCGCCGACGGGGCTGTGGTCTGCCCGACGGGAGCCTGAGTTTGCGCCTTGGTTGCGGACATGTCGGTGTCGGCGGCGAGCGCCGGGGCCGCAAAGCCGAGTGCCGCCGTCGTGGCGAGCGCGAGCGCTAGTTTTTTCATTGCTGTTCTCCTTTATGGAACGAGGCGAATCATCGTTCGCCCATGCAAACTCAATTTCCGGAGCGCACCATCGTTCCAAATTGCCAATTTCTGCGCCGCTATGAACCTGCATTAATCTGAAGATGAAGGCGCGTTCATCACGCTGCGTGGTTTCCGGATCATCGAGGGCGTCAGCGCGCGCAGCACCCCACAGTTTCGACCGAGGATGCTCGCCCCCCAAAACAGTCGCCCGAGTTGGAGCTCAAGCGGCTGTCGGGTGCTCACCACCTGCCCGTGGACCTGACCGGCGGAACTGCCCCGACGCCTATTTCGGACGATTGTAAAACAGCGTTGCAGCGGTGGTGACACCGTTACTGAGTTACTGAGCGGCGTTGCGATCGTCGTAACGCCGTTATCTTGGCCGATCGAGGCGGCGAGCTTGTCGGTGATGAAGAGGCTGACCGCTTGCGTCTGCTGATCGAGGTCGGTGCTTGCGGCGCCCACATAGCCGCGCTCCGCGATCACGCGGAGATCGTCGATTCTCGCCACGACTTAGCCCCGGTGGCCCCACTACACATGAATTGGACACCGCCTTCCGCGCCCTGGTCGGACCGACGCCGACTTCATCGTGCGTTTCGCCCGATCGCAGGTCAGGGTTATTCCACGAAACTTCATGTTCAAGTTCCGACTGGCGTAACCAGATACCCAGCCGGGGCTCAGTTTATAATACGTGCAAAAAAGACTCACCCAAAGAACGGCAGGCCCTACCTCAAAAGTTTTCATAATTGGGACTACACGGTGCTAAGGGCTGGCAGTCCGCTGAAAAAAGCTCGCCATGGCGATGGCGTCATGATTTAATTTTTGTGACGAATCGGCGGAGGCAGGCATGCGGGGCGCATTTGTGGATCAAGGTGGGCTGTTTTCCTACATCGCACCCGAGGCTCGGGTTCCGGCGAACCATCCGCTGTCCGCGAGCTTGTGCGCGATGTGCTCGGCGAGCTGAACCGTAGTCTAGGAAGGCTCTACGCGAGCGAAGGCCGCCCGTCGATTCCGCCGGAGCAGCTACTGAGCGCGCTGCTGCTCCAGGTGTTCTACGGCATAACGCCAGCTGATGGAGCAGTTGAATTACAATCTGATGTACCGCTGGTTCGTGGGGCTTTCGCCCGACGATCCGGTCTGGGACCCGACCATCTTCACCAAGAACCGCGACCGGCTGCAGAACGGGGAGGTGTTTGCCAAGTTCATGACCAAGCTTCTGAACCATCCGTGCCGGCCGGACTCGACGAACGCGTTTTTGACCGGGACCGCTGATACGAGCCGGACCTCGAAATTGCCAATACGCTCAGAGGCTTATCTGACTGGTCCCCTCCCGAATTTATCGTAAGTCTATTCACGATTTACCGAATTGCCGGACTTTCCATGCCCCGCGCTAGAGGCGACATTCCGCGGGAGTGACACTGTTTTTTGAATTTAGTGCCAGCCTTAGCTAGGGGCAGCGTCGATCAAAGACGCGATGCCTCAGGCTGACTAGCTTTTGGCGTTGGTGCGGTTTCGGCGGCCGCTAGTGGTCTGATCGCCGCCGGGAGAAGCAACCATTGGACCGGCTGAATGCTGGCCCTGCGCGGCCGTGGAGCGGAAGCGGAGGACGGCAAGCCGCGAAGACATGGCTTCCCTCGCAAAGGAAGAGGAGCATATTTTGCGGTGCTTGGGCGCCGCAGTCATCATGCAATGGGACGATCTGCCTACGGGCATCCAGCGTGAATTCTTTGAGCACGCCATTTCCATGGGCAAGTTGCACTACACAGCGGAGCTGAAGGGCCAGATCGCTCGATTCCTTCACAAACATAAGGGCGACGATCGGGAACCAGGTTAGATTGCGATCCCACAAAGGGCATTTGTTCGAGCCCCGCACTCGCCTGTGCGCGGCTTCTTCTTTTTCTAGAGTTGACCTACGTTGAAGCAGCCCGAAGAACCGTTCGAGCGCACAAGGGACGCGCGGCGCCCCGGCTCGTCCTCGAAATAGATGTACGCGAGCGCCTGCCCGTTGGCATCTCGGACGATGAAGGACCGCGAGTTGGCCTCGTCGACGGACCAGGGCGACGGGAAGCGGCGCTCATGCAGAGCGCTGGTCGGCAGCGGCCAGGTGCCAGATCGAGCGGCCAACATCATGTCGCATCGCGCGCTGCGGAGCGCCCGAAAATTGACCGGTACCGGTTTTGCATAGCCGAAGAGGAAAGGCGAACGCATCAGCAGCTGAATGCCAGGCAGTAAAATCGTGCCCTCCCTGTACTGATCCTGCGCTGCACTGGAGCACGCCTGTCGTGGAAGAGCTGGACCGGTTCAACGCGCTTCAACGGATTGAAGCTGACCTGCGCGAACCACTGCAAAATGCCGGAAGCAGGCATTAGCGCCGGTCTTCAGAGTTGGCTTTTTAGGAAGGTACACTGAGTTCATCGGTCGCTGATGGCAGGACCACGGTTGACCTGCTTCCGGTTTTCTGGACCCGAGATTGCTGGAAAATTCCAGTTTAGCGGCGCGTCTGATTCGGGCCGTTGGGCAAGAAATGGTGATGAAGCGATCGAAGTTCACGGGTAAGCACTCGTCTGCTACTCGAAAGGAAGCGCTACATCGCGCACTTCCCGGCGGCGGCTCCCGTCCAGTGCGGTGTTACAGGGCGCTGCCGTTCTCGTTCCGTCTCTCCTTTGTGAAGCCTCCGTCATCCTGCGCGTGAAATCTCCCTTCGCTGGAGACATCGCCACTAGTTTCTTGCGGTAGAGGAACGCGGATTCGAGCTCAGTGTAGCGTTGACCGCCTTTCGCGTTCGCGCTTCGAATCATACCGCGCCAGAAATTCCAACAGACAACCACGGCAACAAGCGCTGCAACCACGGCTACAAATCGAAGAAAGGTCCGAACGGATCGATCCGCCCTTCGTGTTTCCGCAGGGCTCTCATTCGCTTGCCCGATGCCGCCATGTGTCTCCCTCCCTGGCGCTCGAATAGTGCACGGAAATGGTTTGTAAGACCTGAACGCGCAGGGGGCGCTAAACAGCCCGCTTCTGATGCTGTGGACGGGTGCGCCGGGAGACCGGCAAAAGGCAGACGGTGGAAGTCCGTCACAGTGAAGGAGTAGCGAACCGCACTGGCCCCGAGTGATGCACGGGTTGTCCGCGAGGGCAGACGTGAAGCGTTCACAGGGGAGGGCGCAGGCGAGGTATTGAGCGGCGTAAGACAAGTTCGGGGTGCTGATGTTTTCCGTCCTACAGAAGGCAACACGGCCGGTGTCGATATCGCAAGACACATGCCGACCCCGCGTCGTCGTAGACCCTGGCATGCGCAGAAGCCTTTTGCACGGGAACCGGGAGATCTCCATCGCCGTCCCCGCTAGTCGAGCCCGGGACGTTGTCGGGAAGGCCGGAGGCCGTAGCCGACGATGAGCGCGAAGGAGAAGTCGGACCTGCCCGAAGTAGCAGAGAAGCGAGCGAACAAGGCGGCCTCGGCCGCTGCGGAACTCGTGGAGCGAAGGGGCGGGGCCAAGGAGAATGCGGAACTGCAAAGCACGGTCCGGACGCAGAGCCGGGAAGCTGTGTCACGAGCGCAGGCCCGCATACGAGAAGCCGTTATCAGGAACAAACAGGACAAGCTGACGGCGCTCCTGCATCACATCAACATTGACGTCCTGCGCGCAAGCTTCTTCGGACTGAAGAAGACTGCAGCGCCAGGTGTCGACGAGATGACGTGGACCGAATACGCAGAGCACCTTGAGGCAAGCCTCGTGAGCCTGCATGCACGCGTCCATACAGGAGCGTACCGAGCGCTGCCGTCGCGCCGGAAGTACATACCGAAAGCGGATGGTAGACAGCGACCGCTCGGCATTGCGGCCATAGAGGACAAGATCGTCCAGGCCGCGGTGGTGGCAGTCCTGACGCCGATCTATGAATCGGAGTTCCTGGGATTCAGCTACGGTTTCCGACCGAAGCGCAGCCAGCATCAAGCGTTGGATGCGCTCGCGTTCGGGATCGGGAGGCGGCGGATCAACTGGGTGCTCGATTGTGACGTTCAATCCTTTTTCGACAAGGTCAGCCAGGATTGGCTGATCCGTTTCGTCGAGCGTCGGATTGGCGACCGCCGAATCATCCGGTTGATTGCCAAATGGCTGATGGCAGGCGTGCTCGAAGATGGACGCGTGATCGAGACGGAAGAAGGGACGCCGCAGGGCGCGGTCATCAGCCCGCTCTTGGCGAACATTTACCTCCATCATGTCTATGATCAGTGGGTCCACCAGTGGCGGCAGCGATGCGCCACCGGCGACATGATCGTCGTGCGCTACGCGGACGACGCTATCGTGGGCTTCGAGCATCGGCACGAAGCGGAGCAATTCCTTGCCGATCTCAAGGCGAGGCTCGCTCGTTTTGGACTAAATCTTCATTCCGATAAGACGCGGCTCATCGAGTTTGGTCGGCACGCGATTGCGAACCGCCGCGCTCGAGGCCTCGGTAAGCCGGAGACGTTCGACTTCCTAGGGTTTAAGCATTATTGCGGGACCCGGCGGGATGGCGACGGCTTCGTGCTCGGAAGGAAGCCGATAGCCAAGCGCATGCGAACTAAACTTCGGGAGATCAAGGAGCAGCTCATGGTGACCCGCCACGACGGGGTCGATGTGCAAGGCAAATGGCTTGCTCAGGTCCTGCGGGGTTGGATGGCCTACTATGCTGTGCCGATGAGCGGCTCAGCGATCTCAGCATTCCGCCATCACATGATCGAACGCTGGCACAAAGCTCTCATGCGTCGCGGCCAGCGGCACCGATTGACGTGGGCTCGAATGAAGACGATCGCGGACCGGTACCTGCCGTTTCCACGCATCCTGCATCCGTGGCCAGAGAAGCGGTTCCTCGTCACCATCCAAGGTAGGAGCCCGGTGCGTTAGCAGCGCCCGCCGGGATCTGCGCGGGGGGCGGAGAGTAATCTCCGTCCCTACCGCGACCTCCTCCACCGGCACGAAAGTGCCAAAGATGTGGGCGCTGTTTAAGGCTCCCACGATTCGGAGGGGCTACCCATGAAAACGGTTTCGACAATTGGTCTCGACATCGCCAAGTCAGTTTTTCAGATTCACGGCGTAGATGCTAGCGGTGTAGTGGTTGTTCGCCGGCAGTTGAAGCGTCGCTACGTCTGGCCTTCTTTGAGAAGCTGGCGCCGTGCCTGGTCGGCATCGAGGCCTGTGCCTCGTCACACTATTGGTCGCGCCAGCTACAGGCACTCGGCCACAACGTGCGGCTGATGCCGCCGGCGTACGTGAGGCCCTACATAAAGCGGCAGAAAAACCATATGGCCGACGCTGAGGCGATTTGTGAAGCGGTCACGAGGGCCAATATGCGGTTCGTGCCAATCAAGACGCCCGAGCAACAAAGCGGGTTGGTGCTCCATCGCACGCGTCACCTGTTCATCCGCGAGCAGACCTCGGTGATCAATGCGATCCACGCGCACCTTGCCGAGTTTGGCGTCACCGCACCGGTCGGACGCAAGGGCATTGAGGAGCTGCTGCGTGTCATCGCCGATCCGAGTGACAAACGCGTGTCCGACGTTGTGCGAGCGTGCCTTGCCGCGCTGGGCAGCCAATTGCTCAGCCTCAAAAAGCAGATCTTAGATTTTGATCGAATGATCCTGGCATGGCACCGCTCCAATCAAACGAGCAAGCGCCTCAATTGCATTCCAGGTGTCGGTCCGCTGCTAGCCACCGCGCTGGTCGCGAGCGTCGCCAATCCTAAGGCCTTCCGATCAGGTCGTAACTTCTCGGCCTGGATCGGGCTGGTACCCAAACAGCACTAACTCGGAGCCGTCCACACATGCCCCTAGGACCGCATCGCGGCCGTGCTCCGCCAACATCAGCAGGTGGCACTCGCGCGGCAGGCGCCGCAACGCCAATTCCTGCCAGCGGCTCCCGAGCCGACGGACCGCCCGTCGCCCATGCGGATTGCGTTACGCGCGACCGCCACGCCTAGATCGGCAGAAGGCCGCGACCTTGGCGGGAAGTCGGCGCGCTGCCCCGTTCTGGTGGGTTGACAAGTGTCGAGGGAAAGCGCGGGTCTAGAATTTGCTTCTCGTTCAGGGAGCCGTGTCATGGCAGATACCCTCATAAGTGACCAGGAAATTGCGATCCTTTGCGATGTATTGGAGGGAGGGGGTGCGAATTTGAATGCAGACAAAAGGAAGTTTCTTGATCAGCTTATTGCAAAGGGTTTTGTCGTGGCGGCTGACCAAGAGTCGCCTGTCAAATACAAACTTACCGGAAAAGCTCAACAACTTCTCGCCGAGCGCGGCGTTGGACTAAGCGGCGGCTAACAAGATCGGACGCCGTTCGGCGTGAGGGCTTGCTAAGCTCGGGAAGCAAGGCGAAATTCGCGGCCATCCGCCGCGCCTCGTCCTTGCTGAGCGGCTTGTTGACCGGGCGACTGCGCGGGTCGTCGTAGTAGTACAAATACCCGATCGCCTACCCGTTGGGTCGGGGATGATGAAAGCTCTCGGGATTTTTGAACGCACCAGCGGCCACGGGTGGCCCGGGGCGGGGCCGTCAACCTCATCAGCCGCGCCCGAGCCCCTTGGCCTCCTTGAGCAGCGCTTTACCCTTCCCGACGGCCAGCTGCGACTGCCGGGGCAGGGCGTGACCGGTTCCCCGTTGTCGCTTCCAGCGCGGCGGTCGCTGCCCGTCGGAATTGATCCGCTGCCGGTGGCGTTTGGTCGTCCAGTCGGTGCCGTGGGCCTTCCCGACGATGGTCCAACGACTGTTGATCTAGAACAAAGCGGAGACCCCATGCGCATGCTTGCTGGGCGCACGGACACAATGGATGGGACTATCGGCCCAGGCCGCACATTTGCGCGATACGGGACCGGTGATTCAAAGGGAGAGCACAACATGAGCGCAAATCAAAGCAAGCAGTTCGCAGACAAGAGCGCGAATGGTCTGCGAAGACCTTGAGGAGGGCATCGCGGCGGCAGAGCGGTCGGCAAGGGGGGTTGAACAAGGCTATGCCGCCGCAGCCGAAAGCATCCGCGACTTTAATGTCAAACTCATTGAGATGGCCCACGCTAATGCGGCGGCGACTTTGGAGTTCGCTCAGCAGATTTCAACCGCTAAGGGGCCATCCGCGGCCATCGAGCTTTGGTCGTCACAAGCTCGGAAGCAATTCGAGACGCTGAGCGAGCAGTCAAAGGAGCTGACAGCGCTTGGGCAGAAGATAGCGACCTCAAGCGCCGAGCCAATAACGCGCAGCTTTGGCCAAGCGCTGAAGGGAGCTTCCTGACCGCTCAGCGCGCGATCAGGCCGCCTTCTGAGCTTGCGCGCGCGGTCTTTCGCTGGCTTGATCGCCTTCGATAAAGAAGCGAACGATCGGGCCGACCCTCAGGATCGCTGAGGCAGTCACCGGCCCAAGGGAGAACGACACGCTCATCGGACGTATTGCTCAGCGTCTCGCCGAGATTAGGCACATGATCACGCTCGAAGATTGCATCGGCTTGTGCGGTTTGTCCGAAAGAGGAGGTACTCGCTATTGCCGAGCATGAACATCTGCCGGAAATCGCCGCTACGGCTCTCGCTCAGTATCTTTTATCTCGCGATCGTGGCAGCGCGGTCATTCGGGATATGATTGTCGAAGATATTCGACTGGCGCAGCGTGGTGACGACAAGGAGCACGCTTTAACTCTGCTTCATGTCCTCCACCATTTCTTACTGACGCATTCTGAAGCTCGACCGGCTGAGCATCCTTGGAGCAGCCGATACTGAATAAATCTGAGGGTGCGAAATAGAAAGGAACGCCGTGCTGCTAGCAGCCGATAGAAGCGGCTCAGGCCGGGAGCTCTCTGAGACCCCAAGAGCAGGGCCCAGGTCCCGAATGATGGGAGTATCTAGGGAGGACCGGGTTGGTGTTGCTCACGCGCGAGGGTTTCGAAGCTCCTCACGGGAGACCCCTGCACTGGAGCACAAAAGCGTCTGCGCCAGCCTTCCGATCAACGGAGATTTCCTGATACTCCGCCGAACTATGAAATTCGAGCGCCGCGACCTCATCCGGAAATTCGAGAATTACGATCTTATCGGGCCCGTCTTGGCCGTCTAGCTGAGAGCAATCGCTAGTGGTGCGACTCAATCGGATGCTCGCGGCATGGCCGACCACGGTCACGACATCACGATGCCCGCGCGCCTTGGCTCGCAGAACGCAAAAGCCATTCTCGGCGTTGTGGTAGGTGACGCGCTCGATGAGGCCGGCAAGCGCCTCGCCGCCGGATTGCTCAAAGTCGGGCTGTGTGCTCTGACGACGTGCTGGCGCTCATCGTGACTGCGGTGGCAGGCGGCTACATTCAAGAACGTGGAGACTACCACTATCGAGATTGCCCTTGTCGGAGACGCCATCCCAGGACGTCAGCCTCTACCAGATGCCCTGACGCGGCATTGTGCCAGTTCCCTTCAGACCAACGACACAGGAAGGGAAGAACGTAAGTTCCATTGTGGTCTTCACAAAGCAATTCAAGGCGCTCGCCGGCTGGCGGCTCGCCTTGATGAACGAAGGCATCAATGCGCTCTTCTCGACTTGTCACAGACTATTCCCCATTGCGGCCGCGCCTACCTGTCTCGAACCGCCCGGCCTACAAAGGATGAATATCGCGGGTCGCTCCTGCAAATAGTTCACCCCACGACAATGCCCTTCGACGCCAATGCACAATCAGGCATTATCGCATAGGTCGCGATAAAGCATCCAGCAGCCAGCATTTTAATGACAGTGCTTCTACGATTCATGTCTGATCTCCCGGTTAAGCGCGTTGGACAAAGTCCACGCCTGTCGGAACATCATCATCTCCTCGAGAATGATCTTGGCGTACACCACCCATTCCGGACGCCCATGTCCAGCCTCAGATCGACGTTTGGAATACTCGTGTGAATAGTTGCGCCAACACCTTTTGAGGAGCGACGGACGTGACAAGCGATGATGAAGGACCGAAGCCGTCAGCCCACCGTTTCAGGCTGCTTCGTTACGGGCCGGATCGCGGGGAATTGATCGGCGGTCAACGTCTCCTGGGCAAGCAGCAGGCGGCCGCCTTCGTCGAGGTCCTCGGAGACTCCGCTTTGAAATCGATGATCACCAAGCGCCTAGCAGTCCGCAGCGATGATAACAACTTGGTGAAATATTGGAGCCGGTTGCCAATGTGCTGATATGTGTCCACGACGAGAACGACGTCGACCGGATCGGGGAGGTTGGCGGCTTGTACCTATTGCGCGGATCGGGAGAACTGCGATGAAAGTTTCCGAGGTTATGACCAAACGGGTGATTTCGATCCAACCTCAGGTGACGATTGTCCAGGCGATTAAGCTGATGCTGAAGAATCGAGTAAGCGGACTGCCTGTCATTGATGAAAACAGTAAATTGGTCGGCATCATCACTGAAGGAGATTTCTTGCATCGTTGGGAAATCGGGACAGAGCTAAAGCGCAACGCATGGCTTGATGCCATTTTTGGGCCAGCAGAAAGCGCACACGATTATGTGCACGCGCACAGTATGAAGGTCGCGGACCTGATGAGTCGTCAGCCAATCACGGTCGATGAAGATACGTCGCTCGATCGCGTAATCGATCTGATGGAGCGGCACCACATAAAACGGCTTCCCGTCTTGCGAAAAGGCAAGGTTGTCGGCATAATCAGCCGCGCAAATCTGATGCGTGCGCTGGCGAGCCTCCACCGTTCGGCATCTAAAACGACACGCAATGACCAGGAGCTTCGCAAGCGGATCGTCACCGATGTAAAAAAGCAGAACTGGGCTTACGGTTCTGACATCATGGTGCTGGTACGCGGGGGCGTCGTCGATCTCTGCGGGACGGTTAGTGATCCATCGCAGCGCGCAGCTTTGAGGGCTCTCGTGAAGGAAAAGTCGGGCGTGCGAAAACTGTACGATCATTTGCGATTGAAAGATGAAGACACCTCCGTGACCTAATCACTCCGGCAAATTCAGCAAGAAGGCCGAAAGTTGCGATTGCGGAGTTAATCCCATGGTTGGACCAAGACCAGCCCCGCCGATAGTCGCCTCGAAGGACAAGTCGGTGGCAGATGAAGGCGCAGCGAGAGAGCAGCCGAATCGGGCTTTGACAAAGACCATGGTCTTATCAAGACCGGCTCCGGCCCGCGTGAGCCGGCCGGAAGATCGCGGCTCTATAGCGCAACGGGGAATGGTTGCAAATCGAGACACGCTGTTGCCATACGACGGATCGTGACCCCTTCCATTACAATTGCGGCAACGCTCGCAGCGTTGTGTCCAATAGTTGCTCAGCCTTCCGAGAGCGGGAGCATTTCATCGGGACATCAGATCGCGATAACCATATGCGGTAATTGTCATGAGGATCCTACGTCCTCTCGAAAAACTGCGGTCGGCCCCAAGTTGGAGGACATCGCTAATCGACCGTCGACAACTGCGCTATCTTTAAAAGAGTTCCTACGTTCACGGCACAGAAAACGTATGCCGAATTTTCTTCTTTCCAGGGCTAATACAGATGACGTGATTGCTTATATTCTCAGCCTTAAGGGAAAGTAGCGGTCATCATCGCTGAAGGCTGAGGCTATAAACTCTAGTTCTTGATATCGAGCACTGTGAGCGCGCTATACGACGTCTCACGAGTTTGCGGGCTCGGGCGCATGCTCTGGCGCCGCGTCCCTATCTGCCTCCTTTTTTCGAGCGAAGCCGATACCCCGCCGTTCGAGCGTAGCGGTTAGGTCCCGTAACGGGACCCTTCCTTCCGCTTCCGAGTCTCAGCGGCCTCACGGGTCTCGGGGTCTCGCGCTCCCGGTGCCAGTTTGCGCCCCCATGCGGCGGGAGCATTCTAGCCACGTCGGCCACGACCTGGACCGCTAGTGACGGCTTCGGCGAACGGACATTCTCGTTCATGCGACCGGTGAATAGTTGCGCCAACATTTTTTGAGGAGCGACGGACGCGACAAGCGATGATGAAGGCCCCGAAGCCGTCAGCCCACCGTTTCAGGCTGCTTCGTTACGGGCCGGATCGCGGGGAATTGATCGACGGTTAACGTCTCCTGGGCAAGCAGCAGGCGGCCGCCTTCGTCGAGGTCGGTGCGCCGTGTACGCAGGATGGCAGTCGCTTGCTCGAAGGCCTTCGTGATGATGTCGCGCACCGCCACGTCGATCTCGCGCTCGGTCGTCTCGGAGGCTTCGACGCCGCCGGCCGGAGTCCCCAGGAATGGGTGCGGCGCGGCTGAGTAGGTGCGCTGGCCCACCGTCTCGTCCATGCCGAACCGGGTGACCATCTGCAGTGCGATCTCGGTCGCGCGTTGCAGGTCGTCGGCCGCGCCGGTGGAGACCTCGCCGTCGAAGATCAGGGCCTCCGAAGCCCGCCCGCCCATCAGCACGGCGATGCGGTTGGCGAGATCGTGGCGGGCGAGCACGAAGCGATCCTCGGTCGGCCGCTGCATAGTGTAGCCGAGCGCGCCCACGCCGCGCGGGATAATCGAAACCTTGTGCACCGGATCGACGCCCGGAAGGCTCGCGGCGACCAGCGCATGCCCAATCTCGTGATAGGCGACGCGGCGGCGTTCCTCCTGGCCCAGAACGCGGCTCTTCTTTTCCAGCCCCGCCACGATGCGCTCGATCGCCGCGGTGAAGTCGGCGAGCGTCACCGCTTCGGCGCTGCGCCGGGTCGCCACGATGGCGGCCTCGTTGACCAGGTTGGCAAGATCGGCGCCGGTGAAGCCGGCGGTCAATCCGGCGACCTGGTCGAGGTCGACGCCGCTCACCAGTCGTATCTTGGCCACGTGCACCTTCAGGATCTCCAGTCGGCCCGAACGATCCGGCCGGTCGACCAGCACCTGGCGGTCGAAACGGCCGGGCCGCAGCAAGGCGGGATCGAGCACCTCAGGTCGATTGGTGGCGCCGAGCAGGATCACGCCGGTCATCGGATCGAACCCGTCGAGCTCGGCGAGCAGCTGGTTGAGCGTCTGCTCCTTCTCGTCGTAGCCGCCGAATGCGCCGGGGCCGCGGCTGCGGCCGAGCGCATCCAGCTCGTCGATGAAGATGATGCAGGGCGCCGCCTTTCTTGCCTGCTCGAACAAATCGCGCACGCGCGCCGCCCCAACGCCCACGAACATCTCGACGAACTCGGCGCCGGAGATCGAGAAGAACGGCACGCCGGCCTCGCCGGCTACTGCGCGCGCCAGCAGCGTCTTGCCGGTGCCCGGAGGGCCGACCAGCAGAATACCCTTCGGGATGCGCGCGCCGAGCCGCCCGAACGATGTCGGATCGCGAAGGAAGGCGACGACTTCCTGTAGTTCGAACTTCGCCTCGTCGACGCCGGCCACGTCCTTGAAGGTCACCTTCGTGTCGGTCTCGACATAGACCTTGGCGCGCGACTTGCCGATCGACATCAGGCCGCCGAGACCCTGGCGTTCCGCCATGCGGCGAAACCCGTAGGTCCAGATCAGATAGAAGATGAAGATCGGCAGCACCCAGGACAGGATGGTCGAGAGAAAGGTCGACGACGGCGCGCCGGTGATGACGACGCCGTGGGCGCGAAGCTTGTCGGCGAGCCCGGGCTCGACGCGGACCGTGTAGAACTCTTTTCGGCCGTCCGGGAACGGCTCCTTCAGGGTTCCCTGGACCGTCTCCTGTCCAACCAGCACTTGCGCGATCTTGTTCTCGTCGAGGAGCTGCTCGAATTGGCTGTACGGAATGGTGTCGACCTGGGTGAAGCGCAGCCACAGGAACTGGACCAGCATCAGGCCGAGGAAGGCCGCAAAGATGTACCAGGTCACAAACTGGTGCTTGCGCTCCTCCGGCTCCTTCGGCGCACGGCTTCCCGTCGTGCCTTTGCTCGGCCCGGCGCTAGGTGCCTCGCCATATCCAAGCAATTTCAGGAATTGCCAACCCGGCTTGGATTTTTCCGTATGCTTCGACGGTTGATCGAGCATGTCAGTCTCCGTTGGCGGCATGTCTCATACCGCCACTCTAACTGCCCCGTCGCCATCCACAATTAGAAAGACTGGTAGTATTTTTCCCGGAAGGGATTCAGAAGCTGATCTTTCCGGAGATTTTGGGCGTCGGGCGCTTCGCCCACATCGGCATTCCCTATCCGGACATCATGGGACCATTTGTCGGCACGGTCGAGGCGATCTGCGGTGGCCTTATCGTCCTTGGCCTGTTCACCCGGCTGGCGGCGATTCCGCTGATCGTGATCATGGTCGTCGCCATTGTCTCAACTAAGATACCGATCCTGCTCGGCCATGACTTCTGGATTTTTCACCCGCCCAAGCTGCCGCGGTACGGTTTTTGGAGCATGGCGCATGAAGCAATGGGCGGACTTCTGCATGCTGCTGGGATCGCTCTATCTGCTGATTGAAGGCGGCGCGGCCGGTGGTCGCTGGATGCATTGCTGAGCAAGACTCCGCAACGGCGAGCCTGACGAGCGCGACACAATGGCCTCGACGGACCCAACTTCTCCTTGCGGCCGCAACCTTCCTCACGGGGACGTTGGCTGGCGGCGTCGTAGATCGCGTGGTCGTGGGCGGACCTGCCTGGCAGGAGCTTGGTGCCCAAGCCTGGGCGCAATACAGCCGCCTCGCGGACCTCGGCACCGGCCTTGTCGCCTATCCCATCGAAGGCATCGGCACGACGTTGCTCACGCTGGCCGCAACGGTCAGCCACTATGTCGAAAAACGTCGCGCGCGCAGCGCAATGATGGCGTTGTATTGCGAGTGCGCTTTCGGTTGCCGCGTTGCTTCTGACGACAAGGGCGGCGCCTGTCATGCTCAGCCTCGCCTCTCTCCAAACCGAAGCCGCCATCCGGCACGCTTTCGATCAGTTTTTTCTCTGGGGGCTCTATCTGCGCGGCACGGCGGACGTGCTGGCCTTCATAGCACTGATATGGGCCTATATTGGTCTCAAGGGAGTGGTATGCCGCCGGCTTACGCCAAAACAGGCCACACACGGAGAAACATGATGAGCCTGGATGCCCCACCGGCCGATTAAGCCGACGGGGACTTCTGCTGGGAGCCGGCGCGGCGAGCATCACGCCGAGGCTGCGCCACGCACTGGCCGCTGAACCGGCAGTTGATCACACCATCCGCATCGGTCCAATTTCGCTCGAGTTGGCACCAGGCAAAACGATCAAAACCACGGGATACAACGGCAGCGTCCCCGGTCCGGTGCTGCGGCTGCACGAGGGGCGCCCCGTGAAGATCAAGGTCATCAACGACGCCGGCTATCCGGACCTCGTCCATTGGCACGGCTTGTACTTGCCCGCTCTCCAGGATGGAGCGACTGAAGAGGGATAGCCAATCATCCCAGTGGGCGAATCTCTCATCTACTCCTTTACTCCGCGGCCTACGGGCACACGCTGGTACCACACCCATGCGATGGCGATGACAGACCTCACGCGGAGCACCTACTCGGGCGCGTTCGCCTCGAGCCGGTTGAAGCTTCGCTCCAGGAGCGGTGTCGCCTCCGCGAGTGGCAGTTCCAGTTTTAACTCGACCTCACGCGAAAGTGCCATGTTCTATACTTGTGGTGACGAGGTTCTTGGCTAAATGCATCCCCATTGACTCCTTTGAGGCTCATCGATGGACCAGCACCGGGGATCTTGCAAATGCGTGATCGCCCGATAGGGATGCTCATGCCCGAGCTGAACCGTTTCGTATGCAACGCCTGCTGCTTGCGCTGCGTTAGCGACGGCACCAAGAGTTTCTCGGCATGCTTTTGGCATGCGCGCTTTGTTATTGAGCCGGCGTGTCCTGATCATCTGCGGGTCGGTCGTGAGCGTGTCGAAAGGTGGCAGGACTGTCGGTACTTTTGGCGCGATCCGCTTGGCCAAGGCGATGTCGTGCTGGACGGCTTTCCCGGCGAATTCCGACACGTCAGTTGGTATCAGGACGTTGGTATACTTCTCTCCTTAATCACCGCCTTTAGCACCATCGCTCTCAAATTCTCACTTCGCGAGCCGCTTACGGATCGAAAGCAATTCGCGCCGGCGTTTTGCGCTTGTTTCTGGAAAGGCCATTTTGAGTCCTTCGAGTGTGTCGAGAACAATTCGGGATACGATCAACCGAGCATTCTCTTTGTCGTCGGCGGGAACGACATACCAGGGCGCATCTCGCGTGCTGGTCGCAGTGAGGCATTCCTCATAGGCCGTCATGTACTGCTTCCAGAATTTTCTCTCGGCAACGTCCGCGGCACTGAGTTTCCAGTTCTTTTCCGGTTCGTCGATGCGCGCCAGGAACCGCTTTCGCTGCTCTTCCTTGGAAAGGTGGAGGAAGAACTTGATGATGCGGGTTCCATTACCGTGCAGGTGTCTTTCCAAATCCCTGATCGAACGATACCGATCATGCCAGAGCTTCTTGTCGTGTTGCGGGGTGTCTGGGATCGCTTCGCTTCGCAGAAGTTCGGGATGCACGCGGACGATCAGTACCTCCTCGTAATAGGATCGGTTGAAGATGCCGATCCGCCCGCGTTCGGGCAGATCGCGCGTGGTGCGCCAGAGAAAGTCATGCTCTAATTCGGTAGCGCTGGGATGCTTGTAGCTGAACACCTGGCAGCCCTGGGGGTTGACCCCGGACATGACGTGCTTGATGGCGCCGTCTTTTCCCGCCGCATCCATCGCCTGAAAGATCAGCAGTACGGCATAGCGATTGGACGCGTAGAGAAGCTGCTGTTGCAAACTAAGCTTCGCGACGTGCTCTCCCAGAAGTTCATGGTATTGCTCTTTTGACTTGTACACGGGATCGACCTTCGTCGGCCATCTTTTAAGATTGACCTCGTCTCCTTCCCGCACCCGAAAGTCCCTTGAATTGATTTTCATTTTCATCCTTTCGGCAGCGAGCTGCGGTTCTAGGCGATTCCGAGAGTACGAAAGCACGGAACCTTCACCAAATCCAAGATGACGGCGAAGATAGCCGCAGCGGCAAGCGTGCCGGTCACGATCCAAGCCGGCAAAGGTGTCATTGCAATCCCACCGATGGCTAAGGCAATCAGAAGATCGGCGATGGACAGAACGATGACCCAGAAGCTGGGACGCGACGACCACAGATGCCGATGCTCACGATTGGTGTACATCGTCGCCTGGTTGCCGAATACGATGACGATAAAGGCCAGCGTCCGCAGCGCGCCAATGCCGAGCCCCATCCGGTAGGTGCCGAATGCCAGCACGGATGTACAAAAGACCAGCTCGCCTAATCCCATGATGACGCCGGCGACCGTCAGATTGCCGATCCGCCACCCATTCGGCATGGGCGAAGGCCGGACATTTTCGGTGGCCAACGACATGCCAAGGAAGTCGCCGGTGATCATGGTGAGGACCATGAGCAACGGCGTCAGGATCGCCTGCCCGGTCATGGTCAGGCCGCGCCAGGAAGAGCACCGGCACTGTCTTCTTGGTAATCGAGTTCAGCGTATAGCTCAGGATGCGCTGGAACGTCACGCGGCCTTCCTTCACCGCGGCAACGATACCGGCGAGGCCGGACCCGGTCAGCCAGGCAATCTTCAGTCGCCTCCGGCAGCCCGCTCCACATAACAACAAGGTTAATTTTTCCACTGGATATCGCAATTGATCTCGATCAAAGGCGGATGGGATTTGCCTGCATTAGGCTGTCTAGAGGGCATAGGACCGGCAGCCGCGACGCGTACCGTCAATGGTGTGCTAAATCTAACGCAGAAGCGGAAGTTTAGCTCGACGAAAGTGGACAACTACCGGCTCCGATCTTCACGCTTTCCTGCCAATATATCGGAAGATGTTCTGATGAGCGCAGATAAGGACAAATGGATTGCCGATATTCAAAATGCGGTCCGCAAGGAGCGCGCGACTGTTGAAAGTTAACGGTCGCATTAGCGTCGATTTAAAAATGCTGCTTAAGCCGACCTTGTTTTATTTGAAAGATGTTGAGGTGTTGGTTGCATCCGAAACGCAGCTTCGTGCTCCGCATTCAGTCAATGAGTTGTATGCGTTGGAAAGGCGGTTGCGACTTGTAGAAGACATTTTACATCGCGCCATTGAACATCGGAAGGCGGTTCAAGACGTCATAAAATAAGCATGGTTCGCGCGCCCGAATAGTGGGCGGTTAGAGCTTCTCGGAGCAGAGCTTCGCGATTATGGGTGGGAGACTATTCAAAAACCGTGTGCTGCGATTGCCCCTGGGCAATCTGGCGGAATGCTTTTATGACCTCTGGTGCGCTATCGCGGAGGTTGCGCAAATGGCGCTCAAACCGTGGTTGTCTCTGAGCAACTATCGTTTATGGATGAGATAGCCCCCGAACCGACCGGACACAGTCTCCCACTTAGCAAGTGTGAGGCAAACAACCGTCCGTGCGAGCGTTGTGGAAAGGCTAGAGGCCTGGGAGGCATAGTGAAGTGGGAGTATCGGGTAGCGCTTTTCCGATGGCGAAGTGATGTCTGGCAGGAAGTCAATAACATGACCGATGAACTCGATCGGGCTTTGAAAAATGAAAGACGGTTTGATGAACGCGAACGGAGCGCCGTGACTACCTAGGCTTGATGATGATCTTGACTGCGGCGTGCGGCCCGAGACATCAAGAACACTCCAATGACCATACCTGACATTGGCGGCCATAGCAGGCCTCACACACAATGTCTTATGCAGCTGTACGAAATTGTAATGGACGAAGTGCCAAGGCGACTGCCGCCTTCAAGATGGCTTGGGGACCTCAACAACATCATAGTGGACGAGAATCTCTCATCGTTAAAACGGGCTTCCAACGTCGACAGTTCAGCCAAAACAGGTGCGTCCGCCGAATTTTCATGACTAGCAGGATCGCCTTCGTTCGCATATCATGGATCCGTGGATAAACCTCACCCCACCGACGAACTAGCCGGCCTGCGCCAGTTCCTGGAGAGGTTGGAATCGGGGCATATGACCCTTCGCCTTCGCCATAATCATATCGATGTCACCACGCATGAAATTGGCATCCTAAAACGCGAGATTGCCTACTTGGAGCAAATCCTCGCCCACACCCACACCAAGCCGGTAGCGCATGGGCTCTATAGAGAACGTAATGGCTGGGGCAATCAACACAGTGCCCACGTCAAATATGACGAAGGCCAAGAACTCGACGTGCCAGAGGATCGCTACCGGGCAAGAGGTTATCAGCCGCCATTCGATGAATTGCCTTGGAAAGATGAGGCCGCGAACGATGCGTAGAGGCCCCAAAGGCCGACGTGGCGCGGTCCAGCAGTGGCTTCAGTGGATGCCCCCCATCGGATCGCCGCATTGATGGTCAGTACCGGGATCCTGGAATGCGCGAGTACCTTGACCGTCTCGCTGCCAAGGACGATCGCGGAGATGCCGTGCGGCCGTGCGAGGCCATGACGATCAGGTCACAGCCTTTCGACCCTGCGGTATCGATGATCGCCTGATAGGGATGCTCATGCTCCACGTGGACCATTTCGCAGGCGACGCCTGCCGCTTCCGCTGCGCGCGCGACAATTTTCTCGGCCTGCTTTTGCACACCTGCTCGTCAACGCGGGATGCGTCGAAGTGGTCATCGTCACCAATGAAAACTCAACCATCGATCCAACCTATGATGTCAACGATGCGAGCGATGGTCCTTGATCGGCCCGGAACGCCGCTAATGCCGCGCGAGTGGCCGGTTCCCCAGCCGGGCGAGGGCGAGATCCTGATTGAGGTTGCGGCCTGCGGCGTTTGTCGCACCGATCTGCACGTGGTCGACGGCGAACTGCCGGATCCGATGCTGCCGATCGTGCCGGGCCACGAGATTGTCGGCCGGGTGGCTGCGATCGGTTCCGGCGTCAGCGGTTTTGCGCTTGGCGCGCACGTCGGCGTGCCCTGGCTCGCCGCCGCCTGCGGCGTCTGTCGGTATTGCCGCTCAGGACGCGAAAATCTGTGCGATGCGCCTTGGTTCACCGGCTACACGCGTGATGGCGGTTACGCCACCCACACCGTGGCGCGGGCGCGCTTCTCGTTTCCGTTGCCGGACAATCTCGATTCGGCTGAGACCGCCCCGCTTCTGTGCGCCGGCCTGATCGGCTGGCGCTGTTACCGCATAGCCAGGGAGGGCGCTGCACTAGGCCTCTATGGCTTCGGCGCAGCGGCGCACATTCTCGTCCAGGTCGCGACGTGGCAAGGCCGACGCGTTTATGCCTTCACCCGTCCGGGCGACAAAGCATCGCAAGATTTTGCCCGTGCGCTCGGCGCTGTCTGGGCCGGCGGTTCTGACGAGCGGCCGCCGGAAGCGCTCGATGCCGCAATCATCTTCGCGCCCGTCGGCGCGCTAGTGCCGGCGGCGCTCGCAGCGGTGAAGAAGGGCGGCCGCGTAGTATGCGGCGGCATCCACATGTCCGATATTCCGAGTTTTCCATATCGGCTTCTGTGGCAGGAACGCCAGCTCGTTTCCGTCGCCAATCTCACGCGCAAAGACGGGCACGAGTTCTTGGGCATCGCGCCGCGCGCCGGCATCAAAATGCAGGTAACGCGCTATCCGCTCGCGCAGGCCAATACCGCGCTGGACGATTTGCGGGCCGGCCGCTTCGAGGGTGCCGCCGTGCTTATTCCATGACGGTTACGGCCGCGCAACGGCCGCGAACTTGAAATCCATGCACTCAATAATGTATTCCGTGCTCCAGAACGCTTGGTGGAGCATTTGCGACGGAGTGTCGCCACTGCGATGCCATTCGCCAAAGCGCTACGCAGCCGGACTTATGAATTCCTGGTAATATTGACTTCGGATCGTTTCCAAACATTGCGAACCGTTATAAGCTCTGACATCCAAAAACGTTCTTGGTCGGTTGTATCCCGCCCGAGCCCTTTCGCCAGTGTGAAGAAGTGCTGGCTTGGTAGTTCATCCGCGCCTTGATGGACGACCACAGCGCTTAGCATCCCACGCCCCGCCATATCTTCTTCAAAGGAGATATCACCGGCTAACTCGCGAAGTGCTAGCGAGTTGGGCTCGAAGTGAACAGCGGTGATTAGCCTCGTCAACTCGTCATAGGTCATTGTCCCTTTGGGGCTGCGCGCCGCCGCTATCATGGCTTCGCGCGCCTCGCGCTTCGCGACCTCCCAGAGTGACCTTTCGATGCTGTGCGGTCTCATGATGTTCCTTTTGCCATTCGATGAATTGCCTTGGAAAGATGAGGCCACGAACGATGCGTAGAGGCTGTGTGTACCGAAAACCTCATTCGCATTGAAATCGATGAGAAAATCGCCGCACGCTGGCGGCGATGGTCGCGCTAGCCCTCCTCTCCTTGAACCTGGTGGCCGCGCTCTTCAAGTCCAAGAGCCGGCTTGAAGCCGAGAATGCTTCGCTTAGGCAGCAGCTGATCGTGCTGCGGCGCAAGGATCACCGTGATCTTCGGGCGCAGGATCAGCAGGCATTATCGCGGCAAGCTGCAAACCGAGATCGAAGACATGGACCTGCCCAACCCGGTGATTCGCAGCCACTATGGCAACGGCTTCGTCAAGCAGTACGTTCGCGATCACCTTCATTCTGCGCACCGAGGCGGCGAGCAACAACGTCAACGATTATGGCGTCAACAAGTCGGTGCAGAACCTCCCCGCGCTGCGCAATGCGCTGTCGGCGATCAACGACAACTACCTGAACGTACAACAAGACATTGTGGAGACCTTCATCGATCGCGGCCAGCTGCGAGAACTCGCAGAACCGACGATCACGCCGACGGGAAAGCGCATCCCCGGCCTGAAGCTCGACCACCCGCGGCAACTCGCCCTGATGCACGCCGTCGTGCGCTTCGCGCACATCGCCGGCGGCAACGCCTTCACCACCAGCGTCTCGGTAATGTCCTCGCCCAGCTTCGACAGCTTCGCCGACCCGCAGCAGGGACAGCTGTCCGGCGCGGCAATGACGACGCGCTCGCGCGGCAGATGATCGGGGAACGGCTTGCGGGACAGCCGCTTGCGCTGGAACGACTGCACCGTCTGCGTCCGGGCCGCCGCATTCTCGGCCGCCAGCTCGTCCTCGGTCGCTGCCGCCTCCAGGTCCTCCAGCTGAAGTTCCATCTGCTCCAGCAGCCGCGCCTTGCGCTCCGAGCGCGTCCCATAGATTTCGCGCTGCAGCTTCTCGATCTCCAGCTTGAGATGGGCGATCAGCGCTTCACTGCTGGACAGGTCCGCCTGAGCATTGGCCGCTTCGGCTTTGGCAACCGCTGCATTGGCCTCGGCCATGACGCGCGCGTTACGCTCCGCCAGGATCAGCGCATGAGCGGCGGCAAGATTAGATGGCAGAGGTTCAAATTCCGATGTCACTCGGCAACAGAATCATATTCGTCAAAAACGTCAAAGCAAAAACCGTCATCCCACAGAGGTCGGACGCCATGTCGCCTGCGGATTACGCCAATCGATTCCAGAAAGCAGGTAGCCGAGTTGCGCCGAGGAGATCGTCACCGCGCCGTCGGTCGCGCTCGGCCACAAGTAGCGGCCCCGTTCCAACCGCTTCGTGAACAGGCAGGCTCCTTGACCGTCATGCCAGATCACCTTCAACAGGTCGCCTCTGCGACCACGAAAGCAAAACAGCTGTCCGCTCAGCGGATCGCGCCGCAGTACCTCCTGCACCTGCAGCGACAGGCTCGCAAAGCCCTTCCTCATGTCGGTGTGGCCGGTTGCCAGCCATACCCGCACGCCGCTCGGAACCGGAATCATGACAGCGTCTCAAGCCCACGCATGACCCGCAGCAGGCTCTCCACGTCTACGTCGCAATCGACAATAACGCGCCGGCCGTTCACGCTCACAATCTCGATTCGGCGACAGCCCAGTCCAGTGACCTTTTCAGGCTGCTCCGGCACGATCACCGCCGGCACGAATCCGGCAATGTCGCCACGCCGACATTCGCGATACGCCTTGCGCCAGGCGAACAGCAGCTGGTTGGAAATCCCATGCCGACGCGCCGTCGCCGATGACAGCCGCGGAGCCGAAAAACTCTCCTCGACTATCCGCAGCTTTTCTGCGGCCGACCATCGACGGCGGCGACCCGTGTCAACAATTTCAAGCCGACTGATATGGCGAGTGTCAGTAAGGTCATCCATACCGACAATCAGCTACATGCCGGACAATTCGGCAAGACGGCCTAAACCGAGTGGATACGTTGCAACTTGTGCGCGGCTACTTTGCTCGGAGCAACGTGCGGCCTCAGCATTCAAGCCTCTCACCGCGGCAATCACTGAGGCGTTGCTGGCCACGCGACACACCCGCGCCGTTTGGCCCGTGCTCATGCGGATGGTGCTCGCACTCCCGGCGCCTTGGGATTAGCTTCACTCGCCGACCTTCGGCTCAATCTTTCTTATCTCGGCGATGTCCGCTGCACTCCCTGCGCGGTCGCCGTTGTTCTGCTGGGCAATTCCGCGTCAATTTGTGCGGCCACCTAGCGTGACAGTCGTTGATCTAGATCAACATCGAAACGCCGTTCCCTTCATTCCATCAATTGGCCGACCTCACCTTGTCCTTTATGCGGGGGCGTGTGCGGGCGGGTCATTCAGAGCAGCGCGCCGAAATGCCGAAAACTCACCTCTAGCGTCTTCGTCTTGCCCTTCTTCGGCGCCTTGTTGTTTGTCGAGTGGCGAGCTCCGGGCGCCGTCATGGTGATTGATTTAAATCAATGCAGCGACGGCAGTATGGGGCAGATATATGCCCGTAATGGATCAACCGGTCAGATTAGTGAGGCGACCAAAGGCCAGCAAGAAATGCTGAACGCTAACGCCAAATTATGCGAGCAAAAAAAGGAGTCAACGGAGGGGCTGAAAACTCTCGGGATATTGTTTGTCCACGGGATCGGCGAGCAACGACGTGGTGATACGCTCGTTCAGTGTACCGCAGCGATTCACGGTTGGATGCGTCAATGGATAAATCCACCTTTACCTTTCACTCAAGAGGGCTTCAACGCAGTCGAGCTTTTGGACACGTACCTCACGCAGCCGAGGGCAGATGAGCCTGCGCACAGTCGCCTCATTTTTCGCACCGACGAAACGATTGCACCGCATTCTTGGATTCTTGCCGAGTCATGTTGGGCCGAGGTATTCCGCCCGCCGGGGTATCGTGAATTCGTACGCTGGGCGGTTCGGGTAATACCTCTTACGTTCATCCTGCATTTGTTAAAGTCATTTCGGCGCAACCTGCGCATCATGCAAAAGGGTATGCTGGTCTACGATCGAAGGTCTAATTTAGACGACTTGAAGCAATTGCAGAGCGATCTTGGACCAGAATACGGACCCCTACCCAGTACGGATGCCGATGCACGCAAGTTCTTCCTCGTGCAAAGTAGTCGCGCGTCAACTCGTTGGCTTATAAGTCCGCTTGTGATTGCCGTGATGCTGTTCGTCGCGATCCTAGTCCAAGCAATGTTACTCGCAACAATAGTTATAGGCTCGTTGCCAATCGGTTTTATTAAATCCTTCGTTGGGTACGTGCAGAAGAAGGTCGCGGCTGTGCTGGGTGATAGCTATCTCTTTGTGGAAAGTCCGATTACCGTGTCAGCGGTAGTCACGCAGGTGAAGAAGGACTTCGAATGGTTGGCAGAGCGCTGTGACGAGGTCATCATCCTCGCGCATTCCCAAGGCGCAGCTATCGCCTACCGTACAATTGAAGAGTGGTCTTGGGAAGATAAGATCCCTCCGAAACTCAAACTACTAATCACGTACGGGTCGGGATTGCAGAAACTCTTCGACTTACAGCAGCTATCTCGCAATCGATCCCCCGAGGAGATGGTTAATATCAAAAGGGCTATCGCCCTCATCGCGCTCGGATCGATTGGCATCGTGACAATTGGCCTTTGGGCAGTCGGCCTCATTCCTCTTTTGCCGGCCGCACTCAGTTTTTTCGTCGGCTTCGTTGTCTTGATGCTTGGATTGTTCCTTGCCGATACTGCTTTCGGCCAATCAGCCCCCAGGCCGGTATCGGCGATCGAGTGCATGAATTTCTTTGCATCGCACGATCCTGTCTCTAACGGTCAGTTAGTTTTTCAGCCGGAACCTATTTCAACAGGCAATGCACTACTCGATAAGATATTTGTTGAAGCATCCAGGGAACTCGGTGAATTCTCCCAGTGGGATCAGCGCCAGGTTGTTAACCTGCAATCTACCATCGCCGACCACACTACCTACTGGTCCGCTCAAGACGACTTCGTCAGCCGCATCGTCGCAGAACTTCTTCGTAGGAGCAATTTCGGGCTTGCAAAGACAATTGACGATGAATGGCTTCAGGCTATCGCTCAGCGGAGGCTCTGGCGAGTTGGGTTGCGGACGGCGTGTCGCAATGTAGCTATACTTGCCGCATTTTATATAATTTTCTTGTCACCCAAAACTATTCACGCGCTTGGAGTAGGTACTAATAACGCCATGCTGGGAGCGCTGGCGTATGTGCCGAAGGCATTGGTGCCTGACTGGATTCGGAGTGCTATAATCGCGGCTCCTACACTGTCCGGGACTAGCGCGCTGCTTGGTGGTATATGCAGTATGTTTGCTGTGGCGATAGTTGGCTGGAACATGTGGCAGCGACGCGAATTTGCTCAATTCCTTTGCCGGGAGCCGTTCCGCGCTAGAGGAGTTGGCCTGGCGCTCTTTACATTTGGTTGGATCGGCGTCGTGTTGGTAACACCCGCTCTTGCGACCTTTGCAGTGCGACAAGCGTTTTGGCCGTCGCTGTGGAGTTTATCATCGTTATTGATAGTAACCTGCTGGACGCTTGTGAAGGGTGGCAAAGGACCGAATCCGAGCATGTTCCTGTCGTTGCAAGAACGAATAAAGTTGACAGATGCGAAATTCCCGCCTGTGCTGCGCCCCTTCCAATCGCGATATCCAGCACGAACGAGAGCTTACCTCAGTTGGGCGGAGCAACGGCTACTACACAGGGAAGAGTCTTTGGAGAAGGTTCAGCGGCTGCTGGATCTAGCTGGAGTGTTTGAGCAGGGGCAACCACGGTCCGAGTATTCCTACGACGAGAAGCCCGGCATACAGGCCATCGCAACGACCGCCCGAGTTCGGAGCGAGCCGTTGACATAGGTCAAAATTCGCCATTATCCACTCCTAAGGAATCTTTACCAGCCATGCCTTGGCCTCGGGAGTGATCGTTGGCTCTCTACCGGGGCGAGGGCTGTTTTCGGCCGCGAGCAAGATGATAGGGACGTGCACGAGCAGGAATGCCCTGATGCCGATGAGCCAGACAAGTACCGCGACCACTGACCGAAGCGACGACGACCGAGATCCCCGATGAAGAGGCCGAACGCGATGTCAGACAGATGGCGGCAGACGGCTTAATTGATCTGCCATGCTGGGCAAACGCGCATCCTTTTTTGCGTGTTTCAGTAGGAATGACGCGGTGTCGCGTACTCCGATGTCTGGAATGTTCTGCGGCAATCGGGACTGCCAGATCGCGGCACATTTCTTCGCGTAGTTGCTTTGTGCTAGATCGCATGAGTGGATAGGCCCGCTATTGATGAGGATGCTCATGACAATGCAAGTCAAAAACATTATGACGCGGAACGTAATTAGCGTCTCCGCCAATGAAACGATCCTCAACGCCGTGCAGTTGATGCCCCGCGGTCGACTGACCGACGGTCGGGGCGCGGGAAATTGGATGACGTCGACGGGACAATGCGCCGGCCAGTGGACCGCCGTCCGGCGCGGCGATTGCTTGGGCGGCCAAAGAAGAGCCCCCGTTGAAGCAATAGCCCGAGGCGACATTGCGCCGCTGATTTTTGCCGAGAGGCAGTCGGGCAGCAGCTCCTGCTGCCTTGATCGAGATCAAGGCCGTTTGGAAAGGGTCGATGCTATTCTTATTACAAACTGCCAGAGGACTGCCAATGCCTGACAATCGCCCCGATCTGTCGATCCCTGCTGACAAGCTTTGCTTCATCATCGCAAAGGCGCGCGAATTCGACGCCAAGGACGTCGTCACCGATCCCGACTATGCGTCCAATCCGACCGACGACAACATGGTGGCGGTGCTTGAGGACCATCGCGACGATCCGGTTGTACAGGAACTCGTCGCCGTCATCCAAGACATGAGCGAGGACGAACAGATCGATCTGGTCGCACTTACTTGGCTTGGCCGCGGCGACGGTGGAATAGAGGATTGGAGCGCGATGCGAGACGAAGCAGCGCGCGCACACAACCGGCGCACGGCATCATACCTCCTGGGAATTCCGCTGCTGCCCGACTACCTCGGGGAAGCGGCCGCACAGTTCGGAATTTCATGCGACTAAAGCGGTATAAGCTTGCTAGAAATCCATCGCACGTCATGGCTGGATGTGTTCGGACTCGTTCCAGCCACCGGCGTCTTGTGTTGGCGTGGCACTTGAGACGCGGATGTCCGCGGCTGACATGGCGCGAGCCACAGGACGTTATTTCCGGTTAGGCCGAGTCTACTGATAGGTATCGAGGCGAACATTTGACCGCCAAGGTATTGCTGCGTTGTCGAGAACGGACATTTTCGGGCCTCCATTCGAGAGCGCCCTCGATCACAATGAGGCGGGCCATCGAGGGCGCGTTGGCGCGACATGCGCAAATCGAGGCCGGGGCGATCAAGGTCAATGTTCGCGACGGTAACAAGGTGTCCCTGGAGGGAAAGGTCGACTGCTGGGAGGAGCGCGAGGCGGTCGAGAACGCGGCTTGGTCGGTCGCCGGAGTTCGAATCGGTCGACGACCGATTGACTATCGTGCGGTAATCCGGATCGGTAGGGCGTCGCGTCCTGACATGCGTGGTGTGGGCTTGCCGGGTACAAGGGCGTCGGCAATCCGCAGTTGTCAGCGTCGGGGCGGACTTGAGAACGCACTTTCCACAACAAACCCGGCCGGCACCAGACTGGAGCGGCGAAGTGCTTGCTGCATGGCGTTGATTCCCTCAATGGAAACGCCAAGCGAATCCGAAACTGCATCAAAAGTGAGTCAGAGCCGCTTTTGGACGCCGATCAGGTCCCGTTCCAATGCCGATTGACACCTTTCCTTGACTTGACAAAGATCAAACTCTACTCCGCGCCTTGCAGCATAATTCCTAATTCTTCGGGACTGAGCTGCGTTGCGATGCGAGCGAAAGTGAAGCGAAGAGGGAAGCTTATTCTTCGTGAAAGATCGTCTCTGCGGAGCGCATCATGGCACTTTCGACCATAATGACCTATGTTGATGTCGATTACTCTGGCGACACATGCCTCGGTGCTGCCGTCGATCTTGCCGAGCAATTTGACGCCAAACTCATCGGTATATCCGCCGCCAGTCTGCCATGGTCGTATCATGCGCGAGACCTGAGCCCGCGGCTGATCAAGGAACTGAATGCCGGTGTCACGAAGCACTTGGCGGCGACCGAAGATCGATTTCGCCGCGCAACAAAGCGCGTCCGACTAGTTGAATGGCGATCGGCGATAGCAGAGCCGACAACCTACGTCTTGCAACAGGGGCGGGCCTCAGACCTGGTTGTCGTTGGTAGGGATCGCGATGATCTTGTACCCGATCCGCTCCTGGGGCATCTCGATCTGGTGGATTTCGTGATGCAAGCCGGCCGGCCGGTTTTGGTTGTTCCGCCGAATGTCGGCAGCATAAAGCTAAAATCCGCCATGGTCGCGTGGAAGGACACGCGCGAAGCGCGGCGCGCCGTTCGCGACGCCTTACCGCTGCTCCGCAAAGTGCAGGACGTTATTGTAGTTGAGGTCATTGACGACGTATCCTATCGGGGCGCGTCCCAAAATCGACTCGACGATGTAGTTTCTTGGCTCGATGGCCATGGCGTTGCAGCAGTAGCGAGGGTTTTCCACTTTCCCGAACACAAAGATCCGATGGAGAAACTGTGGGAATATGGCACTGACATCCTTATTGCTGGCGCCTACGGTCACGCGCGACTGCGTGAGTGGATATTCGGGGGCTTTACCCGTGATCTCCTGAAACGATCCCCTCAATGCGTGTTCCTTGCGCACTGAAAACGAAGGTAAGACGTGTTTCTGCAATGTTAGCGGACGTTTGGGCGAAGGTCGGCAAAATTGTATGGCCGAGGCACCAGCATCGACGCCCTGATGGATACGATGCACGAAAAGCCTTATCGGCGAACTCGACGGCGTTACGTTAAGCTGACCAGGCTTTGGCCTGCAACTGGCAGCACGCGGTTTCATCAATTCGTGCGGCTTCCACCGGGCCCGTATTTTTTCGATAGATGATTTCCGCCTGACCCGGTGCGATAAGCTGCAAAGGTACAGGCTTCGGAAATAATTCATTGAGACGCCATTCTGTTCGTGTGCATGGATTGGCGGCACGCGAATGAGGTGCTAGTAGCGGCAGCCCAACAAGAAACGCTTTGGACGACGGGGTGACGATGACATGGATAGGCGTCCAAAAACTAATTCCGTCGGCAGCCCGGCCTTACACCAATCCACTCGGCCTCACCTACGACAGCGGTGATTACGAGCAGGTCATGGAACGAGCGCTGGCGCTTGCCGATTGGCAGAGGTTTCCGGCTCGACGGGCGGAGGCGCGGCGGCGGGGCAGGTGGCGCGGCATCGGTATCGCCAACTTCGTCGAAATCACCACCGGCGCGCCCCGCGAGCGCACTGAGATCACCGTGCTCCCGGATGGGAAGGTCGAGTTGGTGATGGGGACTATGTCGTCGGGCCAAGGCCACGAGACGAGCTTCGCGCAGCTAGTGACGGAATGGCTGGGGGTACCGTTCGAGAGCATCAACTACGTCGCTCATGACACTGCGCGGGTCAGTGCTGGTGGCGGCTCTAATTCGGGCCGCTCGATGAAGCTTGCTGCAACAATCATCGGCAACGCCACTGACGAGATCATCGATAAGGGCCGGAAGATCGCGAGCATTCTGCTCGAAGCCGCGGAAGCCGACCTCGACTTCACAGCGGGCCGCTTCCGGGTCACGGGCACCGACCGTGAGATCAGCCTCTTCGATATTGCCGCCGCGACCATCAAGCACACGGGCCTGCCGGAGGAACTGCGAGGGCCGCTCGTCGGCATCTCCGACGAGACCTTACGGATCGCAAGTTTTCCATTCGGCACGCAAATCTGTGAGGTCGAGGTCGACGTCGAAACCGGCGCCGTCGAGATCGTCCATTTCGTTGCCGTCGACGATGTCGGCCGCGCCGTCAATCCAATGATTCTCCACGGACAGACCCATGGCGGCATTGCCCAGGGTGTTGGTCAGGCGCTCCTCGAAGACGCCCACTACGATCCGGCGAGCGGACAGCTACTGACCGCGAGCTTCATGGACTACGCGATGCCACGCGCCGACAGTCTCCCCTGGCTGGAAACGGAGCTGAGCGAGATCCCCTCACCCACGAATCGCCTCGGCGTTCGTTCCGCCGGTGAGGGCGGCACAACTCCTGCGCTCGCAGCGGTGATCAACGCCGTGGTTGATGCGCTCGCAGAGCTGGGGATATCGCATATCGAACTGCCAGCGACCCCCGAGCGCGTATGGCGCGCGATCCAGGCGGCAGGTCAAAGAATCTAGAACGCGACCCAAACCGACCCTGGCGGCAAGCGGGTGACCTGTCTTTATCGACGGCGCGCCTGCAACGTAACCCGCCCCGCGGCAAGATTTGCATTCGCTCGCGGGATGCACCCGGTTTGTTGCCCGTGACCCAGCGTCCTACCTTGGGGGTCGCCCTTACGAGTATATTCTCGTCTCACAGGCAAATGTGCGAGCACGAAACGCTGCGCCGTCGCGCACCTCGAAGCTCTCGATGCCGGTCGCGGGCGTCAGGAAGCGCTCGCGCAGTCGATAGGCAACATGCGCAAACAGATTGTCAGCTGGTCCTTGGACGGGAGCATGAGGTCACCTCGGAATTCGTTGCTTATGCACTCGATTCAGCGTAAAGGCCAATGCTATGCCTCGACCAGGGTGGGAGTACCCTTCGTTGAAAAAGGGGTCCTACCCCCGGAGGTCCCGGGTGGCCTAATTACCCGCTCGAACGGCCACAGCTCGCCCTCCTTGGTGCCGATCGCGCGCTTCGTCCTGAGCCCGCCGGCGTGCTGAAGCTCGAGCCGCTTTGCGTGGCACAGCTTCGCGCCGATGCTTCGTTGCAGCAGAGTGGCTTGCGCACGGCTCGGCTTAATTTTCGCGTCGCAGATCTTGCGTCCGCCGTAACCTTGGACGTAATAACGCCCCCGTGGGCCCACACCCACGGGGGCGTTTTTTGAACGTGCATACGGACGAGAAGTAGACGGCCAACCATCTCACGGTCGCCGTCCATGGACAAGCCCATCCATTTATCCGACTCCCAACTCGAACAGATTATGCGCGCCGCCGCGCCACTGACCCCGAACGACCGCTCGGCTTTCCTCACGGATGTGGCGGCAGCCTTGCACGGCCAGGCGCTCGGCGATGGCGCCGTCTTTCGGGTCATCCGTGAGATTCAGGGACGCTATTTTCACCCGCCGGAATTCGCTCCTGGTGGAGGCGGAAAATACGGGCGCTGAATGGCCTACTGGACCGCTTGCCGTCTGCAGTCCAACCGCACGGCGCTTGCGTTGCATTTTCTGAACCTCCAAGGGTATGAGGTTTACTGCCCGCGGCTGCGCGAACCGCGCATACTCCGCGGCCGCCGGGTCGAAGTTCTTCTGCCCTTGTTTCCCGGTTACACCTTCCTGCGGGTGGTGACGGGATGGTGGCAAGCGCGGTGGGCGGCTGGTACCTGCGGTTTGGTGATGGATGGTACAACACCGGCCAAGGTTCCCGACGCCGTGATTGCGGAAATCAGATCGCGCGAGCGCGAAGGCGCGATCGAGTTGCCACCCAAGGTACGGCCGGGCGATCGGGTGCGAGTGTTACGCGGTCCGTTCCGCGATCACCTCGCGATCTACGCCGGCATGACAGGGCGTGACCGGGTCGCTGTCCTGCTCCGGCTGCTCGGTGGTGAGCGCCGGATCCTTCTGCCCAGATGCGATATCGAGAGCTAGTGGAAGGGCTCCAACACATTGCCGTTCTCGAGTAGATCGCGCGGTCAGTTTCAGCTGTGCTACTCTCCTCGTGTACGCCAGACGCGGAGTGGGCTAGGAGGGCTTGCCGACCAGCTAGCAGCGCGTATCCCGGCCGAGAGCGACGCGAGTGACCGGTGGACTCCCAGTGAGGCATTGGAAGGGCTGAGTACGATGGGCGTTCGTGGCCAACCGACGAAGTGGGATAAGTGGTACTCCACGGCTTGTTGGGCCAGGATCAGGAAGCATCAGCTCCTCAAACACCCGCTTTGTAAGTATTGCCTGGAACGCGGCTTAGTCACGCCAGCGACGATCTGCGATCATGTCGAGCTACATCGCGGCGACGTTAACAAGTTTTGGCTTGGCCCGTTTCAGAGCCTGTGCAAGCACTGCCACGATAGTACGAAGCGGTACGTCGAGACGCGCGGTTTCCGCCCCGATGTTGGCCTCGATGGGTGGCCTCTGGACCCGCGCCATCCGGTCTGTCGGGCGCGCTGAAGCCGGAATTCCGATTTAGGAGTGAACCTAGCTAGCCGTGAACTGATAAAGCAGCAACCCCAATCAGCCCCCGTTGGATGTAGACTTCCGCTCTCCCCCATGAACGCAAGTGCGTCCGTCCGATCGCGACTGTCTCAGAACTGCCAAAGCCGACTCATGCACCGTAAAAAGCTGCGGGCACGGGTTCCAAGTCCGGTTCATCCCGCGGCCTGGTTCAGCCGAATGGCCCGGCCAAGTCGACTTGTCATCGTCCTCAGGCACTCGAGTTTGGGTCGGACGGCCAGAACAACTGAGGATATTATCCGTCGAGAAAACCCAGAGCCTTCGTCACAAATTGCTCGTGATACTGGAAAATGCCCCCGTGTCCAGCGTCGTCATAGAGTACGAGCTCGGCATTCGGAAGGCGGTGCGCAAGATCAACCGAGTTGCTGCTGGGCACCATCTTGTCCTGATCACCATTCGCCACCAACACCGGGTGATGAATGCGCGACAGATCGGCAGGCGCCTGACGACCCCAAGCATGGATAGCCTTCAGCTGGGTGGCGAAAGCGAGGAGCGAAATCGGTTTATCGGGGTTTTCGGTACGCTCTTTCAGCCGTTTCAGAAACTCCCGCGCCGCCCTGCGGCCATTGGGGGTTTTGGTGAAGAAAAGATAGTACTCTGGATGCTTTAACGTCAGTGCACCCTTAATCATGTCGCGAATGGTTATCGACGTCACATTGTCGATGCCTGTGCCCCCAGCCGGACCGGTGCCAGCGAGGATCATTTTCCGAACAAGTTGCGGCTCCTCTTGCGCGATCACCTGCGCAATGAAGCCTCCAAGGGAGAAGCCAAGCAGGTCGACTTGCTCCAAGCCCAGGGCACGAATAAACGCGACCGCGTCTTGTGCCATCGCGGCCACCGAATTGGGCGTCGAACCTTCTGACGCGCCGATCCCTCGGTTGTCGAACGCGATCACACGGCATTTTTCTGCGATGCCGTCGACGACCCGGGGATCCCACCTGTCCAGTTCCCCGGCAAGATGGTTGAGGAAGATCACCGGCACTCCGGTGTCCGGACCGAGTTGTCTGTAGACGAATTTCGTACCGTCTACATCGACGCTTTTTGTAGGCGCGTCTTTCCACGAAACGCTCGAATCAGTTTGCGACTGTTGGGGCATGGCCAAACTGCCCTCCTTGAGTTTCGCGGCCCGGGACCGCCCCCGACAATGAGCGCACGTCTTGTACGGAAGGGCGAATGTCGCCCGGTTAGCGGGGTAGGGGCCTTCAAGTAGTGAGCGGTCGTCGTGCGTGCATTTGATAGCGGTCGTAATGATTGACATAAATGACGATCGCCACTATAAATGTCAAGGCCAATCTGGATCAGGATCTGCGACATGCGCGTCACCAAGGAAAAGGCAGCCGACAACCGCGAGCGGATTCTCAAGGCGGCGTCGCGCCTCATTCGCGAGCGGGGCATATCAGGGGCGGGCGTGGACGCGCTGACAGAGGCAGCCGGAATGACTCATGGCAGCCTTTACAGTCAGTTCGGTTCCAAGGAGCGGCTTGTCGAGGAAGCGTTGGAATACGCGATTGCGGTGAGCGGCAAGACGACCGCTGAAGCTGCTACGCTCGACCGGTACATCTCCGGTTATCTTTCGTCCGAACACCGGGATAAGCCGGGTCAAGGCTGTCCGCTGGCAGCATTGGTTTGCGAGATGCCGCGCCAGAGCAGCGGCGTGCGAGAAAAGTTCACGGCTGGATTGCGGGGCATGATCGGGCAGCTGACTGGCCGAATGGATGCCGGGCTCAAGCAACGGCAGCGTGATGAACAGGCGCTCGCAACACTTGCGTCTTTGGTCGGAGCACTCGTGCTCGCCCGCGCTGTGAATGATCCTAAGCTTTCGGACGACATTCTTCGAGCCACCAAAGAACGGTTGGACGACTGATCACTCGTCGTAGCCCAGAAAAGTCCGCTTGCACTTGGAGGACGTCTAGCATGACGCGCACAATCGACTTCTATTTCGACTTCCCAAGTCCCTACTCCTACCTTGCGCACACGCAACTTCCGCGGATTGCGGCCGAGCATGGCGCCGCGGTCGCCTATCATCCATTTCGCATCCTCGAACTGATGAAGATTGTCGGCAACCGGCCGACGACCATCGAGTGCAAGAACAAGGGCAAATATGCGGGCGCGGACCTGCAGCGGTGGACCAGGCGCTACAAGGTCGATTTTGCCAGAAACCCGCACTCGAAGTCCTTCGATTTCGCCGAGCTGGATCGAGGGGCGCTGGTCGCCATCGAGGATGGCCGAGGCGCAGAGTACGTGACCGCGGTCTTCGCCGCGATCTGGGCCAAGCCCGAAGACCTTTCGCAACGTTCGGTATTGATCGATGTCTTGGAGAGGGCGGACTTCGACGCCCAACAGCTCCTCGATCGTGCGAGCGCGGACGCCATGATCGCCCAACTGGAAGCCGAAACGAAAGCGGCCGCCGAGCGCGGGGTCTTCGGCGCACCAACAATGTTCGTTGGAGATCAGATGTATTTCGGCAACGACCGCTTTGACTTCGTCGTCGAAGCGCTTCGTTCCGCAGCGTGAGGAGGGTTCAAATGGCAGAACCGGTTTGTGTCATCAGTGGGGTGGGTCCCGGAACTGGGACAGCACTCGTCCGGCGCTTCGCATCGGAGGGCTATCGCATTGCGATGCTGGCACGCACGGCCGAGCGGCTGGCTGATCTCGCCGCTCAGGTGCCGTCGGCAAAGGCTTTTGTCTGTGATGTGTCGGATCAGACGCAGGTAGATTCCACAATGGCATTGGTGGAACGGGAAATGGGGGCTCCATCGGTGCTGATCCACAATGCCGTGGGCGGCGCCTGGGGAACGTTCATGGAGGTCGATCCGGCGACGCTCAATCGGAACTTCCAAGTCAACACGATGGGCTTGCTCTACCTCGCGCGGCGCGTCGCACCGACCATGGTGATCGCTGGTCAAGGGGCCATCATTGTGACCGGCAATACATCCGCACAGCGAGGTCGCGCGAACTTTGCGGGCTTCGCACCTACGAAAGCGGCGCAACGCATTCTCGCCGAAGCGATGGCGCGGGACCTGGGCCCCAAGGGTGTGCACGTTGCCTACATTGTCATCGATGCAGTGATCGACGTGCCGTGGGCTCGCGAGCGCTTCAAAACCAAGCCCGACGATTTTTTCATCGCGCCGGCGGCAATTGCCGACGAAGCATGGCACGTTGCAAGCCAGCCCCGCTCGGCATGGTCGTTCAACGTCGAGGTCAGACCGTACGGAGAGACCTGGTAGTTCAGACATGCAGGCTGCCCAAACGGCAGTAATTTCCCATGGTCGGTCGGCCTTGCTCGTCGTGTCCCTTTACGAAGCGAAGCAACGGATTTGCCCTTTAATCCATGCGACCAGTGCCGAACTTTTGCCTCGCGGTGGACACCGATTGGCAGGTGGCCGGCGTTCGACAAACGTCATATGGTCCTGCCCTCAACTGACCCGACGCCGCTACCGCTCCGCTCGCATGCCGGTCGTATCCGTGATGACGCGGGTGATGTGCGCTGCCGACCGGCACGACCCTCCGCAACGGCTTGCAAGGTACTGTGGAGCGTAAAAAGGAGGGGGCGTCGCCACGGCGACCTTGAATATTTTCAAACGAGATTGGAGGGCGTTGAGGTGCGAAACAAGCTCATCTGGATTACTCCGACTTACGCAGCATCCGGCAAGGCTTGACGATGTTCGCGGCGACCCGCCGGGCCTCATCGCGGGTGAGCAGCTTGGCGGCGGCCGTGAGCTTTGACCCGCGCACGCGATTGCCTGCGCACGATTTCGCCAGGATAAAGAACGCTCGGATGTCACCAGCCGTGCTTTAGTAGGGCTTGAGCAAACGCGTCGATGTTCCACCAATGCTGCTCGACCAGCGCTTCGACTCTCGCCTCGACATAGCGCCAATAGGCTTCGGTGACCTTGCCGGTGACGTGCATGGCGTTGATTAATCCGGTGACGTTGTCGAAGTCGTTAGCCGCTGTTAAAGCGGGTGTGACTTCGCTTCGCCACCGTGAACGGGGAGCATAACGTCGCTGTGCGTATGGACCTGCGAGATTCGCCGGCGCCGATGATCTCGCCGATGCCGGGATGCGGCGTGGGCGGCCGAGCGCAGCCGCCCGTCGCCCTAGTCATCGAATTCGGCACCCATCTCCTGGTACCGCTCCAACGCCGCCATCTCCGCGGCCAGCTTTTCTCGGACCACTGCCGGTGACCGCGTTCGCTTGCCGGTCTCGATCAACGTACTGTGTCCGCACCGCGAGCAGACCAAGATGTGCGGCAGCGGGGCCGCGGTTGGCCCGACGTGTCTGCAGTTTGGGCACGTGATCTGGGTGAGCATTGGGGCGCGTTGTTACCGCCACGGCGAGCGGGTGGCAAGAGAATAAGGTCTGCGCAGCAGCTCGGGCGGCTTGGCGATGTTGGCGGCGATGCGCCGCGTCTCGTCGCGGGTGAGCAGCTCGCCGCGGAATTGGCGCCGCGAGGCCTGGATGACCTGACGCGCCTTTCCGGTCTGGGCCGGCTAGGTGCGCGCAAAATTCACGTCGGGAGGTGATTGGGAATGGCGAATCTCACGGCAGGTAAGGTCGTCGTTGTTACGGGCGGCGCATCCGGCATCGGGCGCGCGACCGCTGTGGCCTTTGCGCGAGGGGGCGCGAGGGTGGTAATCGGAGATATTGATAACGCTGGAGCGGAAAAGACCGTTGCTTCCATTAGCAACAACGGCGGAGAAGCAAGCTTCGTCCGCGTCGATGTGACCAAGCCGGCCGACGTTCAGCAGATGATCATTAGCGCAGTTGCTCAGTATGGTGGCTTGGACTACGCGTTCAACAATGCTGGCCTTGTCGGATCGAACGCTGGTGTCGTGGAGACGAGCGAAGAGGATTGGCACCGCGTTATGGCGATCAACCTGACGGGCGTTTGGCTCTGCATGAAATACGAAATTCCCGAGATGTTAAAGCGCGGCGGGGGTGCGATCGTGAATAATGGCTCCGCTGTTGGCCTTGTTGGCGCTGCAGGTCCGGTCGCTAGCGTTGCCAGTAAGCATGGCGTGTCGGGTCTCACTAAGTCAGCAGCGCTGCAATATGCAACTAAGGGCATCCGAGTGAATGCTGTAGCGCCGGGATTTGTCCACACGCCGCTGACCGATCGCATCAGGGCGCTGCCGCCTGAAGCGCAGGCGGCGATATTGTCCGTAGTTCCGCTCGGTCGCTGGTGCGAGCCAGAGGAGGTCGCGGAGGTCGTAGTCTTTCTCTGCTCGGAGGGGGCCTCGCACGTTACCGGACACGTCTTGCCTATCGATGGTGGCTGGACGGCGCGCTAATCGGGTTAGTCGATCTCCTCGTCGCGGCGGGCGAGCGCGGTGAGATGGCGCGGCGCTCCGTTCGCAATAAAGGAGAGAAACAGGCCCGGGCATCCCGGAATAGGAAAAGACCATTTTTTCTCGTTATTAGCGGTTGCTGCAGCTGTTGCTTGCTGTTGGTCCTGCAGCTCAGCAACGCGCTGTGAAATGCTTCGATATATTGCCAGTATTGGACTTCCAATGCCGAAACATCATGCAAGGAGAAAGATTCATCGCAACTGAGACGATGCAGCGCACTCGCTTGCGGCGGTCCAAGACTCCGCTATTTTTCTCGCACGTTTCAAGATCAGATCGGCGATAAGTGCCCATTCGCTTCGGTCGCGCTCATCCGCACAAAAGCTTCGGGCGGCGATCCAGTTCGCAAACGCCAACTCGGCCAACTCTCGAACGGGTATTTCTGAGTCGATCAGAAATCGCTTGAGGGTGGCGAGCGCACGGACCTCAGCGTCATGATTTATGAGCTGTACTCTCGCCACCCAATATCGGTTTGCACCTTAAGTCCACGACGCGTCGCTGCTCTCTAGTTTCGCTTTGACGAAGACACGCGCAAAAAAAAGTTGCGTGCTGGATATAGCCGGCAACCTTTCCGCGGCGTGACCACGAGATTAATGTTTAATAACCTAGCAGAGGCCTTCATCTCATCTAGAGGAGTTGCTATTGGGCGGACCAACGATCGCGACGCGTTCGCACCCGTCCTCGAACGTTACCTAGGGGAGCCGGGGCATTCGTTTTCGCTATCGGCTTCTGCGACCTACGTAGTGGACGCGACTGTCAGCTCAGTGCCGAAACCCTTCAACGGAAAGAGCTGCTGGATGGCATCAGGCACCTGTAAACCCAAAGAGCCATCACTCAAGGAGGCCGCGCGAGCGTAGCTGTGACTCGACGACGGACAGTTCGAGCTGCGCCCTCTTCAACCCTGCACGTCCCCTCGTGGAATTACTCATGGGGTCGTTGTCGATTCGGCGTTCTGCCGCCGCCACCCGGTCTCGTGCGCGCTTTAAGTCGGCCACGGTGTATTGCCGAGGCTCAGGTCGCGTGCGTTTCTTGCGCGGTCGCTTCGCTGCGCTTCTGCCGAGGATGAACTGCTTCCCAGTCGCCATGTGCCGCTCCGATTACCCAGGCAATACACATTTTGACGCATGTTTCGCGTTTGTGCATGAAGCAGCCGATCACCGCTTTGTCGTGACCGAACTGACTCAGCCGAGGTCGCTGGTGCGTTTTCGCAGTACCACCACCGTGTTACCGCCTTGATCGACTTCCAGTTGGATCATGATCGCAGGGAAAGCACGGTCTGGCTAGAATTCCGATACACTGTGTTAAGTCGCTAGTGGCAGCGGAGGAGTTGCAACATGGGTATCCACGAGAACTTTATCGGCGGGAACTGGACCGAAGCATCGACGGCGGCGCCGAACGTCAATCCCTCCAATACCCGCGACATCGTCGGCGAATACGCCCGCGGCACGAGAGATGACGCGAACTGGGCGATCGAGATGGCGAAAGCTGCGTTTCCAGCCTGGTCGCGGTCGAGCCCGCAGGTGCGCTACGAGGCGCTCAAAAAGGTCTCGGACGAAATCCTGGCCCGCAAGGACTAGAGCCGGCGCCTGGCGATAAAGCTCCCGAACGTCTCCACCTGTTGGGGGACAAATCACGACTGCATGTTAATATGGCTTGGTCAAAAGCGACTAACCCGCCGCACAGCGGGATTAGCTATTTGATATCCAACTGAAGGAGGTCCCGATGAACGAGGCGAGCACACTGATGCGGGCGGCCGAGGGCATGAAGCTTGCAATTTCGTCCGCTAGGGACGCGCACCGCCGCCCTGCTGGACAAGATGCACGCCTAGAATGATCGAAGCAAAGTTCTTTAGACGCAACGGTCGATACGCCATCAGGGTGATCATCAGCGCGTCGCGGTAATGGACTGCGGGTCGCCGCTCAGGCGGGCTAGGCGTGTCAGCCGGTGATCTTGCTGCTGGACCAGCGTGGCGCCGCGATGGATGCAGACCGCATTTTGGCCACTCAAGGGAGCCCGGTTTCATTTTGATCCTCACAGATGTGCTAACGCGTTTTCATTCAGCTTTATTGCTCTTGTTGCGGAGGCCCGACGCGACCTAAGCTACGATAATGAGCATCGGTAAGTACGAGTAGTCGATTTCTGGGTATTTTCCACGCACGGACGATGTGAGCGATAAATGGACTGCGATTAAGCTTTGGATCGAGAACGAGGAGCCATCTGTCATCCTCCTTGCGCCAGTTCGCTCGGCCGCGCGGAAAGTAATCGTATTCGTAGTCGACGAGGGTGTGGTCAAGGCGCTGTATCGTCGGCCAAACGTCCACATGTCCCTCGTCGAGGGTCTTAAAGCCCGCAACTTCGGGAATTCTACTGAAAGGCCGTGAGATTGAGGTGAATCGTGAAGGCCTGCGATCACCCTTCGCGATGAACCAAAAGAGTCCCAGTCGGGGTTCGTTGGAGGGAATTGGCTCGATCTCCATCCTCCTATATACTGTTGAGGCCCGTTTGAATTTACCGGTTTGAAACACGTTCTTGGCGCTGATAGGTCCCGGTCGCCAACCGCGGCAGCGTGGAGCTTGGGCCTGTCCAGGCCTTCCTGCGACACGGCCTCGATCCTTTACCGACAAGGAGATCGCGTTGGTCACGGACTTCGCCGCGCGAGCCGTCATCGCCATAGAAAATGCGCGCCTGCTGAACGAGTTGCGCTAGCGCACTGATGAGCTTGGCCGCTCGGTCGGAGAACTGTGCGCCCTCGGAGAAGTGTCCCAGGCGGTGAACTCGACGCTCGATCTTGAGACCGTGCTCTCCACCATCGTCGCTAAGGCGGTGCAGCTCTCCGGCACAGAAGCCGGTGCGATCTACGTCTTCGACGAACTTCAATGCGAATTTCGCTGCGTGCGACCTATGGCATGGAGCAGGAGTTGATTGACGCGCTGGCTCGTCAGCACATCGGCCTGGACGACCCGAACGTCGAGCTAATCCCCGCGCAGCGCGAGACGATCCAGGTCGCCGACTTGAAGGGGGAAGCTCCTTCAGACATCCTCGCTTTGGGTCCTTTTGCATTTCGCTGACAGATTTCGCGATTTTCCTAAGCCCATCGGCAATATCCTGTAACACCTGCGTTCGCTGCCGCTCTTGGCCTTGTTGGTCGGTGTTCGCAAATTCCATAAGCGATATCTTTCCTAACATTTTTCCTCGCGTTAGAATCGAAGCTGGGGGCGCAATAAATTCTTTGGATTGCGCATCGGATGGGGTTGCCGGGTCCCGATACTGCGGGCGATCACCGGCTTCGGTGCGGGTGGATTTTCGTTCAGCCACGTCAGAATCTGTAACAGGGCGTCCACCTGATCGTCGTATTTGGCAAAAGGAAAGCGAACCATTTCGTCAATAAACGTCACAATCCAAGGAGCCGGCGAGCACAGCACCACGTCCGCAGCTTTAAAGCGATTGATGTGATTCTGAAACCGGTTTTCTTTCGATTGTCCGCGCACGTTAATCGCAGTCACACGATGACCGCCGCGGCTAAAATGGTTGGCGAGGGCGGGGCCAAGTGCCGCATCTTCTACGAGAATATCGGTGGGCTTCCAGATCTGCACGAGCCGATCCGCGACGCTACAGAGGTTTACGTAATCCTCACGTCCGCGCCAGACTTCGGCGACGAAAAGTTTTTCATTGATTTCGTACGCTATTACGCAGGCGGAATAATCGGACGTAACGGCCGACTTCTGCGCGAGATCCCAACTCATGATCAATCGAGAATAGATTCTTGGCCGTTCCGCGCTACGCGGAAAGTCGCTGTCCTTGACCCATCCGGCATCCATTGCGGTCGGATTTTGCTGCCACTGTGTAGCGAACACATGGGGTGGATACCGATTTATGATCGCTGCAATCTCATTTGTGCCGAAACGGACTGGCGATAGCGGTTCGCCTGCTTTGCGGCGCCACACTCGCGATCCAATAGGGTACGTCGCATCTTCTGGTGCCAAGAATGGCAGATTTATGTGTTTCCAATCGCCGGTGCGCAAGAGGTGCCCGGGCAGGTCATCTTCATGCAGTCGCTGGGCGACAATGATAATGGCGCCAGTCTTCGGGTTGTCGATTTGCGAACTGAGTGCTTGTTCGAAGAAGCTCTTTACGTTTTCCCGCTCGGCTTGCGAGCTCGCATTATTGGCGTCAAGTGGATCATCGACAATAATGAGATCTGCGCCGTGTCCGGTGACGCCGGCGTTGACGGAGGTAGCACGTAGACTACCCGCCAAAGTCGTCTGAAAGTCCGCGACGGTGTTATGCTCCCTGCTGAGTTGCGTTGTTGGAAATACTTCGCGATACCAATTGCTCGCGATGATTTGGCGCGCTAACCGGGAGAACTTCTCGGCCAAGTCGGTTTGATGGCTGACGATGATAATGCGGATAGCCGGGTTTTTTCCAAGCAGCCACGCCGGAAGAAAAACGCTTGTGAGAAGGGACTTCAGATGGCGCGGCGGCTCGTTGACGATCAAGTGCTTGATCGAACCGTCGACGACTGCCGTAAGTGTTTCTGCCACAAAAAGAATGTAATCTTCCATCGCGAGTTCGGTATGCGGCTCGACCTCCGCGAAGGCCCGCTGAATGAAAGCAGGAAAATCTGTGCGAAGAATTGCGGTTAAAAGATCTCGTTCCACGGTTATGTGTGCCCGGGACCTGTGTTGCTGGAGAGGGGGAGATCCCGGATCTCTCCGCCCGATCGTACGGCCGTACTGGCGTCGGCCTCGTGTTGCGGACTGATTCTGGGGAAGTCTTCAGATTTGGTGCCAGCCGCCTTCGGGATGGCGGCATCGGCAAGGCGGCGGCTGTAATACGCGTCGATAATTTCCTGTTCATCAGCGTTGATCTCTGTGGGTGCCGGGGCAGAAGCGACATCGAGTAACTTCGCCATCATGTTGATAAGCAACGCTGACGCGCGAGTATCGCCTTTCAGCGCGCGCGCTATAAGTGACTTGAGAAATGCCTCTTGCTTGGAGATTAAAATCTCACGATCTCCCTCCCTGACCCGAATGTGGCCGCCGAGTTCGTTGATGAGATCGGTTTTCAGATTTCGAGTTCCTGAAGGTCGCCCTTTGGGATTTGCGGAACGGCCCTTCTTGAACCGGGTGTGTTGGGGCGGCTTACCCCACCCAATCTCATAGACGGGCTTGCTTCTTGGCTCTTCAGTCATAACCGTTCCTCTGCAACTCGGGATCGCCAGCGGGCGGACTCGGTGACGCCAATACAGTTTCGACCCTGGCAGCCCCGGCCACTATTGCGGCAGCCTTCCGCACCCGATCGGCCGATTGAGTGCCAGTCGCAACGTTTTGATGTCGGCTGGATTGTTGGTTCGGACGGTGACGGTCGGCACCGTTTTGTATCCTTGGTCCTTAAGACACTGCAATCGTAGAAATCCATCGATGACCTCACCGTCGGGGTCGACGATTAATGGGATCACAGGGCCGTGCTTTTTGATGAGCGCTGAAACCTTGGCATACTGCGCCCGATTATGTGTATGTGCTGAGTTCTCGCAGCCTCGCAGTTGGTCGATCGGTTGGTCGATGATTTCGAGTGATGGGCGGCTGGACATGAATGACTGCTCCAATAAGACTTCAGTGCGACGGGTTTCTGCAGGAGATGAAGCTAGGGATTTCAGATGCGTGGCAAAGTGATCGAAATGCTGGCGCCCTACCGGGTTTGCCGGCCGCGCGCGGCCTGTTTTTTCGGTTTGTAAGACGCGGATTTCGCTCGTTTTTCGGCGGCAACAGAGCGGCCCCAACGCTCAGCATTTGTGCCGATAAGCTCGATCTCGAACTGGCGGTCCGCGAATGCTGTCATGCTGCTGTCGCGGGAGCGTAGAAAAACCACGCACTTCGGCCGTCCCCCGCGGCCGCGAAATCGAACAATAAAGTCCTCGTGAGCTGGCAATGCGACCTTGAAGTCTGGCGACAGCTGCATCCGCGGCACGCGCGGAATTAGGCCGGCGTTGAACTTTTCGCGAAGCTCAACGAGTGGATGTCGACGGATATCTCTCTCGAAACTGGTCGCTGGTTTTGGCATTGGGTATTCCTAATTGCTGTATTCCGTGCGTGGTATGGGCGTGCACCCTAATCGAATAAATATAAGTTGAATAGCACTTCGATTATCTCACGAAGGTTGCACTTCACCCTTCGGCCGCGCGGCATTAGCTGGATCAAGGGTTTTGATAAGCTGAAGCAGGATGCTGCGTTGCTCGGAACATTCGATCCAAACCCAAGCCTGCAATAATCGGATTAGCAACGGATCGTGAAGGAGATCACCGAGGCCAAGGCCAAGTTCGCTGAGTGCAGCTTCGAATGGAGATTCTTGCGTTAGTTCTTCTGTGGAGACCCGAAGGATTTTGGCGATCGATTCTAGACGGGTTGCGTCGATTTTGTTCCCCCCGCTCTCATACTTCGCGAGCTGTTGAAGCGAAATGCTAATTGCGCCAGCCAACGTTGCGAGGGTCATTCCTTTAACGTGTCGACACCAGCGAATGCGTTGACCGATCTTTTTGTCCGGCGCAGTGGGCTTGCGCGAACTCCTGTAGCGTCGGACCCCCGGATATTCGTTCATCGGGATGTGCAATCGCAAACGAGTTGGCTATCTCTGAGAGTTGGCAGCCGTCTTCGCGGCTCGACGTTCGCTTCTCAATTCTTCAGCGTGATCGAAATCGGGCCGGCGGATCTCGCGCTCCCTGGCTTTCGATTTCCTCGATGGTTTCATTGGCCGTTCTCCAAATGGTGGCCTTGCGGTTGGTATATATAGGTGTTTCGGCGAAATTCAAGAGGTAGTTATTAATATATACCGCACAATACCTTAGCGGGGCCATTGACAATACGCAGGTATTCACATAGGGCTATTACGACGCAAAGAGAGCTACATAAAGGTCTTCCAAGTGAAAGAGACTGCGCCACTCCTACGGGCCTGTGCACGGGTGGCGTTAGAACAGCGCGGCTTTTCGGTCGAACTGATTACAGGCGCCGGGATCGTTCCGGGAGTTCAGCTGAGAGCCATTAAGGGCCCCGACAGCTTCAACGTGGCGGTTCGCACAGCGCTGAACCGCAAAGTGGGGCTGGTGCGGTCTTCGGACGGCACGTGGAGAACAATTCCATCGGTTGATGAGGTTCTTGTTGTCGCGCCTTCGGTCGATGACCCAGCATCGGCTGAGGTGTTCGGCTTTAATCCGAAAGTGTTGATGAAGATCTTTGATGCAGCGTTGGCATCGCAACTCAAGCGGATGCCGGGACTTTCTCACCGGGCTCCCATCTTCTTGCCTCTCGACAAAAGTGAACGCGATAAGGGACGACCCAAGGAGCGTGTGAGTGCCCTCTCGGGATTAAAGACTGAAGCGCTATGGAGTTTAGTTTTGCCGATCCCCTCGGCTTCTTCGGTTGAGCGTCCTCAAACTGGCGCTGACACTGGATTTATCGAGCGCGTAAAGCGCGAGTTTGCCCAATTGAACGGAGTGGATGTTAGCAAAGTTCGCGTGAATTTTTTCATCGACGCCTAGCATGTTGCGTCTCGCGCACGGCGCGGATCTTGCCTGGATAGCGATCGCGACCGTGATAGCCTGATCGCTGCAGGTGTGTATCCAAATACGGAGATCGTTCTATGGAAACACTGCACAAAGATCTTACCTGCTACGCGGACAGTGGTTGGGTCCACCACCCACTCGTGATCGGATCATTCACTGCGAATGCTGCGAATATCAATCAAACTTATCGAGATAAGAAAGACGCGCTTTCGAAGGCAAGAGCTGATGGCGACTGGGAAAAATATGTCTTCCTCCATGAGCGGCCTTACCGTCTCGACGCAATGTTCAAGGCACCAATGAGGCATTTAAGGAAAAATCCGTCCGAGTTTTGGAAATTGGTGGGCCGTGTTTGGATAGACACCGAAAACCCGTATCAACGTCCAAAAAAGTGGAGGCAACTATGGGGGGAATCGATTGAAGGCCGGCGGGCGTGCATGTCGGAGGAAGAAATATGTTTCCTTGACACTCTGCCTGAACAAATAGAAATTTGGCGCGGCACCAGCCACAAACGCGGCCTTCCCGGCTTAGCGTGGACTCTTGATCGAGAGAAGGCAGTTTGGTTTGCGCAACGCTTTTGTTCAGAATCGCGCGTGCCACTGCTCGCAAAAGGGATAGTAGAGAAGCGTGACGTCCTTGCCTACTTCGAAAACCGGGACGAGCGCGAGATTCTATCGATGAATGTTTCCATCATTTCAGTGACTAAGTTGGGTGAAATTTCGTCCGATTCTCCCGGATCTGAATGACAGATTGCGGATTTGCCGGCCGATCACCTGAAGACATTCAAATGATTAGCCGTTGTTCACGGCCGACTCACAACCAGCCTCGACAGCTCGGCTGGATATGTTCATGTTCAAACGTCGATCCGGAAATCACTCTGGACCAAAATCCGTCCCTATTCCCTGTTCCTGAGCCGATTTCCCTGTTCTTCCGAAATAATTCCCTGATCTTTTGTGTAGGGAATCTCGCTGTAAACCTCTGATCTTGCGCGCGTGTTGGCCTTCAACCTCGCATCAAACGGGCAGATTCGACGAAATTCCCTGTTCTTTTCCCGGTTAGCAGGGAATTTGAGAGTGGAGACGGTTTCGACTTGGACTGCGTCCGCCACCACGCAGTCCTACGGTCAGCGGAGGTTTCCTGGCCAGACGCAAAATGCTCGCCGGTTGCGGGTCGCATCATAAATCATCCGAATTCGGACCGAGATGATCGCGCAACCGCTTACGTCTATCGCGCCAGACTCTATGAAGGCGGGGGCGATTGGGACAAAGCGATTGACGATTATACCAATTCGATCGGGCTCGACCCGAGCGATCCCGACGTGTTTTTCACCCGCGGCCGCGCGCTTGCCAACAAGGGAACGTTCGTTAACGCGATCGCGGACTACAGCGCGGCGATAAAAGCGGATGCTGCGGAGTTCGAGTACCGGCTGGCGCGCGGCATAGCCTCCCATATGGCGGGCGAGAGCGAGGGCGCCATTGTCGATTTCAGCGCCGCCCTCGGCATCGAGCCAAACTCCGCGGCGGCCCACTTCCGCCGCGGCGAGGCCTATGTGGCGCGCGGTGAGCGCGATCGCGCCATCGCCGACTTCGACGCGGCGATCGCAATCGAGCCGACCTCAGCGGTGGCGTTCCATGCGCGCGGCGACGCGTATCGGTCGGCTGGCGCATACGATCGCGCCGTAGCCGACTACAGCGAAGCCGTCCGCCTCGACGCCAAATTCGAAGCCGCCTATCTGCACCGCGCCGAGGCGCTGATCGCCAAGCACGATTTCGACGGCGCGCTCGCCGATCTCGATCGCGTTGTTGACCTTGACCCTAACAGCGCCAACACTCGCAACATTCGCGGGTTCGTCTACAACAGCAAAGGCGAATTCCAGGCTGCCATCGCCGACCACACGGCAGCGATCACTATCGAGCCGCTTGACGCCTACCGTTACAGTGTCCGCGCTTGGACGTATTTCAAGGCCGGGAAGACCGAGCTTGCGCTTGCTGACGCCGAGCGTGCCGTTCGATTTGCGCCCTATGCTGCATCGGTCTACGCGACCCGCGGCCTGATCCTCGAAGCGCTCAGAAAGAATGAGAGGGCCATCGCCGACCTGCAAAAGGCGCTCGCCGTTGCGCCAAGCATCGAAGAAGCAAGGGAGGCGCTCATCCGCCTTGGCGCTACAGCGCCTGACCCGACGCCACCCCGGCACGCTGCTGCGCCGTCTGCCGTGCCCTCGGCGTTTGACGAAATGACTTGGCTGGCAAGCTCGATCGCGACACCCTCTCTAAAGCCGTTTTCGTGCGCGATGATTCGGCAGAGGTCCGCGGCGGACCTGCGAACGCGTTTCCACTGATTGCGACCGCGCGTGGCAACGACCGGCTCAGCGCGACGGCGCGCCTGGAGTACAAAACCAAATCCGGATGCGGAATCGATGGGGCAAGCACCGATGCCGCATGGCTTAAGGTACGGCTCGCCGATGGCCGTGAGGGCTACGTGAAGTCCAGCGAAGTGGTCAACGATGAGCAACGCCAACTGCTGTCGCAACGCACGGTTCTGGTAAGGACTGCTGTCGACTATTACCAGAAGAACAACGGGCCGCTGCAGGACTTTGCCGGAATATATGACGGTCTCAAGGACTGCAAAGCCGAGAGCGATGACTTTAGGCTCAACGACGCGATCATGAGGGAGATGATATTCGCCGGTCTGATGGTGAAGCAGCTGATTTGGTGTGAAGGCGACACGATGGTGAGCGTCAGGTTTCTCAATCCCCACAAGCCGCTGAGAGGGCGGCTGACATTCTGGCGTGATTTCGAGCTCGCCGAGGGTGGCGCAATCAAGCTGTACCAAATTCGATACGAGAATGGGAATTCGGAAAGGATCGGATTTTATCGCGACATGTTGATCATAGACCCAAAGATTACGGGCAATTCCATCAACTACCAATACGCGAAACGATGCAGCCAGGAGACTGCGATGATCGAGTGGGCAAAGAGAATCTACGATGTCGAGTTAGCCGCGAAAGGCGACTGAACCGCGATGCGCCCGCAGGCCATCTCACCGTTCCGGCTCTAATGTCCCAGATAGGCGCGCTGCACTTCAGCATTTGACATCGGCGCGTCGTGCGAATTGCTCGGCGAAAGCCGGCACGTGGCCAGCGCACGAGGGTCTCGGCCAGACGATCGTCATGGCCTTGAGCACCCACGGAAACCACACGCAGTCGCCGTCTAACGGAACAAATTACCCGATGATCACGGCCGCCAAAGTCCTCGAAGGCCTCGACGGTCCTGGTTTCGATGCCGAGCTCGTGCGTTGTTCTTAGGTGGGAATGCGGTGCGCGTATTCGATTCTTGGAGAAAACCCGGTTGCCTCGCGAGCCGGAGGTCGCAGCGAACATCTGCGGAGGGCGGCGCGCCTCCGGGACAGCACTCGCCGGGGCACGCGCACTCCCGCGCCGAAAAAGCAACGCGATCGGGGATGCCGCCATGCCGTTCATGGAAACCGGCGAAATGATCGAATACCAGGCGCGGAATCGCAAATCTGCCGCGCGCCGAACCGGCTTGCTCTCGGGTCCTACTGCCGCTGACTGCGGAAGAGCGCTTGTGGAGGCGGTGGCTGTGGCTGCGGGTGTGAGGGACGAGCCTCCTCCAGACCAAAGAACTGCTGCTCAATCTCCTGCGAGATTCGATATAACCATCTCTCGGCTCGATCCGCCCGTTCCTGATGATGCCGGAGGTGGGCTTCCAGTTCTCTTATTCGGTCTTCAGCGGCTCGCAGTTGAGCAGACAATTGATGAGTCATTCCGAGAGCCTGCTGATTCTTTGCCTCGGCATCCGCGGCCGTGCGATGAAGCAGCCCCAAAATGGCCTGGGCCGCCCGGTCAATCGGATCGCCAGCTTCCGGTTTGGCGTTTGGTTTTGGCGCAAACTGAACGATTGTTTCTGCCGCAACTGGACCGCGATTACTCATTCGCACCCACCCCACTACTGCCTAAGGGAAGAATTTCACCACTCTCGGCTTTTTGAGGCAATTGACCGCCTGTGGATAACTCGCCTTTGCCGATGTGTGTGGCTTCCGTGTCTCTGGGCCTCCCGCCTGGCAATCTTCGGCGTCCCCGGGCCAGCGCGCCAGATGGCGTACAATCGGTGAGCGGTCATGGGCGGGGCGTCGCTCGGCCGATGGCGGTTTGGCGCACGATCTGCCACCGCCGCCGCCGCCTGACCGACGACGACCTCGTCGATTTGGCAGGAGCGACTTGGCAGGAGCGATTTGGCAGGAGCGCCACGCGCGGATTGCGGCATGCAGCGGTCTCTCCCATGCCATCCCGGGCGCGGCCGCGGACAACGGAAAGCCGGGACGCGCTTTCGCCGGAAGAACCCTTTGCTCTACAAATGCGGCGCTTCCCAGCCGCCAAATAGCGCTTCCAGCCGCGCCGCCACAGCTAGCGCAACATCGTCTCGCCATGACTTGGCAATGACCTGCACGCCAAGCGGCAGACCCTCCTTGGATGTTCCACAGCGCACCACCGCGGCCGGCCATCCGGTTATGTTGTAGGGAAGGTTGTAGGTAAGATCGTTCGCCAGATTGAACCCTTCTTTCGCCGCCAGCGACTTTTCGTATGAACTGGCAGGCCCGGTGGCTACCGGGCAGACGATGACGTCGTAATCTCGATAGAAATCCAGCATCTGAATTTGAATCGATCCAGGGCAGACAGGCGATCACGTAACTCGGTCACAGAGAATTCACAACGCGCGGCTCTATCCAAGATCGCTTTAAAAGGCTCGGCCACCTGGGTCACTTGCATGGCTCGCATTTTGTCATGCAGCCATTGGCCGCGATCGTCGCCGTAAAAAAACAATTCTTCAAATGCGGTATAGGTGTCTCTGCTGATTTTGGGCGCCGCTTCACTTACTGACGCGACGTACGGCGATATTTCATTGACGACTCGTCTTATGAGCTCACCGATGTCAGCGCGAGGTGCAGCCAGTCCGTTGTCCGAATAAAAGGACAGGCGCAGCGTCTTCAAATCGACCAGTGCCGGGTCGCGCACGGATACAGGATAGGTATAAGGATCGTGCAAATCGGGGCCGGCGAGAATCGGGAGAGTATAAATCAGATCCTCGACAAAGCGGGCGAATGGCCCCTGTACTTCGACGTAGCTGAATATGCCCAACTCATTTGTTGGGAATTTGCCGGTATAGGGCAGCAAGCCACGGGTTGGTTTGAGCGCGGCGACACCACAGTTGTGCGCTGGTTCGCGGATACTGCCGCCGCTGTCCGCGCCGATGCCGAGGGCCGAGCCGCCCGCCGCGACAATGGCCGCTTGACCGCCACTGCTACCGCCGGGCGAGCGCTTCAGGTCGTACGGATTATTGGTGCGGCCGTAGAGTCGATTATCGGTCTCATACGACATCGAAAAATCGGGGATGTTGCTGATCCCGATAATGATCGCCCCGGCAGCCCGCAACCGCGCGACGACGGTTGCGTCTTCCGTCGCCACGCAATTCATGGGACTCTCGGTGCCTAGGTAGACATGAAACCCTTAACTTTGCGCCCGTCTTTGATACTCGCGGGAACCCCGTGTAATTTGCCACAGGATGCAGAGTTGCGTCTGACGATGGCATCGGCGACGCGCGCTTGCTGCAAAGCCAGTTCCGGGGGCAGAACTTGGACGAGCGCGTTAATCCGGGGGTTTACTTCGGCGATGCGATCCAAATGAGCCTGCATCACTTCCAGGCAGGAGACTTGTTTGCTTTTGATGAGATTAGCCAGCGTCTTGGCAGAAGATTCGGTTAGTTCGGACACGCTGTCACCCCTTCGTGCGTGCTGACGACCTGATCATCGAGCAGACGCATTTCGCTGCGGCGCACTTGAGGGCGCACTTAGTCCGAGAATGGCACTTGGCGGACGCGATAACGGTACTCGGCGATATCCGTTTCGGGGTAAGGCGGAAATTGGATCATCTCGAGGATGAGTACATGCTTCAGTCGTCGACAATCCGAGGCTTCATCCGAGGCACGCCGGAGCGCCCGCGTTACCCGATTGAACCCCAAGACTACTGAAGGTGTATTTAAAGCTTTTCTGCTGTAATAGCGCATTGAGGGTGCATCCGCACATGCTGCGGCACGCGTGCGGTTACAAACTTGCAACCATGGCCAGGATACGGCAGCGCTCCAACCCGAGATTTCGGTTGCCGCCGCCACCACCACCGGCCGCGACGCCGCTATTTGTCGAAAATACCCAGCTGCCGAAGGCCGGTCATCCAGTCCTCCGTATGCCAAGTTCGAGCGATTTTCCCGTTCTTGAACTCATGAATATCGACAGCCTGGATATTCAGGGTCCGGTTTTTCGCTGGAAAGTCCAGGAAGCTGGCTTTTTGCGTGCCTGTGATATGGGAACGAACGACAACCTTGTTCCCATCCTGAATGATGTCATCGATCGTTACCTTCAGGTCGGGAAACGTCGTCGTGAGCAGCGCGAGCGTGTCCTTTGCAGCTTGTGGTCCAGGCGGAAGGCCGGGCGCTGACGGGATGTCGACCCAGGTCTCTCCCAAAATTCGGTCGAGCGGCGCTGGATCGTGGTTCGTGAAGGCATCGTACCAGAGCACGACGACCTTCTTGTAAGCACTCGTGTCGTCCGCCCGTGCGGAAGACCAAAGGAGGGCAGCGAGTAACAGAGCTACGGCGGTCTTCATGTTGCTTTTCCCCAGAAACCCGTTCGCTGCCGTCACGCTAGAGGTTGTCGCGATTGTCCAATGCCGCTCGGCGTCGCTGGCGTGCAAGCCTGATGTTTTAGTCCGTGTGTCGCTCCCCGTGCTCTGAAAGCGCGCCACGGGGACTGCCAGGCAGTAGGGTGGCTCACCGTCCGGACCAGCGCCAAGGCGGTTTGCCCGTAAACGCTCAGCCTTACTCGCGCAGCCGCTCGGCGAACAGCACCAAGGTCTTTCGATAGATCTCTGCGTGATTCCACTCGTGCATCACCGTGAAATTCTCCGTGCCTGCACCGAACGGTGCCCCGGCGCGCCAGCCGTTGACCTTGAGCAGATTGGCGGTCGAGGCCAGCACATCCGGTACGCTATGGCGGAGATCGACGCGGCCATTCCCATCATAGTCTACGCCGTACTTGATATAGGATGAGGGCAGGAATTGCGTCTGCCCGATCTCGCCGGCGTAGGCGCCGACCAAGTCGACCAACGGCAGGTCGCCCCGCTGGATAATGCGCAAAGCGGCAATGAATTCGCCCTGGAACAGCTCAGTGCGGCGGCAATCATGCGCGAGCGTGGCGAGCGTCCGGATCACTGGCAGCTTGCCCATGTCGCCGGTGCCGTTGTCAGTTTCCATGGTCCAGATCGCCATGAGCAGCGTCGCCGGCACCCCGAATTGCCGCTCGATACGGGAGAGCAATGCGCCGTGACGCTGCATGAGGCTTTTGGCGCGCTTGATGCGTGGCGCCGTGACACGGCTGGCGGCATAATGCTCGAAGCTTTGCTGAAAGGTGCCATGCTGGCGGCGGTCGAAAGCGAGCACCGCCGGATCGATGGTCAGGCCGGCAAACGCGCTGTCGATCACGCTCCGCGAGACGCCCTGGGCTTGCGCGTCGCGCGCCATGGCGCTGAGGAAACCGTTGAAGTCGCCGCCACAGGGTGCCGCACACGCCGGCACGGCGACCAGTGGCATGACGAGCAGTAACGCGAGTAGCCTAAACATGGGCGGACCTGCCTTGCCTTGGACGATCTCTACACCGTCATGGCCAGGCTTGTCCCCGGCATGTTGTTCCTACCGCGCGCCACGGACCGGGACAATTCCACCGCCCAACTCTCCAGGGCGGAGGGCGCTGGTCGACCCGGAAGCGGATGATATGCTGCGCCCGGAGAATTTTCTACCCAAAGTGGCTTGGCCGCCGTCGATCAATGTGCGTCCTGGTTGCTTCATCTTTGGCGACGGATATGATTCTTGGGAACTAGCAATTGCAGGCACTCCGAATGACCGCGATTCACGCCGACAGCGCGCGACCAAATACCTCTTATGCCATCGTTCGCGAGGGAGCGAGGGTCGACCGCCGCCTGGCTCGGTACCTATCCCTGGACGATTTCGAGGAAACCGCCCGCCGCCGTCTGCCGCGCATGCTGTACGGATTTATCTCCGGTGGGGCCGAGACCCACGCCTCAGTCCGCTCGAACCTGGACAGTTTCAAGGATTATTGTTTTGTGCCTCGCGTGCTGGCCGACGTTTCCAAGCGCAGCCATCGTAAAACGCTGTTCGGGCGTTCCTATGCGGCGCCTTTTGGAATCGCTCCGACGGGAGCGGCAAGCATCTGTGCCTATCGCAGCGACCTCGTTACCGCGCGCTGCGCGGCGGCCGCAGAAATCCCCGCAATCCTGAGCGCAACTTCGCTCATTCCTATGGAAGAAGTCAGGCGCGCCGGCCCGACGACGTGGTATCAAGCCTACATCCCCGGCGACCCAAGCCGAATTGAGCGGCTTATCGAACGAGTCGCCGCCGCCGGCTTCGACACATTCGTGGTCACCGTGGACGTTCCGGTCCCGGCGAACCGCGAGAACAACATCCGCAACGGCTTTGGCATTCCGATCAAGCCGAGCGCCCAGTTGATCTGGCAGGGCTTGACGCACCCGTCTTGGGTTGTCGGAACACTTGTACGCACGTTGGTGCGGCACGGCATACCTCATATCGAGAACATGGATGCGACGCGGGGACCCCCGATGTTGTCGCGCCAATTTGAGCGCGCGCTGACCGATCGCGATCAGCTGTCGTGGGAGCATATCAAGCTCATCCGCAAGCGCTGGCGCGGTCCGCTCGTGATCAAGGGGCTTCTCTCGGCGGCGGACGCGCGCGCCGCCAAGGACTGCGGGGTTGATGGCGTCATCGTATCGAACCATGGCGGGCGCCAACTCGATTACACGATTGCGCCCCTGCGGGCGCTGCCCGCCATCGTTGATGCCGTCGGCGGCAGCGTGACGATCATGTTGGACAGCGGGATCCGTCGCGGCACCGATGTCCTGAAGGCCTTGGCCCTTGGCGCGGATTTCGTTTTCCTTGGCCGCTCCTTTTTGTTTGCGGCCGTGGCCGACGGCGAGCTCGGCGTGCGGCGCGCGATCGAACTACTCTCCAGCGAGATTTCGCGCGACATGGCGCTGCTCGGCATCAGTGACTTGGCCGAGATGAATTCGAGCCTCATCGCCCAAAACCACCGTGACAACTGAGAGCGGGCACAAGCTCGCAGCTGCGCTCCTTCGCGGCCGCAGGGCATTCTTCCAAAAGTTCAAACGTTGGATCGCTCTTCGGTAACGTCTCGGCGCGAATTTGAGATAGCAGCTGTGAGACACGACGCAGCAACACTGATTGAGCTTTTGGCAGACCTGCTTGTGCGGGCCGGTTTCTCCAAGGATGAAGCGTCGGCGATCGCAAGAAGCCTCACGTTATCCGAGCGGCTCGGCTACGCCTCGCATGGAATTGCGCAAATAAGCCGGTACATCGCCGAGCTCAGGGCGGGCAATATAGTCAGCGGTGCAACGCCGAGGACATTACAGGAGACCCCCAACAGCCTGGTCATCGATGCGCAGTTGGGCGCCGGCCAGGTTGCGATGCCGATCGTTCTGCGCAAACTATATTCAAAGCTTGCCACCCAGGCATCGGTTACTGCCGCTGTCCGCAACTGCGGCCATGTTGGCAGGCTGGGCGAGTGGGTGGAGCACCCGGCTGAGGCTGGTTACGCGGCCTTGCTCTTCGTCAATGACAATGGTCTTAACAGGATCGTTGCGCCCCCGGGCGGCAGGTGCGGCGTCACGAGCACAAACCCCATTGCCTTCAGTATTCCGCTTTCGAATGGACGGGTCTTTTCCGCCGATATGTCGACCGCAGCGATCGCGCTTGGCAAGGTCGAAAGAGCCAAGCGCGCTGGGATGGCAGTTCCGCCGGATTGCATGCAGGACGCCGCCGGCGCGCCCACACGCAACCCGGAGGCGCTGTCCGAGATCCCGGCAGGAACAATTCTTCCTATGGGCGGCGCTCAGGGATACAAAGGGTTTGCGCTGTCCATTTTCGTCGATCTTCTTGTGGCCGGCCTGTCGGGTGGTCAGGCGCCGCCAGCCGCGCCGGGCACCAAGGGCGAGAATTGTATGATGATGGCCATTTGGAATCCGGAATTCTTTTCAGGGCTCGATCATATGAGAGCACAAGCGGCCAAATATATTGCGCAGGTAAAAGCATGCCCGCCTGTCGACCCGACGAAGCCGGTGCGGCTGCCGGGCGAAAGAACCAATCTTGCGAGACACGCCGGGGGCTCGGATATCGAGTTGAGCCCGGAATTGACCGACGATCTGACTCTTCTTGCGGCGCAATTTGGCGTGCCAACGACGATATTTGAGCGATGATCCTGCGCGGCCAGCTAACTATGTATTTGAACCCGGTTCTGCTCTTGCCGGCGAACGCCGCGATCCGTCACAAGGAGATGGAGTAGATGCCGCAATAAGATCGAACATGCCTGCCAGGCTGGATGTAATCAGTGAGACAATGCTGCTGGGAGAGACCCTCTATGCAAATCCAACGTCACGAAACCGGACCGCGCATGAGCAAAGCGGTGGTGCACCGCGACACCGTGTATCTCGCCGGCATCGTTGCCGACACCCCGAAGGGCAAAGGCATGGCCGAACAGGTCAAAAGCATTCTGTCGCAAATCGATGGATTGCTCGCAGGCGCCGGAACCGACAAGAGCAAGCTGCTGTCGGCCAACATCTGGATCACCGACATGGCGAATTTCGCCGAGATGAACGCCGTCTGGGATGCCTGGGTATCGCCCGGCAATACCCCGGCGCGAGCCACCGTGGAGGCGAAACTTGCTTCCCCCGACTATGTGGTCGAGATCATGGTTGTGGCGGCGCGTTAAGCTGGATCCGATTTCTGACGTAAACCTCGGAGAGGGTAGGTGGCAGCAGGTCAACTCCGCTAAGGTTAGGCCACTGAAAAGCCGTCCGCCACTGGCCGCCTTGCTGGAGACGCAGCTTCGATAGGACGCAACGCGCACGTCTTGCAGGTGTCGGTACTATTATAACCCGGTGCCCACGCCTAATGTCCCAGATAGGCGCGCTGCACTTCAGCATTTGACATCAGCGTATCGTGCGATCCGTCCAGGATCATGCGCCCCGTTTCCAGCACGTAGCCGCGGTCGCACAGCTCGAGCGCCTCGGCGACGCGCTGCTCCACCAGCAGTATGGTCAGACCGTGAGTGCGGCGGATGTATTCGATGCGATCGAAAACCGTATCGACAATCGTGGGCGCGAGCCCCATCGACGGCTCGTCCAGCATCAACAAATCGGGCGCCGAGGCTAATCCGCGCGCGATCGCCAGCATCTGCTGCTCGCCGCCCGACAAGGTGCCGGCGAGCTGTTGGCGCCGCTCCGCGAGAATCGGAAAAATCTCGATGACGGACGGCAGCAACTCCGGCCGGCGCCGGCGATCCCTGCGCGCATACGCGCCCATTTCCAGGTTTTCCATGACCGTCATCGAGGCGAATACCTGGCGGCCTTCCGGCACGTGGGCGATGCCGAGCTTTGCCCGTTCGTAGGGCGGGACGGCAAGGAGGCTGCGCCCCTTGTACACGATTTCGCCGGCAAGGGGCGTGACCACGCCGGAGATGGTCTTGAACAGCGTTGTCTTGCCGGCGCCGTTTGGCCCGACGACGGCGACGAGCTGGCCCTCTTCGACATCGAGCGAGACGCCGCTCAAAGCCTTGAGGCCTCCATAGGCGACGTCAAGCGACCGGATCTTTAGCACGTTCCATCCATTTCCTGCCGAGATAGGCTTCGATCACGACCGCGTCCTTGACGACGCTGGCGGGCGGCCCGCTGGCAATCAGCTTGCCGTGATCGAGCACGCTGAAGTGGTCCGCAAGCTTCATCATGGCCTGCATCGTGTGCTCGATGATGACGACAGTGACGCCGTCGCGATTGACCTGGCGGATGATTTGCACAATGTCCTCGAGCGCATCGTGGGCGAGGCCGGCGAGCGTCTCGTCGAGCAGCAGAAGCCTTGGCCGCGGGGCAAGCGCGCGAGCGAGCTCCATCAGCCGCAGCTGTTTGGTGGTCAGCCCGCCGGCGATGGCCTGGGCCTGTTCGTCGGCCATCCCCACCCGTTCAAGCGCCGCCATGGCGAAGCGCTCCGCTTCCACATTGCTCGCCGTGCCGACATACGCGCCCACGATGACGTTTTCCAGAACGGTCATGCGCGGAAACGCACGCACGACTTGAAACGTACGGCCAATGCCGTGTCGGCAAATCTCGTGGGGCTTGCGGCCAACCAATTCCGTGCCGGCGAACGCGATGCTGCCCGTGTCGGCGAGGAGAAATCCGTTGATGACGTTGAACAGAGTGGTCTTGCCGGCGCCATTTGGTCCGATGATGCCGTGGATCGTTCCTGCCTTTATCGACAGGGTCACGTCGTCGACGGCCCTAAGGCCGCCGAACGCGCGCGATATGCCGTCAAGAGACAGAAGTGCTTCACCATCTGCCGCCGGGTGACCGAATTGCTGCGGCGGGGCGGCAGCCGGGATCGCCACGGCGCCTGCGGTCGACGGCGCCGGCACGCGCGCGGCGCGCCGTGAGGTGAAACGATCGCGGATGCTCCAGTAGATCCCCTCCGGCGCCAGCAACGTGATGAGAATGATAGCGACGCCGTAAACGACGCCCTGGATGCCCGGAAGGATGTTCCCCAGTTGGGCGTTCAAGGTCTCGGCCAGGGGTACGAGCACGGCCGCGCCGATCACGGGCCCCCAGAACACGCCAATGCCGCCGAACATCGGTATGATAAGGGCCTGGGCCGAGACCAGCGCCCCGAACATGGTCTGCGGCGTAACGACGAGCAGGACGACGGCATAAAGCCCGCCCACGGCCGCCGCCATCCCGGCGCTCACGATCAGGGCGAGCATTTTCCAGCGCAACGGGTTGATGCCGGCGGCGGAGGCTGCCGGTTCATTCTGCTTTATCGCGGTGAGTGACATGCCGAAGCGCGAGCGCTCAACATGTAGGGACACGATCATGCAGACGACCAGGAGGACGAGCGCCAGCGCCATGTAGGCGCGCGGGTCGTTGAACTGGAGGTAGAGCGCAGGCGCTTCGCGCTTCATCGGCAGCGAAACCTCCTGGAAGCCCATCCATTCGAACACGTAGAGCATCGCGAGCGGATACGCGAGCATCGACAGCGCGAAATAGTGACCGCGCAGACGAAACGTCGGCAGTCCGATGACAATGCCGGCCAGCATGCCGACCAGAACGCCGAGCGGAATGCCGATCCAGGGCGTGATGTCGAATTGCACGAAAGCGATGGTCATCGTGTAGCCGCCGAGGCCGAAAAATGCCGCGTGGCCGAACGAGATCATGCCGCTGTAGCCGCTCAGCACGTTCCAGGCGACGCCGACGGTCGCCCAGATCAGCACCAGCGTCATGATCAACTGATAATAGGAATTATGCACGAGCCAGCCGATGAGAAGATAAACGGCGGCGAAAGCGGCGATCGCGAGGTACTGCCCGGCCAGGCCGCTCCTGCGCATCACGGGCGTTCCGAGACGCGGCCGAACATTCCCTGCGGCCGGAAGAATATGATCAGCAGGAATACCACGAAGATCGCGGTGTTTTGCAATTGATAGGGAAGGATGAGCGTCGACATCTGCTGTACCAGTCCGATCGTCAGCCCGCCCCAGAAGGCGCCGAGGATCGAGCCCATGCCGCCGAGCACGACGCCCGCATACATGACGATCACGAAGTCGAAGCCGATATAGGGCTGAAACGATTGCGAACTCGCAATCAGCCCGCCGGCAATCGCCGTGATGCCGACGCCAAGCCCGAATGCGAAGCGATGCAACCGATCAACGTTGATGCCCATATAGGCCGCGGCAATCGGATTGTCGGCGGCCGCGCGCATCGTCTTGCCGAGGTCGGAGCGAGTCAGGAACAGATATAGTCCGGCGGCGAAAGCGGCCGCCAAGACGAAGGCGACGGAGCGCGCCTGATTGAGAAAGATCGGCCCGATCTCCCAGGATTCCCGCGACAGCGGCGTCTGCACCGACAGTGGCTGCGAGCCGAACAGAATGAGACCGCCGTTCGAGAGCACCAGCGCCACGCCGAGCGTCATGATGATCTGCATGTAGTGGCCTTCCGCCTCCGCCGAGACGACGCGGGCGCCGGTGACGCGCGAGATCAGGAAGCGATGCAGCAGCCAGCCAAGGGCGAACACGATCGGGCCGGCCAGCGCAGCGCCCACCACCGGACCGGCATAGGGTCCGAGAAACGCCAGAATGCCGAAGCCGGTCACCAGATAGTAGGCGACATACATCCCGACCATCATGAAATCGCCCTGCGCGAAATTCACCACGCGCATGACGCCAAAGATGATGCCGAGCCCGACGCACATCAATCCGTAGGTGCCGCCGACCAGCAGGCCGGTGCTCAGCGCCTGGAAGAAATCGATGATCGGCCACTTCAGTGTTTCCATGGCGGCCTTTCAGCTCGGCTTCGGATCCACATCGAGACGCACAACCCAGTTTTCGAGGCCCGATCGCGCCGCGGGATAGCGTTCGAGTACTTTGGGATCGTGGCCCGGAACAATGTGACGAGGCGAATGTGCTAGCTTGTGCAGAGTTTCGTAGCCGATCAGGACTTCAGCAATGTTGTATGTGGTCGGAAAGACGCGTCCCTGCTCGAGATGCTCGTAAAGATGCGACGCGTCTGAGGCGAGCACCACGGGCCCGCGCCGTGTTTCCACGCGTACGCATTGCAGGCCGCGAGAATGCCCGCCGATGTGGTGCACGGTGATTCCCGGCGCGATCTCGTCGACGCCACTGTGGAACGTCACGCGACCGGCAAACACCTTGCGCACCATCGCGACGACATCGTCGACCTCGAAAGATTTACGCAGGTATGGGTAGCACATGCAGCGGCCGGTGACGTGCTCCATTTCAAGCGCCTGCAGGTGGTAACGGGCCTGCGGGCAAAGATCGTGGTTTCCGGCGTGGTCAAAATGCAGGTGGCTCACGATCACGTTGCTGATCTGGTCGGGACGAATGTCGATAGCCTTGAGCCCCTCGGCGACCGGATTGAGCAATTCGCGCTGGCGCTTTTTTCCCGTCGCCGCATCGAAGCCGGTATCGACAATGAAGGGTCCTCCCGGCCCGATGATGGCCCAGACGAAATAGTCAAGCGGCTGGAGCACGTCGTGGGCGTCGCCGCCGATAAAATTGTCCGATGACGGCCGATCGTGGTGCCCGTAGCGGATCGCGTAGACTTCGTAAGTCATCTCGCCGTTCACATTCTACGTTTGCAATTCGCTAGCCTCGGCGATGCCTTTCTTTCGCCAGCCCGCGCCACCCGGGCTGTTCGGCCCCACGTATCTCGCGCACGCATTCGCACATGATTGTCTGCAGCCGGTGCAGCGCCCGCCGCCGCATTGCGATCCGGCGCCAGAGCCCGGAAGACATGTCTCGTCGGCGCGATCAAGAAAGGCCGGATGGCCATTGGTGGCGCGGTCGGGCTCGTCTATTGCTTCGGCCAGATCGGCTGGGCCATCGCCGAACTGACCGGATAGACCGTGACCGGCACGCCGTTCTGCCACTGCACGATGGCGAGATCGGCGTCGACGCGCCGGCCGTTCTCGTCGAACTTGACGCGGCCGCCGGGAAAATATTTCGCCGGACCCTCGCGCGTGTCCATGGCGCGGATTGCTTCGGCGACCTTCTTGCGGTCGGCGGCGCCGGCCTGCTCCAGCGCATCCTTGAAGATCCACATGTCGCCGTAAGTCGACAGCGAATCCTGGGTGATCCAGGGCTCGTTCGTCTTGGCGACGAATTCCTTCATGATCGTCTCTTGGCCTTTGATGCTCCAGTTCCCGACGACGGTCATGACGCCTTCGAGGAGATCCTTGCTCATGTTCTTGAGCATATCGGGCGCGGCGATGTGCGCACCGTTGGAGACCACCGGAATGCGTCCGCGACCAAGGCCCAGCTCATGCAGCTTTTCCAGGCACAGCTTGTCGTCCGGGATCGCCGTCGGCAGCAGGAGCAGAATCTCCGGCTGCGTCGAGCGTACCTTCTGGATCAGCTGCGTGCAGTCCGACAGCGGGGGCGTGAAGGTTTCGTCGACCAGGAGCTTGAGCCCGAGCTGCTGCAGACCGCCTTCCCGCATCGGCTTGGCAAAGGCCACCGACGCCGCGGTATTGTCCTGAACGATCCCGACGGTCTGCGGCTTCTTGCCGGTTGCCGCTTCCGCGAGCTTCACCAGAGCGGGCATCGCGTTTTTCGCCTGCAGACCACCGGTCAGCGAGGTCTGGAACACGTATTTGAAGCCACGCGCGGTAATCTGATCCGAATAGGACAAAGTGATGAGCGGCAGATCCGCGCGTTCCGTCACTTCGGTAACACCGAGCGTAAAACTCGACAGCCAGGCGCCGGTCGCCCCGACCAGGTCCGGCTCCTGTGCGACCATTCTCTGCGCGGTGTTCTTGGCCTTTTCCACCGTATCGCCGGCGTCAAACACAACAAGCTTCATTTTGGCGCCGCCCATTGCCGCGATGCCGCCGGCCTGGTTGATGTCGTCGATCGCGAGCTGAGCGCCTTTGAGCATCAAATCGCCCTGCCGCGCCCAAGGTCCCGACATCGGCGCGATCAGCCCGACCTTGACCTCCGCCGTCTGCGCCCGAATGGGCGTCGCACCACCGACGCCGGTCGCCGCTGCCAGCGCGGCACTCAGCAGAAAGATTTGCTTCCAATTCGCCATGACACGTTCCTCCCCTGTTCCTTTTCATTCTTCGATATAGTGCACTCGGCGGCGCGCCTGTCACGGCCCGAGAGAAATTTTGGATGCGCTGACATTCGAAAAGAGCCGAGTGGATGCCGGTGCGCATTGCTGAAGACCCCTGCGCCTAAGTCCCCGATCCGGCCGGGCAGCTGGAGTTCCTCTGAAATCATTGATGTTTTTGGCTTCGTTCTGCCAAAAATTGGGCATCCATAGGACTACAGTCCTATTACTATACCCGCCCAGCTCACTGCTGATTCTTCGGAAGGGGAATTCTCCCCTCCCTCTCTCACTTTCAGGCACTTTTATCTGAAGATGCAATGAGACTCGCCGGTGTGGTCGATATTTAAGGCCGCTGTTCATTAGCGCGTCGCATGAGCTTTACACTCAAGAAGGCACACAAATAGCACGCCTTTGTCGCGAACGTGCCCGACGCTCGTAACGATCCAGGCGAATAAGATCTATCGCAGCTTTTTCGAAAGCCCCGAACTCGTCTCGTTCCTTGATCTGTTTTCGAGCAAAACCAACCGCCCGCTCTTCTTCCTCCATCGATTCAAATGATTGCAATAGGGCTTTGAGACGCAGTAGGACGAGCTCCCGCACCAGCTCACCGGTTTCGCTGGCCCGTGTCTCCCATTTGGGCGGCTGATCTTTGTATTTTTCAAGCAAGCCGGGGAGCACCAAACCGATTTCGTCATAGGCGAACCGGGCCCGCCGCGATATTGCCTTCGCCAGTTTAATGCCGCTGTCTTTCTCGGCATACGGAGTAGCGCTTAGTTCCCGCAGCCGTTCAACGCAGTCGACTTCTTGCTCACGGATGCGGCGTGAATTGTGCTTATTCTCGGACGGTGACCCTGGCTGTTCTCTAATTCCGGGTCGGGGTCAAGCTCTCGCAGTCTCCTTTGATGACCATTTGAATTCGGTGCCCTCGATCCACATTCGGTGCAGAATGACGGCAAGCTTGCGAGCGACGGCAACCTTTGCTTTGCGCAGTCCGCTTCGCTTCGCAAGCCTGACGCCCCAGGCTTTAAGCGCTGACCACTTCGCTACACGGGTGAGCTATGGCTCAATCCCGGAATTACCCCATGTGTAAAAACTCTATGCGGTATAATCACACCCGGAATTTTGGGCTCTGTGGTGATGCGGAGGGCAAAAAAACGGAAAAATTTGTCTTCCGCTCGGCATTACGACCCAAATCAGATTTCGTTTTCGCACAACCAAGACCCTTATCTGCATGCTCCTCACTTCGGTACCGGACGAACCCGCTCGGGCCAACCATTCGATCCCTTTTGAAATCATTGTTTCTTTTGGCCTCGCCATGTAGGGCCATAGTCCTATAGGCAGCGGCGCTCTGCGTCGAGTGCTCGAATTGCAAACTTGCGTCGCGAAAGGGCGCGCCGCTCATAGCGATCAAGGGCTTGGAGCTGACGGGCGTTGTCTGACAAGATAGCTGCCAACTTGAAAGGGCCCACAAGCTTCGGGTCGAGAAATACAATCATATCTGCTGGCAACGGCGTGTCTGGTCCGAAGGCTCGGATAAAACGGATCAGCGCTGCTAACTTCTTTTGCATTATTGTCAGCGATAGGTAATCAGGATTGCTGAATTCTTCAGACAAGAGGCTATGACGTGCGGTGCGCACGCGGAGCAGATCGACCTGCGCTTCGGCGATCCGACATGCAAGAATTTGGATGTGAACGGAAGTTTCCGAGCCGGCGATCTGACGTGTGAGCGCATGCGCCTGTTCACATAGAACTTGATCGGATTCTACCGGTATGCTCAGCCCGTGGCGAAATGAGTTTCTTGCCGACCTAGCGCGGCCGCGAGCCGTTTTCGGACCAGTGCTAGCCTGAGCATTGGCTCGATTGGTCTCGATCTTGCGATCACGCCGCATCATTTCCTTTGCCGGCCGCCGTCTCAATCAATGTCAGTTCGCGTTCCTCGATCTCTTGCACACTCCGGCGCAGCCTTTCCCCGAGCACTGCCCGACGCCGATCAATCTCTCGTAGACTAGCGTTGCGGCGCCCCTCAGCGATGGTGATCAGTCGATCGACCCGATCGATATATTCTAGCTGATTCTTCAAGTGCGGGATGATGAGAGCGTCAATCGTCGTGCCGGCTTTCGCCAAAAACTCATCGATCAACGCAATGGCTTCAGATTCTCGCGGCGTGCGTATTCCTTTACGAGCTCTTCCGCCTTATTGACCCGCGCCTGGTTGCGGACGTGGTCCATGTCCAAATCGATGCTGCCGAGTATTTCATTGACGGCGTCGACGGCGTCCGTTTTATTCAGGGCACAATCACGGGCAAGCCTCTCCGGACGATCTTCGGCGTGGTCCTCTGGAAGATTGTCCTGAAGGATTTCCGTAAGATCCTCCACAAAACATTCCCGGTACAGGTCGTAATCCAGATTGCTGTTGAGAAATCCTTTTAACCCATTAGCCGCGCAAGCTTGGATCAGGCTAAATTTCAGGCGCCTCCAGCGCAAGAACTCCCATTCCGTAGCTACTGCATCCGCCATGAGCATCTCGTCGATAACATCGACGGGCTTAACTGCTGCGTAAACACGCCCAGTTAACTCGTCAAAGGCGGCTGCGTCTTCTCCTGCGAGAACCGGGGGCGGCCCAAAGAGGTTGTCACTGTTGACTGCCTTCGAGCTGGTGTTCTTTTTCATTTGCTACTCCGCAACTCGTCGACACCCGCTACGCCCTACAACGGCAGACATCCCATGCGCCGTAAACGTTGGCCGTACGTTACGCTCCTCGGCAATGGCGGGAAGCGAATCACCGTCTATTGTTATTATATCTCAATCAACGCGCAGTGACGCTGGCGAGCGGCGCGGCGGTGGGGATCGTTCCTGTGAAGTGAAGCGAGAGACATCTTGGGGGAGCTGTGTGCGGCTATACGTCAGAGCTCAGGCGGATTTGGTATGTGAACCGCGCTTCGCTCCTGGGCCAGACCCGTTATCCTTTTTTCGTTTGCCGCTTCTGTAGCCGCACCCCCGGGCCACCGCCATTCTCGTCGATGAACTCGACGCCGGCCGCTTCTAACGCTTGCTGCAACCTATCCATAGTTGACTGTTTCGCATCTGCACCATTTTCGATGCGAGTCACCGTGTTGGCGGTCAGGCCGGCTCTTTTGGCTAGTTCCCGTACGCCCCAGCCGATCGCAGCCCGAGCCATTTTAACCTGAACGGCTTTCATTGGTACAATGTACAAGCAGAGCTTGACACTGCACCGATTACCGTACTACTGTTTATACCATGTACAAATGCATTACGACTGGAGTAACTCATATGCACACCTTGGATGGACGGAGAGGCCTGACCACCATACGCGATTCCGCCGAAGGCAGAAAACTGTCCCAGCGCCGCTACTTCATCGGCGGATCGGACGCGAGGATTATCATGGGCGACGATGAGGGCGCCCTCCTGCGGCTTTGGCGGGAAAAGCGCGGCGAGGTCGAACCGCAGGACTTTTCGGGCAACCTCATCGTCCAACTCGGCCGAGTCACCGAGGAACTGAACCGGCGCTGGTACGAGGCTAATACCGGCCAGGCTATTACGGACGTCCAGCGGCGGCTCAGGCACCCAACCGTCCGATGGATGGGCGCCACGCTAGATGGCCGAATCGAGGCCAGCGGAGCGGTTTTCGAATCTAAGTTCATGCTGCCCTGGTCGTTCTCGGAGGAGGCTGCCGCCGAGAAACATATGGCGCAGCTGCAGCACAACATGTGGGTCGTGGCTGCGCGGGCGGCGGTGCTTTCGGTGATCACCGGCGGCGGAAAGTGGGTGGAAATCGCCACCCATGCAGATCCGCTCTACCAGCACCTCGTCATCACGGCCGAGCGCAAGTTTTGGAGGTGCGTGGAGAGCGGCGAGCCCCCTCGGCTATTCGGCGTCGAGCCGCCGAAACCGCGCATCCAGGCGATCCGGATTGTCGATATGAGTGGCTCCAATAGTTGGGCAGAGTTCGCCGGCATCTTTGCCGGGACCCGGGAAGCCTTCCTCGAGCATGAGCAAGCCAAGACCGAACTTAGGAGCTTGATGCCTGAGGACGCCAAGGAGGCGATCGGCCATGGCGTCCGGGCCAAGCGCTCGAAATCCGGCGCCGTGAGTTTCGATCTCCTCGTGCAGGAGGCTAGCCATGCAGCGGTCGAGTGAATCCATTGCGTGTCTGGCGGCTGCATTGGCCAAGGCTCAGGCAGAGCTGACCAATCCGGAGAAATCGCTCGTGGCAACGATACGCCCCAATGGCCCTGGCGAGGCTGAGCGTTCGTTTCGCTATGCCCCGCTGTCCAGCGGGCTCGACATCGTGCGTAAGACCCTAGGCCAGCATGAGATCGCCACCGTACAGACCACGGCGGTCGACCAGACCGCCGGGATCGTAAGCCTGACCACCGTGCTGGCGCACTCCTCGGGCGAATGGATCGCTTCGGACTGGCCGGTCTGCGCCATCAGCGAGACCGAGACGCCGCACCGGATGGGGGCGGCGCTGACCTATGCTCGCCGTTATGCCCTCTTCACGTTGGTCGGAATTGCCGGAGAGGATGATATCGACGCGCCCGATCTCAAGGCGCCGATGCCGCCGGCATCGGCGGCTGCAAAGCCGGTGTCGAGGGGGCATGGCCGCCTGAACGGCGGTCAAAGCATTCCAAACCGTGGTGGCTCGAGAATCGTCTTGAATCCACCAAAACCGATCCTCGACACCAAGGCATCAGCTACATTGCGCGACCAGCTTGTGGAAGAGCTCAAGGTAGTTGCCTCATCTGACGATGCCGCCATCTGGGCACGCCGGATTCTTGGCCTCAAGAACAGGCTGAATGAAGTCGACTCCGGGCAGGTCGAAGATGCGTTCCGGGCAAAGCTGGCGACGCTCGAAGACGCCAGCGGCCAATCCTCACCACCCGCCCCCTCTGCGCCCCAGAAATCGCCCTCAGGGCTCGCAAAGCAGTCCGGGAAGCCCGCAGGGCCAGAGGGTGCCAAAGGCATTGACAAGAGTCGGCTGACCCATCCTGAGCCACGCCGCTTTCGCGATAGGGAGCACGTCAGGTTCGTGGCCAAGCAAGCGTGCTTGATTTGTGGGCGACAGCCTGCCGACGCTCACCATCTGCGCTTCGCCCAGCACCGCGCGCTAGGCCGCAAGGTCAGTGATGAGTTCACTGTGCCGCTGTGCCGCGGTCATCATCGCGAAGCCCATCGCTGTGGCGACGAAGCCGCATGGTGGAAAAATGCTAGCGTTGATCCAACGATCACGGCCCGCGCACTGTGGTTGGAGACCCACCATCTGCCGAGAATTCAGCATCCACTGGACGTCGATAGAGCGTCATCCCGAGCTACTGTTGCCACTAATCAGAGAAATTCCAAGGGCGATCGGCCGATCGGCAAAGGGGGGCAGAATCGCAAGACGAACCCGATTATCTCGGTAGACCCACAATGACTTCCTTCAGGCAGTTCGTGGCGAACCGTCGCAATGCTCGTAAGAGCACAGGGCCTACTACGGAAGAGGGCAAACAGCGCTCCCGCTGCAATGCTGTACGCCACGGCCTCACAGCCGAGACGGTGATCGGTGCACTAGAAGACGCTGAAGATTACAAAGCATTCGAAGGGGCCATCATTGCCGATTACGATGCGCAGTCAGCTGTGGAGCGCGAACTGGTGCTGCGACTAGCCAGTCTGCTGTGGCGGTTACGTCGCGCGACCACAATGGAAACCGGCCTAGTCGAGATTCAGGCTGCCCATCTCGGCGGGATCCAGCAGTCCAATCAAGTTAGCACTCGCGAGGTTGTCTACGCCCGATTCGAGCGGGCAAACTCAGCAGGTTCTCATCTAGATCGAACATCGGATGGCAGTGTGCGCGAAACTGAAGAGGTATCCGGCTCGATCCGAAAATCCTTCAAAACTGCTGTCAATCCTACGGTTGAGCTCGCACGTTGCTTTTTGGGACTCGCCAACCTGCCTAACTACGCGCTCGACCGCCTAAGCCGATATGAAGTAACCCTTTGGCGCCAGGTGGGCCAGATTCTATTTGCACTCGATGTCTTGGGTCGCCGCAAACCATGGCGTAGACGGCATTTCCATCTCGGCAGCCTGCAAGAACCGCCTGTCTACGATCCTGAGGAATAATATTAACTTCGAGCTGTGCCACATTCTATTTTCTTTATGAAGGATGGACATGATTGTTGTTGAAGGACTCCTCGATCGCTCGCGGTCCTGGCCGCTGCTCGCGTGCACCAGGTTCCGATCGTCGTCGCAGGGATGCCGGAGCGTATTGACGAAGCCCAACAGGGGTTGTCTCCCAAAAGACAGTCCGCGATCTGCTGCACGCAGCGCGCGGGTGCAGTTCCTCGGCTCCGGCATCATTGGGATGGCCAGCTTATCGTGGTTCGCACGAGCATCGCCGTAAGCTCACGGACCGCTCAATCTA
>CAWHZA010000039.1:0-223857 GCA_963833665.1 uncultured Alphaproteobacteria bacterium | reverse complement strand
GGGGCGCTCCGCGACGAAGGCTCCGTCGACGGCCACGCGCAGGCCGCCGCGATCGACCCCGTGATTGCCGCCTGCCGCGCCGTTCTCGCGAAGGAGCCGGGCTCCGTCGCGGCGGACGGCTGCCTGATGCGCGCGCTCTACTTCAAGGGCGAGTACGTCGTCGACGACGTGACGGCCAAGCGGGAGATCTTCGACGAGGGCCGCAAGGCCGCCGAGGAGGCCCTCGGGATCCTCCGGCACGACGCCTCCAAGGCGTCCGGCAGGGACTTCTCGAAAGCCACGCCCGTCGAGCTGGCGTCCCTCCTGAAGGACAGGCCGGACGCCGTGGAGGCATTTCTCTGGGCGGCGGCCGACTGGGGGAAGTGGTCGCTCGCGTTCGGGAAGATGGCGGCCGTCCGGAAGGCGCCGCCGCGAAGATCCGCGACTACGCGCAGGCGGTCATCCTCCTCGATCCGGCTTACGACGGTGGCGGCGGCTACCGCATTCTCGGACGGCTCCACCACCAGACACCCTCCGTGCCGTTCCTGACGGGCTGGGCGTCGCGGACCGAGGCGCTCAAGAACCTGAGACTCGCCGTCGCGGCGGGTCCGAGGAACTTCGTCGGGTGCCAGTTTCTCGCCGAGGCAATCTGGGACTACGAGCCCGACAGGCACGCCGAGGCGCGCGCCCTGATGCGGGCGCTCGTCGACGACACGCCGGTGCCCGACTCGCTCGTCGAGTGCCGGCGATCCCAGGAGGAGGCGGCTGCGAAACTGAAGGAGTGGGGGCAGTGAGAGAATGAGTCGCATGGGCGAGTCCCGCCTCCGGAACGCGATCGACCGCATCATCGAGGGCGCGAAGGGCCGGACGGTACTCTCGGCCGTCGACGCCCCGCCGCGGCCGCGCCGACGCGAGATCGTCGAGATCCTCCGGATCCTGCAGGAGGTCGTCTATCCCGGGGTATCTTCGGCGAGTCGGTGCTCTACCGCGCGAACCTTCGCGACCATCTCGCGGACGCGCTCTTCGGATCCACGTGCGGCTCTCGTCCGAGATCGAGAAGGCCCGGGCCCACCTCCCGACGCGGTGAGTCCCGGCCGACGCGGCGCGGGAGATCACGACCCAGCTCTTCGAGCGCCTTCCGGAGGTCGCGGACCGCGTCGCCGAGGACGTGGCAGCCGCCTATGACGGCGATCCGGCGGCGACCGGCTGCGAGGAGGTGATCCTCGCCTACCCGGGCTTCCGGGCGATCTTCACGTACCGGATCGCGCACGAGCTCCATCTCCTCGGCGTGCCGCTCATCCCGCGCATCATGACGGAGTTCGCGCACCAGGAGACGGGAGTCGACATTCACCCGGGCGCCCGGATCGGGCGGAGCTTCTTCATCGACCACGGGACCGGGGTCGTCATCGGCGAGACGACCCGGATCGGGGACCACGTGAAGCTCTATCAGGGCGTCACGCTTGGGGCGCTCTCGTTCCCGAAGGACGAGCGGGGTCGGCTCATCCGCGGGACGAAGCGGCACCCGACGGTGGAGGACGGCGTCGTCGTCTACGCGGGCGCCACGATCCTGGGCGGCGAGACCGTCATCGGGAGCGGGAGCGTGATCGGCGGCAGCGTCTGGCTGACGACGTCCGTTCCGCCCGGGACGCGGGTCACGCTTCAGGGCGACCAGTTGAAGCTCGAGCCGCGCGGCGTTCCGGCCGTGGCGAGTCCGTGATGCTCGGACGCCCTCGTGCTCGGCGCCGGACCGACGGGCTGCGCGGCGGCGACGGCGCTCGCGCGGCGCGGCCGGTCGGTCCTTCTCCTCATCGCGATCCCGAGCCGCGCTTCAAGATCGGGGAGTCGCTCCTCCCGTGGAACCGCCTCGTTTTCGAGGAGCTCGGGCTCCTCGCGAAGGTCGAGGCGGCGGGCTTCCAGAGGAAGTACGGCGCTCTCTTCACGAACGAGCGCACGGGCAAGGTGAGACAGGTCGACTTCCGCCAGGCCTGGGACGGGTCGAAGCCGTCGGCCTGGCAGGTCAAGCGAAAGGACTTCGACGGCCTTCTCGCCTCGCATGCGGCCGAGTCCGGCGCGGTGCTGCGCCGCGGGGTCACGGTAGAGGACGTCCTGTTCGACGGCGCCCGAGCGACGGGCGTCCGCGTTGCGGGGCCCGCGGGTGCCGAGGAGATCTCCGCGAGGGTCGTGGTGGACGCGACGGGGCAGGTGGCGCTCCTTGCCTCGCGTCTGAAGATCCGGCGCCAGGACACGAACCTCCGCAAGGCGGCGCTCTACGCTCACTACACGGGTGTGTGGCGCGCGGAAGGCGAGCGCGGCGGAGACATCCTCCTCCCGTCCCGGCCGGACGTCTGGTACTCGGTCATCCCGTTCTCGGACGGGAGCGCGTCCGTCGGTGCGGTCTTCGCGCCGTCCGTCCTCGCGACGCTGTCCGGGAAGACGAACGCCGAGCGGTTCGACGAGCTGCTCGCGCGCTCGGCGAAGATGCGCGAATACCTCGCGGCCGCCGCCCGCACGAGCGAGGTCGGGTCGGTTTCCGACTACTCGTTCACGTCGGCGCGCTACGGCGGGGACGGGTGGGTCCTCGCCGGCGACGCCGCGACGTTTCTCGACCCGGTCTTCTCGTCGGGCGTCTTCCTCGGGATGTCTGCCGGCCTGAGAGCCGCGAAGGTGATCGACGCGGCACTCTCCGCAAAGGGCCGCGTCGACGCGGTCGACTTCGACGCGTACGGCCGGACGACCGAGCGCATGGTCGCGCGGTTCCGCCCGTTCGTCTACGGCTACTACGACCCCGTCTTCACGCGGATGTTCTGCGAGGACGCGCCGTTCGACGCGCTGCGCGCGGCGGTGACGTCCACCCTCGCGGGCGACGTCGAGAGGCCGCCCTTTGCCGTGCGATTCTTCAACGGGCTGACGCTGACGCTCTTCGCTCTTGCGCGCCTGTGGGAGAAGGACCGTGGCGCGGCCGCCACGGCCTGACGCGCTCCGTCGAGACGCGGCGGGCCTCCGCAAGGAGGCGCGCGACCGTCTTGTCGGTCCCCGGCACGGCGCGCCTCGGCGCGAGATCGGCGAGCGGGACGAGGACGAAGAGGCGCGTCGTCATCCTTGGATGCGGCACGGTGAGCGTTCGTGTCGCGATCCGCGAATTTCCGTAGAGGAGGAGATCGAGGTCGAGCGTGCGCGGCCCGTTCCGCTCTCCGCCGGCGCGCCTTCGGCCAGCGGAGGATTCGGATTTTCTTAGAAGGGTGAGAAGGGCAGGAGCCGAGAGCAGCGTCCGCCCGGTGATCACGGCGTTGAGGAACAGCGGCTGGGGAGGGACGAAAGGGACCGGAGAGGATTCGTAGACGGGCAGAAGCGCATCCGCAGCAGGTGCGGCGCGATGGCTTCCGCACCCTTTCTACAAACCTGTTTCCCTTCGTCCCATGTTGAGCCGAGACCGATCGCCACGAAGACGGGGCGCCGCGCCCGCTCAGGACTCGTCGTCGGACTCGTCGGCGCCCCTCGAGCGTCTGGGTCTCGCCGAGCGGGAGCTCCTCGTCGTCGTCGACGCGCTTGGCCGCCGGGTCCTCGGCTCGCTGGTCGCGACGTCCTCCTCCTCGCGGTTGCGGTCGAAGACGTCCGGGTCCGCGAATTCGTCGCGCTTGGCGCGCCGCACCGCGTGGAGGACGACGGGAGACGTCGGCTGCGGAGGCGCATCCTTCTGGTCCGCGCCGCACTTCGGGCACAGGACAGGGTTCTTGCGGAGGTCATAGAACTTCGTCCCGCACTTGAAGCACGTGTGTTTCGTTCCCAGATCCGGCATGCGCCTCCTGAAAAAGACGCCGGAACATAGCATCCGTGTTTTTTGGGGTCAACGCGGCCCGCCACGTACACTCGGCGGACCGATGGACGTGTCTCGCCACACGCCTTTCCGCAGGCCGGCCGCCGCTCTCGCGGCGGCGGTGCTGCTCGCCGCCGCCGCCCTCCCGGCGCGCGCGCAGATGCCGTTCGGACCCGTGACGGCGCGTTCGATCGCCCCTTCGGGGGCGCCGCGGTGGGTCTCGGCCCGGACGTCTCTCTCGGCGTGGACAACCCGGCTCTCGTGCCGGACAAGACCTTCGCGTTCGCGCTCACGGCGGGCCTCGTGACGCGCGAGAGCGGCGATTTTCTGGCCCCGCTGGGCGTCGTGGCCGGGAACGACCCGCTGAAGCTCGCGTCCGGAGCGCAGTCCGGGAATTACGCGGACGTCGTCGCCGCGCTGCGCACCCTCGGCGACCCGGGGAACGGGATGCTCGGCGACGGAAACGTCTCAATCGCCCTCGCGCACAAGGGCTGGGAACTCTCGCTCACGGACCGCACGTACAGCGGCGTTTTCGCCGGCCGATCACGTCGACACCGCCCTCGGCACGAACCCCGCGACGTCCATCGCGTTCAACGATTCCGCGGCCGTGCTCCGCGGCCTCGAGCTGAAGGACCTCGCGCTCTCGAGGTCCGTCTCGTTCCTGGCGGGCCGGGTCACGCTCGGTGCCGCCGTCCACGCCCTGTGGGGGACGACGACCGTCACGGAGGAGTCGGCTTTCTCGACCGACGCCGGCGCGGGGCCGTGGCAGCCTCGCCCGAGCGCCCTCGACGGCGTCGCGCGCTCGCACACGGACTGGTCCGTCGACGCGGGCGGCCTCGTCTCGCTCGGGCCAGTTCACGTGGGCGGCGTCTGGCGCGGCATCAACAAGCCGTCCTTCCCGTACGCCGACGGCGCGCCGGTCGCCGAGCGCGGCCAGTCCGTGACGAACGGCTCGCAGCGCGTGTCGGCGCGTCCGTGAACGTGCCGCTCCTCGGCCTGACGTTCGCGGCGGACTACGACCTCACGGCGAACGACACGCTCGTCGACGGCCTGAAGTCGCGGGAGATCGGCGGAGGTGTCGAGTGGACGATGCTCGCGGTCGTCGTCCGCGGGGGCGCCTCGGTCAACCTCGAGTCGCCGGACAAGAAGCCGGCGCTCACGGGCGGCGCGGGCGTCGCGATCGGACCGGCCAAGATCGACGTCGGCGGGTGGTACCGGACGGGTAACGGCGCGCTGGGCCTCGTCGCGACCGCCCGCTTCGGCATCTGACCCGATGCTCCGCTTCGAACGGCTCTCGGGGACCGGCGAGAGGGCCGCGCCGCGGGCGCCTCACGCTGGACCACGGGACCGTCGAGACCCCGGCGTTCATGCCGGTCGGGACGGCCGGCACCGTGAAGGCCGTCGCGTGGAGCGACGTGGAGACGCGCCGGCGCCCAGATCGTCCTCGCGAACACCTACCACCTGATGCTCCGGCCCGGCGGCGACGTCATGCGCCCGCTCGGGGGTCTCCACCGCTTCACGGGCTGGGACGCGGCCGATCCTCACCGACTCGGGCGGCTTCCAGGTGATGTCCCTCGCCGGGCACCCGGAAGCTCTCGGAGGACGGGGTCTCTTCCGAAGCCACCTGGACGGGTACGCGCTCACCCGCTGACGCCAGAGCGCGCGGTGGACCTCCAGCTCGGCGACTTCGGCGTGGACGTCGCGATGGCGCTCGACGAGTGCACGCCCTGGCCCGCGACGCGGGACGAGGCGCGCGTCTCGATGGAGCTGACTCACCGCTGGGCGGCGCGCGCGGCCGCGAGGCGCGACGGCCGATGGGACGACCCGCGCGGCGCCCTCTTCGGGATCGTGCAGGGCGGGATGTGCCCGGACCTCCGGCGCCGAGAGCGTCGAGCGCACGGCGGCCGCTCCCGTTCGACGGGGTCGCCTGCGGCGGGCTGTCCGTGGGAGAGCCGAAGGACGAGATGCGGGCGATGGTCGCGGCCACCGGCGCCGCTCCTTCCGCCCGACAAGCCGCCCGCTACCTCATGGGCGTCGGGCGGCCCGACGATCTCATCGACGCGGTCGCGCACGGATTCGACCTCTTCGACTGTGTCCTCCCGACGCGGGCGGCGCGGCACGGCCTTCTCTACACGTCCGAGGGGACGCTCGTGATCAAGCACGCGCGCTACCGGGAGGACCCGGCGCCGCTCCGGACCCGGCTGCGGCTGCCCGACCTGCCGCCGCCACTCGCGCGCCTACCTCCGGCACCTCTTCGCGCTCGGCGAGCCGACGGCGGCGACGCTCCTGACGGTCCACAACCTGACGGCGATCCTTGACTTGATGCGGCGAATCCGTGAGGCTCTCGCGGCGAACCGGTTCGCGACGTGGGCGGCGGAGGCGGTCGCGCGCTGGTCGCAGGCCGATCGGAAAGGACGCGCTGATGAAGCCGTCCCTCCTGCAGGCGGCCCCGGCGGGCGCGCGTCGACCCGCTCGTGCCGATGGTCCCGTATCCTCCTCATCTTCGTCGATCTTCTACTTCGTCCTCCTCGCGCCGATGCGCAAGCAGCAGAAGAAGACGAAGGAGATGCTCTCGGCCCTGAAGAAGGGCGACCGCGTCGTCACGTCGGGCGGGATCCACGGGACCGTCGCGCAGGTCGAGGACCAGATCGTCTGGCTGAAGATCGCCGACCCCGTCAAGGTCAAGATCAACCGCAGCGCGATCACGAGCCTTTCGGCCGACACGGACACCAAGGAACCGGCCTGACCGTCCGCTTTTCTGAGAAACGGAGGGGTGCGCGGCGGGCGACCTCTCACGCTCCTCCAGTCCTCCGACTGGCACGTCGGCTCCCCGCTCACGGGCGGGGGCCTCGGGATGCCGGCGGAAATCCGGCCGCGAGGCGCGCGAGGAGGTGGACGCCGCGGGCGAACGCGCCGTCGGGCCGCGCGGGGTGCGGCGCCGACGCTCTCCTCGTCCCGGGCGACCTCTGGGACGCCGAGAACGTGGCCCGCCCGCCCGTCCACCGGCGCTCGTCGAGGCGTTCGCGTCCTTCGCGCCGCGGCCCGGTCTTCGTCGCGCCCGGTAACCACGACTTCGCCGGCCCGGCGGGTTCTACGACCCGGCCGTCCTCGCGGCGCTCGGGATGCGGTCGTGGCCGGAAACGTCGTCGTCTTCCGGACGGCCTGCGTGGGCGACCGATCCCGTTCCGGGGCGGGACGACGCGACCGTGACGGGCCGCGCGTTCCTCTCGCCCCGCCGTGGACGCGGACGTCCGCTGCTCGACCGCCTCCGGCCCGGCCCGCGTCGCGATCACCGCTCCTCCTCCTGCACGGCTCGCTCGAGAGCTACCCGGGTGCGGACGCGCCGCGCGGGCCGAAGAGGACCGCCCCCTTCTCGCGCCGCGACGAGCTCGCGGCGCCGGATTCTCCTGGGCGGCGCTCGGCCACCACCACCACGTCTCCACCTCGTCGAGCGCCCGGACGGGCGTGCCGCCGCGGCGCTACTCCGGGTCGCCCGACCGGGCCGCGGCCTCGACGAGACCGGCCCGCGCTACTTCCTGAAGGTGACCCTCGACCCGGAGAAGGCGCCGGCGCGTCGAGACGCTGCCCGCCGACGCCCGGACGGTTCTCGACCTCGCCGTCGACGGGACCGATCACGAGGCCGGTGCCCTCGCGAGAGGGGCGGCGCCCTCGGCTGCCGAGGGCTCGGGCCGCCCCCGGACGTCGTCCGGCTCACGCTCACGGGGACGCAGCCGACGGCGCCCGCCCGGTCGGCGCGGCGCGCCCTGAACACCTGAAGGGCGCGACGCCCACCTGGCGCTCCGCGACCTGACGGCGCCCCCGCCCGAAGGACCCCGGACCGCGCTGACGGCCGAGGGCCGTTTCGCCCTCGGATCTCGGGCGCGGCGCGCCGCCGCGGACGACGCCGGAGCCGCGCGCCTCGCCGAGCTCGCGCTCCGCCTCGGGCGCGACGCGCTCGCGGGCCGGCCCCTCCTGCCCCCCGAGCCGGAGGACGCGTGAGGATCGAGCGGCATCCGGGTCGAGGGCTTCGGTGCCGCTCGAGGGCGTCGACCTGACGTGGCCCGAGGGGAGAGTCTTCTCCTCGTCCTCGACCCGAACGAGACCGGGAAAGCCGACGCTCTGCGAAGCGATCGTGGCCGCGCTCTACGGGCTGCCGAGAACGCGCCGCGGGCGAGACGGTCGCGCGAGGCCCGCACGCCCCGAAGCGGAGCGCCGACCTGCGCGTCGGACTCGACGTCTCCTCGGCCGGCACGGCGCTGGTCCACGTCGACCGCGACCTCGACGCCGGGACGCTGCGGGTCGTCGACCGGGACCGGGGTGACGACGCGACGCGGAGTTTCTCCGCCCGGGGGGCGGGACGTCTTCGGCGAGAAGCGTGACGGGTGGGCTCGCCGAGCCGCTTTTCCGGCCACCGCCTACGTCGCGCAGAACGTCCTCGACGCGGACCGCCTCGACGCGTCGCTCACCGTCGAGCTGGCGCGGATCGCCGACACGGGAGGCGGCGAGGCCTCCGTCGTCCGCGCGCTCGCGCTCTCGACGGCCCGCGCACGGATGCCGGACGCGACGACGGGGCCCAGGTCTCGGTCGAGACCGAGATCGCGCGCCTCGGGAGGCGGATCGAGACCCTGAAGGCCAAGCGCGACGCCCTGGCGCAGAAGCGGCGCGAAGCCGCGCAGGCGTCCGCCGCCCTCGCGCACCGCACGCGGACACGGGACGAGGCGCGCTGTGCCGCCAACCTCGCGGATCTCGGCGCCGTGGTCGCCGAGCGACACGCGCTGCAGGAGCGCCTCGCCGTCGCGCGTACCGCGGTGGAGAGGAGGCGCGAGACGGAGAGCGAGGCGAGGGCGCTGGCGCCCGAGGCGGCGCTGTTCTCGGACGCGGCCCTGCGCGAGGTGGACCGCCTGCGCGAGGAGCGAGGGGCGCGGCCTCAGTCGCTCGAAGTGGCGCGAGCCGCTCTCGAAGAGAGCCTTCGCCAGGCCAGTCGAGACGCCGGCGACCTCGCGCGCCGCTTCGGCGCCGTCGCGCGGCTGGGGGACGAGGCGCGCGCGCGGCTCGAGATGCTTCTGCACTCCCTCGCGAGCCTGAGGAAGGAGCTCTCGGACGCCGAGAGGGCGCTCGAGGCGCAGTGGGAGTCGCTCCGTTCCGACGGGCTCGCCGAGGAGATCGTCCGGCTGGACGCGATCCCCCCCGACCACCGCGAGTTCGTCGTCGGGGCGGGAGGAGGAACGCGGAGGCCTCGAGCTCGACGGCGTCAAGCTGGACCGCAGGGTGGCCGACGCATCGGCCCTCGCCGCGATCGTCACGGGCGAACGGGCCCAGCGCCTGAGGCTCGCGAAGGGAATGGTCGGCGTCACCGGGGCCCTCGTCCGGTTGTCGCGTGGTTCGCGTGGCCGTCGGCGGGCGTCCCCGTCCACATGGCCGTCGCCGCCACGGTGTTCATCCTGACGCTGGGACTCTTCGGCGCGGTGAGCTGGGGGCGCGCCACGACCTACCGGGTCGCGGACGAGGCCCGAGCCCGCGAGGAAGAGACCGCGGCGCGCCGCCGGGCGGCCGAGGTGCGGCGCCGCCTCTCGGACGTGCGACGGCGTCTCGAACGTGCGGCGAAGGACGCCGGGTTCCTGCGGCCGCGCTCCTCAAGGCGCACCGCCGCGTGCGAGCGGCCGATGAGAGGCGCCGCGCGCTCGCCGCGGCGACGACGCGACGGGACGATGCCAGGGCACGGCTCGAAGTGCTTGACGCGGATCTCGCGCCGTTCCGCGAGCCGCTCGGACTTCCGTCCGGGATCCCCGAGGCGGGAGACGCGGCGCGCCTCCTCGATCTCCTCGGGGATTTCGGCCGCGTGCGGCAGGAGACGCGCACGCGCGAGGAGGTCCTCGCGAAGGAGAGCGAACGCCTCGCGCGGGAGGACAGCGATACGTGGCGATGTTTATGTCGCGTATTGCTCTACGGGCAGCTCGGCCGGTGGCTGGATCCGGTGACCGGGAAGCTGCGCACCGTCTGGGCTTTTGTCATGGTGCTGGCGTGCTCGCGGCACATGTTCGTGCGGCCGGTGCTGAAGATGGACCAGCGGTCCTGGACCGAGTGCCACGTCGCGGCGTTCGGGTTCTTCGGCGGCGTGCCCGCCCGGCTGGTGCCGGAAAATGTGGCGCGCCACATTTTCCGGGATGAGCACCTTGAAGACGCCCCGAAAAAGCTCCACGCCGCCTCGCAGCCCGCGATCACCGCGGCCGTCGTCTGCGAGAACGTCAAGAACACGAAGCAGTACCGCGACAGCACCGCGGTGAACACCAGCGCGTGCAGCTTCCGCCGCCGGTCCCCGTCGCCGATCACGCCCAGGTAGCCGAAGTCGATCTGTACCTCCTCGCCGGGCTTGCCGTCGGCCACCGGCACCGTCACCTGCTGCCGGGACGAGGAGTAACCGCACTCGGCCGCGGCGAACCGGGCCAGCGTCCGGTACGGCACCGCGATCCCGCGGCGCTCCACCAGCTCCCCGATCTTCACCAGCGTCAGGCCGTCTTTCACCCACCCGGTGACCTCGGCCGTCACCGGCACCAGCGCCTCCCACGAGGCGCCGTGCCCGGCCGGGCGCGCCGGGCGCACCGCCGCCACCACCTGCCCGAGCAGCTCATCGGTCAGCTGCGACTCATCCCCGTCACGGGCCAGGCCCGCCGCCCGCGCCGCCGCGATATACCGCGCGGCGGTCTTCACGTCCACGCCCGCCCGCCTGGCCGCCGGGCGCTTGCCCGCCCCGGCCAGCCACGCCCGCAGGACCTCTCTCACTTGTGTCACCAGAACCTCCCGGAACGCCATCCCCTGCCGTCTCTTCCAATCCGAAAATGAACCGGAAGATCACAGCAGGGTGGTCCATCAACTGGCAAACCAGGTGGTCCCATCCCCGTGGCAACAAACCTCAGCAGGTGGTCCCATGCTCATGGCAGACGACAATAAACATACGGTGCAGGCGCCGGACTTCCAAGCCTCTGACCCGCGGGGAGCCTCGTGGTTAACGTGCGCGGACCCACCGTAATGGTCCGCGGTAGTCACGCCCTAGGACTGCGGACGATGCGGATCAGACTGCGGTCTCTCCTGCCAGGGTGGTGAGATCGTGGCGGGTGGCCAGGGTCGTGGGGTGGTTGTGGCCGAGGACTCGCTCGCAGATCGGCAGCAGGGCAGCGAGTTGGTCACGGGCACCAGCCGCATCACCGGCCTCCCCTGTCCAGCGGGCGAGTTGACGGCGGGTGGCTCAGGTGTGCCGGGGTGGTCAGGGCCCAGAACCTGCCTGAAGGTGGGCAGCAAGGCAGCGAGTTGGTCACGGGCACCAGCGGCATCACCCGCCTCCCCAGTCCAGCGGGCGAGGTCGTGGCGGGTGTTCAGAGTGCGGATGTGGTCGCCACCTAGGATTCGCTCGGAGTCGGCCAGCAGGGCGGCGAACTGGTCGCGGGCACCAGCCGCATCACCTGCCTCCCCAGTCCAATGCGCGAGGTTACTGCGGACGAGAAGGGTCCCGAGGTCATCGGGACCCCGGACCCGTTCCGAGTCGGCGCAGCAGGACGGCGAACTGGTCGCGGGCACCGGCCGCATCCCCGGCCTCTCCAGTGAAGTAGGCGAGGTTGTTGCGCGCGGTCATGGTAGTTGGGTGGTCAGCTCCCAGGATCTGTTCCTCGAGGGGCAACAGCACGGCGTACTGATCGCGGGCCCCTGCTCACATCCCCCGCATTCCCGACCCACACGGCAAGGGTGTCGCGGACGACAGGGTTCGGGGTGGTCGGGGCCGAGGACTCGCTCGTAGTCGGGCAGCAGGGCGGCGAACTGGTCACGGGCCCCGGCCGCATCCCCGGCATTCCCGGCCCAGCGGGCGAACTCGTAGAGGGCGGACAGGGTGCCGGGGTGATCGGGGCCGTAGGCATCATCTGCTATGCGCGCATCGGCGATCAGCCGGAACAAGTCCCGGGCGGCCGTGTTGTTGCCGCCTTGCCCGAGGTACATCGCGATCTGCGACATGCCGTCGCTGGTCAGGTCGAGGACGGCCTGAGCGTGCGGCAGCAGCAGCGCGCAGGCAGGCCAGGCCGTCGGCACCGTCGCATCGGCGGGGATGGCCGCTCCGACCAGCGCCGCGGCGGCCTGTCGCCACTGGACGGCTTCCTCCGGCGGGAGTTGGTCGCGGGTGATGGCCTGCACCAGCCGGTGTACCAGCACCAAGCCGTCCCCGGCCGGGGTTACCAGCGAGTAGCGGCGCAGCGCGGCGATGGCGTCCCCGGCCGCGACCGGGTCCCCAGCAGTGGCTCGACCCCGGCCGCCGCCCCCATGTTCGGCTAGGCCCACGGTCGGCTCGCCGACGAGGAGCAGGCCGAGTGGGACCGGCTCAGGAGCCAGGAACGCCAGCAGCCGCAGCAGTCCCGCCGCCGCCGGAGCCTGGCTTGCCAGCCGGGACATGGCCAGGCCAAGTGTGGCGGACACGTCGGCCGGATGCCCGGCGGCCTCGCCCCGGGCCAGCAGGTCCGCCTGCCGATCCCGGAACAGCTCCAGGTACCGGGCCAGGGTGGTCCCGGTGGCCTGCATGTACGCGGCGGCCTGCTCCAGCGCCAGCGGTAGCCCGCCCAGCGCTGCCGCAAGCTCAAGGGCTACCGCCCGGTCCGCATCGCCAGTCCGGTTGATCAGGAAGTCGGCCGCGACGTCGGTGTCGAGGACCGGAACGTCAAGGGCCTGGCCGGGCGGCCAGTGCTGGCTCTGCGTCGTGACCAGCACCCGCCCGTTCCCGGCCGGCGGCACGAACCGCTCCACCGACGCCCGGTCCACGGCATTGTCGAATATCAGCAGCCACCCGGCCCCGGCCCGGGCCAGCACCGCGTGCACCGACGCCACCGGATCCCGCGCATCCAGCAGGTCCCGTGCCCCCAGCTGCGCGGCCAGCACCGCGAACTCCGCCGCCAGCACCGCCGGGTCCTCCGCGGGGAACTGCCAGCACACCCCACCTCGGCCAGGTGCCGGTGCGCGTACTCCACCGCCACGCTGGTCTTGCCCGCGCCTCCCAGCCCGCACAGCGCGACCAGCCGCGGCCCCGGCCCGCCCGTCAGCCGGGCATCCAGTTCCGCCAGCAGCCCCTCACGCCCGGCCAGGAACACCGGGCGCGTGACGCCAGCCGCACCGGCATGCTCGCCACCTCCGGCCGCCGCCGGTAGCACCACCTTGCCGATCGGCTGTTCCGCCTCGGTCAGCTCCCATCGACCCAGGGCCGAGGTTCCACTCCCCGGGTGCGGCTACGGCGTCGCCGGACCCGGCCGGCGTAGGGCCCGGCGGCGCCACGTTCCCGTGGATCACCCCGGCCGCGATCCCCCCGCCCGACGCCGTGATCGTCACGTCCCGCCCGGCCGCCACCGAATGACCCGCCGCCGACACCGCACCGGCAGGCAGCCGGGCGGCGACGTCCTCCACCAGCGCGCGGAAGTCCGCCTCAAGGGCGGGGTCCTCATCCAGCAGGTCCGCGAACCGGCCAGCCCACCGCTCCGCCTGCGCCTCCTGCATCCGCTCCAGGTCCGCGCCAGGCGCCGCCGCGACTAGCTGGTCGCGGGTCTGCGCCAGCCACCGCTCCGCGACCTCAGCCTTCCGGGCATCCCCGCGCCCCAGCAGCCGGGCGAACCGGCCTCGCACCGCCTCCCACACATCGGTCACCGCCGCAGCAGCCACCGTCTGACCAGCCCACTGCGCCAGCGCCAACAGCACATCACCCGACACCTCAGCCACCCCTCCCCAGCACCAGCCGAACCCCCGAAACCCCGGCCATGACCGAAGAATAGAGGGCAAAGGCACCCTGCTCCACCGCCGTCCTCAAAAGACCAGGAACACGACAGACTGACAACGCAAATCGCCTGCGTATCAAACGTTCGGAGTGCACGCGCTTCGAATTACATGGCCGAGTTGACGCTCATCGCAACCGTCAGCGACATACAGGCCAGCACATAAGTATGCGTCCACGCGACGCCCGCTCATCGGCAGATGAGGTCGACAGGGCTGCAGGGGCGGCGATCTTGAGCAGGGCATGCGGATCGGCGCGATGTGACAGAACATCTGTTCTCGCGACTTGGACGACCCGTCTTGGCCGCCCGCCAGGACGTCGTGAACGAGCGGATATTTCGCCCGGGTGGGATGCCCTGGCGTAGCAGGCATCCCTGAAGCGACGGCCCTGGCGGGCTCAGGTCAGGGCGTTTCCTCCATGACGCGGTCGTAGCTGCGGCGGGCTCGCGCGCTGCGGGCGCTGGCGCCGTAGTGGCGGAGCATCTGCGGGGAGGTCCAGCCGTTGAGCTCCATGAGGTCGCCCTCGGCACCGCCCCGGTCGAGCCAGGTGTGGCTGAAGTGGTACCGGAACCGGTGCGGGTACACGTCGATGCCGCACTGGCGGCCGCGCCGGACGATGACCTGGTAGATCCCGCTGGCTGTCATGGGCCCCCGATTGCTGGCCCCGAGCCACAGCTGCGGCCGGTATGCCTGGGCGTGCCGGGCGCGGACGCGGAGGTAGCGGTCGAGGCTGCGGGCGGCGTCGAAGCTGATCTTGACGGTCCTGGTCTTGCGGCCCTTGCCCTGCACGGTGATCTCCCGGTGCCATAGGTCCACGTCGCTGCGCCCTGGGCCTTCAGCGTCGTACCGGATTCCGGCCAGCTCCGAGAGGCGGATCCCGGTCGCCCCGAACACGGCGATCAGGGCGGCGTCGCGGCGCTGCGCGAACGCGCGGCCCGCGCAGGCACGCGCCAGCCGCGGCAGGTCCCCTGCGGCGAAGACCGGGACGGGCTTGCCGGGGACGCGGGGCGGCTTCAGCCCGGCCATGGGGTCGGGGACCTCGTCCTCGGCGGCCAGCCACTTGAAGAACTGCTGGAGGGCACGGTACTGGTTGCTGACGTACGCGCTGCTGTACCGGTCCAGCAGCCGCACCATCCACCGCTGCACGTCTTGCTTGCCGGCCTGTTCCCAGCTGGTGAGGTCGGTCTCCCGGCGCAGGTGGGCGGCGGCGAACCATTGCACCGCCTCGGTATAGGTCCGTACCGTCTTGCAGGCCTTCCCCCCGGCGGCCAGGCACAGCCGGAACGAGCTGATCTCTGGCTGGAATCCCCCAGCGTCCAGCTGCTTGGACTGCCGGGGCCGCGGCTTTGGTGCGGTCATGGTCCTGCCCTTCTCGTGGAGCACACCCTCCTCAGGCCGTAATTCTCGACGCGGAGAACTCTGAAACACCACAGGCATCGAATTCATAATGGACCACAACAGCCCCAGTTGAACTAACCAGGTCGCGGTGCGTCACCGTCACGGGGTCAGTCGCTCAGGCCCGGGTCACAGAGGCACGGCCATGGGCAGGGCTCGCCTTCCATAATGCGATTCGCGGACCGGAGCCTGGCTGCATGGCGCGGGCGGCAGCCACCACCCGCGCCATGCCGCGGGTCAGTCCCTCATGATGAGGTCGTAGTGGCGGCGTGCCCGCGCGCCGCGCACGCTGCCGCCGTACCATTCGAGCATCTGCGACGAGGACCAGCCGTTCAGCTCCATCAGGTCGCCCTCCGCCCCGCCGCGATCCAGCCAGGTGTGGCTGAAATGATGCCGGAACCGGTGCGGGTAGACCCGCACGCCTGCCCGGTCGCCGCGTCGCTTGACCATCTGGTAGATCCCGTTGCTGGATCGCGGCAGGAGCGAGGGCGACCTGATGGAGCTGAACGGCTGGTCCTCGTCGCAGATGCTCCAATGGTACGGCGGCAGCGTGCGCGGCGCGCCGGGCCCCGCCACTACGACCTCATCATGAGGGACTGACCCGCGGCATGGCGCGGGTGGTGGCTGCCACCGCGCCATGCAAATCGCATGGAAGGCGAGCCCCTTCCCATCAGGTTTCTGCTGACCCGGGCCTGAGCGACTGACCCCGTGGCGGCGCACTGGTAACCAACTCGGGGCTGTTGTAGGTCCATTATGAATTCGATGCCTGTGGTGTTTCGTTCTCCGCGTCGAGAATTACGGCCTGAGGAGGGTGTGCTCCACGAGAAGGGCAGGACCATGACCGCACCAAAGCCGCGGCCCCGGCAGTCCAAGCAGCTGGACACTGGGGTCCTCCAGCCAGAGATCAGCTCGTTCCGGCTGTGCCTGGCCGCGGGGGAAGGCCTGCAAGACATGAGCATCCCGAGGCGGTGCAATGGTTCGCCGCCGCCCACCTGCGGCGCCTCGACCTGCACCAGCTGGGAACACGCAGGCAAGCAAGACGTGCAGGCGGATCAATGTGCGCTCTGGACCCGTACGCGGCGCGTACGTCGGCAACATCTCCGTGCCCTCCAGCAGTTCTTCAAGTGGCTGGCCGCCAAGGGACGGTCCCCGACCCCATGGCCTAGAAGCCGCCCCGCGTCCCGGCAAGCCCGTCCCGGTCTTCGCCGCAGGGGACCTGCCGCGGCTGGCGCGTGCCTGCGCGGGCCGCGCGTTCGCGCAGCGCTAGCCGCCCTGATCGCCGTGTTTGGGGCGACCGGGATGCGCCTCTCGGAGCTGGCCGGAATCCGGTACGACGCTGAAGGCCCAGGGCGCAGCGACGTGGACCTATGGCACCGGGAGATGGCCCGTGCAGGGCAAGGGCCACAAGACCAGGACCGTCGAGTCGGCTTCGACGCCGCCCGCGGCCTCGACCGCTACCTGCGCGTCCGCGCCCGGCACGCCCAGCATCGGCCGCAGCTGTGGCTGGGGCCGTGGGACCGTGGACAGCCAGCGGGATCTACCAGGTCATCGTCCGGCGCGGCCGCCAGTGGCGTCGACGTGTACCCGCACCGGTTCCGGTACCACTTCGGCCACACCTGGCTCGACCGGGGCCGTGCCGAGGCAACCTGGTGGAAGCTGGACGGCCACCTCCCCGCAGATGCTCCGCCACTACGGCGCCAGCGCCCGCAGCGCGAGCCCGCCGCAGCTACAACGCCGCGGCAACCGGTAACGCCCTGACCTGAGCCCGCCAGGGCCGTCGCTTCAGGGATGCCTGCTACGCCAGGGCATCCCACCCCGGGGCAAATATCCGCTCGTTCGCGACGTCCTGGCGGGCGGCCAAGACATGAAGAAAAAAAAAAAAAAAAAAAAAAAAAAAAAAAAAAAAAAAAAAAAAAAAAAAAAAAAAAAAAAAAAAAAAAAAAAAAAAAAAAAAAAAAAAAAAAAAAAAAAAAAAAAAAAAAAAAAAAAAAAAAAAAAAGAAGAGAGAGAGAGAGAGAGAGAGTTTTTTTTTTTTTTTTTTTTTTTTTTTTTTTTTTTTTTTTTTTTTTTTTTTTTTTTTTTTTTTTTTTTGTTGCTGCTGCCGGCATCAGCACGTCGTGCTTGCCTTCGCGCATGCCGCGATGCACGTGCTCGAGATCGGGCTCCGACGCATAGGCGCGGACCTCACAAGCGGAGGGTGGTTCGCCGTTGCTGGCTCTGGATCAGAGGTCGAACACGTGCAGATCGTCAGGATTCCTGCGATACCTCGACCGAGACTTCGTTACTTTCGGTCAATGGTCCGCACACTTCCTCATCGAGATGTTCGCGAAGTGCTGCCGAGGAAAAATGGTCCTCGCACATTTCCAGTCTCATGCATCGGCCGTAAGCTCATTTGAACTTTGCCGCAGCCTCGCGACCTCGGCCACGATACGGTCGGCGACTTCAGTCGCCGCCGCGGCGGCTTCCGGCGCCATCGACGCACCGGCGGCGAAGGATGCGCCTTCGACCGCAAAGACGAACGACACCTATCTCAATATCGCGAGTGGCGATGCCCTGCTTGATGCCTACAAGCGCTGTCTTGCTTCTAACTTTACCGATCGATCCATCCACTACAAGTACGACAAAAAATTTGTTACTTTAAAGTCTATCTATCCGTCGTGGTCATGAAAATGGTGCGAAGCGATATAGGGGCCAGTGGCGTGATGTTTTCGCTCGACACGGAGACGGGATTCAAGGATGTGGTTTTCATCAATGCCGCCTTCGGGCTTGGTGAAAATGTTGTTCAGGGCACGATCGACCCGGATAGTTTTTATTCGCACAAGCCAAGCTTCATCAAAGGACACCGCGCAGTATTGAAACGCCGTCTGGGTAACAAACAAAAAAAGATGATTTTTACGGACATCCTCAACACCGGCAATATTGCTAAGGAATACACGAAGAATATTGACACCAGCAGCGATGAAAGAGAGCACTTTTGCATATCGGACGCGGACGTCATGGTGCTTACCGATTATGCCATCAAAGTTGAAAACCACTATTCTAAAAAGGCTGGTTTTTACAAACCCATGGACATGGAGTGGGCAAAGGACGGAATGGATGGACACCTGTATATGGTGCAAGCACGACCGGAGACGATAGCGTCACAGAAAAAAGGCGCCATACTCGAGATTTACCATCTCAAGGAAAGATCAACTGTTCTTCTCCAAGGCAGGGCGGTCGGCACCAAAATCGGCGTTGGAAAGGCGCGTGTCATCAAAGACGTCAAAGATCTAAGTGAATTTCAAGCTGGAGAGGTGCTAATTGCCGATACCACGACACCCGACTGGGAGCCCGTAATGAAAAACGCCGCCGCGATTGTGACGAACCGGGGTGGCCGTACTTGTCATGCCGCCATCGTTTCACGCGAACTCGGCATTCCCGCCATCGTTGGAAGTGGAAGCGCGACGGAGACATTCAAAACAGCCCAGGAGATCACCATCAGCTGTGCCGAAGGCGAAGTCGGAAATGTCTATAAAGGCATTCTTAAATTCGATATTGAGCAAACCGATTTGAGTCAGCTGGCGCGCCCTAAAACTGCGATTATGATGAACCTGGGCAATCCGGACCAGGCTTTTAGCCTCGCGTCACTGCCGACGGACGGTATCGGACTGGCACGCATGGAATTCATCATAAGTGAATACATAAAGGTGCATCCGATGGCGATCAAACACCCGGAAAAGGTAGATGATGCGACACGTAAGAAGATCGCCGACATCAGTACCGCCTACGATCGCCCTGCGGACTTTTTCATCAAGACCCTTTCCGAAGGCGTCGCCACGATTGCTGCTGCGGTTTATCCAAAGCCCTGTGTGGTGCGTATGAGCGACTTTAAGAGCAATGAATACGCCACCCTGCTGGGCGGTACTTTTTTTGAGCCGGACGAGGATAATCCGATGATCGGTTTCCGCGGCGCATCCCGTTATGCCCATCCCGCCTATGCCGAAGGTTTTGCGCTGGAGTGCGCGGCGATGAAAAGGGTACGCAACGAGATGGGGATGACCAACGTCAAGTTGATGATTCCTTTTTGTCGCCGAGTGGAGGAGGGTGAAAAGGTACTCGCTGCGATGGCCGGCCAAGGCCTTAAGCGCGGTGACAACGGACTGGAGATCTATGTCATGTGCGAGATCCCGAACAATGTCATCCTGATCGACGCCTTTGCCAAACTGTTCGATGGTTTTTCCATCGGCTCAAACGACCTAACCCAATTGACCTTAGGCGTGGACCGTGATTCCGAGATTGTTGCCTTCGACTTCGATGAGCGCGACCCCGGCGTGAAAGAGATGATCCGTTTGGCGGTAGAGGGCGCAAAACGCAACGGCCGCCACTCGGGTATTTGCGGACAGGCACCGTCTGACTATCCTGAGATGGCCGAGTATCTGGTGGAAATCGGCATCGACGCCATGAGCCTTAATCCGGACACCGTACTCAACACCATCCGCCATGTGCTGGCGGTGGAAAAACGCATGTCAGGCAGCACAAAATCATAAAGCAACGTTGCAAAGGAGAACCCGTCACAACGCGGCACGTCGGAACAATCGCAAAAAATCGAAACGTCGTATCATTACTGCATAATGTAGGCGCCTCTAAACCCAGAAAACAAGGAACGAAATATAGTGCCAAGAATGGCATGCAGTGGCCTAAACCGAGTTCTGTCGGCCTCGCTGTTTCTGATTGGATGGCAAGCCTCTTGCCCTTGGCGTGGGGCCATATGAGAGGATCAGCCATCCATCTAGCGGCCGTGCGCCGGTCGCCAGTGGGGGATGTTACGCAAAGGCAAATAACCATGAAGCGTCACTATGAAATTCAGTCACTGACCGCTCGGGAGATCCTCGACTCCCGCGGCAATCCCACTGTGGAGGTGGAGTGCGAACTTCAGGACGGCACCCGTTCCACCGCCGCCGTACCTTCCGGGGCTTCGACCGGCAGCCGTGAGGCAGTGGAGTTACGTGACGGCAATGCCAAACGCTATCGCGGAAAGGGCGTATTGCAGGCGATTGCCAATGTAAGCGAGGCTATTGCACCAGAACTCGCGGGCATAGACGCACGTCAACAGGCTGCGATCGACCTGACCATGATCGAATTGGATGGGACGCCGAATAAGGCGCGTCTGGGAGCCAATGCCATCCTAGGCGTCTCACTGGCCGTGGCGCGTGCTGCTGCAACTTGCAGCGGATTGCCGCCAGTGAGTGTGAACTCCGCCGTTGAGGATATTCATATGTGGTACTGGTAGGCCACGCGTCCGTTGCCAGCCCGACCAGTCGTCCTGGGCCATACCATCTTCCAACAGCACCAACGGATAGCTGTCGATGAGCTTCGTGTAGTAAGCAGACATCGCGGCGGAATCCAGTATCCGATCCTCACTACGCAAGTGATATTGACCGTTTTCATAAAACTCGCTGGAGGCCGGATCGCAGGCAATGCCCACATCCTGTCCCGGCCTTAGGCCCGCGCTGTGTATCGCCTGAATGATCAGGCTCGAAAGGTTCCTCGTTGGAAGTAACCCGCGGGGCAAAGCCACCCTCGTCACCGACGCCGACGGACAGGCCCTTCTTCTCCAGCAGTGCCTGCAGTGCGTGATATATCTCGCTGCCCCATTCGAGTGCCTGGCTGAAACTGTCTGCGGCAAGGGGCGGACTTTCAGGAATTCATGATCGCTCCCTACGGAGATCCGAGGGACTATCGGTCGAGGGCGTTGGCATCGTTGACAAGACCGCCCTGGCGTCACCGCGTTCCATCTTGGTGACCGCGTCCTGATCTCCTACGTCTCCGCCTGCGGCCGGTGCGAGTACCGCCGCCGGCACCCGACTGTCTGTATCTGATCAGAAGGAGTTGATTTACGAGGCTTGCCACTGCGGTTTGCGCACGTAAGCGGCCCGGCCGGCATATATGGCCGCTACGCCCAGATGCTGTTCGATGCGCAACAACCGGTTGTATTTCTCAACCCGCTCGCCGCGCGCAGGCGCCCCACTCTTAAGGTGACCGGTATCCAGCCGCCACTGTCATATCGGCAACAAAGCTATCTACCGTTTCTCCCGATCTATGCGAGATAAAGGTGCCCCAGCCGTGGTTGCGGGCCAAGTGGGTGGCGGCAATGGTCTCTGTTAGGGTACCGATCTGATTGAGTTTGATGAGCACGGCATTAGCGATGTTCTCCTCGATGCCGCGGGCGATAATTTCCGGGTTGGTGCAGAATACATCGTCACCCACCAGTTCGATGCGATCTCCCAGTGCCTGGTTGAGTTCGACCGTGGCGCAGCAATGCCGATGCCGTCAGCACCGCATCCGCGCCCGCAAGCAGGTATTTGATCACCTCCTCGGGTCCCTCGACGCCTCTTCCGCCCGCAAGGCTCAGCGATGTTTTTCCGGCCAGTATCGCGATCCACATCAGCGGCAGACGGATTTCCTCCGCCGTGGACAAACCCGGGCTGGGGCAGAAATTCAGCGTCTCGAAGTCGATGTCCGGCTCGAACAACCGGTTGAACAAGACGATGCCGCGCGCCCCGGCATCGGCGAGCGCGGCGGCGAGATGAGCCGGCGCGGTGAAATAGGGCGAGAGCTTGACGGCCACGGGAATATCCACCGCCGCGCAGACCCCGCGCACCGTCTCGATCAGACGATGCTCGACCTCGGCGGAACTCTCCCGCGGGTCGATCGGCAGGTGGAACAGATCGAGTTCGATCGCCGCTGCCCCTGCCGCCTTCAGATCGGCTGGCGATCCCGGTCCAGCCTTCACGCGTGATCCCGTTCAGGCTGGCGATCAGCGGCACCGAGACGCTGTCGGCCGCGCGCCGGATGATCTCGAGACGGGCGGCTAGCGCGCCCGGGTATCCCGGAAGCGGTGGCAGATAGCTCGTCACCTCCGGATGGCTCTCCGCCCCTACCGTCGCGAAGGCGTCGAGCGCGGCCGCCTCGGCCGCGACCTCCTCTTCGTAGATCGATGCGGTGACGATCGCTGCCGCCCCCGCATCTTCGAGCCGGCGGATGCCGTCGAAGGTCGCGGAGAGCGGCGAAGCGCTGGCGACGACGGGATGGGCCAAAGACAGGCCAAGATAGTTGGTCTGCAGGTTCATCCCGCCACCTCCGCCGTGGGCCGGTCACGAGTGACGTCCTCGTCCTGCCAGAACGGATGGAACCGCGTTCCGTCCCGCGCCGCCATGTCCTCGTAAAGCCGGTAACGCTCATCCGCCCCGGCCTGCGCCTGACGCAACAGCATCCGCGCGTCTTCAGGCCGCGTCTGCGTGAGGATCCGGTAGCGCAGCTCGTGATAGGCGAAGTCTTCAATCGGAATCCGCGGCCGCGTGCTGTCGAGGCAAAACGGGTTCATGTCGGATTTGCGCATCCGCGGATCGTAGCGGAACAGCGGCCAATATCCGCTGGCGGCCGCCCGCTGCTGCTGCTTCATGCCGTCGCGCAGATCGTAGCCGTGGGCGATGCAATGACTGTAGGCGAGGATCAGCGCAGGACCCGGATAAGATTCGGCGTCGCGCATTGCCTGGATTGTCTGTTCCGGGCTCGCTCCCAGGGCGATTTGCGCCACATAAACGTAGCCATAGGCGATGGCCTGTAGCGCCAGATCCTTGCGCGGCGTGCGCTTTCCGGCGGAGGCGAACTTCGCGGAGGCCCCCAGCGGCGTCGCTTTCGAGGATTGCCCGCCGGTGTTGGAATAAACCTCGGTATCGAGCACCAGAACGTTGACGTCGCGGTCTTGGGCCAGGACATGGTCAAGTCCGCCGGCGCCGATGTCATAAGCCCAGCCATCGCCGCCGACGATCCACAGGCTCCGGCGGACCAGATGCTCGGCCAGGTTCAGCAGATCGCAGGTAGGCCCGTCGGTCGGGTCCCCGAGCATACGCCGCATTTCCTCGACCCGGCTGCGCTGCGCCACGATCTCGCTGTCGGTACTTTGCGGCGCGTCGAGAATTTGATCGGCAAGCTTGCGGGCCGATGCGGTCGGCCAGCGCGCGGACCAGGGCGCGCGCCATCGCCACCTGCTGGTCGACGGCGAGGCGCATGCCAAAACCGAACTCGGCATTGTCCTCGAAGAGGCTGTTGTTCCAAGCTGGGCCGCGCCCGTCCGGGCCGGCGCGCCACGGCAGAGACGGCAGATTACCGCCGTAGATCGACGAGCAGCCGGTCGCGTTGGCGATCTGCAAGCGATCACCGAACAACTGTGACAGTAGCTTGAGATATGGGGTCTCGCCGCAGCCGGCGCAGGCGCCCGAGAACTCGAACAGCGGCCGAACGAACTGCAATCCGCGCGAGAGATGCAGGTCGACCTGTTCCCGAGCGTGTTCCGGCAAGGTCTCGAAGAATGCGAGATCGCGCCGCCCCGCTTCGACCAGCGTCAGCCTTTCGCCGAGATTGATCGCCTTGACACCGGGCTCGAGCGGATCATGGGCCGGACAGTGATCGATGCAAATCCCGCAACCTGTGCAATCCTCGACGGCGATCTGCAAGGTGAACCGCTTGTCGGGATAGCCGCGCGCATTGACCGGTGCGGAGGGAAAGCCTTCCGGCGCTCTCGTGAGCAGCGCGCCGTCATAAGCCTTGGCCCGGATCACGCTGTGCGGGCAGACAATGCTGCATTGGCCGCATTGGATGCAGAGATCCGGCTTCCAGAGCAGGCACCGAGAAGGCGACATTGCGCTTCTCGTATTGGGTCGTGCCTCCGACATAACTGCCGTCCGCCGGGATTGCGCTGACCGGGATCTCGTTGCCCCGGCCGGCAAATTGCAGCGCGGCGATGCGTTTGATCTGGTCGGGCGCGTCATCCGGGACGAACACCCGGAGTTCTTCCGTGGAGGTGACTGCTTTCGGAACCGAGACTTCGTGCAAATGCTCGAGCGCGGTATCGACTGCGGCAAAATTCTTCTCCAGGACCGCTCGCCCCTTCGCCCCGTAAGTCTTCTCGATCGACGTGCGGATGCGCCGAACGCCCTCCTCGCGCGGCAGTACGCCGCTGATCGCGAAAAAGCAGGTCTGGAGGATCGTGTTCACGCGCGGTCCGAGGCCGAGGCGCTGGGCAACGCCGCTCGCGTCGATGACGAACAGGCGCAGGCCTTTCTCGATGACGCTGTAGCTGCACGGTTCGAGGCAGATGATCCCACACGGACGCCGCGTCGAAGGGCGCATTGATCAGGACGGTCGCGCCGGGCTTCGCCGCACCGAGGACATCGATCTTCTGCAGGAAGTCGAACTTGTGGACGCCGATGAAATCGGCCGATTGCAGCAGATAGGGGGCAGCGAGAGGCGCATTGCCGAAGCGCAGATGGCTGATCGTCTCCGCGCCGGATTTGTGGCTGTCGTAGACGAAATATCCCTGCGCGTAATGCCCAGGGTCCTCGGCGAGAATCTTGACGCTGTTCTTATTGGCCCCGACCGTCCCGTCGGCGCCGAGACCGAAGAACAGCGCGCGGGTGACGCCCGGCGGCTCGATGTCGAAGCCGCTTTCGACCGGCAGGCTGGTGCCGCAGACATCGTCCGTGATGCCGACCGTGAAGCCGGCATGCGGGTCTTCCTTTTTGAGGTGATCGAATACGGCCTTGGCCATCGCCGGGTTGAATTCCTTCGACGACAGGCCGTAACGGCCGCCCACGACGAGCGGCAGACATTGGCGGGCGCTGCGCGCGACCGCATCGGCCAGGGTGTGCGCGACATCGAGACATAACGGCTCGGCTGGCGCGCCGGGTTCCTTGGTGCGGTCGAGCACGGCAATGCGGCGCACGCTCGCGCGGCAGCGCGGCGAGAAAATCCTTCGCCGACCATGGCCGGTAAAGGAGGACCTGCAATACGCCGACGCGCTCGCCCTGCGCGTTGAGATGGGCGACCGTCGCCCGCAATGTCTCGGCGGCCGAGCCCATCACGACCACCACCCGCTCGGCCTCCGGGTGACCGTCGTAGCGGAACAGGTGATAGTGGCGGCCGGTCAGGGCGGCAAAACGATCCATCGCGCGCTGCACGATGCCGGGCGTTGCCAGGTAGTACGGATTTACCGTCTCCCGCGCCTGGAAGAAGGTGTCGGGGTTCTGGGCCGTGCCGCGGATGACGGGCCGTTCGGGACTCAGGCCGCGCTGGCGGTGGGCGCGGACGAGATCGTCGTCGATCATGGCGCGGATCTGCTCGTCCGACAGCATCACGATCGTATTCAACTCGTGCGAGGTGCGGAACCCGTCCATGAAATGGACGAACGGCACCCGCGCCTCCAAAGTCGCCGCCTGCGCCACCAGCGCGAGATCGTGCGCCTCCTGCACCGATGCCGCGCTGAGCAAAGCGAAACCGGTCGCGCGCACCGCCATGACGTCGGAATGGTCGCCGAAGATCGACAAGGCCTGGGTGCCGATAGAGCGCGAGGCAACATGGAAGACGCAAGGCGTAAGCTCGCCCGCAATCTTGAACATGTTGGGGATCATCAAGAGCAGGCCCTGCGAGGCGGTGAAGGTCGTCGTCAGCGCGCCGCCCTGCAGCGCGCCGTGGACCGCGCCGGCGGCGCCGCCCTCGGCCTGCATCTCCTGGACGACCGGGACGGCCGCCCCACAGGTTCGTCCGGCCTTCCGCCGACCATTCGTCGGCAAGCTCCGCCATCGGCGAAGACGGCGTGATCGGGAAGATCGCGCACACCTCGTTGATGCGGTAGGCAACGTGAGCGACAGCGCTGTTGCCGTCGAGGGTCTCGATCCGGTCCATGATCGGCTTCCTCCCTAGGCTCCGGTCACGCGCGAAGGCGAAAGCGGTGCGGCGCGAGCGGCTCGCCAAACGCATCGGTCGGCGCCGTCGCCGGCAGGGCGTCGGACGTCATCTCGATGGCGTGGCACGGGCACTGCTCGAAGCAGATCCCGCACCCGGTGCACAGATCGAGCGCCACCCGATAGCCTCGCCCGCGGCCGAGACGGGTGATCGCCTGTTCGGGGCACGCCGCGAAGCAATTGTCGCATTCGAAGCAGTGGCCACACGACAGGCAGCGTTGCGCTTCATGTCGTGCCTCCCGTTCGTCGAGCCCGGACACCACCTCTTCGAACCCGCTGATCCGATCGGCGACGCCAAGCGTCGTTTGTGCGGCCGGGTCGACTTCGGCGAACACCGGCAGGCGTAGCATCTCGAACGACACAAGCGGCGCCTTCACCGCCTCGGCGTAATGCACGCCGCGAAGCCAGGCGTCGATGTTGCGGGCGGCACGTTTGCCGTGCCCGACCGCGACCGTCACAGTGCGCTCGCCGGGTACCATATCGCCCCCGGCGAAGATGCCGGCATGCCCTGTCATCAGCTGTGCGTCGACGATGACCGTGCCGTCCGCCTTGAATTCGATGCCCGGCACCTGTCGCAGAAAGCTACTGTCCGTCTGCTGGCCGAGGGCCAGCACCACGGCGTCGGCTTCCAGCGTCTCGATTTCGCCGGTCGGTTGAGGCCTTCCGTCTCTTGTCGAGGGTCATGCGCTCGACCGTCAGGGAGGGGCCGACGATTTCCTTGATGCTGGTTAGCCACTTGATTTTGACGCCTTCTTCGATCGCCTCGTCGGCCTCGAAAGCGCGCGCCGGCATGTGCGCGCCGTCGCGGTGATAGACGATCAGTGCCTCATCCGCGCCGAGCCGCCGGGCGGTGCGCGCCGCATCCATCGCCGTGTTGCCGCCGCCGTAGACGATGACGCGGCGGCCGAGACGCGGCGCCTCCCCGGCATCCGCATCACGCAGGAAGGTCACCGCATCGAGTACCCGCGCCGCATCCCGCGCGGGGATCTCGACATGGCGGCTGACCTCGGCCCCGACGGCGACGAAGACGGCATCGAAACTTCCCGCATCGCGCTCCGCGACGACGTCCTCGACTTTGTGATTGAGCCTGATGCGCGCGCCCATCGCTTCGATCCGGCGGATCTCCGTCATCAGATCGGCGCGGGGCAGGCGATAGGAGGGTATGCCAAACTGCATCATGCCGCCGGGTACCGGCCCGGCATCCCTGATCTCGACGACGTGACCCAGCCGCGTGAGATGATAGGCGGCGGCAAGACCGCTCGGCCCGGCGCCGACGATCAGCACCCGTTTCCCGCTTGGCGGCGCATCGATCGGGAACGGCCAGTTCTCGGCCGCGGCGAGGTCGCCGAGATACCGTTCGACCGCATGAATCTCGACGGCGGCATCGACCGCCCCACGATTGCACGCGCTTTCGCAAGGGTGATAGCAGACGCGACCGTGCACAGCCGGTAACGGGTTATCGCGGACAAGGGCGTCCCAGGCGGCACGAAACTTTCCTGCCTGCGCAAGGGCAAGCCAAGCCTGGATGTGCTCTCCCGCCGGGCAAGCATTGTCGCAGGGGGGCAGCAGGTCGACATAGACTGGCCGCCGGCTCCGAAACGCACCCGTCCCTTTTGCACTGGCGAGGTGAGCGAGTGGGGTCATGTCAGCTTGTTTCTGTTGCATCGTGTGGCCTCGGTGCTCGACGGCTTGTTCCAGCGCGATGTGCCCTGCCTCTCGGCGGCCTCGGCCGGTCATAGGAGCGCGGTCGAGCAGGACGCTCAGGTTATCCGGCCTCACCGGCTCGGCCGTTTTCGACAAAGATGGGGCTGCCAAGCTCGGATAAATGGAACAGGCCGAAGGCACGCTGACCGTTGAAGTCGAGGACGCGCAGATCGTCGGCTTCGTGCAGATCGCGAAGCACGACCTGGAAGTGGTTGCCATAGCGCTCCTGGGCGAGGTCCAGCGGGATCTCGTAGGCGATAAACTTGTCGATGCCCTTGGCGCCGAGCTTCTCCAGCAGAGTAGGGTCGGTGAAGGAGGCATGCGAGGTCAAAACGACCAGAGGCCCGCTACCGGCAAACAACAAAGCGGCTTTCATTATTCTCATCCTTGCCTGACATCCAAAGCAGGGTATAGCGCCGCGGCGGCGGGTAAATTGATGTGGGCCGAGGCCGACGCATATCAGCTTTTGTTGTCGCTGCCGCTCCCATGCATTGATCAGGATCAATTCGCCGCGGCTTCGGATGCGGCACAATTCTCAACCTTAGTCGCTGGCGCGAGTGAATCCGATGACGGGGCAATCTTCCTATGTCCGCTGGTTTAGCGACCTTCGCCTGAAGGATGTTCCCCTGGTGGGGGGCAAAAACGCCTCTCTTGGCGAACTCTATTCGACGTTGGCGGCGCAAGGCGTGCGGGTGCCGCAGGGTTTTGCGCTGACCGCAGAGGCCTACCGTGAGGCGCTCACCGCGGCGGATGCCTGGGGCGAGCTGCGGTCGTTGCTTTCCGGTTTCGACCATCGCGATCTCGAAGCTCTTGCCGAGCGCGCCGCGAAAGCGCGCCAAATCGTCTATCGGGCGACGGGAGGCAGCGGGTTGCGCGAGCACATCGCGGCCGCCTATCGCGCGCTCGAAGGGGACTACGGCAAGAACGTCGCCGTCGCGGTGCGCAGCTCGGCCACCGCGGAAGATCTGCCGACCGCCAGTTTTGCCGGTCAGCATGACAGCTTTCTAAACGTGCACGGCGAAGCCGCTTTGTTTGAGGCGTGCCGGCGCTGCTTCGCCTCGATCTTCACCGATCGCGGGATAGTTTATCGCATCGATAACGGCTTCGACCACTTCAAGGTCGCTCTCTCGGTCGGGGTGATGAAGATGGTCCGCTCGGACCTGGCGGCTAGCGGCGTCATCTTCACCCTCGATACGGAGTCCGGCTTCCGAGACGTGGTCTTCGTCACCGGGTCCTACGGACTCGGCGAGAATATCGTGCAGGGCAAGGTCGACCCGGACGAGTTCTACGTCCACAAGCCGACCTTCCGGCAGGGCCATCGCGCGGTGCTGAGCCGCGCGCTGGGCGGCAAGCAGCTCAGTCTCGTCCTCGCCCGGGGGCAGGGCGATGCGAGCACGCATAACCGTCCGACCCCGAGAAATGCCCGCCAGCGCTTTTGCCTGACGGATGCGGAAGTGCTCGAACTCGCCGATTACGCGATCCGCATAGAGGACCACTACACGAAACTCGCCGGGCATCCGAGCCCGATGGATATCGAATGGGCCAAGGACGGCGCGGACGGCAAGCTCTACATCGTCCAGGCGCGACCGGAGACCGTCGCGTCGCAGCGTCGAACGGATAGCTTCGAGACCTACGCGCTGAAGGGCACAGGCCCAGTGCTGGTCAGCGGCCGCGCGGTCGGCGAGAAGATCGCCGCCGGGGCGGTGCGGGTGGTGGCGGACAAGGAGGGGCTCGCCGCGTTTCGCCCGGGCGAGGTGCTGGTCGCCGAGGCGACGAGCCCCGATTGGGAGCCGGTGATGAAGACCGCCGGCGCGATCGTCACCAGCCGCGGTGGCCGAACCTGCCACGCCGCGATCGTGGCACGTGAACTTGGCGTCCCGGCGGTGGTCGGCGCCGAAGGCGCGGTGCAGAAACTCGCGACCGGCACGATCGTGACGGTGAGCTGCGCCGACGGCGAGACCGGCAACGTCTACGACGGAAAGATACCGTTCGAGGCGACCCGCGTCCCGATCAGCACGGTGCCGCGGCCGCGTGCCAAGATCATGGTCAATCTCGGCAATCCCGAGCTCGCCTTCCACACCGCGATGCTGCCCAATGACGGGGTCGGGCTTGCCCGCATGGAGTTCATCATCAACCAGCACATCGGCGTCCATCCGATGGCGCTCGCCTGCCCCGACAAGGTCACCTCGGCCAAGGCGCGGGCGGCCATCGCAAGGCTGGTGCGCAACTATCCGAAGCCGACCGATTTCTTCGTCGAGCGGCTTTCCGAGGGGGTCGGCACGATCGCCGCCGCGTTCTATCCCAAGCCGGTCATCATCCGACTGTCCGATTTCAAGACCAACGAGTATGCCAGCCTGATGGGCGGCGCCGGGTTTGAGCCGAAGGAGGCCAACCCGATGCTCGGCTTTCGCGGCGCCGCGCGCTATGCCCACCCGGCCTATGCTGCCGGTTTTGCGCTCGAATGCGCCGCGCTCACCCGGGTCCGCGACGAGATGGGTCTAACCAATCTGCGTGTCATGGTGCCGTTTTGCCGTCGCGTCACCGAAGCCAAACAGGTGATCGCCGAGATGGCCCAGCATGGGCTGGAACGCGGCAAGGACGGCCTCGAGATCTACGTCATGTGCGAGATCCCCAACAATGTCATCTCGATCGATGGCTTTGCCGAATTGTTCGATGGCTTCTCCATCGGCTCCAACGATTTGACCCAGCTGACGCTGGGGGTCGATCGGGACTCCGCGATCGTCGCCTTTGATTTCGACGAGCGCGATCCCGGCATGCTCGAAATGCTGCGGCTCGCCGTCACCGGCGCCAAGCGCAACCATCGCCATGTCGGCATCTGCGGCGAGGCCCCAGCCAATTACCCCGAGATCGCGCAGTTTCTAGCCCGGCTCGGGATCGATTCGATCAGCGTCACCGCGGCGAGCATCTTGCACACGATGTCGGTCGTGCACGAGGCCGAGCAGCAAGCGGCGGGCGCCCCGCTCGCCGCCCAATAGCCCTTGTCGGAAGGGGCGCGACCATGGCCGCAATCGTCACCCTGACGATGAACCCTGCGCTCGACATCGCGACCGCCACCGACCGCGTCGTCCCCACGCTCAAATTGCGCTGCGAGGCGCCGCGCTATGATCCCGGCGGCGGCGGGATCAATGTCGCGCGGGCGGTGCATGCCCTGGGCGGCGATGCGCTCGCGATCTTTCCCGCCGGCGGGGCTGCGGGCGAGATGATCCGGCACCTGTTGTACGAAGAAGGCGTTGCCCACGAGGCCATTGCGATCGCCGGCTTCACGCGCGAGAGCCTGGCGGTGGAAGACCTCCGGATCGGAAATCAATATCGGTTCATCCTACCGGGTCCCGAAATCAGCAGCGCGGATCAGGAACGCTGCCTCGACCAACTTTCGCGGGCGGCGGCGCAGGCGGATTATATCGTCGCCAGCGGCAGCCTGCCGATTGGCGTTCCCGAGGATTTCTATGCGCGTGTCGCAGCGCTGGCGAAGCGGCAGGCAAAGCGCCTCGTGCTGGACACCTCTGGTGCGGCGCTCAAACAGGCCGGCCATGGCATCTATCTGCTGAAGCCGAGCCTTCGCGAGCTCGAGGATCTTACGGGGCGGCAGATCCGTAGCGAACGCGAAGAAGAGCAAGCGGCGCGAGAGGTGGTCGCGCAAGGCCGCAGCGAGGTCGTCGTCGTTTCTCTCGGTCCGAGAGGTGCTTTGTTGGCGAGCGCGGAGGGGAGCGAGCGCTTTCCGGCGATGCCGATGCAGGCGAAAAGCACGGTCGGCGCGGGCGACAGCATGCTGGCGGGCATCGTTCTGGACCTCTACCGCGGCCTCCCGCTGCGCGAGGCGGTGCGTTTCGGCATGGCGGCGGGAGCAGCGGCCTTGTTGGGAAGCGGCACGCAATTGTGCCGGCTCGACGATGTCGAACGGCTTTACGCGCAAATGTCGGTAACCCATCCGGCAACTAGGTGACAAAGCCACGAGAAGGAGCATGACGATGACCGTGGGCATTGCGATCAACGGCTTTGGGCGTATCGGACGGCTGGTTCTGCGCGCACTCGTAGAAACCGGGCGGGATGATCTGGTCCCCGTTGCAATCAACGATCTCGGAAGCATCGAAGCCAACGCGCATCTTTTCCGTTACGACAGCGTGCACGGTCGCTTCCCCGGCCAGGTTGAAATCGACGGCGACACCCTCTCGATTCACTATCACGGTCGGAGCTACGGCCCGATCAAGGTTTCAGCCGAGAGAGACCCGACCAAGGTGCCATTCCATGGAGTCGATGTCGCCATGGAATGCACCGGACACTTCGGAAAGAAGGATGCTGCCGCTCAGCTCATCACTGCCGGCGCGCGCAAGGTGCTGGTCTCTGCGCCGGCTGCCGGCGCAGATGCGACCATCGTTTACGGCGTAAACGAAAGGTCGATCACTCGCGACATGACCGTGATCTCCAACGCGTCTTGTACGACAAATTGCCTGGGACCGATGGTAAAGGTTGTCCATGACGCATTCGGCATCGAGCGGGGCTACATGGTGACGATCCACTCTTACACTGGCGACCAACACACGGTCGACACCCTGCACAAGGACCTGCGTCGCGCCCGGGCGGCGGCGCTTTCGATGATCCCGACCAGTACCGGCGCCGCGCGGTCCATCGGCCTCGTAATACCGGACCTCAAGGGCAAGCTCGACGGGACCGCCATCCGAGTGCCGACGCCGGACGTATCGTTAGTCTCGCTCGATTTGGTTCTGAAGACGCAGGCGACGGCGGCGCAGATCAACGATGCGATGAAGGCGGCCAGCAACGGGGCGCTTCGCGGCATCCTGGACTATAATACTGAGAAGCTCGTCAGCGTCGACTTCAACCACAGTCCGGCCTCCTGCACCTTCGATGCGACGCAGACTGCCGTCGTGGACGACGGGCTCGCACACGTCGTTGGCTGGTACGATAACGAATGGGGCTTCTCCTGCCGCATGTTGGATACCGCCGCGCTGTTCGGCAGCCTCTAGAAGATCGGCAGGCCTAATGCCCTTTCATACGCTCGACCAGCTCGAGGCAAGAGGCAAACGGGTGCTGCTTCGCGCGCTCGCGCGAAAGCTCTCTTACCCGACATCCTCGGCTAATTTCGTGATCTTAGGCCAGACTAGGGTCGGTGCCAAATTCATTCTTAGCCCGGCCTAGGATCGGGTCAAGTTCGATCTTAGTGGCACTAAGGGGGATCCACATCTCAATCCTCTTGCGCCTCGTCTCCGACAGAACATCGCGCGACACATTCGCCCAAAATGCGTCCCAGCAGATCCGGTTAAGAAACTCCGTCGTGATCGTCGACGCGCAATGTCCGGAACTCGACGTTCCCGCGCTTAATGGCCTGCCCAATCGACCCGCCATTTTGCATAACGTTTGGTCCCTGGACTTTAAATACGCCAGATACGCCAAGAAGTTGGGCTGACTGCCCCGGAACTTATGGATTTGCCGCCCCTGCTGAGTAAGCTCTGGGTGGTGAAGTCCGAGCCGGAACCAATCCGGCTTGTTCCTGGCGCGGACCATGGCTTCCTTCGATTGTTGTTTACAATAATATCAATCTTAAGTAGAATCGGGCGTTTCGCCAAAAATGTGTCTTGGAGACACTTGCTGGTGAGCGCTGCAGGGATTGAACCTGCGACCTTCCCGCTGAGCTAAGTCGTTCGGGGCGGGGATTTAAGGAACGGCTCGCGAAAGTTCGCTCCCTCGTCGCGGCCCTCAAAGCGACCATGCGGCGGCGGCGTCCGGCGCTATGCCGAAGCGCCCATCGCAATGCTTTCAAGGTTAGACACTGGGCTCAGAACCGCAAAGAAATCAATGGAGCGAGTTCGGATGGGTAGACACTATATGCCCATGATTCTAAAAGAATTTCTTGTAACGAGCCATTAAATATCGCGGTGCCGCGCCCGCCCGCTGGGCGGAGCATCGGCCGCCCCAGACGTGGGCCGGTTCGTTCGGCTATCTGTCATTCGTTCTATGTTGCATTCGGTCGCGCACAAGCGAGGCGAGCATGACGGACCGCAGCGAGATCGACGCCATACGCGCGCTGCTGAGTTCGAAGCCGCGGCCGGCCGGCTGGGCAGAGCGGCGGCAGCGCCTCGACGAAGTAGGCTCCGTTTGGCCGGTGGCTGAGGACGTGAAGCACGGTGCCGTCGATCTCGACGGCGTGCCCGGAGAATGGTCGATCGCTCCCGGCAGCGACGAGAGCCGCGTTCTGATGTTCTTCCACGGCGGCGGCTACTGCTCGGGCTCGATTGCGAGCCACCGCCGCATGGTGACTGAGGCCGGGCGCTGCGCCGGAGCGCGCACGCTCGCTGTCGGCTATCGCCTGGCGCCTGAACATCCTTTTCCCGCGGCGTTCGATGATGCGCTGGTGGCGTGGCGCTTTCTGCGCCGGCAAGGCATCGCGGCGGCACGCGTCGCCGTTGGCGGCGACAGCGCCGGCGGCGGCCTCACGGCGGCGCTGATCAACCGCCTGCGCGCCAGCGGAGACGAGAAGCCCGCTTGCGCGTGGCTGGTCTCGCCGTGGATCGACCTGACGATGTCTGGATCGACGCTTGCGAGCAAAGACGCCGCGGACCCGCTCATTCACAAGCCGTACCTCGAGGAATTGGCCACCGCCTATCTCCCCGCAACGCTCGACCCGAAGGACCCGCGCGTGTCTCCGCTCTTTGCGGATTTGCGCGGATTCCCACCGGTGCTGGTGCAGGTCGGCTCCGACGAGACCTTGCTCGATGATGCGGTGCGTTTTGCTGCCGCCGCCGGCGCCGCGGATGTCGCCGTGACCCTCGAGATTTGGCCACGAATGATTCATGCGTGGCCATTGTGGAATGCGCGCCTGGCGGCCGGCCGGAGTGCGCTTGCGAGTGCGGGCGCGTTCATTTCCGCAGCCCTTTCTGCGGCCTAGCGGCCGCGCCAGTCGCCCTTTCGCCGGCCTTCGCCGGCCGGCGGCGCGGAACCGCCGCTTGCGGCGGATGTTGGCCCTCCGGGATCACTGGACCGTTCCGCGCGATCGCCTATGCCCAGCCCCGACAATCGTCCTCGTGCGCGGCTGCGCGCCGTCGCCGGGCGCTATCGCGAAGCCCGCCAAACCTTGCGCACGCCGACTTCCGTGCAGAGCCGGCGCGGCCTCGACTGGACGAACTTCTTCGTTGCCGACGTGCAAACCGGGTTCGGGACTTTTGTCGCCTTCTATCTGGCGCATCTCGGGTGGTCGCAGGGCAACGTCGGGCTCGCGCTGGCGATCGGCACGATCGCCGGCGTGTTGAGCCAAATCCCCGGCGGGGCGCTCGCCGATGCCGTCAAATGGAAGCGCGGTCTGGTCGGGCTCGGCATCGTCATGGTCGGAACGGCCGCGCTGATCCTTGCGCTCAAGCCGGATCTTCCCTGGGTCTTCCTCGCCGAGGTCCTGCAGGGTTCGACCGGCGGCGTCATCACGCCAGCCATTGCCGCCATCAGTCTCGGCCTGGTCGGCCGCCAGGCGATGTCGCTGCGAACCGGGCGAAACTATCGCTTTTCCGCAGGCGGCAACGCGCTCACCGCCGGCCTGATGGGCGTCGCCGGCACCTATCTGTCGGATCACGCCATCTTCTTCTCGGCCGCGGCGCTGTGCATTCCGGCCTTGATCGCGCTCAGCACCATCCGCGGCGAGGAGATCGACTACGCCAAGGCGCGCAACGCCGTCGCCGGCAAGAAGGCGGTGAGTTTCGTGCGCGCGCTCGATCTGGCGAAGAACCGCCGGCTCGTCCTCTTCGCCGGCTCGCTGATGCTCTTTCAGCTTGCGAACGCCTCGTTGCTGCCGTTGGTGGGCGAGAACCTGGCGAGATCGGACTCGAACGGAGCACCGTTGTGGATGTCCGGCCTGATCGTGGCGCCCCAGATCGTGGTCGCGCTCCTGGCTCCGTGGGTCGGCTTCCACTCGGAGAAGCGGGGACGCCGGCCGCTCCTGCTGATCGGCTTCGCGATGGTGCCGATCCGCGCCGGTATCCTCGCGATCACAACGTTCTATCCGTTCCTCCTGGCGGCGCAGATCCTCGATGGAATCAGCGGCGCCACCATTGGCGTGCTGACAGTCATCGTCCTCACCGACCTGACCGCGGGCACCGGCCGGTTCAACCTCGCCATCGGCGTCATCGGGGCGCTCAATGGTATTGCCGCAGCCATCAGCACCAGCACCACCGGATTCCTTTTTCAGCACTTTGGCGCCCACATCGGCTTTCTGCCGCTTGCCGTCGTTGGCGCCGCCGGCACCGGGCTGGTTTGGGTGTTCCTGTCGGAGACGAAGCCCAAGAAGTATGAGGATTGAGGGCTTCGCGCGCCGACCGCAACCGGTGCGGCGGCGTGTTTCTTGATCTGCGGTCAGTTGCGCAATTCAATGGCGACGATTTCTCGTCATCGGGCAAATCGAAACGTGTCTGCTCCGGATCCGAAGGTGGTGCTCGTCGCGCTGTTGCGTCTCGCTGGCCTCGACGAGACGATGCTCAGCGACATTGCGCTCACCGGCGCCGAGCCGGCGCTTCCCTCTTCGTTCGCGGTCGGTACCGCGGCGCAGGCGGCGATTGCGGCTACGGCGCTCGCCGCTGCACGGCTTTGGCGGCTGCGCGCGGGACGGCGGCAGCGCGTCAGCGTCGACATGCGCGACGCCGCGATCGAATTTCGCAGCGAGCGGTATCTGCGCGTCGAGGGGAAATATCCGGCTGACGATCCCGACCGGCTGAGCGGCCTCTATCGCTGCGGCGACGGCCGTTGGGTGCGGCTCCATACCAGCTTGCCGCATCATTACCGCGGCATGCTGGGGCTGCTGCGCAGCGCCGACGATCGTGCGGCGGTACAGCGCGCGCTCGACCACTGGGAAGGCGAGGCGCTCGAAGCCGCAGCCGCCGACGCCGGGCTCGTCGCTGCCGCGTGCCGTTCGTTCGCCGAGTGGGATCGGCATCCGCAGGGCCGCGCGATCACCGCGCTTCCGCTGTTGAGCATCGAGCAGATCGGCGATGCGCCGCCCGAAGCATTGTCCGCGGCAGAGCGGCCACTCGCCGGAATCAAAGTCCTGGACCTGACCCGCATCATTGCCGGTCCGGTGTGCGGCCGCACGCTCGCGGTGCATGGCGCCGACGTGCTGCTGGTCGGCGCATCGCACCTGCCGTCATTGCGGCCGCTCGTCATCGACACCGGCCGCGGGAAATTGTCGGCTTTCGTCGATCTGCGTGAGGCGAGCGGGCGCGAGACGCTCGCGGCACTGGCCCGCGACGCCGACATTTTCGTGCAGGGCTACCGGCCCGGTGCCATCGCCGCGCTCGGCTTCGGCCCGGAGGAGGTGGCAAAGATTCGGCCCGGCATCGTCTATGTGTCGCTGTGCGCCTACGGCCACCACGGACCCTGGGCGGCGCGTCGCGGCTTCGACTCGCTCGTGCAGACGGCAAGCGGCTTCAACGCCGCGGAAGCGGAGGCCTTCGGCGCCAGCGAGCCGAAGCCGCTGCCAGGGCAGGCGCTCGACCATGCCACCGGTTATCTGATGGCGTTCGCGGCCATGGCGGCGCTCATCCGCCGCGCCGAACGGGGCGGCTCGTGGCATGTGCGCGTCTCGCTGGCGCAGACCGCCTATTGGCTGCGTGGGCTCGGGCGCATCGACGGCATGGCTTGTACCGATCCGAAGTTTGACGACGTGCGCGACCGCTTGGAGGAGACGGCGTCCGGATTCGGCCGCCTCACGGCCGTGCGTCACGCCGCCGTCATGGACGAAACGCCGCCGCACTGGGCGCGGCCAAGCGTTCCGCTCGGCACCCATCCGGCCGCGTGGCCGAACTGAGAAATCCTATCGGGAGCAGCGTTCGGCGAGAACCTCGGCGAACCGTCGCGCAAACGTGTGCGCGTCGCCCGGCCAGCGCGCCGACACGTAGTTGCCGTCGCGCACGACGAAGGCGGCGCGGTCGTCGTCCCAGGTGTCGCGCACCATGCCGCCGGTCTTGCGACGGTAGTCGGGAGCAGTCGGCAGGCACATCAAGGAAATCCTCGGGACGAGCAAGCGCGCGCGTCACTTCCTGCTGCACCGACATGTAGCCCGTGGGCTTGCCTGGCCCGTCATCGTAGGTGCGGTAGTAGTTCGAATCCCAGAAGCGAAAAATACGCCCGGCCGTCCATCCCTTGCGCTCGAGCGCCCAGGTGAGCGCGGTGGTCCGCCGGCCGAACAGGACCGAATGCCGGCCATCGGCGGCGTGGCTTCGTGCCGCGAGCAGGACGCCATGGCAGATAGCGGCGACCGGCAGGCCGGCCGCAAAGAATTCGCTGACAAGCTTCTGCAGAATTTCGCTCTCCAGATATTCGCGCATGCCCCGCGCGCGATGCCCGCCAGGCAGCAGCAGGCCGTCGAAATCCTCGCGACGCACGTCTCGCCAGGCGAGCGGCGCCTTGAACGCTGCATCCTGCTCCATCGCCGCGTAGGCCGCACGTGCCGGCGCGTTCGCCCGCATCAGCCGGCCGACGGCGGTCAAGCGCCTCAGGCCCGGTATGAAGCCCCAGAGGTCCAAGCCTTCGCCGGTCAGCATCAGGTCGTCGGCCCGCCCCATCCGCCCGTCGGGCGTCGCGAATACGACGGAATGGCCAAGCCGTCGCAGCACGCTCCAACTGACCGCGACCTCCGTCGGATCGAAATCCCTGCTTGGGATGGGAATGAGGACGTTGGCCACCTTGACCTCGTTGCGCGTGCGGTTCGTCGCGGCCTTGCAGGCGCCTTGCTGCTGCGCCACATGAGGGGCGGCGAGGCCGACGATTCCATGCGTTCCAGGACAATGTCAAAAAGGATTGCCGCGAGACGACCCGCGGGCCGCGGCCCGGCGAGCGCGAAGACCACGCTCGGGGCGCTGCCGGAGTGGAATCTCGCCGACCTCTATTCGGGACTCGACGATCCGGCGGTAAGGCGCGATCTTGATCGCGCCGACGCCGAGTGCGTCGCCTTCGAGCAAGCCTACAAAGGCAAGCTCGCCGATCTGGCGCGCTCGGCGACGGCGGGCGCGGCGCTCGCCGAAGCGGTGCGCCGCTATGAGGCGATCGACGATGTCATGGGCCGGCTCGCGTCCTATTCCGGACTCGTCCACGCCGGCAACACCGTCGATCCCGCGATCACCAAATTCTACGGCGACGTACAGGAGCGGCTCACCGCCGCCTCGACGCACCTTCTGTTCTTCACGCTCGAACTCAACCGCGTCGACGACGCCTTGATCGAGGCGGCGACAGCCGATCCCGCGCTCGGCCATTATCGGCCGTGGCTCGAAGACGTGCGCCGTTACCGGCCATACCAGCTGGAAGACCGGGTGGAGCAGCTGTTTCACGAAAAATCCGTGACCGCGCATTCTGCCTGGAACCGGCTGTTCGACGCGACCATCGCCAATCTGCGCTTCAACGTTCTGGGAAAGTCGCTGGCCATCGAGCCTACGCTGAACCTGCTGCAGGACCGCTCGGCGGCGAAACGCAAAGCCGCCGCGCAAGCCTTGGCGGCGACCTTCAAGGACAATGTGCAGCAGTTCGCGCTGATCACCAATACGCTCGCCAAGGACAAGGAAATCTCCGACCGCTGGCGCGGCTTCGCCGACATTGCCGACGACCGCCATTTGTCGAACCGCGTCGAGCGGGAAGTGGTGGATGCACTGGTCGCCGCCGTGCGCGCCGCCTATCCGCGGCTCTCGCACCGCTACTACGCGCTCAAGGCACGATGGTTCGGCAAGAAGAGCCTGCCGCACTGGGACCGTAACGCGCCGCTCCCTCAGGTGCCGACACGCACCATCGCCTGGGACGAGGCCATGGAAACCGTGCTCACCGCCTACGGCGCCTTCTCGCCAAGGATGGCGGCGATCGCGGAGCGTTTCTTCGCCGAGCGCTGGATCGACGCGCCGGTGCGTCTGGGCAAGACGCCGGGCGCCTTCGCGCACCCGACCGTGCCGTCGGCGCACCCTTACGTGCTCATCAACTATCAGGGCAAGCCGCGCGACGTGATGACTTCTCGCGCACGAACTCGGGCACGGCGTGCATCAGGTGCTCGCCGCGCCCAACGGCGCGCTCATGGCGCCGACCCCGCTCACCCTCGCCGAGACCGCGAGCGTGTTCGGCGAGATGCTGACTTTCAGAAAGCTCCTGGCCGCGACGACCGACCGCAAGCAGCGCAAGGCGATGCTCGCGGCCAAGGTCGAGGACATGATCAACACCGTGGTGCGGCAGATCGCGTTCTACACGTTCGAGCGCGCCCTCCACACCGAGCGCAAGAGCGGCGAACTGACCGCCGACCGTCTTGGCGAGCTGTGGCTGGAGGTGCAGCGCGAAAGCCTCGGCCCGGCGATCGAGCTAAAACCCGGCTACGAGACGTTCTGGGCCTACATCCCGCATTTCGTGCACTCGCCGTTCTACGTCTACGCCTATGCGTTCGGCGACTGCCTGGTGAATTCGCTGTACGCGGTCTACGAGCGCGCCGATGAAGGCTTTGCCGAACGCTATCTCGCGATGCTCTCGGCCGGCGGCACCAAACACTATTCCGAATTGCTCGCCCCCTTCGGCCTCGACGCGCGCGATCCCGCCTTCTGGCAGGGCGGCATCGGCGTCATCGAGCGATTGATCGGGGAATTGGAGGCTTTGCAGGGATAGCGCTGCGCAGGTCGTCCCCGCAATCTGTAATTGCAGCGGCGTTGCGAGGAGCAGTTCGAAGCCTATCGCGCGCTCGGCTTTCACGCGGCTTACCGGTTGTTCGATCGCAGCGACAGGTTCGCCCATCGCGACCCGCAGCAGAATCCGGATGGGCAGCCGCAAATCGAGCTGCTCGACCGGCTCTTCCCGCGCGTAGAGACCGGCGGGCCACACGGGCAGAAGCAGACCTTCGCCGATTGGCTGCAGGAAACCGCATCCCAGTGCTTGAGTCGGGTGGATGCGCGGGATTGGCCCTTACACGCAGCTGGTGTGAAAGGACTTGTTACCTGCCGGTAGCGGAAGTCCGCTGTTGAACATTGCGGCGGTCAATGTTATACGAAATGTAATACATCGAAAAGGATGTGTTCATGAAGCTCGAAGTCAAGCGCATTGGCAATTCCGACGGGTTCATTCTGCCCCGCGAACTCATGCAGCGCCTTGATATCAAACGAGGGCAATCCTTCCATGTCGTCGAACTCGCCGGCGGCGGGCTTCAACTCCTTCCGTACGACCCCGACTTTGCGGCGACAATGGAAGCGGCCGAGGAGATCATGGACGAATATCGCGATACCCTGGTGGCACTGGCTAAGTGATCGCAGCCGCGTATGGGGAAAGAGCCGATTTGGCTGATCTACGACCAGGTCATTGCGATTCATAGCCGCCAACTACGCCGGTTTGGGGGAGCCCCAGGCTTGCGCGACGAGGGGCTGCTGCGCTCCGCTATCGAGCGTCCACTGAACAAATGGCACTACGAGGGAACAGAATTGCCCGAGCTCGCCGCTGCAAACGCCTTCGGCTTGGCGAAGAACCAAGCCTTCGTCGATGGTAACAAACGCATTGCGTTCATGAGCATGATGACTTTCTTGCGCAAGAACGGCGTTAGATTTTTGCCCGATCCAGCTCACGCCACCAGGATCATCATATCGCTTGCTGCCGGTGAAGTGAGCGAAGAGAGCCTCGCCCGTTGGATTCGTGACAATTGGCCGAAAGCGTGATGGCAAATCGGGAAGAGACGGACCGCGAAAAGAACCGCTTCTCCGCCCGCGCCGCGCGCTATGCGCGAGTCGGCGCTGGAGTCGGCGGCGTGGCGGCGCGCTTTGCCGGCGCCCGGCTTCTCGGCTCCGGTCCGAACCGCGCCGGCGAGGCGTCGGCGCTCGCCGCTGCGCTCGGCAGTCTCAAAGGGCCGCTGATGAAGGTCGCCCAGCTCATGGCGACCATTCCGGATCTGCTGCCGCCGGAATACGCCGCCGAATTGCAGAAGCTGCAGAGCGAAGCCCCGCCCATGGGCTGGGCCTTCGTCAAGCGTCGCATGAACGCGGAGCTTGGCCCCGATTGGGAAAAGAAATTCCAAAACTTTGAGCACCGCCCCGCCGCGGCTGCTTCGCTCGGCCAGGTGCATCGTGCCCGCGCCTTGAGCGGGGAGGCGCTCGCCTGCAAGCTTCAGTATCCGGACATGCAGTCGGCAGTCGAGGCCGACCTGCAGCAGCTCGAATGGCTGCTCGCCATCCGCCGCCGCCTCGACACGGCAATCGACACCACCGAGATCGGCAAGGAGATCGGCGCGCGCGTGCGCGAAGAGCTCGACTACCGGCGTGAGGCGAGGCATGTCGCACTCTACCGCACGATGCTCGACGGCATCGACAACGTGCGCGTGCCGCGCGCCTGGCCCGAGCTGTCGAGCGGTCGGCTGCTCACGCTCGACTGGCTCGAGGGCAGCCGTATGCTCGCGCACAAGGACGATCCGCTCGCGGCGCGCAACGCGCTCGCGACCGCGATGTTCACGGCCTGGTGGTTTCCCTTCAGCCGCTTCGGGGTGATCCACGGCGATCCGCACCTCGGCAACTACACGGTGTTCGAGCAGGGCGGCGAGCCGGCGGGGATCAACCTGCTTGACTATGGCTGCGTCCGCATCTTTCCGCCGAAGTTCGTGCGCGGCGTCGTCGACCTCTATCACGGCCTCCTCCACGGCGACGACGAGCTCATCGTGCGCGCGTACGAGACCTGGGGCTTCCGCCGGCTCTCGCGCGATCTCATCGACACGCTCAACATCTGGGCGCGGTTCATCTACGCGCCGCTGCTCGATGACCGGGTGCGCACCATAGCCGACGGGGTCGCGCCCGCGGAATACGGGCGCCGGGAGGCCTTCCGGGTGCACCGCGCGTTGAAGCAGAAGGGGCCGGTCACGGTGCCCCGCGAGTTCGTGTTCATGGACCGCGCCGCGATCGGGCTCGGCGCCGTGTTCTTGCATCTGCGCGCCGAACTTAATTTCTATCGCCTGTTCAACGAGGCGATCGAGCATTTTTCGCTGGAGCGCGTCGCCAAGAGGCAGGCGGGCGCGCTCGCGGCGGCGGGGCTGTAGGTCGTGGGGTGTCAAGCGAAATGAGCTGAAACTCTGAACGGCGGCGAATCGTTGACAGGCCGGTCGAATATTCCCCGCTCGTTGCCGCGACCGCAGGAATTGACGCCGCGTGCGAAAGATGAACCAGGTCCCGCTGCGCGAACGAGCGGAATCGCAATTGATCATTCTTATGTGACGGAAGGCGCCATGGCGAAGATTTGGACGCGTAAATCAATTGCGGCGCTCGAGGCCGAAGCTGCCGAGCCGGAGGTGCAGGCGCTGACCACCCACGACGGCGTGCCGCTCAAGCGCAGCCTCTCCGCCGTCAACCTCGTCTCGCTCGGCATCGGCGCGATCATCGGCGCCGGCATCTTCGTGCTCACCGGGCATGCCGCCGCCGTGAATGCCGGTCCGGCGATCACCTTGTCGTTCGTGCTCGGCGCCTTTGCCTGCGCTTTCGCTGGCCTGTGCTACGCGGAAATGGCTTCCACCGTGCCGATCGCCGGCAGCGCCTACACCTATGCCTATGCCACGTTGGGCGAGTTCATCGCCTGGATCATCGGCTGGGATCTGATCCTCGAATACGCGCTCGGCGCCACCACGGTGGCGATCGGCTGGTCCGGCTATGTGGTGAGCTTCCTCAAGGGTTTCGGCATCGTGATGCCGCCGGCCTTCGCCGTCGCCCCGTTCGCCTACGATGCCGGCGACCGCGTCTGGCACGCCACCGGCGCGATCATCAACCTGCCGGCGATGGTGGTGGTCGTCGGCATCTCCGCGCTGCTCGTCGTCGGTGTGCGTGAATCGGCGCGGGTCAACAATTTCATTGTCGCGATCAAGCTCGCAATCGTCGTGCTGTTCATCGCGGTGGTCGCGTCTCACGTCAGCACCGAAAATTGGGTGACGGCGGGCAATCCTTCCGGCAGCTTCATTCCGCCGAATATCGGTCCCGGACAATTCGGCATCGGCGGTGTGGTGCGCGGCGCCGCTGTCGTGTTCTTCGCCTATATCGGCTTCGATGCGGTTTCGACAGCGGCGCAGGAAGCGAAGAACCCGAAGCGCGACATGCCGATCGGGATTCTCGGTTCGCTCGTGATCTGCACCGTGCTCTACGTGGCCGTCGGCTTCGTGCTCACCGGGATCGTGGCCTATGACAAGCTCAACGTGTCGGATCCGATTGCGGTGGGCATCGATGCGGTCGGGCTCAGCTTTCTGTCGCCGATCATCAAATTCGGCATTGTTCTCGGCCTGACCTCTGTCATCCTGGTCATGCTGCTCGGGCAGTCGCGCGTCTTCTATTCGATGGCGCGCGACGGTCTGCTGCCGCCGGTCGCCGCCCGGGTGCACCCGCGATTTCGCACGCCGTACGTGACCACGATCGTGACCGGCACCGTGGTGATGATCCTCGCCGCGCTCCTGCCGATCGGCCTCGTCGGCGAACTGGTCAGCATCGGCACCCTGTTTGCCTTCGCCATCGTCTGCCTCGGCGTGCTCATCCTGCGCATCAGGGAGCCCGGCCTGCCGCGCGCGTTTCGGACGCCGGCGGTCTACGTCGTCGCCCCCTTGGGCGCGGCGTCCTCGCTGTTCCTGATGTTCGGCCTGCCGCTCGATACCTGGCTGCGTTTTGGCATCTGGCTTGTGATCGGGCTGGTGATCTATGCCGTCTACGGCGTTCGCCACGCGCTCGCCGCGCATCAGCCGAACGCTTCGCGCGCGTAGCTCCGCCGCCTTTCCGGCTTGCGAGCGGCGTGATAGCAGGACCCATCCTTCTTGCGCCCGGACCCTGCGCATGGACTCAATCTTCACGGTCGGCCGCAGCGCAGATGCGGTGCCGATCTGGTTCGTCACTGGAAAGACCTACGCCGAGCTGCGCGAGCGGCTCGATGAGGGGGCGCGCACCTTCGCCGATGCGGCAGGTTTCGAACCCAAGGCCGGACGCCACCTGCTGCTGCCGGCGCGGAGCGGCCTTGGCGGAGTCCTGTTCGGGCTCGATGACCCGGATGAAGCGCGCAACGACCCGTTCCTTCCCGGCCGCCTGCCGCAAATCCTGCCGGACGGCGCCTACCGGTTCGCCAACGAGGCGCCCGACCCGCGGCTTGCTGCGCTCGCTTTCGCGCTTGGGTCCTACCGCTTCACCCGCTACCGCAAGCCCGACGAACGCGAGCTCAAGCTCGATCTGCCGCAAAGCCTCGATCGCGACGAACTCGTGCGCATCGTCGAAGCGGTGACTCTCGCGCGCGATCTCATCAACACGCCGGCCAACGACATGGGCCCGCAGGAGCTCGAAATGGCGGCCGGCGCGCTCGCTGCACGCCACGGCGCGAAGATGAGCGCGGTCGTCGGCGAGAATTTGCTGGCCGAAAATTTTCCGCTGATCCACGCCGTCGGCCGCGCGTCGGTGGCGGCGCCGCGGCTCATCGAGCTGCAATGGGGCGAAGCCGATCATCCGCGCGTGACGTTGGTGGGGAAGGGCGTCTGCTTCGATTCGGGCGGTCTCGACATCAAGCCCGAGAGCGCGATGTTGCTGATGAAGAAGGACATGGGCGGGGCGGCGAGCGTGCTGGCGCTCGCGCACATGATCATGGACCGCAAGCTCAAGGTGCGGCTCAGCGTGCTCATCCCGGCGGTCGAGAACGCGATTTCCGGCGCCGCTTTCCGCCCGCGCGACGTGTACCGGTCGCGCAAGGGGCTCACGGTCGAGGTCGGCAACACCGACGCCGAAGGGCGGCTCGTCCTGGCCGATGCGCTCGCGCTCGCCGACGAGGGCGCGCCGGAGCTCTTGATCGACATGGGCACGCTGACGGGCGCCGCGCGCGTCGCGCTCGGTCCGGATATGCCGCCATTCTATACCGCGGACGATGCGCTCGCCGCCGCGGTCGCGAACCATGCCGCGGCGGAGAACGATCCGCTCTGGCGGCTGCCGCTGTGGCAGCCCTACGACACGCTGCTCGAATCGAAAGTGGCGGATCTGAACAACGTCGGCACCGGCAGCTTCGCCGGCTCGATCGTCTGCGCGCTGTTCCTCAAGCGCTTCGTCGAAGCGGCGAAGGCGTGGCTGCACGTCGACATCTACGCCTGGACCCCGACCGCCAAGCCCGGCCGGCCCGAGGGCGGCGAATGCCAGGCCGCGCGCGCTCTCTACGCACTCCTCGCCGCGCGCTACGGCTGAACCGAAATCCATGCCCGCATACGACCCGCGGCTCACGCCGGCCCGCGCCGATCTCGCGGCGAAGGCGTTGGCGGGAAAAGTCGACGCGAAGCGCTACGTCGAGGGGCACGTTCGCGAAATCGTCGAGCCGCAGGCGCCGCTGCGGCGCGAGCCGGCGCCCGATGCGCCGCTCGCGACTGAGGCGCTCAAGGGCGAGCGTGTCACCATCTACGACGAGAATGCGGAGGGCTGGGCCTGGGGCCAGCTCGCCGCCGACGGCTACGTCGGGTGGCTCCCCGCGAACGCGCTCGCGCCCCCTGGCGCGGCGGTGACGCACAAGGTCTCGGCGTTGCGGACCTTGGTGTTTCCCGGCCCCTCGATCAAGCTTTCGCCGGTCGAAGCGCTGCCGCTCGGGGCGCGGCTGGCGATTGCGCGCATCGAAGGGTCCTTGGCGGTCACGCCAACGGGTGGCCATGTGCCGGCCGCGCACCTCGCGCCTATTGACGTCTACGAAACGGATTTCGTCGCCGTCGCCGAGCGATTCCTCGGCGCTCCGTATCTGTGGGGCGGCAAGACGACGCTCGGGCTCGACTGCTCGGGTTTGGTGCAGATCGCGCTCACAGCCTGCGGCATTGCCTGTCCGCGCGACAGCGACATGCAGGAACAGGCGCTGGGGACCCCGCTCTCCGTCAACCTCGATGGCGCCGCCCCGCGGCGCGGCGACCTGGTGTTCTGGAGCGGCCATGTCGCCATCGTGCGCGACCGCTCGAGCCTCCTGCACGCCAACGCCTTCCACATGTCGGTCGTCATCGAGCCGATTGCCGAGGCGGTCTCGCGCATCCGCGACAGCGGCAGCGAAATCTCGAGCGTGCGGAGGATCGAGGCCCCGATCGACTGATCGTCGCGGGCGAACGAGTGGGCAGCGACCCGCGTCGTGCACGCAGCGTTCGTGTTTCCCGCGGTCGGCGATCCAGGCTACGATGCCTATGCCACGCAGCACGAATCGCAGCGATATAAGCCGCGTGCGCCTGCGGCCATCGACAAACGCAAGAGGAGCGTCATGAAAGTTTCCGCCAGCATCGCACTCGGAGCCACCGCAGCCGCGGTCCTCGCGGCGGCTACTCTGCTGCCGCGCGCCCACGCCGAGTCGCAGATCGACCGCGGCAAGTATCTGGTCACGCTCGCCGGCTGCAACGATTGCCATACGCCGGGCTACTTTTTCGGCAAACCGGACATGGCGCGCTATCTCGGCGGATCGGAGGTGGCGTTCGAAATTCCCGGTGTCGGCGCGTTTCCCGGAAGAAACATCACGCCGGACAAGGAGACCGGGATCGGCAATTGGACCGCCGAGCAGATCGTGACCGCCTTGCAGCAGGGCAAGCGGCCCGACGGCCGAACGCTGGCGCCGATCATGCCGTACCACGCGTTCTCTTATCTGACGAAGGAAGACGCGTTCGCCATCGCCGCCTTTCTGCAGAGCATCCCGCCGGTCAAGAATGAGATTGCCGGTCCGTTCAAGCCGGGCGACAAGATCACGATCTTCACGTTCAGGATTTTGCCGCCGGGAGACACGGCCGCTGCAGCCCCGAAATAGTACCGCCGGCACTGGCCGGAAGCACGACGCTCGCGGCTCGTGTCGCGCCCTCGCGACACGATTCGCAAGGAGTTGCAGCGGCGCTACGCGCAGTAGAGCCGAGTGACGCGCCGTGATCCGGGTCACCGACCATATCAGCATCGACGCGCGCGAGATCGAGGAAAGCTTCGTGCGCTCGTCCGGCCCGGGTGGGCAGAACGTCAATAAGCTTGCGACCGCCGTGCAGCTCCGCTTCGACGTGCGCGGCTCGCCGTCATTGCCGGCCGAGGTGCGCGCACGCCTGGAGCGGCTCGCTGGAACACGGATGACGCGCGACGGCGTACTCATCATCATCGCGCAGCGCCATCGCACGCAGGCGCGCAACCGCGAGGATGCGCTCGAGCGCCTCGTCGAACTCGTCCGCAGGGCGGCGGTCGCGCCGCGACTGCGTCGTCCGACCCGACCGACCGCCGCGGCGCGCAGACGCCGTGTCGAAGCCAAGAAGCATCGCGCCGGGGTCAAGCGGCTGCGGCGCGCGAAGCCGACGCTCGATTAGGCGAAGAGGCCGGCTGACGGCCGTGGGGCGGTGCGTGCGTGACAGCGAGCGATCCTTTCTTCGCCGCGATGACACATCTTTCCCGATCTCACGAAGGCATTGAGCGGGCCGATTGACCTCCCGCGACGGCGGACGCACCGCTAGACTTGGTAGCGTCAAGCGAGTTGCCATGCCCGTTCGCCAGCTCTCCGAAGCCGTGGTCAACCGCATCGCCGCCGGCGAGGTGGTCGAGCGTCCCGCGAGCGTGGTGAAGGAACTGGTCGAGAACGCGCTCGATGCCGGCGCGAGCCGCATCGACGTCCTCACCGACGGCGGCGGCCGCCGGCTCATCCGCGTCAGCGACGACGGCGAGGGCATGACGCGTGACGACCTCGCGCTCGCCGTCGAGCGGCACGCCACCTCGAAGCTTGCCGACGAGGATCTTGTCGCCATCGCCACGCTCGGCTTCCGCGGCGAGGCCTTGCCCTCGATCGGCGCCGTGGCGCGGCTTGCGATCGCGACGCGCCACAAAAGCGAGGCGCACGCCTGGTCGATCGAGGTCGATGCCGGCGCCAAATCGGAGCTCAAGCCCGCCGCGCTCGGTCAGGGTACGCGGGTCGAGGTGCGCGACCTGTTCTACGCGACACCCGCGCGACTGAAATTCCTCAAGCTCGACCGCACCGAGGCCGAGGCCGTGCGCGACACCGTGCGGCGGCTCGCCATGAGCCGGCCTGACGTCGCCTTCACGCTCGCCGGCGAGGAGCGCGCGCCGGTCACTTTTGCCGCGACGCTTCCCGGCGGCACCGGCCGGCTCACCCGGCTCGGCGACGTGCTTGGGGCCGATTTCCGCGCCAATGCCGTCGCCGTCGCCGGTGAACGCGAGGGCGTCGTCGTCGAGGGGTTTGCCGCGCTGCCGACGCTGACGCGCGCCAATGCGCTCGGCCAATATCTGTTCGTCAACGAGCGGCCGGTGCGCGACAAGCTTTTGCTTGGCGCGGTGCGCGCAGCCTATGCCGACTACCTGCCGCGCGACCGGCATCCGCTGCTCGCGCTGTTCGTCTCGGTTCCACCGCGCGAGGTCGATGTCAACGTGCATCCGGCCAAGGCCGAAGTGCGCTTTCGCAATGCCGGACTCGTGCGCGCGCTGATCGTGCACGCGCTCAAGGAGGCGCTTGCGCGGGACGGTACGCGTGCGGCGACGACCGGAGGAAGCGCGGCGATCGCCGCGCTTCGCTCGCCGGGCTCGTTTCCCTATTCCGCGCGCAGCCGCAGCGGGACGTGGGACTGGCGGCGTTCGCCGGCGCGGCCGGGCGATCCGCGCGTTTCCCGCACGGCGCTGCGCGGGGGCGGCTTTGCCGAAGCGGCACAGGCCGCATTCGAGGTCGGCACGCCCGCGGCCGATCACGGCGCCGCCGTTGGCGTTGCGGAACTCGCCGAGGATGGCCTCGACTATCCGCTCGGGGCGGCACGCGCGCAGGTGCATGACACCTATATCGTGGCGCAGACCGACGACGCGCTCGTCATCGTCGACCAGCATGCCGCGCATGAGCGCATCGTCTACGAGAAGCTCAAGGCAGCGATCGAGAAGAGCCGCGTCGCGCGCCAGATTCTTCTCATTCCGGAGATCGTCGAGCTCGACGAGAGCGACGTCGAGCGCCTCCTCGGCCGTGCGGAAGAACTCGGGCGCTACGGGCTTGTGCTCGAATCTTTCGGCCCCGGCGCGGTGGCGCTGCGCGAGACGCCGGCGCTGCTCGGCGAGATCGACGGCGCCGGCCTGGTGCGCGACCTCGCCGAGCACATGAGCGAATGGGACGAGACCCTGCCGCTCGAGCGCCGCCTGATGCAGGTCGCCTCCTCCATGGCCTGTCACGGCTCGGTGCGCGCCGGGCGCCGGCTCAAGCCGGCCGAGATGAATGCGCTGCTGCGCGAGATGGAGCGGACGCCCAATTCCGGCCAATGCAATCACGGCCGCCCGACCTACGTGGAATTGAAGCTCGCCGACATCGAGCGGCTGTTCGGTCGGCGCTAGTCCGATGACGCTGAGCGCAGGAAGACGAACTCGGTATCGTCGTAACGCCGCCGCTCGAGTTCGGTAAACTCTTCCGGCGCAGCGAACCGAGACTTGGTCGCTTCCTCGACAACGATCAGCGCGTCGGCGGTGAACCATCCGCCCGCGCGCGCCGACGCGAGTGCCTCGGAAGAGAGGCCTTGGCCGTAAGGTGGATCGACGAAGACGAGGGAAAAAGGCGGCAGTGGGTGAACGGGACCGAGCTTGGTCGCGTCGCGGCGAAAGATGCGCGACGCGCCGCCGAGGCCGAGCGCGGCCACGTTCTCGCGCAGCAGCGCGCGCGCCTCGGCGCTCTCGTCGATGAACAGGACGAAAGCGGCGCCGCGCGAGGCCGCTTCGATGCCAAGCGCGCCGGTGCCGGCGAAAAGATCGAGTACACGCGCGCCGGCGATCGGATCGCCGTAGGCGTGGAGCAGAATGTTGAAGAGCGATTCGCGCAGGCGGTCGGCGGTCGGCCGGATCGCCTGGGTCTTCGGCGCGGCAAGGGAGCGGCCGCGCAGGCGCCCGCCGACGACGCGCATCAGCGGTCGCGCGGCCGCTGCCGGCGTGGCCCCGGAGAGCGCCGCCGCTGATGGCGTGCCTTGCGTGCCGCCGGTACCGTATCGGGCGGTTTCTGCCCGATGTGTTCGACGAGCACGCGGCGGCCTTTGCGGTCGGTCAACAGAGCGGTGCGCGGTTCTGCGGTTGGGGCCTCGCGCGGCTTTCCGTCGTCCCGGCGCAAGCCACGGAATTTGCGCCGCAGTTTTTTCCCCGGACGATCTTCCTCACTCGCCCGCCAGGAATGGCTGGTGGATCTGTGGCGCGCTCCTTTTGGGCTGTTGCTGGCGGGCGCGCGCTCTTTCTTTCCAGGCCGAAGCTTTTTCCCCGCACGATCGTTCGCCCGCCGGGTATGGCTGGTCGATCGGTCGCGCGCTCCTTTTGGACTATCGCTCGCGTGCGCACGCTCCTTCTTCTCAGGACGAGCGGGCTTTTCAGGTGGAGGGGGCGGCGCAGGTGGCGTGGAAAAATCTGCGCCCGAGCGCGCGACCAGGCGCGCGCCAAGCTGCTCGCGCAACACGCGCGTGCGCACTTCCTCGACCGCCCCCGCGGCGAGTTCCCCGAGCTGAAACGGGCCGAACGAGACGCGGATCAGACGGGTCACCACGAGCCCGAGATCGCCGAGCACATGACGCACCTCGCGGTGCTTGCCCTCGCGGATCGCGAACGTAAGCCACAGATTCGTGCCCTGCACCCGGTCGAGTGCGGCCTCGATCGGCCCATAGTGGACACCGTCGACCGTGATCCCGGTGCGCAGCGCGTCGAGGCTCGCCTGGCGTGACCGAGCCGTGGGCGCGCACCCGGTAGCGCCGCAGCCACCCGGTTTGCGGCAGCTCGAGCTGGCGCGCGAGCGCGCCGTCATTGGTGAGCAGCAGCAGGCCTTCGGTGTTGAAATCCAACCGGCCGACGCTGATGAGGCGGGGCAGGTGCGATGGCAAATTCTGAAAGACGGTCGGCCGGCCCTGGGGGTCGACGCGCGTGGTCATGAGGCCGCGCGGCTTGTGATAGAGGAAGAGCCGCGAGCGCTCGCGCGCCGGCAGCGGTTCGCCGTCGACGCTGATTTGGTCGTGCGGCGTCACGTTGAGCGCGGGCGAGCTGATGACCGCGCCGTTGACCGCGACGCGGCCAGCGGCGATCCAGTCCTCGGCCTCGCGGCGGGAAGCCAAGCCGGCGCGCGCGATCGCCTTGGCAATACGTTCACCGCCGTTGTCGTTGCGCTCGTCTATCGTGTCATCCGCGTTCATCTTGGTCATGCCGAACCGGTGCCCGGCGTCGCACCGTTTGTCGAGGTGTATAAAGGCGTCAGGCCCGGCACAAGGCGGGCGCGACGGTGATGATCTGGAAATGGCGGCATCGTTCATGGACATGGCGTTGGCGGAAGCCCGTGCCGCCGGGGAAGCCGGCGAGGTACCGGTCGGGTGCGTCGTCGTGCGCGACGGCGCCGTCGTCGCCCGCGCCGGCAACCGCACGCTGACCGAGCGCGACCCGACGGCGCATGCCGAGCTCGTCGCCATCCGCGCGGCGGCCGCTGTGCTCGGTTCCGAACGGCTCGACGGTTGCGATCTCTACGTGACCCTCGAACCGTGCGCGATGTGCGCCGGGGCGGTCGCGTTCGCCCGCATCCGCCGGCTCTACTACGGCGCTGCCGATCCAAAAGGCGGCGCGATTGAGAACGGCGTGAAATTCTTTGCCTCGCCGAGCTGTCATCATCGGCCCGAGGTCTATGGCGGCCTTGCGGAAGCGGACGCGTCGGCGCTGCTCAAGCAGTTTTTTCAGGCGCGTCGCTGATGAGCCCGCCGAGCCTTTCCTTGACTTCGGGCTTCACCGCCTCGGCCGCCCGCAAGATGGCGCTCGCCTGGTAGAAATCGAGCGTGCGGAAGCTGCCGACGTTCGGCCGGATCATGAGGTCGGGCGCGGCGTGTCTGTGCTTGGCGGCGACGATGGTGCTGCCCATGATGAGCACCGTCGTATAAACGCTTTGCCAGGCGCCGGGCATGTCGTCGCGCTCCGCGGGCGGGACCCCGAACACGTCGACAGCGACGACGACATCGCCGCGGCCGGTGAGCTGATCGAACGGCAGCGGGTTGGTCGCCCCACCATCGATCATGATGCGGCCGTCGATGACGACCGGCCGGAACAGCCCGGGAAGCGCCATCGAGGCGGCGAGCGCCGAAGAGAGCGGCCCCGAAGACAACGCCGCCTCCTCCCGGCCGTGCAGGTCGGTCGCCATCACGACGAGCGGAATTTGCAGCGCGGAGAAATCCGCCGGCACCTCTGGCGGCAGGAATTGCGCGCAGAATTTTTCCGCGTCGAGCTGTGTCGCCTGGCCGAAGGCGCCGGTGAACAGATCGCTGAGCGAGCCGGCGCGCGCGGCAATGAGGCGGCGCCAGATTTCGCTCGGGTCGTGGGCGACGGCGATGACGTGGCGGCGGATGTCCTTGGCGCGCATGCCGGCCGCATAGGCGGCGCCGACCAGCGCGCCGATCGAGGTGCCGGCGATGGCGGCGGGCTTAACGCCCATCTCGTCGAGCGCCTCGAGCACCGCGATATGGGCGAGGCCGCGGGCGCCGCCGCCGCCGAGCGCGAGGGCGAAACTCTTCATGCCGGCTTTACTCTCATCTTCCGCTGACGGTTTTTGCCGTTGTGGCGGCGCTGCTATGGCCGCCATGCCGGCGCGATGTCGGTCTCCGCAAAATCGTCGGCCTTGAAGAGGAGCCGCGCGCCGCATGATTTGGCGAGGGCATAGGAGAAGCAGTCCGCCAAATTAAACTGCGCCTCGTGACGGCCCTTGCCATCAGCAAGGAAGTTGCGGATGGCGAGCGCAGCTTGATCGTGCATCACTTCGACAACCTCGCTGCCGGTCCTTGTGATTGTTCGCTCGGCTGCTTTTCACGCTCAACTGCCCGCCAGCCGATGTCGTGGCGACAAAAGCCTTCCGGCCAGCGGATGCGGGAGATGGCCTCGTAGGCGCGCGACTGCGCCTCGCGCACGCTGTGCCCGAGCGCCGTGATATTGAGCACCCGGCCGCCGTTCGCGACGATGCGGCCGCCTTCTGCCTTGGTGCCGGCGTGGAAGATTTCCACGCCCTCGATGGCGGCGGCCTCGTCAAGGCCTTCGATGACCGAGCCTCTGGCATAAGTGCCCGGGTAGCCTTTAGCGGCCATCACCACGGTGAGCGCGGCTTGCGGAAACCAGCGCAGGTCGAGCGACTTGAGAACGCCGTCCCGGCTCGCGAGCAGCGCCGGAATGAGATCCGACATCAGGCGCAGCATCAGCACCTGGCATTCGGGATCGCCGAAACGGACGTTGTATTCGATGAGCTGCGGTCCCGCGGCGGTGAGCATCAGCCCGGCAAAGAGCACGCCCTTGTAAGGCGCCCCCATCGCCTTCATGGCGCGCAGCGTCGGCAGCACGATCGTCTCCATCACACGGGCGGATGTCGCCGCGTCGACGATCGGCGCCGGCGAATAGGCGCCCATGCCGCCGGTGTTCGGACCAGTATCACCGTCGCCCACGCGCTTGTGATCCTGCGCCGAGGCAAGCGCGATGGCGGTCTCGCCGTCGCATAGCGCGAAGAAGGAAGCTTCCTCGCCGTCGAGGAATTCCTCGACGACGATTTCGCCGCCGGCCTCGCCCAGGGCGCCGCTGAACATCATGTCGATCGCCGCTTCCGCCTCGGCCACATTCACCGCCACGACGACACCCTTGCCGGCGGCAAGCCCGTCGGCTTTGACCACGACCGGCGCGCGGCGGCCGCGGACATAGGCTTTGGCCGGCGCCGCGGCGCGAAAGCGTTCATAGGTGGCGGTGGGAATGCCGTGCGTCCTGCACAAGTCCTTGGTGAAGCCCTTGGAGCCTTCGAGGCGGGCGGCGGCGCGGCTCGGGCCGAAGGTCTTGGTGCCGGCGGCTTCGAGGTCATCGATGATGCCTGCGCAGAGCGGCGCCTCGGGCCCTACAACGACCAAATCGATGCTGTTTTGACGGCAATACGCGATCACCGCCGCATGGTCGCCGATATCGAGGGCAACGCACTCCGCCTCACGCGCGATGCCCGCATTGCCCGGGGCACAGATGAGCCGGTCTACGAGCGGGCTTGCCGCCATCTTCCAGGCGAGCGCATGTTCGCGGCCGCCGGAGCCAAGGAGCAGGATGTTCATGGGTTGCAGCACATCGCGGGTGCCCCTCTAGCACGGCAGGGCGCCGGCGCAACATTGTGGCGGGGGGCGCCCGGGCTTGACCACCGCCCACGAAACCCATCTCTAACAGCCAGTCCCTGAGCGAATCATGCGGCCATGAACGAGCCCCGCCTCAACCTGCCGGAATTGACCGTCTCCGAACTTTCGGCGGCGCTCAAGCGTACGATCGAGGACTCCTACGGCTATGTCCGCGTGCGCGGCGAGCTCGGCAAGGTGAGCTATCACTCCAACGGGCACGTCTATTTCGATCTCAAGGACGATCGCGCCTGCATCGCCGGTGTCATCTGGCGCAGCACGTCAGCGCGCATCAAGCTCAAGCTCGAAGCCGGCCTCGAAGTCGTGATTACCGGCAGAGTGACCACCTATCCGGGGCGCTCGCAGTACCAGATCGTGGTCGAGACGCTGGAGCCGGCGGGCCTTGGCGCGCTCATGGCGCTGCTCGAAGAGCGCAAGCGCCGGCTCGCCGCGGAAGGATTGTTCGACGAAGCGAGAAAGCAGCTCCTGCCTTACATCCCGGCGGTGATCGGCGTCATCACGTCGCCGACCGGCGCCGTCATTCGCGATATTCTGCACCGGCTTGCCGAGCGTTTTCCGCGCCGGGTGCTGGTCTGGCCGGTCAAGGTGCAGGGCGACGGCTCAGCCGCCGAGGTCGCCGCCGCCATCGCCGGCTTCAACGCGCTGCCCGAGCGCGGCGCGCTGCCGCGGCCCGATCTCATCATCGTCGCGCGCGGCGGCGGCTCGCTTGAGGATTTGTGGTCGTTTAACGAAGAGGTCGTGGTGCGCGCAGCTTCGCAGAGCCTCATTCCGCTGATCTCCGCGGTCGGGCATGAGACCGACGTGACGCTCCTTGATTTTGTCGCCGACCGCCGGGCGCCGACGCCGACAGCCGCCGCCGAGATGGCGGTGCCGGTGAGGTCCGAGCTCATGGTCGACGTCGGCAATTTGTCGCGGCGTGCGCTCGCTTGCTGGCGGCGCAACCAGGAAGCGCGGCGCAGCGAGCTGCGATCGGCGGCTCGCGCCCTGCCTGACGCCGACGAGGTGCTGGCGGTGCCGCGGCAGCGGCTCGATCATGCTGCCGCCGGGCTCAGCCGCGCACTGCGTGCCAACGCGCACATTCACCGCGTGAGCTTTTCGCAGACCGCCGGCAGGCTCAGCCCGCATCTTTTGCGCAACAATGTCGAGCGTCGGCGCGAGCGCTACGCCGCTGTTGCGCAGCGTCTTCGCGCCAGCGCTGCCGCGAACCTCGAGGCGTATCGCACCCGCAACGCGCGCCAGCGCGAGCAGGTCGGCACTCTGGCCAGGCGTGCCGGGCTTGCGATGGACAACTACTTGGAGGCGCGCTGGGCGCGATGCGAACGCGACGCCCAGCTCCTTGCCGCCTTCTCCTATCGCAGCGTTCTGGCTCGCGGCTTTACGTTGGTGCGCGACAAGGCGGGCCGGCCCATGCGCACAGCCGCCGCGCTCGCGCTTGGCGCGCCAATCGGGATCGAATTCGCCGACGGCAGTGCCAGCGCGCGAGTCGAGGCGGTGCAGACGACGCCGCGTCAGGAGCCGGCGCGGCCGCGCCGTCGGCGCGATCCGGGCCCGGGACAAGGCAGCTTGTTCTAACGCGAACCGCCGCCGCAGCGATCGCCACGACAGCACGCGGCTACGGTTCAGGCCGACGTGAATCGGGCAGAGCGCCTGCACGATGACGGTGCATTGCTCCTGGCCGCGCTGACTTCGGTCGGTGCGGCTCTTTCGTTGACAATGTCTGCTAGCGGGGGCTGCCGGCAAACGGCTTGCCCTCGACCGATTGAGATCGGCGCGACCGGTCGAACGCAGCGGCGCGCCGGGTCGCAAAGCGGGTGTTCCGTCCTCAGCGTAGAGTGATTATGTTGCCCGACGCGCAGGCCGCAGGCGAGTCGCATCCGCGACGGAGGTTCAGTTGCTCAATCGTACCGATCGCCCATCCCCCATGCCCGGCGAGGCCGAGGTCAAATATCTCGACGGCGATTTCCGCGTCGTGCGGCCGGGCGCGTTCGTGCGTTGCGCCGTGACCGGCCTGCCCATTCCGCTCGAGGAACTCAGATACTGGAGCGTCGAACTGCAGGAAGCCTACGTTTCGCCGGAGGCAGTGCTGCAGCGGCACGGATCCTTGTACGCGGGAAGATCGTAAAATCCGGCATTCCTCGTTGCGTTTCGCCCAACCGCAAGCCGCTCGGCGGACCGCGGCCGCTGCCTCCTTGTTGTGCGGCTGCGCGGCACGATACTTGCCCCACTTTGCAGTATCGGCCTTGCCATCGCAGGCGACGCGAACCAAGCGGCAGAGACTGTTTCCATGTGCACCGTCAATGCCTTGTCGTCTCGCTTGGCGCCGGGCCGCACCGGGGTCGCGGTCGTGATCGTGTCCGCAGGGCGGCTTGGCCTTGCGCACAATAAAGAGGCAGACTGCCGGCTGGTGCGGCGAATAAATCGCAGCGCAGATCCGCCGCGGCCATGACCGCCATCGATCGCGGGCCGCCCCTCCTCGAAGCGCGCGGCATCGTCAAGCGGTTCGGTGCGTTGCTCGCCAACGACGTCGCCGAGTTCAGCGTGCGTGCCGGCGAGGTCGTTGCGCTCCTCGGCGAGAACGGCGCCGGCAAAAGCACGCTCGCCAAAATCCTGTACGGCTACTACGCGGCCGATGCCGGCGACATCCTGGTGAACGGCGAGCGCGTCGCGATTTCCGCGCCAAGCGATTGCCGCGCGCTTGGCGTCGGCATGGTCTTCCAGAATTTTACGCTCGTCCCGGCGCTGAGCGTGTTCGAAAATGTGGCGTTGTTCCAACCGAACCTTCCGGCCGTGGTGCCGCGCGCCGAGCTACTTAAGCGCATGCGCCGCTATGCCGATCGGTTTCGCCTCGCCGTCGATCCCTGGGCGCCGGTGCGGCAGCTTGCGGTCGGGGACCAGCAGAAGGTCGAGATTCTCAAGCAGCTGCTCGCCGGCGCCCGAGTGCTCATTCTGGATGAGCCGACCAAGGTGCTGGCCCCGCAGGAAAGCGAGGGATTGTTCAGAACCATCGCCGAGCTGCGGGGCGAGGGGCTGGGCGTCGTGTTGATCACTCACAAGCTCCACGAGGTTCTTGCCTGCGCCGATCGGATCGTCGTCATGCGGCAGGGTCGCATCGCCGGCGTCCTTGACCGGAGCGAGGCGTCCGAGGCGGGCCTGCTTGCGCTGATGTTCGGCGAGGCGGTGGCGCGCCCGGTGCCGCCGCCGCGCGGCGAGCGCAACAAGGACGCGGCCTGCGCGCTTGAACTCGCCGGCGTATCGACTTCCGGGGAGGGCGGGCGCACGCCGCTGTGTGCTCTTTCACTGACCGTGCGCTCGGTGAGATTGTCGGCGTCGCCGGCGTATCGGGCAATGGCCAGCGCGAGCTTGGCGATCTCATCAGCGGCCTGCAGTGGCCTGCCGCCGGAACGAAACGACTGTGGGGCGAAGAGGCCTCGCACTGGTCGATCGCCAGGATACGCGCGAACGGGGTGGCAATCATTCCGGAAGATGCGCTTGCGTTCGCCTGCGTCGCCGACTTGACGGTGCGGCAAAATCTGGCGCTTGGCAGCGGGCGGCGATACCGCGCCGGGCTGGGCATGAACTGGGACGGCGTTGACGCCGACATGCAGCGCAGCTTCGTCCGCTTGGGGTTTGCCCGTCCGCCGTTCGCGGCGCGGGCCGCCACGCTTTCCGGCGGCAATCTGCAGCGTCTGGTGCTTGCTCGCGAACTCGCGCACCAGCCGAGGCTTGTGGTCGCGCTCTATCCGACGCGCGGCCTCGACGCGCGCAGCACCATGGCAGTTCGCGCCTTGCTGCGCGAGGCCCGCACCCGCGGCGCCGGCGTGCTGGTGGTGTCCGAGGATCTCGATGAATTGTTTGAATTGAGCGATCGGCTGCTGGTGCTGTTTCACGGCGCGATCGCCGGCGAGTTCGAACCGCAGGATTTTCGCGCGGAGACGGTCGGCCCCCTCATGGTCGGCGCCGAGAAGCAAAGCCATGCAGCGTGACGGCGCGACCGCGTGGCATCTTGCTTCGGCGCAGGCCAAGGCCTTCGCGCTCGCCGCGCTGGTGGCGATTACCGTCTTTGCGCTCCTGCTAGCCGCCGCGGGCAAGGATCCGCTGCGCGCCTACGCCGACACGCTCGTCTACGTGTTCGGCAATGCCTATGGCTTCTCCGAGCTTCTGGTGCGGATGACTCCGCTTGTTTTCACCGCCGTCGCGGTGGCGCTACCGGCGCGCATCGGCTTGATCAATGTCGGCGGCGAGGGCCAGCTTTATATGGGCGCTTGCCTTGCCACCGCCGGCGCGCTGGCGCTGCCCGATCAGCCGGCTTTCGTCCTGCTGCCGCTCCTCGTCGTGCTCGGATTCATCGGCGGCGGCCTGTGGGCGCTGGTGCCCGGCGTGCTGCGAGCGCTTCATCTCGTCAACGAGACGATCTCGACGCTGCTCCTCAACTACGTGGCCCCGCTGATCGTGAGCTATCTCATTTTCGGGCCGTGGCGCGATCCTCAGAGTTCCTTTTATCCGCAATCACCGGCTTTCGCCGACGCGGCCCGGCTCCCGAGCTTCCTCCAGTCGCGCGTGCATGCGGGCCTGCTCCTCGCGCTCGCCTGCCTTGCGCTCTACTGGTTTGTTACCGCGCGCACGCGCTTCGGCCTCGACATGCGGGCGATCGGCGGAAATCCTGAAGCCGCGCGGCGTCTCGGCATTCCGGTCCTGGGCTACATCCTAGCCGTGATGTTCGCCGCGGGCGGAATCGCCGGGCTTGCCGGGATGGCGGAAGTCACGGCCATCCAGGGCCGCCTGGTATCCGAGCTGTCGCCGGGCTACGGCTTCGTCGGCTTCCTCGTGTCGTGGCTCGCCCGCACCACCGCCGGCGGAATTCTCGCCATGGCGTTCCTCTTCGCGGTCATCAGCTCGGTCGGCGACATTCTGCAGATCACGCAGGGGCTGCCGTTCGCCGTCGTCAATATCCTGATGGCGGTCATCCTGTTCATCGTGCTGGGCCGCCAACCGGCGAGGAGCACGGGACGATGAACGCCGCGATCATTATCGGCGTTGTTGCCAGCTCGATCATGTCGGGGACATCGCTCCTCTATGCGACGCTCGGCGAAATCGTCGGCGAACGATCGGGCGTCGTCAATCTGGGCCTCGAAGGCATCATGTTGATCGGCGCGTCGACCGGATTTGCCGCGACGGCCGTGACCGGCAACGCGTATCTGGGCGTCGCCGCCGCCGCTTTTTCCGGAGCGGCCGTCAATATGATCTTTGCCTATTTGGTTGTCGGCCGCGGCGCCAATCAGCTCGCGACCGGCCTCACTCTGATGTTCTTCTGCTTCGGCTTGAGCGCGATGACTGGCCGGCCGTTCGTCGGCACGTTGATCACGGGACTTCCGCGATTGCCGCTGTTCGGCCTCGGCTCGGGTGGGGCGGCCGCGCGGCTGCTGAGCTACGACTTGCTCGTCTATCTCGCCGCGCCTGTTGCGCTGACCGTGTGGTGGCTGCTCTACCGAACCCGATGGGGGCTCGCTCTGCGCACCACCGGCGAGAGCCCGGCCGTGGCATTTGCGGCAGGCTTGCGCCCGGAGCGGCTGCGCTATCAGGCCTTGGTCCTAGCCGGCCTGCTCGGCGGGATTGCAGGCGCGCATATTTCGGTGGCGCTGACGCTCACCTGGGCCGAGGGAATGACCGCCGGCCGCGGCTTCATTGCCATTGCGCTGGTGATCTTCGCCAAATGGGATCCGCTCTGGGCCATTGCCGGGGCACTCCTGTTCGGTGGCGCCGAGGGCCTGCAACTGCAACTTCAGGCCGCCGGCGCCGAGGTCTCACCCTTCATCATGAACATGTTGCCTTATCTGCTCACCTTGCTGGTGCTCGTCGTCTGGGGCTGGAGTCGGCGGACGGCCGCTCCGGCGGCACTCGGCCGAAGCTTTGTCGGCGTGGAATAGGCCGCGCCGATGCGGAGGCGCAGCGGCGTGGCGCCGCTGCGGGACAGAGGAGAAGACCATGGCACGATTTCCGGCATCGACAGCCGCCTGCGTGGCGGTCGCCGCCTTGCTCGCGGCCGGTCCGGCACCGGCGCAGGACAGCCCGCTGACGGTTGGAGCGGTCTATGTCGGCAGCGTCAACGATTACGGTTACAACCGCGCCATGAAGGACGGTCTCGATCACATGAGACAGAATATCCCCGGGCTCAAGCTCATCGAGGCGGAGAACATTCCCGAGACGGCCGAGTCGGAACGGATCATGGAGGGGATGATCCAGCAGGGAGCGAAGCTCATTTTTGCCACCAGCTTCGGCCATCAGCAATTTGCCTTCAACCTCGCCAAGCGGCATGCGGACGTCTTCTTCGAGCACGCCGGCGGCTGGATGCAGGCGCCGAATTTCGGCAACTTCTTCGGTGCCACCCAGGCCGCCTGGTTTCCCATGGGCGTAGCGGCCGGCAAGATGACGAAGTCGAATACGCTCGGCTTCGTGGTCGGCGTTCCGATCGGCTACGCCATCGGCAACATCAACGCCTTCGAGCTCGGAGCGCGTTCGGTCAATCCGGCGGCGAAGACCCGCGTGGTGGTAACCGGCGGCTGGTCGGACAAGGCGAAAGAGGCCGAAGCCGCAAATGCACTCATCGACCAGGGCGCCGACGTTGTCACCATGCACGTCGATTCGCCGGCAACGATCATTCAGATCGCGGAAGGCCGCGGCAGCTACTCGATCGGATTCCAGTCGCTCGAGGCGCGTGCACTCGCGCCGAAAGGCTGGTTCACGGGATTGGGCTTCACCTGGGGGCCGTTCATGACCGAGACCGCGAAGAGCGTCATAGCCGGCGCCTTCAAGCCGGCAATGGTAAGGCTCGGACTGGGCCAGGGTATGGTGACGGTTGCGCCGTTCGGGACCGCGGTGCCGGCTGATGTCCGCGAGCTCGTGACCGCCGCGGCCGACCGGATTGGAAAGGGCTTCAATCCGTTCACCGGTCCGGTCTCCGACAATACCGGCGCCGTCCGCATCAAAGAAGGTGAGTCCTGGGGCGGCGACAAGATGGGCAGCTTCGATTGGTACGCGGAAGGCGTGATCGGCAAGGCCAAATGACGATTGGCCCGACCCGTTGTCGCGTTGGTGAGGACCGGAAGACGGCGCGCGCCGGTGGCAAGCACGGCTCAACCGCTCGGTGAAAGGAGGCACTACCGCCGCTTTACCGCCTTGACGATCATGTCGCGGAAGGCGTCGTGCTCCTCGATCACGAGGCGAACGGGCAGCGCGCTCGCATGCGCGGCGAGCGCCGCGAGATGCGGTTCACCGGCGAGCCGTGCGAGATCCTTTTCGGTGGTGAGCAGCACCAGGTTCGCGGCTTCCGCGCGTCTCAGGAGCGTCTGCGCCTCTGCCGCCGTGTAGCGATGATGGTCGGGGAAGCTCGCGCGTTCCGCGACCTCGATCCCCGCATCGGCGAGCGTCGCGAAGAATTTTTCCGGATGGCCTATGCCGGCGAAGGCGAAAATCTTGCTGGTGCCGAGCGCCGCCAGCGCGCTGCGCTCGGGTTCGAGGCGCCCGTGGAAGACCCTTACGTTGTAACGGCGCGCGACCTCGAAGAGCGCTGCGGCATCGGCCGCCGGGCCGACCACGATAAGGGCCTGCGCGCGCGCCATCTGCATATTGAGCGGCGCGCGCAAGGGACCGGCCGGAATCATCCTGCCGTTGCCGATGCCGCGACGACCGTCGACCACGAGGATCGCCAGATCCTTGACCAGCGACGGATTCTGAAAGCCGTCGTCCATAACGACGACGGTGGCGCCATCGCGTCGCGCCATCGCTGCGCCCGCGACGCGCTCGCGCGCCACGATGGTGGGCGCGAGCCGCGCCAAGAGGAGCGGCTCGTCGCCGACGTCGGCTGAGCCATGCGCGGCAGGATCGACGCGCACCGGTCCGTGCAACCGCCCGCCGTAGCCGCGGGTGAGAAAGAATGGGCGCGCGCGCGCGGCGAGGAGAAGACGCGCCACCGCGATCGCCGCCGGCGTCTTGCCGGCGCCTCCGACGGTGAGATTGCCGAGACAGACGACCGGCACGCCGGCGCGCTGCCCCTCGGCGTGCATGCGCCAGGCAGCAGCAGCGCCGTAGAGCCCCGCGAGCGGCACGAGCAGTTTTCCGCTGCCGCGCTTCCACCAGAAGGCCGGTTCGCGCATCAGCGCGTGATCCCGAAAAGCGCAGACCGACGTTCGCAAAGGCTCATGCGCGACCTCTAGAACGCATCCGTTTCAAGCTTAATCGATTGCGATCAGGTTTTCCTTAGTGGAGCATGATCTTGTCGGAAAACCGGTTTCCACTTTCCGGAACATGCTCTACGAGGCCCGCTGCTCAAGGCGAAGCTGCATCAGATAAGGCTCGAGCGCGGCAAGGGTCCGTTCGAGCGCGCCACCGAGCTTGTCTACCGTCGCCTGGGCCGCATCGGCCACGGTCGCACGCTCTGCCGGCTTGGCGAGCCACTCGCCCAGACGAGCGGTCAGAGCATCTGCGTCGGCGACGGATTCGGCCCCATGCGCTGCATCAAGCGTGGCGTAGATTTCGCCGAAATTCCAGACGTGCGGGCCATGCATGACGGCGGCGCCCATCCTGACCGCCTCGATCGGATTCTGCCCGCCGCGCCGCGCCAGCGAGCCGCCCATGAACACGATCGGAGCGAGCCGGTAGATCAGGCCAAGCTCGCCGAGCGTGTCGGCGACGTAGATCTCGACATCGCGGTTCGGCAACTCGCCGCGGGAGCGCAGGGCAACGGAAAGGCCAGCGGCCCGCGCGATGTCCGCGATGCCCGGACCGCGCGCCGGATGGCGCGGCGCAATCAAGGTCAACAGCGATGGGCGTTTGGCGCGTAGCCGCTGATGGGCGGCGATGATGGCGCTCTCCTCGCTGGGATGCGTGGAGGCCGCAGCGACGACGGCGCGGGCGCCGACGAGCGACTTCAGCTGGCCGAATATCTGTTCGTCGACGGGCGGGGCGGGTGCGTCGAGCTTGAGATTGCCCACGCGGCTGACGCGCGGTGCGCCCAGGCTGGCATAGCGTTGCGTGTCGGCGCTCGATTGGGTCAGGCACAGATCGAAGCGCTTGAGCAGCGCGGCAATCGTTCCCGGTAAGAGCCGCCAGCGGCTGAACGAGCGCTTCGACAGGCGGCCATTGACCAGGATCATCGGGACGGTGCGGTCCGTGCACGCGAGGATGAGATTGGGCCATAGATCGGATTCGACGAACAGCGCGAGATCCGGCCGCCAATGGTCGAGAAATCGCGCGACGAAGCGCGGCGCATCGAGCGGGATGAACTGATGCAAGGCGCCCTGCGGCAGCCGTTGTTCGGCAAGAGCCGCGGACGTCACCGTGCCGGAGGTGACCAGCACCGCAAAATCCAGAGCGCGGATGCGCTCGATCAGAGGAATGACGGCGAGCATTTCGCCGACGCTCGCTCCGTGCACCCAGACCAGCGGACCGGGCGGGCGCGGCAGCGAAGGCTCACCCCGGCGCTCGGCGAGCCGCGCGGCGTGCTCCTTGCCGCGCTTAAGGCGCCGCTGCAGCAGCCGCGGCGCTGCCGGCGCGGCTGCCGCAGATGCCCATTGATACAGTCGCAATGTGAGCGGCAGCGGCTCACGCACGCTCAGTCTCCTCCGCGCGGGCGGTCGACCAGATCATAGGCGCGTTGCGTCGCGGCGTTGAGCCGCTCCTCGAGCAGCTGGCGGTGCGCTTCCAACGTCGCCTCGTCGGCGTCGGCGGGAACGTTGATCGGGATAGCGGCCACGCCGGCAACGCGACTGAACGGCAGATTGATCGTCGTGCGATCCCAGTTGTCGAGCACGAAGCGGCGGCTGGTGGCGATGGCGCCGGGATAGATCGGACGGCCGGAGGCCTGGGCGAGCTTGATCACGCCAAGCCCGGCGACGCGCGAGACCTTGGGCACGTCCGCCGAGAGCGCCACGGAAAAGCCTTCCGCCAAGGCATCGCGCATGGCCTGGAAGGCGGCGACGCCGGCCTTGTGGACGAAGCCGCTCTTGTGGTTGCCCGACCCGCGGATGGCGCCGACGCCCAACCGTTCGGCAGCAATCGCGTTCATCTCGCCGTCGTGATGGCGCGAGACCAGGACTTTCACGCGATGCTGGGTCTTGCGCGCGACCGGCGCGAGGAAGTGCTGACCGTGCCAGAACGCAACGATAATCGGCATGTCGCCTTCGCTGCGCTCATAGATGTCCGCAGGTTCCAGCGTGACGCTGCTGCTGGTGCTGCCGACAAAGCGCAGATATTCGGCGGCCGCTACGCCGACCGCCACCTTAACCCAACGCTGTCGTGTGACGTGCCTCCACAGCTGCATGCGTCTCCTCAGCGCGGCGGCGTCTGGCTCAGCGGGTCGAGCAGGCGGTGCAGGTGCACGATGAAATACCGCATCTCGGCATTGTCGACGGTGCCTTGCGCCTTTGCCTTCCATGCCGCGTAGGCGCTGGCATAGTTCGGAAAAATGCCGACGATGTCGAGCTTGTCGAGATCCTTGAATTCGATCGCCGTCATGCTCTCCAGCTCGCCGCCGAAGACGAGATGAAGCAACTGCTTCGGCTTCGCCGGGGTCTCGGTATCGGACATGCTAGCGCGAGGTCCGGTCGAATTGAGCAGGTTCATCGGCGCCTCGGCGCGACTCCGGACGGAGCGTGCCGATGCCGCAGGCGGAAATCGCGCAGCCGCCGCTTGCGCGGCGACGAGCCGATGACGCTCGTTGCCTCGATCCCTTGAATGTCTCTAACCGTTCCACGCGCGCTCGTTCGCGTATCATGCGAAGTTTACTCAGGAAGGCGCGATCTGCCGATCCCTAAGGAGATCGATGAGCGCCGCATGCCGGTCGCGGCCGGCGGCGACGAGCCCCCCGTGCCGTGGCACACGACGGTTGTAGATGACAGGCCCACCCCCGAAGGGCGTTATCGCGCCGCCCGCTTCGTGCACCAAAAGATCAGCCGCCGCAAGGTCCCAGTCGTGGCTGTTGCCGCCGGCGATGGCGACATCGAAAGTTCCCTGGGCCACGCGGGCAAGCCGCAACGCGAGCGAAGGCAGGCGCGGCATGGCGGCGAACGGCGGTGCGACTGCCGCGAGCCGTTCGAGGAATCCCTTCGGACCGGCAATGCGCGCCTGTGCCAGCGAAGCCCCGCCCGAAGCGGCGATGGTCACGCCGTTACACTTCGCCCCCTTATCGACGATCGCCACGAAGAATTCCTCCGTGACCGGAGCATACAGGCAGGCTGCAACGGGGCGCCCGTTGTCGACGAGCGCGGCGGAGATGGCCCAATCCGGCAGGCCGGCAAGATAGGCGCGGGTGCCGTCGATCGGGTCGACGACCCAGACATAGCGTGCGGCGAGCCGCGCCGGATCGTCGGCGCTTTCCTCCGATAGCCACGCGACGCCGTTTCCCTCAGTGCTCAACCGTTCTCGGAGAAAGCTGTCGACGGCGACATCGGCATCGCAGACCGGCGAAGAGCCGGCCTTCGTCCAGCTCTTGATTGGCGTTTGGAACATGGAGAGCGCGAGCTTGCCGGCTTCGCGCACGTGTTCCGCGAGCCGAGCGGCTGCCTGTGCCGGATCCGCGACCTCAATGGCCGGCAACGGTCAGACCCTCGACACGCACGGTTGGCGCGTTGGTGCCATAGCGAAAGACGAGATCGCGCGCCGGAGTAAGGTTGGCGAACATATCAGAAAGGTGTCCGGCGATCGTGATCTCGCTGACCGGATACGTGCATTCGCCGTTCTCGATCCAGAAACCGGAAGCGCCGCGGCTGTAGTCGCCGGTCACCAGATTGACGCCCATGCCGATCATGTCGGTCACGTAGAAGCCGTCATCGATCTCGGCGATCAGCTGCTCCGCGCTTTTGTCCCCGGCGGCAAGATGCAGGTTGGTCGCGCCCGGGGAGGGGGTCGAGGACACGCTGCGCTGGGCGTGGCCGGTCGTTTCAAGCTCAAGCTCGCGCGCGGTCGCGCAATCAAGGAGCCACGTCTTCAGCACGCCATCCTCGACCAGGTGACGCCGGCTCCCGGCGACGCCCTCGGCGTCGAAGGGCCGCGAACGCAAACCGCGCGGCCGCAGCGGATCGTCGATGATCTCGATCCCCGCTGGAAAAATCCTTTGCCCGAGCTTGTCGCGCAAGAAGCTGGTCTTGCGGGTAATGGCGGCGCCGTTGACGGAGCTGGCCAGATGCCCGACGAGCGAGTTCGCCACCCTGGAATCGAACACGACCGGCACTCGCCGGGTCGCGACCTTGCGCGGATTGAGGCGCTTGACCGCGCGCTCGCCCGCGCGCCGTCCGATAGTCCCGGCAAAGTCGAGGTCGGCGGCGTGCAGCGCCGAGGAGAATTCGTAGTCGCGCTCCATGCCGGTGCCGTCGCCGGCGATCGCGGTCATGACGACGCCGTGACGCGAGGAAATCGTCGCGCCCTGAAAGCCGTGACTGGTCACCAGCACGACCCCGGCGATTCCGGCCGAGGCGCCGGCGCCGCCCGATTTGGTGACACCGGGAACGGCAAGCCCTGCACTTTCGGCTTCGCGCGCCCGCGTTTCGAGCACATCGACGCCGGGCATATCCGGATCGATGAGGTCGAGGTCGGGCGTGGTCCGCGCAAGCAGCGCCGGATCGGCCAGCCCCGCGAACGGGTCTTCAGGCGCCGCGCGCGCCATGGCGACGGCGCGCTCCGCCAGCGCCTCGAACCCGTTGCTCTTGAGGTCGTTTGTCGAAACCACCGCCTGTCGGCGGCCGACCAGGACGCGCAGGCCAAGATCGTCACCCTCGGAGCGCTGCGACTCTTCCACGGCGCCGTCACGCACGTCTACCGACAGCGACACCGAACGCACGGCGAGTGCGTCGGCCTGATCGGCGCCGGCGCGCCGCGCGGCCGTGACGAGGCGTTGGGCGAAATCAGCAATGGCGGATTGATCGAGAAGCGATGACATTCGAGCTGCAGTGCCATTCAGAAAGCGGAAAAACGCGGACAAACTGGAAAATGTGTTCGTCGCCGGCGCGATTCAACCCGGGAATCGGGCGCTGCGCAAATTTCCCCGGCCGCGGCAACCGCTTGTCAATCATGCTGTCATTCGGCGGGCGAGTACCGCCGGTTAACCAGCGTTGTTAAGCCGATTGCGACCGCGATCGGGCATTCTGGCGACAACCGGGCGGCCACAGCCCGGGGGGAGCTTCAGTTTTCGAGGGCGTCAAATGGAAGCCGGCAGGCTCGCTGCCGGGTCGAGCCGCACGCCGCGGCTCGACCCTTTCTCCTTGCCCGTGCGTTTCGCAATCGCTGACGCGGCCGCCGACGAGCATCTGCGCATCGTTGATCTTCATCGCGAGCGCGTAGTGCTGCACCGGCGCGTGCGCGGCATGCGCATGGCACTGAATCTGCCGCTCGCCGCTTTCCGCGGCGTCGCCATCCGCCTCGCCCACAAAGCGAACGAAAATCCGACGGCTATCGCCGTCGTGCTCGAGCACGGCGATCCGGCCCTGTCGCTGCCGCTCTACGCATCGAGCGAAAGCGACGACATCGTCGCCGAATGGCGGTCCTGGGGCCGCGTGCTCGGGTTGCCGCTCCTCGTCGCCGAAGGCGACGGCAGCTTGCGCGAGCCGTTCACGCGGCTCGGCGCCGTGCATATCGAAGCAGCCGCCTCGCGCCGCCGCAGCAGCACGACCGTCGCGCGCCGCCGCCCCGCACGCCTGCTGCGCCGCCGGCCGGGCGTGCCGACGGCGGTGCCGGTCATCCGTCGCGGCGAGCGTGAGATCATCGCCCGCGACTGAGTTCACTTGGTCGCGCCTGCAGCCGTCTCAGACCAGCCGGCGCAGCCCCGCATCGGCGAGCAAGCCCGCGAACAGGATCAGGCCGGCGTCGCGGTCGGACTTGAAGACGGCGAGGCAGAGGTCGGGATTGCCGATGTCGAGTCTCACCACCTGCCAGCAGAGGTGTGCGGCAAAGGCGAGAAGGCCGAACCCGAAGATGGCGCCGGCGCCGGCGGCGAAGCCGGCCGCACCGATGAGAATGACGGCGATCGCGTAGAACAGAGCGAGCATCGGCTTGGTGCGTTCGCCGAACAGCAGCGCGGTGGACTTGATGCCGACCAGCGCATCGTCCTCCCGATCCTGGTGCGCGTAGATCGTGTCGTAGCCGATCACCCAGGCGATCGACCCGGCATAGAGCAGAAGCGCCGGCAGACCGAGGCGGCCGAAGAACGCCGCCCAGCCCATCAGTGCGCCCCAGGAGAACGCCAGGCCCAGCACGATCTGCGGCCAATAGGTGATGCGCTTCATGAACGGATAGACCGCCACGATCGCCAGCGAGGCAGCGCCGAGGGCGATGGTGAAGACGTTGAAGGCGAGCAGCACCGCCAGCCCGACGAGCGCTTGCAGGACGAGGAAAGTCGCGGCCCCAAAGACGCTTACCTGCCCGGACGGGATTGGCCGCGAGCGTGTGCGCTCGACGCTGCGATCGAGATCGCGATCGACGATGTCATTCCACGTGCAGCCGGCGCCGCGCATGGCGAAGGCGCCGACAAAAAACAGGGCGAGGTGCGCGAAGCTCGGCGCCGGGCGATGCGCGGCGACCGCAGCAAGCGCCGACGACCACCAGCACGGCAACAGCAACAGCCAGGAGCCGATCGGGCGATCAAGGCGCGCAAGGCGCAAATATGGACGGGTCCAGGCCGGCGCGAGCGTATCGACCCAGTTGCCGGTCGCGTCGGTGACCGAACCGGCCACCCGGCTCATTTTGCCAGCGGATTACCGTTGAGCGTATCGAAGGTGCCGCGGCCAGTTTTCGTGTTCTCCGCCGAGTCGACCGTCGGGGTGCCGATGGCGTCGCTCAGCGACGGCGGCCGCGGTTTCGTGGCCGGAGCCTCGGTGCAGACCGCGGTCCGGAACTTCAAGGTTTTTTCGTGGTTCGCTTTCGCCTGCTGGACCACTTGATCGGGCACGCCGCACCAGGTCTTGTTGGCGTCGAGGAATTTCACCACGGCCGCTTCGGCGGCCGTGAAACGCTGCACCAACGCGCAGACGTCCTTGCGCTCAGCCTTGCGCTCGCTGGCAGCGCGGATGGCCCCGGCCCTCTGTTCCGCATCGCTGCGCAACTTCAGGAAATCGTTGCACTGCACCGGTCCGGTCTGCGCCGGCGCAGCGCCGGGTGCTGCGGCCAGGGCGCCAACGGCCAATAACACGGCGAGGCTCCGCTTCATGATGAAGTCCTTTGTGCAGTCGTTTTCCCGACTCTCCGAACACTAAGAGCGCGTGGATTTCGGCGACAAGGGGGCAAATCCCCCGCCGAAGCACCCGCCGGCACCATAGAATAGACCCGAATCGCGTTTGTCTCCATGACTGCCCGCTCAAAGTGCCGGTTTTTCCCCGATGGCCCGATACGATTTCCGGAGCCCCCGACTCTACGTCGAGGCGGAGTTCGAAGCCGGTGCAACCGTCGCGCTCAAGCGCGCCCAGGCGCATTACCTCGGCACGGTGCTGCGGCTGAGGGCAGGCGATCGGGTTCTCGTCTTCAACGGCCGCGACGGCGAATGGAGCGCAACGATTGTCGGCGAGCGGCGCCCCGCTGGCCTCCGCGTTGACACACGCACGCGCGACCAGACCACTCCTGCGGACCTGCACTACCTGTTCGCGCCGCTCAAGGCGGCGCGGCTCGACTACGTGACGCAGAAGGCCGTCGAGATGGGCGCCTCGCTCCTGCAGCCGGTGCTCACCCGACACGGCCAGATCACCAAGGTCAACACCGAGCGTATGCGCGCCAACGCGATCGAGGCCGCCGAGCAGTGTGGCATCCTTTCGCCGCCAGCCGCAGCGCCGCTGATTGCGCTCGCTCGTCTCCTGGCGGAGCGGGACGCCGGCCGCTGGCTCGTGTTTTGCGACGAAGATGCCGAGGTGGCGAACCCGGTGGACGCGCTCAGCGTCGTGCCGCCGTCGCCGCTTGCCGTGCTGATTGGGCCCGAAGGCGGTTTCGCCGAGGACGAGCGCGCTGCGCTGCTCCGGCAACCGAACGTGGTCCGGCTCTCGCTTGGTCCACGCATCCTACGCGCCGACACCGCCGCGGTCGCGGCGCTGGCGCTCGTTCAGGCCGTGGTCGGCGATTGGCGCTGAATGTCAGCGCAGCGGCGCAGGCCGCGTCCGATCAGTGGATCATCCACGGCTTGTCGATGCAGACGAAGCTGATGTAGTCGCCGTAGATGCGATGGACGCTGGTGATGTGCGAAAGGCGGCCCCAGCCGGCGCACCACTGGGCGGCCATCTCGCGGTAAGTGCCGGCCACGGCGGGGCTGTAGGGAATGATGCCGCCGGTGTCGTTGCCGGTGAGCCACGGGCCGGGGCCGAGAAAGATCGCGCCGGCCATCGCGCTGCCGCCGGTGAACACGCTCAGCGCGAAAGCAACGACAAAGAGAAAACTCCGCAACATCGCCAGCCCCTCCCGCTGCGTCACCGAGGGCCGCTAGCTTAGGGGCTCGCGCCGGGAATTGAAAGCGCGCTGCGCGCTGGGAGTGATCGCTTCGGCGCCGCAAAAATCCGGCGGCGATTTCACAGCATCGAATAGGCGCTCGCCACCATGCCGACCGGCCGCTTGTCGGCGGCTCCAAGCAGCATGACGCGGCCGAAGCTGGTGTTGCGGCCGATGCGCACGACACGCGCGTCGGCGATCACATCGAAACTCACCGGTCGCAGGAAATGCGTGGTCTGATCGATCGTGCTCATCGGGCGATAGCCGTTCCAGGCGGCCGAACAGGCAATGACCATCGCAGTGTCGGCGAGCGCCATCAGTGCCTGGCTGCACACCACCTCGCCGTCGCAGCAATTTTTCTTGGAAAACGGCAGCCGCACCACGGCGCCGGGTTGCCAGTCCGGGAGCGCGCCGGGAGGTCGGACCGCCTCGACGCTTTCGGCCAGCAGGGAGAGATCCTGCACCCACGGCGCGAAAATCTTGTTCATCAGGCGCCCGGCCGCCTGCAGGCCGAAAACAGTTTCGGAGGGTACCAGCCGGTGCACTTCACCCATATCCGCTCCCCGGAGTTGAGTTGCCTTGGCGGATCGATTCGCGTGAAGGCGATCGACGGCGACGCACGCACGGCTTTGCCCTGCGGGACGCGCAACTCCTGGCGCAGGAAATGAGAACCAGACCGCGGTCGGACCCCTGACGCCCCGCGAATCCGGCGAATCAACGTGGAAAGCTTAGGAGGGAGATCGTGGCGCCGGTAGCGCGGTAACCCGCCACAGTTGCGAAAAAACTGTGGTCAACCCGTGTAGTGTCCGGGTTTTCTGTGGACAGGGTCGAACGCGTGTACGCTCGCTGATACCGCTGGAGGTGATGGCGTCGCCCCTGCTGCGCATCCCGGTCCCGCCCCCGGTCGCGAGCGTGGCGGCGCAGTCACGGTGCCCGGCAACCCGCCGCCGCCGCCGTTTTATGCCTTGACCGGGCGAGGCGAGCGCGGCACGGTTGCTTGAGGTTGCGGAAAGGGGCCACGGGGGCAAAGGCAATGTTCGGCCGGATCGCGTGCGTTGCGTTCGCATTGACGCTTAGCCTTTTGTCCGTCTCGCAGCCTCGGGCCGCCAACTTCCTTGAGAAGAATTTCTGGCTGTCGGGCCCGCGTTATGATCGCGACATGCCGGCCTGCGACTTCGCGCCGGCGCTCGATCGCATCATTTCGAACTTCCATACCAAGGAAGCCCGCTTCTGGAATTCGCAACTTCAGATCGTCGGCATCGAGGACATCCGCGAGACGGCAGTGCTCCCCTGGGCCGCGCAGTCTGTTCCGCGCCGGTTCTGCAGCGGCGTTGCGCTGATCAACGACGGATTGCGCCACCCGATCTACTACTCGATCGCCGAAGACATGGGGATGATCGGCATGGATTGGGGCGTCAATTTCTGCGTGATCGGGCTCGATCGCAATTGGGCGTACGAACCGCATTGCCGCGCGGCCAAACCTTGAGGTCACCCCGGCGTCAGCGCACGCCCTGCCAGACGTCGTATTTCCTGTCCGGAATATGGCGCAGCGCGGCGTTGTAGGCCTTGTCGTCGATTTTCGGCTTTTGCGGTTCACCCTTCTCGGGCTGCTGACGTCCATGCTTTCCATGCGCGCTGCCGGCTGCGCCGCCTTGCGCGTGAGCGCTCGCTGTCACTAGGCCGCACGCAAAGGCCACCATCAGCAGCCGCATAATTCGCGCCACGGCAGACGTCCTTCGGACCGCCGGGCAAGCCCCGATATTCTGGAACTCCGGCATTCTCGATCCGCAAAAGTTCCAGCATTGCATTGCAAAATTTTGTGGCGGGAACCCGGCCCTTCAAAAAAGTTCCGTAGGTTTCGCTTAATTTGTTCCGGAACGGGCCATCCGGCCCGGGGGTTGTTCCCGCATGGAAACCCCAGCGGACTACCGAAAATTTGCCGAGGAGTGCCGCCGTCTTGCCGGAAGGGCAGAGGACGAGCAGCACAGGGCCGTCCTCGAACAGATGGCCGAAGTGTGGTGGCGGCTAGCTCTCGAAGCCGAGCACAAGCGCCCGCGAAGGCCTAACTAGCGGCAGCCCGACGGTGGCTCATTGCGGACGGATTCGCTCTCGTCGGCAAGGCGCGACCACACCTGGGCCATTTGCAGCATCGCCGCCTTGGTCTGGGGATCGAGCGTCGTACGGGCGATCTCCAAGCACCGCACCGCAAACCAGCGATACTGCTCGGCACGCCCCATCTGGCCCACTCGCAATTCCCTCTTGCGAGGGGGCAACGCGGCAGAACGGTGGAACGTTCCCTTGCCCGCGAATTCCGACTGCGCCGCCACAATCCAAAAGAACGTCCCCCGAGGGCGCTAACGGAGGCCGAAACGGGCTCAGCAGCAAAGCTGGGTCGGGTCGTTGAACGTCGAGAGGATGCTGGAACGGTTGATCGGCGTTGTTTCCGCCGCCAGCTCAAGCGCATCGTCGGAGAAATCTGGAGCCAAGCTCTCGTCAACGTGCTCTTCGGAACTCGCCCCGGTCGGGTCGGTCATGGCATCGGCTCCTTTTCGAAATGGGCACAAGCTTCCGCCGGACACTACGACAAAGCGGCCGCGATGACGACGGGGCTTCTATTGGCCTTCATGCCTTGCGTGGAGCGTAGGCGAGGTCGTGCCTACGCGCTCTTCGTGGTCAATCATAGGCCATTGGAAGAGGGCGAATCTGCCGCTCAAGTCGAGCTGATCGCGCCGAGGGTCCTTCTGACCAGCGGGTGGTCGCCGGGGGCAATGGCCTCGCGCCGCGGTCGCCGGGTGGCGCGGTCCGCCAAATCGAGCCAAGCCTCGGCCATCCTCAGCAGGTGCGCGCGGTCGGCGAGGCTGGCGGCGGTGTTCGCGAGCTCGAGACAATGCAGGGCGAACTGCCGATACTCATCTTGCTTGATCACGTGGGTTCATTTCCCCAATTCGGAAACGCGTTTGCCTGGATAAATCAGGAACCCGCGACGCGTTCCCCGAAGCTTGGGAAGTCGCTCTAGAGGAACCCGGGAACTTCAAATATTGGGGGGCCAGCCGGTTCGCTGCCGCGTGCCGATGACGAAGTTTTGGGCAATTCGCTTTCAGCCAACGGCGCTGGGACAGATGCCAAGTATTTGTCCTCGCAAGTCGAGCGGCTCTTTCGAGCGGCTCCTTGAGGACCACCGATGAGCGCGCCCTTTAGTCGCGCACGGCGCTTCGGTTCTTGCCGCCGGTGAAGCCGGGGAGGGCGCAGCCCTTTTCATGCCGGTGCCAGCCGCTCAGGTCATGGGCGTAATATGGATGGCATCCATGTATCTGAACCGTCCGGGGCGGCGGGGGAAGCGGAAACGCCGCCGGCATTGCGCCGGCGAAGGAAAGCAAGCCCAAGCTTATTCCCGATGCCAGAATTGCCGTGCGCATGACGACCTCCCCATTCGCGCAATTCAGCTCACCTCATTTTTGCAACAAGGACAAGGGGGTCGGATGACGACGCAGCTCGGATCGCTCCACCCCTTTGTTGGGTTGCCCACAAACGACGGTGGTCTAGCAGACGCATTGATCCGGACGAGCCCAGCGCTCGACGCTCCGAAATCCTCATCCAAGGCGCCGGCCGCGCGCATCTTGGAAGAGGTCGGCGCGCTGCCGCCGGGCCCGTGCCGAGCGCCCAGGGCAAGGCCTTCGTACATTTTGTTCTTGATTTGTTCGGATCGCCGAGATATGCTGTTTCGAAATCAGACGCGTAAGGGAGAGGGTCGTGATGGTCAGGTCCATTTTTCGCGCCGCGCTCGCTGCGCTTGTTCTCGCGGCAGCTGCGCCGGCGTCGGCTCAGGATCCGCGGCAGAACGAGCCCGGGCAGTTCGATTTCTACGTCCTGGCACTATCCTGGTCTCCGTCATTCTGTGAGGCTGCCGCCGAGCGGGGCGGTTCGCGCAACGCTTCGGCTCAGTGCGGCGCGCGGCCCTATTCCTTCGTCGTGCATGGGCTGTGGCCGCAATACACAAAGGGTTTTCCTGAGTATTGCCAGGTTCCGGCGCCGCGACTCGACCGCGGCATCGTCTCCTCGATGCTCGACCTGATGCCCGCGCCGCACTTGATCTTCAACGAATGGGACCGTCACGGCACGTGCTCAGGCGTTTCGCCGCGCGCCTATTTCGAGACCGTGCGCAAGGCGCGCGCGGTCGTGAAAATCCCACCCGATTATATCGATCTGCAGGCGCCGCTCAGCGTCAGCCCGGCAGCGGTCGGTGATGCGTTCATCAAGGCCAATCCGGGCCTCACGCAAGACGGCATTTCCGTCGGCTGCGACAGCAAGAGATTGACCGAGGTCCGGCTCTGCCTCTCGAGGGAGTTGCAATTCCACGACTGCCCCGAGGTCGCGCGGCGGAGCTGCCGCCGTGATCAGGTGCTCATGCCGCCGCTGCGCGGCGGATCAGGCTGAGCCGCAGCAGCAGTCGCGCGCGACAGGTTCCTTGATGCCGCCGCGGCGCCGGATCGATCGGCAATAGGCGCGATCACCGCGAGGATCGATTGTTGGCCCGGCGCAGCTCCGTGCCCGCGCGCTCGGCATAGGCTGCAACGTAGTGTTTGACGCGGGCGACATCGATCGAGGGCACTACCCGCCAGGAGTACTGCGCGGCGAGGTTGATCTGGGCGGCGAAGGTGTGCAGTGGCTCGTCGAGCACCGCGGGCCGGTAACCGTCGAAAAACGGCAGCCCAAGGGCGTAGACTAGGGCCGCTGCGATCGACGTCCGGATCATGACGGCTTCTTCCCACCATCCCGACGCAGGCGCTGCTTCACCCGCTCGCCCGTCCAGGGCGCGCAGGCTAGCTCGTCCATCCAGGGCGCGCAGGCTAGTGCCGAGTTTTCACCAGTTCACCAAGCCCGCCGCTAAAACTTTATCGATTGCAATGAGTTCGCTGAACATTGACACGCCATCAGCGTGTCGTGCGCGGTGGCAGCGATGAATTACCGCCACGCCTTTCATGCGGGCAATTTCGCCGATGTGCACAAGCACGCCGTGCTCGGCCGGGTGCTTGCGCATCTGCGGCTCAAGCCGGCACCGTTTCGGGTCATCGATACCCATGCCGGCGCCGGCCGCTACGACCTTTCCAGGCCGGAGCCTGCTCGCACCGGCGAATGGCGCCGCGGGATCGCGCGGGTCTGGAAGGCGTCGCTGCCGGCTGAGCCGCAGCGTCTCCTCGCTCCTTATCTCGGCGTCGTCTCGGCGTTCAACCCCAGCCAGACGCTTGGCGTCTATCCGGGCTCGCCGCTGATCGCGCAAAGCCTGTTGCGGCCGCAGGATCGGCTCATCGCCTGCGAACTTGAGCCGACCTCGGCCACCTCGCTGGCGGCGGCGCTGCGCAACGACCGCCGCGCCAAAACCCTCGCGATCGATGGCTGGACCGCGCTCGGCGCCTACGTGCCGCCGAAGGAGCGCCGCGGCCTCGTCCTGGTCGATCCGCCGTTCGAGGAGGCAGCCGACTTCGCGCGCCTCGCCGGCGCGCTCGCGGCCGCGTACCGCAAATGGCCGACCGGCATCTACGTGCTGTGGTATCCGATCAAGGAGCGGGCCGCGCCCGACGCACTGGCGCTCCGGCTGCGGAGGCTCGCGGTCCCGAAACTCCTGCGCAGCGAACTGACACTCGGTCCGCCGCCGGTCGAGGGCGGACTCTTCGGCTCCGGGCTGATCGTGGTCAACCCGCCGTTCACGCTGGAGGCGGAGTTGCAGCACCTCATGCCGGCGCTCGGCGCGGTGCTGTCGCCGCAGGCGGCGCATCGCCTCGATTGGTTGGCGCCGGAGCGCTCGCCGCCCACCTCCAAAAGCCGCCAATAAAGGCCGTCAATAACAGCCGGCCACTTTTCCACACGCAGGAATTGGGCTAATTAAAGGCTTGCTGGCTTAGACGTTCCGCCTCCTGTGGGGGGCCGGCGGAGTGACTGAGGCCGTCTGCGGCTGATGCTCTTTGCCCGTGTGGATGTCCGGCCGAGCCGTCGTGCCGTGGGGGTCGACGGCGAAGCAAAGCACGGGGGAGTTGTCAATGGCGATGACCGGTACGGTCAAGTTCTTCAACGGCGAGCGTGGCTACGGCTTCATCAAACCAGACGACGGCGGGCGCGATGTGTTCGTGCACATCACGGCCGTCGAACGCGCGGGGCTGAAATCGTTGATCGAGGGGCAGCGCATCAGCTTCGATGTCGAACCTGACAAGAAAGGCAAAGGTCCTAAAGCGGTCAATCTCGTCGTGACCAGCTAGCACGACGGCAAACGCGCGCGCATTGCGGGGCGATCATGTTTTCGCCTGGGCGCTTGCGCGGCAATCAACCCGACTGACGCGATCGCAACGATGACGTTCGCGACGGCAACGTGCGAGTGCGCACGGCGTTGCTGATGCCTTGCAGATCTGCAGCCGCCGGCCTCGCCGTCATCGTCGTCTGCACGTTGCGCCGCCAACGATTTGCGCCGATGATGCATCGATGATGATCCTGCGTTCCGCGCCGCCCTCGCCGTTCGGCCGCAAGGTGTGCATCGCGCTGTCGCTGCTTGGCTTGGATCGCGATGTACGCGTCGAAGCCGCCGACACCGTCGATCCGCACGACTCTCTGCGCGAGCAGAATCCGCTCGGCAAGATTCCCGTGCTGATCGCCGAGGATGGCAGCACGTTCTATGATTCGCGCGTGATCCTTGAATATCTCGACGACCGCGCCGGCGGCGGCAAGATCATCCCGCGCGAGGCAGGTCCGCGCTTTGCCGCGTTGCGCCTGCAGGCGCTGTGCGACGGCATTCTCGACGCGTCGATCCTGACCGTCTACGAAGCCCGCTGGCGCGCGGCCGAGAAGCGCGAGCCGAAGTGGCTCGATCATCAGGCCGGAAAGGTGATGCGCGCGTTCGCGGTGCTCGAAGCTGCTCCGCCGGCGCTCGGCGCCGCAATCCCGGATGTCGGTCAGATCGCGCTCGCCTGTGCGCTTGGCTATCGGGACCTCCGCTTTGGCGGAGATGTCCGCAGCAAATGCCCGCGTCTTGTCGCCTGGCTTGAGGAGTTCGCCGCGTGCGTGCCAGCGTACGCCGCCACGACGGCGACCGTGTGATCGCAAAAGAAAAAAGCCCCGAGGATTTTCTCCCGGGGCTTTTGCTTTCGACCGCTTGCGCCGCGTAGCGGCGGCAATCAGAACCGATAGTTGATGCCACCGCGCACGATGTTGGCGGTGAACGAGACGTTGTCGACCGGCGCACCGCAGCCGGCGCCGCAGCTCAGCTTGCCGAGGTCGACATACAGATACTCGGCCTTGGCCGTCCAGTTGCCGACCAGCGCGAACTCGATGCCCGCGCCGACCGTCCAGCCGGCATTGGTCGTGTTGCCGCCGGCGAGCGCCGGCGTGGAAGCGCGGATGTCGCCGAACGCGCCGCCGCCGGTGACGAAGGGCATGAAGCGGCCGGCCGCATAGCCGAGGCGCCCGCGCACAGTCGAGAGCCACGTATCCTTGGTCTGGCAGCCGAGCGGGCAGCCGGCAGTTGTCGTGCCGCCATTGATGTTGGCCCAGTCGATATCGCCCTCAACGCCGAAAACCGCGCGGTCGTACTGGTAATTGTAACCGACCGTGCCGCCGACCAGACCGCCAGACGTGCTGATGCCGCCGGCCGTATCCCAGTTCGAGTGCCCCCAGCCACCGCCGCCGTTCACGCCGATGTAGAATCCGCTCCAGGTATAGGGCGGGATGAATGCCGGTGGCGGTCCTTTGTAGTAGGGCGCCGGCCGTATCCCGAGGTCGGCTGCCCCCGCCGCACTCGCCAAGACCGCCAAGCCTAAACACGCAAGAAACAAACGCTTCATTGTCGGACCTCCGTTCCGCGCAGGAGGCGGTATAGTATTCACGATCATCGTAGCGTCTAGTGTAGAAAAGACACAGACGTTTTCTCTTTATAGACCACATTGCGGCGAGAATTGACCTTACCTCGTCATAATTATAGTAAATTATTATTTAATTGACGAGATGATTGGTAAATAACCACAAATATTGAGGGCAGCGATGCCGCCCCTACCCCCGGGCGGGAAATCGGCCGTGCGGTCGTCAGCTCAGAAATGATAGTTGACGCCGAAACGGATCAGGTTGGCGGCGAGGCCGTTATTGGTGCCGGTCACCGAGAAGCCGCGATCCATCAGATCGAGATAGAGCCATTCGGCTTTTGCCGACCAGCGCGGCGTAAAGCCCACCTCGACCCCGGCGCCGGCGGTCCAGCCAAAGCTGGCGTGCGACTCCGTCAGGCCTGCGGTGTCGACGCGCAAATCACCGTAGGCGAGGCCGGCGGTGCCGTAGACAAGGACGTTGTTGAAGGCGACCCCGGCGCGGCCGCGCACGGTGCCGAACCACGGATTGGAAAATTGCCAAGGCGCCACCGTGGCATCCGCGCCTGAGAGCTGGAAATCGGCTTCGCCGCCGAAGACAAACTGTCCCCGCTGCCAATTGTAGCCCGCCTCGATGCCCCCGGCGATGCCGGACGGCTTGGTCGGATTGTTGTCCACCGTCGCCAATTCATAGCCGACATTGGCGCCGAGATACGGGCCGACCCAGCTCCCGGCGCTCAACGGTGCCGGCGCCGTGTAGTAGTTGTTGGCGGGGAAATCGGCCGCTGCGGCGATGCCGGCCGCTGCAAGCGAGAAGGCTGCGCCAAGAATTGTCCTCATGCTGACCTCCGAGACGATCGGGCGGAATAAAAGGACCGAGCTGGCGAAAGGAAACGTGCGGGGCAACGGCCCGGGTCCGTTGCGTGTTAGTTCGAATTTATCGGGATGTTTAAGTTAAGCGGTCATGAACGCTAAGTAATACCGAGCTGTTATCCTTAAGGAATGCTTGACACGACGGCAGGCACGGAAGCGCCCGACCGGGCACGCCGCAGGTTGCCTCGTGGGGCCCGCCGGGCTCGGCGCGCCGGCGCCAGCCGGCGAAACGGGGCGCGGCTCAAGGCGCGGAGACTGGCCCGCGGGGCTCCCAGACCCTACCTTCGCGGTAAGGGTATTTTCAGCAAATCGAACCGATGAGCGCGCCGAAGAAAGACGTCGAGCCGGAACTCGACATCGCCGAGGACGATGAAGAACCGTCCCTTCCGGAGGTGGCGGAGACCGCCGGCGAGCGCGGCGAGGAGGAGGAGGGCGGTTCGCTCGCCGACGGCCGGGCCGCCATCCTCCGCTATGCCAAGAACGCGCCGGCGCAGCCCGGCGTCTATCGGATGATCGACGCGCGCGGCGACGTGCTCTACGTCGGCAAGGCGAAGAACGTGAAGAACCGGGTGCGCGCCTATGCGCGTCCGGCCGGCCTCGACACTCGCATCGAGCGGATGATCGCGGCAACGCGCGCGCTCGAATTCGTCGTCACCCGCACCGAGACCGAGGCGCTGCTGCTCGAAGCGAACATGATCAAGCGGTTGCGGCCGCGCTTCAACGTGCTGCTGCGCGACGACAAATCGTTTCCCTATATCCTGATCACGACCGATCATTGGGCGCCGCAGATCTTCAAGCACCGCGGCGCGCGCACGCGGCCGGGCCACTATTTCGGACCGTTCGCCTCGGTCTGGGCCGTCAACCGCACGATCAACGCGCTGCAGCGCGCGTTCCTGCTGCGCTCGTGCAGCGACCCGTTCTTCGAGAGCCGCACCCGGCCGTGCCTGCTGCATCAGATCAAGCGCTGCTCGGCGCCGTGCACCAACGAGGTCGACTTCGCGGAGTATTCGGTGCTGGTGCGCGAGGCCGTCGCCTTCCTCTCCGGCCGCAGCAAGGCGGTCAAGGATGAGCTCGCCGCCGAGATGGAAAAGGCCTCGTTCGCGCTCGACTTCGAGCATGCCGCCGTCTACCGCGACCGCTTGGCCGCGCTCTCGGCGATTCAATCGCACCAGGGGGTCAATCCGCGCGGCGTCGAGGAGGCGGACGTCTTTGCCCTGCATCAGCAGGGCGGCTTCGCCTGCGTCGAGGTGTTCTTCTTCCGCACCGGGCAGAACTGGGGCAACCGTGCCTATTTTCCGCGGGCCGACAAATCGCTGGCGCCCGCCGAGATTTTGGCCGCGTTCCTCGCCCAGTTCTATGACGACAAGCCGTGTCCGCGCCTGATCCTGGCGTCGCACGAAATCGACGACCGCGCGCTGCTCGCCGAGGCGCTCAGCACCAAGAGCGGCCACCGCATCGAAGTCGTGGTGCCGCAGCGCGGCGAGAAGAAGGACTTGATCGAGCACGCGCTTGCCAATGCGCGCGAGGCGCTCGGCCGCAAGCTTGCCGAGACCTCCTCGCAGGAGAAGCTGCTGCGCCAACTGGCGGAAACCTTCGGATTGCCGCGCGTGCCGCGGCGCATCGAGGTGTTCGACAACAGCCATATCCAGGGCACGAACGCGGTCGGCGCCATGATCGTTGCGGGGCCGGAAGGCTTTCGCAAAAAGGACTACCGGAAATTCAACATCCGTGCCGTCGACCTCACTCCCGGCGACGATTTCGCCATGATGCGCGAGGTTTTGGAGCGTCGCTTCAAACGGCTGCTCGTCGAGGCGCCGCTGCCGTTGCACTTGCCCGCCGCGGGAGAGGGAGGCGGCGAGCCGCCCGGCTCGCCGGACACGAACGGCGTCGCGGCGGGAAGCGCCGGGCCATCATCAGCCCTCGTTGCGCCGGGGCCGCCTCTTTCGCAAGAGGAGCGGGAAGGTGTGGCGGAGGGCGGCGAGCCGGCGGACGACGAGCAAGCCGAGTCGCCCTGGCCGGACCTCGTACTTATCGACGGCGGGCAAGGGCAACTCAGCGCGGCGCGCGAGGTGCTTGCGGCGCTCGGCGTCGCGGTGCCGCTGGTTGCCATCGCCAAGGGACCGGATCGCGACGCCGGCCGCGAAACTTTCTTTCTTCCGGACCGGAACTCGTTCAAGCTGCCGCCGCGCGATCCGGTGCTTTATTTCGTCGAGCGGCTGCGCGATGAGGCGCACCGTTTCGCGATCGGCTCGCACCGCGCACGCCGCATGCGCGACCTGCGCGAGGCCGGCCTGCAGGAAATCGCCGGCATCGGCCCGGCGCGCAAGCGCGCGCTGCTGCATCACTTTGGCACGCTCAAGGCGATCGAGCGCGCCTCGGTCACAGATTTGATGCAGGTCGATGGTATCAGCGCCGAAACGGCGCGACGAATTTATGGGTTTTTCCACGAGGGGGCGGCATGAGCGGGGCGCGCGATAGTGTCGCGGCGCTCCCGGCCACTGTCCACACCGCCAGGCAGGCATGTGGAAGAGGGGCCTGTCGGCATGGGTGCAGCGGCGCTATGGTGCGGGTATGAATTCGACTACGACGACGACCGGGCAGCTGCGCGTGCATCCGCTCGCGCTGCCCAACATCCTGACCTACGGCCGCATCGTCGCGGTGCCGGTCGTGGTCGGCTGCATGTTCAGCCAGAGCATCCTCGACGGCGGGCTTTGGCTGCGCTGGGTTGCGCTGGTGATCTTCGTCGGCGCGGCGATCAGCGATTTCCTCGACGGCTATTTTGCCCGTGCTTGGGCCCAGCAATCCTCGCTCGGCCGCATGCTCGACCCGATCGCCGACAAGCTCCTGGTCTCATCCTCGCTGTTGATGCTCGCTGCGGAAGAAACGATCCATGGCTGGGCGCTGCTGGCGGCGGTCGTCATCCTCTGCCGCGAGATCCTGGTCTCCGGTTTGCGTGAATATCTCGCCGAGCTGCGCGTGAGCGTGCCGGTGACCCGGCTCGCCAAATGGAAGACCACGCTGCAGCTCGTCGCCGTCGGCTTCCTCATCGCCGGCGAGGCGGGCGACGCCGTCGTGCCGGTGGTCACCAAAGTCGGCATCGCGCTCTTATGGCTCTCCGCCCTGCTTACGCTCTACACCGGTTGGGATTACCTGCAGGCGGGTCTGCATCATCTCACCAAGGAGGACGCGTGAAGCTTCTCTACTTCGCCTGGCTGCGCGAGCGCATCGGCAAGGCGGAGGAACAGGTCGATCCGCCGGCCGGCGTCGACACCGTCGGCGAGCTTGTGGCCTGGCTGGCGCGGCGCGACGAACAATATGCCTACGCCTTCGAGAATCCGAAAGTGATCCGCGCCGCGATCGACCGCAGCCATGTGCGCGCCGATGCCAAGATCGCGGGCGCGAGCGAGATCGCATTTTTCCCGCCGATGACCGGCGGGTGAGCGAGCGGTGTTAAAGCGCGTCCGATGACTACGACCATACGCCTGCAGCGCGAGGCCTTCGATATCGCCGCCGAAGTGGCGAAGCTCACCGGCGGGCGCACCGACATCGGCGCGGTCGTGACCTTCACCGGCGTCTGCCGCGCCGACGAAAACGGCAAGCCGATCGCGGCGCTGACCCTCGAACATTATCCCGGCATGGCCGAGGCCGAGATTGTCCGCCACGTCGAGGAGGCGCGCGCGCGCTGGCCGCTCCTCGGTGTTACCGTGATTCATCGGCACGGCCGGCTCACGCCCGGCGAGGTCATCGTCCTGGTGGTGACCGCGTCGAGCCATCGCGAGGCGGCGTTCGCCGCGGCGGCGTTTCTCATGGATTACCTGAAAACGCGGGCGCCGTTCTGGAAACGGGTGGAGACGGCGGACGGAACAGCGTGGATCGACGCCAAGGCGGCCGACGACGCCGCGGCGGAGCGGTGGGCGGCGCCGCCGGGGCGGCGGCGCGAAGCCGCGAAATGACAATGAGCGATCAGCCCGCCGCTTTGCGCAGCCAGACCTTGTTGTCGTGGAACGCGGCGCCGCCGAACGGGGCGATCGCGTCGGAGCCGGTGAGCGTGTTGATGCCGCGGCCGTCGGCGTAGGCTTTGTTGGGCCAGAGCAATTCCGCGATCAGTACGCCGCGGCGCACGCCGTCGAACAGCCGGGCGTGAATCCTGACCGTGCCGCGGCGGTTGCCGAGCGCGACCAGGTCGCCGTCCGCGACCGTAAGCGGAGCGGCATCGTCGGGATGGATCATCACTTCGGGCCGCCGCTCCTTGGCGAGCGAGGTCGGCGTTTCGGTGAAAGTCGAGTTGAGGAAACCGCGCGCCGGCGACGTCGCCAGCCGGAACGGATGCTCGGCATCCGCCTCCTCGATCACGTCCCAATGGTCGGGCAGCCGCGGCATCGGCGAGGTAACGGTGCGGTGCGCGCGCGTGAACGGGACTTCCGGCCAGTTCGGCTTGAAGCGGAACTTGCCGTCCGCGTAGCCGAAGCCGTTGAGATAGTGCGCCGTAGCGAAATCCGGCTGGCAATCGATCCAGCGGTTGGCTTCGATGTCGGCCAATGTGCCCCAGCCGGACTTCTGCAGCGTGACGTCGATCAACTCGCGCGGCGTCATGGCGAAGCCCGGGTGCTCGGCGCCGAGCCGCTTGGCCAGCGCGCAGATCACGTCGTGGTTCGATCGGCACTCGCCGGGCGGCTCGATCAGCTTCGGCCCGAGCAGGATGTATTGGCTGCCGCCCGCCAGATAGAGGTCGTCGTGCTCGACGAACATGGTGGCGGGGAGGACGATATCGGCGGCGCGCGCGGTGTCGGTCATGAACTGCTCGTGCACGCACACGAACAGATCGTCACGGGCAAAGCCGCGCTTGACCGTCTCCTGATCGGGGGCGACGGCGACCGGATTGGTGTTCTGGGTGAAGAGCGCCGTCACCGGCGGCCCGCCGCGCAACGCGTCCTCGTCGCCAGTGAGGATCGCGCCGATGCGTGATTGGTCGAGCATGCGGATCGAAGGGTCGCGCAGGTCGCTGCCTTCGATCGCGCTCTTGTTGAGGTGGAAGATCGCGTCGTTGTGGTGGAAGGCGCCGCCGCCTTCGTGGAGCCAGGCGCCGGTCACCGCCGCGATGCAGCTTGCCGCGTGCATGTTGGCGGCGCCGTTGCGCGAGCGCGAGAAGCCGTAGCCGAGGCGGAAATAGGCGCGCTTGGTCTCGCCGATGAGGCGGGCGAAGGCTTCGATCGTGTCCACCGGGCAGCCGGTGATGCGCGACGCCCAGGCCGGGCCGCGGCTGCGCAAATGCTCTTCGAGTTCGCGCGGCGCATCGGTATAGCGGTCGAGGTAATTCCAGTCCGCCTTGCCGTCGCGGAACAGGCAATGCATCACTGCGCAGGCGAGCGCGCCATCGGTGCCGGGCCGGATCAGCATCGGCAGATCGGCCTGCCGCATGGTCGCGTTCATGTACACGTCGACGACGGCGATCTTGGCGCCGCGCTCCTTGCGGGCGCGCGTCGCGTGCGTCATCACGTTGACCTGGGTGTTCACCGCATTGGTGCCCCAGATCACCACCAGGTCCGACTTCGCCATTTCCCGCGGATCAGACCCGGCGAGCTTGCCGGTGCCGGCGATGAAGCCGGCCCAGGCCGGGTTGACGCAGATGGTCGAATGGAAGCCGGAATATTTCTTGGCGTGGCGCAGGCGGTTGATTCCGTCGCGCATGACGAAGCCCATCGTGCCGGCGTAGTAGTACGGCCACACCGCCTCGGAGCCGTGCGCCTGCTCCGCGCGGATGAACGCTTCGGCGACGATGTCGAGAGCATCTTCCCAGCTCACCGGGGCGAACTCGCCGCTGCCCTTGGCGCCGGTGCGCCGCAGCGGACGCGTGAGGCGGTCGGGATGATGGACGCGCTCGGCGTAGCGCGCGACCTTGGCGCAGATCACGCCGGCCGTATAGGCGTTGTCCTCGGCGCCGCGGACACGGCCGATGGTGCGCTCGCCAAAAATCTCGACCTCGAGCGCGCAGGTCGATGGGCAGTCGTGCGGACAAGCCGAGGCAGCGATGCGGGGGCGGACGGTCTGATTCATGGCTTCACTATACAGAAGCATGGTTGACGATACAGCCACGCGTCAGGCGTATTTGAGCGTGAGGCCGCCGTCGACCACGAGTTCGATGCCGGTGACGTAGCGGCTCTCGTCGCTGGCGAGATACACCGCCGCCCAGGCGACGTCCCAGGCACTCCCGCCGAATCCCATCGGCACCTGGCGGTCGCGCACCCGCCACATCTCCTCGACATCGCCGGCGGCGTAGTTTTGCGCGAGCCCCGCGCTCTTCTCGACCATGGGCGTCTTCATCAGCCCGGGGAGGATCGCGTTCACCCGGATGCGCTTCTCCGCATATTCGACCGCTGTGGTCCTGGTCAGGTGGTTGAGCGCGGCCTTGGTTGCGTAATAGGTCGCATAGGGCACCCCGGTATAGCGGATCGAGGCGACCGAAGAGATGTTGATGATCGAGCCGCCCCCTTGCCGCTCCATCAGCGGGATCACGTGCTTCATCGTGAGATAGGCGCTCTTGAGATTGACAGCGAAGACCTTGTCCCAAGCCGCCTCCGGCACCTCGACCACGCCGCCGAGTTCGGCGATGCCGACATTGTTGTCAAGCACGTCGATGCGGCCGTAGGCCGACGCGCAGGCCTCAATCATCGCCGCGACGTCGGCGGCTTTGCTCGCATCGGCGCCGTGCGCAAGCGCGTCCCCGCCTTCGCCCTTGATGATCGCTGCGGTTTCCGCGGCGGCGGCGGGATTGATGTCGGCGCAGAACAAGCGCGCGCCCTCGCGCGCGAATGCGACCGCCGTCGCCTTGCCGTTGCCCCAGCCCGGCCCGATCGAACCGGCGCCGACGACGAGCGCCACCTTGCCCTTGAGCCGATCGGCCATGTCACCGCTTGTGTTGCTGCAGATCGAGCTCGCGCAGCTCGGTCTTGAGGATCTTGCCGTAATTGTTCTTCGGCAGCGAGTTGACGAACACGTATTCCTTCGGCCGCTTGAAGCGGGCGATGCCGTTGAGGCACAGCGCATCGAGTTCGCCGCGCTCGGCTTCGCCGACGACATAGGCGACCACGACCTCGCCCCAATCCGGGTCGGGCCGGCCGATCACCGAGACTTCGCGCACCCGCACATGCTCGAGCAGCACCTCCTCGACCTCGCGTGGATAGATGTTGGAGCCGCCCGAGATAATGACGTCCTTGGAGCGGTCCTTGAGCGTGAGATAGCCTTCCGCATCGAAGGCGCCGATGTCGCCGGTGTGTAGCCAGCCGCCCCTCAGCGTCGCCGCCGACGCCTCGGGATTGCGCCAGTAGCCCCGCATGACCACGCCGCGGCACAAGACCTCGCCGGCTTCGCCGCACGGCAAGGGCCGATCGTCGGCGTCGGCGATCATGACCTCGGAGCATGCGTAAGCCCGCCCGGCCGAGCCGAGCCGCTCCGCCCAGCGCGGATGGTCGCGGTCGGCGATGTCCTGCCGCGACAGAGCCGTGATCGTCATCGGGGCCTCGCCCTGACCGTAGATCTGCGCGAAACGTGGGCCGAATCGCTCGATCGCCTTGAGCGCGTCGGCGACGTACATCGGCGCGCCGCCCCAGATGATGGTCCTGATGCGATCGGGATTGCAGTCGGCGCGGCATCCGACCAGCCGCTTCACCATGGTCGGAGCGGCGAACATCGAGGTGCGCGGCCACGCATCGAACAGGCGGAGCACCTCCTCGGCGTCGAACGAGCTCGATTCCGGCGTGACGTTGATGCCGAGCCGCGCCACGGTCGCCATCATGTAGACACCCGAACCATGGCTCATCGGCGCCGCGTGCAGGAGAGCATCGCCCGCCGCAATCGGATCGACCTCGGCGGCATAAGCGTAGCTCGCAGCCGCGAGCACCCCGTGCGTGAGCATGGCGCCCTTGGGCCGGCCGGTGGTCCCGGACGTGTAGAACAGCCAGGCGAGATCGTCGCCTTGGCATGGCCACGTGCTGATCGGATCGGCGGCGAACAGGGCCTCGTACTCAGCGCTGCTGATGTTGATGAGGCGTTCGAGAGTCGCCGGCGCGTGCGGGCCGATCTCGCTGTCGAGTCCGTGCGAGGCGAAGCAGACGCGAGCGCCGGAGTGTTCCAGGATATAGGCGAGCTCGCGGCCGTGCAGCTTGGCGTTCGCCGGCACCGCGGCCAATCCCGCGTGCCAGATGCCGAACATCAGTTCGAGATAGTCCGGAGAATTTTTCGCGACGATGGCGACGCGCTCACCGGGCACAAGGCCGAAGCGGTGCCGCAACGAGGCGGCGAGCCGAGCCACGCGCCCGGCGACTTCCGCGTAATTCCTGACGACGCGCGCGCTCACGCCCAGCGCCGGCCTGTCCCCGTGGCTCAATCCTACGCGTTCGAGCCACAGCGCGAGGTTCATGGCGGCTATGCCGCGGCGGCTTTGCCCTTGGGCTGCACCTCGGCCGTATAGTCGCTCATCAATTGCTGGGTGATGCGACCGGGGGTGAATTTCCAGTCGGCGATTTCGGAGACGGCCGTCACCTCCGCCGCGGTACCGGTGATGAAGCACTCCGAGAAGCCGGCGAGTTCTTCGGGCACGATGCGCCGCTCGACCACTTCGATGTTGTGCCGCCGGGCGATCGACATCGCGGTCGCGCGCGTGATGCCGGCGAGGAAGCAATCGGCGATCGGGGTGTGGATCTTGCCGTCCTTGATGAAGAAGATGTTGGCGCCGGTGCACTCGGCGACGCGCCCCTGCCAATCGAGCATCATGGCGTCGGCATAGCCGCGCCGCTCGGCGCGGTGCTTGGAGATGGTGCAGATCATGTAGAGGCCTGCGGCCTTGGCGAGCGCCGGTATCGTCTTCGGATCGGGACGTCGGTACTCGGCGAGATCGAGGCGGATGCCCTTGAGCCGTTGCGCCGGGTCGAAGTAGCTCGGCCATTCCCAGGTGGCGACGGCGAGGTGAATCTTGTTATTCTGCGCCGAGACGCCGAGCTGCTCGGAGCCGCGCCAGGCGAGCGGCCGTACGTAGGCGTCCTTCTGGTTGTTCTTCTCCAGCACCAGGCGCTTGGCGGCGTCGATCTCGGCGACGCTGTAGGGAATCTCGAAATCCATCAGCTGCGCCGAGCGCTTGAGCCGCTCGGAATGCTCGGTACCTCTGAACACCTCGCCGCCATAGGCGCGCTCGCCCTCGAACACGCAGCTTGCGTAATGAAGGCCGTGGGTTAGCACGCTGATCTTGCAATCGGCGGTGGGGACGAGCTTGCCGTCGAACCAGATGAGGTCCGAACGCTGGTCGAAGGGCACTGCCATGGCATTGCCTCCCTAGTGCAAATGGCCCGATGCGGGTCGGAACGCCGCCGTTGGCCGGGCCCCGGGCTTTTTGCGTCGGAAGCGGACTCCCGGTATGGTCACGCCGCTCCGTGAAGCGCCCTGTCGCGCCCGATGCAACGACATCGTGCTGGGGCAGGGCGGGTGCGATGCTAGGTGACATCGCGCTTCCAAGGGTAACAATCAACGGGAAATATGTCAATATAGCTGACATAATGGCCGACTTCAGTATCACAACTGCAAGTAAGCTTCGCCCGGTCGCGGCGCCCAAGCCGGCGCCGGCACCGGGGCAGCCTTGCTGGGACCTGATCGAGCTCTTCTTCTTTGCCTATCGCGACTTCGTCGGCGACCCCGACGAGGTTCTGGTCACGCTCGGCTTCGGCCGCGCGCACCACCGCGTGCTGCACTTCGTCACCCGCAATCCGGGAATGAAGGTCGCCGAGCTGCTCGATGTTCTCAAAATCACCAAGCAGTCGCTTGGTCGCGTGCTCAAGCAGCTCATCGACGAAGGTCACATCGTGCAGAAGGAGGGGGCCAACGATCGCCGCCAGCGGCTGCTCTACGTCAGCGACGCCGGCGAGGCGCTGGCGATGAGGCTTGCCGGGATGCAGACCGAGCGCATCGGGCGCGTGCTCGCCGAACTCGGTCCCGGCGCCCGCGATCAGGTGCAGCGCTTCCTTGCCGGCATGATCGATGCCGAGGACCGCGACCAGGTCCTGCGCCTGATTGCGCGCGCCGACGGCGCACAGCGCCGAGACGGCGCTTCATGACGGCGACTCACGCCGCGAATCCGGCCGACGACGCGCCTCACCTGCTCGTCGTCGACGACGACCGCCGTATCCGCGCGCTGCTGCTGCGCTTTCTTCTCGGCGAGGGCTACCGCGTCACCACCGCGGAAACCGCGCGCGAAGCGCGGGCCAAGCTCGAAGGCCTGAAGTTCGACCTGCTCATCCTCGACGTCATGATGCCGGGCGAGAACGGATTCGACCTCGCCCGCGCCATTCGCACCGGATCGACGGTGCCGATCCTCATGCTCACGGCGCGCGACGAGAAGGAGAACCGCATCAAGGGTCTCGAAATCGGCGCCGACGATTATCTGGCCAAGCCGTTCGAGCCGCGCGAGCTGTCGCTGCGCGTCGCCAATATCCTCAAGCGGGTGCGGCCGCCGAGCGCGCCGCCAGCGGAATTGGTGCGGTTCGGCCCGTTCATCTTCCACCTCGGCCGTGGCGAATTGCGCCGCGGCGAGGAAGTGATCCGCCTCACCGACCGCGAACGCGAGATGCTGCGCGTGCTCGCCGCAAGCGTGGGCGAGACCATCCCGCGCCAGGCGCTTGCCGGCACCAACGGTGACAGCGTCGGTGAACGCACCGTCGACGTGCAGGTCAACCGGCTGCGCCGCAAGATCGAGAACGATCCCGCCAACCCGCTGATCGTGCAGACCGTGCGTGGCGTCGGCTACCGACTGGTGGCGACGCCGTGAGCGGCACCGCGACCGGCTTCGACGACCGCGCTGGCCGCGGGCGCAGCGCCGCCGGCCATCTGGTGACCGCCGCCGGAGCAGCGGCCAACGCCGCCGGTTCGATTACTGGCGCCGTTGGGCGCTTCTGGGACCGCGTCACCCGCTGGATCAAGTCGGTGATGCCGAAGGGGCTCTATGCTCGCTCGCTGCTGATCATCATCGTGCCGATGGTGGTGCTGCAGTCCGTGGTCGCTTTCATGTTCATGGACCGGCAGTGGAGCCTGGTGACGCGTTACCTGTCGTCCGCGGTGACGCAGGAGATCGCCACCCTCATCGATGTCTACAATTCCTATCCGCAGGGCGCCGACCGCGCGCAATTGCGCCGCATCGCCCAGGACCGGCTCGGCCTCGTGGTCGATTTCCTCCCCGAGACGCAGCTGCCGCCGCCTGGACCGAAGCCGTTCTTCTCGCAGCTCGATCAGGCGCTGTCGGAGGAGATCCGCAAGGAGATCAAGCTGCCGTTCTGGATCGACACCGTCGGCCGCTCCTCGATCGTCGAGATCCGGATCCAGCTCGCCGACACGGTCATGCGGGTCTTCGCCCGCCGCACCGACGTCTACGACGCCAACTCCTGGATGTTCCTGATCTGGATGGTGGCGACCTCGCTGGTTCTGCTCGCGGTCGCCATCCTGTTCCTGCGCAACCAGATCCGACCGATCGTGCGCCTCGCCGATGCCGCCGACGCCTTCGGCAAAGGCCGCGAAGCGCCGAATTTCCGTCCCCGCGGCGCGACCGAAGTGCGGCGCGCGGCCGCCGCGTTCCTGGAAATGAAGTCGCGCATCGAGCGCTCGATCGAGCAGCGCACCACCATGCTCGCCGGTGTGTCGCATGATCTGCGCACGGTGCTCACGCGCTTCAAGCTCGAGCTCGCTCTGTTCGGCGACACTCCCGAGACCGAGGCGATCAAGAAGGACGTCGATGAGATGGCGGCGATGCTCGAAGCCTATCTCGCCTTCGCGCGCGGGGATACGGGCGAACAGTCGGCGCCGACCGACATCGCGCTCCTCCTCGACGAGCTCAAGCTCGATAGTGAACGCCACGGTCATCGGGCAAGCGTCGCCTTCCACGGCCAGCCGATCGTGACAGTCCGGCCGGCGGCGTTCAAGCGCTGCCTCGCCAATCTCGTCTCCAATGCCGCGCGCTTTGCCTCCGCCGTCGCCATCACCGGGCACCGCGATCATCGCTGGCTGACGGTGAGCGTCGACGACGACGGGCCGGGCATCCCGCTGCAGATGCGCGAGGAAGTGTTCAAGCCGTTCCTCCGCATCGACGACGCGCGCAACCAGGACGAGGGCGGCACCGGGCTCGGTCTCGCCATCGCCCGCGACATCGCCCGGTCCCACGGCGGCGACATCACACTCGGCGACTCGCCGCTGGGCGGCCTGCGGGCGACTGTCAAGGTGCCGGTCTGATCCCCGGCGCTTGCCGTTTGGCGTCGGCTGGCGCGCCCGATATGCTTCCTTGTCGCGTTGCATGGATCAACCCGCAGCGCGAAACCGACATGAAGTAGCACGCGGCGATGTTTGCGACCTTCTTCCACGAGCTCAAGCAGGCCGGCCTTCCGGTGACGCTGCGCGAATATCTCACCCTGATGGAGGCGATGGAGAAGGACCTCGCCGGCCGCCGGGTCGAGGATTTCTACTATCTGTCGCGCTCGGCGCTGGTGAAGGACGAGCGCAACCTCGACAAGTTCGACCGCGTGTTCGGCCACGTTTTCAAGGGCCTCGATTTCATCACCGAGGCGCTCACTGCGGAAATTCCGCTGGAATGGCTCAAGAAGCTCACCGAGAAACATCTCACCGAGGAGGAGAAGCGGCAGATCGAGGCGATGGGCGGCCTGGAGAAGCTCCTGGAAACGCTGCGCCAGCGGCTCGCCGAGCAGAAGGGCCGCCACCAGGGCGGCAAGAAATGGATCGGCACCGCCGGCACCTCGCCGTTCGGCGCCTATGGCTACAATCCCGAGGGCGTGCGCATCGGCCAGGACGGCAACCGCAGCTTCCGCGCCGTAAAGGTTTGGGACCGGCGCGATTTCAAGGACCTCGCCGGCGACGTTGAGCTCGGCACCCGCAACATCAAGCTGGCGCTGCGCCGGCTGCGCAAATTCGCCCGCACCGGCGCGCCCGAGGAGCTTGATCTCGACGGCACCATCAAGGGCACGGCGCAGAAGGGCTATCTCGACATCCTCATGCGGCCGGAGCGCCACAACACCATCAAGGTGCTCTTGTTCTTCGACATCGGCGGCTCGATGGACTGGCACATCAAGGTGACCGAGGAGTTGTTCTCCGCCGCCAAGACCGAGTTCAAGCACATGGTGCACCTCTACTTCCACAACTGCCTCTACGAGAAGGTGTGGAAGGAGAACGCGCGCCGCTGGACCGAGTCGACGCCGACCTGGGACGTGCTCCACACCTACCCGCACGACTACAAGGTGATCTTCGTCGGCGACGCGTCGATGTCGCCCTATGAGATCGCCGCGCCGGGCGGGTCGGTCGAGCACTTCAACGAGGAGGCCGGCCAGGTGTGGATGGAGCGCCTAACCTCCACCTATCCGTCCTGCGTCTGGCTCAATCCGGTGCCCGAGCGCGAATGGGAGCTGACCGCTTCGATCAAGATGATGCGCCAGCTCATCGGCGGCCGAATGTATCCGCTGACTTTGGAGGGGCTCGATCAGGCGATGCGGGAGTTGGGGAGGTAGGCTCTCCTCATCCGTTCGCCGCCGCGACGTGGCCATCCCTGACAAAGCCCGCCTTCCGAATCGCTGCGGAGGCGCTATATTGGCTCCGTCGTCAACAACCGAAAGGAGGTGATCCAGTGTCTCATTGTCTATCGCCGCGGTCGCCGGCATTCGTGAGCTGGATCCTCGCCTCTGCCGAGGTCCTCGCCTAGGCGGTCTAATCCGCCGACGGGCTCACGCGCGTAAGGCAGACGATCGCCTACGCAACCGGGCCACGGCCTGACAATGGAAGGGCTGTCCGCGAGGGCGGCCCTTCTTTGTGTTTGCGTCGGTGGCGCGCAGCTTTAGCGAGTCGCGCTTTTCACCTTCGCCCGCGCCGCCTCGATCGTGGCCGGAATGGCTGCGTCGTTTCCCGGCGCCATGATGTGGACGCCGGCGACCCCGGGAATGGTCGAGAGCTCCTCGATCAGCTCGACGCAGATGTGCACGCCCTCGTGCGAGGGATCGGCCGCCTCATCCATGCGTGCGATCAGCGCGTCGGGGATGATGGTGCCGAACAGGCGGTCCTTCATCCATCGTGCGGATTTTGCCGAGCGCAGCGGCGTGACGCCGACGAGAAGCGCGAGTTGCCGCGTGAGGCCGGCCGAACTCGAGCGCCGCGACGTAGCGGCGCACGATCGCCGCATCCATGCAGAATTGCGTCTGCACGAACTGGGCGCCGGCTGAGACTTTTGCGTGCAGTGCCGCGGGCTGCCACCCCGCCGGCGGGTCGAGCGGAACGTCGGCGGCGCCGATGAGGAATGCGGCCCTGCCGGCCACCTTGCGGCCGGTCGGCAGTGTGCCGTCGTCGCGCAGCCGGCGCGCGGTCTCGATCAGCGTCTTCGAGTCGATGTCGAACACGGCCTTGGTCTCGGGCTGGTCGCCCGCCTTCGGGTCGTCGCCGCCGAGCAGCATCAGGTTGCGGATGCCGAGTGCCGCCGCGCCCATCAGTTCGCTCTGCAGGGCGATGCGGTTCTTGTCGCGGCAGGCGATCTGCAGGATCGGCTCGATGCCGGCGCGATCGAGGATCGCCGCGGCCGCGAGAGCGCCCATATGGGCGCGGGCGCCGGCGCCATCGGTGACGTTGACCGCGTCCGCCAGGCCCCGCAGCGGCGCCGCCTTGCGCAGCAGGTCCTCCGGGTCAAAGGAGAGCGGCGGGGTGACCTCCGCGGTCATGACGAACCGGCGCGCCTGCAGCCGCTCTTCGAAAGTGCGCGGTTGCGGGGTGTTTTGCTCGTTCATCGCCAGTCCGCTCCGGGGCGCGAATCGGAATGAGAGCGCTTATATGCTTTGCGGGCGTCCTGCAATTGCACCTTCCTGGACACGAAACATACGCCCCGCTAGAGAGTTGCGGCAAATGAGCGGCGTCAACGAAATCAGGGCGAATTTCCTCGCCTATTTTGCACGCGAGGGGCACGAAGTCGTGCCCTCTTCGCCGCTCGTGCCGCGCAACGATCCGACGCTGATGTTCACCAATGCCGGCATGGTGCAGTTCAAGAACCTCTTCACCGGCCTGGAGAAGCGCCCCTACACGCGGGCGGTCACGGCGCAGAAATGCGTGCGCGCCGGCGGCAAGCACAACGATCTCGACAATGTCGGCTACACCGCGCGCCACCACACCTTCTTCGAGATGCTGGGCAATTTCTCGTTCGGCGATTACTTCAAGGAGCGCGCCATCGAGCTAGCGTGGCGGCTGGTGACCAAAGAGTTCGGCGTGCCGGCCGACCGCCTGATGGTCACGGTCTATATCGACGACGACGAGGCGTTCAATCTCTGGAAAAAGATTGGCGGGCTGCCCGAGAGCCGGATCGGGCGCATTGCCGGGTCGGACAATTTCTGGGCCATGGGAGACACCGGGCCTTGCGGCCCGTGTTCGGAGATCTTCTACGATCACGGCGCGCACATACCGGGCGGACCGCCGGGAAGCCCTGACGCCGACGGCGACCGTTTCGTCGAAATCTGGAACCTGGTGTTCATGCAGTACGAGCAGCTCGCCGGTGGCGAGCGCGTCGGCCTGCCGCGGCCGTCGATCGACACCGGCATGGGGCTCGAGCGCATCGCCGCGGTGCTGCAGGGTACGCACGACAATTACAAGATCGATCTGTTCGGCGCACTCATCGAGGCGGTCGCCGACGCCACCGGCGTCGACCCCGAGGGTGCGCACCAGGCCTCGCACCGCGTCATCGCCGACCACCTGCGCGCCTCCTCGTTCTTGATTGCCGACGGCGTGCTGCCGTCCAACGAGGGCCGCGGCTACGTGCTTCGGCGCATCATGCGCCGCGCCATGCGCCATGCCGAGCTGCTCGGGGAGAAAGAGCCGCTGATGTGGCGGCTGGTGCCGGTGCTGGTGCGGGAGATGGGCCTGGCCTATCCGGAATTGCTGCGCGCCGAGCCGCTGATCACCGAGACGCTCAAGTTCGAGGAGACGCGCTTCCGCCGCACGCTCGAGCGCGGCCTTGCGATCCTCGACGAGGAGAGCAAAGAGCTCAAGCGCGGCGCCATGTTCGACGGCGTCACAGCATTTACGCTCTACGACACGTATGGCTTTCCGCTCGATCTCACCCAGGACGCGCTCAAGCCGCGCGGTATCGGTGTCGATCTCGCCGCGTTCACCGACGCCATGGAGCGCCAGCGCGAGAAGGCGCGAGCCTCGTGGACCGGCTCCGGCGAAGCGGCGGACGAAGCGGTGTGGTTTACCCTGCGCGAGCACGTCGGCGGCACCGATTTCCTCGGCTATGAGACCGAAAGCGCCGCCGGTGCGGTCGCTGCGCTTGTGCGCGACGGCAAGGCGGTGACCACGCTCAAGCAGGGCGAGAGCGGTGCGGTCATCCTCAATCAGACCCCGTTCTACGCCGAATCCGGAGGTCAGGTCGGCGACACCGGAGCGATGACCGGCGAAGGGGTACGCTTCGCGGTCACCGATACGCAAAGGCGCGCCGGCGATCTCTACGTGCACCTCGGCAAGGTCGAGCAGGGCACACTCAAGGTCGGCACGCCGCTTTCCCTCGAGGTCGATCACGAACGCCGCGGCGCCATCCGCAAGAATCATTCGGCCACCCACCTCCTGCACGAGGCGCTGCGGCAGGTGCTCGGCGATCACGTGGCGCAGAAGGGCTCGCTGGTCGCGCCCGATCGGCTGCGGTTCGACTTCTCGCATCCGAAGCCGATGACGGCCGGCGAGATCGAGCGCATCGAGGACATCGCCAACGATGTCGTGCTGCAGAATGCGCCGGTGATCACCCGGCTGATGGGCCGCGACGACGCGGTCGCTTCGGGAGCGCGCGCCTTGTTCGGCGAGAAATACGGCGACGAGGTGCGCGTGGTGGCCATGGGGAAGGGCGGCAACGCGCTGGGCTGGTCGGTCGAGCTCTGCGGCGGCACGCACGTGCGGCGCACCGGCGATATCGGCGTCGTCTCGGTCATTGCCGAAGGGGCGGTTGCCTCCGGCGTCCGCCGCATCGAGGCGTTGACCGGAACGGCGGCGCGCAAGGAGCTCAACCGGCATCGCAACGACATCAGGCTCGTCGCCGCTGAAATGAACGCGCCGCTTGCGGAGGTGACGGCGCGTGCCGCAGCGCTCGTTGCCGAGCGCAAGCGGCTCGAACGCGAGCTCTCCGAGGCGAAGAAGAAACTCGCCATGGGCGGCGGCGGGAGTGACAGCGCCGACGGCGTGCGCACCGTCGGCGACATCAGGCTGATGGCGCGGTCCGTCGCGGGCATCGAGCTCAAGGAGCTGCGCGGCCTCGCCGACGAAGGCAAGAAGAAGGTCGGCTCCGGCGTCGTCGCCATCGTCGGCGTTACCGGCGAAGGCAAGGCCGGCCTCGTCGTCGGCGTTACCCCCGACCTGACCGGGCGCTTCAATGCCGTCGATCTGGCGCGCAAGGGGGCCGAGGCGCTCGGCGGCAAAGGCGGCGGCGGCCGGCCGGACTTGGCGCAGGCGGGTGGGCCCGATGGCTCGAAGGCTGACGCTGCGCTTGCCGCCATCGAGGCGGCGCTCGGCGGATAGGTCGACGTGCAGGGGCGCCAGAGAGCCGCGGTCGCCGCTTCGGCGCCGCTCAAAGCTCCACGATCATGCCGTCCTCGGCGGTCTCGTACGGAAGCTCGGCGCGCCGCGCCAGCATGTCGTTGCTCATATGGGTCAGGATGAGACGCTTGGGGCGAATCCGGACGAGATGAGGCTCGAGCAGCGACAGCGCCATATGGGTCGGCGCCGGCTTGTCGCGCGTGTAGGCCTCGCAGATGAAGAGGTCGGCGTCGCGGGCGACATCGACGAGCGCGTCAGTCCATTCGGTATCGCCGGAGAAGGCGATCACTTTCCCTTCGGCCTCAAAGCGCAATCCCAGGCATGGCCCAGCGCGATCATCGTGCACGACATGGTAGGCGGTCAGCCGCAACGGCCCGAACTCGGTGCGGCGGCCGATCTCCACCTCTCTGAGCATCAGGGGAAATCGCAACTCCATCGCTTTGGCGCCGGGAAAGCCGGTGTCCATGATCTGCGGGTAGCGCGATTTGAGGCTTGGCGGTCCGACGATGGTGAGGGGCCGGTCGCGTTTGACGATGTAGTTCGCTTCCAGAACGAAGAATGGCACGCCGCCAACGTGATCGCCGTGGAAGTGCGAAAGAAAGATGAAATCAACCTCGTTGCGCTTGATCGCGAGCCTGTTCATCGACACGAGCGAGGTGGCTCCGCAATCGATCAGCGCGTTGATGTCCCGTCCGACCAGGTGGAAGCAGGTATTGAATCGTCCGCCCGACCCGAAGGCATCGCCGCAGCCGACGAATTGCAGATGCATGAACCGTCCCCGAGAAGTTACGCGAAGTTTACCGACATGACCGGTCGTGCCACGATGATGCCGTCAAATGGTGAAGATTTCTGTGACGGCGGTCACTTCCGGCTAACCGGTTCGCGCCGCTAAAGACGGTCCTCAAGGTACTGTTCTGACACCTGTTTTGCCTGCGCGCGGCTGTTCTTGGGCGTTGTGTTGCGACGAAAGTTGAGGCAAGCTGGCTAGCACAGTGCCGGGCCGTACGCCACGATCACAACACAAACCCGGGCATGCTGCAGGCCGGCTCTAACGAGGACGCGTCCGTGGACCTGAGGTCAATCCATTCCGCTGCGTTAGCCGCGATGGCGACGGCGCTTTTTCTCGGCGGATGCTCCGCGGACGATGCGAGCGGCTGGTTTTCGAAGCCGGTGGATTTGTTCGGTCGCAGGGGCGGCTATAACTTCTCTCAGCTTGGCGGTGCGAAACAGGAGCGCCCTGTTACGGCGAACGACTTGGTCGACGCGAGCGGCGCCTGTGCGACAGCGCCGGCGCCTGAGGCACAAGCCGCCGCGGCCAATCCGGGCCAGTCCGCCCCGGGCGCGCCCGACGAAGCCGCCCAGCTTCGCGGCGGGGTCGCCGTCGGTATGAGCGAATGCGACGTGATCGCGCGCGTCGGCCGGCCCGCCGCCGTCAACATCGGCAACAATCAAAACGGCGAGCGCACCGCGGCCATAACTTTCACGAGCGGTCCGCGACCGGGGGTCTACCGGTTCGTAGGCGGCCGGCTCGCGGAGATGGATCGCGTCGCCGAGCCGGCGCCTGGACCGGAGCAGAAAAAACTTGCGGGAAGCAAAAAGCCGGCGAAGACCAAAAAGCCCAAAGGCGATGACGCGTCAAAGCCCAAAGGGGATGACGCGTCCTAACATCAAAACGCATGTGGAGGCATGGATGGCGACTGACGTCACCCATCGGACAGTCGAGGCGAACGGCATTCGCCTGCATCTTGCCGAGCAGGGGGAGGGGCCGCTCGTCATCCTCTGCCACGGCTTTCCCGAGTCGTGGTACTCGTGGCGCCATCAGCTCGCCGCTCTCTCGGCCGCCGGTTTTCACGTCGTCGCTCCCGACATGCGCGGCTACGGCCGCTCCGACCGGCCGCAGGCGATCGAGCAATACACGCTGTTGCATCTTGTCGGCGACATGGTGGGGCTGTTGGACGCGCTCGGCGCCGAGCAGGCGGTCATCGCCGGGCACGACTGGGGTGCGCCGGTCGCATGGCATGCAGCCCTGCTGCGCCCCGATCGCTTCCGCGGCGTGATCGGCCTGAGCGTCCCCTACCGGCCGCGAACGTCCGTGGTGCCGACGTCAGTCATGCCGCAGCGCGACGACGCTTTGTTCTATCAGCTCTACTTCCAGAAACCGGGGGTCGCGGAGGCCGAGTTGGAACGCGACCCGCGTGAGACCATCCTCAAGCTCTTGTTCTCCGGCTCGGGCGACGTGCCGCGCCGATCGGCCGGCAGCGCCGACGCGTCAAACCAGACACCCGCGCAAGGCGATGTGGGCATGGTGCCGCGGGACGGCGGCTTTCTCTCGCGCATGGTGAAGCCGGCTGTGATGCCGCCGTGGCTCGGCGAAGCGGACATCGATTTCTATGCCGGCGAATTCGCGCGCACTGGCTTTGGCGGCGGCCTCAACTGGTATCGCAACATCGACCGCAACTGGGAGCTTCTGGCGCCGTTCGCGAAGGCCAAGGTGACCGTGCCGGCCCTCTATGTCGCCGGCGACCGCGATCTGGTGGTCGCGTTTCGCGGCATGGACAAGATGATCGCCAATCTCACCGACTATGTGCCGCACTTGCGCGCCAAGATCATGCTGCCAGGATGTGGGCATTGGACTCAGCAGGAACGCGCGGCGGAGGTCAACGCCGCCATGATCGACTTCCTCCGCCAATTGTGAGCGGCGGCCTGCGGTGACAAAGGCGTCCCGGCGCCGCGCTTGTCGTCGGCGGGGCCGAAGGCTATAAGCCGCCGCGGCTTTCGCCCCGGCCTGCGCAATCCCCAAGGACAATTTGATGGCGCTCGAGCGTACGTTTTCGATTATCAAGCCCGATGCCACGGCGCGCAATCTGACTGGCGCCATCAACGCGATGATCGAGGAAGCAGGACTGCGCATCGTAGCGCAGAAGCGCGTATTGATAACCCGCGCACAGGCGGAAACGTTCTACGCCGTCCACCGGCAGCGGCCGTTCTTCCGCGAACTCGTCGAGTTCATGATCTCGGGCCCGGTCGTCGTACAGGTCCTCGAGGGTGAAAACGCTATTGCTGCCTATCGCGACCTCATGGGCGCAACCGATCCCGCCAAGGCCGCGCCCGGTACGATCCGCAAGGCTTTTGCGAAATCGATTGGAGAGAATTCCGTGCACGGCTCCGACGCTGCCGCCACCGCCGGGATGGAAATCGCCCAGTTCTTCGCAGGCAACGAAATCGTCGGCTGACGCAAGTCCACCTCCCCGCGCCTGCGCGTGCCGCCCGCGGCGCCTGGCTCGTCCGCGCGGGGCGACGCCGGCGACGGCGGAACGGGCGGGCAGCGGCCGCGGACGGGAAGCGAGTTGGGTCTCATTGCGCAAAACCTCGATCCGGCGCTCTAGGGCGTTTCTCTTCCGTCGATTTTCAGCAGTTTCGGCGGGGCCGGGTTCTGGATCGGCGTACCGCAGATCGCTCTGGTCAACGTCGTGCTCTCCGGCGACACTGCCGTGGTCACCGCTCTGGCGTGCCGTGGATTGCCGCCGGCACGACGGCCGTGGGGCATCGCCGTTGGCGCCGGCACCGCGGCGCTGCTGCTCCTCACCTTCGCGGTCATCGTCGCGCCGCTGTTGGCCTATCCTTGCGTCAAGCTGATCGGGGGCCTCGTGCTCATCTACGTCGCGAGCAAACTCTTGGTGCAGCGCGGCGCGTGCGAGGAAGCCGTTGCGGCCGCAACCAATCTGCCGGCGGTCGTGAGAATCGTGCTCACGGCAGACATCATCCTCGGCCTCGACAACGTCATCGCCCTCGCCGGTATCGCGCGAGGCAACTTCGCCTTGCTCGTGGTCGGCCTCGCCATCTCGCTGCCGATCATCCTCGCGGGTGCGGCCTTTTTCATGAAGCTGCTCGACCGCTTCCCGTTTCTCGCCACCCTGCTCGGATGGGTCGGCGGCAATATTATTGCGAATGATTCCGCCGTCTCGCGCGCTTTGACAGCCGTATTCGGCGAAGAACACAAGCAACTCGCGCAAACCGCCGCAGCGGGCGCTGGGGCGTTGCTGGTCGTCGTCGCGGGCGCAGTCGGATGGCGCCGGTGCAAGTCAAAGTCTCGCGTCGATCCCCGAGCGGTGCGACTGCATGAGAATTTTTCAAAGTTCGCAAACACTTTAGCAATCACGCAGCGGCGTCTGTTTACAAAAAGACGACATGTACAATTCAAACTAATACGTGGCGCATTGCAGTCATGGTTGCGCCGCATTTATCGGGCTTGCTTTCGAGGCAATCGGATTTTGGCTCCCGGCCGGTGCTGTCTTGGCGACATGACGTTTCGGACTTTCCCCCAAAATCTGGCTTGTGGCGCGGATCGCAGCACCAGTATGCGGCGGCTGTTCCGCGTCTGCGCTGAGGCATGGACTGATTGAGGAGAAAGACGATGCAGAAAGGCACCGTCAAATGGTTCAATCCAACCAAGGGCTACGGGTTCATAAAGCCATCGAGTGGCGACAAGGATGTGTTCGTTCACATTTCAGCCGTCGAGCGCGCCGGCTTGCGGACGCTCAATGAGGGCCAAGAAGTCGAGTACGAGCTTGTAACTAATCGCGGCAGGACATCCGCGGAGAATCTCAAGGTCGCGTAAGAGTTGCCCGGCGGAAGCGCCGGTTCGTATAGCCCTCGGGTCAAAAAACCCGGGGGCTTTTTCTTTGACGCTGATTTGTTGCGACGCAAGCCCGAAGGGCAGTCAAAAAATCACGCTCCGCGCTTCTCCGCGCCTTGCTCGATGTCGGAAGGTGCGAGGCGCAGGCGGCCCTCGGCCACGGCGCGCAGCGCCTGCGGATAGATCCGGTGCTCGACCGCGAGCACCCGCTCGGCCAGTGTTTCTTCGGTATCACCTTCGCACACCGGCACCCGCTCCTGCGCCACGATCGGCCCCGAATCCATCGCCGGCACGACAAAATGCACGGTGGCGCCGTGCTGGCGCAGGCCGGCCGCTAGCGCGCGGCGGTGGGTGTGAAGTCCCTTGAGCTGCGGCAGCAACGCCGGATGGATGTTGAGCATGCGGCCGCTCCAACGCGCGACCAACCATGGCGTCAACAGCCGCATGAAGCCGGCGAGGCACACAAGATCGATCCGGTGCGCCTGGAGTTCGCCGTCAAGCGCGCGTTCGAAAAACTCGCGGTCGTCGCCGAAGGCGGTGTGATCAACGATTGCGGTCACGACGCCTTGCTCGTGCGCGCGGGCGAGGCCTTGTGCGTCGGGGCGGTTCGACGCGACGAGCGCGATTTCGGCTGGATAGTCCCGCGCTTTCGCTGCTTCGATCAGCGCCATCATGTTCGAGCCGCGGCCGGAAATAAGGACGGCGACGCGCTTCTTGTCCATGCGCCTCACCACGAGAGGTCGAGGCGCCCGCGAAACGCGGCGGTCGGTTCGCCGGCGGCGGCGATCACCTCGCCAAGCCGAACGACGGTCTCGCCATTCGCGGCGAACGCCTCGCACGCTTGCTCGGCTGCTTCCGCATCGAGCACCGCGATCATGCCGATGCCGCAGTTGAAGGTGCGCAGCATCTCCCGCTCGCTGACCCCGCCGGCGGCGGCGAGCCATTTGAACACCGGATGGACGGGCACGCGGTCCAGATCCAATGCGACCGCCAGGCCCTGTGGGAGCACGCGCGGAATGTTGTCGACAAACCCGCCGCCGGTGATGTGGGCGAGCGCCTTGACCGCTCCCGTCGCGCGGATCGCAGCGAGACACGATTGCACGTAAAGCCGCGTCGGCATGAGCAGCGCTTCGCCGAGCTGTCGCGACGGCTCGAACGGCGCCGGGGCATCCCAAGGGAGGCCGGCAGCGGCGACGATGCGGCGGACCAAAGAAAAGCCGTTCGCATGCACGCCGGACGAAGCAAGCCCGATCACGGAGTCGCCCGGTGCGATGTCCTTTCGCGGCAGCAGCTTGTCACGCGCCACGGCGCCGACCGCGAAGCCGGCAAGGTCATAATCGCCGGCCTGGTAGATGCCGGGCATCTCTGCCGTCTCGCCGCCGATCAGCGCGCAACGCGCCTCCTTGCACGCTGCCGCGACGCCGGTGACCACAGCCGCGCCGACCTCGGGGTCGAGCTTGCCGCAGGCAAAATAGTCGAGGAAGAACAGCGGTTCGGCGCCCTGCACGACGAGATCGTTGACCGACATGGCGACGAGATCGATGCCGATCGTGTCGTGGCGCTGCGTCGCGACCGCGATCTTGACCTTGGTGCCGACGCCGTCGGTCGCAGCGACAAGGATCGCGTCGGAGAAGCCGGCAGCTTTGAGATCGAATAGCCCGCCGAAACCGCCGATCTCGGCGTCGGCGCCGGGGCGGGCGGTCCTGCGCACCAGCGGCCTGATCAACTCCACCATGCGGTTGCCGGCATCGATGTCGACACCGGCGGCCGCGTAGCGTGCCTCGTCCACGAAAGCCACCAATTGGGCAGATTTTCCCGGTCCCCGTCGGGGCGGGACTGCTCGGCGCCTCCTACGTCGGAATCGCCCGATGCGCAAGCGCGCGGGCGCCGCTATATAGGGGACAAAAGGACGGCGCGCGGGAGGTCGGCGCTGGGAGCCGGGGCAGAGTTTGAGCATTCCCAACCTCATAACCTTGGGGCGCATCATCCTGGTGCCCGCCGTGGTCTGGGCGATCATATCGGGAGAGATGCTCGTCGCGTTTGCGCTGTTCCTGGTGGCCGGGATCAGCGATGCGGTCGATGGGTTTCTTGCCAAGCGCTTCCACATGGCGAGCGAGCTCGGCGCCTATCTCGACCCGCTCGCCGACAAAGCGCTGATCGTGTCGATCTATGTTGCGCTGGGGATCGCCGGCGCACTGCCGATCTCGCTGGTCATCCTCGTCGTTTCGCGCGACATCATGATCATCAGCGGCTTCATGCTGTCGTGGCTGATCGGCAAGCCGATGCCGGTGCGGCCGCTGGCGATCTCGAAGGTCAACACCGTGGCACAGATCTTCCTCGCCACGTTCGTCCTGGCCGAGCAGGGTTTCCACTTCAATGCGGCGTTGCTGTCAACGATCGTGGTGCTGCTGGTCGCCGTCTTGACCGTGCTTTCGATCGCCTTCTATCTCGCCGAATGGGTCCGGCATATGAACTCGTTCGGGGCAGCGCATTGAGCGTCCCCTGCCGCGAAGCCGGATTTCGCTGGAGGTGTCCGCAATTCGGAACCGAGCAACTGCCGCAAGACTTGCGTCGAGCTTCCGTATGTCGTCGAGGCGCACAGGGTGACCGGGCGCCACTGCTTCAGGCGCCCACAAGGCCGGAGATTCTCAGCTGAACCGCTCCAACTTTTGGGATGCGCCTGCCGGCGGCCAGAGGCCAATCGCCCCTGCAACGTCAGCCGCCTGCTCGAGCACCGGGCACCCCAAAAATTAGCTAACCGACCGCTGCAACCGCACAAAAGCGATTCGATCGCTCGAGCGACCGATCTTCAGCGATCGTCATCCGCAGACTTGAGCGAGTTCTCTGGCCAGAGCCAGAATTTGGTTCCTGGCCGCTTGCTCCTTGTCGGCCATTGACCGTCGATCCGGAGGACCTTCGGTTCCCACGTTGACGCGGCCGGACATTTCTCCGCGCGCAGACGAGAATGTGAATGTGAACGACCCGCGGCCATCAGGCTCTAAAAGCATCGTATCCAAGCGTCATACTCCTGGGCCAACGCATGCCCTCTATGGCGGCGCCGGAATGGTTTCGCGATCGAGGCATTCCGGTTTGCCTCAATCCGAAGCCACGCAAACCGCCTCGTCCGGTCAAGCCGCACGAGGCGTACTTTGTTTTGGCGCCGGCTTACGCCGCGAAGCGGATGCTGGGCGCGCCAACTACGCCGCTCTTCTCCATTACCGTCTTCATTTCATTTGAACCCAACCACGTGCGGGCCTTCGATGCGTCAGCGACGTCCTGGAGGATCAGCACGTCATTCGGGTCATCGGCGCTCCGAAACACCCGACCGTTGGTGATGCCGGCAGTCGCGCGTTCCTTCTCATGCCCATTGTAGCTCGTGCGCCAAGCGTTGTAGTCCTTGACCTTGAAGTGGACAGTCATGTTTTCGTTCGCATTGGGATTTGTCACAACGATTTCTCCAAAAAAATCTTGAGTATACGCGGTCTGAACGTTCATCATTCAGACTGCTCAACTCAGATAACGCTCAACCCTGACAAAACAAGGTAATCAAAAACTATATTACTGGCTCAAATTCAGCAGTTCGACGCAAGCGGCGACTCGAACGCCACCGTGACGCGTGTACCGCGGTCGCCTTCTCCAGAAGCGACCTGCAATGTGCCGCCAATCTGTTTCACCAGGGATTGAATGATTTTCATACCAAGCCCCTTGCTGCCGGGACCGAACTTCGCCGGCAGCCCTGGCCCGTTGTCCGATACCGAGAGCAAATGCGCGGTAGCCGACCCTGCCATTCGAACGGTGATGTCGCCTCTGGCGTACTTCGAGGAATTGGTAATCAGCTCGCTTACGATGAAGCCGAGCGGGATGGCAAGCGCAGTCGGCAATTTGACATTCGTGCCTGTCACCACCACGGCGCGCCCCGCTCCCTGCGGAAACAACAGGTCCGCAAGGTCGTCGCACAGGTGCCCGAGATATTGCTTGAACTCAACGCTCTTCTGATGGTCGAGGAGATGCAAGCGTCGATGCACGCGTCCGAACGCGGCCACGCGCTCGGCCGCGATCGTCAGTTGGGCGGCGGCTTCGACTGTGGGGGCCGTGCGGCTTTGCAATGACAGCAGGCTCGCAACGATTTGCAAACCGTTGACGAGCCGGTGCTCGAATTCCGCCGCCAACATTTCTTGGCGTTGCAGCAGCTCGCTCTTCTCGCGCAGCAATTCCTGTTCGCGCACGAGGGCGGCCGCTAATTGCGCCTTTGTTGCCGCATAACCACTCCAGACGCGCGTTTCGCACGACGCCACGCGTCGGTTCGAGTGCCGAGATACGGCTTTGGTCGCTGTGATCGGAATAGTCATGGATCTCCACCGAAACCACTTGTTGCGGGAGCGAAGATCAGCTTTGTTGATTGGAGGCGGTTGCGCCCGAGCCCGCACCGATTATTTCAACCATGCGCCCTTTTTGGCTCGATGTCGAGAACAATGTGCAGCATGCGACCTATGAGAACCAGCCTGCCCCTGGGCTCGCTATTCGAGCTTCTCATCCCCATATGTAAGTATAGCTTCGAAAAACGATCAAGGCCGATCCAGATCAATGGAGTTGTTAGGAAAAGGGCGCCTTCATGTTCACATCCAAGCAATATCGCGCAAAGGCGACCGAATATGGCGACTTGGCCGAGACATCGGCCGGTTCAAACCAGCGCCGCGATTTTCAAAAGCTTGAGCGCAGATTCGCGGCGCTCGCGCACAATGAGCAAGTGCTCGCAGAGAATTATCAAAGCAACGTGAGCAGTGCAGAACAGGGCCGGTCACACGGCGTCACCCTCGCAGACGAAGAGGAGCACGTCCTGCGATGCCTAGGAGCCGCGCTTATCATGCAGTGGAATGCGTTGCCCACAAAGCTGCAAAGAGAGCTCTTCGACAACGCCGGGAGCATGGGTGAGCTCATGGAGACTGCCGCCCTCAGAGGACAAATCGCTCGCTTTCTGCACAGGTATAAGAATGACGACAACCCAACGGCGGCGATCGGAACAGAAGCTGCTGACGGCGATGCGAGTCTACACGCGGCTTCTATGGCGCGGTGGGATGATGAGGGAGGCGCTTGCCAAATGCCCGAACAACGAGGGATGGAGAAGCGTCTAAGGGAGGACTCCTCATGCCGCTGACAGGACTTGCCGTCGATGAAGGGCCTCACAGCATGGATGGATTGCTGCTTCATGGCTGGGAGGGGCCTGCGAGAGTGGAGGCATTCATAAGCAGGCGAGTGATTGATAGCTGGGTCGATCCGAGAGAGCCCCATGGTGGCCGGAGAAGTCTGCTCCGGGCACAATACAACGCCCTCGGCAAGTTCAATCTTGCGGCGATTGAACGGATTGTTGCCTCAAAGTACCAGCGCGGTCGGGAGTTCAACCGCCAGCATCCGTTCGTGGATATTCTGCTGTCCGACATCGTGGAAAGCGAAGAGGTGCTGGACGTTAGCGAACTGGTGCGCGAGCCGCCGCCTGCCACTTTCCAACGGATGTCCCGTTAGGATCGTCGCGATCCGTTTCGCGCGAGCGGCCGTCGTATTTTTTCGCGGAGGCCGGAGGCCCGAACTGAAAGTAGGGCCCCGGCCCTAATCTACGCACTTGCTCAGATCGACCGGGACCCGGACGATGCGCGACCGATGCAAGCGCCAGCTTCCCGATCGGGTCGTTAGAGCGGGCGGCCGACGCTTCGGTCGCGGCCCGACCACGCCAGGCAATCGAACCGGGCCGCCGCATTCATTTTTCGATCCGCTGTTGTGCCTTGTGTTCCGAGGCCCCGAGGGTTGCACGAAATCGGCGACGTACCGAAGTCCCCGGTTCCCGTATTGACAGCCCTGGTGCACGTCAGTGAAGACAAATCCGACATGCGCGGCATCAAGGCCGCTGGTCGCCGTCTTGACCGTGCTCTCGATCGCCTTCTATCTCGCGGATGGGTCCGTCAGATGAACTCGTTCGGGGCGGCGCATTGATGGCCTTGGCCTGCACGAATCGTTGCGATCCGGTTTTCTCTAGCGGAGCATGTTGCCGCCGGAAGGCGGTGCCCATCCTTTTCCGATCGTGCTCGAGGCGCCATGTCCCTTCGCCCGCGTCAGCTCGCGCTCGCGCTTGATCACGCTGAAAGCTACGCGCGCGATGATTTTCTCGCCGGACCGGGCAACGAAGCCGCGCTCCGCCTGATCGAGAGCTGGCCGGACTGGCCGGCGAACGCTATCGCCCTGATCGGGCCGGAGGGCTCCGGAAAATCCCATCTCGCGACGATCTGGGCGGGGGCGGCGGGAGCGCGCGTCATTTCCGGCCGTGCGCTCGGCGCGGCCGAGTTGCCGCATTCGCTCGCGACCGGGGCGCTCGTTGTCGAGGATGCCGCCACGGCCCGAGACGAGCGTGCGCTGTTTCACCTCCTCAACCTCGCCCGCGAGGAGAGCGCGTCGCTGCTGCTCACCGCGCGCGCCGCACCGGCGACCTGGCCGGTCGCCATCCCCGATCTTGCGTCGCGGCTGCGGGCGGTGCCGGTGGCGACGCTGCACGCGCCCGACGACGCCATGCTGCGGGCGGTGATCGTCAAGCTCGCCGCCGACCGCCAGCTCGTGCTCGACGAGAGCGTCGTGGGCTATGTCGCGGCGCGCATCGAGCGTTCGTTCGCGGCCGCGCGTACCGCGGTGATTACGCTCGACAACGAAGCGCTGCGGCAAAGGCGTCCGGCGACGCGCGCGCTTGCAGCGGAACTCTTCCGTGAGGGGTAGAGCGGGGTTCGCTCGCACGCGGCTGGCCGAGCCGCGGCCGCAGGAGGCTTGACGGGACCATTGGGCGCCGCCTTATCTCCCGACACGCAGCCATCGAATCGTTACGAAGATCAGCGATCGTAAGGTTGAAGGCTCAGGGAGAACCATGGTCGACCGCGCCCAAGCGACTGTCGTTGCGCTCGAATCCGACCCGGAGCGGCGGCTGGAGGCGCCCCCGCGCCTCGCCGAGCCGGCGGGGCGCCACGCCGAGGCCCCTATCTCCACGAGTCCGGAACGCTTCATTAACCGCGAGCTCTCCTGGCTCAATTTCAACCGGCGCGTGCTCGAGGAATCCGCCAACCGCGGCCACCCGCCGCTGGAGCGGCTGCGGTTCCTGTCGATCTCGGCGAACAACCTCGATGAGTTTTTCATGGTGCGCGTCGCCGGTCTCAGGGCGCAGGTCCGGGCCGGCATCAGCACCAAGAGCCCCGATGGCTTGACCCCGGCCGAGCAGCTTACGCGCATTGCCGAGGCGGTCGTGCTCCTGGTCGAGGACCAGCAGGCGCAATGGCTCGAGCTGCGCGCGGGACTGGCACAAGCCGGAATCGCGCTCGTCGATGGCCCCGAAGTGGGCAAAGCCGAGAAGGCCTGGCTCGAAGATTATTTTCTCGCCCACGTCTTTCCGCTGCTCACGCCGCTCGCCGTCGACCCGGCGCATCCCTTCCCGTTCATTCCCAATCTCGGCTTCTCGATCGCCCTGCAGCTTGCACGCGCCAAGGACGGCAAGGCGATGAACGCGCTCATCCGCATGCCGAACCGCATAGAGCGTTTCGTGCGGTTGCCGCAGGCCGGGGAGGGTGGCGCGGTGCGGCTGATCTCGATCGAGGGCGCGACGAGTTTGTTCATCGGCAAGCTCTTCCCCGGCTACAAGGTGAATGGCGTGGGCGCGTTCCGCGTCATCCGCGACTCGGAGCTGGAAATCCTCGAAGAGGCGGAGGACCTGGTGCGGTTGTTCGAGACCGCGCTCAAGCGCCGCCGCCGCGGGTCGGTGATCAGGCTCGACATCGAGGCGTTGATGCCGCCCGAACTGCAGCGCTTCGTTCAGCGCGCCCTCGGCGCCACCGACGACAGCGTGTTCAAGGTCGACGGCGTGCTTGCGCTCAACGAGATGGCGCAGATCGCGAGCCTCGATCGGCCCGATCTCGAATTCGTGCCCTACACGCCGCGTTATCCCGGCCGCATCCGCGACCATGGCGGCGACTGCTTCGCCGCCATCCGCCAGAAGGACCTGATCGTCCACCATCCCTACGAGTCCTTCGACGTCGTCGTCGACTTCCTGCATCAGGCGACGCGCGATCCGGACGTGGTGGCGATCAAGCAGACGCTCTACCGCACCTCGGCCGATTCGCCGATCATCCGTGCGCTCGCCGAAGCCGCCGAAGCCGGCAAGTCGGTCACGGCGGTAGTGGAGCTCAAGGCCCGCTTCGACGAGGAGGCGAACATCCGCTGGGCGCGCGACCTGGAACGCGCCGGCGTGCAGGTCGTCTATGGGTTCATCGAGCTCAAGACCCATGCCAAGCTCTCGCTGGTCGTCCGCCGGGAAGGCGCTGCGCTGGCCTCCTACGTGCATGTCGGTACCGGCAACTACCATCCGGTGACGGCGCGCATCTACACCGACCTGTCGTTCTTCACCGCCGATCCGAACATCGCCCGCGATGTTGCCCACGTGTTCAACTACGTGACCGGCTATGCGGAACCGGCCGAGCTCGAGCGCATGGCGGTGTCGCCGTTGACGCTGCGCCAGTGCATCCATGAGCATATCGAAGAGGAGATCGCGCACGCCAAGGCCGGCCGTCCAGCGGCGGTGTGGATGAAAATGAATTCGCTGGTCGATCCCGACATCATCGACGCGCTCTACCGGGCGTCGAGCGCGGGCGTTGCGATCGAGCTTGTGGTGCGCGGCATCTGCTGCCTGCGGCCGGGTGTCCCCGGCCTCTCCGAAAATATCCGCGTCAAATCCATTGTCGGCCGCTTCCTCGAACACGGCCGCATCTTTTGTTTCGGCTCCGGTCACCCTCTGCCGCACCCCAAGGCTGCGCTTTACATTTCCTCCGCCGATTTGATGCCGCGCAATCTCGACCGCCGCGTCGAGGTCATCTGTCCAATCCTCAACCCGACCGTTCACGAGCAGGTGCTCGATCAGATCATGGTGGCGAACCTGAAGGACAACGAGCAGAGCTGGCAGTTCCTCGCCGACGGTTCCTCCTTGCGCATCAAACCGGCGGCCGGTGAAGAGGTCTTCAACGCCCACACCTACTTCATGACCAATCCAAGCCTGTCAGGGCGCGGAAAGTCGCCAAAGGAATCCATTCCCCGGCTGCGCCACAAGTCTCAGCGGGTGTGAGCGGCGCGAAGAGGCGAGTGCCGCCCGGTAGCGATTGCAAACAAAAACTGACCGCAGACGATGAGCCGAGACCCGATCGTCGCACACGGACGCCTCGACCACGGTCCCCCGGTCGGCGTCATCGACATCGGCTCGAATTCGGTGCGCGTTGTTGTCTACGAGGGGCTCACACGCAGCCCGACCTCCCTGTTCAATGAGAAGGCGCTGTGCGGACTCGGCCGCGAAGTGCAATCGACCGGATTGCTCGCGGTCGAGGCCGTGGAGCAGGCGCTCTCCGCCCTCAAGCGTTACCGCGCGCTCTGCGACACGATGGGCGTGAAGAAGGTGATCGCCATCGCGACTGCCGCCTGCCGTGACGCCAAGAACGGGCGCGGCTTCATCAAGCTCGCCGAGCGCACGATCGGGACGGAGATCGACGTGCTCTCCGGCGCGCGCGAGGCGGAATTGACCGCGCTCGGCGTCGTCTCCGGCGTGCACCTGCCCGACGGCGTGGTCGGCGACCTCGGCGGCGGCTCGCTCGAGCTTATCGACGTCCACGGCAGGCGCGTGCGGCACGGCCTGACCCGGCCGCTCGGCGGCCTTGCCTTGGCAGACATCTCGGCAAAATCGCTGAAGAAGGCGGAAAAATACGTCAAGCGGACGCTTGGCGGCCTGCCGGTGCTCAGGCGTTGCGAGGACCGCAGCTTCTACGCCGTCGGCGGCACCTGGCGGGCGCTGGCGCGGCTGCACATGTGGCAGACCGGCTATCCGCTGCACGTGATGCACGGCTACGCCATTGCCGCCGACGAGGCGCTGGAATTCGCCCGCCTGCTGCATCGCGTCGACGTCGAGACGCTTTCCAAGATCGAAGTGGTCGCCAGCGCGCGGCGGCCATTGCTCTCGTACGCGGCGCTGGTGCTCGAACATATTTTGCGCATCGGCAGACCGCGCCAAGTGGTATTTTCCGCGCTCGGGGTACGCGAAGGGCTGCTCTATTCGCTGCTCAAGCAGAAGGACAAGGAGAAGGACGCACTCATCGAGGCCGCGCGCGGTCTCAATCAGCTGCGCTCGCGCTCGCCGCGCCACGGCGAAGAGCTGATCGAATGGTCCGACCGTTTCATGGCTTCCTCGGGCCTCGATGAGACCGCCGACGAACGCCGCCTGCGTCATGCCGCGTGCCTGCTCGCCGACATCGGTTGGCGGGCGCATCCCGACTACCGCGGCGAGCAATCGCTCAACATCATCGCCCACGGCGGCTTCACCGCGATCGATCATCCCGGCCGCGCCTATCTGGCGCTTGCCGTGTTCTATCGCCACGTCGGGCTGGTCATGGACGACGCGCTGTCGCCGCGGCTGCGCGAACTTGCTTCGACGCGCATGCTCGACCGCGCGCGCGTGCTCGGCGCGGCGCTGCGGCTCGCTTATGTCGTGTCGGCGGCCATGCCCGGCGTGCTGCCGCAGACGCGGCTGGCGGTCGAGCGCCACCGCCTCGCTCTGCACCTTCCCGGCCGCTTTGCGGCATTGGCCGGGGAGCGGGTCTTGACCCGCCTGCGCTCGCTTGCGCGCCTCATCGGGCGCGAGCCGGTCATGCTGATGGGGTGACGGAACCCGGCATTTCGCGCTCGACCGCCGCGACCTTGCCCTTCTCGATAGCGAGGGCGAGCTTGCCGTGCTTGAGCGCGATCGCCTTCTCGCCGAACAGCTCGCGGCGCCACCCGGAGAGCGCCGGCACCTTGGCGTGATCGTCGGCGGCAATGCGCTCCAGGTCATCGACGGTGGCGATCACCTTGGGAGCGACGTGATGGCGCTCCGAGACCATCCGCAGCAGCACCTTGAGCAGCTCGACCGCCGCCGTGCCGTTAGCCGAGTTCTGTGCGCGCGGCCGCGGCAAGGTTCGCACGTCACGCGCCAATCCCCGCTCCACGGCCTCGACGATCGCCTCGCCCCAGCGCGAGCGCTCAAAACCCTTGGGCAGCGAGCGCAGGTGCTTGAGCTTATCGATTGAGGTCGGCGCCTGCACGGCGATGTCGCCGATCACGTCATCCTTGAGCACGCGCGAACGCGGCACGTCGCGCGACTGCGCCTCGCGCTCGCGCCAGGCCGCGACCTCGATCAGCACGGCGAGCTCCTTGGGCTTGCGCACGCGCGTCTTCAAACGCAGCCAGGCGTTCTCCGGATCCATGCGGTAGGTGTCGGCCGAGGTCAGCACGCCCATTTCCTCCTGCACCCAGTCGACGCGGCCGCGCCGGCCGAGATCGTCGACGAGCGCCTGATAGACGTCGCGCAGGTGGGTGACGTCGGAAATCGCGTAGGCGAGCTGCGCGTCGGAGAGCGGACGGCGCGTCCAGTCGGTGAAGCGATGCGACTTGTCGAGCGAGTCGCCGGTGACGCGCTGCACCAGCTGCTCATAGGAGATGGAATCGCCGTAGCCGAGCACCATGGCCGCGACCTGGGTATCGAAGATCGGGCGGGGAATGAGCTCCGCGCTGTGCCAGACGATCTCGATGTCCTGGCGCGCGGCGTGGAAAACCTTCATCACCTTCTCGTCGCCCATCAGCGCAAAAAACGGCGCGAGGTCGATCTCGGGGGCGAGCGCGTCGATCACGACAGCTTCCTCGGGCGAAGCCATCTGCGCCACGCACAGCAGCGGATAGTAGGTGGTCTCGCGCAGGAACTCGGTGTCGATGGTGACGAAGGGGTGGGTTGCCATCCGCCGGCACGCGGCGGCAAGTTCGGTCGTTGTCGTGATCGGGTGCATTGAGAGTGTGATAGCGGAATAGGGGGCCGTTGTCGCCACGCGCGTTTTCAGGATGCCGAATCGCGGCAATCACGCAGCCTGCGGTTTGTTGGAAGATCGCACTTGCATTGGAGCGGTCTCTGTCCTTTCGGCATGATTCGTGTCGGCATGATTCGCGCGACCTGCTGCCCCTTGAGCGTAGCGCACGATTCCTAGCCGCGCACCCTCCCCATGAGGATGAACTCCCAGGGGCTCGGCATGGCGCCGACGGGGACTTCGATCAGGGTCGGACCGTCACGGTTGGCGAAGCCGCGCCGCAGCGCCGCCCGGAGTTGCTCCGGGGTCTTCACCCGCATCGCCTTGGCGCCGAAGCTTTCAGCGAAGGCGACGAAGTCCGGATTGACGAGGTCGCTGGCGATCAGGCGATTGCCGTACTTCTCCTCCTGGATGCGGCGGACGTTGCCGAAGGCGCCGTCGTTGAACAGCACCGTCACCAGCGGAATGCGATGGCGCAGGGCCGTGGCCATCTCGCTCGCCGTGAACAGAAAGCCGCCGTCCCCGGTAATCGACAGCACCGGCACGTCGCGGCGCGCGTGCTGCGCGCCGAGCGCGGTGGCAAAGCCCCAGCCCAGATTGTCCTGATAGCCCGGCGAGAGAAATGTGCGCGGCCGGTAGACCGGAAAGGCGAGGCGCGAGACGAATCCGACCTGCGTCACCTCATCGACGAAGATGCCGTCCTCGGGCAATTCGGCGCGGATCGCGGCGAGGTAGGAAAGCTGCGGCTCAAGCTTGGCGAGGCGTGCGCGCATGCGGGCCTGGCGCTCCTTCAACTCCGCGCTGCGCGAGGGCCGCTGCGCATTGTGCGCCGGCAGTACGTCGAGGAGGCGCTGCAATATGGGTTGCGTTTGTCCGATCAGCGCGACCGCGGGCTTGGCAAAGCGCGCGGGCTCTTCCGGATCGGCGTCGACGCGTACGATCGCGAGATCGTTGTCGATCCCCCATTGCTGAAGCGGCGAATGCAGGTGCGTGCCGACGGCGAGCACGACGTCGGCCTCGGCCCACAATTCGCGGCCGAGCGGCAGGTTCACGGACAGCGGATCGCGATCGCTGACGACGCCGCGGCCGCGCCGGTAGGAAACGACCGGCGCCTGCAGGTCATGAGCGAGCCGCGTCACCTCGGCCGAGGCCTCCTGGGCGCCGCCGCCGGCGACGATCAGCGGCCTCTTGGCGGCGCCGAGGCGCTGTGCGGCAGCTTGCACGGCGTCTTCGTCAATGGGTGGCTCGGGAATCGGAAGCGGCGCCTGGGCGCTGACCGGCGCGGCGCGCCCCCAGACATCGATGGCGCATTCGAGCGCCGCCGGGCCGGGCCGGCCCACGAACATGGAGCGCATCGCCTCGGCCACGAGGCGCGGCGCCTCATGCGGTGCCGCGATCCGCGCCGACCAGTCCACGAGCCGCGCCAGGATGCCGGCCTGGTCGCGGATCTCGTGAAGATGCGCAAGCGAGCGGCCGATGGCGTCCTGCGGAATTTGTCCGATCAGCGCCAGCACCGGGGCATTCATCCCGTAGGCGGTGAGCAGAGCCGCCGACGAGTTGAGCAGTCCCGGCCCCGGCACCACGCAATACGCCTGCGGCTTTCCCGTCGCCAACGCCGCGCCGAGCGCCATGTAGGCGGCGCCTTGCTCGTGGCGGGTGTGGACCACGCGGATGTCCGCGGGGCTTTTCGGCAGCGCCGCTTTGGCGAGCGCGTCGAAGAAGTCGTCGTTGTGCACGCCAGGCAGCGCATAGATCGTATCGAGGCCATGGGCCAAAAGGGCGCCGAGCGCCGCTTCGGCCGTGGTCATGCGCGTCGCCGCTCGGGTGTCGCCCTTCGCGCTTCGCCGTTTTCGTGCCATGGCGCCACTCTAGCGGATCATGCGCCGGCTCGCCTTGACAAAGGCATCCCCGCATGCGCTTTCCGCGTTCCGGCCGAAGACCGCAAACAGAGAAACACGGGCGAGAATGCACCGCTATCGCAGCCATACGTGCGGCGCTCTCCGCGCCGGCGACATCGGCAGCGAGGTGCGGCTCTCTGCCTGGTGTCACCGCATCCGCGACCACGGCGGCGTGCTGTTCATCGACCTGCGAGACCACTACGGCATCACCCAAGTGGTCGCAGATCCCGACAGTCCGGCGTTCAAGACCGCCGAAACGCTGCGTGCGGAATGGGTGGTGCGCGTCGACGGCAAGGTACGCCCGCGGCCCGACGGCACCGAGAACCCCGATCTGCCGACCGGGGCGGTCGAGGTCTACGCCCGCGAGATCGAAGTTTTGGGACGGGCCGGCGAACTGCCGCTGCCGGTCTTCGGCGATCAGGAATATCCCGAGGACATCAGGCTCAAATACCGTTTCCTCGACCTGCGCCGCGAGCGCCTGCACCGCAACATCATGAAGCGCGGCGACATCATCGATTCGCTGCGGCGGCGGATGAAGGAGCAGGGCTTCTTCGAATTCCAGACGCCGATCCTCACCGCCTCGTCGCCCGAGGGCGCGCGCGACTATCTCGTGCCGGCGCGCCTGCATCCCGGGAAGTTCTACGCCCTGCCGCAGGCGCCACAGCAGTTCAAGCAGCTGATCATGATCTCCGGCTTCGACCGCTACTTCCAGATTGCGCCGTGCTTTCGCGACGAGGACGCGCGCGCCGACCGCTCGCCCGGCGAGTTCTACCAGCTCGACATCGAGATGAGCTTCGTCACGCAGGAGGATGTGTTCGCCGCGGTCGAACCGGTGCTGCGCGGCGTGTTCGAGGAGTTCGGCGGCGGCAAGCCGGTGACGCCGAAGTTTCCGCGCATCCCTTACGGTGAGGCGATGACAAAATACGGGACCGACAAGCCGGACCTGCGCAATCCGATTGTCATGCAGGATGTGTCTGATCATTTTCGAGGGGGTCCGGATTCAAGGTATTTGCCCGCATCCTGGAAACGAGACCGCCAAGTCGCGGTGTGGGCCATTCCTGCGCAGAAGGGCGGCTCGCGCGCGTTCTGCGACCGCATGAATTCGTGGGCGCAAGGCGAGGGGCAGCCGGGGCTTGCGTACATCTTCTGGGTAAAAGAGATGCTGGTCGGTTCCCCGGATGCGCAGCTGTTCGCGAAACTTCCACAGGATAAACGGGAGGAATATTTCGACGAACATGCTGTGATTGTCGGGCGTGGTCCCGTCGCGAATAATCTAGGGCGACAGCGCACCGAAAAGTTGCGTCAGGAACTCGGTCTGAAGGATGGTGACGCGGTGTTCTTCATCGCTGGCGAGCTCGCGAATTTGAAATTCGCCGGCCTAGCTCGCACCAAGGTGGCCGAAGAACTCGGCGTTGTCCAGAAGGACCGCTTCGAGCTGTGTTGGATCGTCGACTTCCCGATGTACGAATGGAACGACGAGGACAAAAAGTACGACTTCTCCCACAACCCGTTCTCGATGCCCAATGCGCCGATTGAAGAATTCATGTCGCTCAAGCAAATTGATCACGAAGAGATTCTCGCACTGAAGGCCATCCAATACGACATTGTCTGCAACGGCGTGGAGCTTTCCTCCGGCGCGATCCGCAACCATCGGCCGGACGTAATGAAGAAGGCTTTCGCCATCGCCGGCTATGACGAAAGCGTGCTGGAGCAGAAATTCGGCGGCATGCTGCACGCGCTCTCGCTCGGGGCGCCGCCGCACGGCGGCATCGCGCCGGGCGTGGACCGCATCGTCATGCTGCTGTGCGGGGAAGAGAACCTGCGCGAGGTCGTGCTGTTCCCGATGAACCAGCGCGCGGAAGATTTGATGATGGGCGCGCCGTCGGAGGCCTCGCCGAAGCAGTTGCGCGAGCTCCATATCCGCGTCGTCCCCCCGGGCCCGTCGTAAGCGGGCACTGGCTCGTTCCGTCACGGTCATTCCGCTGCCCGCGCGGCCGGCGCCTCGCCCAGCGCTTCGATGATGGCGGAATACTGAGCCGCCATGCGCTTGAGGCGCATCCAGCGCAGAATGAGACGAAGCTCGCGCAAGACCTCCAGCGAAAGCCGCGGCGCGCAGCCGAAGACGCTCGCGATCTGGAACGCCCTGCGCTCATCGCGCCACCAGCGCTCGGTGACGACAATCGCTGCGTCGAGGCCGCGGCCGGCAAGCATTTCCGCGCGCGCCCCGAAACGGGCGCGCACGGCGGGATGCTGCTGGCTCAGCCGAAGCAGGTGCTCGACCCTGATCTTGAACGCGCTGGCGACGGCCGCTGCGTCGAAGGCGGCGCCGATCTGCGCCAGCGCGATTGCCATGGCCGATCGCTGTTCTGCGGGAACCTCTGCGGCGGTGCGGCGAACGCGCTCGATGTCGCGCTCCTGGCGGCGCTTCGGCGCATTCGGCCGGTGTTCGAGAAAGGCCATCGCAGCGGCTCGGTTTCGGCAACTGGTGTAACCGATACTGTGACGAAGGTCAAGCGATCGTTGCGGAAATAGTGACGTCCTCTCGGCCGCCGAGCGGGCGTGGCCCGTTGCGGCGGCGGAAATCGCCGGTGCCGACGAGGCTTATCGTTTGTGTCCGATGGACGCGGGCGCCGGCGTCAAAACAGTTTTAGGCAGCACAGCACCTTGCCGACGATCTCGACTTCGCCGAGCGGGGCCTCTTCGCTCGGATGATTCGGATTGTCGGAGATCACCCTGACGCGGGTCGGGCGTGACGAGCGCAGCACCTGCAGGCGCTTGACCACGATGCACTGGAACGTGTCGCGAATGGCGTAGAGCCCGTCGGGCGTAGGGGTCTTGTGCCCGGTGTCGACGATCACGCGCTCGCCGGACATGATGGTTGGCGCCATGCTGTCGCCGGTGGTGTCGAGCACCAGGAGCCGCGCGGCGGAGGCGTGCAGCTGCTCGCGCACGAAACTCGCGGGAAACAGCCATCCTTCGGCCTTTAGCGGGTCGGCGTAGCGTCCCTCCTTGCGCACTTCCCGGGCCGGCAGGCCGCCGCCGCCGAGACCGGCGCGCGTGTCGAGCTCCGGCACCTGGCCGGGAGCGGGACCGAAATCCTCCTGCGCGGCTTCCTCGCGCAGCACGTCGCTCGATTCGACATGGCTGCCGGCGACGCCGCCGGTGCCCGGATATCGCCCCCACAGCAGGATCTGCTCCGGCGTGTAGCCCAGCGGCCCGGCGAACGGCTTCAGGTGGTCGAGCCGCAGTCTGATCAGGCCGTTCTCCAGCCGCGACAGTTGCTGCTTGGAAACCCCTGACAGCCGCACCAGCTCGGAGCGCGACATGCCGCGCGCCTGCCGCGCGTGATAGAGGCCGGTCATCTGCCGCGCCGGTCGTGTCCGCCGAGCCATGCAGGATTGTCACCAATTCGGTTCTGCCCGCCTAGCTTCCAAATCAGTGACTTGACCGTCGCATATTGTGGGACTATGTATCACAAACAGTGACGACGATGACGCCCGCGGCTGACCGGCAGAGCGCACACCACGGTCGCGGCAGGACACGGAAACTCAGCGGAGAAGGGGCAGGCATGCAAAGCGAGGCATGGGCCTCGATCGGCTTCGCCGGCGTCGTCGTCTTCGGTTGGATCGTCGAGGGGGCGGTGAAGTGGGCCGTGGGATGGGTTCTCTCGCACTTTCAGTGAAAGTGCCGTGCCAAGCCGCGTGGACAAGTGTCTCAGTAATGAATAGACGGCATATAGGCCGCGGTGGGTTCGTTGTAGAGACCGATGGTCATCAGCGTCATCTGAAACACGAGTTTGAGCCCCGCCTCCAGAGACCATTTGAAAACCTCGTGGTTGCGCGTCGGCAGCAGGAAGCCGGGTCCGCCGAATTCGGGCGCCGCGCCGATCAGGGCCATCAAATCGCGGTTGGTCGCCGCGACGCTGTGGCCGAAAAAGGCGATCCCGGTCGTGTAGCCGGTAATGCGCCCAAGATGTTCCACGACCGACGCTCTCTTCTGTTCGATCGCGTCGCGCAATTCGCCCCCACGATCAAATCCATGGACCTGCAGGCAGACTCGGTTGCAGGCAGCCACGTCGGCGGCCGTCGCCGGACGGACCTCGTAGCCCGCGAACTTCCGCCCAAGCGGCTTGCCCTGGAGGGTCGATATCGGCTCACGGGTCCAGAAACCCAGCCTGGTGTAAAGACAGAGCGAGCGATTGTGGTAGCCGGCCTGCAGCAGGCGTATGCCAGCTTTCTGCTGCCGCGCCGCACGATCAAGAACGTCCTGCATCAGGCTCAACCCGAGGCCGCGGTTCTGTGTTGTCGGATCAACGGTGATCGGTCCGACGCCGGCAATGCAGGATCGCTCGTCGAGGAAATTACTGCCGACGATTTGCCCTTGGTCCTCGGCGACGACCGAGTAGAAGCCCGGATGGGCCAGCGGCATGGATAGGATTTCGCTCGCCACTTGCGGGGAGGGAAAGTCCGGCGGGAAGTTATGGGCCGTGCCGATCGCCTTGAAGGCTTCATAGCAGACGGCACCGCACGCCGCGGCGTCGGCGGCGGTACCCGGACGAAGAACGATGCTCATCGCTTGTTGCCTCTGATTCGCAAAGCGATCGTACGAACATCCCTACTGCGATCGACGACCACAAGGAAGGCGCACCTTGAATGCGAGGCGGGTTTATCCTTGAAGCAAAATTAAGCTCGGCGGTTTTATTCGCGGGGAAAACCGGCCTTGGCCAGGCCATCGACTTGGTAAGCCAGCGCCTCGGGGACGAAGAACCTTGAAAGGAAGTCCCTGATGCTGCTTACCGTCAACTGTGGTGCGATCTCACGGATGCGGCCGACCCACTCGCGCGCTTCGTCGCGCCGCTCGAGATGACCGCAGGCCGCCGTCCGTACAATCATCGCATTCTTGAAGCCCGGTTTCTGGATCAGCGCCCGGTCGGCCCATTCGATGGCCTGTTGGTAGCGTGCGGACTGCAGGTGCGCGAGGGCGAAGGCAAACTTGACCAGATGACCGAACGGATCGAGCGGGCTCAGACGCGTCACGTGCTGCAGCGCCTCGATGGCTGCGTCGTTGCGGCACGCGAAGCAAATCACATAGGCCTTGGCGAGCCACGCTTCTGCGCAGTTCGGGTTCAAGGCTACGCCGCGCTCGATCAGGTCCGCGCCCGCCTCCGTCTCGCCGGCCAGATAGGCGAGGCACCATCCGACCATCCACAAAACATCCGGATCGTCCGTCGTGTCAGCCATCATGCGCCTTGCCAGACGCACCGCTTCATCTGCCTGCGGCCGTTGACCGCGCGCCTCGGAGTGCCACCAGCTGAAACAGAACAGTGACAACGCTGCCGCAGGCGCATAGGACGGATCGATTTCCATCGCCTTGCGCAATACGGCGACTGCTTCGGCGAGACTCTCGGGTGTAAACTGATGCGAGAGCGCCAGGCCGCGGAGATAGAGATCGTAGCTGTCTAGGCTCCCGGCCGGCTTACGCCGAGCCCGCCCGATTTCCGCCTGGGTGATCTTGGGTGCGATCGCGGCAACAACGCTGGTCGTCACCTGGTCCTGCAACTCGAAGACATCTGCGAGCGAACCATCGAAGCGATCCGCCCATAGATGCGTTCCTGAATCGCTGTCGAGCAGCTGGCCGGTGATGCGCACCCTGTCGCCCGCCTTGCGCACGCTGCCTTCAAGCACGTAACGGACGCCGAGTTCGCGGCCGACCTGCTTGATGTCGACGGCGCGGCCCTTGTAGGTGAACGACGAATTGCGCGCGATCACGAACAAGGATTTGAAGCGAGACAGCGCGGTGATGATGTCCTCGACCATGCCGTCGGCGAAGTATTCCTGTTCCGGATCGCCGCTCATATTCTGGAACGGCAGCACGGCGATCGAAGGCCGGTCGGGCTGTTCCAGGGCTTCGGAAACTCGATCCCGGACGACCGTCCTGCTTGGCGGCGTCCCACTCGCGAGGGAGGCAACGCCGACCTCGAGCGCGTAGACCCGGATCGGTTCGGCGATGTTCTTGAGCATCGTCGCGCCGAGATCCCTGACCGCAAGATCGAGCCGCGCCTTTACCTGCCGATAGGCATCTTCCGACAGACAGATCGCCCCCGGCTTGGCGACGCCTTCAAGCCGCGCGGCGATATTCACTCCGTCGCCCATGAGATCGCCATCGCTCTCCTCGACGACATCGCCGAGATGAATGCCGATGCGAAAATCGATGCGTTGATCGGGCGGCAGGCCGGCATTGCGCTCGGCCATACTGTTCTGCACTTCTATCGCGCAACGCACAGCCTCGACGACGCTGCGGAATTCGACCAAGGCGCCGTCGCCGGTCCGTTTGACGACCCGCCCATGATGCACGGCGATGGTGGGGTCGATCAGATCGCTGCGCAGCGTGCGCAGCCGCGCCAGCGTGCGATCCTCGTCTGCACGGGCGAGCCTGCTGTAGCCGACAACGTCGGCTGCCAGAATCGCCGCGATTTTTCGCGTCTCGCCCATGCCGCTCACCCGCCACGGTCTTCAATATCACAACGGGTCTGAACTGGTTAAGGCTACAGGCCACGGACTGCCGGGCAAATCGCCCGGACGTTCGAAGTGGATCCGGACTCGATCATTGCGCAATGCCGACTAGAAGGGTCGTTTTACCCTAAAGCGGACATTTGGTGGGCATTGTTGAATTACACGCCATAGATTGAATTTTACAAAAAGCAGCAATTGGACCGCAGTAACCCGGTGGTAGGAACGCGTACGTCATACATCGGCTTGACGGGGGTGGGGGAGAACAGTGCCAACGATCGGCAACGCCCATTTCGCCATCGATCTGCAGACGCTGTTCGCCGTGCTGGTCTTCCTCTCGGCGATCGGCGGCCTGTTGCTGCTGTTCTGCTGGATGCAGAACCGCAATACGCCGGCGCTGGCCTTTTGGGGCAGCGGCTACCTCCTTGGCGCGGTCGCGGCGGCATTGCTGGGCTCGGGCGGATCCGCAAATGCGTGGGTGATCTGCCTATCGAACGCGCTGCTATGCGGCGCCTACGGCGTGATGTGGGGCGGCTCACGCTCGTTTGAGGGGCGTCGCGTCCGTGCACCGTTGATCGTGGCCGGCGCCGCGATCTGGATTGCCGCATTTCAATTCGAGAGCTTCTACGAGTTGCCGGCGTTACGGGTCAGCTTGGTCTCGACGATTCTGGCGGCCTATGCGCTGCTCAGCGCCCGCGAGCTGTGGCATGCCCGCGACCGCGAACTGATCTCGCGCTGGCCGACGCTGGCGCTGGTGGTTACTCATGCGGGCTTCCTCTTGGCGCGCATACCCTTCGCCAGTGTCGTGGCATCTTCGGCCGCTGCCGGTCAGCCCCACAGCGCGGTCGTGCTGGTCATGGCCGCCGAAGCGCTGCTCGTCAATTTCTGCCTGCCGTTCCTGCGCGTCGCGATGTCGAAGGAACGCGCGGAGCTGGAGCAGCGGAAGGCCGCGCTCACCAATTCACTTACCGGCGTCGCCAACCGCCGCGCCTTCTTCGATCTCGGCGAGCGGCTCCTTGCGCGGACAATCGCCGATCGCCGCCCGGCCGCGCTGCTGCTGTTCGATCTCGACCGCTTCAAGGAAGTCAGCGACACCGCGGGGCACGAGGCCGGAGACGTCCTGCTGCGGGCGTTCGCACTCCTCGTCGCTGGTTCGGTGCGTCCGGGCGACCTGTTCAGCCGCGTCGGCGGCGAGGAATTCGCCTGCCTCTTGCCGAACGTCTCGATGGAGGAGGCGCTGCGGATCGGCGAGCGATTGCGCGCGGCTTTCGGGCTGATGCGCTTTCCGGGCGTGGCGCCCTGCGCCACCGTGAGCGTCGGCATCGCCATGACGACCGGCGCCTGCCGGACCCTGCCGGCCCTGATGGCGACCGCCGATCGGGCGCTTTATCGCGCCAAGGCAGAAGGGCGCAACCGCGTCGCCCCGGCGCCGCTGGTGATGCTTGAGACGCGCGCCAACGCCGCGCGTCTCCCAGTCGACATCGGCGCCGGAACCGCACTCGCCGCGCCCATGGCTGGCTAACAGGCGGCCCGCTGCGCCGCGGTGGTTACTGCCGAGCAGTCCTCAATGCGCGCCGCTCGCTGCGTAGAGTATCAGAGCCGCCGAAATGACGGTCACCAGGATCGTCAGCCCGGCGCCCGACTGTCGGCCGAAGCTCTGCTTCAGCGACGAATTGAGGCCCCAGGCACTGAGTAGCCGCGCCAGCAGCAGGACCACCGCCAGCCCGTTGACCAGCGCGGAGCGATAGCCGAACGCCTCTACAAGTCCGATGAGCAGCAGCGCCAGCGGGGTGTGCTCGGCGAAATTGCCCTGCGCGCGGACGGCCTGCGCCAGCGCGGCAACGCCGCCGTCGCCGAAGTCCACCTTCGCACGCACCCGATTGACGATGACATTGACGGTGAGAAGCGCGGCGAGGAGTCCGAGGATTGCCGTGTAGATCGCGGTGTAGAACGGAAAGACCGGCGTCAAGGCGAACCTCCGTCATTGTACGCAGGATTGCCACTTGCCGGCCGGCAGACCCTGCGTGGCGCTGCGGCCACTTCCGGTCGAACGGCATGCTGTGTTTTCGACACGCGCAGGTGAAATTTGTTCGTTGGTCACCCCAGTTCGGCCAAGCGCGCGGTGAGGAAGCGCCGCTCGGGTTCTAGGTCGGCGCCCTGCAAGGCCTGCCGGTACGCCGCGATCGCCTCCTCCCGCCGGCCCAGGCGGCGCAAGAGGTCGCCGCGAACGGCAGGAAGCGCGTGGTAGCCGTCAAGCTCGCCGCGCTTCTCGATCGTATCGACCAGCCGCAGTGCCCGTTCGGGCCCGTCGACCATCGACACGGCAACGGCGTGGTTGAGCTCGATCACGGGGGACGGGTGGATGCGCATCAACACCTCGTACAACCCCGCGATCTGCGGCCAATCGGTATCCTCGTAGCGCTCCGCGCGCATGTGCAGCGCCGCGATCGCCGCCTGGATCGCATAGGTGCCCGGCCGCGCCTCGCCGCGCAGCGCCGCTTCCACCCGGGTCAAGCCTTCCGCCACCTGCGCCTTGTCCCATCGCGAGCGGTCCTGCGACTCGAGCAGAATGGCGTCGCCATCCGGCGTCGTGCGCGCTTCGCGCCGCGCGTCGTGCAGGAGCATGAGTGCCAGCAAAGCGTTGGCCTCGGGGCGGTCCGGCATCAGCTCGACGAGCAGGCGGCCGAGCCGGATCGCCTCGCGGCAAAACTCGGCGCGGATGAGATTGGGGCCCGAGGTCGCGGCATAACCCTCGGTGAAGATCAGATAGATGACGGCAAGGACGCCGTCGAGCCGCTCCGCCATCAGCTCGCGCGACGGCACCTGATAGGGAATTCCGGCGTCGCGAATTTTCGCCTTGGCGCGCACCAGGCGCTGCGCCATGGTTTTTTCCGAGACCAGGAACGCCTTGGAGATTTCGAGGGTGGTCAGCCCGCAGATCGTGCGCAGCGTCAGCGCAATCTGTGCCTCGTTCGGCAGCGCCGGATGGCAGCATGTGAAGATCAGACGCAGGACGTCGTCCTGCAGTTCGCCCTGTTCGCCTTCGTCTTCAGGAAACCAGCGGCCGATACGATCATCCGACATCAGTTCGGCCTCGATCTCCTGGCGTTTGGCGAGAAAGCGCAGATGCCGCCGCAGGCGATCGATCGCCTTGTGGCGTCCGACATTGACCAGCCAAGCGCGGGGGTTTGCAGGAGTGCCTTCGCTCGGCCACTGGATGAGCGCCGCGGCGAAGGCATCCTGCATCGCATCTTCCGCCAGCTCGAAATCGCCGAGCAGCCGGATCAGCGTGGCCAGCACGCGCCCGCTCTCGCGGCGAAACAGCTCGGCGATTGGGTCCGGCATGCGAGGTGCGCTCGAGGCGTCGACCGGTTCGATCAGGCCTCGAGCGCACACATTTTCGTGCGCCAGCGGCCGGCGCTAGTTGTACACCATGATCGGCCGCACCTCGATCGAGCCGATGCGCGCCGACGGCACGCGTCCGGCGATGCCGAGCGCCTCGTCCAGATTCTTGGCATCGATCAGATAGTAACCAAGCAGCGCTTCACGGGTCTCGGCAAACGGGCCGTGGGTGACCACCGGCTTGCCGTCCTTGACGCGGACGGTCGTTGCCGTCGAGGTCGGCTGCAAGGCGTCGCCGGCCTTGAAGTTGCCGCTCTCGATGATCGAGCGGGTGAATTTCCCGTAGTCTTCCATCATCTTCGGACGGTCGACGCTCTGCCGGTTGGCTTCGCTTTCGTAGATGAGAAGGAGGTACTGCATAGCGGTTCCTTTCACTGTGCGGGATGCTATCGCCATCCAGTCGAACGGGCGACGGCGAAATCGACAGCGGCCGCCTCGGCGGGGGAGGCGGGCGGAACGCTCGGCAGGCATGGTCAACGGCGCTGGAGCGAGCACGCTTGTGTGAAAAAGAGCGCCGCCGGAAGCTTTCCGGCGGCGCGCTCGTAAGCGAACCCAGAAGCGGTATGAATTATAGGCGCCGGCCGAAACCGCCGCGAAGGCCGCCGGCCAGAAGGGAAATGAGGAACAGCACGAGGGCGACGAAAAACACGATCTTCGCAATGCCCACCGCGGCGCCGGCGATGCCGCCAAAACCGAGTATGCCGGCAATCAACGCTATGATCAGCAGGGTGACGACAAGGCTTAACATTGCGGGCTCCAAACTTCTTCTGGGTTCCGCAGATAAACGCCTGAGAACCGGAGCGGTTCCGGAGCCGTGTGGCGCCATAAGACGCTTCAGACCTGGTCGGGATCGTCCTTGGGCGGGAAGAGAAGCGCGCTCAATACGACAATGAGACCGAGCGTGGCGTAGAGCTGCAGTTCCGAGCTGTGGATGGCGGCGGCAATCTGACCGCAGAAGCGGTCGATATCAGCAAGCATGGAAGAGTGTCCCCGTGCGGCGACCCAACGGCGTTCGTTGCTGTGTGACCGAAGAAAGCCGCCCCATTGACGGGGTGAAACAAGCAAAAATGTGGCCGCGGTCGACGCGCCGAAAAAGCGTCTCGGTGCCTGTCGTGTTAGCAGTTCCACCGTTGGGTCGCGATGAAACCGCGGCCCTCGAACTCTGCCCAACATTTCGACGACCAGTGCCGCAATGCATGGCAAGCGCAATCACTGACAACAAAATTCATTGCAAGTCAAAGGACTGAAACTGGCACGCCATTTGCTGCTCTGCGGCATGAGGGGAGCCTTGGTCAGCCGATGGCTTCGCGTAAGGCGTCTCGGCGGGCCTTGAGAAAACGGGAGCCGAGAGATGGACTACGTGAAGCCGGCGGATCTTGCTTCTGCCATGGTCGATGCCGGGCGCAGCAAGCTCGCTTTGCCGCCGCTCGACCTGGTCATCCGCGGTGGCCTTGCCGGAGGCATCCTCGGCGCCGCCACAAGTCTCGCCATCACGGGCGCGGTGCAGGCCAACCAGCCGCTCGTCGGCGCGCTGATCTTCCCCGTCGGCCTCATTCTCATCGTGCTGCTCGGCCTCGATCTCGTCACCGGCAGTTTTGGCTTGCTGCCGCTCCCTTGGCTTGAGAACGAAGCCGACGCAAAGACCATGCTCGCCAACTGGGGTTGGGTTTTTCTCGGCAACCTGATCGGCAGCGTCGTCTACGGCGGGCTGCTGGCGATCGCGCTCACCAATTTCGGCGTCACGGCGCCGGCCGGCGTCGCCGCCAAGATTGTCGCCATCGCCGAGTCCAAAACAATCGGCTACGAGGTTCTCGGCCTGGCGGGCATGGTCACCGTGTTCGTCAAGGCGATCCTCTGCAATTGGATGGTCTGCCTTGCCGTGGTCGCGGCCATGACCACCTCGTCGACCATCGGCAAGATTGCCTGCGCTTACATGCCGGTTTTCATTTTCTTCGCTCAGGGTTTCGAGCATTCGGTGGTGAACATGTTCATCATTCCGACCGGAATGATGATGGGCGCCAAAGTCACCGTGGCGCAATGGTGGCTGTGGAATCAAATCCCAGTCACGCTCGGCAATCTGGTCGGCGGCTTTGTGTTCACGGGGCTCGCGCTCTATCTGACCCACAAGCCCCGCGCTGCCGCGCCCGCGCACCGGACCGCGCCGACGCGGGTGCCCGCCGAATGAGCGAGGTCGACTTCAAGCCCGTGACCTCGTCGCCGACCGGCGACTTCGAACCCGAACAGAAACGCTACCTGGAAGGATTCGTCGCCGGCCTTCAGATCGCCAAGGCGGCAAAAGGCTTGAGCGGGACAAATGCTGCGCCAAGCGCTGCCGCGGCGCCGGAGCCAACGGGTCCAGACGCAGCGGCGTTCAAGGCTCAGGACCGCGTGCTCGCGTCGGGCGGCAAGCTCTCCGATCAGGAAAAGTTCAAGCGCGAGCAGCATCCGTTCGACACCTACGAGCGCCTGAAGGAGCACGCGGCGAAGAGCGAATATCCCAAGCCGCCCGACAATTTCCGCTGGCGATTCTTTGGTCTGTTCTACGTCGCGCCCAACCAGAACTCCTACATGTGCCGGCTGCGCATCCCGAACGGGATCGTCAAGGCGCAACAGTTCGCCGGCCTCGCCGACCTCGCCGAGCGCTACGGCGGCGGCTATGCGCATGTGACGACCCGCGCCAATATCCAGATCCGCGAGGTGGAGGCGGCGAATGCGGTCGCCATGATCGAGGCGATCCAGGATCTCGGCCTGTGCTCGCGCGGCTCCGGCGCCGACAATATCCGCAACGTCACCGGCACGCCGACCGCAGGCGTCGACCCGCAGGAGCTTATCGACACGCGTCCCTACACGCGCGAATGGCACTTCCACATCCTCAACGACCGTTCGCTCTACGGCCTGCCGCGCAAGTTCAACGTCGCCTTCGATGGCGCCGGTCGCATTCCCGTCCTCGAGGATACCAATGACATCGGCTTCCAGGCGGTTGAGGTGAACGCCGGCTTCGGCCTCGAAGCCGGCGTCTGGTTCAAGCTCTGTCTCGGCGGCATCACCGGCCACCGCGATTTCGCTCGCGACACCGGCGTGCTGGTACGGCCGAACGACGCCTGCAAGGTTGCGGATGCGGTGGTGCGCCTGTTCATCGAATACGGCAACCGCACCGACCGCACTAAGGCGCGGCTGAAATATGTGCTCGATGCCTTGGGCATCGAGAAGTTTCTCAGCCTGCTCGAGGAGAAACTCGGTCACAAATTCGACCGCGCCGTGCCGGGGGCAGTAGCGCCGCGCCCGGCATTCCACCGCACCGCCCATATCGGCATCCATGCGCAGAAGCAGGCCGGGCTGAACTGGATCGGCATCGCCCTTCCGGTAGGACGCATGTCGGTCGCGCAGATGTGCGGTCTGGCCGCCGTCGCGCGGGACTTCGGCGATGGCGATCTCCGGCTCACCGTTTGGCAGAACCTGTTGATCTCCGGCGTTTCGACCGAAAGTCTCGCGGCCGCCCGGGAGCAGATCGAAAGACTCGGTCTGGCCGTCGAGGCGAACGCCATTCGTTCCGGCCTCGTCGCCTGTACCGGCAACACCGGCTGCAAATTCGCGGCCTCCGACACCAAACGCCATGCCGAGGAAATCGCGTGCTGGTGCGAAACGCGCGTCGCGCTCGACACGCCGGTCAACATCCATTTGACCGGCTGTCATCACTCCTGCGCGCAGCATTTCGTGTCGGAGATCGGCCTTCTAGCCTGCAAGGTGCAGACCGACGCGGATGCCGACCCGGTCGAGGGCTATCACATCACGGTCGGCGGCGGCTTCGGACCCGACGCTGCGCTGGGGCGCGAACTCTATCGCGATGTCGTCGCGGAAGAGGTGCCGCGCACCGTCGAGCGCATCCTCAAGGCCTATCTCGCGCACCGCGGATCGCGCGAGGAGAGCTTCCTCGCCTTTGCGCGGCGCCACGAGATCGAAGCGCTGAAAGCAATGGCCGAGCGCGAGGCCGCCGCATGAACATGACGCCGCGGCCCCCGATCCCGTCATTTATCCCGGAGTCGGCGCCATTCTCGCCGGAGCAGCGGACCTGGCTCAACGGACTGTTCGCCGGCCTGTTCGGACTCGAAGAGAACATCACGCCACTTTCCGCGGCCGAGGCCGCAAAGCTCATCCCCGGCTTGATCGATGGCGCTGTCGCGCCCGTGCCGGCGGAAGCTGACGACGGCGCGCCCTGGCACGATCCCGCCATGCCGCTGCCCGAGCGCATGAAGCTTGCCGACGGCAAGCCGCTGCCGCGGCGGCTGATGGCGGCCATGGGACAGCAGGATTGCGGCCAGTGCGGCTACAATTGCCAGGACTATGCGGGCGCGCTGTTCGCCAAATCCGAAAAGCGGCTCAATCTCTGCGTACCCGGCGGCAAAGAAACCGCGCGCATGCTTAGAGAGCTTTATCAGGAGCTTGACGGCGCGCCGGCGGCCGCAGTTCCTCCGCGCGAAGCCAAACCGGTGCTCGGCTCGCGGCCGGGCCGCTCGCGCGACAATCCGGTCGACGCCACCTTCCTATCGCGGCGCCGCTTGAACAAGCCGGGCTCGGAGAAGGAAACCTGGCACATCGATGTCGATCTCACGGGAAGCGATCTCGACTACGTCGTCGGCGATTGCCTCGGCGTCTTCCCCGCCAACGATCCGGATTTGGTCGCCGCGGTGCTCGCTGCGCTCGATGCGCCGCCGGACTTTCCCATCGGCGGCCGCATGCTGCGCGAGGTGCTGACCGATGGCGTAGCGCTATCGCCGGCGCCCGACATGCTGTTCCAGCTCATCTCCTATCTCACCGGCGGCGAGCGCAAGCAGAAGGCGAGGCGGCTTGCCGCCGGTGAGGACCCGGACGGCGACGGCGGCGTCCTCGACGTGCTCGCGGCCTTGCACAAGTTTCCCGGCATACGACCGGACCCGGAAGCCTTCATCGAGGCGCTCGATCCGCTGCAGCCGCGGGTCTATTCGATCTCCTCGTCCCTCAAGTCGAATCCGGGCCGCGTCTCGCTCACCGTCGACGCGGTGCGCTACGAGGTCGACAAGCGGACGCGCCTTGGCGTGTGCTCGACCTTCCTCGGCGGCCGCATCGCGCCCGGCGGCAGGCTCAGGGTCTACGTGCAGAAGGCGCAGCATTTCGCGCTGCCGGAGGATCCGTCGAAACCGATCATCATGATCGGGCCTGGCACCGGCCTCGCGCCATTCCCTGCCTTCCTGCATGAACGTCACGCCGTCAACGCACCAGGCCGCAACTGGCTGTTCTTCGGCCATCAGCGCCGCGACTACGATTTCTTCTATGAAGAAGAGCTTGTGGCGATGCGGGCGGCGGGGTTGCTCACGCGGCTGACGCTCGCCTGGTCGCGCGACGGCGACGAGAAAATCTACGTGCAGCATCGCATGCGCGAAGTCGGCCGCGATCTGTGGTCGTGGCTCAACGACGGCGCGTACATCTACGTCTGTGGCGACGCACTGCGCATGGCCAAGGACGTGGAAGCCGCGCTGATCGAGATCATTGCCAATCACAGCGGCCGCGCGCCGGCCGAGGCGGTAAGGCTTCTCGGCGAACTGAAAGCAGCGGGCCGCTATCAGGTCGACGTCTACTAGAACGTGATGCGAAAACGTGGAAGCCGGCTTTCCAAAAAGATCACGCGCCTCTGGGAGACCATTTGCTCGTGAGTGTGCATAGCGCGAACGCTGAAATACGTCCGGGCCGCATGTCGCCGATCGCGCGCCTGCCGGTCTTCCTCGCGCTCGCCGGCAAACGCGCGATGCTGGCTGGCGGCAGTTCCGCGGCGGCCTGGAAGGCGGAGCTGCTGTCGGCGGCCGGTGCGCAGGTCGACGTCTATGCCGAGGAAATTTCCGCAGAGCTGCGCGCACTCGCCGACGCTCCGCCGCGCGGCTCGATCATGCTGCACCGGCGCGCGTGGATCGCGGGCGATCTTGGAACCGCCGCCGTTGCCGTCGGCGCGTTTGCCGACGAAGCGGACGCGGCTCGCTTCGCGCAGGCCGCGCGCGAGGCCGGCGTACCAGTCAACGTCATCGACAAACCGGCCTTCTGCGACTTCGCCTTCGGCGCGATCGTCAACCGTTCGCCACTGGTCATTGGAATTTCCACCGACGGCGCCGCGCCTGTGTTCGCCCAAGCCATCCGCGCAAGGCTGGAGATGCTGCTGCCCAAGGGCTTTGCGGCCTGGGCCGCGGCCGCGCAGCATTGGCGTTCGGCCGTCAAGGCCGCAGAGCTGACGTTCCCCGCGCGCTGCGCCTTCTGGCGGCTGTTCGCCAAGCATGCCGTGACGCACGCCGAGAGCGAGCCGACGGGGGCCGACCTCGGCCGCTTGATGGCCGCTGTTCAAAAGGAGGGAGCCGGCGTCGAGAATGGATCGGTCATCATCGTCGACGCGCCAGCCGATCCGGACTTGCTTACGATGCGTGCGGTTCGCGCGCTGCAAACGGCCGACGTGATTGTGTTCGACGGTCTCATCTCCCCCGAGGTGCTCGATTTCGCACGCCGCGAGGCGCGCAAATTCCTGGTCGGCGAAGCCGGGTTCGGCACCACCGGGGACGGGAAAGAGATCGATACCCTGATGGCCGGGCTCGCGACGCATGGCAAGCGCGTGGTGCGGCTCAAGAGCGGCTACCCGGCCGCGCCCGCGACGGCACGACAACCCGTGGCATGCTCAGCGTTGCCGCCGCTCCAGGATCATCGGCAAACCATAGCGCGGCCGGATTGTGATCAGGCCTTGCGGCTCGACCGGATGGCCGGGCTTGACACGCAGGCGATAGCGCTGCGCGATCGTCGCCAGGATCAGCATGCCTTCGGCCATGGCGAACGCCGCGCCGATGCAGATACGCGGGCCGGCGCCGAACGGCAGGTAGGCGAAGCGCGGTCGTGCCGCCGTTTGCTCTGCTGAAAACCGCTCGGGCTCGAACCGGTCCGGCCGCTCCCACAGCGACGGCTTGCGGTGGAGCATCCAGGGTACGACCAGGACCGTGGAACGGGCCGGGATGCGATGCCCCAGCACCTCATCAGCCGCGATCGGCTCGCGCCCCAGAGTGTGGGCCGGCGGATAGAGCCGCATCGCCTCCTCGAGCACCATGCGGGTGTAGGGGAGGTTGACGAGATCTTCGTTGCGCGGCGTGCGCCCACCGAGCACGCCCGCCAGCTCCTCGTGCAACTTCGCTTCCGCCGCCGGATGGTGCGACAGCAGATACCAGGTCCAGGCCAGTGCCTGCGCCGTGGTCTCGTGCCCGGCCATGAAGATGGTAACCACCTGGTCGCGCACTTCCTGTGCCGTCATGCCGCCGCCGGTCTCGGTGTCGCGTGCGGCGATCAGGCGCGCCAGCAAATCCTTGGGCTCGGCGTCCGGCGCGCGGCCGCGCTCGGTGAGCAGCCGATCGACCGAGGCGTCGAACTCGTCGAGGATGCCGTCGGCCATTCGCGGCGAGATCAGCGCGGTAAGCCATTCGGGAACGTGCAGCAGGTCGAGAAGGCTCGGCCGCACCGTGGTCTGGTATTCGCTGACGCCGCGCTCGACCACGTCGACGATCTCGTCGGAATCCGAGGAGAACATCGCGCGCGAGATGATGTGCAGCGTGGTGTGCATCATCGCCACCGCGACGTCGACCACGCTGTGCTCCGGCAGCGCGTCCCATCGCGCCAGCATTTCCTCGGTGACCTCGGTCATGACCGGCGCGTAGCCGGCGACGCTGCGCGGATCGAAGGCGGGCGCCATGATGCGGCGATGGCGGCGCCACAGCTCTCCATCGGTGGTGATCAAGCCGCGCCCGAGCCCCGGCTCCAGGATGCGGCGGCTGAGCTCCGACTTCCGGTAGTTCTGCGCGTTGTCCAGCAGCACATGCCGCACGCCGCCTGGTTCGTTGACGACGAAGGTGCGGCGCCACAGCAGCCGGCGGGCAATGAAATCCTTGTCGAAGTCCTCGGGCGCGTAAGTGGCAAGTACATTGTCGCGGATGACCTGCAGGAACTGCCGCAGGCTCACGCGCCCTTCCGGCCGGCGCGGGGCGGCAAGGACCGGGGCTTCCGTGGTATCGATGACGCTCATCGCTGCCTCTCAGGCTCATACGCCGGTCAACGACAAAGAACGGCAGGAATTAGATTTCTCCATACACCCGATCGGCTTCCCGGTGAACGCTTCCGGGGTGCCGATCGCACCTTGTGATTGACCGCGAGCGCTTGGTATAATTGTGGCATGATGGGGTGGCGTCGCGTAGGTGTTGACCGGTGGATCGCCGACCGGGGCGGCGCTCTCCGCTTCGGCGCCACGGCTGCCGCGATGGCGCTGATGCCGATGCTGGCGGCCTGTTCGTCCTCCTCTCTTTTCCCGGCATCATCCACGTCCTCCGTTTCCTCAGCGCCGTCCGCTTCCGCAGCAACACCCGCTTCCCCAACACTATCCTCGCCCGCGGTTTCATCTGCTTCATCCGCTACACCGGCATCATCCACGCCGCCCCCCGCATCATCCGCCGCCCCGCAGCCGAGCGTCGTTTCCGCCTCGGCGCCGGCCCCTGCGGCAAGCCCAAGTTCCTCCTCTACATCAGGCGCCTCCGCCGAATCCCTCCAGCAGTCGCTCGTCGGTTTTCTCAAGGCCTTCCGCGATCCCGAGCCCGACGAAGTCGGCGCGCGGCCGCAGCCCGCTGCGTCGACAATGGCCGCGGCTCAGCCGCAGCCCAATGTCGCGGCCCCGCCCGGTCCCACCGCGCAGGCCCCTGCCGCAGGGCCTCCCACCTCCTTGACCCCATCCTCAGCGCCGCCTCCGGCAAAGCCCCGCGCGCAATAACTTCGCGCACGCATAGACGCGCTCTCGGCGTCAAACTTGCGCCATTCACACCGTTGCTCCCGCCGAAAAACCGAGAACTCATCTCGCCGTGTGCAGCGTTGAAAGCCAGTCGCCGTTGCTTTCAACCAGCACGTAGCTCGACGCGGCATTCAAGGTCTTTCCGGCATTTTCACCAGAACCGATCGCTGCATATTCGCTGGCGATCAGGATCACGCCGCCGATCGGGCGGACGTTCACGATCTTGATTTTGATGCTGGTCCAGCCCTGGCCGATGATGCCGCGCAGCAATTCGCATATCTGCGAACGGCCTACCGCCGTGACAAAGCCGACGAGCACGCCGTCGGCCGCGTAGAGCCGCGAGACGGCCTCGGCGCCGTTGCTCCATTCAGCCTCGTAGCGGCTGATGAAGTTACGGGCTATCTGATCTGCGCGGTCGTCCAAGGGCGCCTCCCGGCCGGTCATCACCGAAAAGCGGCACGCCCTCAGGATACGAGCTGGAAGCGCACGCCGCAGAATTCGACGCCGGCAGCAGTGACTGAATAACCACGCTTCGACGCCCGCTGCTCGATGCCGGCGCGGTCGGCGACCTCGATCGCGAGCGTGCGCAAAACCTCCCGCGAGTCTTCTCCCTTCGCGAATCGGATCGCAGTCATGTCGACCGCGATGCGGCCGCCCCCACCATCGGGCCCAAAGGGCTTCTCCAGGATCCGCGACCAATGCTGGCCAATGTCGGCCGGGTTTGGACTCTCGATGACGATCTCGATGAGCCGCCGGGTGACCTCGGTGCTGATCGCTTTGGTCCAGCCGCTTCCGCCGGCTGGATGGTAGGGACCGCGCAGGTCTTCTTCGCCGTCGCTGCGATCGAACTCGATCATCGCCGCGCGGCAATCGCGCGGGTGAAGCTGCACGGCGCGAAAGCCCGGATGGTCGATCGTGTGCGCCGTCCGTACCCCCATGGCATTGGCGTGCCGGCCGCGCCGTTCCGCGTCGCTGCAATTGAAGATCGCCATGTAGCCGCCGACGCCGTTCGAGCGTTCGAGAAATCGGCCGGCCGCCGTATTGGCTTCGACCGGAGAGACGACCTCGACGAAGGCGAGCCCGAACGGAAACAGCGCGTTTTCCAACCCGTATTGGCGCACGTGCGGGTCCTGGTAGGCGAGCTTCACCCCGAAGATCGCTTCCATGTCGCCGATCACGCGCGGCAGATCGTTCGCCACCAGGCAAATCTGCCGCAGGCGGAAATAGTCGGCCAAATCAGCGTCCTTTCAGGTCGGCGTCCCTCACGTCAGCGTCCTTTGAAGACGGGCGGGCGCTTCTCGACAAAGGCTGCGGCCGCTTCCCGGTGATCCTCGGTCGCCGCGGCACGCACGTGATTGATCGCCTCGTTGTCGAAGCACGTCTCGAGCGGCGCATGTTCGGCAAGATTGAGATTGTGCTTGATGTAGCCGAGCGTCAGCCGCGGGCCGCGGGCAATCGTCATGGCATAGGCTTTGGCGGTTTCCTGAAAGCCGGCATCGTCAACGACGCGGGTGACCAGCCCGATCCGCAACGCCTCATCGGCGCTCAGGATCGGGGAGGTCAGATAGAGCTCGCGCGCCTTGGCGCTGCCGAGAAGCTTGGTCAGAAAATAGGTGCCGCCGAAATCGCCGGACAGTGCGACCTTGGCGAAGGCGGTGGTGAGCTTGGCCGAACGGTTGGCGATGCGCAGGTCGCAGGCGAGCGCGAGCGACAGACCGGCGCCCGCCGCGGCGCCCTCGATCGCAGCGATCGTCGGCTTGCGCATCTCGTGCAGCAGGCGCGCCGCTTCCATCTTGCCGCGCAAGTCCGCGATCCGCTCGTCGGTCAGCGTTGTTTCGTTGCCGCGCGCGGCCATCGCCTTCACATCGCCGCCGACGCAAAAGGCGCCGCCGGCGCCGGTCAGCATCAGCGCGCTGACTGCCGGATTCGTTGCGGCGCGCCGTGTCGCGTCGACGAGCGATTCAAGCATCGCGGTGTCGAGCGCGTTCCTGCGCTCCGGACGATTGAGCGTGAGCGTGAGGAGGCCGTCTTCGAGCGCTTCGATGAGCACGCCGCTCATGGTGCCCTCCGCAGGCGCCGATCGGTTCCGGTGGAGCAAGGCCGCATCGGCGCGGCACCGGACAACATCGGCGCTTTTCCTTGTTGCGTTTTCTTGTTCGTTTTCTTGGACCAGATTTGGCCAATATGCAATATTCACCGCAACCGTGGGAGGAACGCATGGCCTATACGGATATCCTGTACGACGTCGATAATCTGATCGCGACCATCACGCTCAATCGCCCGGACAAGCTCAATGCGTGGACGAGCGAGATGGACAAGGAGGTGCGTCACGCCGTCGAAGCGGCGGCGGCCGACGGCAATGTGCGGGCGATCGTGTTGACCGGTGCCGGGCGCGGATTTTGTGCCGGCGCCGACATGTCTCGCCTCAGCAAAGTAGCGGCCGAGGGCAGGCCGAGCGGCAACGGCAGTCAGGCGGGCCGGAACAGCGGCAACTTCGCGCAGAAATTCAGCTACCTGCTGGCCGTTCCCAAGCCGATCTTCGCCGCCATCAACGGCCCGATCGCCGGCATCGCCGTCTGCCTCGTCCTGTTCTGCGACTTCCGCTACATGGCGGAGGGCGCCAGGCTGACCACGGCGTTCGCCAAGCGCGGGTTGATCGCGGAGCACGGCAGCTCGTGGATGCTGCCGCGCCTGATCGGTCCGATGAACGCGCTCGACCTGCTCTATTCGGCGCGCATGGTCGAGGCCGCCGAGGCCGAGCGGCTCGGCCTGGTGCGTCAATTGCCGGTGGATAATTTCCTGAGGCGCGTGCAGGGCATCGCCCACGATCTGGTCACGGCGTCGTCGCCGCGTTCGATCGGCGTCATCAAGCGCCAGGTGTTCGAATCCTATTTCCAGTCTCTCGCCGAGGCGTGGGAAACGGCCGACATCGAAATGACGAGGTCGTTCGGCTCCGAGGACTTCAAGGAAGGGGTGGCGCATTTCATCGAGAAGCGCCCGGCCGCCTTTACGGGCCGGTAATTCGCGCGCCTCAAACCTGCGGCGATTTTCTTGAGTTGCGGCAAGGCCCATCAGGAGCGCGAGATCGTGACCAGCGGCAAAGAGGACGAGGAGTTCTTCCGGCAGCGCGGCTTCGGCATCAAGATGGGCTTCGGCGAGCGGCCGGCACTGATCGTCATCGACATGGTCAAGGGCTTCACCGACCCCGCCATGCCGCTCGGTGCCGATCTCGACAGCCAGATCGCGGCGCAGAAGCCGTTGCTCGAAGTCGCCCACGAGCGCGCGATACCCGTCCTGTTCTCGACCGTCATCTACGAGGAGGCCGATATCAAGGATGCCGGCATCTGGGCGCTCAAGCAGACGGGCCCGCGCACGCTCACCGCCGGTTCCGAGGCGGTCAAGGTCGATTCCCGCCTCGGCATGCGGCCGACTGACATCCTGCTGGTGAAGAAATACGCCTCGTGCTTCTTCGGCACCGACCTCGTGCCGCGGCTCAACAGCCGCCGCGTCGACACGCTGATCATCACCGGCTGCACCACCAGCGGCTGCGTGCGGGCGACGGCGGTCGATGCGGTGCAGAACGGCTTCCGCCCGATGGTCGTGCGCGAGGCGGTCGGCGACCGCTCGGTCGCGGCGCACGAGCAGAGCCTGTTCGACCTCAACGCCAAATACGCCGACGTCGTGTCGCTCGAGGAGACGCTGCACTATCTCAAGACCGTCGGCCACAACCGGCCGGCGGCCTGACGGTCAGAACATCGGGTAGGCGGGGTTGAGCGGCAGCCCGAACTCCGTGCGGCCGAAGTTCTCCGCCGGCACGTCCCAGTTCATCACCACGTGCGAGGAAATGGCGTGCACGTCGCGCCAGCAGCGCTGCGCCGAATTGTCGTCCATCAGCCCGCTCGAGCCGCTGACCTTGATCAGCGAGTCCATCGCCTCGCGCAGGAGCCGCATGGCATAGGTGAAGTCGCGGCGCAGCACCGTGCGCGTCTCCATGCTCATGCCGGTGTAGTCCTTGCGGGCGGTCGCGAGCGCGCGCCGCGCCAGGAGCTCCACCGCGTCGATCTGCGCGGAAATCTCGGCGACCTTGAGCTGCACCGGAACGTGCTGGGCGATGGTGAGCTGTGTGTAGGTCAGGTAGCGCTGGCGCGTCCATTGCACGAAATCGCCATAGCCGCCGCGCGCCGCACCGAGCGCCGGGCCGAGCAACGCATAGCTGTGCACGGCGATGAACGGCGTGCGGTAGATCGGATTGGTGTTGATCTTCGACCCGGGAGAGCAGGCGTCGCGCAAGGTCGAAAAGGAGACCGTGCGGTGCTCCGGCACGAACACATTGTCGAGCACAGACGTCGTCGAGCCGGACGCGCGCAGGCCGGCGCAGTACCAGGTATCGTCCTGCTTCACCTGGGACACCGGAACGAGGAACAGCCGCATGTCGGGGTGATCCTCGCCTTCGCGGAAGATCAACCCGCCGATCATGATCCATTGCGAGTGCGCCAGGCCGCTGCACCATGACCAGCGGCCGTCGAGGCGATAGCCGCCGGGCGCGATCGACACCTTGCCGGTCGGCGCAGCCGACGTGGCGATGCAGGCGGCGTTGTTTTCGCTCCAGACGTCGTGCTGCGCCTCGTCCGGGAAATGGGCCAGAATGCAGGCGTGATCGGCGAAATAGTTCAAGACCCAGGCCGATGAGGCGCAGGTCGACTTGCCGAGCTCGATGGCGATGTCGAACGCGACTTCGTGGTCGTGCTCGTAGCCGCCCCAGCGCTTGGGCTGCAGGGTATGGATCAGGCCAGCCTCGATATATTCCTCGACCGATTCCCGCGGAACATTGCGGTCGCGCTCGGCCTTGAGCGCGCGCTCGCGCAGCTTCGGTGCCAACGTCCGGGCGAGGCCGACGAGTTCGGCGGCGGTGGGAATTTTCTTCGGCGCAGCAGCCGTCCGTAGCTCGGAAACGCTCATAGGACTTCCTCCTTTGTTTCTGCTTCTCCCAGCCTATTTTTTTGATATTTTTTAGATGAATGTTTCCTTGCAGTGGGCAACTGCCCCGGAATGATCCGGGCGCGCCAGTAGGCGAGGGGACGGCGTGCGCGCCGCGAACCGCGATGTTCGCATTGCGACCAAACACAATCAGCGCTCGCTTGCCCTATGCAATCCACTTTTATATCGCTATGATGTTGGGGTGCCAAGGAAACAATGGCCACAAAACAATGGGAGCTCAATCCCGGGCCAACCATCGAGGGGAGTTACACATGCGACGACGCGAATTCCTGAAATATTCCGCCGCGACGGCATTGGCCGGATCGGTTGGCTATCGCGCCGCCAGGGCGGATCTGCCGACGGTCAAAGTTGTCGTGATCGGCGCAAAAACCGGCCCGCTGGCGCCCGGTGCCGCGGTCACCCACTTCCCGCCCTATCAGCTGTGGGCCCACGAGGTCAACGAGCGCGGCGGCCTCAAGCTGAAAGAAGGGCAGCGTAAGATCGAGCTGATCGAGTATGACGATCGCACGCAGCCGCCCGAGGCCATCAAGGCCGTCGAGCGCGCTGCCACCGTGGACAAGGCAGACTGGATCGGCGGGCCTTACGCCACGGGCTTCAACCTTGCCACAGCGCCGACTTTCGCGAAGTACAACTACCCGCAGCTCACCCAGGCCTGCGTCACCGATCAGGGACCGGCGCTCGTCAAGAAGTATCCCGGTTTCTTCATGTTCCAGTCGTCGACCTCGGCCTACGCCAAGGGCGCGATCGGCGTGCTCAAGAAGCTCAAGGACAGCGGCCAGATCGGCAACAAGGTCGCGGTAGTGAATGTCGGCGACGATTTCGGCATCGAGCTTGCCAACGCCGGGCGGCCGCTCTTCAAGCAGGCCGGCTTCGAAATCGTCTATGACAAATCCTATCCGCTCGGCACCCAGGACTACACGCCGGTGATCAAGGCTGCCAAGGCGGCCAATCCGGACGCCTTCGTCGCCTGGTCCTATCCGCCGGACACGTTCGGTCTTGCCGACGCGGCCAAGATCGAAGCTCTCAGCGTCAAGGCCTATTACTGCGCCGTCGGCTGCGCCTTCCAGGGCTTCTCGCAGAAGAACGGGGCCGCCGCCGAGAACATTCTCGGAGCGGGCGGGGTCACCAACTCGCCCGACATCCGCGATTTCTACAAGCGCCACAAGGCCGTCACCAACGTCGACGCCGACTACTGGGGCAGCCCGTTCTACTACTCGATGCTCCAGGTGCTCACGCAATCGATCGAGGCGGTCGGCTCGATGGACCGCAACGCCATTGCGGCCCACTTCAGGAACCGCAAGTTCAAGACCCTCATCGGCGAGGCCGAGATGCCCGGCCAGATCCTCAACAAGGTCTGGACGGTCGGCCAGTGGCAGGGCGGATTCTTCTCCGCCGTGGCCGGCGAAGGATTCCCCAACTACGCCCAGGTCAAGCTGAAGGCCAGCTGGGGTTGAGACGGCCTGAAGGCTCCGAAGGGCTCGATTGCACTTCGCTGAGCCAGGAAGCCCCGAGGTCACAGTAGCCGTCCCCGGCCGCGCGCAGCCGGGGACGACAATGGGCAGAGTTGACTCTTGGCTCGTCCCCCGTTCGCATAGCGGAGGGCCGGGCACACGCACCGGGCATTGCCAGTCGATCGATAAAAGCCCACCGTATGGACATCGTCATCATCGGCCTGCTGCTCGGCGGCACCTATGCCTTGATGGCGATGGGCCTGCAATTGCAATACGGCGTCGCGCGCATCATGAACCTCGCCAACGGCGAGATCCTGATTGCCGGCGCCTTCAGCACGTTCTGGTTTTATGCCGGCACGAAGGTTAGTCCGCTGCTCGCCTTGTTCCTGGTGGCGCCCGCAGCCTTCGTTCTGAACTGGGCGATCTATCGCGTCCTGATCTTTCCGCTCGTGCGCCGCGCCAAGAGCCAGGGGAAGCTCGAAGTCGACAGCATCCTGGTGACCTTCGGCATCAGCTTCATCGGTGTCGGCATCCTGCTCGCGATCTTCGGCGGCGAATATTTGGACTACTCCTATCTGGCGCAGCCGATCTTCATCTTTGGCGAGCGCTATGGGCTCAACCGGGTGGTGGCCTTCCTTGCTTCGGCCGCGCTCTGTGCCGGTCTTTATCTGTGGCTGCACAAGACCAGGGCGGGTCTCGCCTTGCGGGCAGTTTCGGTCAATCCGGGGGCAGCTTCGCTCGTTTCGATCAACGTCGCGCGCGCTTCGGGGCTCGCTTTTGCGCTGGGCGGAGCGGTGACGGCGGTCGGGGGCGGGCTGCTCAGCATGTTCCTGACTTTCGATGTTTCGCTCGGCGTGGTTTTCACGCTCAAGGCGCTGGTCATCGTCATTCTCGGCGGCGTGGGCGATATTCGCGGCACGATCGTCGCCTCCTTCATCCTCGGCTTTGCGGAGACCGCCGTCGCTACCCTGGTCGATCCGGGCCTCACGCTCGCCGCCGCCTACATCCTGTTCATGGTGGTCCTGTTGGTGCGGCCGGAAGGGCTGTTCGGGAGGCGGACGGCGTGAACGCGATCGAGATGCCGCAAGTTGCGCGCGTTAGGGCAGGCGTTACCGCCCGCGAGCGGCGCAACCTGTTGATCGGCACCTTGATCTTCGTAGCCGCCGGCCTGGTGCCGCTGGTCTTCGGCGGCTATGCGCTGCAGCTCGCGATCTCGATCGCGATGTATACGGCGCTCGCCACATCGTGGCTGCTGTTCTCCGGACCGACGAACTACATCGCGCTGTCGACGGCGGCGTTCTTCGGCATCGGCATGTACACGGTGGCGGGGGGCATCGATCTCGTGCCCTATCCGGTCCTGATCGCCGCGGCGGGCCTTGCCGGTGCCGCGCTCGCGGCGGTCGTCGGCCTGGCGACGCTGCGCGTCTCCGGTATCTATTTCGTCATCTTCTCGCTCGGCCTTGCCGAGCTGGTGCGGCAGGTCATGACCTGGCTGCAGCACGTGCTGGGCACGATGAGCGGCCTCTACGTGACCATCGACCGCGACGAGGCGGAATATTACTGGCAGCTTTTGTCGTTGACCGCGGCGGTGTTTCTGGTCGGGTGGTGGATCGGCCGTTCGCGGCTCGGCTTCGCCCTGCGCATCATCGGCAACGACGAGGTGGTCGCGGTCCATTGCGGCATCAATACTGCACGCGCCAAGGTGATCTTGTTCGTCATATCGAGCATGTTCGCCGCGGTTGCCGGCGCGCTGGTCGCCCCGCGCTGGAGCTATGTCGAGCCGGTGGTCGCGTTCAGCCCGTTCGTATCGTTTCAGGTGGTGATCATGGCGCTCCTGGGCGGCACCCACCGCTTGTGGGGACCGCTGGTCGGCGTCATTCCCTTCGTGCTCATCTGGGAGCTGATCGCCATCAATTTTCCCAACCAGACCACGCTGCTCCTGGGGGTATGTTTCCTGCTCATCGTCTACGTCATTCCGAACGGCATTGTCGGACTGATCGAGGATGCGATGAACCGCCGCGGCAAGCTCGGCGGATCGGCTTCCGGCCCGCTGCTGCGCGCCCTCGATGCCTCGGCGGTTTCAGTGCGGAACCTGCTGCAACGGCGGAAGAGCCACAATGCCTAGCGCATCGGCCGCCGAGGCGCTGAGCGCCACCGCCGTCAGCAAACACTTCGGCGGCCTCGTCGCGGTCGAGGATATGTCCTTTCAGCTCGCCGAGAAGCAGGTGTTGGGCCTCATCGGCCCGAACGGTTCCGGCAAGACCACGATGATGAACCTGATCTCCGGGGCGCTGCGGCCGAACGCCGGCGAGATCAGGCTCTATGGCGAGGCGATCACCGGGATCGGCGCCAGCCGCGTCGCGAAGAAGGGCGTCGCCCGCACCTTTCAGCTGGTTCGCATGCTTCCGGCGATGACGGTGCTGGAAAACGTCGCGGCCGGCGGCGTGTTCGGCCATGCCAAGCGCTGGGGCAAAGAGCTTGAGGATTATGCCCACGGCCTGCTGCGCCGGGTCGGGCTGCCCGACGCCGGCCACGCCCTGGTCTCGGCTCTGACCTACATCGACCAGAAACGCGTTGAGCTTGCCCGCGCGCTCGCTTCGGAGCCGAAAATCCTGCTGCTCGACGAGTGGCTCGCCGGCCTCAATCCGACCGAGCTCAGGATCGGCATCGCGCTGATCGAGCAATTGCGCACCGAAGGCTGCACGATCATCATCGTCGAGCACGTCATGCATGCGATCCGCAGTCTGTGCGACCGCTGCATCGTCATGAACAGCGGCGCCAAGATCGCCGAAGGGACGCCGGCGGAGGTGCTGGCCGATCACGGCGTGATCCGGGCCTATCTCGGAGACGCCGATGCTTGAGAGCCGCAACGTTTCGGTCTTCTACGGCCGCCATCGCGCCCTCGAGAACGTTTCGGCGTCGGTGGCGAAAGGCGAGATCGTGGTGATGCTCGGCGCCAATGGCGCCGGCAAGAGCACCTTCCTGCGGGCCATAGCCGGGCAGACGCGCAAGATGGACGGCTCGACGGTGCTCATGGACGGGGCCGACATCACCCATCGCCCGGCGCATGAGATCGTCGAGACCGGCATCGCGCTGGTGCCCGAGGATCGCGGCATCTTCGCCGATCTCACCGTGCAGGAGAATCTCATCCTCGGCGCCCATCCCACCCGGGCGCGCGAGCGCGAGGCGGACAATCTGGCGCGCGTCCTGAGCTTGTTTCCCAAGCTGCGCGAGCGTCCCAAGCAGCTCGTGCGCACGATGAGCGGCGGCGAACGGCAGATGGTGGCGATCGGCCGCGCGATGATGTCGGCGCCGACGATCCTCCTGCTCGACGAGCCCTCGCTCGGGCTGGCGCCGCTGTTGTGCACCGAGCTGTTCCGCACGCTCGCCCGCATCAAGGAAGCGGGCGTCGGTATTTTTCTGGTGGAGCAGAACGCCAAGCAGAAGTCTCGCCATCGCCGACCGCGGCTATCTGCTCGACAATGGCCACATCGTCGGTGCCGATACCGCCGCCGCCCTGGCGAAGGACGAGAAGGTCAAGGCCGCCTATCTCGGGGAATGACCGGCGCCAATCCGCCGAGCGACGGATCGGCGCCGAAGCGACGCACCCTGCGCGGGAGCGCGCCAGTGCCGTAGCGAGGCTACGCGCAATCTCCCGGGAACGCCCTCAATGCCACAGGCGCTTGGTGGCGAGCGCGGCGCCGTCCGACAGCGTCTTGAGCTTCGCCCAGGCGATCTGCGGGTGCACGCGGCCGCCGAGCCCGCAGTCGGTCGAAGCGACGACGTTGTCGCGGCCGACGGCTTCGGCGAAGTTGCAGATCCGGTCGGCCACGACCTCGGGGTGCTCGATCAGGTTGGTCGAATGGCTTACCACGCCGGGCAGAATTTTCTTCCCCGCCGGCAGCTTGATGTCCTTCCACAGCTTCCACTCGTGCTCGTGACGGACATTGGCGGCCTCGAAGGAGTAGTAGTCGCAGTTGACCGCCAGCATCAGGTCGACGAGATGCTGCATCGGGATGTCGGTGGTATGCGGGCCATGCCAGCTTCCCCAGCAGAGGTGGAAGCGGATCTTGTTGGGCGGCAGTCCCTTGATCGAGTGGTTGAGCGCATCGATACACAGCTTGGTGTAGCGCCGGTAGCCCTCGACGCTCGGCTCTTCCTTCTGCTGATCCCAGTTCTCGCCGATCGCCGGGTCGTCGAGCTGGACGCTCAGTCCGGCGTCGATGATCGCCTTGTACTCTTCGTGCATCGCGTCGGCGCAGGCGTACAACAGCTCCTCTTCGGTCTTGTAATGCTCGTTCGGCATGCGCGCGCAGCTCGCCGGCGCGATCGAGTTCATCCAGCCTTCCTTGACGCCCGCGGCCTTGAGGCCGACCTTGAGGTTCTCGATATCGCGCTTGATCGCCTCTTGTCCCATGTATTTGATCGGGCCTTTGACCAGGGGGCTGTGGGCGGTCATGAACTGCTCGGGCAGCCCGCACCCGGAGTGCGGGTCCATATAGGCCTCCTGGAACTTGGTCATGTCCCGGCGCTCGGGCCAATTGCCGACCACGAAATCCTTGGGGGCCATCGGCGCTTTGGTGTGCGCCGCCAGCGTGGTCATCCAGAGCCCGGTGTTGGTGACCTCTACGCCTGACAGCCGCTTGACCACATACGACCACCACGAGCCGTAGTCGTAGGCCCACCCCATCGTGTGGCCGAATTCGCCGTCGTTGATGAGGTCGACGCCGGCTTCCTTCTGGCGGCGGACGACATCGCCCACGGCGTTCTTGAGTTCCCGGTCGAAGGCGGCCTGGTCAAACTTCTCGCCGAGCGAACGCTGTTGACTGAATTCGAGCAGCTTCGCCGTGCGCGGCAGGCTCCCCACGTGCGTCGTTTCGATCCGATCGGCCATTTTTTCCTCCCGAGTTTCCACAAAGGATTTGTTGGATGCGCGAGCCGCGGCAGCGCGCGACGCGTCGCGGTCTCTGGCAAGTTATCAAAAACCGCTGGGCCGGCAAGTCCAGTGCCTGCGTCTGCTGCGCGCGGCGGGCAGCCGCCCACGAAGGGTGATCAGGATGGCGTGCCAGGTACCGGACTCGCGAACACGATTTAGCGATCGCGTACCGCAATGCTAAAGGAAGCCGCCGCGCGGGGCACGGAGGACGACCGATGGCAAAAAGGCTCGATGGCAAGGTCGCGGTGATTTCGGGTGCGGCGGCCGGCATCGGTCAGGCCTCGGCCGTGCGGCTGGCGGAGGAGGGCGCCCGGATCGTCATCGCCGACCGCGAGGATGCCGGAAAGACCTTGCAGCTGATCAAGAGCGCCGGCGGCAAAGCGCAAGCCATCCGCTGCGACGTCAGCGATCCGGAGAGCGTCGCCGGCCTGCAGCGGCAGGTCGAGCAGGGCGCCGGCCGCTGCGACATCCTCGTCAACAATGCCGGCATCTATCCGATGCAAAGCTTCGATGAGATCACGTTCGACGACTGGCGGCGCGTCTTCTCGGTCAATCTCGATTCGATGTTCCTGATGACCAAGGCGTTTGTCGGTTTCATGCGCGAGCGCCGCTGGGGACGCATCGTCAACATCGCGTCCGATACGGTAGGCCTGGTCGTTCCCGGATTCACCCACTACATCGCCAGCAAGGCGGCGTCATCGGGCTCACGCGCGCTTTGGCGACGGAGTTCGGCGAGGAAGGAATCACCGCAAACGCGATCGCGCCCGGACAGACGCGAACCTCGGGCACGGAAGGCCGGAAAACGATTCCGGGAGGGATGCCGCAGGAGACGTTCTTCGAATTCGTGGCGAATATGCAGGCGATCAAGCGCGTGGAAACCGTTGCCGATCTCGTCGGCGTCGTGGCCTTTCTCGCCAGCGATGACGCCGTCTTTGTCACCGGACAGACCATCTTCGTCAATGGCGGCTTGGTCCGCGCCTGACTGGTGCGCGCAAGAGCCGTCACCGCGTCGATGGTTTAGAGCAAGTTTCACTTAGATCGACCGGGCTACTCTCGTCCGCTCGTCCCCGCGAAAGCGGGGACCCAGCGGATTGACGGCGATGTCAGCACTTTCCTTCTTGATTCCCGCGTGCGCGGGAATGAGCGGAAATTGACTCGTCTCGGTCAGAGCGCGGCCCTAGTTCCACCGCCAGACGCCGTAGGCGTGACCGTTCTGCATCTGCGGCGCGACGTAATTCGGCTTGCGGTCGCCGATGGCGCCGAGCATGGCGATCCAATTGAGGAGTTCGCCGCCGACATTACCGGCTTTGAGGAGCTGGTGCGGCGTCGCTTCGCTGATCAGCTTTTCGATCTGCTGCTCCTCGAGATATTTGATCACCCGCAACGCCCAGTCGGGATCGGGCACGCCGTCGGTGCGGCCGGGCGCCATGCGCGGGCCGGCGACTTCGAGCGAGAAGCTGCCGCTGCCCATGATCACGACCCGCAGCGTCGCCGGCCACGACGCGATCGCGCGGGCGACCGCCTGGCCGAGCGCATAGCAGCGCCGCGCCGGCGGCAGCGGCGGCAGGTGTCCGCTGATGAAGAACGGGATGACAGGGATCGTCATGTCCGGCGTCAGAAAGTGCAGCGGCACAGCGACCGAGTGGTCCACGGAAAAGTGCTGGGTGAGCGCGGCATCGAAGCCGTCCTCGATCACGTTTTGGCGGATGTGCGCCGCGAGATCGACCGCTGACGGGATGGTGTAGATCGGCATCTCGCGCGGCTCGTCGTTCGGCCCGGTAAAGGCCTTGTCGACGCCCACAGCGAAGATCGGCAGGTTGTCGAGGAAGAAAGTATTGAGGTGGTCGGTGTCGAACATGACGATGACGTCTGGACGCGCCGCCGCCAGTTGCTCCTTCTGCGCCGCGAACAGCTTGGCGGTCTCGCAATCGGGGCCGTCGCGTTTGACAAAGAAGGGAAAGACCGGGGTGTGCGGCACGCCGAACCCGGCGACGATCTGTGCCATCGTGGTGAACTCCGTTGGTCCGTTCGCTTTCACGCAGCGCCTGTGCAACACTAATCCGCGTAGCGGCCGACCGCCAGTTGATAAACTTTCGCAGCCCGGGAGCCTCACGTGCCGCGCAAGCCGGTCAAGACACGAGCAGCGAGATCACGCGCCGCCGCCTCGCGGCCGCGGCCGCGATCAAACACGCCGCCGGTGCCGGCGATCCCGCCGGAGCATGACCGTTTCGAATACTCGGCGATCGTCGATCGCCCGCGGCTTGAATGGCCGAACGGTGCTCGCATCGCCGTCTGGGTGATCCCCAATATCGAGCATTTTCTGTTCGATCGGCCGTCGACGCGAATCGCCAATCTGCCGGTCAACCCCGATGTCCTCAACTATTCTTGGCGCGACTACGGCGTGCGCGTCGGCGTCTGGCGGATGATGGAGGTGATGACGAAACACGGCGTAAAGGGCACGGTCGCGCTCAATTCCGACGTCTGCCGGCACTATCCGCGCATCATCGAGGAAGGAAACAAGCTCGGCTGGGAGTGGATGGGGCATGGGAACAACAATTCGACGTTGATCAACGCGCAGTCGGAGGCCGAAGAGAGCGCGCTCATCAGCGACGTCGTCGGCACGATCACGCAATGCGTGGGGAAGGCGCCGCGCGGCTGGCTCAGCCCGGCCTTGAGCGAGACCGTGCGCACCCTCGACATCCTCGCCGAGAACGGCATCGAATACGTCTGCAACTGGGTCAACGACGAGCAGCCCTATCCGATGCGGGTGAAGAAAGGATCGATGATCTCGCTGCCGTACTCCGTGGAGATCAACGACATCCCAGCGCTGCTCGATCTGCATCAAAGCCCGGAATATTTCGGCCGCATGATCCGCGACCAATTCGACGTGCTCTATGAGGATGGCGCCACGACCGGCCGGGTCATGTCGATCTGCCTGCACCCGTTTCTGGTCGGACACCCCCACCGCAGCAAATATTTCGCCGCAGCGCTCGGCCACGTTACGTCGCGCCAGGAGGTCTGGATCACGACCGGCAGCGCGATCGTCGATTGGTACAAGGAGAATTATCTCAGGCGCGTGTGATGCGCGTTGCCGCAAGCGAGGCGGCGAGCCTTCGTTTCGATTTTCCCAGCAGATTGGCTGCGGCGCAACTCAGCTTTTTGTCGCGCGTGTGGTCGCCGCGACCGTGGCGGCGCTGTAGCCGGGCTCGATCCGCACATCGACCACAGCGACTGCGCCGTTCTCGACGGCGGCGACAGCGCCTTGCAGCGCCGGCGCGAGATCGGCGTACCGGCCGATCGGGCCAAAGCCGACGGCGCCTTGCGCGCGTGCGAGCGCGGCGAGGTCGATCTCCGGGTCGGCGATGCGCTGCCCGATCCATTTGTTTTCGACCGGACGGTGGCGCAGGCGCGCCATCCGCTCTTGATGGACCTCGTCGTTGTAGAACGAGCGATTGTTGGCGATGACGAAGAGCAGCGGGATTTTGTAGTGCGTCGCGGTCCAGAGCGCGGTGACGCCCATCAGAAAATCGCCGTCGCCGCAGATGGCGACCGCCAGGCGGCCCGAGTTTTTCAACGCCAGCGCCGCGCCGACGGAAATGCCCGGTCCGCCGCCGACACCGCCGCCGCCGTCGGAGCCGAGGTAGTCGAGCGGGTGGCGGAACGTCCACCAGCGGTCCTCCCAGGAGATCGGCAGATGCGTGAGCGTCGCTGGGCGTTCGCGCAGGACCGCTCGCAGCGCCCGCGCGATGTGCTCGTTGGTGAAGCCGGCGGGCTCGCGATCGCCCACAGGCGTGCGCGAGCGCGGCGTCGTGCGCGGCTTGCCGGCCACGTCAAGGGCCTTGAGCAACTCGGGAACGACGGCATCGGGATCGGCGGAGAGCAAGAGGTCCACTGGCGGCAAAGCCTCATAGTCCATGCTCCAGCCGTTGTGGATGCGGTAGTCGAGCGAGATCTGGATGATTTTCGCGGCGGGGGAGGGGCCGGCGTGCCGCAGCGCGCCGGCGAGATCGACCCAGTCGAGACTCAGGATGACGTCGGCGCCGCGCAGAGCCGGGATGCTGTCGGCTGTGACATCGCGGGGCGCGCCGGCGTGGAGCGGATGATCCGTCGGGAAGGTCGCGCCGATCTTGAGATCGGTCACGACGCTGGCACTTAGCCCCTCGGCGAGTGCGACGCGGGCGTTCCAGGCTTCCTCGCTGCGCGAGGCGCGTCCGGCGAGGATCACGACCTGCCTGGCCGATTGCAGCATCGCCGCCGCCTGGCGCACCAGATCGGCCGGCGCGGCCGTCGCAACCGCCGGCATGTACCGTTTGGCATCGATCGGCGGCAGCTGCTCGGCGAGCTTCGCCTCCTGCATGCCGGCGTCGAGATTGATGTAGACTGGGCCCATCGGCGCCGTGTTGGCGATCCAGGCGCCGCGCAGCAGAGCCTCGCGTGCGGCGCCGGGCGAGGCCGGCTGATCGTCCCATTTGGTGTAGCCGCGCACTAGCGCGCCCTGGTCTTGCGCGGTGTGGATCCAGTCGATCCACGGCCGCCGCTGCACGGCGTCGACAGGACCGGTCGCGCCGAGAACCAGCATCGGCATGCGGTCGCACCAGGCGTTGAACAGGGCCATGGTGGCGTGGAAGAGACCGACATTGGCGTGGACCGCGGCGGCCATCGCCTTGCCGGTGACCTTGGCGTAACCGTGCGCAATGGCGACGGCGCTCTCCTCGTGCAGGCAGAGCAGCATCTGCGGCGCCGAATTGCCGAGGTAGTTGACGAGGCTGTCGTGCAGGCCGCGATAGCTCGCGCCCGGCGTCAGCGCGATGTAGGGGATGTCGAGCACGCGCAGCGTGTCGGCGACAACATCGCTGCCGAACGCCGGTGCGTTCACGCCCGCCGGCGCCGGACGCTCAACCGCGGCAACCGCGGGATCAGCGCTGGCCGGCTCTGCCCTCCCGCCAGCACGCAGGTAATCGGAAGGCGGCATCGGCGGCGCTCCCCGCTCAGGCGACCGGCTGGCCAAGCTCATCGACCTTCACGGCGCGCATGCGCTGGTTGTAGATCTCGATATTGAGTCCGCAGACTTCGTAACGGGCGAGATAGCCCATGAGGAAGCCGTTGACGCCCAGGCGGTAGAGCGCTCCGACATCGCCGGCGATGAGCGCCCGGCGCTCTTCGTCGGTGAGGTCGAGCGGCGCCAGCGCCTTGGCCGGATCGGCCTTCATGGCGGCGCGGAAGGCATGATCGCGCAGGACCTCACGACAAAGGTAGTTCACCGCGAAAATGCTCATGGTCGGCTCCTGTCATTCCGCCGAAGCTACTCGGCTGCCGGCTCCAGTCCGCGCATTCTCGGCTGCCCGGCAAGCTCGGCCCGGTGCGCTTGCGTAGCGGCCACGTCCACCTCGAGACTGTCGTCCTCGATGCGTCCGGTGAACACCACCCCGTAAACGTCACGCGCCTTGCCGAGTGACTCGTAGCCTTCGAGCACGTCGGTCAGCACCCGCAGCGGATCGCGCGTGAGCGGATCGCCGTATCCGCCGCCGCTGCTGTCGCGGCCGCGGAGGCGCTGGTCCTTGCGGATCTGCATGTTGACGAGATTGGGCAACTTGGTGACGCCGCCGTTGTGGTCGATGAGATGGGTCGAGCCGGGCGTTCCGTCGTGCCCGCCGTTGACGCCGCGCGGCGGCGCGAACTGGCCGTCGCAGGGAATAACGACCTGGACCGGATTTTCGAGCGCCGCGTAGGTCACCTCCTGCGCCGGCGCGCCGCGAAAGCGGCCGGCGCCGGCCGAATCCGCCACCACACCCAACGTCTCCACGCGGAAGGGGTGCTTGAGCTCGTCGATCTCGACGCTGTCGCGGTACATCAGCCCGGCGATCACCGGGATAGCGTAGTTGACCCAGCCGTCGGCGGTCGGGCTCGCCGGCCCGCCATTGGTCGACAGCATCATGCGGTTGACGTAGCGGGCGTCGTTGCGCCGGTGGTCCTTGCCGGAAAGCACGGCCATGCCGGCGCCGAGGCCGGTGCCGCCTTCGGCAAGGCCGTGGCCATCACCCAACCTGGCGAACGCCGACTGGGTGATGTTCACCAGGCGCTCGGCGACGTTCGTGGTCGCCGTCGAGCAGCTGTGCGGAAACACCGGCGACGCTACCACGCTGTTCTCGGCATATTTGAACGCGAGCCGGCGAAACGATCCGGCGTTGCGCGGAATATCCTTGTCGAGGCTGTTGAAGATCGCACCGACCACCGCGCTTGTCGCCGCGGCGCGCGAGGTATTGAGCCCGCAGTCAACGCAGGGCGGATTGTCACGCAGATCGACCTCGATCATCGCCCGCTTGGGATCGATGTCGACGATGACCTTGAGCGTGAGCCCGTCGGGCAGGATGCCTTCGAGCGGATCCGACCGGCCGGTATTGACGATCCGCGCCTTCGGCAGTTTGCGGATTGATTCGATGGCGCGCCGCTCCGAGTAGTCGAACCAGTCGGTGATGAAGGCCTTGATCGTCTTTGCTCCGTACTTGCCGCACAGCTCTTTGAGCCGGCGCTCGGCCACGCGCGCCGAGCCGAGCGCAGCGAGGGCGTCGCCGTACCATTGCTCGGGGACGCGGATGCGCGCGCGGCACATGCGGATGACGTCGGGCTCGTTGCGGTACTTGCGCTGGATGCGCACGCCCGGGAACACCAGCGCCCCTTCCTCGTAGACGTCGAGCGCCTTGGCGAAGTAGCTCGACGGAATGCTGTTGCCGATGTCCGCCATGTGACACTTGGCAACAGTGGTGAACAGGTGCTCGCCGCCGATGAACACCGGCACCAGGAAGGTGTGGTCGGCCGGGTGGGTGTTGCCGCCGTAAGGGTCGTTGTCGAGATATGCATCGCCCTCGCGGATGTCGCCCACGTGATAGCGGCACATGTTCTCGCCCTGCAGGTGGGCGCCGAAGATGTGCACCGGCAGGCCTTCGGCAGATGCGAGCAGATGATTGTCGCCGGTGAGAATGCAGCAGGAGAAATCGCGGGCGCTGGAAATGACCGCGGAGCGCGCCGCGCGCAACAGCGTATTGGTCATCTCGCGCACGACGCCGTCGAGCCGATTGGCGATCACGGTCATGACCACGGGGTCGAGCGCGTCGGAGCGCGGCTTGCGTCTGGCCTTGGGCATCGGGCGCCTCGCTATGATCTCAAAATGTAATGACCGGACGGGCTGACCGAGGCGCTCATCTTCGGATAGACGACGATCGTCGTGGTCGGCTCTTCGATGATCGCCGGACCGGCGATGACAGCGCCGGGCGCAAGCTCGCTGCCGCGGAACACCGGTGTCTTGCGCAAGTCCTCGGGTCCGAAATAGGCGGCGCGCCGCGACGACGGCTTCGGCTTCCGCTGCGCGACCCGCTTGCGCACCGGCCTTGCGGGCTTCGACAGCCGGATCGCGATGCGGCCGCGCCAGTTGACGCACTCGACCTCGCTCTGCTCGTCGCGCACGGCGTACACCCGGTCGTGGACGGTGTGAAACGCCTCGACCAGCGCCGCCACGTCCTTGCGGGTGCGGAAGCGTGCGACCGGGAGCGGCGTATCGAGCTCCCAGACCTGCGATTTGTAGCGCGCCTCGACCAGATATTCCTTGTGGACATTGGCCCGGGCGGCGCCGTGCAGGTTCGCGCGAAATTGCTCGAGCGCCGCATCGATCTCGGCAAGCGCGGCGTTGACGCCGTCGAGGTCGAAGCTGCCGGACATCGTCACCCGGCTGCGGGTCTGCTCGAACACGATGTCGGAATACTGCATGCCGCAGGCCGACATCGCGCTCGCGGTCTTCGGCAGGATCGTGGTCGAGCAACCGAGCTCGCGGGCGATCGGCAGGATATTGAGCCCGGCGGCGCCGCCGCCGGCGACGATTACGCTCTCGCGCGGATTGACGCCTTCGCTCACGGTGATCTCGTGGATCGCCTTGATCATGAGCTCGTTGGCGATGGTGATGATCGCGAAGGCGGTGGCTGGCACGCTGCGCCCGATCGCCCCGGCAAGCTTTTCGACGACGCGGTGGGCGGCACCGGTATCGAGCTTCATCCGTCCGCCGTTGAAGTAATCGGGGTCGAACCAGCCCAGCACCACGCAGGCGTCGGTCACGGTCGGCTGATCGCCGCCGGCCCCGTAGCACGCCGGGCCCGGCACCGCGCCCGCGCTCTGCGGGCCGACGCGCAACAGGCCGCCAGCATCGATCCAGGCGATCGAGCCGCCGCCGGCGCCGATGCTGCGCACGTCGACCGAGGACATTGCCACCATGTGGCCGAGCCAGCGCCGGCCGAGCCAGCTGTCGCGGGTGTAGACCAGGTCGCCGTCGCGAACGAGGCCGACATCGAAGGTCGTGCCGCCGGTGTCGCAGACGATAGCGTCGCGGCCGAGGTCCTCGATGGTGACGTAGGCCTTGCCGGCGACCGGCGCCATCGCCGGTCCGGACTTGAGCATGGTCACCGGGCGGCCGGCAACCTCGGTGACGTGCTGGCAGCCGCCGCCCGAAGTGCCGATGAGGAGCTCGCCGGAAAAGCCGGCGGCACGCAGATCGGCCTCCATCTCGCGCAGATGCCGTTGCATCAGCGGCTTGAGCGACGCATCGATCGCGGTCGTCGAGGCGCGGCGGTATTCGCGCACGATGGGAACGAGTTCATGGGAGAGCGTGTAGGGAATGCCCGGCAGCTCCTGTTCGATGAGCTTTGCGATCTCCTTTTCATGGCTGCCGTTGGCGATCGACCACAGCAGGCAGACCGCGACCGCCTCGAAATGGCGCTGGGCGAGGATGCGCACGACCTCGCGTGCCTGGTTCTGATCAAGCGGGCGCACGACGTTGCCCTGGGCGTCGACGCGCTCGTCGATCTCGAAAGTGTAGCGCCGCGGGATGTAAGGCGGCGGATAGTCGTAGCTGTAATCGTGCGGGTCGTACTTGCCGCCCTCCTTGAGCACCAGAATGTCGCGGAATCCCAGCGTTGTGAGGAACGCGGTCTTCGCCGTCGACTTGGTGACGACCGCGTTTGTCGCCCGCGTCGTGCCGTAGATCAGCATGTCGGTCTTGCTGAGCAGCGCTTTCCCGGACAGCCCAAGCTCCTGCGCCGCCACCTCGATCGCGGTCCGCATGCCGGCGAAAATCCGCTCCGGGGTCGTCAGCGCCTTGCCGATAGCCCGGATGCCGTGCGCATCCGCAATGACCACGTCCGTGAACGTGCCGCCGGTATCGACGGAAATGCGAAATCCCATAAGAGCTCGATCTCTCTCTTTACCCGATCGTCAATGACACGATGGAAATTGTTCGCCCGCCTTGCGACCAAACTCGCCGATCTTGAACACGCGCGACGCGTCTTCCGCCGGAATACAGTCACTGTGCAATGCAGGCGGCGATGCTTCAAGCGCAAACTTTTCGCAGATTCCGGCGTGAAGCAACACGCACACCTTCAGCGCGGCCGCTCGATGGCTCTTGCGATCTCGCCCGCCATGTCGGCGATCGCCGCGTCCCGTCCCGGCGCGCCGATCAGCATCAGGCCCAACGGCAAACCGTGTGCGCCGATCCCCACTGGAATGGAGACGATCGGCCCGCCGAGCGCGGTAAACGGCACGATGAAGCGTGGGTCGCCGGTCTTCATGCCGGCCGGCGCTGCGTCCGGAGTGGTTGGAAAGATCAGCGCTTGAAATTCGGCGGTCGCCGCCCGGAAGCGTTCGCGGGCGGCGTCGAGCGCGCGGCAGGCATCGACGTAGGATTGATCGCCGATCATGCGGCCGCGGCCGACGGCTTCGCGCAACCCGGCACTCGCCTCGGCGGCGTGTTCGAGGCTGGGATGCGCCCGCGCGACCTCGTACTCGATCATGGTCTTGTGCCATCCGACGATGTCGGCGAACGGCACCGGTGACACGCATTGATTGACGCGAACGCCGGAGCCTCTGAGCTTGTCCGCAGCCTCGCGGAGCGTATCTGCGACTGCGGCGCTCGCGGCTGAGAGGATCAGATCGTCGATGAAGCCGACGGTGGGCGGCGAGGGCGTGGAAAGACGCGGCCGATCGCACAGATACGCCGGCATGAGCACGCGCGCGGCCGCGACCGCATCGGCGACGCGATGGCCGAAGACGCCGACCGTATCGAAGCTTGGCGCAAACGGCACGACGCCGAATCTCGACCACGCCCGCGTACTCGGCTTGAAGGCGGCAATCCCGCAATAGGCGGCCGGTCGATTGACCGACCCGGCGGTCTGCGTGCCGAGGCTCAGGGGAACCATGCCCGCGGCCACGACCGCCGCCGGTCCGGCGCTCGAGCCGCCCGGCGTGTGCCCGACGTTGTGCGGATTGCGCGTGGGTGGCGGGCCGTCGAAATAGGCGAACTCGGTGGTGTGCGCCTTGCCGAGGATGACCGCGCCCGCGGTCCGCAGCAGCGTGACGACGTAAGCATCGATCGTGCTCGGCGGAATGTGCGCGCGCGTTGCGCTGCCGGCCCGGGTCGGAAGGCCAGCGACGTCGATCACGTCCTTGACCGCGACCGGAACGCCGTGAAGCGGACCGCGCAGCCGGCCGGCCTCAGCCTCCCGCCGCAAGGATTGCGCCTGCGCGAGCGCGCGCTCCGGATCGAGCAGGCACCAGCCGCGCACCTCCTTTTCGACCGCTTCGATGCGGCGCAGAGCGGATTCCAGCAAGCCGACCGGGTCGATCCGCCGGTCGGCAATGGCGCGCCCGATCTCTTCGATCGAGCCTGGATCCGCAACGAGACGGCCTGCTGACACCCCGAGCCTCCGCGCCGATGGTAAGTCGCGGCGCGCGACGCGGCAACATCGTCCAACGACGGCGGCGGCGCGTGGGCGTCCGCGGCGCGGTTTCGCCAAAGCGGCGCGGTTACTCGCTCGGAGATCGCAAACGCGCGAGCGCGGCGTGCGGCCAACAGGACATCAAGCCGTCGAGCTGCGGCGCTGCCGGCGCCAGAATTTCTCCGTGTACGCTTCCGTATCGCGTGAAAACGTTCCTGCGTCCACGACCCTCATGGCCATCAGCATCGCGGCCACCGGTGTTGGCGCGTCGAGCGTGGTGACGAACTGCTCCAGATTCTTGCGGCCGACCGCCCGTAACGGCTTCCCGTTCGCCCGCCAGATGCGGGCTCGCCATCGCCCAGGCTTGTGCTCAAGCGATTTTATCACGAACTGCTTGTACTCCATGGATACCCCCCACGAGTTTTCCCCTAGCGTCGAAATCGAAGCCGATGACCAGTCGAGGCGACTAGCGAGCAGATTTGAGAGATTTGTTGCATCCGCCCCCGCGGATGCGCGCAGTTGTACCGGCTTGGCGCAACCGCCCGCAGGAAGTTGCACCAGACAACAACAATTACAGCGAGTGTGCGGAGATCAACGCTTGCCGGTAGGCTGCATTGATCCTTTTGGTTTCTGTTTCGGCGAGAATCTTGAATGCGGCAGACATCCCGTGCACCCGGTCGGGATGGTTCTGCTTGACCAGCGCTTTGTAGGCCTCCTTTACCTCCTCCATGGTTGCTGATGGTGAAAGGCCCAGAACGGCGGACCAGTTCGGGTCGTCACCGTTCGTGCCTGCATTTGCCTCGTGCGCGGCGTCTCCGAATTGCGGTTCTTCGATCGCCTCGTTCGGATCGGAGTTAGCGAGCTCCTTCAACGCGCGGAATTCCAGCCAGCACTCCTGGCGCAGGCTCGCCCGCCGCACGAGATAGAATGCCGGCGCCGCCAGCGCCGCCAGAAAGGTCGCCACCGCGTTGGCATAAAACAGGCGCTCGTCGAGCGGATACCAGAGAATGCTGTGCGTCCGCGACAATTCATCGGCCCACGCCGGCTGCACCGAAATGTGGAATGCCGCGATCAGGAAAGCGAGAACGACGAGGTGGGTCGCCAGCGCGGCGTTGACGGCGGATTGAGAACTTACGGTATGGATCCAGGCGCGTAGACGCTGGAACGGTCGGCGCTTGAGCTGGCGGATGGTAGTCCGCAGATAGCGCCGGTGCGCTTCGAGACCTTCGAACTCGTCGACGTGGTGCGGGCGGATGTGCGCCTTGCGACGGAGCAGGGCTTGCCAGAAGTCTTTCGCAGGCTCGCCGCTGTCCTTGATCTCCTCGAGGCGGCGGCAAACCCGCTGGTGCAGCAGTACCGCCCGGTCCAGTTCGACCGTCTCGAATGGGCGGAATGAGAGCCGCGGCCGAGCGCATCGGGCCGTCAAAGACTGGCGGACAACGCCGAATACGAGTGCCGGAAGCACCGGCCACAACGCGAGCAAAACCGCGTTGGCCAAGGCAAGCGACAGCTCCTCCCCCACACCTGGCTCAAGCATAGCACGCGACGCCCACTAAACTGTACTGGGACTATGATCGCCGCGGGCGCCCCAAGATCGCCCCTCACGTTTTAAATGTTAGAGCTGGTTCCTGTCGGAATGCGGGCAACAGACCGCCAGAAAATGGGCAATAACTAGATCAGCCCTGCGAGCGTCTGGGCGTGCGTGTACACGACGATGGGCGCGACAGAAAGTTGCGGCGCCGCCGAGTCTGTCACGCCTCGCCGCAGGTCTCGAACATGACGGCATCCATGGCCTCGCGCGCCGATTTGCCCGCCCAGATCACGAACTGGAACGCCGGGTAGTAGCGTTCGCAGGTGTCGAGCGCGCTACCGAACATCGCCTCGCACTGCAGGCCGGACAGGCCGCCGCCGCCGACCAGCAACAGGGCATGGCGAAACATGACCATGCCGCTCTGCATCCAGACGTCGAAATGCCCGATCCACAACTGCTCGTTGATCGTGACGATGAGCTGCTGCACCTCGGGGGAGCGCGGCTCCGGCACCTTCATCTCGAACGCGCAGGCGAGGTGGAGCACCTCGATCTCGTTCATCCAGGTGAACGAGATCTGATAGTCGGTAAGCTTTCCGCTCACGACCAGCGCTATCTCGTCCTGCACCGCGCGCTCGAACGGCAACTCGTTGTCGGTCGCCATGCGCTCGACCACTTCAATTGGGCTGTTCCAATGTTCACCCGCACCTTCGATGAGCGACATGCTGGCTCCTTTCCCGGTCTCCTCGAAGTCCAGGGTTCATTGCGTGGCCATTCGTAGCAGTGCGCGTTTGGCTTCGGACGATCCCAGTTCCACGGCCCGCCGATACCAGGCGCGCGCCGAGGCGTCGTCTGCGACGACGCCGACGGCATTGCGTATGGCGACGGAGCGCTGATCGAAGGTGGTGGCGAGGGCCAGCGCCGCCTCCGCGTCGCCCCTGTCCGCCAGGACCTGGAACGCACGCCGGGCGTCAGTGACATCTCCGGCCTTCAACAAGTCCCGGCCGCGCTGGAGCAAAAGCGCGACCTGCTCGCCGTTCAGCGGTTCGGTACTTGGCGCGGTTGAATCACCTGGAATGGTTGAGTTCGTCCGATCCTGTCGCGGCCCGCGGACGGCAACGGCGGTACCACCGTTCGCGGCTCCAGGCGCCGGTGCGACGACAAGATTGTTGCTGGCGTTTTTGCGCGAATGACCGTCCGACGGAAAGGTCAGCACGATGGTGAGAGCAAAGGTTGCCATAGCCGCCATGCCGACGACGAGCGAAATCCGGGCGAAGAGGGGAGGCGCCGCCGGATATGACGTGCGCATCGGCGGCTCGGGCCGTGTTTCCGGATCGGGCCGGAGACAATGCTGCAATCGGCCGTGGGCGGCCGCCCCGCTGTCGATCGGGCCCTCTTCGATCGAAAACCCGGGCCAATCGGCGGCCTGGTCCGAAGATGATGGCAAACCCGGCGTGTGCAAGGCCGTCACCAAGAAAATGGGCTCCGGCACGTCGGGCGTCCAACTCCCGACGCCATGCTCGGCCTCAACGGCTTCGACTGTGCCGGGTGGAGAACTCCCGACGTCGCTCCGGACGTCGTGTTCGGCCTCGATGGCTTCGACCATGTCGGATGCCGAACTCCCGACGTCGTGTTCGGCCTCGACGGTTGCGACCGTACCGAGTGTTGAGCTGCGGGTGCCGCGTTCCGCCTCGATGGCTTCGACCGAGGCGATGGCCGCCGCGATCCGGTCGAGCTTGGCCCGCCACCTCGCTTCGGCCGTTGCGGTCTGTGTGCGCGCGCGTCGCGGCGCGTAAAGGGCGAGGCCTTCCAGTTTGCAGTGTCGCGGATTTGGAGTACTCATACTCTGCTCCTCCACGTTCGACATGATCGGGTTCATTCAGCCTTAGTGGCGTCTTCTCTCCTCCGTTGGACGCGCTCGCGCGCCATGTTTGTCGGTAGGCAGCTCTATGCTGCCCGCGTTTCCGTCCTGTGTGTTGGCAATGGGCTCGACGAAGTAATCGGTCGATCGCGGCGCTCAGCGGGCGCTGATGTCCGCGTTGGCACTACCAATGGCGACGTTTGCAAGCGAATGGGACAGCCGCGTGATACAAGAATGATCATTGTGCGGCGAGCTTATCTGCCGTGCGATGGGCGGCCTCAACGATTGAGTGACGTTCCGCAGGATCAAAATATAGAGTCTTATTGAAGGGGCGAAACCTGCCGAATGCGGCGCGCGCCGCCCGCAGCATCGCGTCACGCCAATGGCCGCCAAACAGTCCTCATTTCACCATGTCATGATCGTTTCTGCGCCGTACTTGTCCGTTTGCATTTGCGGCGTGTTGCGTTGATTTGGAGAAAGTCGCCATGGACAGCATTCAGGATCATCGAAAAGCTGAGGATCATCGAAAGTACGCCGAGGAATGCGTGACGATGGCGCTGTCATCGGTACAGGATGACGACAAGGCCCTGTGGCTCACCTTGGCGCAATCGTGGGTGCGATTGGCGGAGCAGGTCGCGTACGTCGAAAGCAATCCGAAGCGCCGGAGAAAGACGCTGCGGATGAAGCTGATCGAGTTTCGCGGCGGCGCGAGCCAGCCGGACGAGGATCAGCGCCACCTCTAGAACAGGTTTCACCGAGATCGACCCGGCTACCTCTCGCCCGGGTGTCCCGCGCAAGCAGGAGCCTTAGTCATTCCGGGGCCAAGCGAAGCGAGGAGCCCGGAATCCATAACCACGATCCGCGAATATGGATTGCGGGCTCGCGGCCTGCGGCCGCGTCCCGGAATTACGACGGATCGTCGGGCTTTCCTGAGTTCACCTTCCCGCCTACGCGGGAATGGCGGAAGGTGAGAATCTCAGACACGAAGCTTCCGCCGATACACGTCACCCGCCGGAGCCCGAGAGCACCTCGCCGAACAGCTGCCAGGTGTTGCCGTCGAATCTCTCCAACTGCATCTGCTTGATCGGGGCGAAGTCGTTGGCGCTGGTCGAGATGGTGATGCCGGGCAAAAGCATCGGCAGCTTCAGACCGTGGATGCTCGCCGCCTGCTTCATCACATTCTCGCGGGTCAGATTGTCACCGCACGCCTCGAGCACGGCGACCATGGCCTGCGTCGCCGTGTAGCCGTACACGGTCAAGCCGTCGGCGACATTGCCCAGGGTGTTGTACTTTTTCATCCAGGCTCAGCCATTCCCTGTATTCGATCGTCTCCTGCCATTGCGGATCGGTGGGATCCTTGAGGAAGGTCTCGGAGATGATGCCGACGGATTTCTCGGGACCCGCCGGCCGCATCACCGTCCCGACTGAATTCGCCGCTCGCGTCAGGAGGTGTGTCGGCTTCCAGCCGATGGCGAAGATTTTGCGGATCGCCTGGGCGGCGAATTTGGGGAGCGCCGCCGTCAGCAGGACGTTGGCGCCGCTCCCATGCAGCGACACGATTTGTGAATCGACCGTCGCGTCGCTGGTCTCGTAGCTCTGGGTGGCGACGATCATCCTCTCGGCCTTGTCGCCGAGCCCCGCGCGCAGACCGGAGAGGTAGTCCATGCCGAAATCGTCGTTCTGATAGAGCAGCGCGATCTTGGCGTCGGGGACGCTCTTGAGGATGTAGCGGGCCCAGATGCGCGCCTCGATCCGGTCGCTGGGCGGCCAGCCGATGGTCCACGGATAGTGCTGCGGATCATTCCACTTGTTGGCACCGGTTGCGATGAACAGGTGCGGCACCTTGGCATCGTTCACATAGCGCTGGATCGCCGTGTTCGGCGGGGTGCCGAACGTATTGAACAGCAGGAGGACCTGGTCCTGCTCGACGAGCCTGCGCACCTGCTCGACGGTCTTCGGCGGGCTGTACCCATCGTCGCGGGTGATGAAGTTGATCTTGCGGCCGTTGATGCCGCCCCGTTCGTTGATCATGGCAAAATAGGCGGCGTCCGACTGCCCGATGGTGCCGTAGCTCGAAGCCGGACCGCTGTACGGCATCGTGTTGCCGATCTTGATTTCGGTATCGCTGACGCCGGGTCCGTATTGGCCGGCGGCAAACGCCAGCCCGGCTTTAAGAACAAAGCATCCCGCCGCGAGGCCGGCGAAGATCATTCGGTGGAATGTCATGGTGGTCCGCCCGTTCCGATCCTGCGGGAACAAGAGGCGCGGATAGTAGGCGCGTTCCGAGTTCGCCGGAAGTCTACGTATCGGCCGGAGATCAAAGCGCGTGGCGCTGCACGACGGAAGCGGCGCCAGAGCGTTGTCCATCGTCCGCTTGGCCTTCGCATTCCCGGGTGTAGACTGGCGCCCCGACCACGCGGCAACTCGGTGAGGCGCGTGGCGTTCACCAATTTGCGGGCGCCGCAAAAGGCCACGAAGCTCGCCGCTGGCAGCCCCATCAGAGCAGGAGCAGCGACATGATCCCCCGGAAGAAATTGCCCGCGAGTCTCGCCGCCATTGCCGTGGCGGTCGTCTCAGTGGCCGCCCCGGCTCCCCTGAGCGCTCAGCAGCGCGATGCGATCCGCATCGGCGATGCCGACCTGGGCGGCGTGGTCAGCGGCGCCCAGGGACCGGAAGCCGGCGTGTGGGTGATCGCGGAAACGACCGACCTGCCCACGAAATTCGCGAAGATCGTCGTCACTGACGATCAGGGCCGCTACGTGATGCCCGATCTGCCAAAGGCAAACTACAATGTCTGGGTCCGCGGCTACGGCCTCGTCGACTCCCCGAAGATGCAGGCGGCGCCGGGCAAGATGCTCGATCTGACTGCGGTGGCCGCCCCGAGTACCACGGCGGCGGCGCAGTATTACCCGGCGATCTACTGGTATTCGATGCTCAAGGTCCCTGGCGAAAGTGCGTTTTCGGGGCAGCAACGAGACAAGAGCATGCCGGCCAATCTCACCGCGCAAGCGCAGTGGGTCAACATCATCAAGTCCACCGGCTGCCTGTCTTGTCACGCGCTCGGAACGATCGGGACCCGCACCATCCCCAAGGAGCTGGGCGAATTCCGCACCTCCGCGGAGGCCTGGGAGCGCCGCATCCAGTCCGGGCAGGCTTTGACGCAGATGACCACCGTGATCGGCCGGCTTGATGTGCCGCTCGCGTTCAAACTGTTCGGCGACTGGACCGACCGGATCGCGGCCGGTGAACTCCCGTTCGCGCAGCCGACGCGCCCGCAAGGCATCGAGCGCAATGTCGTCCTCACCCTGTGGGATTGGAGCCGGCCCACCGCCTATCTCCACGACGAGATCGCGACCGACCGGCGCAAACCCTCGGTCAACGCCAACGGCAAGCTCTACGGGACCACGGAGGAGAGCACGGATTTCATCCCGATCCTGGACCCGGAGCACAACACCGCCACGGAAGTGAAACACCCGGTCCGCGATCCCAATACGCCGTCCTCGAAGGACGCTCCGATGGGCCCGTCGCCGTACTGGGGCGAGGAGCCGATCTGGGACGCGCAGACCAGCAACCACAACCCGATGATGGACGAGAAGGGCCGCGTCTGGATCACCGCGCGAGTCCGTCCGCCGGCAAACCCCGACTTCTGCAAGAAAGGATCGGACCATCCCTCCGCCAAGGTATTCCCGCTCGCGGAATCAAACCGCCATCTTTCGATGTTCGATCCGGCGACCGGCAAGTTCACCTTGATCAGCACGTGCTTCCCGACCCATCACTTGGCTTTCGCCGAGGATGCGCACAACACCCTGTGGACCAGCACCGGCGTGGTGGGCCCGGGCGCCGTCGGCTGGCTCGATCGAAAGATGTTCGAAGAGACCGGCGACGAGCAGAAATCGCAGGGCTGGACGCCGCTCATTCTCGACACCAACGGCAACGGCAAGCGCGACGACTATGTCGAGCCAGGCCAGCCAGTCGACCCGACCAAGGACAAGCGCGTCGCGCTGAGCCTCTACTCGGTCGCCGTGAACCCGCTCGACGGCTCGGTGTGGGGGACCGCGCTCGGGTACCCCGGCGCAGTGGTCCGGGTCGATCCCGGCGCCGATCCGACGTACACTGCGCTCGCTGAAGTGTATGAGCCGCCGTTTCCCGGCTACGGCCCGCGCGGCGGCGACATCGACCGCAACGGCGTGTTCTGGGCGTCGCTCGCCAGCGGACATCTCGCGAGCTTCGACCGCAGCAAGTGCAAGACCCTCAACGGGCCGACCGCGACCGGCAAGCATTGCCCGGAGGGGTGGACGCTCCATTCCTTCCCGGGGCCGCAGTTCCGGGACGTCGCCGATTCCGGGAGCGTCGAGGCCAGCTACTATACGTGGGTCGACCAGTTCGACACGTTCGGCCTCGGTAGGAACGTGCCGATCGCCACCGGCAACCTCAACGATGCGTTGCTGGCGTTGGTCGACGACAAGTTCCTGGTCTTTCGCGTGCCTTATCCGATCGGCTATTTCACCAAATGGATGGATGGGCGCATCGACGATCCCAACGCCGGCTGGAAAGGAAAATCGCTGTGGTCGACGTATTCGACGCGAACGATGTTCCACCTCGAGACCGGCAAGGGAACGTTACCGAAGGTCGTGAGATTTCAGCTTCGTCCCGATCCGCTGGCACGATGAGGCAAACCCAGCAGCGCAGAGCTTGAATTGTAGCGCCTCTTTCTAAGATGCATCCTAGTCTTCGGCCTGCCGGTGAGGAAGCAGCCGGCGCCGGCCGGACAACGCGCACGAACGGGGGGAGCGACACACCCGCCGCGCCATGATTTCACGCCCGGAGCGTGATCTCGCAAACGAGTCCCTCCACGCGCCAGTCAAAATGCGTCTGGCCCTTCAGTTGTTTGATCATTTCTTCGACGACGCGCCTGCCAAAGCCGCGGCGCGTCGGTGGTTGCACGGCGGGACCACCCAGTTCGGTCCAGCGCAGGATCAGTCGCCCGTCCGCCTCGTGCACCCATTGCAGGTCGATCTGCCCCGTGGGCGCGGACAACGCTCCATATTTGGCGGCATTGGTCGCCAGTTCGTGCAAGGTCACGGCGATGGCTTGAGCCGCGTCCGGCTCCAACAGGACCTGCGCGCCTTTTATGCGCACGCGCGCTTCGTCCTTCTGCGAATACGGAGCAAGTTCGTGCATTGCAACGGTCGATAGCTCGGCGCCGATCCAACGCGTCTCCGCAAAGAGCGAGTGGACATTCGCGAGCGCCTGGATCCGTCCTTCAATGGCCTTTTTCAGAGCCGCGACCGTGTCGGCCTGGGAAAGATTGACGGTCGCCTGAACGGTCGCCAGCAGGTTCTTGCTGCGGTGCTCCGCTTCGCGAGCAAGCGTCGCGATTTGTTCCTGACTTCGCTTCTGCGCGGTAATGTCCCTGGCAATCTTCGACGCGCCGACGATCCTGCCTTCGGCATTCTTGACGGGAGAAACGGTCAGTGAAACGACGATCAAGCTGCCGTTCTTGCGTCGACGGATGGTCTCGAAATGATCGATGCGCTCGCCGCGTCTGATGCGCGTAAGAATGTTGCGCTCCTCGTCTTGCCGATCCTCCGGAATGACGATCGTGATGGGCTGGCCAATCGCTTCTTCGGCGGTGTAGCCGAACACACGCTCCGCACCGGTGTTCCAGCTCTCGATTATTCCATCGAGGTTCTTGCTGACAATGGCATCGTCACTGGACTCGACGATGGACGCCAGCGAACGCAATCGTTGGTCGCTTTCGCGCAGCGCGGCTTCGATCTGCTTGCGCTCGGTAATATCGATTCCGGTCGGATGCAGGAACACGACCGCTCCCGACTGATCGCGAATGGGGTACATGGCAAAATCCACGGTCCGCTCGCTGCCGTCGGCCAGCCAGTATCGAAGCTCTTCGCGGAAAACGAAACCCGACGCGGCTTGATCCTTGGCGAAGCGAATCCTGGCTTTCATCTCCTGCGAACCCCGCCACCAGGGCGTTTCCCACAATGGCTGGTCAAGGACCTGTTCTCTCGTGTACCCGCACCACTCCACGGCCAGGTTGTTCACTTCCCGCAAGCAGCCTTGCAGGTCCAGGATGCCGGCAAAAAGGCCGGACTGGTTGAAGAGTGCCTCGAACTTGGCGGCGGTCGCCAGATGATCGCGCAGCAGCGTTGCTTGCCGGGCGCCGAGCGCTCTGACCTCCGTGACATCACGGTTGACCTCGAGCACGGTGTCGGCGCCGAGCAACTGCATCCGGCTGTCGACAACGACTTCATTGCCATCCTTGCGGACATGGCGCAGTTCGCCGGACCAGTAACGCTCGCTGCGCAGCTGCGATTGCAGCTCGGCAAAGTCGATGGGGAATTTGGTTTGCAGCAGAGAGTGGCTGCTGCGTCCGACCGCCTCTTGCGGTGAGAACCCGTAAAGTCGCTCGGCTCCCGCGTTCCAGAACTCGATCGCTCCGTGCAGACGCCACATCAGCATCGGTTCGTACGACAATGTAAGCAGATTGGCCAAGCGCTCCGCACGTTCGGAGGCCGCCTGTGTCTCCGCAAACTCGCTGCCCATCTGCAACTCGACTTTGCCGTGCACGCTAAGCCGTCAGCCACGACGCCTGAGAGACGTTCGCCGGTGGCCGCAACAGCATAGCACTCATACCACTATTAGGACCGGCTGCTCGCGGGATTTCAAGGAGAGTCGCGGTCGGAGGGGATCTTGGCGGCAGTGGGCTCCATGTCCGTATCAAGAGCCGGAAACCTAAGTCCCCTGACGCAGCCACACGGTGCAAAAGGGGACCAAAATCGCTGGCATTCGAGTCAAAATGCCGACTGGACGGTGAATAGAGCTAAAGGGATGCCCTTGGCTGGCGGCCATTCGCGGAAGGCCGCTGCGGTTACGGCTGCCAGGAAGCCAGGAACGGCTTGCGGAAGGCAGGCGGAAAGCTGGCGGCGGCAAAGCCGTCGTCGGAAAAGCGTGCACCGCCCCGTCGGTCACTCAAGATCGGGAGGCGCGAAAGCTCAGGTCGCGGCGGCCATCGCACCCGGGCCCGGAATCACGCCAGGCGGGCACTTGCCGAGGATGATCATGCCGAGAACTTCATCCTTGGTTACGTCCCGAACGCGAGCCGTGCCGACCACGCGCCCATTCTTCATGGCGCAAATGCGATCGGCTAAATCAAAGACGTCATGAATATCGTGGCTGATCAGGAAGATGCCGATGCCGTCTGCCTTAAGCTGCTTGACGAGCTCGCCAACCTGCGCTGTCTCCTGCGCTCCGAGTGCCGCCGTCGGTTCGTCCATGATCAGAATGCGCGCGTTGAACAGGATCGCCCGCGCGATCGCCACCGACTGGCGCTGGCCGCCGGATAGCGCCTTGACGGGGTCTTTGAAGCGTTGGAAATGCGGGTTGAGGCGGCCCATCACCCTGCGCGCCTCGGCCTCCATGGCGATGTCGTCAAGGGTCCCCCAACTTGTTCGGAGCTCGCGGCCGAGAAACAGATTGGCGGCGGCGTCGACATTGTCGGCCAGCGCCAGAGTCTGATAGATCGTCTCGATGCCATATTTCTTGGCGTCGCGGGGATTGGTGATCGTTGCCTCCTCGCCGCGAATGTAGATAGTTCCCGAATCGCGCTTGTAGGCGCCGGAAAGAATCTTGATCAGCGTCGACTTGCCGGCGCCGTTGTGGCCGAGTATCGCCATCACCTCGCCTTCGTGGAGGTCGATCGTCGCCCGTTCGACGGCGTGAACGCCGCCGAACGAGATCGAAATGTCGCGCATCTCGACGAGAGGCGTGCCTGAGGCGTCCGTGCCGCGCCCTAGATTTTTAGCCTGAGCATGATCCTGTCCGAAAGCGGCTCCATTTTTTGGGATCATGTGCTATTGCGCCCGGCGCCGGTAGACGGTGTCGAGCCATACCGCGAGCACCAGGACGGCGCCAACGACAATGCTTTGAAGGGGCGTGTCGACGCCGAGCAGAACCATGCCCGATTGGAGCGACTGCATGAGCACGGCGCCGAGCATCGCTCCGGCAACGGTGCCGACGCCGCCCGCCAGCGACGTTCCGCCAATGACAGCGGCCGCGATCACCAACAGTTCGGCGAGCGTGCCTTCTGAGTTCGTAGCGGCGTTGAGACGCGCGATCGACACCGCGCCGCCGACGGCGGCGAGCAGCCCCATCAGCATGAAGATCTTCGTGATTACCCAGCGCGTGTTGACGCCGGCGAGCTCGGCTGCCTCCGGGTTGCCGCCGATCGCGTAGACATAGCGGCCGAAGCGCGTTCGCGTCGCCAGGAACGTCATCACCACGCCGACGCCGATCGCGATCAGAACCGGAACTGCGATCCCATGCGAGATGAAAAGGCCGCTCTCCGGGACCGCGATATGGTTCGCTTGCGCGTAGCGGCGCACGCTTCCGACCGGCCAAGGATAAGCGTTGGCGATGCTGACCGCGGTGAGGATCAAAGCGCAGGCGACGCCGCCGAGAAAAACTTCGGCCGTGATCGGTCGCAGCGGAAAGTGGAACTTCTTTCTCTGGACGCGGCCGTTTGCCAGCAACAGCACGACCGCGATGCAGGCGACTGCGCCGACCGCCCAACTCCAGGTGGAGCCGATCGAGCCTTCCGGACCGCCGCCCATGAGCCTGAACGTGCTGTCCATCGGCGCGACCGTTCGACCACTGGTCACCCACCAGGCGGCGCCGCGCCAGACCAGCAGGCCGCCGAGCGTGACGATGAAGGCCGGAATGCCGAGATAGGCGATCACCAAGCCTTGGAAAGCACCGAGTATGACGCCGAGGATCAAGCCGCCCGCCAGCGTGAGAATCCAGGTCGCCGGATGTTCGAAGCCGAGGAGCTTCGGGAGCAGGTCGGCCTGGACGACGCCCATGACCATGCCGATGAAGCCGAGCATCGATCCGACCGACAGATCGATGTTGCGCGTCACGATGACCAGCACCATGCCCGTCGCCACAATGGCGACTGACGATGACTGCACCGACAGGTTCCACAAATTGCGCGGCGTGAGAAACAGGCCGCCCGAAAGCACGTGGAAAGCAACCCAGATCAGCAGCAGCGCGCCGACCATGCCAAGCATGCGGGTGTCGAGTTCCGTAGCTTTGAGGAAGAGGACGAGCGAAGGCAAACGGCTTGGCCGCGTACGCTGAGCCGGCGCGGTCGCTTGCGTCATCGGCGTCCTCTCGCCCGGCGCGATCGCCGCCCCCCTAAAATGCCCGCCGCGGTCCGCGTCAAACGGCGGCGGGTCTCAGCGTGCGTCAGGCCGCGATCAATCGCAGACCTTGACCGTGCCGCGCTTGACGCCCTGGCAGACCTCGTCCTTTTTGATCCAGCCCGCATCGATGACCAGATTGAGGTTGTCTCTGGCGATCGGGACCGGCTTCAGGAACAACGAATTCATCTCGACTTTCTTGGGGCCGCCGCTGAACTTCATGACCCCGGGAACCTCGGTCATCTTCTTGCCGTCGGCAAGCAACGCAGCGACCTCGGCCGCCTGCTTGCCAAGCTCGCGGGCGTCCTTCCATACGGAGACCGTCTGCGTGCCGAGCGCGACGCGGTTGAGCGCGGCGTGATCGCCGTCCTGGCCGGAAACCGGCACGCTTCCGGCCATGCCTTGCGCGGCAAGCGCGGCAATGGCCCCGCCGGCGGTGCCGTCGTTCGAAGCCACGACCGCATCGACCTTGTTGTTATTCTTGGTCAGGATCTGCTCCATGTTCTTCTGCGCGTTGGCCGGGATCCAGCCGTCGGTATAGGCCTCGCCCACATTCTTGATCTTGCCGGCGGTGATGGCGTCTTTCAGCACTTCCATCTGACCGGAGAACAGGAAATCGGCGTTTGGGTCGGCGGACGATCCTTTGATGAATGCATAATTGCCTTCCGGTTTCACCGCAAAGACGCCGCGAGCCTGCATCCGACCGACTTCCTTGTTGTCGAACGTGATATAAAATGCGGCCGGATTCTCGATCAAGCGGTCATAGCCGACTACCGGGATGCCTTCGTCCACGGCCTTCTGCACTGCCGGGCCGATGGCGGAGGAGTCCTGCGCCAGCACGATCAGCACATTGGCCCCTTGCGAGATCAGGCCTTCGATGTCAGTCAATTGTTTCTGCGCGGACGATTGCGCGTCGGCGGAGATGTACTTGTCGCCGGCGGCCGCAATCGCGGCCTTCATCGCGGCTTCGTCGGTCTTCCACCGCTCCTCCTGGAAGTTCGACCAAGAGACGCCGACGACTTTGCCCTTGGCTTCCGCGGCGGCGATCAGCGAAAACGACAGTGCGGCGCCCGCCAACAGGGCGGTTGCAAGCTTCCTCATGATGATCCTCCCTGTACCGGGACACAGTGGTTGCGCTTGCCGGTGCGGACAATGTAGAAGCTTTTTTCGTCCGAGCGCCGGAAATTTTGCTCACGGCGGACAGCAATCAGTGCTCCTCAAAGTAGGCGCAAGGGAGAATTCTCCGCCAAGTCAAGCGCTTGGGAGGAGAACAAGGGTTTCCTCGAGGGCGAACTGCTTGAGGTGCGGCTCGACCTCCGCCGGTGGTTCATCGTCAAGCGGGGCTGCGCGGATGGAATCGGTCAAGCCGTAGGCGGAGCCCAGCGCGATCGAGGAACTGTAACGGCGTTACGCGTTCGTTCCGCTGTCAGTAACACGTCGCCGTGACGTGTCACCCACCGGTCATTGCTCGGAAAATCTCATCGCTGAGAAACAGCGCCCGCGCCGTGGGGCGAGGACGCGCTCTGGTCGACCGTGCGCCAGGCCGCCGTGCGTGACACGCAAGGTGCCGCATGCGCGGTGGCGCGGATGTGCCGAGCTTGACCAGACCGGTCGTTGGGCCGCAGGGGCGGACGTGCCTGCATGGGTTCCGACCCGGACCGCGCGCTCCGACGTGTAGGCTCCGCCCTGAGGTAGCGCTGGCAAGGAACTGCCGGACCCGCCATTTCCGGAAGCTTTACACCGGCGGTGAACTGCCGCAGCGTACAGCCTGGAACCTTTGCTGTGCTTGAGCTCATTGAACAAGTTCGGCTCGCCGCTCGAGCACTCGTCGAGTTCAGCGGCCATTTGTTCGATCCGACGATTCGGCTTGGTGTTACCGGGCTTTCGCACGCCGGCAAAACTGTGTTTATCACCGCGCTCGTTCACGGCCTGCTGCGCGGCGGAAGCTTTCCGGTATTCGAGGCGCTGGCCACAGGTCGAGTCGCGCGCGCACACCTTGCACCGCAGCCGGACGATGCGGTGCCACGTTTTGACTATGAGAGCCATGTACATGCGCTGGTGACCGAGCGGCGTTGGCCGGCGTCGACGCGACAGATCAGTGAGTTGCGAGTTATCGTCGACTACCAATCGCAGGGCGGGTATCAGCGCAAGCTTACTCTCGATATCGTCGACTATCCGGGCGAGTGGCTTCTCGACCTGCCTCTCCTGACCAAAAGCTATGAGACCTGGGCGGCTGAGAGCCTGCGCCTCTCTCGCCAGCGCTCGCGTGCCCAGCTTGCCGCGGATTGGCATTCACATCTGGCGACCCTTAATCCGGTGGGAGCCGAGGACGAGCAGGCGGCGCTGACCGCGGCGCGTCTCTTCACTGAATATCTCAAGGCCTGCCGCAACGAACACCATGCGATGAGCCTGCTGCCCCCGGGTCGCTTCCTCATGCCGGGCGATCTCGCGAGCACGCCCGCACTAACCTTTGCACCACTCGAACTGTCGAATGAAGGCCCCGCGCCAACGGACTCTCTATGGGCGATGATGCGCCGTAGATACGAGGCTTATAAAGAGCTCGCGGTCCGCCCATTTTTCCGTGATCATTTTGCCCGGCTCGATCGCCAAATCGTGCTGGTGGATGCGCTGGCCGCGATCAACGCTGGGCCCGATGCGGTTCTTGATCTTGAAAGTGCGCTTGCGGCGGTTCTCGATTGCTTCCAGACCGGACGAAACACGTTCTTGAGCGCCCTGCTGCGCCCACGCATTGACAGGATTCTTTTAGCTGCCACCAAAGCGGACCATGTTCATCACACGAGCCATGACCGCCTCGAAGCGATTCTCAAACGATTGACCGAACGCGCGGCGGCGAGGGCTGAGCTTGCCGGCGGGCACGTGGATGTCGTCGCGCTTGCCGCCGTGCGTGCGACCCGCGAGGCAACGATACAGCGAGGACGCGACCACCTACCCTCGATCCTTGGCACGCCTGTTGCCGGTGAGTTCGCGACGGGAGAGACTTTTGACGGGAAGACCGAGGCAGCAATGTTTCCGGGAGACCTGCCCGCCGACCCCAATGACCTGTTTCGTAACGATGAGGGCGCCTTTCGCGGCCTTGCCAGGACCACGCCGGAAAACGCCGACTTTCGATTTCTTCGCGTCCGACCGCCGGTCCTGGAGGTGACTGAAGGTGGCGTACCCGTTCTGCCCCAGATTCGCCTCGACCGCGCGTTGCAATTCTTGATCGGAGATCGGCTCCTGTGAGCAAAACTAGGCAACACCGGCGGCCAGCCGCCTTCCGGCTCGGCGACGATCTAGTGATCGTCGCTCCGGCGGACGAGGGAGATGCCGCAGCCAGTCACACCGTGCGAGTGATACCGGAGCCTGAGTCTGCGACGCCGACGATCGCGGTCGATACTCCGATTCCATCGCCGCGACGCCGCTTCCTTTGGGGAACGTTATTTTGGTGCGCCGCAGGCGGTCTGATGCTTCTAGCCATCGGTCTCGCGGTGGCTGGCTTGATCGAGGACCTGTTCGCGCGCAGCCAGGAACTTGGTTGGCTCGGCTTGGTGCTCGCGATCCTAGCCACGGTATCGGTTGTTGTCATTGGTGTTCGGGAGGCGATCGGCCTCTTGCGGCTATCAACGATGGAAAGGCTGCATCAGCGCGCTGCCGATATAATCCTTAGCGACAATCGCATCGATGGCCGCGCGCTTGTGCGAGACCTCATTGCACTCACGCGGAGCATGCCACGCCTAGCCCGCGCTCGAGCAAGCCTGGAAGGCCATCTCGTCGATATTATCGATGGTGCCGACCTGGTTCGGCTCGCGGAGCGCGAGCTTATGACACCGCTCGATCAGGAGGCGCGCGGGCTGGTCGGCGCCGCGGCCAAACGCGTATCTATCGTCACCGCAGTGAGCTCGCGAGCCAGCATTGACATGTTGTTTGTCCTTGGCACCGCACTGGGCTTAGTGCGCCGGCTTTCACTTCTGTACGGAGCACGACCGGGTGCGCTCGGCCTTTTTCGCTTAATGCGTCTCGCGGTTTCACATCTGGCGATGACGGGCGGACTCGCAGCGAGCGACAGCTTGCTCCAGCAGATGCTTGGCCACGGCATAGCGGCCAAGTTGTCGGCGCGGCTCGGCGAGGGCTTGCTCAACGGCCTCCTTACCGCGCGATTGGGCCTGGCCGCCATCGACGTCATTCGACCATTGCCGTTTGCTGTCCTGTCCCGCCCCACGCTCACCGATCTCATGAGCGACGCTGTACGCGGTGGCGAGTTGCCGCACTAGGTTTTCGGACGCCGGCAAGTCCGATGCCATGCACGCGCTCATGTGTCCGGCGTTCGAAAAGCGCCAAGGAACGAAACCGCGACGGGGAACGTGGGTAAGGCCGCGCTCAGAGAGGCTGGGAGATGCCGGGTAGCGGAAAACATGGTGAGCAATTGCTCACTTCATAAACATATGATTGGATAATCGGCCGGCCGTTGAACGGGCGGAGCAGACGACCGTGCCTGGCCGGCGAAGTGCGACGAGCGTTATGTCCCCATATGACCTGATCATTTTCGATTGCGACGGCGTTCTCGTCGACAGCGAATTGCTAAGCTGCAACGCTCTCATTGATCTGTTGCGGCAGCACGGGATCGATGTGGACCTTGATGTGGTGTTTGACAGGTTTCTGGGGCGGAGCCCGCAGGCCATCGTCGATTATTGCGCCTCGTCTGCTCGCCCATTGCCGGACGATTTCCAGGCGAAGCTGAGCATGGCCGTTCGAGAGGCGTTCGCGACTTCTCTCAAGCCCGTTCCGGGAGCCGCAAAGGTTCTGCGAGGCCTCAAGACGCACTATTGCGTCGCCTCATCGAGCGATCTGGAGCGAATGGACTACTCACTCGGGCTCACTGGGTTTTCTTCCCTCGTCCACAATCGCGTGTTCTCCGCCGAAATGGTCAGGCGCGGCAAACCGGCGCCCGATTTGTTCCTCCACGCTGCAGCGCGGATGCGGGCCGCCCCTGGCCGGACCCTGGTAGTCGAGGACAGCGTCTCCGGCGTTCAGGCGGGAAAGACGGCGGGAATGACCGTTTGGGGCTTTGTCGGCGGCAGCCACTATGCCAGGCGCGATGGACGCGCGCCGCTGGTCGAGGCCGGCGCCGATCGGGTGTTTGATCGGATGGCTGACTTCCACTTGCATGAGGCAGGGTTGTTCGGTCATGCCGCCCGATAACGAAAAGTCGCGGCTCGACGCCGCCGCGCGCGCCGGCTGGCTCTACTTCATCGCCGGCCACACCCAGGACGAAATCGCCAAGCGGCTCAAGGTCTCGCGCGCCACCGCGCAGCGCCTTGTTTCGCTGTGCCTTTCGGAACGGCTGATCACCTTCCGCCTCGAACATCCGATCGCCGCCTGCATGGACCTGGGCACGCGGCTCACCGAAGAATTCAACCTCCGCACCTGCGAGGTCGTGCCGACGGATCCGGCCTCGGCAACCGCTGTCGCCGGCATCGCCGAGCGAGCCGCGAGCCTGCTCGAGAATACGCTGCGCAGCGACAAGCCAACCATCGTCGCGATCGGCACGGGAAGGGCGATGCGCGCCGCGGTCGAGCAAATTCCGCCGATGGATTGCCCCGATCATCAGCTCGTGTCGCTCGTCGGCAACATCTCGACCGATGGCTCAGCCACCTTCTTCGACACCGTCGCGCGCCTCGCCGACCTGACGAAAGCCCGGCACTATCCGATGCCATTGCCGGTCCTGATGTCGTCGGAGGCGGAACGCGACCAGATGCTGAAGATCGGCCCGGTCACGAGAGTCCATGCCTTGGCGGCGAAGGCGGACCTGCGCCTGATCGGCATCGGGCAGATGGACAAGAACGCGCAGTTCCACGTCGACGGCTTCATCAGCCGCGAGGAGCTTCTCGAACTCATGCGCCTCGGCGCGGTCGGCGAGGTGACTGGCTGGGCCTTCGATACCGCCGGCCGTTTCATCAATGGAAGCACTAATCTGCGGCTTACCAGCGTGCCTCATCCGTCACCGGCGGCGATGCTCACCGTCGCGGCGGCGCTCGGCCCGGCGAAAATTCCGGCGATCCTCGCCGCGCTTAGGGGCCGGCTCATCAACGGGCTGATCACCGACGAGGCGACCGCGAAGGCGCTCCTCGCGCGCTGAGACCGGCCCGGTTTCATTTGCGGCGAGCAACGTCCCACGCGCGGCGGGGGTCTGCGGAGGCTCTTGACAGCCCGAAAAGCCGGTGTGAGCATATGATCATAAGTTGGGCAGACGCTCACAGCAGCCAGGGAGGAGTCAGTGAAGCACCACATCGGCGCCCTTGCGGGCGCGTTATCCCTCTTCGCCGCCGCCCCTTGCTTCGCCCAGACCACGCTGACCATCGCGACGGTCAACAACGGCGACATGATCCGCATGCAAGGCCTGACCAGCAACTTCACCGCGAAGAACCCGGACATCACAGTCAATTGGGTCACGCTGGAGGAGAATGTTCTGCGCCAGCGGGTCACCACCGACATCGCCACCAAGGGCGGTCAGTTCGACGTTCTCACCATCGGCACGTACGAGGTGCCGATCTGGGGCAAGCAGAATTGGCTGGTCCCGCTCGACAAGCTCGGCGCGAGCTATGACGCCGGCGATCTTCTGCCGAAGATTCGCGACGCCGACACGGTCGGAGGCAAGCTCTACGCCGCGCCATTCTACGGGGAGAGCTCGTTCACGATGTACCGCACCGATTTGTTCAAGAAGGCCGGGCTGGCGATGCCGAATGCACCGACCTGGGATTTCGTCATCGACGCAGCGAAGAAGATCACGGACAAATCCGCCGGAATCTACGGTGTGTGCCTCCGCGGCAAAGCCGGCTGGGGCGAGAACATGGCGTTCCTCACCGCCATGGCCAATTCCTACGGCGCGCGCTGGTTCGACGAGAAGTGGCAGCCGCAGTTCAACAGCCCGGAATGGAAGACGACGCTGACCACCTACGTCAACCTCATGCATGACGCCGGCCCTCCGGGCGCGAGCTCGAACGGCTTCAACGAAAATCTGGCTCTGTTCAACGCCGGCAAATGCGGCATGTGGATCGACGCGACGGTTGCCGCGTCTTTCGTCACCGATCCGAAGCAGTCCAAGGTCGCTGACAATGTCGGCTTCGCGCTCGCGCCAAACAACGGCCTGGGAAAGAACGCGAACTGGCTCTGGGCCTGGAACCTCGCCATTCCCGCCGGCTCGAAGAAGGTCGAGGCGGCCGAGAAGTTCATCGCCTGGGCGACAAGCAAGGAATACGCTGAGCTCGTCGCTTCCAAGGAAGGCTGGGCGCGGGTGCCTCCGGGAACGCGCTCCTCGCTCTATCAGAACGCGGAGTATCAGAAATCCGCTCCGTTCGCGAAGCTGACGCTCGAATCGATCGACTCGGCGGACCCCAACCACCCGACGGTCAAGCCGGTGCCGTATGTCGGCGTGCAATACGCCGCCATTCCGGAATTCCAGGGCATCGGCACCGCCGTCGGCCAGCAGTTCTCTGCGGCGCTCGCCGGTACCACGTCGGTCGACGCGGCCCTGGCGGCGGCACAGGCGCAGACCGAGCGCGAAATGAAGCGCGCGGGCTACATCAAGTAAGCCACGCGGCTGAAGCGACGGGTTAGCCGCGGTGACCAAGGAGACACAGCGCGTCGGCCGACTGGCGCTCACGCCGGCCGTCGCGCTGCTGTTCATTTGGATGATCGTCCCCTTGGCGATGACGATCTATTTCTCGACCCTGCACTACACCCTGCTCAATCCCGGGACGGAAGCATTCATCGGCCTCGACAACTATTACTACTTCCTGACCGACCCGGCGTTTCTCTACTCGATGCGCAATACCCTGCTGCTGGTCGGATCGGTGCTGGCGATCACGATCGTGCTGGGGACGCTAATCGCCATCCTGCTCGACCAGGCCGTGGTGGGGCGCAGCATCGTGCGGCTGATGGTCATCGCGCCGTTTTTCATCATGCCCACGGTCAGTGCGCTGGTGTGGAAGAACCTCTTGATGCACCCGGTGTCCGGGCTGTTTGCCTTCCTGGCGACGTCACTCGGCCTCACCCCGATCGACTGGTTTACCGACGCGCCACTGTTGGCGATCATCCTGATCGTGGCTTGGCAGTGGCTGCCGTTTGCCACGCTCATCCTGCTCACCGCCCTGCAGTCGCTCGATGAAGAGCAGAAGGAGGCGGCGGAGATGGACGGCGCCGGGGCGGTCTCGGCCTTCTTCTACATCACACTGCCGCACCTCGCCCGCCCGATCACAGTCGTCATCCTGATCGAGACGATCTTTCTGCTCACCGTCTTCGCCGAGATATTCGTAACCACCGGCGGCGGCCCCGGCCTGGCAACGACCAATATCGCCTTCCTGATCTACCTGCAGGCGCTGATCGAGTTCGACGTCGGCACCGCTTCCGCCGGCGGCCTGGTCGCCGTGGTGATCGCCAACATCGTCGCCTTCTTCCTCGTCCGCATCGTTGGCCGCAACCTGGATGCTTGAGAACGATGGCCAGAAGAGTTTCCACCACGCACAAACTGGTGACGACGGTCGCGGCCTGGATCGTCGGATTCGTGATCTTCTTCCCCATTCTCTGGATGGTGCTCGCGAGCTTCAAGACCGAGCTCGAGGCGTTCGCCATTCCGCCGTCGTTTCTGTTCTTTCATTGGACGACGGAGAACTACGCCGCCGTCCAGGAGCGCAGCGACTATCTCCATCACGCCATCAACTCGATCGTGATTGCCGGCGGCTCGACGCTGATCGCGCTGCTGATCGCCATCCCCGCCGCCTGGTCGATGGCATTCGCTCCGACGAAGCGCACGCGCGACGTCCTGCTGTGGATGCTGTCGACAAAGATGATGCCGCCGGTCGGGGTACTGGTGCCGATTTATCTGCTCTACCGCACCTTCGGCCTGCTCGATAGCCGCGGCGGCCTGATCATTGTTCTCTGCCTCGGCAACCTGCCGATTGTGGTGTGGATGCTCTTCACCTACTTCAAGGAAATTCCCAGAGACATACTGGAAGCGGCGCGGATGGATGGGGCGACCGTGGGCCGCGAGCTCATCTACGTGCTCACCCCGATGGCGTTGCCGGGCATCGCCTCGACGCTGCTGCTGAACGTGATCCTGGCCTGGAACGAGGCGTTCTGGACGCTCAATCTCTCGACCTCCGCGGCGGCGCCGCTCACAGTCTTCATCGCGTCGTATTCGAGCCCGGAGGGCCTCTTCTGGGCCAAGCTTTCGGCGGCGTCGACGCTCGCCATCGCGCCGATTCTCGTCCTCGGCTGGTTCAGCCAGCGCCAGCTCGTCCGCGGGTTGACCTTCGGAGCCGTCAAGTAGCGAAAAGAGAGCGGGACAGACGTACACCAGCAGGACAGCCATGGGCCGGATCACACTTGAAGGCGTGCGGAAATCGTTTGGAAAATACGCCGTCATCCACGACGCCAACCTCGATATCGAGGACGGATCGTTCGTCGTCTTCGTCGGTCCGTCCGGATGCGGCAAGACCACGCTGCTGCGGCTGATCGCGGGGCTCGAAGACATCACTGCCGGCCGCATCCTGATTGACGGCACGAATGTCGTCGGCGTCCCGCCCGCGAAGCGCGGCCTCTCGATGGTCTTCCAGTCCTATGCGCTCTACCCGCACATGAGCGTGCGCGGGAATATCGGCTTCGGGCTGAAGATGGCGGGTCTGCCGCGGGATGAGATCAACCGCCGGGTCGAGGCCGCTGCCGCGACCCTGAACCTGACCCAATACCTCGACCGCCGACCGCGCGAACTCTCCGGCGGCCAGCGTCAGCGCGTGGCGATCGGCCGGGCGATCGTGCGCGAGCCGAAGGCGTTCCTGTTCGACGAGCCGCTGTCAAACCTCGACGCGGCGCTGCGCGTGCAGATGCGGCTCGAGGTGACCAAGCTGCAGCGGCAGCTCGCGACCACCGCCATCTATGTCACTCACGACCAGGTCGAGGCGATGACAATGGCGGACCGCATCGTGGTGCTCAATGCCGGTAACATCGAGCAATACGGCTCGCCGCTCGAGCTCTACGACCGGCCGGCGAATCTTTTCGTCGCCGGGTTCATCGGCTCGCCGCGCATGAACTTCATCGGCGGCGAGCAAGCGCAACGTCACGGTGCGGCCACGATCGGCATTCGTCCCGAGCATCTCAAGGCAAGCCGGGACGGCGAAGGCTGGGAAGGGAAGGTCTCGGTGGCCGAGCATCTCGGCAGCGACACCTTTCTCTACGTCGATGTGCCCGGGATCGGCAGCCTCACCGCGCGCTCGATCGGCGAGCTGGGGCTCGCGCCCGACGATACGGTCCGTCTGCTCCCCGATCCCCGCCGCATCCACCGGTTCGATCGCGACGGAAAGACGATCAGCGGGTAGGCGCGTGTAGGCGCTCCCGAATTGAAGAGATCGCAGGCCTCCAGCCGAAGCAAAGAGAAAAGTCATGTATTTGGAAATGTTCAAGCTCACCGGGCGCGTCGCCCTCGTGACCGGCGGCGGCCGCGGCATCGGCCTCGCCTGTGCGGAGGCATTGGCCGAGGCCGGCGCCCGGGTGATCATCGCCGACCGCGACGCCGCCCTTGCCGATGAGGGGCGCGCGGCCCTGCGTGCCAGGGGCTTTGACGCCGAGGTCGTGATCATGGACGTGAGCGACGCGGGGCGGGTGACGCAGGTCGCCGACGAGGTGGTGTCGCGGCACGGCAAGATCGACATCCTGGTCAACAACGCCGGGATTGCTCGCAGCGAGACGCCGGCCGAGAAGGTCACTGATGAGCACTGGCTCAACGTGCTTGACGTCAATCTCAACGGGACGTTCTGGTGCTGCCGCGCCTTCGGCGGCCAAATGCTCAAGGCGAAGTCCGGCGCGATCGTGAATATCGGCTCGATGTCAGGCTTCATCGTCAACAAGCCGCAGGAGCAATGCTACTACAACGCCTCCAAGGCGGCGGTGCATCATCTCACCAAGTCGCTTGCCGCCGAGTGGGGCGCACGCGGCGTGCGCGTCAACGCCGTGGCGCCGACCTACATCGCCACGCCGCTCAACGAATTCGTCAAGTCCAACCCCGCGATGTATGATGCCTGGATAGGCGGCACCCCGATGGGCCGCCTCGGCAAGGTGGAGGAGATCGCCTCGGTTGTCCTGTTCCTCGCATCGGACGCCGCGAGCCTGATGACCGGAAGCATCGTCCTTGCCGACGGCGGCTACACCTGCTGGTGAGCGTCGCGAGGTAAGGCGTCGGCCCTATGGAGCAGGCTTTCATCGGCGTCGACGTCGGCACTGCCAGTGCCCGCGCCGGGATGTTCGCGGCCGACGGCAGGCTGCTGGCAACAGCGCGCCGGCCGATCGCGATCTGGCACGAGGCTGGCGATATCGTCGAGCAGTCCTCCGCCGACATTTGGACAGCCTGCACCGAAGCGGTCCGTGCCGTCCTCAAGGAAACGGGTCAATCCCCGTCGAGCGTCAAGGGAATCGGCTTCGACGCGACCTGCTCCTTGGTCGTGCTCGACCGCGGCGGCATGCCGCTCAGCGTCAGCTCCTCCGGCGATCCGCACCGCAACATCATCGTCTGGATGGATCATCGGGCGATCGCGCAAGCCGATCGGATCAATGAACCCGGCGACGAGGTTCTGCGCTACGTCGGCGGCATCATCTCGCCGGAGATGGAAACACCGAAGCTGCTATGGCTCAAGGAGCATTTGCCGGCGACGTATCACGCCGCCGGACACTTTTTCGATCTTGCCGACTATCTCACCTATCGCGCGACCGGTAAAACCACGCGGTCGATGTGCACGCTGACCTGCAAGTGGACGTATCTCGCCCACGAGCGGCGCTGGAGCCGGCGCTACTTCGAGCGGATCGGGCTCGCCGACCTCCTGAGCAATGACTGTCAGAAGATCGGTGCCGAAATGGTTGCGCCCGGAACGGCGCTCGGCGATGGCTTGCTGCCGGAGAGTGCGGCAGCGCTCGGCCTGTTGCCGGGTACGCCGGTCGCCGCCGCACTGATCGACGCGCATGCTGGGGGAATCGGCACTGTGGGCGGGGAGGGCGCCGACGGAAGGCCGGTGAATGTGCTCGATCGCCTCGCCTACATCATGGGCACGTCGGCCTGTATCATGGCGACCACCGAGACGCCGCGCTTCGTGCCGGGGGTCTGGGGCCCGTATTTCTCGGGAATGATCCCCGGTCTGTGGTTGAACGAAGGAGGCCAATCCGCGGCTGGGGCCGGGATCGAGCACCTCGTGCGCTCGCATCCGGCGCACGCCGAAGCCACGGCGGCCGCAACAGCTGCGGACATGAGTTTGCTCGATTTTTTGGAGCGCCGTGCGGTAGCGCGCTTCCAGACGGTCGGAGAAACCGCGCTGCTCGCGCGCAACACCCATGTGCTGCCCGAATTCCTCGGCAACCGCTCACCACATGCGGATCCCAGTGCGCGTGCGGTCATTGCCGGACTCGATCTTGATTGTGATCTGGACAGCCTGGAGCGCCTTTTCGTTTCCGGATTGTGCGGACTGGCGTACGGGCTTGCCGATGTCGTCGATGTGATGCGGGCGCATGCCATCCCTTGCCGGATGATGGTGATCAGCGGCGGAGCGAGCCGAAGTCCCCTGGTGCGCCAGATCATGGCCGATACCACGGGACTTACGGTGGCGCTGCCGGCGACGCCGGAACCGGTGCTGCTCGGCGCGGCCATGCTGGGGGCGGTCGCCGGCGGAGCGTTCGCCTCCCTTCGCGACGCCATGCAGGCGATGTCCCGGCTCGGGCCGGTGACGCGGGCGACGGCGCCGGCGATGACCCACTTTCATTCCGCCAAGCGGCGGGTCTATGCATTGATGCGCCAATTCGAAAAAGAAAGCAGAACCGCCATGCAGGCGCATGGCGCATGCCTGCCGGCAGCGACGGAGGACACGGCGCAATGCTGTTGAGCTGCGGTGATGCGCTCATCGACTTTCTTCCGGTCAAGAGCGCGGACGGGCGCGACGCATTCATGCCCGTCGTGGGCGGCTCCTGCCTCAATGTCGCGATTGGCATCGGCCGGCTCGGCGCGCGCGCCGGCTTCGTCGGCGGTATTTCGACCGACCTTTTCGGCGCCATGATCGCCGATCACGCCGCCGCCTCGCATGTGGAGTTGCGCTACGCCACGCGTAGTGCCCGGCAGACAAAGCTTGCCTTCGTGCGCACGGTCGATGGCGAGCCGAACTATACGTTCTACGACGAAGGAACGGCTTCGCGGAATTGGTCCTATCGGCCGGGCTCGCTCCCATTCGCCGAGATCGAAGCGATCCACTTCGGATCGACGACGCTGGTCGACGGCAAAGCGGCGGCGGAAACGATGCGAATGGTCGAGGAGGCGCGCGGCGCGGCCACCCTGTCATTTGACCCGAATTGCCGGCCTCGGCTGGTCCACGACAAGGCCGAGTATGTTGATCGAATGAATCAATTCGCCACGCGCGCCGGCATCGTGCGCCTCTCCGACAGCGATTTTGCTTTCCTTTACGGCGGACATGAATACGCGAAGCGGGCGGAGGCGCTGTTTGCCGCAGACACGAAGCTCTTCATCGTCACGCGCGGCGTTCGCGGCGCGCAGGCTTGGCACAAGCGGGCGGGCGTGATCGATGTCGAGACGCCGCAGGTCGAGGTCGTGGATACGATCGGTGCGGGCGACAGCTTCCAGGCAGGACTTCTGGTCGCTCTGCGCGCCATGGGCCGGATCACGGCGGAGCCGCTCGCCGAGATGACCGCGGAGGAACTCCATCGCGCGGTCGCCTTTGCAACCAAGTGCGCGGCTTTCACCTGCGGTCGGCGCGGCGCCGATCCTCCCCATCTCTTTGAGATTGGAGCGGCAACGTTTGCGGACGAGCTTCAAACCGATCCAGGCGATAGGACCGCCACAGGAATTTGAGGAGTGGCAACCACACCTGCCATTAGCAGCGGCGATTGCTGATCTTATGCCACCCGTATTTGCCAAAGCCTCGCATGCCAGTCGCGCGGTCAGGCCCGACGTCCCACCTGAAATAGATCAAATCCATTCGCCAAAGTCACGCGCGAATGATCATTCGTGTAGGGGCCAAGGGGGGCCAAGGGGCGATCGTAGCAGTCCACTCCGCAGATGGACGCTCTGCCGCCGAACGGCCGCCGCGTCGTCTGGGACCTCCGAATATCTTCCGCTTTGACGGGGATGGTCGTCTTGTCGAGAAGTGGGTGCGCCGATTACAGGTGCTTTCTCCGTCACTTGGAGCGCCGGTGATCCGGTCCAGCTGAATCGGATCGCGGTCTAGCAGTGCTCAGGCTTGGCTCCGCCAGATTTGGCCTGCTTTACATGCCCCGCTCGACATGGGCCGCGCTGCCGTGAAATGATCCTGCAAACGGCAGTGGCGCCGCCGCGGTGCGCCAAACATCGACGCCGGGTGCAGGGGGCGATGGCGGACGCCAGTCATTCGGATCGTGCGCGGCTTGTCCGGTTCTGGACGAGCGCCCGCGGATTCTGGCGTGGCAAGTCCGGCATGATCGCGTGGCCGTTGACGGTCGGCCTTGTGGTTATCGCGGTATTTCAGCTCGCCGTGCAGTACCGCCTCAACTACTGGAATCGCGATTTCTTCAATGCGCTCGCCCGCCACGACGGCGACACGCTCTGGCACCAGGTCGCGGTGTTTGCGCCGCTCGCTATCATGAGTGTCGGCTTGTCCGTCATTTCGGTCTGGACGCGCATGACCACACAGCGCAAATGGCGGCAATGGCTGACCACCGATATTCTCAGCGACTGGCTCGCCGACGATCACTATCGCAAGCTCGAAGCGGTGGGCGGCGAATACAAGAATGCCGAATACCGCATCTCCTACGACGCCAAATCGGCGACCGATTCACCGGTTGATTTGACGCTGGGGCTGGTCAATTCGGTGATGACCGCCGGCGTCTTTACCGGTGTGCTCTGGTCGGTCGGCGGCGGGCTGACGATCGCCGTCGGCGGCCTGATGGTGACCATTCCGGGGTATCTCGTCATCGGCGCGGTCATCTATGCACTAATCTTCACCGGCATCATGCTGGTGATCGGCCGTAACCTGCCGTCGGTCATTCAGATGCAGAGCCAGGGCGAGGCCGAATTTCTGGCGGCAGCCAATGAGATCCGCGAGTCCGGCAATCACCCGGCGAGCGACCAAGACCGCAAACGGCAGAGTGCGGTTTGGGACGCACTGTCGCAAGTGCTGCAGCGCTGGCGTCAACTGCTCTGGCAGTTGATGGGCACGACGTTCGTCTCGCAGACCGATCTTTTGTTCGCGCCGGTCTTCGGCTGGTTTCTATGCGTGCCGAAATATCTCGCCGGCAGCATGACGCTCGGCGAATTGACACAGGCCTCGGCCGCCTTCGTCACGGTTCAGGTGGCGTTCAACTGGCTGGTCGACAATTATCAGCGCCTGTCGGACTGGCGCTCCGCCGCCGGCCGCGTTGCCGTGCTGCTGCTCGCGCTCGATCAGGTCAAGCACTCGGAACCGACGAAGCCGAATGCGCCTTGATCTGGTCCGCGAACCAGCGAAACGATTCCTTCGGCAGCCGGCGCTGGGTAGGATAGTCCACGTAGACGAGCCCGAAGCGCGCGCTGTAGCCCGCGCTCCATTCAAAATTATCCAGCAGCGCCCAGACGAAATAGCCGCGCACGTCGACCCCGGCCGCGATCGCGTCGAACATCGCCGCGGTATAGGCCGTGAGATACGAGATGCGCGGTTCGTCGGGCACCTTGCCGTCCGGCGTGGGCTTATCAGCGAAGGCCGTGCCGTTCTCCGTCACGTAGATCGGCAAGCCGTAGCGCTTGTGCATGGTCGTGAGCATCTCACGGAACGCATCCGGCTCGACCGGCCAGCCCATGGTGGTGCGCGGCACATCCGCAGGCGCGGGGCCGAACCACAACCCGAGAGGATTGTTGTCGCTCGCGACCACGTAGTGCGGAGAATAGTGGTTCAACCCGAACCAATCGACCGGCCGGCAGATGTGCGTGAGGTCGTCGGGCTTGAGATAAGGCGTCATCAACCCTGCGATTGCGGGCGGATAAACGCCCCGCAACTGCGGATCGGGAAAAGCGAGGTTCCAATAGGCGTCGAGCGTTTCAGCCGCAACCCGATCCTCCGGCTTTTCGGTCGCCGGCCGGCAGGGCTGGCAATTGTGAATGGCGCCGAGCGAAGCGTTCTTGACGTTTGCACGCAGGCGGTCGACCGCGGCGCCATGACCGAGATTCACGTGGTGAATGGCGCGCAAGAGCATGCTGCGGTCGACGATGCCAGGCGCCTGGCCGCCGAGACAGAAGCCGAACAGCGTGAACACGCTCGGCTCGTTGACCGTCGCAAAGCGCTTCACCCGGTCGCCGTAGCGGTGCGCGACCACATTGGCGTAGTCGGCGAACCATTGCGCGCAATCGCGGTTAGTCCAGCCGCCTTTGTCCTGCAGCGCCTGCGGCAGGTCCCAGTGATAGAGGCAAAGCCACGGCTCGATGCCCGCGGCGATGACTGCATCGATCAGCCGGTCGTAGAACGCAAGCCCGGCTTCGTTGATCGCGCCGCGGCCCTCCGGCATGATCCGCGGCCACGCTACCGAAAAGCGGTAGGCCTCGACCCCGAATTCCTGCATGAGCGCCACGTCTTCGCGGTAGCGATGATAGTGGTCGCAGGCAACGTCGCCGGTATCGCCGTTTTTGATCTTGCCGGGCAACCGCGAATATGTGTCCCAGATGCTTGGCCCGCGTCCGTCCTCGTTGGCGGCGCCTTCGATCTGATAGCTCGAGGTGGCGACGCCCCAGGTGAAGCGGGACCGGGCTGTGGCGGAAGCGGGGCCGGCGTTCATGGCATGGACCTGATCATGGATCGAGTGGTGCCGATGCAGCGGACGCCGCATCGCAGGAAACTAACAAGAATGGTCAAAACGGCCTTACCACCCGTGCGCGGTTGCGCCAGATCTGCCATTCCAGTTCGGCTAGGCGCGCGTCGACGCTGACATCGCGCACCGGCGCCGGCGAAGCTTTTTCGGCCGACACGGCCACAGCGCGCACAAGATCGGCGCGCGCGATCATGCCGACGAGTTTGTCGTTCTCGACCACCGGCAATCGCCTGAGGCGGTGCTCATGCAGCAGCCGGCAGGCTTGCGCGATCGATGCGCCAGGCGCGATGGTGATCAGCTGGCGCGTCATGACGTCACCGACCTTTCGCGCGTCGAGCCGGGGCGGCTCGGCAGGCTTCCCGTCCGGTCCGACCATCATTTGCAGCCATGGCGAGCCATCCTCGCCCTTCCCCTCCTCGCGCAGCAGATCGCCCTCGCTGAAGACGCCGATCATGCGGGCAGACGCGTCCAGCACCGGCAGGCCGCCGACACGATGTTCCAGCATCAGCTTGGCCGCCGCGAGTAAAGTCGTGTCGGGCGTGATCGTAACCACCCGGCGCGTCATGAAGTCTTCAACCCGCATGTTCGCTCTCCGGCATGGGCTGATTTTATCAACGGTTATTTGACGATGTCCATCCGCCAGCCGAGCCCGAGCGCGACGGCCGCCGCCAAGTTAATCGCGGCTTGTAGGATGGAAAGAGTCATTTCGAACGCAAACGCCGGGGCCGGGGCCGGCCCCGTGACCTCGCAAAGCGCGAGGCCATTCTGGATGCGGCCTATGCCCTCTTCCTTGAGCGCGGCATCGCGCCGACCACCATGGGGATGGTCGCCGAGCGCGCATAAACAGCGCCCGCACGCCAGCGGACGGCAGGGTCAAGATGATGGTGCGCGGGCCTCAGCCGCTTGAGCCGCCTTCATTTTTTTGCATGAGCTGAGCCGCAAAATAATCGGAAAAGGCTCGTACCTTGAGAGCGGGTCGACGGCCGCCCGGGTAGACGGCGTGCAGCTCGACCCAATCAAGTTGATAATTGGAAAGGATCGCGACGAGTTCCCCGGCCTCGAGTTCGGCCCGGCACATCCATCGAGAGGCGAGCGCTATTCCAAGCCCCGCTTTGGCGCAGGCGACGACGCCGTCGGCTGAGGCGACCTTAATTGGCCCTTCCACGGTTGCGGACGTTGCCCGCCCCGAGCGCGTGAAACTCCAGCCGGTGCGGCCGGAGAGACCCGGTCCGAGAATGCAGTCGTGCGTGGCGAGGTCGGCGGGGGTTTGCGGCGTTCCCCGGCGCGCAAGGTAGGCAGGCGAGGCAACTGCGAGGCGCGGAGCCTTGCCCCAGCAATCGCGCGCCGAATCCAGAATCGGTCAGCGGGCCCAGCCGCAGGGCCATATCGGCGCCTTCGGCGATCAGATCCTCGGTCCCGTCGGACACCAGCAGCTCGATGCCCAGTTTCGGATGCTGCTCCGCGAAGCCAGGCAGACGCGGGATGACTTCACGAATTCCGAATGCCCCCGACAGCGCCACCCGCAGCGTGCCGCGCAAGCCGTCTGCGCCGCGCGCGGCATTTTCGGCATTGTCGAGATCGCCAAGGATTTGCCGCGCCCGTTCGAGAAACACCCGGCCGGCGTCGGTCGGCGCGACGTGCCGCGTGGTGCGCAAGAGCAGCTTCACACCCAGCCGCGCCTCGAGGCTTGCGACCATCCGCGATATCGACGGCTGCGACACCCCGAGTTCGCGCGCGACGCGGGAGAAGCTGCCGGTCTCGCCGGCGCGGACGAAGGCGGTCAATTCCCGGAGCCGGTCACTCATGCACCGGGCGTATAAGTCAGATACGCGGCGCCCGTCTACTGCGCGCGCCCCTTCGACGTCATTTCTGCTGCAGCCCGGCCGGGAGTTTCGGCGGCCGAATGGAACGAGAGAAGGAGCGCACCAATGACGACGACAGCCCTCATCACCGGAGCGACCAGCGGAATCGGCCGCGCGGCAGCCGACAAACTGGCGCAGTCAGGCGTTCATGTCATCGTCGTGGGCCGCAACGTGGAACGCGGTGAAAAGACGATTGCCGAGATACGGGCAGCGGGCGGAAAGCCGATTTCATCTCGTCCGATCTTCGCGACGCTGCGAGCGCCCGTGCGGTCGCGAGAAAGGCCGCCGAGCTGGGAGGCGGCAATGTCGACATCCTGATCAACAACGCCGGCATTTTTCCGTTCGGCCCGACGCACGAAATGAGCGAGGAGTCGTTCGACGACGTCTATGCGCTCAATGTGAAGGCGCCCTATTTCCTCGTCGCCGAGCTTGCCCCTTTCATGGCGCAGCGAGGCAAAGGAGCAATCGTCAATGTCTCGACGATGGTCGCCGACTACGGCGCGGCGGGCCTGAGCCTCTATGGATCGAGCAAAGCCGCCATCAATCTGCTGACCAAAGCGTGGGCGGCCGAATATGGCCCCAAGGGCGTCCGCGTGAATACGGTCAGTCCCGGGCCGACCCGCACCGAAGGCACGGCGGCAATGGGCGACGCACTGCAGCAGCTCGCGGCGCAAGCGCCGGCCGGGCGTCCGGCCGCGCCTGAGGAGATTGCGGAGGCGATCGTGTTCCTGGCGACCGACCGCGCCAGTTTCATCCAGGGTGCGATTCTACCGGTCGATGGCGGCAGGACCGCCGTATAGATTTTGTCGCCCGCGGTATAAGCGTCGGTGCTGTTACCGCCAAGCCGCTCGGGAAGGCGTCCTAGCTGCTTCGCGCGCTGTTCCAGACCTCGACGGAGCCCGATCTTACTCTTGGGATCAGGGCCTCTGGGGGAACAATGCTAAAGGACACAAGGCGCACATCGAGTTGATGCGTGCATCTTGGAGGGCCCCGCAATCGTCGATGATCCTAGAGATGGGTGGGTTGGGGACGTCTTGAAGTTTTGGTTCGAGCAGACTGAGCCGGACCAATGGTTCGAGAAGGACCCGACGTTTGACGCAAGCATGAGGGAGCGTTTTCTCGGCTTGCATGAAATTCTCGTGTCCCGCGGAAACAACGGCCTCCTGGCTGATGCGCAGACCGCGCTTGCTGCGGTGATCGTGCTAGACCAGATGTCGCGCAATATGTTCCGCGACACGCCTCGCGCATTTGCCGCCGATCCCCAGGCGCTCTCGGTGGCGGAGGCTGCCATCGTCCGCGGATTTGACGCCCGCCTAACCAAGGACCAGCGCATGTTTCTGTATCTGCCGTTCGAGCATGCAGAAGACCGCCAGTCGCAAGCCCGCTCGGTCGTACTGATGGCGAGCCTCGGTGATCCGGAGTTGAAAAAGTGGGCGGAAGCTCACAGGGTGATTGTGGACCGATTTGGCCGCTTTCCGCATCGCAACGGCGTACTTGGACGAATCTCGACGCCAGAGGAAACCGAGTTTCTCAAAAGGCCGGACAGCTACTTCTGACCGCTAGCTGATCGCTTTGAGTGCGCTTTGGGTGGTGGCCAGCGGACCTAAGTCCGACATCGCGGGAGGCCAGTTTTGACCCAAAGTGGACCGCTGCCGGTCATCGAGCCCGAAGGGACCTCTGTTTCTGAACGCCGGCAACCAACTCATCGGCGCGAGGCAGAAATCGCTTGAGTAACGGAGCAGTATTCGACTTGTTGTAGCCCATCATAAGGTCGATTGTCGGAGGTTCGCCCTGCAACGGACGAGCGATAACCGAGGGGATCAACATATTTTGCACATAGAGCGGAAGCGGCGTCACACCGGCGGTGGATGCGACCAGCGACATTCCACCGGATATGTTCTCGGCGTCGTATTTCTGATTCAATGTGATTCCAACCCTTGCCGCACAGTGTTGATTACGGACTTTAGAACTCGCTGGGCCAATGAAAATCCAGCCGCGCGTGATCGAGAAACACTCGGCCGGCCTTGGTCAGCGTAATGCCGCGCGCCTTACGCTCAAGCAGCTTTACACCAACCTCCGATTCGAGATCGCGAATTTGCCTACTCAACGAGGGCTGCGCCGTGTGCAGTCGCCGCTCAGCGGCGTTGCTGGTCTGCGGCATGAGCGACTTGGGCAGCGGGCGTCCGGCACGGGCTTGCCGCCTGCGCGCAGGGCTGCGTTCGGTTGGGAGAGTTCCAAAAGGTAATTGCTTTGGGACGTTCATGCTCTAGCCCTTGCGCGCACTAACAATGCTTGCTCCGCCGGGGCCGGCGCTGTAGCGCACGTCGATGTCGGCGAAGCCGGCTTCCGCCAGCCAGGTGCGATGCTCTCGCTCGGTGTGGGCCTGTCCGTCCTCGTACACGCTCAGAAACGCGAGGTTTAGATACACGGCCTCCGCCGGCGCTAGGCGGCTGTCCTGGAGGACATGGCCGACAATGAACAGGTAGCCGCCGCGCTCGATCACCTGTCCCACGTTCCGCAGCGCACGGCACGCCGCGTCAGGTCCCAACACCTGAATAAGATTACGGAGCACGGCTACGTCGAACTGCCCGTCCGGCGCGCGTTCGACAATATCGGCGGCAAGGACCTCCACGCGGTTTGCGAGCTTCGCCTCGCGCACCATGGCGTGCGCGATCGGTGCAACTTTTGGCAGTTCGATGATCGTCCCCCCGAGGTCGCGACAGTTCTGGCAAGCCGCAATGCACACACCGCCTGATCCGCCGCCGACATCGAGCAAATTGCGCAGCGGCGCAAAGTTGTAGGTCGTCGTCAGGTATCGCCCGGTCGCAAGAGCACCGGAATGGAGCCCGCGAAAGAAGGCCCCGAGTTTCTCCTCCGACATTTCGCTAAAGTCGTGCTTGACCTGAGGCCGGTTGGCGCGAATGGACAGTCCGGCAGTGAGCGCGGCTCCCCAGAGATCGGAATAGAGTTCATGCGCGCTTCCCAGATACGCTTCGCGGTCGCGCACAAGGTAGACGTCGGCCTCGGGTGTATTGGCAAAACGATGGCCTTCGACAAGCGTGAGTAGCTCTGCATGGACTAGTGCGTAGAGCAGCGGCCTGAGCTTATCGGTCGGCAACGAAAGCGCCTTTGCTAACGCGGCCGCCGTCATCGGCCCGTCCTTGAGCGGGGTGAAGAGGTCAAGTTGCATGCCGGCGAGCATAGCCAGCGGTGGATAGATACCGTAAGCGTGGCGAAGGATAGTCGCTGGCTTGATCGCGGGCTGCATGGCTCGATTGTAGTTTTGCGGACAACGATGCGGCAAGTAAACACGGTACGTCACTGCGGAGCGGGCTACCGATAGCGCGCCAATGAGACCGCCGCCAGGGAGCGTGTAATCAGCGGCCGTGCAAGGCGCTGAAGTATCGGCGGAGCAGCGGCGCCGGATCGCGGCGCAAATCTCGAGTGCCAAGCGATTTTAGCAGTTGACGCCGGTGCAGTCCGCCGTGGCCGAGATTGGGGCGAAGGTCAGCGCGGCCACTGCGCGGTGGGCGGCGAGGAACAGGCACAGGGCCGGGAGAATGAGAAACCTTTTCATGGGCGCCTCCCTTCTCGGAGGGGGGGCCGCCAGACCCCGCTTGCAGCAGCTATATTTCATATCCCGCTAGCAGCTTCTCCTGAGTCTGCTTGTCGTAATATTTTCTCCAATCGAGACTTAGCAATCCTTCGATCCTCTCGACTGTTTTATCGATCAGACCAGACGGCTCGCCGGCCTGAAGCTGGGCCTTTAGTTCAAGGAAGGCTTGGTTGGTGTGATCAAGACGCCGGGCCAGGGTTGTCGCGACATAAAGAAGCGCGGCTGGGTCTTGCACAAGAAATGCGGCAGCGTCGGCGACGTGAAACTGCGAGGGCTCCAAGGTGCGCACGTCCGCGGTATGCGGTTGATCGAGCAGTGCGGAAATCTCGCCGAAGATCACGCCAGGTTCCGCCACCTGGGCGATCTCAGTGCCACCCTTGACGATGCTTACTAGGCCGGTTTTGAGAATTAGCAGTCGCCCGGTTTTCGTGCCTTCAGAGAACACGGTCTCACCCGCGCCGTAGCTTGCAAGCGGAAACGCGGCGAGCCTTCTCTGCCAGACCTCGGTGTCCTGCGTCAGCGGCACGGCCGGCGCCCCTTCTTACTGCCTCGACTTGGGATCATCCGTCTTTTGACAAGGTATACGAGCGTGCGAGGAGTTGCAATGAAGCGCGCTTGCATTTGCGATGAAGTGGGTCACTTGCTGCTGCAGCCTGTTTCCACCTTCTTCCACCCTCCGGGTCGATGAATTTTGAGGCCCCGCAGGGGGACCATGAGCAAGCGCGAACCGCAGACCATCCTCAAAACGGACGAGCGCAGTTATTCACCTCGAGCCACGGGGCCTGCCAACGCTCGGCCTAATCACCTCACTTGGTCGGCTCTCAGGCTGCGGCGCGGCGGCAGTCGGCCCCATCACTTCGCCAAATCGGTTCTCAGCCTGCGGCGCAGCGCCAGACTGCTTGACGAATGCGCGCCCCGCGGCTGCGCGCCAGGCGTTGACGATGCGCGATACGATCTGCGCCAAACTTGGCCACGCGTTGCTCGGGGATTGCGGGGTCGCCCCGACGGCGACATTGATCTGTTCACCGGACGCGAGTTTGTCTGGCAGCCACAGTGATTGCCAAATCTCCACCCACTGGAGGATATCTCTGAGGCGATCCGTCTCGGATTGGAAAACCAAACGACGATGAGCGCTTTCGCAAAATGCGATCTTTTCCGGCAGCGCCATGCGCTTTCTTAGCTTCAGTGCAAAGAGTTCGGCCTCGATGGCAGCTCTAGCCTCTTCCTTCGTCATCGTCGCACTGCCCAATTGCTGCGGCAATACCTGAAGGGAACTACGGCATGATGACTTGCACGCGCTGCCCTGACGGTGCCAATGGCTTCCGGGGGCCGGCAAGGCTCACGCTAAGACCTGCTTGCCTGGCCGCTTTCTATCTTGCTTGTGGCCAAGTGATGTCGAACGCGGATAAGCGCCGCGGCGTCAGCATGGTTGGGTTCTCGTGGACCCAGCCGTGGTGTCCGATTTCGTGCGTCTCGGCTCGTGACCCTCGGCCTCCCGTGATGTGTGACCGCCGGAGGGCAAATGTTTCTCTAGGTGTCGAGCCTCAGGACGTCATAGCCGGTCACGCCGAGCCTGCTGATGGGTATTTTATCATCGGTGCCAATATGAGGCCTGTGCCGGTTGTAGCGGCGGAGCCAGATCGGCAGCTCTGCCTCGGGCTCGCGTCAGTTTGGATAGGCGTGCGCGTAAGCCCACTCGCGTAGGGTAGTTTTGGATGAAGCGCTCGGCTTTGCCGCTGGTCTTGGGCGTATACGGCTTGGTGCGGATATGCTTGAGCCCGAGATGCTTGCAATCGCTTTCAGCAAGATCAGCGTTGAAGCTTGAGATGTTCCGCCGACGTTTTCCCTTTGTTCGGGACTTCCTCGTATTCGACTACCTGCCCCTCATTGAGGCCGCTGAGGCCAGCTTTCTCGACGGCCGAGATATGGACAAAGACATCCTTGCCGCCGTCCTGCGGCTGGATAAACCCGTACCCTTTTTGCGAGTTGAACCACTTCACGGTGCCGAGCGCCACTGTTGATCTCCACTGTTGACGTTTTATGATACCGTTGCGGACTCCGCCTGACAATGGGGCTTGGCTGGGCCGCGGAGAAGGCTGGTTGCGGACGTGCTCATGCACGACGGTGACGGGACAAGTTCTTTGCCATGGGTCGCGACTGGCTGTATGACCTATCGCGCAGAAATCAAGAAAGCGGGGCAATGTCAAAACAAGTAATGCGCGAGGAGACGGAACGTCTGGTGAAAGAGGCATTGGAGCGCAAGGCCATCACCATTAAGCAGGGCAAGACGCGCATAGAGAGCAAATGCGCAAAGTGCGGCGCGCTAAATCGCGTCTCGGCGGGCGAAGGGCAGGTTCGGGTGCCGTACACGTGTAAGGAATGTGGCAAAGAACAAAGGACATTCTGAGAAGATGCGGCTTCCCAATTTAATTCGCCTCACGGATTCTGTGCTGATTGAGGTGGAGGCGAGGCCGGGAGGTCGGGTCTGTTATCGAGCGCGGGCGTGAGGCGACAAGGCGGTTGAAAGGCGATTGACTCGCCAACCGCCGATTGCGGGAGATTCGGGCTGTGGGCGGGGCCAAAACCCCCTGAAGGTTTGTGTTGCGGAGCAGCGTAGTGCTAACCCGCTTCGCCGAAGGTCAGAGCTGCTCAAACATTTCGGCCAACAAGTAAGCAGCGGAATGGCCACAATCACCTACGGTCCAGGTGGGGAACCGTGCTTGTTGCAAGAGAAACGCTTTCGCTCGAACTTTGTGCTCCGTTCGACGAGGGCGTGTGCCCTCTGTTGCACTGAGGTCGCAACGGACGGCGCGTGTAGCGCAGGAGAGCTGTGCGACCGAGTGAACAATCCGGTGCCGCCGGAGATGATACTGACGAATATCGCGATGCCAATGCCGATGTTTGTTAGCCGGCTCACAAGCCAATAATATCACAAAAGGAAAAAGCCCCGCGCTGGCGCGGAGCTTCTCCCAAACATTTGGAAAAACCGGTTACGCCCGGCTGTCGAGCGATAGTCCGAGACTGAATGCTTTTTGGCGCGTTGCTCCCTCAGTCCTTTTCAACTTCTTGGCAATTCGGCCGGCGGGGGTTTTCTTGCGGGCCAGCGTCTTCAGTTCGCGGACCTGTACTGATGTCCATGCTTTTCTCTTTGACCCATTCTTCATGAGAATCTCCATGTATGAGAGCAGATGCTTGTAGCTCTAAATTGATCACAAGAGAAGAGTGTCGTTTGTTGCGTTGATTATCACCTTTCGACCACTAGCGATCACCTGTCGTCGGAGTCCGAAAGAACACCTCGTTTCCGCCCTGGTCCAAGACTCGCAAGCCGTCGGGGTCCTGGGGCGGGTTCAACGTAGCGAAAAGTGATTTGGCTCTCACCTTGGCAATCTCCAGATCAGTCGCGATATGCGTAATACGATCCGAGATTCGACCGGCATCGCAGCGCGCTCGATGCCGAGGAGTGGCGCGACCTCGTCGGCGCCTATCTCGATGTCGCCTCGGCGGTCACAACTCGATATGAGGGGACTTGTCGGGCCGGCGCTTGCGAGCGCGGCAGTCATGCTGGTGTTGGCGCCAGCGGCGGCGCTGTTCTCGCAAAACTGGGCCTGGTGCGCGAACCAGCGCCGGCCATTATCATCGAGCGCGGCTAAGGTTCACTCGAGTTCTCTTCGAACTTGATGCGCGCGCAAGGCTAACAGCCCGCCGGGGGTAGGCGCGCCAGGTCGGCTAAACGTAGTTGTGCAGGAAACGCTTCGATTGAATCAACGCCCGCTTGCGGTCGGCGAGTGTGGCTTCGTAGGCGGCGTCTTCCACTTCGATGCAAACAGGCCCAGTGTAGCGGATATGCGTCAGCATGGCGAAAAAGCTCGGCCAGTCAACGTCACCCAGGCCGGGCAGCTTCGGGCTGTTCCAGCCGAAATCCATGATGCCGGCCTCGTCGAGGTGCGAATGCCAGATCTTCAAGTCCTTGGCGTGGACATGAAAGATACGCTCGCTGAATTCCTCGATCGGCCTGATGTGGTCCATGAACTGCCAGACGAGGTGCGAGGGATCGTAGTTGAGCCCGAAGCTGGGCGAGGGGATGCGCCGGAACATCTCACGCCAAATTTTTGGTGAGATCGCGAGGTTCTTGCCGCCGGGCCACTCGTCCTTAGAAAAAAGCATGGGACAATTTTCGATAGCGATCTTCACGCCGTACCTCTCTGCAAACCGAACGATGTCCGGCCAGCGTTCGTCGAAGACGCTCCAGTTGTCGGCGATGGAACGCGTGTGGTCCCGGCCGACGAAAGTGTTGACCAGCTTTACGCCGAGCACGTCTGACGCCCGGATGACCTTTTTGATGTGCTCGATGTAGACAGTTGCTTCCTTCTCGTCGCTGCACAGCGGGTTGGGGTAGTAACCGAGGGCCGAAAGTGAGACGCCGTACTTTTTGAGGAGGCCCTTTACCTTTTTCGCCTCCTTCTCACCGAAGTCGGTCACGTTGATATGCGTGACGCCGGCATATCGGCGCTCAGGCGCGCCGACCGGCCAGCACATCGCCTCGACTGTGGCGAACCCCTCCTCGGCCGCGAACGCGAGCATCTCCTCGAAATTCAAATCGGGCAGAATGGCGCTGACAAAGCCCAGTTGCATCTCAAGCTCCCTTCAGGCCGGATATCCAGCTGTTTGTGCGGTAGCTCTTCAGGATGGCTTCGCAAAGGACGACTTCGCGATGACCATCCTCGAACGTGGCGTACAACGGAGCCGCCGAGGGTCTGGCCGACTGCACGTCTTGATAGATCGCGCGATAAAGCTGCTTGAATGTATCGGGAAAGCCCTCCTGGTGGCCGCCCGGATAGTTTGCAAAGGGCCGCACTTCCTCGTGCATGAGCGACGGATCGGTCATGAGCAGCGCATTCGGCGCGGTGCGGTCGCCGATCCAGAGTTCCTGCGGCGATTCACTGTTCCACGCCAGAGACTTCTTCGTTCCGGAAATTTCGAAACGGATGCAGTTCTTGCGGCCGGCGGCGATCTGGGAAACAGTCAGCGCGCCTCGCTCGCCGCCGGGGAATTTCAGCAGGATCGAGCCGTAGTCCTCGGTTTCAACCGGAATTTCCCGCACTGCGCGTTCGCCGGATTGCAGCTTGCCGGTGAATGCTTCCGTGGCCGCGTTGACCGGACGCCGTCGGACGGAGTGGAGGGTCCACAGATCGGCCAATAGCGAGTCGACATGCAGGCCGGTGATGAAGCCGATGAGATCGAGCCAGTGCGTGCCGATATCCCCGACGGCACGCAGGGCGCCGCCTTCGCCGGCTTCGACACGCCAGTTGTAGTCCGTGGGAAGCAGCAACCAATCCTGCAGATAGCTGCCGGTGACGTGAAGAACGTCCCCGATCTCTCCGGCCCGGATCATCGCGCGCGCCTGGAGGCAGAGCGGATAGAAGCGAATATTGTAGTTAACCGCGGTGACGAGATCCGCATGCGCCTTAGCTGCCTTCACCAGCTCGGCTGCTTCCGCAGAGGTCATTGCCAGCGGTTTCTCGCAGACGACATGCTTGCCGGCGTCGAGGCACGCCAGCACCTGCTCGTGATGATAGCGGTTCGGCGAGGCGATATGGACCACGTCCACATCGTGGTCTTCCAGCAACTCCTTCAAGCTGGCGTAGCCGCGGGACAGGCCGAGACTTGCCGCCGCCCTTTGCGATTTTTCCGCAGAGGAACCGAGAATCCCCGATACGCGAATGCCGAGCCGGCGCAGCGCCTCGACGTGGACCGGACCGATGAAGCCGGTACCGACGACGGCCGCAGAGATCTCGTGAAGTGGTCTCATGCGGCGCAGTCCATTTCCAACACATCCGCAAACGGAATGCGCGCCTGATCGGAGGAAAGAGGCATGGCGTTCAACTCAGCCCGACCTTGATGTGCTTGGTTTTGAGATATTCGAAAACGGCATCGCGTGAGAGTTCAAAGCCGAAGCCGCTGTCCTTCCATCCGGAATAGGGCGCGTAGTTGGTGTTCACTGCGCCGTTGTTGACGCAAATGGTGCCTGCTTCCAGCGCCTCGGAGATACGCGTTATCGTTGCGTAGTCGCGGGCGAAAAGATAGGCGACAAGGCCCCAGGCTGTGTCGTTGGCCCGGTGTACTGCCTCTTCAATCCGGGCAAAGGAAGCGACCGGTAAAACCGGGCCGAATGTCTCTTCGCGCGTGACCAGCATGTCAGGGGTTACACCGGTGAGGATCGTGGGAAGATAGAAGTTGCCGCGCGCAAAGCGGTCGCCGTTCGGCGCCGCACCGCCGCAAATCAGCGTCGCGCCTTTTGTCAACGCGTCGGCGACGTGCTCCTTGACCGTGGCCAAGCACGAGGCTGTGGTCATGGGGCCGAGATCGACCGCGCCATCGGTGACGCCGTCGCCGATCGTATGCTTCTCGGCAAGTTCTTCCAGTTTGCGCACGAACGCATCGTGTATGGACGCATCAGCATAGACGCGGTTCACCGAGCTGCACGATTGGCCCATGTTGCGAAAGCCCTTGTATGAAATTACCTTCGCGGCGAGGTCGAGATCGGCATCGGCACACACGATGGCGGGACATTGACCGCCGAGCTCGAGCGAAACGCGCTTGAGCAACGGCGCGACCAGCTCCATCAGTCGTTTGCCGGTGCGGGTCGAACCGGTCATGGCCACCTTCGCCACCAGCGGATGCGTCACCAGCTCCTCGGCGATCGCGATCGATTCGCTGTTGAGCACCGAGATGACGCCCGCAGGTATGCCCCCCTCGATGAGCGCGGCGCAAAACGCTGTTGGCGACATGGGCGTGACCGGCGTTGGTTTGACCACCACGGTGCAGCCGGTGGCCAGCGCTGGCCCAAGCTTCCAGCTCAGCAGCGAGACGGGGTAATTCCACGGCGTAATCAATGCGCAGACGCCGAGCGGTTGATAGATCACGCTGGAGCGGTAGCTCTTGTCTTCAGTCGCAAGCACGCTGCCCTCAAGGCGCACGCCCTCGGCAGCGTAGTAGTCGAGCGTGTCGCAGGAGGCGGTGATCTCGCTCTTCGACTGGTTGAATGGCTTGCCTTGCTCGATCGCCATCAGCCGGCCAATTTCCTCGGCCTTGCTCCGCACATGCGCTGCAGCCTGTCGGATGACCTTTTCACGCTGATAGGGGGTCAGCCTGGACCAGGTGAGAAAGGCTTCATGCGCACTTTCGATCGCCTCGAGCAGATCCTCGCGGGTGGCGGACGCAACCGAACCGACGACATCACCCGTCGCCGGCGATGTGATGCGCCAGCGTTGGCCGCTGGAAGACGGCCGCAATTTTCCCCTGACAATCAGGTCGACGTTTGCGATTTCGGACGGGACGGAATTCATGCGCAAGTTTCGTCAGGCAGCATGCAGACCTTGAGCGCCTCGCCGGTTTCCATGAGCGAGAATTCCTCAGGCCAGCCGCACGCCTGTGTGTGAGTTTCTTCGCGTGGGCGGAGAAATTCATGCCGTCAGGCCTCCGGAGTCAAGTCATCAAGCGGTGCGCTGAAGGCGCGTTGCACCGGATTGATGGCGAGGAGTGCCGCGCTGCATACTCCCGCGCTGTCCCCTAGCACCGAGTTGAAGATTGGCGTGCCGAAGGTGCAGCCGCCGGCGCGCGCGGGCGCTGATCGGGCGTCTCGGCCGAACGCAAATGATTCACCACGTGCAGTCGTTGTGCGTGAGAAGCTGCGAGAATCTGGCACGCTTGTGTCGAGGGTTTCGACCGATATCATGAGGACCATGGCCGGTGGTCTGATCTACTGCGTCGATGGTGGCGGCACGAAGAGCCGCGCGCGGCTGGTCGATGCTGCGGGTACAAGCTTGGCAGAGAGCGAGGGTGGGCCTTGCAATCCAAGCACAGGTTTCGACCGTGCGGTCGCGACATTCAACGCGCTATGGCGGCAGTGCGCTGCCGCGGCCGGACTCGACGCCGAGGAATTGGGCGGCATCGAGCTGTCGATCGGCGCAGCCGGTTTCTACGTCCCGGCGGCGCGCAGCAGGTTCTTGGCGGCCATCCCGCAGTTCGCCAAAACCGCGGCTTCGAGCGACGGCTATGCGGCGCTGATCGGAGCCGGCAGCGGCAAGCCGTGCGGTCTGATCAACATCGGCACCGGTGTTGCCGGCCACCGGCTGTGGCCCAGCGGCGTGTCCGTGCAACGCGACGCTTGGGGCTGGCTCGGCGGCGACCGCGGCAGCGGTGCCTGGCTCGGCAGAAAGGCGCTGCGTCATACTCTCTCAGTGATCGACGGCATTCGTCCGCCGGACGGCCTGAGCGAGCGCGTGCTGGCGAGCGCAGGCGGCCGCGTGCGGCTCACCGAGATGCTCGCGGGCATGACCCCCGATGGGCTCGCGGCGCTGGCGCCGTTCGTGCTTGCGGCGGCTGACGAAGGCGTGCCGCGCGCCATGGAGATTCGCCGCCGCGGCATCGAGCACCTGACGGACTTGGTGCGCGTGCTCGACATCGGCGATGGCGATACGCTTTATGCCGTCGGCGGCCTCGCCGACGTGTTCGCGCCGTGCGTCGGCAAGCGGCTCAGCCATGCCTTTGCTTTGCCTGAGGGCGACGCGATGCACGGCTGCTATCTGCTTGCGGCCGGCCGCGCGCCGGCGGAACGGGTTATCGGCGAGGTTGTGGCATGAGGAGCAGCGCGATTTCGGGGGGGCGTCGCCTGATAGGCGAGTTCTCATCATGAGCGTGCCGGCAGAGCCGAAAGGTTCCATTCTCACTCCCGCGGGCTGGATGCGCGGTCGGGTGCGCATCAAGGACCGCCGGATCGCCGGGATCGACGGTGATTTGCTGCGTCCAGATATGACGCCCGAGAGTCCGTTCATCGTGCCGGGCTTCATCGATCTCCACGTGCACGGTGGCCTGGGCGGCGAATGCATGTCGGGCGAAGCCGGCGTGCGTCAGACGCTGAAATATCACGCTGCACATGGGACCGTGGCCCTGGCGCCTACGACAGTCACCGCGCCGGTTCCCCTGATCGAAGCCGTCTTGGCCGATATCGCCGCCACGCAGGCCAAACCTCGCTCGGGCGAAGCCGCGGTGCTGGGCGCGCATCTCGAAGGGCCGTTCATAAATCCCGGTCGTCTGGGCGCTCAGCCGCCTTTCGCGCAGCCCGGCGATGCGTCGCTGGCGTTGAAGTGGGCTGAACGCTTTCCGATCGTCGTTGCGACCGTCGCGCCGGAAATTGCCGGCGGGTTGGACGTGTTCCGGGTTTTCGCCGAGCATGGCTGCCGCCCGCAGGTCGGACACACCTTGGCGTCGTTCGACCAGATCGGCACCGCCTTCGCTTGTGGCTGCACCGGCTTTACGCATCTATTCAATGCGATGACGGGAGCCCATCATCGCGAGCCGGGGGCCGCCGCCTGGGCGCTAGCCCGCGCCGAATATGCTGAAATCATTTGCGACTTCAATCACGTCCATCCATCGATGATCCTCGCCGCGCGCCGTTCGATCCCCAAGCTTTATACGGTGACCGATGCTTCCGCCGCCGCGGGAATGCCCGACGGCGAATACTCGCTTGGCGCCCATAAGGTGTTCAAGCGCGGGCTAAGAGTAACACTCGAGGACAACGAGACCTTAGCCAGCAGCGCAATCAACTTGGCCGATGCGGTGCGCAATCTCGTTTCGATCGGTGTACCACTAGCCGAAGCTGTGGCGATGGCCTCGACGCGGCCGGCCGAGTATCTCGGCCTTACCGATCTCGGCCGCATCGTTCCAGGGGCTCGCGCCTCGATGGTGCAACTCGACGTGAAACTAAAGGTCGAAGGTGTGTGGATCGACGGCGAGGAGGTTGGTGCCGCAGCTTGACGGTGAAGTGCGGGCGGCCCGCGCGGATGATGTCCGTTGACAATATGCCGGATTGTCAAATAAGCCTTTGTTTTACGTGTCTGGTGGCGCTTGTCCAACGCGTGAATCGCCCAAGCAAAGGCGATCAGCCAAGGGAGGAAGAAGATGAGGAAGCTACCCGCTTACACTTGCCTCGCGTTTGGCGCAATTCTGGCCGCTCCGTCGGGCCACGCCGTCGCCGCGGAGGGCCAGTACGTCGTCGGCGTTTCAAACACGCTGATCGGCAACGGCTGGCGCGAGGAGATGGTCTGCTCGATCAAGGCCGAGGCGCTGGCCTCGGGCAAGGTTTCGAAGCTGGTGTTGGCGAACCGCAATGGCGGCCCGCCCGAGCAGATTGCCGATCTGCGCAACCTGATTTCAGCCGGCGTCAACATCATCATTGTAAATCCGTCGGACCGGAAGGCGCTGAACCCGGTCATCGAACAGGCACTCGCCAAGCACATCACCGTGGTCGCGGTCGATCAGGCGGTATCCGCCTCCGGCGCCTATGTCCTTGAGAACGATCAGGTTGCTTATGGCCGCGAAGGCGCTGAGGCGCTGTTCAAGGCCCTTGGCGGCAAAGGCAATGTTGTCGAGATGCGCGGCATCGACGGTGTGCCGGCCGACTCGGACCGCCATGAGGGCTTCCAGGAGGCGCTCAAAAAGAATCCGGGCATCAAAGTCGTGGCCTCGGTATTCACCGGGTGGTCGCAGGACAAAGGCTCGCAACAGATCAAGGAACTCCTCGGCTCCGGCAAGAAGATCGACGGTGTGTGGACCTCCGGCATCGACAACGTGATCGTCGATGCCTACAAGTCGGCAAACGTGAAGTTCGTGCCGGTGGTTGGCGCTGACAACAACGGCTTTGCTGGTCAGATGATTGAGCACAAGGATGCCGGCTTGGTCGGCATCGCAGTGACCAATCCTCCTGCGGTGGGCGGAGCCGGCCTCGGCCTTGCGCTGTCCATCGCCGGCGGCAAGCAGGAGCCGCACCTCGTCCACCTGACGCCGAAAGTGCACAACAACACGACCGCGGCGGGCCTGGACTGGGCGAAGTCGGTGTATGATCCGAAGGTGGATCCCTCATACCCGGTGTATGGCGGTATCCCGCCCTATACCAGCTACACCCCGGACCAGGAAAAGGCCTGCAAGGGTCCGGGCGAAAGCTGATGTCTGTTCCGCGGCTGGGGAATCTTCAGTCGCGGTAGCCAGCTATTGCGCGTGCTTGGTCCCGCATCGCTTCGGCGACGCGGGACCGGCACGTTCAGGTGGAACGAATGGCTCTTCGGATTCCCTCGGAAGCCGAGTGCCATTCAGCCGTTGACTGTTGAATGACTTCGACGGAAATCCTGCTCGCGGCATCGAATGTCGCGAAGCGCTTTAACTCGGTGGTCGCCCTCAAGGCCGCTTCTCTGGAAGTGCGCGCCGGCGAGGTTCATGCGCTGATGGGCGCCAACGGCGCCGGCAAGAGCACCTTGGTCAAAATTCTGACCGGGGTGTTTTCCGCCGATGGCGGCGGGATGGTGATCCGGGGTCGAGAACGCCGATTTCGCTCTCCTGCCGAGGCGCGCCAGGCGGGCGTCGTGTCGGTCTATCAGGATCCCGCTTTGGTGCCGGACCTGACCGTCGCGCAAAACCTGCGCCTCGCTCGCGTCCGCGCCAATACCGTGCGCGAATGGCTGGTCGACTTGGGCATCCCTGAACTCGACCTTGGCGCGTTCGTGCGCGATTTGCCTTATCCCGTCCTGCGTCTGATCGATCTCGCGCGGGCGTTGGCGTCCGATCCGACCATCCTGCTGATCGACGAGATAACTGCGGCGCTGCCGGCCGATCTCTCGGAGCGCATCTTCGGCATAATACGGCGCTGGCGCGAGCGTGGTCGCAGCGTGATCTTCATTTCCCATCGCATGGCCGAGGTATCGGCACTGTGTGATCGCGCCACCGTGCTGCGCGACGGGCTCACCGTCGGCGTCACCGACACCGCCCGCGGCAGCGAAGAGCGTATCGTCGAGCTCATGCTTGGCTACGAAGTGGCTCACGCCGCTGCCGCCGGCAGCACTCGCCTCGCTGCCGAGACGGCAGGCAGCGTGGCGCCGGCGCTCGAGGTGCGAGGCCTGCGCTGCGGCCGTCTGCTCAACGACGTCTCGTTCGCCTTGTACGCCGGCGAGGTACTCGGCATCGCGGCCTTGGAAGGGCAGGGCCAGGAGGAATTGTTCGATTGCATCGCCGGCGTTCGCGAGCGTGATGGCGGCGAGATCGTCGTGTGTGGCCGTCCGCAAAATTTCCGACATCCCGCCGACGCGATCGGCGCAGGCCTGGTTCTGGTGCCCGCCAACCGGCAGCAGGCGATGCTGCCGCAGCGCTCGATCCGCGAGAATGTGGCGCTGCCGGCCTATCGTGGCCTGCGCCATTGGGGTTTGATTGACATGAGCGCCGAGCGAGAGCGCGTCCAGCAGGCGATTCGCCGACTGCAGATCGACACCCGTGCCGAGTTGGCGCTGCAACGCCTGAGCGGTGGCAATCAGCAGAAGGTGATGATCGCGCGCTGGCTGGCCAGCGAATTCAAGACGCTGCTGTGCTTCGACCCGACTCGCGGCATCGACATCGGCACCAAGCGGCAGATCTACGCTTTGGTTCGTGAACTTGCCGCGGCGGGTGCGGCGATTCTGCTGTTCAGCTCGGAACTGCCGGAAATTCCGCTTGTATGCGACCGCGCGATCGTATTGTTCGCGGGCCGCGTCGTCCACGAGATGGCGGCCGCTCGCGCTGACGAAGTGACGCTGCTGCGCGCCTCGCACGGGCTCGTACCGCGGCGCGAGGCGTCGGCATGACCGCAACCGATCAAACGCAGTCACCACTCGACACCGGACCGCGGCTCGGCGGATTGCGGCGCTTCATGCACCACCACCCAAGCTTGGTGACCATGCCGGCGCTGCTGGCCATATCTCTGGCAGTCACGGTGGCAATCCACCCCGAGTACGATTCATTCGATGCGCAATCCCTCGCGATGGGTGCCATGCCGTTGGCCCTCGCCGCCGCGGCGCAGGCGGTGGTCCTGATTTCGGGCGGCATCGACCTTTCCGTCGGCTCGATGATAGCCGTCTGCAACGTGCTCGCCGCCGCCACGATGGAGCACGCGACGTTCGGCGAGTCGCTGCTGCTTGCCGCAGCGATCTGCGTCGCGGGAGCGCTCCTTGGCGCCGTCAACGGCCTGATCGTTGTCTTTTCGCGCGTGCCCGACGTCGTTGTGACGCTGACGACCGGCTTCATCTGGGGTGGGGTGGCCCTGCTCATACTCGAGAGGCCGGGCGGTGGCGCTCCGGAAGAATTCCTTCAATTGGGCGCTGGCTTTCTGGTAACGCCATGGATTTCCGGCTCGCTTGTACTGGTCGCTGCCGCAGTGGCGATCATTTGGATCCCGGTGCAACGCAGCCGGCTTGGGCTGCTGCTCTATGCGGTAGGCAGCGACAAAGCCGCCGCTTTCCGTAGCGGGGTGAATGTCGAGCTTACCCGCTTCCTCGCCTACGTGCTCGGCGGACTGCTCAGCGCCGTGGGCGGCATCGGCCTCGTCATGACCACCGGGATCGGCTCGCCGTTGGCCGGGGTCTACTACACGCTCAGCGGTCTGGCGGCGGCTGTCCTCGGCGGTGTCAGCCTGACCGGCGGCCGCGGCGGCATCGTGGGGCCTGTGCTTGCCGCCTATGTTCTTACCTTGATCCCGGCGGACCTGATCTTCCTGAACATCGATCCCAATTTCGGCCAGGTGATCCAGGGCTCGCTGATCGTGCTGGTTGTCATGGGCGGCGGCCTCGTCGGGCTCTTGCAGGGCCGCAAGAGATGAGTGCGGCAGCTGATCCCGCACCTGCCAAGGGCAGCGCCTGGCAGGCGAGCGCGGGGCGCGCGCTAAACCTGCTGCGCAGGCACACGACTGCGGCGCTGCTTGTGCTGCTCGTGTGCTTCGTCGGCGGCATCGAAATGATCGTCCCAGGCACCGTCACGCCGACGTGGATCTCCAACATCGTGCTCTTTGCTGCACCGCTAGGCATTCTCGCCGCCGGGCAGACGCTGGTCATGCTGTCCGGCGGCATCGACCTCTCCGTGGCCAGCGTGGCGACCGCTTCCGCGTACCTGATGGCGACCCACTCCTCTCTGGGAAGCGTCGCCTGCGTTCTTTGGGGCCTTTCAGTTGGTCTTGCCGTCGGATTGATCAACGGCGTCGGGGTCGCAGTCCTGCAGGTACAGCCGCTGGTCATGACGCTTGGCACCGGGTTGATGACCCAGGGAACATTGATCGTCTACAGCCAGAAGATGCTGGCAAACGCGCCGCGCGTGCCATCGTTCATCCAGTCTCTTGGCAGCGGCAAAGTGTTGGGCGGCATTCCCATCGACCTCATCCTGTGGGCGCCCATCGCGCTCGTGGTGCTGATCGGGCTCCGCCGCACTGGCCTGGGCCGCCTGCTCTATGCGGTCGGCGACAATCGCGAGGCTTGCCAACTGTCCGGCGTGCGGGTCTGGCAAGTGCTGCTGACCGACTACGTCTTGTGCGGTCTGCTCGCGGCCGTCGCTGGGCTCGTGATCGTCGGGGGGACCAACGCGGCCGACATGAGCTTGGCCGATGTCTACCTGTTGCCGTCGGTGGCGGCGGTCATCATCGGCGGGACTTCGATCTTCGGCGGTCGCGGCGGCTATGCCGGCAGCGTCGTGGGTGCACTCATTCTCACGGTGCTCAACAGCTTGCTGACGCTTCTCGATGCGCCCGAACCGATCAGGCAGATTCTTTACGGCGCGATCATCCTGATCCTTGCCGCCGCCTATACTCGATTGACGGATTGATGATGCAGACCTTCGGTGTCGGAGGCAGCGGCTTCAGTGCGCGGTGGCGGTCTTGGGCACGATGTCGGTCTGCAGCGCGGGATCCGATGCGCGTCCTTTGCTTTCCGGCAGCCCCAGCTCGCGGCGAACAATGTTCGTTCCCTGCGCGATGGCGACGGTCTTGAAGAAGGCGATATCGCGATTGCAGCCTTGCCGGCCAAAGCCGCAGTCGCTCGAAATGATCAACTGTTCCGGCGGAATGTACTTCAAAGCGGTGCGAATCGTGTCGGCGACTTCCTCGGCGCTTTCGACCTGAAGCTTGCGGTGACTCACAACACCGATGCAAATCTTTTTCTTCAGCTGATTGTTGAGCGGTGCGAACAGCTCGATCTCCCGCAGGCCTCGATCTTTCATTTCCAGCGTCCACACGTCGCCGCGGCAGGCCTCGAGGTAGAGCTGGAATGATTCCTTGTAGCTGTCATTTTCAATGACACGCTGCATGTTCGGGTTGCCCCAGCAGGTGTGGATCCAGATTTCCACGTCATCCAAACCTTGCACCTCGCGATTGTAGCATTCGACCATGAACTTCACATTGTCGTGGTCGCGGCCGTAGGTGTTGGCCCAGAAGTGGAGCGTGGGTTCCTCGATCTGAATGCACTTGCAGCCGGCGTCCCGCAGCGCAAGAAGCTCGGTGTTCATGGCAACCGCCATGTCCCAGATCACCTCGCGGTTGTCCTTGTATTTTCGCGTATGGAGATCGAGGAACAGCCCCATTACCTGCGAGCAGCACGTGCCGAAGCGGACGGGCTTGGACGTCTTGGCCTGGGCAAGCCGCCACAGTTTCGGATAGTCGAGCGGGCGATGTTCGATCTTGTCCACGACGTGCGGCCAGCGCCAGCCCGTGTAGATTTCGTTGAGCAGCGTGCCGGGCGGGTAGCGCAGCCAGGGCGAGCGGGTCTCCTCGGACTGAAGGTAGTCGCCTCCGAAGCCAGCCCAGCGCTGCAAAGGATAATGATGCCACGAACGGCCCGCCATGTCGTCGTCGCAGTGCATGTCGCCGTTGGTGAGGATGTCGATGCCGGCGCGATCCTGATCACTGATGACTGTCGCGAGCACGTCCTGGAACTTCTCGCGGAAGCGCACGTCCATCATGCAGGTGTCGAGCGGCCGGCCCCACATGCTCACATCGAACCAGTGCGGCCGCGGCCATGAGCCGGTCGTAGTGCAGGGGAGAACGGTGTCGGCGGTTACCGTGAACATGCCGGGTATTTAAAAGTCAGCTTACCGGGATTGCAAGCGCCGCCAACATCAAGTCCTGTCGAACGGCGGCGGCGGGCTGGTGATCGAGGACTTGGCGAACAACGTCAGCGCCTTCACCGGCGCCGTGTCCGGCTTCGGTGGCGCCAATCATACGAACCACTGGCAGTTCATCGACGTGAGCTCGGTGTCCTTCACCAGCGGACAGATTCATCTCAACTACACCTTGGCGGCCGGCAGCGGGACGCTGTCGGTGGTGAGCGGCGCGACGGTTGTGGCGCAGATCAAGATGATCGGGAGACGAACCGAAGGGCCTTCTTGGTTCCCTACTTTCCGGGCGCCATCCAGATCCTCTTTTGGGGATCGCAATCCTGAGGCGTTGGCGGGCGATGTTCTCCTTGTCAAAGACCCAGGTCACGTTGCCATCGACCCTGGTCTTTCTTACGTAGTTGCGACTGCTGTCGTCGGCGATCTTGAGGATCTTCTCCCTGACCCGAGCGCGCGAAAGCGTAGGGCCGGCGAAATTCCTGATTGCTGGCGAGCAAGCGGAACACCGCGGCTTGCCCGGCATCCGGGGGCCGGCGCAGACGGCCCTGAGGCTTTCACCGTTGACGAGGCGGTCGCAGATCGTTTCAGGTCCGCTGTTCGGCCGCTGGCATGGGTACGGTTTGGGGGCAAATCGGCGATTTCGCCAAAAATCCAACGATTTCAATGCGAGGTGAACGATGAGCGTGCATCCAGCCCTGGTGACTGGGTTCGCACCCTACGCCGGCCGCGGCCGCAATCCGGCAGCCGACATCGCCAAAGCACTCGACGGCCGCAGCATCGCGGAAGTGCCGGTCGTCGGACGGCTGCTGCCGGTAGCGCTCGACGAGATTGCCGATAAAGCCGAAAGCCTTCTCAACGAACTCAAGCCCCGCGTTGTGATCAGCATTGGGCTGTGGCCCGGCGAGACGATGGTGCGCATCGAGCGCGTCGGCCTCAACCTGGCGGATTTCGAAATCCCCGACAATCACGGGCGGCTCGCACGCGACGAGTCGCTGTCGGGCAATGGACCGGCCGCCAAGTTCACGACCCTGCCGGTGAGGAAGATCGAAGCGGCGATGCTCGCCGCCGGGATTCCAAGCCGGATTTCGAATTCGGCGGGAAGCTTTCTATGCAATGCCTGTCTTTACAGTTTCCTGAGCGCGTCGGAAAAGACGCCCGGCACACGCTGCGGTTTCGTTCATGTGCCGTACCTGCCGGAGCAGGTGGCCGGCCTGCTCCGGCAGCTGAAGGAAGAGGCAAAGCTTGAAGCGCATCAGCGTGCCGACTTCGCCTCGATGGATTTGGCGACCGGCACCAGAGCTGTGGCCATTGCGCTCGAGACCGCTCTGCGTGAGGCGCCCTGAGCCGCGGCGAGTCCGGATTTCCCATGTCCGCAACCATTCTGGAGCTTGACCGTATCAGCAAGCGGTTTGGAGCGACGGTCGCGGCCGACGCGCTGTCGCTTGCCGTGCAGAAGGGCGAGTTCTTCACCTTTCTCGGACCGAGCGGTTCGGGGAAATCGACGGTCCTGCGCATGATCGCCGGGCTCGAGGAGCCGGACGGCGGGACGATCCGCATCGACGGACAGGACGTTGCCGCGGTCGCGCCGTGGCATCGCAATCTCGGCATGATGTTCCAGAACTACGCAGTGTTTCCGCACATGAATGTGCGGATGAACGTCGGCTACGGCCTCAAGGCACGGCGGCTGCCGCCAAGCGAAGTCAAGAAGCGTGTCGACGCGATGCTCGAGCTGGTGGGTCTCGCCAGCCTCGGCGACAAGAACGTGACGTTGCTCTCGGGCGGCGAGCAGCAGCGGGTGGCGCTGGCGCGCGCGTTGGCGCCCGAACCGAGAATGCTGCTGCTCGACGAGCCGCTGTCAGCGCTCGACGAGAAAATCCGCCGTGCCATGCAAGACGAGCTGAAGCACGTGCATCGAAGAACAGGCACGACTTTTCTCTACGTCACTCACGACCAGGAGGAGGCGCTCACGCTCAGCGACCGTATTGCCGTGATCAATCGCGGGCGATGCGTCCAGTGCGACGCGCCCGAGCGCCTGTACAAGCGGCCGCGGCGGCGGTTCGTGGCGGAGTTCTTTCGCGGCTGCAACGTGCTCGAGGCGGAGTTGGCCGGGCAAGGCGACGGCGCGGCAACCTACCGGCTGGCGGGGATCGCGATCGACGTGCCGCTTGGCGACATCGAGACGCCGGGCCGGCACGTGGCGCTGCGCGCCGAAAACGTGCACCTCGGCACCTTCGCGCAGCGGCAACCGTGCCGTCTGTCGGCGACCCTCGTCGAGACGACGTTCCGCGGCACAGTGCTCGACTACCGGCTGGCGCTGCCAGACGGGCAGACGCTCACCGCCACCATGACACAACACCTGGAGGCCGCGCCCGGGAGCATCGTCGAACTGGGGTTCTCGCCGCAGTCCGTTATCGCCCTCGAGGATTGACGCCCGATGCCGCGGGCGACGTCCTCGCGCCCCCGACAACAAACGCGGCGACCAGCGCCACCGTGAGCAAGATGAGCAGGCTCATGAGCGCATAGAGCGCAGGCGACAGGCCCACCTGCTTGTAGGTCGACCAGATGTAGGTTTGAACCGTGTTGAGCGGTCCCTGGACGACGGCCGTACGGATCGTCTCATTGAACGACAGGATCAGCGAGAATGTCGCGGCGCCGCTGATGCCCGAGCGGATCAACGGAAGTTCGACATCAACAAAGGCGCGCCAGCGTCCGGCCCCGCTCACATAAGCGGCTTCGAGATACACCGGATCGAAAGTCGACATCGCGGTTACGACAATGAGGGTCGCGAACGGAAGCGCCCACGCGGTCTGCACGATCGCGATCTTGGCAAACGACACCTCAAATCCGGCAAGACGAAAGAACAACGCGGTCGCGAGTCCCATGCTCACCCCGGGAACGAACAGCGGCAGCAGCATGAGCGCGAGGACGAAGCGGGGCACGCGCAAGCTGCGGATTGCCATCGCGGCGCCGAGGCCGAGAATGGTGGCCGCGGCCGCGACGACGATGCCGACTTCGAGCGAGGTGCCGATGGCGGAGACGAGCACGGGATCGCGCCACAGTGCGAGATACCATTGCAGCGTCAGCATACCGCCCGGCTCGGCGGGCGTGACGGAAAACAGGATCGGCGGAACGAGCGGCAGATAGATCACAAAGAGAACCGCGATCAAACCGCACCAGCTCACGAACCAGGTCGCTGATCGCCTGCGAGGCATCGTCGAGTCACTTTCCTGGCCGCAGGATCATGCCGAGGAACGCCCGCGCGTCGAAGGCCAGATACCAAACCAGCAGCAGGCTCATCATCGCCGCCAGCACGACGGTCGATATCGCGGCGGCCAGCGGATAGTTCAGCACGTCCATGGCGCTGGCGATGCTGTTGCCCATCATCTGGTACCCGACACCTCCCATGATGACCGGGATGGCACTTTCGCCGAAGCAACCGACGAACGCGAAGATCGATGCCGCGAACACTCCGGGCAACGACAAGGGAAGAGTCACGCGCAGGAACGTGCGAGCGGGCGGCGCACCCAGCATCCAGCTTGCCTGGATGAGGCGCCGGTCGATCCCGGAAAGCGACAGCCACAGCGGGAAGATCATGAACGGCATGTATGAGGTGACCAGCCCGATCAGCACCGCGACGTCGCTATAGAGCAGCCAGTCGAGCGGCTCGTTCGTTAGCCCGGAGGCCATGAGCAGCGTATTGATCAAACCGGTGCGGCCGAGCAGCCAGGTCCAGGCGAAGGCGCGGATGATGTAGTTGACCAGAAAGGGCACGGTGAACAGCAACAGGACGGTGCGCGCCGCGCGCGGCGAGACCTTGAAGGCAAGGAAATACGCGATCGGATAGGCGAGCAGCAGGCCGAGCACGGTCGCCTCGATCGAGGCAAGAAAGCTGCGCTCGAACACCAGCAGCCGGGCCCCGGCGAAGAAGGCCTCGTAGGACGTGAACGTGAAGGCTGGCCGCACGACGAGGCCCACGCGGGTCCAGAAGCTCACCGCAATGGTCAGGGCGAGCGGCAGCACTACGAAGACGACGGCGAACCCGATAGGCAGAGCGGGGAATGCCCAGCGCGCGAGCAGACGCCTGAGCACGGTTTCCCGCGTCCAGGCTCAGGCGGCCTTAAAGCGCGCCCATTCCGTCTCGTAGACGTCGACGTGCTTCGGCCAGCGATTCTGCCACGTGCCGCCCTGGGCGAATTTCCGATGCACGTTCGCGGTGATGGCGGCCACCTTCTCGGCGCCTTCGGCGGGAAATTGATCGGGATGGGCCTTGGCGTAATCCGGCGCATCGGTGTTCGTCATATAGCCGCGCAGGAGAGTGATCTTGGCGCCGTACCAGCCGCCGAGCATGAAATCGAGGAGCGCATACGCGGCCTGGGTCGCCTCGGCGCTGCGCTTCGGGTTCTTGGTGAGATAGGCGGCCATGGCCCATAGGAGGTATCCCTCCTTCGGGTCGGCATAGACGGCATTCACGCCCTTGCTCTTGGCGACGAACACCATCGGCTCCCAGCAGTCGATCACATAGACTTCCTTGTTGACGATCAGATCGACCGCCTGCTGGAACGACGACCAGATGACGCGGAATTGCCCCTTACGCTTCTGCTCGACGAGGAAATCGACGACCGTCTTGAGTTCCTCGGGGGTCATGTCGGCGGGGTTTTCGATCTTGGCGAGATTGGCGTGTTTCAGATAAAGCGCGGTCTTCTGGCCAGCGGTGGTGTAATTGTCCTCGAGCGCGACGTAGCCCTTGAATTTCGGATCGAACAACGCGGCGTAGGAGTCGAGCGGACCGGTCTTCTCCGGCAGAAAGGCGAAGGAATCTCCCTGCAGCACGGTCGGAACGCCGTACAGCTTGTCCTGATAGCCGATGAAGTTGAACCCGGGCGTACCCTTGCCGAGAAACTCCGCAATGTTGCGGTCGCGGCTCCAGGCCGGAAGGCGCGTGGTGTCGAGGGGCTCGATCAGGTCGTTGTCGACCAGCGGCTTTTGCATACCGCCAACGATGTTGATCACGTCGTAGCTTGCGGTGCCACCGCCGGCGACCAGGACGTTGAGAATAGCCGACGGCGCATTGCCGATCGCGACCAGATTGACGTTCCAGCCGTTCGCTGCCTTGGTGAACAACGACCAATCGCCGCCCGGATCGCCGACGCCGATGTCGGCGAAATTGACCGTACCGCCCGCCGCGCGCGCCGTTCCAGGGATCGCAGCCCAGGCGCTGGCTGCGCCGGCAGAAGCAAGCCCAATCCTGACGAAGTCACGTCGTGTCCATATCGACAGCGAGTTCATGTCGAATCCCCTGTGGTGCGGCGCGAGCGCCGATGCGCGGCACGGCCGTGTGCGGCTGCCCGGCGCGGCATGCTGCGGCCTGCGATGCACGATACCGATCAAGCATAGGTCCGAACGTGGGGCCGAACAAGCACGCGCAACGGCGTCGCGGCTCAATCGCGAGTCCTCAGGCGCTCAGTCTCGGCCACGTCGAGTTGCGACTGCGCACGATGCGACGCCGGTGGCGAGCCTTGCTGGCGTCGGCCTGTTCGCGGAAACCCATGCCGGGACGATGGCAAGGCGGATCGCGGTTGTCCCCCTTTCGGACGCCGGGCCCGCCTTGGCCTCGGTGGCGGTGATCTTTGAGGCCGTGCCGGAAGTGCTCGACTTCAACGAGATGTGTCGGCTCGGGCATCGATGCTTGCGGGCCCCAAGCCGATCATCGCCTCACCACCTCGACCATGACGGTCGACGAGATGGCCGGTGAGGTCGAGCGCCCGGCCCGCGTCCTCAACGCACATTGGCTCAATCAAGCCTATCTCGTCCAGCTGGTTGAACTGTCACCCGGCGTCCGGATGGACGGCGCAATTCTGGCCAAGAGATCGCGACCATCGTCGGGCACAGCTTGCGCGACGTGCGCTCGATCCTCGACGCGCACTATTTGCACCGCGACTGAGCGCTCGCCGAGAGCGCGATCCGCAAGCTGGAGATGGGTTATGCGCAGCGGCTCGCCGGGGTGAAAGCCGGAACGGATTCTACAAAATGACCGACAAAACAGTCGACCGAGTCCTGCAGCAAAAGGAGGAAAAGGTTAATCGGATCAATTGGCTGGGGAACTAGGATTCGAACCTAGATTCTCGAAGTCAGAGTCCGATGTCCTGCATTGATTAAGCTCGGTTTTTGTCCCGACCGAGGACAAAACCCCTCCTGTCAAATCAAAACGTTACCGACGATTTCCCGACCGCCGACCCTTCTTTGGACGAGTGGGCCGATATGCCAGCCGACCTTGATATCGGTTCTCCGGGCGCGGCCGCTAGAATTGGCAAAGACTCACTAGCGGGCACCGTAGCGGGAATGCGAGGCAATCGATCACAAAACGCCTCCAGATGGCAGACCAGCTAAGCGCCGCCGCGGCTTGGCGTAGGGTCTCGCGCTGCGCCCGCGCGATAGCACGGCTGGTCAGCGCCAAACGTCCTTGAAACGCCGCGTCTACGTGAGCGGCAGGTGGCGCACGCGTGACCGGCGTTGGCTAGGGCGAATCATTCCTGAACCGGAAGAACAAACAGCCTTCGCTGCAATCCTTTTCGACATGGACGCGGAGATCGTCGCACTCGTCAAGGTGAAGGTTGCCAAGGCCCGCAACCTCAAGCAGGATATGATGCAGGAGTTGCTTAACGGAAAGATTCGTCTCGCATGACCGATAGGCTAAGCGAGTCTGGGATTGTGAGTGCGGTCGCGGAAGAGGCCTCTCAGCGGATCACCCGCAAGGTCATTGCTGCGTTGCAAGGCATGAAAGATACGTTGTTGTCCGGCGATGGTTCCGAATTGGAGACAACATGGGACGAGATTTGCGTTCAGGTTCAAGATGAGGAGTCGTTCTTTTGGGACACATATGACGAGATCGTGCGGGATATGGTTCGCGGGCACGTCGCACAATTGCCAAGATACAAGCGGGAGGCGATATGGTTGCAGACAGTTGCCGGTAGTGACTGGGACAGCGAGGAACCGGAAAGCCGTGAGCCGTACCCAGTAGTTGATGACGATGTCGTCGACTATTTGGTCCCCAAATACGTGTACTCCCAAGCCGCCGACTTTTCGAACACTCGTATTGAGGCTTACCTTGCCCGATCCATCGAGAGGGACTGAGCCGTGAGCGGCGTCGACCAGCCCGAACACGCCCCGCAAAATCGCGTCGTCGCAATGTTCTGCGATGAGCTGGGCTACCGCTACCTCGACAACTGGGCCGACCGCGACGGCAACAGCAACATCGATTTTGGGTTTATTTTTTCTTGTATGTCTCGACCGTTGACCCTTTTGCAACGCGGCTCATCTAACCTGTCCATTCGAGCCGCGCCGTTACAGAGATCGAAGGGGAAAATGTTCAGTGAGTTTTCGCACACCGCTGCCCGTTGGCAGGCACGCGAAAATTCTCCAACAAACGGGTCATCCTGCTCGCGTTTACGTTCTTCCGCCTCTCGTTCCGCTGCCGCCAGTAGCTTCGCCGAAGGGGCGCAAAACTTCAGCGCGGATTTCACTGGAAGTCAGTCATAACTGTGCCTACGCTGCGTGGACGCTAAAGGGAATCGAAGGGTAGCGACCATGACGGATATTCGATCCTCCGCAGAGCTTCGGAAGTACCTCACTAAAGCCCGGTCTAAACGACGCCTTTTACCCCACGAGATCAATCAAATCATTTGCTGCCGCGTATTCTGATCGACCTGTTGGGCGGATGCCGATGTGGCGAGACCCATCGCCGCGATAGCTGAGATAATCCAAGCTGTGCGCATCGCCATTTGCTCCGTTAGCGCCGCTTCCTCTCAATCTTGATCCGCTTTTCGAGCCTTGACCAGCGATTTTTTATAGACAAAAAAATTTCGGAGTCGAAAAGTGGGGGCGATGACTGGCGGCCGGTTTAATGATGAACTGCCCTTGCAAACAAGCTCAATGGCCAGGAGGCGTGCCAAGCTGGGGGGATTGACGCAGAATCGGCTCTGCCGTGCCCGCCTGAGGGATTCCACATTGAGAGACTACTAAAACGTCATATCGCTTTTATTCTGGCGGCGAATCAGGTCTTCCTACCTCCAGCGCATTCGGCGCTTCGGGAGCATCAACCATGGCTATTGCCAGCAATACGAAGAAACCCACCGCTGCGGCCAAGACCAGCCGTCCCGTTACGCTCAAGCATCTTGCAGCGGCCTTAGCCGAGGAGCATCAACTGACTAAACGGGCTGGTGAGGCCCTCCTCGGCGATCTTGTTGGTCTTATCACAAAGCATCTCAAGAAGGGCGAACGTATCCGTCTTGCAGGTCTTGGCATCCTGCAGGTCAGAAAGCGGGCTGCACGCATGGGGCGCAATCCCGCAACGGGAGAAGCGATAAAGATCAAAGCGAGCAAGAAAGTCGCGTTCCGGGCGGCCAAGGATTTGAAGATGGCGGTCTAGCCACTCTGGATTTAGCGCACTCAAGTCTACCCCCGTCTATGAGAGTTGGCGGGGGTAAAAGGGCTGTTAGTCGTTGCCTCACTTACTTGGGCTTCTGGCTGGGCAATAGTTCATCGGACAAAATGAGCCATAAAGGTCGCAATAGTGAGCCGGGGCGAACGCCACTCGAACCAGCAGTCACGCACAGAAAACCTACTGCGCTTATGGAAGCCCAGCGTGAGGCGCTAAAGCGCAACCCCGAGTCGGAACTCATCAAGGCGGGCGATAAACGACTTCAGCCAAGGGCTGACGCCGCACTCAAGCCGAAATTCGATACTCGGCCTCTAAAAGGGCGTCGGCATCGCTCCGGCCCATTCTAGCGACTTTTTGTGCTGCGGCCCGACTTCAGAATACCCTTATTGTGCAAAACCAGGCTGGCCGTTGACCTGAAATCCACACATACCGAGAAAGGAGAGTTATCCACAGGGGTCGAATTGCCTCTGGAATGAGGAGGTGGTGGAATTCGTGGCTCGGTCGGTTAAATGTGGAGTGGGGTGCGATGAGTAATCGCAGTTCAGGTGCAGCACAAACCGTCGTTCCGCTTGCACCATCGAACGTCAGGTCGGAAGCTGGCGACCCCCTAGACGCTGCGGGCAAAGCAATCTTGGGCTCGCTTCACCGGGCGGCCAGTGCTGCTGAGGCAAACTACCAGCAGGCCCTCGAAACGACTGACAAACTATCTGCTGAACTTCGAGCCGCTGAAGGCCGGATACGAGAGCTTGAGGCAAAGGTCCGGCACCATCAGGACAGGGCAGACCGGGCCGAGAGGTGGTTGTATCAAATCTCGGTGGAGATTGAGCAGAAATTCTTTGGCCGGGAGGATGGTCGTCCCTCGCAGCCACCGCCTCCAGAAGCACTTTCCCGAAATAAGGGACAATAGGGTTCTCAGGAACTCGTCACCGCCAATTCGGTAGAACGCTGCGAAAGCGGGAACGGAAGGGTTAGACCGCAAGCCTCCCCCCGCTTCTTGGATCTGAGCACCGTCCCCCCTCGAAGGGCCGCCCTCCGCAGACCCCAACACCATGGCGGTGGGGCTCACGTTTTGAGCCGCCGAAAACAGGAAGCCCTGGCACTCTCCGGTGGTGGTGCTGGCTAAAGGCTGGAGCAATGATTCGAAGCGGGAGCCCCGTGAGAGTAAGCGCCTCTAGCCAGCAGGTCTTCTGTAGCTGATTCTCCGAATTGGACGAAGCGGCCTTGACTCCCAAGGTGGCCGGTGGGGCCGGGGAATGTGCGAGGGCTGGTCCCTGGAAATCGGCACGGCATATTCGGGGACCGTGGTGCGCCAGGACAAGATTGAACAACCGCCAACACGGTTAGCCTCGGTGAACGCCACCTATCTTGGCGAGTATCTTGACCGGGAGACGGCGATGGCTCGCGTCGAAGCGGATATCGAACACAACATAACAGTGCTCAACGATTGGGGGCTGTATCAGGTGGCGAAGGAGAAGCGTCATAAAGCAGAGTAATCCTTGATTTGTTTCAGCCCGCGCCCCATTTTCATTTCTTGCATCAAAGACGAAGGCTGGCGCCTTCACCAGCCGGCTAACCGCACGCCTGCGGTTATCCTACTGTAGTGCCTGCTTCGTATTCCTGCCGGGGCGATGATCGGCATATTGTTTGCCGCCACGACGGTGGGCGGCATACTCTTGACCGTCGATTGGCGCCACGTGCGGTGGATCTTTATCAAGATAGGGTCGACCTATTCCGAAATCTTTGCCGTGCGCGTCTATCCAGTTCCACAACTTTTCATTCGCATCCCATCGCTCGGCAACGGTCTCGCCGTTCACACTCACGAGATCGGCGGCAAGCCCGTGGCCGTAGCCGCCGCGCAGGCTTCCCCCATGATATGATCTGTTTGTCGCAGCCTTCAGGCCGCTTGCGAGGGATTGACGGTAATCATCGCGGAATGCGCTCGTTATGCCCGGCGCGAGCCCGGCGTCGTCCATGGCGCGAAGGGCATGATACAGTCGCATCTTGAAGCTCCGGTCCATTCCCCCGATAACGTAATCCATTTGTTGCATACCGGCCTTTTCTGCCGCTGCCGGGTCCTTCCATGTGAAATCCTCGCGTACGAGCTTTACAATTTTTTGGATGATGGTCCGCAACTTGCCTTTCTTTACGACCGACGCCTTCTTTTGCTCCACCACCTTAATGGAATCGACCTTGCGTGCCCGTTGATACAGCGACCACAGGTATTGATCGATACAAAGCTCGGACGTGAGACATTCATCTACAGTTTTGATGTCGTTTGGTTCTTCCTTGGCGTCGTGATGCAACTCATCAAGTGACGTCAGCGCCGCGATCTGCACGGGCAGCGATTCCGGCGTGCGCGTCTGGGGAGGGTTGGCCGCCGTTGTTTCGCGTGCTTCCGACTCACCCGACCCCTCGGTCCTCGCCTGCCCCGTATCAGCAGCAGCCGGACCCGGCTCGCCAGTTGCCGTCGGGTCTAGTGCGCCAAAAGGCTCGGCATTGACGCCTAAAGCTTGTAGGCGGTGGTCCTGGATCGGTAAAACGTCGTTAAACTTCAAGTCCGGCAATACGACGCCGCCGACACCGCCAATGGCGAAACCCGCGAGAATGATCGTTCTAAACCCCGCCGCCATTCCCCCAATCCCCCGAATCGTCGATCGAACTGCAATTTATCCCCGCAACGCAACCACATTTAAAGCGCCGACGAAAAGAACGACGCGCAAGTAAGTCATTTTTGGGGCAACTGCCGCCAACTCTGCCGCTACCACCAGCAGAAAGAGCGCGAAATTAGTGCCCGCAATGAATGGCTGCTTAAGAGCCGCCCCTGCCCGCACCTAAAACGCCGACCGCGTTGGGGGCCAATGATCTAGCGCGGGGTCATCTTCTTCTCGTAATCACAGTCTCCTAGCCTGTCTGACGGCTAAGGAAGCTCAACGTCTTCTGGTTGAACTCGCTCACGCTTTCGTAGATCGGCGCATGTGAGCAACCCTCGAATACCAATAATTCGCTTCGTTTGATCCCGTTTTTCATCGCATCGGCGAAGCGGGTGGAGGTGACCATGTCATGCCGACCGAAAGTGATCTGGGTCGGCGCGTTTATCCGACTGAGCTGGGCCAAAGCGTCATGGGCAATGACCGCGTTAGATTGGCGGATGAAAGCATCAAGCGGCTGCTTTGGCCGACCGCGCACGAATGCTGCAAGCTGGTCAATGTATTCCGGCTTGGCGGCGTATAGCTCGGGCGTAAAGCACCAAGGGAAGATGCCCTGGATGATCATCTCGGTGACATTGCCCAGGCCCTTGGCAATCGTCTGCCAGCCTTCCACCACAGCCTTGAGGAACGGGTCGGTTTTGGTCCAGCCGCTATGCAGGGATAACGACTTGACCCGTTGAGGATATTTGGCGGCAAACCATAATCCGGTGGCGGCGCCGAGCGAACAGACCACTGATATGAGCCCGCTCAACCCCGATGGCCTGCATGAATGCAGCGACGTCATCGGCGAATAATTCAGTGGAATAATTGCCTGCCGGTTTGTCCGTCTCGCCCGCTCCGCGCGGGTCTATTGAGATGCAAGTGAACTGCTTGGCGTAGTCCGCGACCTGAAAGGCATAGCAGGCGTTATCGGCAGCAAGATAGGGGATGAGGATAAGCGGCTCGCCAGTACCCTGCTGCTCGTAGTTCATGGTGATATCGTTCACTCTGACCTTAGGCACCTCGACCTCCACATCCCAATGATGCTCGCACGGCGCAAACCCTATACGCCGGGCCATCAGGGCGTCAACAAATTGCAGTCTCCCTGCCATTTGAATGATTAGATGCCTGCCTAGTGAGCTAACGCGGACGCAAACTGACCTCTACTCCGTTCGCCTCGCCCGAAGCCATGCCGGGTAGCTCAGGAACGCGCCGGACCCCATAATGCGGAGTAAGAGAGGCTTTTCCAGCAGCACAGTCAGCGTGAGATTGGTCGGCACGCTGTCAAGGTCGCCAAATGCTTCGAAGCCGAGCGTCCACCACCTTCCGGCGTGACCTGCCATTTCGACCTCGGTCAATTCGACATTGCATCCTTGGACGGGCAATGAATAGCCGGGGGTTGGCTTTTCGTTTGCGTCGAGGGGAATTTCTGATCGGACATATTTCGACGTATCGAATTTTCGTAACCAGCGCGTCTTTGTTACTGCCAGCTCATCTGTCTTCAGCCCTGGAATTGTGCAGGACCACTTGCACCATATTTCGATATGCGGCGCGAGCGGTTCAAGCTCCGGGCTTCTTCGAGTCGCGACGAGCCCTTTCACCTCGAAATCAGGTTTGTCGCCCCGTTTCTTGAGGCTAATCTCAGGCTCACCCCGCTGAGGGATATACCTGTCAACCCTCGAAAAGCCCGCCGCCTGGTGGTAGTCCCGATTTGAAAAACCAGTCATGTACCGGCTGCGGACAACGCCCGCGCCAGAACCACCTCACTTCGGCGGAGGTCATCATTTCGATGCCTCACTGACTATTCCTCAGATCGCTACGAGCATGACAAAGTAAATTTCGTGTGGCTCATTGCGGAAACACCATCTTGCCTCGTGCTCGCAATTCTTGCGGCAGCAGACTGTGATAGATAAACTGATTTACGGGGGTCGAGACATTTACCGCCCGTCCTTGCCGCACCACCGCACCATTCCAGTAGTCGATCTCGCTTGGCTTTCCCTCGGCAATATCACGCTGCAACGAGGTCGTGGCATTTGCCGCCAGCGAGTCAACGTATCTCATCGTGTCTGTGACCACCGTGTCATCCAATTGTATACGGCGCGCACGTGCTACCGCGGCAACCTCTTCCATGCATTGTTGTAGCAACGCTCGCGTTTCCGGCATGGTGCGAATGATACCGATTGGCGCCCGACTTACCGCGCCGACCCCGCCGAACGCGGTCACGAGCAAGAATTTTTCCCATAAGGCTTTGTGAATGTCAGCCGGGATATCGGCCTTTACACTAGTTTTGCCGAACGCTTGACGAAGTCGCTCTACACGCTCGCTACGTCGGTTATCCAGCTCGCCGAATTTAATGAAGGTTGCGGCGCTGATACTGCGGATCTTGCCTGGAGCCACTACCCAACTGAATGTTCCGCAGAGGCCGCCAAGCACCGTTTTGATCTGACGCTGCTAGCTCACGGTCGCTTCAAGATCCGTGGCGACCAAATCGGCGTCGCGGGCACGTTCCTTCAGTAACAGCGATGCCAATATCCCGGCTACTGCGCCGAACATCACATAGAATGCTGGTGCTATCGGCAAGCCTGTTGCCTGGATCAACCAGGTCACAAAAAACGGCGCGAAACCGCCGAATAACATGACAGCCAGGTTGTAGGCGGTTCCCAGTCCTGTCGTACGCACGTGAGCCTGAAATTGTTCGGCCAGTGCCGTCGATATGGGACCAAACATTGCGCCCAGCAGGCAGCACAATATGACCTGAGCAGTCAAGAGACTGGCAAAAGATTGATTGGCATACATCCAGGAAAACAGCGGATAGGTCAAAGCAAAATACAATACGAGAGCGCTGATCATAATCGGCTTGCGCCCAATATGATCGGATAACGCGCCGAAAATCGGAATGAGCACGATCATGCACGCCAGACTAATGGCCTGCGCAGAAAACGCCTGGTCCAAAGGCAAATGCAACTGGATGCGCGCAAATGTCGGCATATACAAAAGGATTACATAGAAGGAGATCGTACCGGATACGACAACTCCTAAAGTTGCCAGCGCCTGTCTAACATGCGCGGCGAGCGCAGCGCCAAGCGCCTGTTGTTTGCCCGTGCTCCGCGTTATTGCGAGAAAGTCCTCGGTTTCATCGAGCCGACGGCGGATATAGAGCCCCAATGGTCCAATGACGAGACCAAAGAGAAATGGTATGCGCCAAGCCCAGCTGTCGAGCGCCTCAGGCGTGAAAATGCGCGTGATAAGCGCGCCTAACAACGCCCCAGTGAGTACCGCGAGACCCTGGCCAACCATCTGCCAGGAGCCGTAATAGCCGCGGCGGTGTGCCGGTGCGCTCTCAATGAGAAAGGCGGTGGAACTGGCAAATTCACCTCCCGCCGAGAAACCTTGCAGGAGACGGGCGAGCACGACCAGCAACGGTGCCGCAATTCCGATGGCAGCATAGGTCGGCGCGAAACCAATCATTGCGATGGCTAGTGTCATTAGACCGATAATCAACAACAGCGACGCCTTTCGCCCACGGCGATCTGCATAAATGCCGATGAGAATGCCGCCGACCGGTCGCATGAAAAAGCCCACCCCAAAGGTCGCGGTGGTTAGCAAGAGTGAAGCGTATTGACTTTCCGCAGGAAAGAACAAGCGTGCGATAATCACGGCAAAAAATCCAAACACAATAAAGTCGTACCATTCCAGCGCGTTGCCAATCACCGCAGCGGCGACCTGAAGCGGCTTCGGAGCGAACAGCTTTGCTGACATGGCTTTCCCGTGACGCACATGCCGCGGCTCGCGGCAACCAGCGAGGCAAAGGATGGCTCGCCCGCTATGGAGCTGTCCCAGGGCGAATCCGTTGGCGAAACTGGGAAGGATCCCGTAGCGTTGTGCGTCGCAGCGAAAATCGGGCGAACAAGTCGGGGCGTCACCCACGCGAGACCCCATGGTCAATTGTCATCATGGGTGCGCCTTCTAACCACGGCAGAAATGCCAATCGGCAGCTCGTCGGACCCAGATTTTATTCAGCCGCAGGGCTGCGGAATAGACGTGTTTGTCGATATCTCGGGTGTCAAGCAGGCCGAACTAGCGGCCTCAAGGAAGGGCAGGTTGTCGAGTACGAGGAAGTCGCGAACAGGGGAAAAACACGGTGGAGAACCTCAAGGTTTAACGCTGCGCGTTCCCTCACACGGGAGAGGTCGTCAATTCAATCCTTACAGCGCCCACCAGCAACACACTGTTTGGTCGCGGTGCGGAGGCGTTACGGTACGGTGCTGAGGTAGTGACCCATCCGTCTACTTGTGAGATGCGAAGCGAAGGGATCGAACTAAAGGGAGCGGCCATTCAGCGGTCAGCGACCCGCTACGTGAATTGGCCAAGCTGCCGTCGTTTCCAATGTCGTACAGTGCTGCAAGGCCGATAGCTAACCCGTGTCAATCGCAGATCTGGCCACCACCTGCTTTGCGGTCCGCTCCTCGTCGGAGCGATCCTTGTGATTGGCAAGGCGACCGGACGCCTGCGGTTGCCCTACAGCAAGTTCCGGACGGGCGCCGGGGTCAATTCCCAAGCCGGATTGGTGCTCGCTTACGCAACTCCCCTATTCGTGTATGTCGCGCTCTGGGTTGAAGGCGGATCGCCGCGAACACTGTATCACCTAGCTGTCTCTGGAGCACTCCTGTTTCACTTCGTGCGGCGGATCTTTGAAGTCTCTTTCGTCAACGGCTACTCGCGTCCGACGCCGTTGCGCGCTCTTGTGCTCATTGCTTTCCTATACGGCGGCGTGGCTGGATCTTGCGCATTCTTCCAAGTCCAACCCTGGCCAGCCCACTTCTGAACAGATCTTCATCCTCGGAGTTCCTACCTTTGCCTTCGGCGAGGTGTCTGAACGGATACCATCATCGGCTTCGGCTCGTCTCCGCCCGCTCGGCGTGCGCATTTATGTGGTGCCCCGCCTTGTTTGGCTGGGTGGCCTGTCCCCATTACCTGGGAGAAATTTTGAGTTTTGTGGATACGCAGATGATATCTAACCTGCTGCCGGTGTGGGGCAACGCCGTGGTCGTTACGGCATATCTGGGTTTCCAGGGCGAACTCTACTACTCAACTGGTACCGTCGGAAATGGCGCTTCGAATTCCCTCCGACTGGCGTCGCCTCGTACCGTTTGCTTACTCGCCGCCTCTTCTTCCGTCAAATACGGTTTGGAGCCTACTCCCGAGTTGAAAAAGATAGGGGAGA